>VBIW01000072.1 GCA_005880915.1 Chloroflexota bacterium | reverse complement strand
GGGAACAGAACGCCTTCAAGCGTCATATCAGCGAGGTCCAGACCAAAGCCAAGGCCGAGCTGAAAGCCAAACAGACCGCCGCCGCCAACAAGGCGGCGGCGACCTGGCAGGTTGCGCTGCCCGCTCCTGACGGCCATCCTTACCTGGCCCGGAAGGGCATCAAGGCGCATGGGGCGAAACTCGATCTCGACAGGTTGGTGATCCCGATGCACGATGGCCGTCGGATACGTTCACTTCAGTACATTCCGCCGCGCGGCAAGAAGCTATTCCTCCGCGGCGGGCAGGTCTCCGGCTGCTACTACACCCTCGGGACCACGAAGGACGCAACGGCGCTGTGCATCGTTGAAGGCTTTGCAACCGGCGCGACGGTCCATGAAGCAACGGGCCACCCCGTCGTGGTGGCGTTCACGGCGAACAACTTGGAAGCAGTCGCGCAAGCGCTGCGTAAGGAGCATCCCGACCTCACTTTAGTCATGTGCGCAGATGATGACGCCGCCGAAGAAGGCAATCCTGGGCTGACCAAGGCGAGGGCGGCAGCGCGCGCTGTTGGCGGACTGCTCGCTGTTCCCGACTTCCGCACTGACCGACCGGAGGGCGCGACTGATTTCAACGACATGGCGGCGCAACTTGGAAACGAAGCCGTACAACGCGCCATCGCGGGCGTCATCATCGCGTGTGGCGGCGATTCTGACCGCACCGAAGAGCCGAAGGCGCCAACGGCAGCAGCGGAAAACGCATCGACAGAAGCAAACGTAACAGACGTAACAGACGTACACGCCAGCAGCGGTGCGATTCCCGACGTTACGGCGGCGGTTGTAGGTGACGTAACAGGCGTAACGGATGAGGAAGAACCGGCGATTCCGAACGCCGAGCACCGACCGCACTTCAAGGTCTTTGACGACTGGACGCCCGTCCCCGACGGCCGCAAGTTGAAGCCCGGCGTATGGTTCTTCGGCATCAAGGCGGGCAAGGGAGACGCGCCGCCAACACTTACCCAACAGTGGATCTGCTCGCCCGTGCACGTCGAGGCTGTGACCTTCGACGCCCAGGACAACAATTTCGGGCGGCTGCTGCGGTTCAGAAACACGCTGAAGCGCTGGCGCGACTGGGCCATGCCGATGGAGCTGCTGCGCGCTGGTGGAGACGAGCTGCGCGGTGAACTGTTGGCGATGGGAGTTGAAATCGACCCACAGGCAAAAACTTTGCTTGCGCAATACCTGCAGGCGAAGCCGCCCAAACGGCGTGTGAACTGCGCCTTGCAGGTTGGCTGGTGTGGGGATTCCTTCGTGTTGCCGGATATTGTCATCGGGGCGAACGCATCGAACGTGATCTTCCAATCGGGCGAGCGCGGACACGACGAGCACACGCGGGCGGGAACGCTCGCCGAGTGGCAAGCTGAAATTGCCGCACGGGCGATCGGCAATCCAATGCTGACTCTGGCGCTATCGGCCTCGTTCGCAGGGCCGATGCTGGAGCGGTGTAACGGTGAGAGCGGAGGCATTCATTTCGTCGGCGACTCCTCGACCGGCAAGACCACCGCGATCGAGGCGGCCTGTTCAACCTGGGGTGGGGCGAGGTATCGGCGAAGCTGGCGGGCGACGGCGAACGGCATGGAAGGGGCTGCGGCGCAATTTAACGATTGCCTTCTCGCGCTGGACGAGATCAGCGAATGTGATCCCAAGGAAGTCGGTGCGATTGTCTATGCACTCGGCAACGGGCGCGGCAAGCAACGTGCAAGCCGCACAGGCACCGCGCGAGGCGTGACCCACTGGCGCTGCTTCGTGCTGTCGAGCGGCGAGCGCACCATCGAGACGACGATGATGGAGGGCGGGTATCGAGCGAAGTCAGGCCAGTCAGTTCGCATGCTGGATGTTCCGGCGGTGCGGCGCTACGGCGCGTGGGACGAGTTGCACGGCCTGCCAAGCGCCGCCGCCTTTGCAGATGCGATCCGGCGGGCTGCGGTCGCGCATTACGGACACGCCGGGCGCGCGTTCCTTGAAAAGCTCACCCGTGATCGGAGTGATTTCTGCGAACGCCTGGAAGTCATCAAAGCGTTGCCGGCGTTCTGTGCTGACGGTGGCGAAGGGCAGGACAAGCGAGCCGCCGGGCGTTTTGCAATATTGGCGTTGGCCGGTGAAGTGGCGACCGAGTACGGCATCACCGGCTGGCCGGGGGGCGCAGCAACTCAGGCAGCAGTAGAGGGCTTTAAGGCTTGGCGATCCCTGCGCGGGCGCGGCAACGACGAGCGGCGGCAGATTCTCGAGCGTGTGAGTGGGTTCATAGAGCGGCACGGCGACGGGCGGTTTTCCGACGTAACCTATAGCCGATGACGACATCGGGCGCCTGTACCTGTTCAACAAAGACGGCCTACGCGAGGCTTTGAAGGGCTTTGACTTCAAGCGCGCACTGGACATCTTGCAGGACGCCGGCGCGCTACCCAAGGCCGACGGCAGCGCAGAACGCGCCAAGCCGCAACGCATCGGCGGCCGGCTGCTGCGCTTGTATCCGATCATCGCCGACAAGCTTGGGGCCGATGATGGAGCCTGATGCGGTGTCGGCCCGAATGGGAGGCCGGGCTGTTACGCCGGGCAAGTCTGGCGTAACACCGGACGTAACGTCGAGATTCGCGCGAATAGAGGAGCGCACGTTTGTTACGTCTGTTACGTCAAAGAGTGGCATTGATCCGACAAGGGCCAGGGTCCAGGCCGTGGTATCACCACGACGAGCCCATCGAACTCAGCTCTGATGCGGCCTTTAGCTACGCTCGCCCGCGTGAGGCTGCATGAGCGGGACTCGGAGGCATAAAGAGCGCGCTTGAGCGAAGTTATTTAATAGCCATTTGAGATCTTTCAACATGTGCCGTGCTGTTTGACCGCTCACATCCGCCTACTCATTCTCCGGCCCGCGTCGCACTCAGCCGCGTCCGTCCTGTCGCGCGCCAGCTCGGGGGCCTGGGGCTCGACACCCCTCTAGGTCGCCCTGCATCACCAGCATGTCCACGGAAAACATTCGCAAGGAACGGCGCGCGCCATGTGTTTTTGTGGCGGCCCGACCGCCCGATGCGTCACTTCTTTTTGTTCTTCTCGTGCTCGTCCAGTATCCGGCGGATCTCTGCAATTTCCGCAGAAAGATCTAGGCCGAGCGCCTTTTCGGTCGGCGATATACCGCCGCCGGACTCTTCCGGGGCGCCTGTCTTTGGATCAGGCTCGTCCGCTAGGATGCGGTCAATGTCTTCTTTGGTGAGGCCTTCTAGTCCGGTTTTGGTCTGATACGTTGGGCCAGGATCATCGTCCCAATGGTCGGTTCCTCCCGGCGCCAGCGACAGGAACGTCGCTAGATCTTGGTCCTTGCTCTCCTCCAGCGCCTCCTTGGCAAGCTCGGCGTCGGCCGGCTCCACGGCTTCCGGGTCACCCGACATGACGAGCATGCTCACGGCGTCATTCGACAGGATCTGGTCGGCCCACCCCTCGGGGAACTGAAGCCCGACGAACTCGTGCTCTTCGCGCTCCAGGTACGCCTGCACGGCCGCCCTCGCCCGGCGCTTGCCAGCGCGCTCGAGCAGCCTCACGAGCTTGTCGCGGATCGCCTGGTGGTAGGGCTGGCCTAGCGGCACGGCGAGCGCGGCAGCGCGGCTCAGGCGCAGGTTTGGGACCCACATGGCCGGCGTGGCCAAGCCGCTCGCTTTCCTCACTTCGGGGGATCGGGGCGGAAGTCGGTGAATCTACCGCTCGGATCGGTGATTCGCGGTGGGGTGCCGTTATCGGTGTTCGCGGGGACAGGTGCGGCCGGCGCGCTCCTCTCGGCTGGTTTCGGTTGCAGAAACTGTTTGGCGCATGACGCCGCAACGGCGCGGGCAGCCACATCACTTCCGACGCCCCGCATGTTTGCCAAAATACACTCGTCGAAAGTCGTGGGGCCGAGGAGGCCGGCTATCGCCAAGCTCGACACCGCTGCACAAAACATCGCCAGTGCGAGTCTCTTCATTGCTGTCTCCGTAGTGCCGCCTGGGTAATGTCACGATCAGTGCGTGGCCAATAAGTGTACGCTAGGACAGATTCCGAGGCGTGCGTGTCACGCTGCGGAAGAAATTCGGCTATCGGGTTGCCGCCCTACGACGGGCGGCCAAGGTATCGCAGGAGGCGTTGGCGGACCGCTGCGGCTTCGCCAGGAGCTACATGAGCCGGATCGAGCGCGGCAAGGCGAACCCGTCTCTCGACGCTATTGAGACGCTTGCGGGCGGGCTAAAGGTCTCGGTCGTGACGTTATTCGAGGATTGACGCTGTTAGCTGCACGGTCGCCGCGCTCGACATCAGCGTGGCGAAGCTAATGCAGAAGGCGGGGCTGTAAGTCGCCCTCATCAGCTCCAGCAATAATCCATGTCGGTTCGTCGATGAGCGTATGGTCCGTGAGAACATAATTGCTACCCCAAGCACGTAAGCCAGAGGGTGGAAAATGCTTCCCCAAAAAGCCCATGACCTTGCGCGAAGTTTGATCCACGCAGAGCGTGAGGGCAGGATGGCGGCGCTCGATACGGACGTTTCATCCATCTATGGTGAGGGAGTAGCACGCGGGATGTTGCATTCCACGATAACTGTCCAACGTATTGGGCAGTTATGCGCTCGGGAGCTTTCCGTTCGAGCCCGATTTGTAGAGACGCACCTTACCCGAGTTGCATCCGAGACGCTTACAGAATTACCTGCCGACCTCGCTGCGACCCTAAAAGCAGAAGGACAGTTATATATCCGCGAAGATGCTCTTCAACTTCGAGACTATGCACAGGAGAAGGCGAACTCGGCGTATGCGGGTCACGCAATACATGCGAGAGAACTCGTTGAATCGGAAGAAGCACGCGCGATAAAACGGTTTCAGGCGAATGTAGACTTCTTCGTTGCGCGACTGGAGACCCGCATCGCTCAGCAACAGTCAGCGCCCGGCGGTCCAAACATAACGGTCCATGGAGCCGTCGGTGCCATCCAAACCGGCGCCGGCGCAGTAGCCAATGTCTGGCCGTCGCTGTCTCGGGACGACCTTTCGAGGCTCGGCCCCGTACTCGAGGATCTTGCTGCTCGTGTTAGCTCTTTTGAAATGCCGACCGCGAAGCGAGACGAGCTGAAGCAAGTAGTTAGTGAAGCACTATTAGAGGCCCGTGCACCTAACCCTAATTCCACGAAACTAGGCGGCGCCTTGGTAGCTATTGCTACAACAGTGCAGGGAATAGCAAGTGGCCAAGGCGCGTATCAGGCATTACGAGATATGCTCGTTCTTCTCGGTTTCCCGATGCCGTAACACAGCCCACCTAAATCGGCGGAGCGTTGGCATGAAGTTCGGGCATTGTGGCAGGTTGGTGTAGGGGGTAACGTGGCAAGACGAGGGGAGCCGAAGCATGTGAGGTTGACCACTGATCAGATGCGTCAGGCGATACCGCTGCTGCATCGGCGGATCGAAGACTTGCAGGCGCTTAACCCCGCCGCGTTGACGGAGCGGCGCGATCCGAAGTTCGAGGCAGTGGAAAGCAAGGTCAACCACACACTGCGGGACATCTTTGGCGCCGACACTGTTGAGTACAACGAATACCGAATTATGCTGGATACAGCTGAGCACAACTACGCGTACGAAGTGCCGATGCACGAAATTGTGGCTGGATACCAGCGGGGCATTGCGAGCGCGGTAGCGGCGTTGCAGGCGATCGTGGAGTTGTTCGATGAGCGCTTGCGGGTTGAAGCACTGCCAGAAGCGGAGACACGGCGCGAAGAACCAAGGTCTAGACCGGGACGAAAGGTATTTGTTGTCCATGGGCACGACGAGGCGGCGAAGCAGGAATTGGCGCGATTTCTCGAAGCATTGATGCTTCAGCCTGTTGTGCTGCATGAACAAGCAAACGAAGGCCAGACCATCATCGAGAAATTCGAGAAGCATGCGGGCACAGTAAGGTTCGCGGTCGTTCTCCTTACGCCGGACGACATCGGGTATCCAGTTGGAGACCAGGCTGCGGCCCGACCGAGGGTCAGGCAGAACGTGATTCTAGAGTTCGGGTTCTTTGTATCGGAACTCGGTCGAGAGCATGTCGTTGCACTGGTTAAGGGCGATGTCGAGATACCTTCAGACCTTCACGGGCTGCTGTACGAGAAGATGGATGCCGGCGGTGCCTGGAAGTACCGCGTCGCCAACGAGATGCGATCGGCAGGCATCGAGATCGACATGAACAAGATCTAGGTCCGCGTGCGCAGTCGAGGGAGCATGGAATTTCTGCAAGCGCTGGAAAAAGCCATCGGCCTTGTTGATGCTATTCCGACTGCTTTTTTTGCCGATATTCTGAAGACCCTCATCGGATCACTGGTCGGCGCGGGCTTGGCCTTTCGGTACGCCCTACGTCGAGATGAAGCTGCGCGGCTACGGGACCAAAGGGCCGCCGGCAATCTTGCGCTCGCTATCTTGGCTCGTCAGCTCAGTGACTTTACGGTAACGAAGGCGGGCATCGTCCAGCATCGTGCCTCGGTACTCGAAGTGCAGCCGATGTCGCCACTTTGGATGCAACTGAAGCCTATCCAAATTGACTATGCCGACTCACTTCGCTTCGACATTAAATCCTTGGAATTCCTATTCAAACCGGGCCGCGGCAGGATACTCGAGCAACTCATCAACGCAGAATTGGCCTATCGGGACTTTACTCGTTTGGTCGAGGTTCATCGACTGACAGCCGAGGAGGTGCAGAGAAAG
>VBIW01000051.1 GCA_005880915.1 Chloroflexota bacterium | reverse complement strand
ATTTCCGGCGCCGGGCTCCCCGCGGTCCAGCTCGTCAAAGACAGCCGGTATGAGGATGTAGCGGCCAAGCGCGGCCAGCTCGGACGGCGCTTCGCTGGTCGGGGGCTTCTCGACGATGTCGATCACCTCGTGGATCCCGTCCCTGGAGCCGGCGGTGGCGACGATGCCGAAGCGGCTGACCTCGTGCCTGGGCACTCGCCTCAGCGCGAGGACCGTTGCGCCGGTCTTGGCATGCGCATCCATCAGCTGTTTCAGGACAGGCCGCTCGTCGCAAAGGATCACGTCGTCCGCCAGCAGCACGGCGCAGGCCTCGCCTTCGACAAGCAGCCGCGCGGTCCACACCGCGTGGCCAAGGCCGAGGGGCTCCTTCTGCTGCACGTATGTGATGACGAGCTGGTTGCTAAGCTGGTCGACCTCGGCGAGGATGTGGAGCAGGTCGCTCTTGCCTCGCTGCTCGAGGTAGTGCTCGAGCTCCAGCGACCGGTCGAAGTGGTCGACGATGGCTCGCTTGCCGCCGCCGGTGACCATGATCACCTGCTCGATGCCGCTGGCGATCGCCTCCTCGACGCCGTACTGGATGGTCGGCTTGTCGACGAGCGGCAGCATCTCCTTCGGCTGGGCCTTGGTCGCGGGCAAAAATCGAGTCCCCAGGCCTGCCGCGGGGAAGATAGCCTTACGTACGGAAGGGAGCGTCACCAAAGACAATCTATATGGTGGGGACGAGCGAAGGCATCCAGCCTGGCGTCGAAGGGCTTCTGGAACGCGTCGTCGACGGTGACCTTCTCACCCACCACGTGGGCGGCAAGGGGACCTTCGCCACGCCGGCCATGATCGGCCTGATGGAGATGACCAGCCATCGCTCGGTAGAACGCCTGCTTCCGGAGGGACACACAACGGTCGGTTACGAGGTGCACGTGCGCCACCTCGCGCCGACCGCGCCAGGCCACACGATCACCGTCACCTCTAGCCTCATCGAGGTCAAGGGCAACAAGCTGTACTTCGAGGTCGAGTGCCGCGAGGGCGAGATGCTGCTCGGGTCGGGCATCCACAAGCGGGCCATCGTGCCCTCCACCTTCTAAGTCATGCCCTACTGGGAGTGCGTGACCCGGTCGTTCCGGATCGCCTGGGCCCGCAAGTACCTGTGGCTGATCGCCCTGTTCTCGGGAGAGGCCGGGGGGTTCAGCTTCAACTACTCCCAGAGCACCTCGAACACAAGCAGCCAGACCGACTTCGCGACCTTCCAGAACCAGGTCACGACCTGGCTTGCCGACCACGTCGCGCTGATCGTGCTGGTGGCGGTCGTCTGGCTGTTGCTGGTCATCGCCTTCTTCATCCTGGCCGCGGTGTGCGAGGGAGCGACCGTCCGCGCCTCGGCG
>VBIW01000071.1 GCA_005880915.1 Chloroflexota bacterium | reverse complement strand
CAAACGCTTGAGCAGGCACGGGAGGGCGCTCTCGGCCAGGGACAGCTCGAGGTCGCGGTGGCGGCCATGACGGAGCTCTCGACCGTTCATTGGGCGCGGGGGGAACGTGACGATGCGTCCCAGGCGATCGAGGCGGCGTTCGTGCTCGCAGAACCGCTACCCGCCTCAGCGGAGAAGGCGCAGGTGCTGAATCGTCGCGCCCGCTACGACCTGTTCCTGGGGAAGCGCGACGCCGTCGAGCTCGCACGGTCCGCGCTGGCGATCGCTGACGAACTCGGTCTGGACGAAGCCGCCGCTCACGCGCTGAACACGATCGGCATGGCGCGCCTGTGGGCGGGCGACCGCGGTGGGATGGACGAGATCGAGCGCAGCCTTGAGATCGGCCAGTCGATCAACTCGCCGATGGTCATTCACTATGCGTTGAACAACCTCGCCAACTTTCACTGGTTGCTTGGGGAACTCGACGAGGCGCGAGATCGTCTCGATCGTGCGCGCGAGAACGTGGAGCAGTTCGGCATACGATCCTATCTTCGCTGGCTCGATGGCGAGGACGTCCTCGAGCGAACGTTCCGGGGTGACTGGACGGAGGCTCTCCGGCTTGCAGACGCATTCATTGCCGGGTGCGAGGCATCGCCGCACTATCACGAGTTTGGCATGCGTTGCTGCCGGGCTCGGATCCGCCTCGCCCGCGCCGAGATACACGGCGCAACCGATGACGCAGAGCGCGGGCTCGAGTTGGCCCGCGCTGCCAGGGACTTGCAGGCCCTGACTCCGGCGCTTGGAAACGCCGCCTTCATCCGCCTCGCCAAGGGCGACAAGGACGGGGCCGCAGATCTGCTGACGGAGGTTCTCGAGTTACCGGGAGCTTCGGCTCATCTTGGATCAGAATGGCTCACCGACCTTCCCTGGGTCGCCCTCGCGCTTGGGCGTTCGGCAGAGTTCATCGCCGCCGCCGAACAGGCTCCTCCGTACCCCTATCGTGAAGCCGTTATCGCCGTCGCATCGCGCGACTTCGAGCGCGCCGCAAGCGTCTACGAGCGGATCGGAGCCCGCGCCGACGAAGCCATCGCCCGCCTCCGCGCAGCCGGCGCCCTCGCGGCAGTCGGAAGGCGAGCCGAAGCAGACGCGCAACTCCGGCCAGCGCTCGCCTACTTCCGCGAGCTCGGGGCGGCTCACTACCTCAAAGAAGCCGAGTCGTTACTAACTCAAACAGCCTGAGCTCACCCAGCCGCCCCCATCGCTCGACCACAGCGTTTCCAGCCTCAGGCCGAGGCCATTCCGAAGCTGATGGTGAGCGGAATGGTGGATAAGACTCCAACTCGTCAGTTCACACGCGGGAGTCGCTAGTTCGATCCCAGCCGCGCCCAATCGGTAGGGGCGTGGAACGGCGTGGTTGAGGGAAGAGCCTGCAAATCCTCGCATGGTGAGCTCGTCGTCCATGTCAGACGAGTCGTGGATGCTCGTCTGGTGCAGACCCCGGTGATACCCAGCTCGGGCATATCCGCTGGGGCACGAGTCGAGCACGATCACCGGGCGCCGTTAGGTCGGCGTGTTCGATCGGCAGCGGACAGACGAGCAGGTGCGGGAGGCGATGGCGCTCTAACTGGCTGAGCCGTGACGACGTTCAGTCTGCGCAGCCGTCGGTGGGGACTGGGTGGTTGGTGTGGGCGAGGAGGTTGGGCAGGAGTTGGTTGGGGGTGGCGTAGCCGCCGGTTGTGGTGGTTCTGGCGGCGAAGATGGTGGCGTCGACGCGGCCGTTGGTGTCGATGAGTGGTCCGACGGAGTTGCCGGGGCGGACGAGTCCGGCGAGGGTGGTGATGATGCGTTGGACGGGTCCGTGTCCGGGGCATGGCGGATCGTGCACGGACGAAGTGTGTACGCGCACTTTGAAGGCACGGGCGTATCGCCGCCTCATGGCCGCCCGAAGGATTCGCGAGCGCGCGGGCTGAGAGGCTCGTCGGCCTGAACCGCTGAAAGGAAATCGCAGACAGCGCGCCAGCTGTGGACGTTTTGCTGGAGAGGCTGGTGGTGAGTCCGGGCTTGTCGCCTGGTTGACCCTCGCCGTGGGTGGAGGCGAAAACGGAGGCCGCGACCATCGCCAAGACCGGACAGCAACGGTTGAACCCTCCATCTCAGCTCAACATTCGAAACGAAGCCCGGCACATAAACGAGGTCGAACGGGCCCTCGCCAACAACCTGGTAAGCGATGCTGACCTCGCCGCTTCGCGCATAACGCGTCTCCGGCTCCACAGCGGGTAATTTGGCGCGTTCTGCAGTGGCGAGGCAGACCACGAGTCCGGGCACATGCCCAAACCGCCGCCGTGTCCGGGTTTGGTTGATTCCTAAAACCCCTCAAACGGCCACGGGATAGGGGTTAGGGTTCGGCCTTCGCCGCTCAGCGACCGCCCCGACCCTCCATGCGCTCCAGTCTCGGCGGCCTTACACCCGCCGACCTCCAGCGCTGGCTCGCCGAGCGCGCCGGAGGTATCCGGTTTTGATCAAGGCGATCGGTTGAGTGCCAGCTCGACGGCCTCCGCCGTCATCAGCCCTCGACCGGAGGCGATGCCTTCCGCGTCCGCGAGAACCCCGGGAGACAGCTTCGCCTCCTCGTTGTGCTTCTCGCTTCGGAACTGTGTCGGGCCCAACTCCTCGTCCAGCCGCTCGGCAGCTCCCCAGAGAGTCGCGGCCAGGCGAGCGTCGTCTTGAGCCGATCTGGCGTGCGCCAAAGTTGAGAAGCAGACGGCGACGTCCATGAGGTTGCGCTGCGCCCAGGCGATCTCGAGCGATTCCTGGGCCAAGCCGATGCCGCGCTCGATGTCGCCGGTCTCGATGTTCAGATCAGCAAGGTTGTATAGGGCGTTGGTCACCATCGAGAGGTCGCCGACCTTGCGGCCGAGCGCGATCGCCTCTTCCAGCAGTCTTGCGGCCTCGGTCAGATCGCCTCGGTCATAGCTGAGCCCCCCGACGAGCCCGAGGGCGATCGCGAGCTCCTGCTCCTGCCCGAGCCGCCGGTGGAGATCCACGGCCTTCTCGAGGAGCTCTGCGGCCTCATCGAACTGCCCGTCAAGCATGAGCGGCGGTGCGATCCGGCTGTACATCTTGGCCATCCCGGACTCATGGCCGAGCTGCTCGAAGATCGCGAGGCCTTCACGGCAGCGCGCGAGTGTGAGCTGCGGGTCACCGTAGAACCACGCTGTCGTGCCGGCGACGCGCAGTGCGTGTGCGGCGAGCGCCGGCGGGACAGAGTCGAGCAGTGCGAGGCCGCGCTCGAACCAGCCCATCGCCTCGCCGGGTCGGACGAACCAGTAGCGATCCAGGGCGGTCAGGATGCCGAGCGCGAGCTCACCGTCCTCGGCCTCGAGCGCCAGCGTGACGACCTCACGGATGTTCGCGTGCTCGTCGTGGAGTCGGTTGAGCCATTCGCCTTGCTTGGGCCCCTCGAGTTCGAGCCCGGCCGCATCGGCGAGCCTCATCATCCATGCGCAGTAGGCCGAGCGGACGGCGATAGTCTCGCCTTCGGCCTCGAGTTGGTCGAGCGCGAACTCGCGAATCGTCTCCAACATCCAGAAGCGACCGTCCGTGTGGCGGACGAGGCTCTTCTCGACCAGGGGCTGGAGCACGTCCACGCTCGCGCCTGCCGCCTCCTCGGCGACCTCGAGCGTGCACCCGCCGGCGAACACGGCCAAGCGGCGGAACAGCGACGCCTCGTCTTCGCTCAGTAGGTCATATGACCACTGAATCGTGGCGCGGAGCGTCTGCTGGCGCGGGTCGGCGTCGCGGCCGCCCCGGAGCAGGTCGAGCCGCTGCCCGAGCCGCTCGAGTAGCTGACCGGGTGTGAACACCGGCATGCGCGCGGCCGCCAGCTCGATCGCAAGCGGCAGGCCCTCGAGGCGGCGGCAGAGCTCCTCGATCACTGTATTTGGCTCGCAGCGCGCGCGGGCGCAGAACAACTCGACCGCTTCGCCCGACGCAAGCGGTGGCAGCGCGAAGTCGACCTCGCCCTGGACGCGCAGCAGCTCCCGGCTGGTCACGAGCAGCGACAGGCGAGGGCAGTCGGCGAGGAGCGCCGACAGCTGCGGCGCGGACTCGATCACCTGCTCGAAGTTGTCGATCAGCAGCAGCATCTGCCGCTCCCCGATGTGCTCGGTGAGTCCGTTCCGGGCACCGAGCGTCTGCGCAATCGTCTCGACGACCAGCGTCGGATCGCGAACGGCGGCCAGCAGCACCCAGAACACGCCGTTCGGGAAGCGGGGAAGTTGACGGGCGGCGAGCTCGATCGCAAACCGGGTCTTGCCAGTGCCGCCCGGGCCGCTGACGGTCAGCAACCGGCAGCCGTCGAGTAGCGTGTTTGCCTCGTCGAGCTCCTCCTCCCGGCCGAGGAACGAGCTTGCCGGGGTCGGAAGGTTCGTGTTGTTCAGGCTCTTGAGCGGCGGAAACTC
>VBIW01000070.1 GCA_005880915.1 Chloroflexota bacterium | reverse complement strand
CCCCGCCGGGGTGGGCAAGACCCGGCTCACGGAGACCGCCCTCGACCTCGCCCGCCAGTCGGGCTTCGTCCCCCTCACCGGCCAGACCGTCGAGGGCGCCTCGCTCCCCTACTCCACCCTCATCTCGGCGCTCCGCCGCCACCTGCGCGTCCAGACCGAGGCGGACATCGCCGATCTCTTCCGTGGCATGGCACGGTCCGCCGCGGCGCTCCTTCCCGAGGTCGCCGACCTCGTCGGCCTGGGCTCCTCGCAGATGGCGGCCGAGCACCTCGACGCCGCCGTGGTGTCGCTGTTCGCCACCATGGCCACCCGCCAGCCCGTGCTCCTCCTACTCGAGGACCTGCACTGGGCGGGACCGGACATGGTGCGAGTGCTGGGCACCCTCGTCCGCGACCTCCGCGACCACCCGGTCTGGATCGTCGGCACTCTGCGCAGCGACGAGGTCGACGCCAACACCCCACTGCGCGAACTCCTCGACGAGCTGCGCCGCGACCGGCACACCGACATCCTCGTCCTCGGCGACCTCGACGCAGCTGGGGTGCACGAGATGGTCGGCGCCATCTTCCCCGGCGCCGTCCTCGACCCGGCGCTGGTCGAGCGGATCGCGGCCCACAGCGCGGGCCGGCCGCTGGTGGTCGAGGAGCTGTGCCGGTCGCTGATCGACCAGGGTGCGGTCGACCTCGACCACGGATCCTGGCAGGCGAACGCGGGAGTCGACTGGACGATTCCCCCGACAGTCCGCGACATCCTGCTCCGCGCCTTCCACCGTCTCGACGCCTCCGCGCGGGCGGTGCTCGAAGCCGCCGCCCTGTGCGAGGAGCCCTTCGCGGTCGACCTGCTGGTCGCCGCGAGCGCAGCTGACCCCGCCGCCGTCGACCGCGCCGTCGCCGCCGGGCTGCGCGCGGGCGTCCTGCGCCGGCAGGGTGACGCCGCCGAACCCCGGCTCAGCTTCGGCCACGCCCTGACCCGCGAGGCGGTGTCCGCCGAGCTCGGCATCGCCCAGTCGCGCGCGGTGCACAGTCGTCTGGGCGAGGCGCTCCGTGCCGCGGCCGAGGATCGCCAGGCGCCGGTGGCGGCTCGCGCCGCGTATCACCTCGCCGAGGCGGAGCGCATCGAGGAGTCGGTCGCCATGTCGCTGCTCGCCGCGCGGTACGCGACGTCGATGGCGGCAGTCGGCGACGCCGTCGAGCATTTCGAGCACGCGCGGACACGCTCCGCTCCCGATTCGGCGATGCGCCTGCGCGTCATCGTCGACGAGCTGGAGTACCTGGAGACGCTCAACCGCACCGTGGCCCCGGTCCGCGGCCTGTCGGCGCTCGCCGACGATCGGATCGCCGAGGCCAAGGCGCTCGCCACCGGGCAGGCCGACGATGTCGCGCGCTTCCGCGTCGCCCGCGTGGCGACGGTCATCGCCCGAGACACGTCATGGACCGCCGCGCTCGAGGAGGCAGCGCAGTGGGTCGAGGCGGCCGCCGGTCTGGGCGATCGCTGGGAGCTGCTCTCCCTGGTCAACTGGCTGAACATCGCCGAGCTGCAGGACGCGGCCTACGCCGATCGCCATCGGCGCCTCCGCAGCCTGGTCGACACCGTCGACGACGACCCCGTTGCCGTCAACAGCGGGTACCGGGTGCTCATGGCGCTCTGCTGCGACGCCGACGAGATGCAGGACCTGTTCCGCGGTGCGCTGGATGCGGCGCGCCAGATCGGCGACGGTTTCGAGTACTTCGTCACCCACGCGTCGTATGCGTGCACGCGTCGCGAGCTCGGGCTGATCGCCGACGCGGCGGCGGCTGCCGACACGGCGCTCGAGCTGTCCGAGCGGGCCGCTCCGCTGCATCGGCCCGGCGTCCAGTACGAGATGTACCACTGCGCGGTCCTCAGCGGCGACCGCGGACGCGCCGCGACGCTGCACGATGCCCTGCGCGCGTCGGGACAGCTGGACGCCGACCAGCTCGAGGTCGACTCCTTTGAGGAGCGTCTGCGCTTCGGCACCCGCGAGCAGGCCGTCGCGGCCGCGCGCCGGGCAGAGGCGATGGCCGAGAGCTCGCTGCCACCGTACGTGCGCGGCCCGGTGCTCAGCACCGCCGCGCGCGGCCGCCTGCTCGCCGATCCTGCCGGAGCCGGCGACGCGGCCTGGGCCGCGCTCGAGGCCTGCGGCCGCAACACCGTCGACCACCACTGGCTCCTTTCTCCCGACGTCGCCCGTGCCCTGCTCCGCCTCGGCCGCATCGACGAGCTCGACCGGTGGCGCGAGGCGCTCGCCCGGTTCGGCGGCTACATCGGCAACGCAGCGGCGCTGGCGTTCGTGGACGGCTGCGCGGCACTCGGCCACGATGCTCCCGCCGTGGCCGCCACCCACCTCCAGAACGCCATCGACCTCCTCCACCGCATGCCGTACCCGGCGCGCGAATGTGAGGCGTGGCTCATGCTCTCCGAGGCACGACAGCGACTGGGCATCGCAGAGGACGCAGTCGAGGCTGCTGCAGCAGCGTTCGACATCGCCCGGCGCATCGACTCCCCGGCGCTCATCGACGAGAGCGGCGCCGCGCTGCGCCGGCTCGGCGACCGCACCCTGTCGCGACGCATCTCCCGTCCGCGTCTCGCCGACTCGGTACTCACCCGCCGCGAACAGGAGATCGTCACTCTCGTCCACCGTGGCCTCACCAACCAGCAGATCGCCGACACGCTCTACATCAGCCAGACCACGGCGGCCAAGCACGTCAGCAACATCCTGGGCAAGCTCGACCTCGAGAACCGCATCGCCTTGGCGCGATGGGCCGATCAGCCGGAGGCGCCGGTCTGACCCATCGGTGGCGGTCCCGTCAGTGGCGGCGCAGACCCCGTGCACGGTGCAGCCGCCGCACCGCGGGCACAAGAGCCCCAAGGCCGAGCAGCAACACCGGTACCGGGGCCTCCGGCACGTTGGGCGCCGGCGTGATCACCGCCGCCACCTCCTTCGCCGTCAGCACCCCGCAGGCGTCCGCATTGGGCGCCGACCCCGACGGGCTCCCCACCTTCACCGCGGCCCGGTACCCGGCGTGCCTTCCCGCCCCGTCGGTCACCACCAGCTTGGCGTCATGCCACCCCGGAGCCGTATACGCATGCGTCGGGGTCACCCCCGTCCCCTTGCTCCCGTCCCCGAAGTCCCATGTGTAGCTCAACCCCCCCGTCCGGGCGACATCCGCCGCGGACCCGGCGTTGAAGCTCACCGTGTCCCCCGGCTTGGGCGCCGTCGGCAGCGACTCGAAGTACGCCACAGGCCCCTGCGGCCGCGCGCTGTGGCCCACGTACTCCGGCCGCGCCAGCAGGTTGGTGGTCCACGTCATCGGCAGCTCGATGGCCCGCTTCACCGCGACCGACCCGACGCCGCCGGGGCCACCGCCGGTGGTCCCGGAGGTCATCAGGTTGTAGTGGACGATGTTGTCCCGGGGCGTGTCGTAGCCGGCGATCTGCGGGATCCCCGACGCGCCCAGCGGCGTCAGCGGGCCCGGCATGGTCGCGGTCGGGTTGTCCTGGTTGTTGCTGTCGTAGGCGCCGACGACGCCGAAGCCGGGGATGCCCAGGGCGATGAACGGCACCTGGTCGGTGCGGCCGAGGGTGTCGTCCTGGACCGGGGAGAACGCCGCGATGTCCGCGGTCCGGTACGCCGGCACCGTCTTGCCACCCTCGATCGGGTTCTCCAGTGGCAGGGAGAAGTTGTACTTGGCGCCCAGCGCCGCGAAGGCGTTGCCGACCTCCTGGGCCAGCGCCTGACGGAAGTGGGTCACCGCGGTGATGTTGGCCTCGATGTTCGCCTTCCCCGACGCACCGTAGATGCTGAAGTCGGTCAGCGGCGACGCGTTGATGTTCGTGTACCACGGGTGCGGACCGAACGTCGTCTGCGTCGTCCCCGCCGGGAATGCCGGGTACTCGAGCCCGTTCTGGTCCATGTTGGCGACCAGGATGTACTTGCCCTGCGGCCCCGCCGGGATCAGGTTGGACGCGTAGAACGCCGACCCGTTCAGTCCGGTCTCCTCGGCGTCGAAGAGTCCGACCTTGATGGTGCGTGTCGGCCAGCTGTTGGTCAGCGTCCACCACTTGGTGAGCGCGCTGAGCTCGCCGATGCCCATGACCACGCCGCTGGTGTCGTCGTAGGTCGAGCCGTTACCGGTGTTCAGTCCGGGCGTCGAGTCGGGGTGACCGGCGACCAGGGCGACCTGGCCGGGGCAGGTGCTGCCGGGGATGGTCACCGTGGCCGCGTCCGACTGGTAGGGCGTGGCGCCCTGACCCAGCGACCAGAAGAGGTGATGGTCCTCGCGGACGAAGGGCGCGAAAGCGCCGGTCACCGACGGCGAGACCATCTGCTGGCCCCAGTACTGGTAGAACTCCTGCCAGCCGTTGACCTGCTGGGGCAGGTTGCCGTCCTGCGGATTGAGGTCGCCGGGCGGCCCGTCGAACCCGCTGTAGCGCATCAGGAAGTTCGACGAC
>VBIW01000027.1 GCA_005880915.1 Chloroflexota bacterium | reverse complement strand
CGGTGGGTCCGCTGCTGAAGACCCGACCCTGGGGGTCGATGCCGATATCCGGCTCGCCGTTGGCGTGGTCCGCGTCGGCCAGGGTGGGCGTGGAGAAGGTGATGGCGTCGGCCGCTTTGGCCGTGGTCGCCCTCAGGTTGCTCGTGACCGCCCCACCGGCGTTGACCAGCAGGGCCGCGGACAGCGCCACCGCAAGCAGTGCTCGCACCAAGGTGAAAAAAACCCCCTTCGCTAGGGCGAACTCGATCCATGAGCGGTGTCGCTTTATCGTCGAGTGCCGCGCGGATTTCGTTGTAGCGCAAGTTACAGTTTGGCGTCAAGCGCGGTTGCCTCTTTGGCTGCCTTTGGGAGTACATTGCCACCTACTTCTCGTGCGTGGCCGCCCGTTTGCCGTCCTGGTCGCGGCGTAAGGTGTCGACCGTTGTGTTGCTGAACGTCGTCGTTCAGGTGACCTGAGGCGGCCCGCCGCGGCCGGCCCCGGGACCCGGGCGTCGACCAGGCCGTCCTTGCCGCGGCCGAGAGCCTGCTGGCGGAGGCCGGTTACGCGCGCCTGACGATGGACCAGGTGGCCGAGCGGGCGGGCGTGGGCAAAGCGAGCGTCTATCTGCGCTGGCCGAACAAGGTGGCCCTGGTCGCCGAGGCGATCCAGCAGCGGGCGGGCCTCGTGCCCGAAGTTCCGAGCACCGGAAGCCTGCGGACGGACATGTTGGAATTCCTCGGCGCGCTGGTGCGCCGCGTGCCCGGTGAGCGGGCGGTCTCTGCGGTGACCGGAGAGATCGAGAGCAACCCGGAGCTGCGGGAAGCGTGGCGCCGGAGCATGGCCGGGACTTTGGCAGACCGCCTCCGCAAGATCGTCGAAGATGCCGTCGAGCGCGGGGAGCTTCCCCGCGGCACGGATCTCGAGCTGCTCTCACTTCTGCCGCTGGCGCTCCTCCAGTACTGGCGCCTGGGACACGAGCAGCGCCCCGACGAGGGCGTGGTGGCGCGGATCGTCGACCAGTTCTACACGCCGCCTGGCGGGACCTAGGCGGCTTCCATTCGCCCCGTCGGCGCCAACGGTGCGGAATACCGGCCCGCGAAGCGCACGGGTGGCGCCAAGCGTGCGGGTCGCTGTTTACTGAACGACTGCGTTCAGATATAGTGCGGGTCGGTGTTCGAGGCCCTCGCGCGCCTGGCGATCCGGTTTCGTTGGCTGATCGTCGCGGCCTGGGTCGTCGGGGCCGTCGCCGGGTTCCGCCTGCTGCCCGGCCTGTCGAATCTGACCCAGTCCAGCAACTCCCAGTTCCTCTCGGCGTCGAGCCCCAGCGTGCAGGCAGCCGGCCTGGCGGCGCCCTTCCAGGCCAGGAAGCCGTCCGGGACGGCGATCATCGTGGCCTACCGGGACTCCGGGCCGCTGACCGCCGACGACGCGGCTGCCGTCGGCCGCGCGGAGGAGGCCGCGCGCCAGGTTCCCGGCGTCTCCCTGGTCACTGACGCCGGCATCTCCAAGGACGGCCAGGCCGCCGAGGCGCTGGTCACGGTCACAGCCGCGGCCGCCAACAGCAGCACCGCTTCCAAGACGCTGGTGGACGGCATCCGGGCCGGATTCGTCCGCGCCGGCGCTCCGCCCGGCCTCAGCTTCCACCTGGCCGGTCAGCTGGCGCAGAGCGTCGACGCCCAGACCAACACCGGCGGGACGATCACCAGGTTCACGCTCATCTTCGTGGTCGTGCTGCTGTTCATCGTCTACCGGGCCGTGCTGGCGCCCCTGATCACCCTCCTGCCCGCCGCGCTGGCGGTGGTGGTCTCGGGCCTGCTCATCGCGCAGCTGGCCAAGGCCGGCTTGGCGGTCCCTCCGATCGCCCAGCTGCTGCTGATCGTGCTGCTCCTCGGCGCGGGCTCCGATTACGGCCTGTTCCTGACCTTCCGCTTCCGCGAGGAGCTCGCCGGCCGCGCCGAGCCGCGCCAGGCCCTGGTCAGGGCCGTCTCTCGCGTCGGCCAGGCGATCACCTACTCGGCCCTGACCGTGGCGGCGGCCCTGCTCACGCTCCTGCTCGCACCTTTTGGTGTCTACCGGGGGATCGGTCCGGCCCTCGCGATCGGGATCGGAGTCCTGCTGGCCGCCTCCCTCACCCTGACGCCGGCACTGCTGGCCATCTTTGGGAGGGCCGCGTTCTGGCCGGTCCGGACGAAGCTCGAATCGCCGAAGTCGATGCTCTGGGGCAGGGTCGCGGAGCAGGCTGTGCGGCGCCCCTGGCTCACGCTGGCGGTCGGCGTGATCCTCTTCGGCGCGCTCGCGGCCGGCCTGGTCGGCTACCGCACCGGTGGATTGAGCAGCAGCGGGGCGTCCGGCACCGACTCCGCCGCCGGTGCTTCGGTGCTGGCCGGTCACTTCCCGACCGCGGGTGCCGCTGACCAGCTGCTGCTCCGCTTCAGCTCCTCGGTCCGGGGTAACCCGGCGATGCTCGCCGACGCCGACGGTCAGCTTGCAGCCGCGCCGGTCTTCAGGTCGATCGCGGGGCCGCAGGTCAGCCCCGACGGGCGGACGGTCCAGTTCCTCGCGGTCCCGTCGGCCGGCCCGGTGGGCAGCACCGCGGCGGCCGGCTCGATCCCTTCGGCCACGGCCGCCCTGGCCGCGGTGGCCCACAACACCGGCGCCCAGGCGTATGGCGTGGCCGGCCCGGACGCTTCCGCGTACGACATCTACTCGGCGTCGAACGCCTCTTTGCTGGTGGTGGTCCCCGTCGTCCTGCTCCTGATCCTGGTCCTGCTCGGCCTGCTGCTGCGCAGCCTCGTCGCACCCTGGTACCTGGCGCTGACGGTCGGCCTCTCGTACCTGTCGACGCTCGGTTTCGCGATGCTCGTCTTTGTCCACCTGGGCGGCAATGACGGGCTGATCTTCGTGCTGCCGCTGCTGTTGTTCGTGTTCTCGATGGCCCTCGGCGAGGACTACAACATCCTGGTCATGAGCCGGATCCGCGAGGAGGTCCACGGCGCCACCACGCTCCCGGCCGCGCTGACCCGGGCCATCGGAATCACGGGCGGTACGATCACCTCGGCGGGCCTGATCCTGGCCGGCACCTTCATCGTGCTCGGCCTGGCCGGAGGGCGGAGCGACTCCCAGGAGCTCGGCTTCAGCATCGCCTTCGGCGTGCTCCTGGACACCTTCTTCGTGCGCACCTTGCTCGTCCCCTCCATCGCCGCCCTGCTCGGTCGCTGGAACTGGTGGCCATCGGCTCTGTCCAAACCGGACGTCCGGACCGCGCTGGAAAGTAGCCGGTGAAGTTCGTCGCCTGGTTCTTCGCCATCACCGTCCACGTCGCCGCTTACTTGACCCGGGCGCCGGCGCTTGCGATGGCGGATTCGAGCCGTCACCTTGACGGCGTCCTGGGCCGCCGCTCGCTGGTCGTCGCCAGCCTCCTTCTCGGCGCCGTGGTCGCGCTCGCGATGCTGCCCTTCCCATCGCCGTTTCACATCGTTCGCAGGCGCCGGCTGAGTAGAAGGTAAGGCTTCAGGCGGTCTCGGCGAAGGCCCCTTCGAACTGGCTTCGATAGAGGTCGGCGTAGACGCCGCCCTTTGCCAGTAGCTCCTCGTGGCCGCCCTGCTCGACGATCCGGCCGTGGTCCATGACCAGGATCGTGTCGGCATTGCGGATGGTCGAGAGGCGGTGCGCGATGACGAAGCTGGTGCGGCCCTGTCGCAGCCGCGCCATCGCCTGCTGGATCAGGACCTCGGTCCGCGTGTCGACGCTGCTGGTCGCCTCGTCCAGGATCAGGATCGGAGGATCGGCGATGAAGGCGCGCGCGATGGTCAGCAGCTGCCGCTGGCCGGCGGAGAGGTTGGAGACGTCGTCGTCGAGCCTGGTTGCGTAGCCCTCCGGCAGACTGCGCACGAATCCATCGAAGTGGGCGGCCTCAGCCGCCGCGACGACCTCCTCGTCGGTCGCCCCGAGCTTCCCGTAGGCGATGTTGTCGCGGATGCTGGCGGCGAACAGCCAGGTGTCCTGGAGGACCATGCCGAAGGCGCGCCGGAGCTCGGCCCGCGGCAGCTCCCGGACGTCGCGGCCATCGAGCCGGATCGAGCCGGAATCGACGTCGTAGAACCGCATCAGGAGGTTGACGATGGTCGTCTTGCCGGCCCCCGTCGGGCCGACGATGGCGATCGTCTGGCCCGGCGCCACGTCGAGGTTGAAATCCTGGATCAGCGGCCGGCCGGGCTCGTAGCGGAAGGACACGTTCTCGAACGCCACCTGGCCGCGCACCGAGGGGAGCGGCCGCACCAGCACCGGGTCAGGTATCTCTTCCTCGGCGTCGAGGAGCTCGAACACGCGCTCGGCCGAGGCGATCCCGGACTGCAGCAGGTTCAGCTGGCCCGCCAGCTGCATGATCGGCATCGTGAACTGGCGCGAGATCCCGGACAGGAACTGCGCCATGAAGCTCGAGCTGTAGACGCGCTCGTTGAGCCGTTCGAAGTCGGCGAGCGCGCGTTCCCGGTAGCCGAACACCTGCACCAGCGCGTGCCCCGTGTGCATCTGCTCGACGTGCGCGTTCAAGAGGCCGGTCGACCTCCACTGCTCGACGAAGCGCCGCTGGGAGCGGCGCGCGATGACGACCGTGACGGCGACCGTGAGCGGCACCACGATCAGTGAGATGGCGGCGAGGCTCAGGTCGATCGAGACCATCATGACCAGCACGCCGACCACGGTCAGGATCGAGTTGAGCAGCTGGCCGAGGCTCTGCTGCAGCGAGGTGGAGATGTTGTCGATGTCGTTGGTGACGCGGCTCAGCACGTCGCCGCGCTCGTGGTGATCGAAGTAGGCCAGCGGCAGCCGATCGAGCTTGTCTTCGACGTCCAGGCGCATGCGGTAGACGGTGCGCTGAGCGACGCCGGCCATGATCCAGCCCTGCAACCAGGTGAAGGCGGCGCCGAGCAGGTAGACGAAGATCGCCAGCAGCAGCACGGCGCCGATGGCCGCGAAGTCGACGCCGACGCCCGGCGTCACGTTCATGCTCGAGAGCATGTCGGCGAGCTGATGCTGCCCACGCAGGCGCAGCATGGCGACCACCTGGGTCTTGCTGACACCGTGCGGCAAGCTCTTCCCGACCAGCCCGTCGAAAAGCAGGTTGGTGGCGCTGGCCAGGATGCGCGGACCGACGATGGTGAGCCCGACGCCAATGGCCGTGAAGAGGATCGCGAGAGCGATCCAACGCCTTTCCGGCCCCAGCCTGCCGACGAGCCGGCGAACGGTGGCGCGGAAATCCTTGACCTTGGCCGCCGGCGCCGCCATCCCGAAGGGACCGCCACCGCGACCGAAGGCTCCGCCACCGCCGCCACCGGCACCGGTGGCTCCGCCTGCGGGGGGAGGGCGCCCGATCACGCGATCTGCTCCGCACCACGGAGCTGCGAGTCGACGATCTCGCGGTAGGTCTCGTTGCTCGCGACCAGCTCCTCATGGGTGCCGGCGCCCACCACCGCTCCGTCGTCGATGACGATGATCAGGCCCGCGTGCATGATCGTGCTCACCCGCTGGGAGACGATCAGCACCGCCGCGTCGGCGGTGGGCTTGCGGAGCGCCGACCGCAGGCGCGCGTCGGTGCCGGCGTCGAGTGCCGAGAAGCAATCGTCGAACAGGTAGATCCGCGGGCGGCGGATGAGGGCGCGTGCGATCGCCAACCGCTGGCGCTGGCCGCCCGACACGTTGGTTCCGCCCTGTGCGATCGGCTCTTCGAGCACGCCCGGCATTGCCGCCACGAAGTCGGCCGCTTGGGCGATGCGCAGCGCCTCCCAGAGCTCCTCGTCGCTGGCCTCGGGACGCCCCAGCCGCAGGTTGCTCGCAACCGTCCCCCCGAACAGGTACGCCTGTTGCGGGACCAACCCCACCGATCCCCGGAGGTCGCGGAGCGACTGCTCGCGGACGTCAACGCCATCGACCAGCACCGTGCCGGCGGTGACATCGAAGAAGCGCGCGACCAGATTGACGATCGTCGTCTTGCCGCTGCCGGTGCTGCCGATGATCGCGGTCGTCGAGCCGGGAAGCATCTCGAAGGAGAGGTCGCGCAGCACGGGCCGTTCGGCTCCCGGGTAGTGAAAGCTGACCGCGCGAAACTCGACCTTGCCGCGGGCCGCCTCCGGCCGGACCGGCTCCGCCGGGTCGACGATGGTCGGCACCGAGTCGATGACCTCCTGGATTCGCTCCGCGGAGGCGCTGGCGCGGGGGATGAGGATCGTCATCATCGCCGCCATCAGCACTGACATCAGGATCTGCATCAGGTAGGTGAGGAAGGCGGTCAGGTTGCCGATCGGCATGGCGCCGTCATTGACGAGGTGCCCGCCGAACCAGATCACCGCGACGCTCGACAGCTGCAGGATGATCATGATCGAGGGCATCGCGAAGACGAAGATCCGGGCGACGCGCAGCGCCGTCGAGGTCAGGTCTTCGTTGGCGTCGTCAAACCGCTCTCGCTCGTAGTCACCGCGCACGAAGGCCCGCACGACGCGCACACCGGTGATCTGCTCGCGCAGGACCTGGTTGATGCGGTCGATCTTGGTCTGCATGGAGCGGAAGAGCGGGACCGCGAAGTAGAGCATAATTCCGATCACCGCGGCCATCAGCGGGATCACGACCACCAGCAGGAGCGAGAGGGTGGCGTTCTCGTAGAGCGCCATGATCACGCCCCCTACGGCGATGATCGGCGCCGTCACCAGCATCGTCAGGGCGATGGTCAGGAAGATCTGGACCTGCTGCACGTCGTTGGTGTTGCGCGTGATCAGGGACGGCGCGCCGAAGTGGTTCATCTCCTGCGCCGAGAAGTCCTGAACGCGCGCGAAGATGGCTCCGCGCGTGTCGCGGCCGATGGACATGGCGATGCGCGA
>VBIW01000026.1 GCA_005880915.1 Chloroflexota bacterium | reverse complement strand
TGCGCGAGCTGGTCGCCTACTGGCTGCACGGATACGACTGGCGCGAGGAGGAGCGCCGGCTCAACCAGCTGAACCAGTACACCGTCGCCATCGCCGGCATCGACCTCCACCTGGTGCTCGAGCCCGGCGTCGGTCCCGACCCGCGGCCGCTGCTGCTGCTCCACGGCTGGCCGGGCTCGTTCTTCGAGTTCTCCAGGCTCATCCCCCGGCTCGCCGATCCCGGTCGGTTCGGCGGCGATCCCGCCGACGCCTTCACCGTGGTCGCGCCCTCGCTGCCGGGCTACACCTTCTCCCACCAGCCGTTCCAGCCACGCCTGGACGCCGTCGCCATGGCCGACGCCTTCGCCGAGCTGATGACCGAGGTTCTCGGCCACCGCCGCTTCGTCGCCGCCGGCTCCGACTGGGGGGCGCGGATCACCACCCGGCTCGGCCACGCCCACGCCGGCGCGGTGTCGGGCGTCTACCTGACCACGCTGCCGGTCCGCCGCGAGGCGACGCTGCCGGCGCAGGCCACGCCCGAGCAGCGCCGCTACGCGGAGCGGATCCAGGAGTGGGAGCGCGAGGAGCAGGGCTACACGGTCATCCAGGGCACCCGCCCCCAGACCCTCGCCTACGCGCTCACCGACTCACCGGTCGGGCTGCTCGCCTGGATCCTCGAGAAGCTGCGCGCCTGGAGCGACTGCGGTGGCGACGTGGAGCGTCGCTTCAGCAGGGACGACATCCTCACCTGGGTGTCGCTCTACTGGTTCAGCGGCGGCATCGGCTCCTCGTTCTGGCTGTACCACGGCCGGCGTCACGGCATGTGGTCGCTCGCCGACGTCCTCGACGCCGGCGGCAGGCTCGAGGTGCCCACCGGCTTCGTCGAGCTCCCCGGGGAGATCATCCGCACCCCGCGCGCGCTGGTCGAGGCGGCGGTCGATCTGCGCCACTGGACCACACTGCCGTCGGGCGGCCACTTCGCCGCCTTCGAGGAGCCGGACCTGATCGCCGCCGACCTGCGCGACTTCGCCCGCGGCCTGGACCGGGACTGACCCGACCGCGGTCAGCGCTTGCGGGCGGTGCCCGACTTGGCGGTGCGGGCGGCCGCGGGCTTGGCGGCCTTGGCCGCCGCCGGTGCGGCGGTCGACGCGGCGGCGGGCTTCTCGGCGGGCTTGCGCGCCGCGGCGAGCCGCTCGGTCTGCGCCTTCAGCTCGGTGACCGAGCGCTCCAGGTTGCCGCGCATGATCGGCTCGGCGGCCCTCGCGGCGATCTTCCCGGCGAAGCCGCCGGGGAACTCGTACTCGACGTCCAGGGTGGCCGCGGACCCGCTTCCGGAGCGGGCGAAACTCCAGGTCCCCGACTGCTTGAACCCCTTGCGCGACACGAAACCGATGCTCGCGTTCTCCGCCCAGTCGGTGACCTCGACGGTCGACTCGATGGTCATCGGCCCCGCCTTCATGCCGACCTTGAACACGGCTCCCTTGCCGTGGACCTGGCTCCCCACCGGCTCCCAGGTGCTCAGGTCCTTCATGAACCTGGTCAGGTTGTGGTAATCGTCCACGTAGCCGAAGACCACCTCGACGGGGGCGCTGATCGTCCGCGTGACGGATAGCCGGCTCATGGCTGCTCCTCCACCTGTGCCGCGCCTCTGTGCCGCGCTGAGGCTGGCGAGACCCGACAGCGTACACCGGCGGGCGGGGGCGGTCCCGCCGCCCGCTCGTCTACTCTGCGGTGGTGACCGCCGACCCCGGACGCCCCCGGCTGCGCACCCCGCTCTGCGACCTCCTCGGCATCGAGGTGCCGATCGTGCAGGCGCCGATCGGGCCGCTGGTCACCGCCGAGCTGGTGGCCGCGGTGAGCAACGCCGGCGGCCTGGGAATGCTCTCCGGAGTCAGCTGCCCGGAGAGCCGGCTCGGCGACCTCATCGAGCGCACCCGCGAGCTCACCGACCGCCCCTTCGGGATCAACTTCATCCTCCAGGAGCCGCGCGAGTCGCGGATCCGAATCGCTCTGGAGCACAGCGTCCCGGTGGTGTCGCTGTTCTGGGACGACCCCGCCGCACACGTCGAGCCCATCCACGACGCCGGATCCCTGGTGATGCACACCGTGGGCACGCCGGCGGAGGCGCGTCGCAGTGTTGCTGCCGGAGTTGACATCATCGTTGCGCAGGGATGGGAGGCGGGCGGACACGTCTGGGACGGGGTGGCGACCATGGCGCTGGTGCCGGCGGTGGTCGACGCGGTCTCACCGGTGCCGGTGGTCGCTGCCGGCGGCATCGCCCCGACCTCTTCGACATCGGCTGGGAGGACGCCCCCCATCGCGTGCTGCGCAACAGCACCGTGGCCGCATGGGAGGAGGTCGGCCGCCCCGACAAGGGCTCGCGGCCGGGCGAGGGTGAGATCGTGGCCCGCACCGCGTCGGGCGGCGCCGTACCCCGCTACAGCGCGGCGATTCCGACCCAGGGGATGGACGGTGACGTCGAGGCGATGGCGCTGTACGCCGGCCAGAGCGCCGGTCTGGTCGGCGACGTGCGCTCCGCTGCGGAGCTGGTCGAGGCCCTGGTGCGCGAGGCCGAGGACTGCCTGAACCGGCTGCGCTGAGTGGCGACGGGCATCGGCGCCTGCGACTGCAGCGCGGCCGCGGGGGTGGCCGGACCCGCGTGTAACCCGCGCGGGTACTCCGCAGGAGCCCGGCTCGAGCCCGGCTCGCGAGCGCGTCCGCATGCCAAGGGAGGTCGTTATGGGTGGAAGCGCGAGGTGGGGGCTGGCCGCCGCGACCGCAGCAATTGCAGCGATCGGTGGACTCACGCCGCTGGTCGGTCACGCCGCCGGCGCCTCGGTGAGCATGAAAGAGGACCCGCCGGGCTGCACCAAGTCCGGGTACTGCTTCACGCCCGCCTCGGTGTCGGTGAGCTCTGGTGACCAGGTCACCTGGACCGACCAGAGCGACGCCAACCACACCGTCACCCGTTGCACTCCCTCGGCGTGCAACGGGGTCGGCCCCGGCACCGGCGCCGACACCGGTCCCAACAGCGCGCAGATCAGCCAGGGCAACACGTTCTCGATGAGCTTCACCGGCGCGGGGACCTACAACTACTACTGCACCGTTCACGGGTACGCGGTGATGCACGGCACCGTCACCGTGGCCACTGCCAGCTCCCACGACACCGCACAAGGCAGCTCGGGGAGCAGCGCGGGCAGCGGTGCGTCGACCACCCCGGCCGCCGGGGCGGACCCCGGCTGGCTGCCCGGCGGCCTGCTGGTGGGCACCGGCGCCGCCCTGCTCGGTGGCGCCGTGGCGCTGCGCCGGCGGCGCCCCACCGCCTGAACCTTCCCTTCCCTGAGGGGACGGCCGCCGCCGTCCCCTCTCCTGGGATGGTCCCCGGGTCAGTCGCCGGCGATTCGCCGGCGGAGCAACCGCTGCTCGGCGGGGTTGGCGGTGAGCTCCAGCGCCCGCGCATCGGCGGCGCGGGCCTCCTGGTCGCGGCCGAACTGCCGCAGCAGCTCGGCGCGGGTCGCGTGCCAGAGGTGGTAGCGGCCCAGCTCGGCGCCGAGCGTCTCGACCTCCTCGAGCGCGGCGGCGGGTCCGGCGACGTGGCTGAGCGCGACCGCGCGGTTGAGACGCACCACCGGCGAGGGATCGATGCGCTGCAGGGCGCCGTAGAGGGCGAGGATCTGCGGCCAGTCGGTGGTCTCCCATGCCGCCGCCTCGCAGTGGCAGGCGGCGATCGCCGCCTGGATCCAGAACCGTCCCGGCGTCCCCAGCCGGCGCGCCGCCTCGAGCAGTGACAGCCCCTCGGCGATGCGCTCCCGGTCCCAGCGCGAGCGGTCCTGGTCCTGGAGCAGCACCAGGTCGCCGCCGGCGCCGAAGCGCGCGGCGTCGCGAGCCCGGCTGAGCACCACGCAGGCGAGCAGGCCCATCGCCTCGGGCTGGTCGGGGAGCAGTCCGACCACCAGCCGGGTGAGCCATTCGGCGTCGTCGCCGAGGTCGGGGCGGCTCGCCGTGCTGGGGCCGCTGGACAGGTGCGCCTCGTTGAACAGCAGGTAGAGGACGGCGAGGACCTCGTCGAGCCGGGCGCGCACCTCGTCGCCCTCGGGCACCCGCCAGGGGATGCCGGCGTCGACGATCTTGCGCTTGGCCCGGACGATCCGCTGCGCCATGGTCGCCTCCGGCACCAGGAAGGCGCGGGCGATCTCGACGGTGGTGAGCCCGGCGACGGCGCGCAGGGTCAGCGCCACCTGTGCCTCGCGGGACAGCGCCGGGTGACAGCAGGTGAAGAGCAGGCGGAGCCTGTCGTCGGCGCTGGCAACGGTGTCCGCGGGCATGGTTGACGCGTCGAGCAGGGCGAGCTTGTCGCGATGGCGCGCCTCGCGGCGGACGCGGTCGAGGGCGCGGCGGTAGGCGGTGGTGAGCAGCCATGCGGCGGGGTCGCGAGGGATGCCGTCGCGCTCCCAGGTGCGCAGCGCGGCGAGGATGGCGTCCTGCACCGAGTCCTCGGCGAGGTCGAAGTCGCCGAGGCGACGGGTCAACCGTGCCACCAGGTGACCGGCCTCCTCGCG
>VBIW01000025.1 GCA_005880915.1 Chloroflexota bacterium | reverse complement strand
CGTGCCGGTGGAAAGGCCGGCTGAGCAAGGCGGCCTCGCGGCGCTCCAGTTGGAGCTTGTGGTAGGTGTCCCACAGGGTGGCCAGCCAGATCAACGCGACCAGCGCCAATGGAATCAGCACCTCGCCTCTCGGGCGCGGTTCGGGAAGGCTCCCGAGCGAGCCGTAGTACTGGAACTCGGCCCAGTCGATGCCGTTGGCCTGCACCATGAACAATGCGAACGCCGCCGCCGCCAGCCAGAGCCGGCCACGGGCAACGTAAGACAAGCGCACCAGTCCCAGGCCCGGAACCAGCGCATAAGGCCAGACCTGCGCCGGCCGCGCAGGCTGATCGCCGGCTGCCGCGTTCACCGCCAGGCCATCGAGGGTGACGACGAAGGCCAGCAGCGCGATCGCCCAGCCTTCTCCGAGCAGGTCGATGGCAAGAAAGGGGAAGCCCGTACTCCGAAAGGCCGGCGTCCACAGTTGGGCACTGACCCAGGCGAACCACGCCAGCAAACCGACAGCGGCGATGATGACAGCGGCCAGGCGGTAGCGCCGCAGCCGCTGCACACGGACGATGACCAGCGCCGCAACGACGACGAGAGCCAGCGGCAGCTGCCAGCCAAAGCGCTGCGGCCAGTGCACGGGAAGGATCGCGGTCGACCAGGGGGTGAGCAGCGCAGTCAGCAGCAGCCCACCGATAAGCAGTTCGCGTTCGGAGCGGCCGGTGCGCGTCAGGACCCGGCCGCCGAAGCGCTGCACGCCGCTGGCGAAGAGCGACACCACGGCGAAGCCGACGCAGACCACCGCCAGCACGACGAAGATGCCGGCGTTGGCGTTGCCGCGCATCAGCGCGAAGGCGCCGATGAAGATGGCGCCCAGCGCCAGCAGGCCCCGTACCAGGGAGCCGACGTTGGCCGGTTTCGGATCGAGCCACGGTGGGGGTTTGGAGGACATCGAGGGACCCACTGGCAGTCTACGGGAGAGTGCGCGCACTCCATACAATCGCCTTACCCGCATGCTTCCGATCCGCGATTACAACCCGACGCGCCGCCGCTCGCTCCTGACCTGGGGGTTGATCCTGATCAACTTCGGCGTCTACTTCTACCTCGCCCAGAACCCGGTGATGGATGAGAACGCGATCGCGCGCTACGCCGTCATCCCGGCCGAGATCACGGCAGGACGTCACCTCGGCACCCTGATCACCTCCATGTTCCTGCATGCCAACCTGCTGCACGTCGCGGGCAACATGCTGTTCCTGTGGATCTTTGGCAACAACGTCGAAGACAAGTTGGGGGAGCTGAAATTCCTGATCGTTTATTTCGCCTCGGGAATCGCGGGCAGCCTGCTGCAGATCTTCATCACGCCCGACTCGACGGTCCCGATGCTGGGAGCGAGTGGCGCCATCTCGGGTCTGCTGGCCGCGTACGTCCTCTACTTCCCGCGGGCTCGCATCCTGACCTTCGTCATCCCCTTTTTCATCTTCACCTTGCCGGCCTTCATCTTCATCGGCTACTGGATCGCCCTGCAGGCGCTCAACGCCTTCCTCAACATCGGCGCGATCGGTGGCGGGGTCGCCTTCTTCGCCCACGTGGGCGGCTTTGCCACCGGGCTGATCCTTGCGCTCTTACTCCGACCGCGGGAGCACGCCGATCCCCACCCCGGCTACGGTGGGTATCCCTAGCGGCAGGCCGGCAGCCGTGGTCGCGCTAGTGAGCGTACTGCTTGATGCGGCCGTTCTCGACGCAGTAGAGGCGCTCCGAGACCGGGAAGGCGGCCTCGCGGTGCCGCTCCTGGACGTCATGGCGCAAGCGGCCCATCAGCTGGGCACGCTCGCCGGCCGCGATCAGCGAGCCGCGCTCTGGAACGCCGACCACCGGGATGTCCTCGAGCATCTCTTCCAGCCAGGCCCAGACCTCGGGCAGCAGCATCAGCGCGGCCCCGTATGGCCGGGTGTCGACGTAGCTCAGCATCAACATCTGGGCGCGCCCGTTCTTGTCGGTCTCGAGACCGGTGAACTTCATCCCGTTACGGAACATCAAGGCCAGGTTGGTCAGCGCGATCACCTCGACGTGGTCACGGCCGACGTTCCAGGCCGTCAGGTCCTGGGGCAGCAGGTAGCGCATGCCCTGCGGATAGTGGGCAGCGTAAGTGACGACCATGTCGCCGAGCAGGCGGCGATAGACCACCGGGCCACCGGCCGACTCGAGGAAGGTCGCTGGTCGCAGCACCGGGAGGATCAGCGGTGCCCCGAACGTTGCCTCGCTGTCACACTCCTGGTCGAGACGGCGCAAGCGGGCGGCAAAAAGCCGGTCGAGCGCCGCCGGCTGCTCGCGGTACTGCTGATAAAAACTGTCGAGGTTGAAGCGCAGGTCGCTGTCCTGGACCCGGCGAATGATCAGTTGAAACGGCTCCGGACCTTTCTTGACGGTCCAACCCGGGCGAAGCGCCGTCAAGCGCTTCAACACGTGGTTCTGGAAGTCGTGGGCATTCATCGTCGTTTGCTGGCCCATTGCGGATGTAACGAGGCCCCGCAAGCAGGCTTGCAGGCCGTCGCTGGGGTGTCGCATGCGGCTTAGCCGGTGGTTGGGTGGTGGCCGGCCGGGGCTCAGAGACCGGGTCGTCAACGCCTTACAACAGGCCCGCGACGGTGACGCGGACGGCGCGATCGACACGATTGCCGAAAGGTTTTCGGAGGCGCTGGCGGAGCTGCGCTCGCTGCGCCAGGTACATGATCCAGGGTGGCTGCGGCTCGCGGCACGCCTCGCCTACCGCGCCGCCGACATGGCCGCGGCGGCCGATTTCGCGCAGCAGGCGCTGGCGCGCGAGGAGGAGGCGGCCACCTGGAATCTGCTCGGCCGGTTGCGCGTCTGGCTCGACCAGAAAGACGCGGTTCCAGCCTTTGCGCGGGCGGCCGAGTTGCAGCCGGAGGCGTTCCTTGTCCCCTACCGCGTCAAGCGCGACCGGTTCACCCGCATGGCCGAGGTGGCGCTCGCCGCCATCCCGGAGAACTTCCAGCAACAGCTGACCAACACCCTGATCGTGGTCGACGACCTGCCCGACCTGGACGCCGTTCGCGAGGGCGAAGATCCCGATTTGCTCGGACTGTACGAGGGCGCCACCGCGCTCGAGCGTGGGCTGCCGGAGCGGATCGTGCTCTACCAGCGCAACCACGAGAACATCGTGGCGGACGAGCGGGAGCTAGCCGAGCAGGTGCGGGAAACGATGCGCCACGAGGTTGGTCACCACTTCGGCATGGAAGAAGACGAACTGCCTTATTGAAGCCCCCACCCCTGCCCTCCCCCGCAAGCGAGGGAGGGGAAATTTAGATCTTGAGCGGGAAAGGATTGCCTGATGGCGGGAGCGCGAGCGTCCCGCCCTGGTCGATGGTGGTCAACGCCGCGATGAAATCATTGAACCCCTGCAGCGGGTCGTAGCCGGTCAGCGACTGGTAGGTCGCACCTAAGCTCGCACCGCCCGCCCCGCAGATCGTGGTCCAGTCGAAGGTGAGCTGGGCGTGCAAGTAATAGAGAAAGAGATCGCCGCAGCCGGACGCAATCTGGTCCGTGTCGCCCGCCGAGTTGTCGTTGACGTAGTCGCGATGTCCCTGGGCCCACCAGTCCTGCTCGGTCGGATTGAACTCCTGCGCGATCTCCGGATGGCGTTCGAAGGCCAGCACCCGCGAAAGTGATTCGCCGTTGGTCACGGCGCAGTCCCAGCCGTTGTTGATGGCCGCCTCGAAGACCTCGACGATCTCCGCAGTGAGAAAGCCAGGAGCACGAACCGGGTCGGACAGCACGTGCACGTCGGTCCCGGCGCAGGTGAGGTGGTAGGCGCCGCCCGCATTGGGGTCGGCGTAGACATAGAAGGGCAGGCTGGGTGGCGTCAGCCCGCCAAACCAGACCTGGGTCGCGGCATAGTCGGTCTCGGCACTATCCAGCATCGCCTTCGCCGCGCCGTCACCGGACGCCGTGCCATCAGAGAAGACGATGAAATTCTTGGTCTGCCCGGCCTTGGCCTGGCCCAGCGCGGCCGGATGCCGCCGCCGGTGAGCTTGAGCCACTTCGGTCGGCAATGTGATGCCGGGGGGCATGAAAACGCGCGCGGGTACCTTTGAGCCAAAGAGGCTTCGCAACATGATGGTCGGTTACCTTACGCCTTTTTCTTCGACGCTGTGCCGGAGGTTCGCTCGATGCGGAAGCCGATCCGAACCTGCACCTGGTACTCGCTGAGACGGTTGTTCTGGACCACCGCCTTCGAGTGCACCACCTCCACGGTCTCGATGCCTCGAACCGTCTTCGCCGCCTCATTGACGGCCTCGCGGGCGGCGTCACTCCAGCTCTCCTTCGAGGTTCCCACCAGCTCCAGGATTTTCAGAACGGCCATTCCTACCCTCCTATAACCCGTAGAGTCGCTTAGCGGCGGCGACGATGTGGCGCGCGGAAAT
>VBIW01000024.1 GCA_005880915.1 Chloroflexota bacterium | reverse complement strand
CCGCACCTATTTAGAGCGGGAGGGATTTGCGGTGGTGACGGCCGGCGACGGTCGAGCCGCGCTGGCGGCCGTGGGCGCCTCCCAGCCGCGGCTCATCGTGCTCGACCTGATGCTCCCCGAGCTCGATGGGCTCGCCCTGATGCGGATCGTGCGCGAGCGATCCGAGGTCCCGATCCTTATCCTGTCGGCGCGAGGCTCGGCCGCCGACCGTGTCTACGGGATCCACGAGGGGGCTGACGACTACCTGGTTAAGCCCTTCTCCCCTGCCGAGCTCGTTGTCCGGGTCAAAGCCATCCTGCGCCGGACCGAGCGCGCGCCCGGTCGGCCGAAAGACCGCGGGTCTATCCAGCACAGCGACCTCGCCATCGATCTCGACCGGCTCGAGGTCCGACGGGGCGATCGATCGATCGCTCTGACCGCCGCCGAGTTCCGATTGCTGACCGCGCTCGTGCAGGCGGACGGCCGAGTCCTGACGCGCCAGGTTCTGCTCGACGCGCTCTATGGCCCGGTCCAGGGCGATGCGCTCGAGCGAACGATCGACGTTCATGTCGGCCGCCTTCGTGAGAAGCTCGGCGAAAGCCTCGACAATCCCCGCTACATCGCGACCGTCCGCGGAGCCGGCTACCGGGCGGTGGACGGAGCCATGTCATGAAGGGGATCGCCGCGCGGGTCGCGGCGCTATCTCTACTGGTCGCGGCGGTGGCAGTGGCAGTGATCGCCATTGGCGTCCTGGGCGTGGCGCAGATGACGTTCAGCCAGCTGATGGTCCAGGCCGGCCAGTCGGCGGCGACGGCGCGTGCCATGTTCGACCATAGCGTGGTTGCCGTCTTCATCGGCGCCGCCGTAATCGCCGCGGTGGTGAGCGTGGTGCTCGCCTGGCTGCTGGCGGTCCGGCTGGCTCGGCCGCTAGACGCGATCGCTGGGGCAGCACGGCGGGTCGCCCGGGGCGAGTACCAGGTCCGGGTGGAACGGACCGGTCCAGAGGAAACCATGTCGCTGGCCGACTCCTTCAACCAGATGGCCGACAGCCTGCAGCAGCAGGAGCGCATGCGGCGCGAGTTCATCGTCAACGCCGCGCACGAGCTCAGCACGCCACTGACGAACCTCCAGGGTTACCTCGAGGCACTTCGCGACGGGGTAATCGCCCCGAGCGCGCAGCAGTTTCAATCGCTGCATGAGGAGGTTGATCGGCTGGTGCGGCTGTCACAATCGCTCAATACCCTGGCGCAGGACACCAGCCCCAGCAATGGTCGGGCGCTGCAGACGATGGACCTCGTGCCCGCCGTCCGCGCCGCGGTGGAACTCGCTCGCTCGAGCTTCGATGGCAAAGCGATCCGGGTGCAGCTCCGCCTACCGGACCGGTTGCCCGCTCGCGCCGACCCCGATCAGCTCTCGCAGGTGCTCGCCAACCTGCTGCAGAACGCCTCGCGCTACACGCCCGACGGCGGCATGGTCACGGTCGCGGCAGAGGCCCGGCCAAGCGATGTGCTGGTCAGTGTCAGCAACACGGGTGACGGCATCCCAGACCCGGATCTCCCCCACATCTTCGAGCGCTTCTACCGAGTCGAGAAGTCGCGCGACCGCGCCCACGGCGGCGCCGGCATCGGGCTGGCGATCGTCAAGCAGCTGGTCGAGGCCACCGGTGGACGTGTTGGCGCGGAATCACAGGCAGGCATCACGCGGTTCTGGTTCAGCCTGCCCGCGTAATCTGAATAGATGGGCGACGTGAGCTATGTCTCGAGGATCCGCATCGAGCGGGTCAAGGGCTCGCTTCGGAAGGCCTTTCTGCCTGCGGAGAGGGAGCCCGTCTTGTTCGGCGTGCACGACGAGGTGGCAGAGCACTACAAAGCCCTGCCAGGATACGAGCCGCACGCGACCACGCTCGACTACGTGGTCGCCGCCGCCGCCGGTTGACTCACCGGGACCCTTGGGGGCGCGCTGGAGGCGCGCGGGATCGATGCAAGCGGAGGCAAACTAACCTCAACTTCCGAGGGGGACATCGAGGTCGAACACGGCGTGCTCGTGATCAAGCGGATCCGAGTGCATTACTCGCTGGCGGGCTGCCCGGCCGATAAGCGCGAAGCAGCAATACGAGCACATGAGCATCACGCGTCGAGGTGCCCGGTCCACAAGAGCATTGGCGACTGCATCGCGATGACGACCGAGCTGCAGTTCGTCTAGAGCCTCGACCCTGCCCTCCCCCAGGGGGGAGGGCAGAATTTGGGTTTGTGTCGATTGGGTGACGGCGCGTCATCCGCCGGTCATCCGGCCTCTCTAGCCTTCCCGGACATGTCGAAACCATTTGTTCGAGGAGGAACCATGCGAAATTTGATCCGACTGTCGATCGTCGCGACCGCGATGGCCGCAGCTCTGCTCGGCGCCCCTGCGGCGCTGGCTGAGGCGGCGGCGTCCGGCGCGGGCGCCGACCACGCCGTTTTCGTGCAGACCGACGACCCCGCCGGTAACTCGATCGTCGCCTATGCCCGCCACGATGACGGGACGCTGACCTATGCCGCGACCTATGCAACGGCCGGAAACGGCGCGCGGGCCGCGGGCGCCGCCGTCGACCCGCTCGCCTCGCAGAGCTCGCTCGTCATCGACCGCGAGCACGGGTTGCTCCTCGCGCCCAACGCCGGCAGCAACACGGTGTCGGTCTTCAGCGTCAGCGGCGACACGCTGCGCCTGAACCAGGTCGTCGCATCCGGCGGGCCGTTCCCGGCCAGCATCGCCATTCACGGTGACCTCGCGTACGGCCTCGATGGCGGGTTCGCGGGCTACGTCGAGGGATATCGGATCGCTGGCGGGAAACTGCACCCGATCGCGGGGTCGCTGCGTTCGCTCGGCCTCGGCAACGGCAACCCGCCCGCCTTCCTGCAGTCGCCGGCACAGGTCGGCTTCTCGCCGGACGGCAGCAAGCTCGTCATCACGATGAAGGGCAATGGCGGTGGCTCCGTTTATGTCTACGGCGTGTCGGCTAACGGCCGCCTCTCCGGTACCCCCGCGATCACGGCCGTCGGCGGCAATGCCTTCGCCTTCGTCTTCGATCCGGCCGGCCGGTTGGTGATCGTCAATGCCGCGTTTGGCAACCTGTCGACCTATACGGTCAACGGTGACGGTAGCCTGACGCTCGTCAGCGCTGGCGCCTCGGACGGGCAGATCGCGGCGTGCTGGGTCACTGTTGCCAATGGCAATTACTACGCGGCCAACGCGGGCAGCGGCAGCCTGAGCCAGTACACGATCGACGCCAACGGCACGGTCGTCCTGGGCTGGTCGCCGGCGGCGACGGGCATCCCGGGGGCGGTTGACATGGCGGCGTCGAACGATGGGCACTTCCTGTACGCGCAGAGCGGCGGTAGCGGATCGATCAAAGCCTTCGCGGTCAACAGCAACGGCTCGCTGTCGCCGGTCGGCTCATGGGCGGTCCCGAATGGCGGCGGCCAGGAGGGCATCGCAGCGGCGTAGTCGCAGCGCCGACCCCGACCCTCCCCCCAGGGGAGGGAAAAGTAAAGAGGCCGCCAACTTGGCGGCCTCTTTTATTGGCCTAGAGCCCGAGAAGGGTGCGCAGCCGGATGCTGAGGGTGAGTGTCTGACCTGGAGCAACCGTGACCGTCTGCGTGCTGGTGGTGTAAAGAAGGGCGCTGACGCTCAGGGTGTACGTCCCTGGGGTCACATTCGCGAACGTAAAGGCGCCGTTCCCGTTCGTCGTCGTGGTGAGACCGCCTGGACTCAGTGAAACCGTCGCACCGGAAATTGGAAGGCCGGTCAGGTTGGCCACGACAGTTCCGTTGATCACGGCCGGTCCCGGCGTCGGGGTCGCCGTGGGCGTGGGTGTCGGGGTCGGGGTCGGGGTCGGCGTGGGCGTCGGCGTGGGCGTCGGCGTGGGCGTGGGCGTGGGCGTCGGCGTGGGCGTCGGGGTAGGCGTGGGCGTCGGCAGAGTCGGCAACAACGTCGGCGTCGGGGTCGGCAGCGGCGGCAACGTTGGCGTGGGAACCGGCAACAACGTGGGCGTGGGCGTCGGAACCGACGTTGGAGTGGGCGTCGAGCCGGGTTTCGGTGTTGGTGTTGGCGTCAGGGTCGACCCCAGCGCGGTGATCGGCGTGGCCGCGGGGGTGGTCGACGCTGACGGGGTTCCCGCGGATGGCGTTCCCGCGTCCGCCCTCACCTCATCGAGGACCTGCATCGAGAGGGGTGCGAGCGACGTCAACGAGTCGGCACTGTAGTCACCCAGGCCGAGCGTGTGGACGCTCGTCCCCAGGGCGACGACCTGCGGCACGCGTGAAGCGATCTGGCTCGCGGTCCAGAACAGGACTAGAAGGAGCAGCGCCGCACCCCAGCGTCGAGCGACCGAGCGC
>VBIW01000085.1 GCA_005880915.1 Chloroflexota bacterium | reverse complement strand
CGGGCTCGGCGTCGAGCATGCCCGGCAGCGTGGTGTCGCCGACGTTCGCCAGCGTGTGCGCGGCCTGCGCGTGCGGGTCCTCGCCGGACAGGAAGTGGTACCACACGAACGGCTTGCCGAGGCTCGTGCACTGCCTGCGCCAGCCCTGGTAGTCGCCGTCGGTGTAGTAGGTGCCCTCGGTCGTCTTGGCGAGCACGAACGATGCGTTGGCCAGTCGGGACAGATCCAGGCCCGCCTGATAGGACGAGATGTCCGGGCCGAAGATGGTCATGATTCACCGACCAGTCCCGCAGCCTCGGCTACGACGTTGGAGATGTGCGCACGGATCCTGCGGTGGTGCCAGGCGAAAGCAGCTGGCGCCCACAACAGTGACGCGGCCAAGTTCGGCCATACCGGCCCCCACAGGTCCCGGTAGAACACGGTCCACATCGGCGCCTCCTCGAACTCCAGTTCGATCAATCGTAGATGGTTAGGCCCCTGACGGGCCATCGGCCGGGTCGGTCTCGTCACACACGCACGCACCGTGGCCCCCGCAGTCCGCAGCATGAAGGAGCGCCCTGCGGTCCAGTCCCGAGTCGGCATCGCCTGCGACGTCGCCGAGGTGATGCGCAGCACAGCCGGTCAGCGCAATCCGCAGCGGCCCGTACCGCGCGGCGATCTCGGCGTCGGTGAGTTCGCGCCCCTGAAGTCGTGCGATCTCCGCCTTCTGCTTCTCGGCCTCGGTGGCGGTCGCGAGCCGGGTCCACTGGAACAGCGGCGGCGTGCCACAGGCATGGCATCCGGGAGCGTCAGTCTGATGCATCAATACTCCGATCACGGGCTGGCCAGGGAGATGAGGCGCCCCTCGAACAAGGAGCTGTTGTTGCCGCCGGTCGCGGTGTTCAGCGCGCCACCGGAGTTCTGCCAGAGCCACAACGCAAGCACGTCGCCAGCGCTCAATGCGACAGTCGTGACACCGAACGACTGCGAGAGGTCATTGCTAGGCGCTGCGCCAGCGGTGGGGGAGCCGGTGATCCGGCTGCCGTTTGCCTTGATGTAGGAGTCGCGGGCGCCGGTGGAGTTGGTGACGGTGGCGGCTGCCCATGCAAGCTGCCAGCGCCCGCCCTGCCCCGCAGGGATGGTGTATGACCACGGCGTTGAAGCCGCCCGCCCGCTTTCGGTGTCGTAGCTCGAGACGTCGCAGGTGATTTGGGTGTCCGTGGTGTTCGGGATGGATTGCGCGATGCTCTGGTACATGCGGAACATCGGTGGGTCGGCCCAGAATTTTTGGTAGTTCACCATGCTTACAAGGCGACCGCTTGTGACGCGGGCGCCGGCGGTCCACGTCGGCAGCGTGGGGATGGTGCGCGCAGCCAAGTCGTCCTCCTACATACTCAGGTACATCGGCTGCCACAGCCGGACGTCGGTGTTGTTGGTCTGGCCCTTGACCACGCCGTTTACCGAGCGGGTTACGGTGAACGCCTGCGGGCTGGCCGCGCCGGTGATGTTGGTGACGGTGATGCGCTCCCCGCCGACGTTGATGTCGAACGGGAAGTCGGTCGAGTCCGTCGTCCATAGTGGGCTGCCGGTTGCCGCGCCAGTGGTCGCCACGATCAGCGTTGCCTCGGTGCCCAGCGGGTAGTCTCCGGCGAGTGTCGAGCCGTCGGTGTCGGCGTGGCCGTACACCGGGTCATCGATGAAGCCGACGTTCCATGGTGACGCAGGGGAGCAGTTGAACACGATGTCGTGCTCGAAGTTGCCGAGGGTCTCGGTGTAGCCCTGCACGATCTGGCTGATCGGGTCTGGCGGGAACTCAGGGCCTGGTGGGTTAATGACGTCGAGACGGTCTCCGATGTCGATTGTGAGCAGCGCGTTCGTCAGGTCGACGCTGGTGGCCGATGTTCCGGCGAACCGGCGGATGTTCACCGGGATCCGCGGATACCGCGGCTCGTCCACCGTTCCGGACCGCAGCCGCCACCCGGCCTGGTCGGGCAGTTGCGAGTCGTCGCCTAGGGACAGGTCGTAGTTGTACGGGTAGACGCCGATCCCGTCCGGCGGCGGCAGGGGATAAGCGGTCCGGACAGCTGGTTCTGCGCCATGTCGAGCGTGAGTTTGGCTGCCTGGTTGTACATGGTGCTCTTGTCCCGCAGCACCAGGGACAGCTGATCCCGGGCCTCGGAAAGCGGCGTAAACAGGGTGTCCGGTACCTGCTGCAACAAGGCGGCGAAGGTGTCAACCGTCTGAGTGCCCATCGTTGTCTCGTCACCCGGGTCGCCAGCCCCCGGGGTGGACATTACCACCGCTGGCACGCCCTGCTCCCCGCATAGCCGGGCAATGCGGGAGGATGGAGTTTCCCCGACCCAGCCAATGGCGGCGTCAAGGTTGGCTTCCAGCACGTCGTCAGCAGCAGCTTGGCAGGCGACATGCCCTACTGCCGTTCCGATCAGGCCCCCGCCTGGGTTAATCGTAATTCGGACTGGGGTACCGATAGATGATCCCGAGAACGAACCGATGAATCCACCGCTATTATTGGTATCAACTACCGAAGTAAGGTCAACTTCCCAGTCGATTAGGCCAGGAATTGCGGGGTCAGGATTTAGACGTATCCCAATAATGCATGGGATCCCATTTATTGTAGGGAGAAAACTGAAGTCACCCGAAGTAAACACCTGGGCGCCCGCGGCGTCGTAACCCTTTAGAATAAGTGAGCCATCAAGGTCGGTAGTGTAGGACAGCTCAAGGCGTGCAACGGTCCCCCCTGGCGTTTCCATGCGGGCAATAATGCTATTATTGGTATCGCCAGCGACGGGGATAGAAAGTAGTAGCCAGAGTGCGTTGCCAGTTACCCCAGTAACCGTAGGAACGGTGCCTGTCCAGGTCGAACCATTTAGCTGCGGTACCGCAGCTGATCCCGGGAACTCCGTATTGGTGGCGTACTTAGGCGAACCGGAAACCACCATGGCGGTGCCGCCATTCAGGCCCGAAGCAATCTGCGTGGCAGAAGCTCCGTCCTCACACGGCCAATACGCTACCGGCGCGAACTGCGAAGCGATGTTGTAGTTTGCATTGGTGTAGCGGATGGTGAACGCGCGAAACAACGGCGACCGCAACGGCTGATTTCCGGACCGCAGCCGCCGCAGCATGCCCGAGGCGATGACGGTGACGGTCACGTCCCTGCCGGAGATGTCCGAGGCGGTCGGCCACGCCGGAACCTCGCCGTGGAAGCGGTAGCGGCGGATTCCGTTGGCCAGCCGCGACACCCGCAGCGGCGTGTTCCGCCCCAGCTGCCCGTAGTAGGGGCCGCCGGGATTCCGCACGGAGAACCTGCCGTCGCGGTTGTTCAGGATCATCTTCGCGGTTTGCGGCTGGATCTGGCTCGTCTCGTCGGCGCGGCCGCGGGTGATGGTGACGCCGACGTTCCCGCGGTAGTAGACGAAGTCCGTGATGTCGGTCCACGCCGAGGTGATGAAGATCTCGACGGCGAGACCTGTCAGGTCGCCCGTGCCACCGTCGGGCAGTGATCCGGCAGGGCTCATCAGCGGGCCCGGGAGCGCGGCGAGCCCGAGGCTGGACTTCCATTTCGCACGTCCCCAGCTCGCCGCGGCGACTGCCGACGAGGTCATTAGATCACTCGTCCCAGACGATCCAGCACAGGGCGTTCACGCCCGAGGTGGGCATGGTCATGCGGATGCGCAGGAACTTGCTGACCGCGATGATCGGCCTCTCGTCCGGCATGAACTGATAGTCGTAGTTGACCAATGTTGCACCGGCTGTTGTCGAGATTTGATCGGTGTCGAAAACGCGCGTCGCGGTGATCGTTCCTTCAGCGCTGGCGCTGTAGCCCGTCGCGGACACGCCGAGGGTCATCAGCGACGCCGGCGCGTTCGGGTCCAGCGGTTGCACGCCGGTTGCGATGTGTGCGGTGACGGTCGCGGCGACATCGGTCTGGATGAGCTCGACCGTGCCGGCCGCGCCGGGCAGACCCGACAGGGCGTAGCCCCAGGAGATGACCTGAAGCTGCCGTGTCGACGGGGTGGCAATCTGGAGCATTGTCTTGATGGCCGTGCCGGTCGCTACAGCAGTCGTTGCGGCCGTGGTCGCCATCGCATTGTTGAAGCACTTATACCTGTGCACCCGTCGATCCCCTTACTGCCCGAGGGCTGTCTGAACGCTGTCGGGACCGCTGCCGTAGTTGACGCGGATCCACCGCTTGATGAGTGTGAAGAGTTCGTCGCCTTCCGGGCCGACCCATTCGAGCTGAGCCGGTGCGCCCCCTCGGCCGCCTCCGCCGGAGAGCGCGGCCATGGTGTCGGGGTGGGAGCGCACCGTGGACCCGGTCGGGAGCCGCACCAGCTCCGGTCCCTGCTCGCCGACCATCACCAGTCCGGAGCGGTCGCCTCCGGTCGCTGCGGCGCCGACCTCGCCGCCATGGGCGAACCAGTTCACCGGGTTCAGGATGGAACCGACCTTGCCGGCAACGTTCCCAAGGGCGCTGCCCAGGTCGGAGGCCATGGAGCCGATGCCGTTGATGAGGCCCTGGATGATGTTCTTGCCCGCCTGCCACAGCCACTTCCCGGCGTCCTTGAAGAAACCTGTGATGGTCAGCCAGATGTCGCCGAGGGCTTTGCCGATGCCGGCCAGGGCGGCCGAGATGCCGTTGGTGAAGCCGTCCCAGATGTTCTTCGCCGAGTTGACAACCAAGGTCTTGATGGTGCCGAGTACGCCGCTGATCAGGGCGTAGATGTTGTTCCACAGGTCCGATGCCAGCTTCTTGACGTCGGTCCACAACTTCGACCAGTGTCCGGTGACAGAGTCCGTGAAGAGCTGGAGCGCGCCCTTAATCAGGTCGAGCGGGACATTGATCGCGGCCTTGATCAGGTCCCAAGCAATGTGTACGGCGGCGAGGACAACGTCCCAGCCGGTCTTCAGGATCGCCTCGATGAAGTCGACGGCCGTGGACACTGCGGCGCCGATCAGGTCCCAGGCAGCCTTGACGATGCCGACGATGGCGTCCCACGCGAGCTGAAAAACGCCCCGCACGATGTCCCAGCCGGCACGAAGGACACCCTCGACGATTTTCATGTAGTCGCCGAGCATCTTGGTGATCAGGTTCCATGCCGGCTCCAGGATGTGGTTGCCGATGAAGTCCATGACGGAGCCGATGACGGCGATCAGCTTCGCGCCGGTGTCGTTCCACAGCCGGACCAGGTTGTCCCAGATTGAGGACAGGTCGGCGGCGATGTGGTCCCACTCCTGCGATACCGCGGAGGAGACCTCGTCCCACGCCTGGCTGATCTTCGCGACGACCTTGCCGCCGGTGCTGTCCCACAGGTCGGCCAGGGCGTCCCACGCCTCCCGCAGCGCCCCGGTGATGTCGGCCCAGATTCGTTTGGCCTCGTCTTCGACGTCGCGCCAGATGCGGGACAGGAACTTGCCGACGTCGTCGGCGATCTTCTTGACCTCGGCCCACACCGTCTTCCAGTGGGTGAGGATCTCGTACAGCGCCGCGGCGAGCGCGGCCAGCGCCAGCACGATCAGCACGATGGGGTTGGCGTCCAGGGCGGCGTTCAGCAGCCAGGTGGCGCCCTCGAACAGCGCGGTGGCCACCGCGGCCACCTTCGTACCGATCGCATAGGCGGCGAGCACCCCCATCAGGACGACAAGCGCCTCACCGACCTTGACCACGATGTCGTGGTGTTTGTTCATCCAGTCGGTGACGTCCTTCACGACCGGTATGATCTTGTTCCCGAGCGTGATCATCAGGGAGTCGAACGACGCCTTCGCCTGGGCGACCTTCTGCGCCAGCGTCTCCTGGATCTCGGAGAAGCCCTTGACGTTGCCCTGCGCATCAGCCGCCGACCCGCCAATCCCCTTGATCGCGGCGGCGGTCGCTTCGGCGTTCTCACCGGTGGTCATCAGCGCCACCGACAGCCCCGGCGCGGTGCCCATCAGCTTCTTGAGCGCCGCCTCCTGCTCCAGAACGTTCGGGGAGACCTTCTTGGCGGTCTCCTCCAGGAACTGCATCGTCCCGGACAACCCGACGGTGCCCAGCTTGTCCCGCACCTCCGCCGCCGAGATGCCGAGCGCGGCGAACTCCTTCTGCTGCGCCTTCGTCGGCGCGATCAGCGACCGCATCGCGTTCGCCATGTTCTGCGACGCCTGATCGGCGGACATGCCGTGCGCCGTCATCTCCGCCAGCACCCCGGACACGTCCGCGAAGGACAGGTGCATCGCCGAGGCCAGCGGCAGGATGTTGTGCATCGACCCGGAGAAGTCGTCGAAGCTCGTCTTGCCGTAGCTGACCGCGGTCACCATCTGCGAGGTGACGTTCGCGGCGTCGGTGGCCTTCAGGTGGTAGTCCACCAGCACGTCAGTGACCGCGTTCGCGACCTTGCCCAGGTCCGCGTTCTCGTCCTTCGCGCCCTGAGCCGCGGCCTTCAGCACCGTCAGGCCGTCGCCGGCGTGATACCCGGCCGACTCGACCGTGTACATGCCCTTGGACAGTTCCTCAGCGCCGACGCCGACCTGCCCGGCCATCGTCAGCATGCCCTTGCGGACCATGTCCAGGTTCTTCGTCGACTCCCCGGCCGAGGTGACCAGGCGCGTCGTCGACAGCTCGTAGGACGTGGCCATCTTCCCGGCCTCGATGCCGATCCCGGCCAGGATCAGCCCGGAGGCCGCGCCCATCTTGGACATGGTCCCGGACAGGCCCTCGGAGT
>VBIW01000084.1:2618-9899 GCA_005880915.1 Chloroflexota bacterium | reverse complement strand
AGGGGGTCGACGCGGCCACGCTGACCACGAGGATGCGCGACCTTGTCGCCCCCGCGGTGGCCGCGGGCTACCGGCTGACCCCGCGCCTGCACATCCTGCTCTGGGGCGACCGTCGCGGGGTGTGAGCCGCAGCGGCGTGCCCACCCGGTAGGGTGTCGGCAGGCAACCACCGGGAGGTGCGGCGATGTCGGTCAGCCCTGGTCTCGGCGTCGGTCACGAGGTCGACCTCAGCGCCGGGCGGATCGCCTACCGCGAGGCCGGGAGCGGGCCGGCGGTGGTCTTCGTCCACGGCCTGCTGGTCAACGGCGACCTCTGGCGGGCGGTGGTCCCCCGCTTGAGCGACAGCCACCACTGCATCACCCCCGACCTGCCGCTGGGCGGGCACGCCATGCCGATGCGCGCCGGCGCCGATCTCTCTCCGCCGGGCCAGGCCCGACTCCTGGCGGAGCTGATCGACCGCCTCGACCTGCGCGACATCACCCTGGTCGGCAACGACACCGGCGGGGCGATCGTCCAGCTGCTGATGGCGGGCGGTGACCACGACCGCATCGCCCGGGTGGTGCTGACCTCGTGCGACTGTTTCGACATCTTCCTGCCCCGGATCTTCGCGCCGTTGCGCCTGCTCGCTGTTCCCGGTGTCGCCGCGGTGGCGCGCATCGGCCTGCACCGACGGCTGCTGCAGCGCCTGCCCGTCGGCTTTGGCCTGGTGACCCGCAGCACTCTGCCCCCGGCGATCGTCGACTCCTACCTGGGCGGGCTGCGCGACGCGGGCGTCCGCCGTGACCTCGCCGCGGTGATGCGCGGGCTCGACCGCCGCCACACTCTCGCCGCGGCGGAGCGGCTGCCGGGCTTCGAGAAGCCGGCGCTCGTCGCCTGGGCGGACACCGACCGCGTCTTCCCCCGCGACCACGGACGCCGGCTCGCGGCGCTGCTGCCGCGCGGCCGGTTCGTCTTCGTCGAGGACAGCCTCGCCTTTGTCCCCGAGGATCGCCCCGACCGGCTCGCCGACCTGATCGGCGAGTTCGTGGCCGCCAACGGAGGCGTCGCGGCTGCCGCGCCTGTCTGAGCGACGAACCCCCAGCCGATCTCGGGCCCGCGCCGGTGGAACCAGCGCGTAGAATCACGCCCCACGCCGACGTAGCTCAGTGGTAGAGCAGCGGTTTCGTAAACCGCTGGCCGGGAGTTCGAATCTCCCCGTCGGCTCTCGATTCGTGTTCGGGCGATGCCGCTGCGTGCCGCCCCAACCCGCCAACATTCGCCGCTGTGGCTGACGAATGGGACGTGCGGTTGCTCGACACCGCGTGACGATCGCACCGGCGGGTTCGAGGTGCTTTGCCAGCGGCGGCGCCACGCCGGCACGGGCACCCCGGCTCGGACGGGTACGCTAGTCTCCCGGCGTGGCCAGAGCCGTCACCGACCTGCCCGCCCCGGCCATCGTCGCAGACCAGCCGCGACGGAGGGCTCGGATCGACGCGGCACTCGGCGTCGAGGTCGCCCTCGCTGCGGCACTCCTGGCGACCCTCCTCGTCTACCTGCTCGCCGCGCGCTTCACCCGGTTCGTCGCCGACGACTTCAGCGCCGGGCTCGCCATTCGCCAGAACGGTTTCTGGGCGGAGCAGGCCGCCGACTACCGGGGCTGGTCAGGCCGCTTCGCCTCCACCGCGGCGATCACCGCCGTGGTCGAACTCGGCGAGGTCACCGTTCGGGTCGTGCCGGTCCTTCTGCTCATCGCCTGGACGGCGGCCTCGACCGCCGCGCTTCGGTATCTCCTTCCCGAAGTGAGGCGCCTCGGCCACCTCATCCTGGCCACCGCGATTGTCTGCACCTGCGTTCGGGTCACACCCACGCCCTTCCTCTCCGTGTACTGGTTGACCGGCGCGCTCTCGTACACGGCGCCGCTGGTGCTCGCCTCCACAGTCGGGGGATTCGCCGAGACCTACGACCTGCTCCAGGCAACGGCTCTGACATTCGCCGCAGTAGCCGCGGCGTTGGGGGTGACCCCGGCCTGGCGGCGCGTACTGCCCCCACTCGCGGCGGCGTGGGCCGGCGGCATCGCCGCGCTGGCTATCGTCGTCGCGGCCCCCGGCAACGCCGTGCGCGATGCCGCACTGGCCCGCATCGTCGGCGACCGACCGTCGTGGCTCGGCCTTCCACGATTCACAGTGGGCCAGGACAAGCGGTTCCTCGGCGACCTCTTCGGCTCCCACTGGTCGAGCCTGGTGGCGATGGGGCTGATCGCGGCGCTGGTCGCCTCGCGCTCGACCACGCTCTGGAGCGACCCATTCAAGCGTGCGGGGCTTGCGACCGCGGCGATCGTCGCCCTCGGCTCTCTCGCCCTGACCGTCACCGTCGCGCCGGCGGCGCACGAGGAGGCGGGGCTGCCCCCGGTGTGGGGTCAGCTCATCCTGGTCTACGTCTGCGTCGTGACCGTGGACGCGTTCGGTTGGGTCGCCGGCCAGTGCCTCCGCACCGCCGTCCTCTCGGTCCGCCGGGGCGCGCCGGCGCCGTGGCGCCGGTGGGTCGGCCCGGTCGCAGCGGCCGGGGCGGGGTTCGCGGCGCTTGCCACGGTCCTCGGAGGTGTCGTGTCGGTCATCCGCGACGAGGGCGCGATGCAGTCGTACGCGAACGCCAAGGACGCGCAGGTGGCGGCAGCCCAGGCCGCCTCACGCTCCGGGGTGAGCAGCGCGACGGTGCCGCCGCTCGGCGACGTCGAGGCCGTCGGCTTCTTCAGCCATCCCGACGCCGAGGAACTCAGCAGCAACCCCACCTACTGGATCAACAACGCCGTCGCGGCGTACTACGGATTGCACAGCATCGCCGTCGTGACGGACGGCTCAGCCCAGCCCTGACTCCCGCGCCCTGGCCTCGGCGCGCCTGCATCGACTCATCCCGGCACCGCAGCCGGCACCGGGACGGCGTCCACCGCCGGCACGGCCAGCCAGGCGCTGCCGTCCCATGACCACCGGCCATCCGGCGACAGCAGCGCGGTCGCCGGCGCAGGCGGCGGCGCCGCCACCGGCACAGGCTGCCAGGCGGCACCGTCCCAGGACCAGCGGCCATCCGGCGACAGCACCGCGGCGGCGACGGCGGGACCCGCGCTCACCGACCGGACCCGGGACCGCTGCAGCAGGATCGTCGCCACCACCCCGGCGATGGCGCCGATCAGCGCGGGCAGAAGCCCTGCACTGGGGGCGATGGTGTCGCTGAAGGTGCTCGAGTCACCTGTCTGACTGGCCTTCTGGACGTCGTTGACCGCGTTGAAGAGGAGGATGATGTTGACAACCATCCAGGCGCTGACGACCCAGGCGCCGATGAGCAGCCCCCGATGCGCGCGCTGCCGGTTGGCGAGATAGCCGAGCCATCCGTACAAACCCGCAAAGGCCACCAGGTACACGACACCGCCGTCGCTCAGCTTGTGCGTGATGGTCGCCTCGGCGACGCCCTCAACCTTGATCGTCTCCTGCGTCCATGGCAGGAACGCGGACAGGACGATGGCGACCGCGGCCCCGATAAAGAAGCGCGATGCCCGGATGCGACGGCGGTCACGGACCTCGGCGGATGGCGCACCGCCAGACGTGCCCACTGCGTTCATGGCAGCCCCCCACCTGCCATGAGCACGCGTGTGCCACGCCCCACTCAGACAGATATCGAACTATGCGCGCCTTCGCCGGGTTTGGCAAGCGACCGTAGGGAGTGGGTCGCCTCGGGCATCTCCGCCGAAGCCTGGCCCGGAGGCCGAGCAAGGGGTAGGATCGGGCCCCCGGCCGACTCGACCGGGATAGACGTGGTGAGGAGGGCCCAGCCATGGCGGACACTGTCTACCGGGTGACCGATGTGATCGGCGTCAGCGACACCTCCTGGGAGGACGCGGCGCGGGTGGCGATCGAGACGGCGTCCAAAACCCTGCGCGACCTGCGCGTGGCCGAGGTGGTCAAGCTCGACGTCACCGTGGACGACGGCAAGGCGGTGCGCTTCCGCACCCGGCTCAACCTCTCGTTCAAGTACGAGGGCGCGTAGCCGAGGCCGGCGATCCGCTAGCGTCGGCGGCGTGACCGCCGAGCCGAGCGACGATGCTGCCGTCCGCTATCGCGCCGGGGCCGCCGGCGACGTCGCCGCGGTGCTCGACCTGTGGCGGCGCGCCGGTGCCCACCCGACCCGCACCGACAGCGAACCGGACCTGACCCGGCTGCTGCAGCACGACGAGCCGGCGCTGCTCGTCGCCGAGTGGGAGGGGCGCGTCATCGGCTCGCTCATCGCCGGCTGGAACGGATGGCGAGGCAGCCTCTACCGCATCGCCGTCGATCCCGCGCTCCGCCATCGTGGCATCGGCACCGAGCTGGTCCGCCGCGCCGTGGAGCTGCTGCGCGCTCGCGGTGCCCGGCGCATCGACGCCTTCGTGGTCGCGGCCGACGCCGACGCGGTGGCCTTCTGGGACCGTCTCACCGCGCTGGGAGTCGAGCGCGACTCGCCCAAGCTGCGCTACGTGGTCGAGCCCGCCGGCGAGCCCGGAGGCTCACCGGCGTAGCCCGACCGGCGGGGACGGCCCGGCTGCGCCGCCCCGGATGTCACGCCGCGGCGGCCAGCTCCGTGGCCTCGACGTCGATGTCCGCGGAAACCTCGGAGGGAGCCCGCCGGATGCCGGGGACCAGGGTCGCCGCCAGCGCACCCGCGGCGAGCACCGCGGCCCCGACCAGCACCGCGGGGCGCAGCCCGGCGACGAAGATCTGCGGCGAAGCGTAGCCACCGGCGCTGCTGAAGACGGTGGCGAGCACGGCGACACCGAGGACACCACCGACCTCGCGGATGGCGTTGGTCGCACCCGACGCCTGCCCGGCCTCATGCGGCAACACCGCGGAGAGCACCGCATTGGCCGCCGGTGCGAACACCAGAGCCATGCCCACACCGGAGAGGATGAAGGGCCCGATCACCGCGGTATAGGCCATCGCCGGGTCGAGCACCACGGTGAACCATCCCAGCGCGACTGCCTGTAGGGACAGGCCGGCGACCATCAGCGGGCGGCTGCCGATCCGCTCGGAGAGCACACCGGCGATGGGCGCGACGATCATCGGCATCCCCGTCCAGGGCAGGGTGCGCAGGCCCGACTGCAGGGCGGAGAAGTGCTGCACGGTCTGGAAGAACTGGGCGAGCAGGAAGATGGAGCCGAACATCCCGAAGTACATCGCCAGCGACACCGCGTTGGTGGCGGCGAAGGCGCGGCTGCGGAAGAAGCGCATCGGCAGCATCGGCGTTGCGGTGCGCTGCTCCCAGGTTGCGAAGCCGGCGAGCAGAGCCGCGCCGAGCGACAGCGCACCGAGCACGGTCGGGCTCGTCCAGCCTAGGGCGTTGGCGCGGACCAACCCGTAGACCACGCCGAGCAGGCCGCCGCTGGCCAGCACCACGCCGGGCAGGTCGATGCGGCCGTTGGCACCGCGGCTCTCGGTGAGCCGGGCCAGCGCGAGCGGAGCCACGACCAGGCCGACGGGCACGTTGAGCCAGAAGATCCAGTGCCAGGAGATGCCGGCGACGACGGCGCCGCCGACCACCGGTCCCAGGGCGACGCCGAGCCCGCTAATCCCCGACCAGATGCCCAGGGCGAGGCCGCGCCGACCGGCGGGGAACGCCTCCGACAGCAGGGTCAGCGTCAGCGGCGCGACCGCGGCGGCACCGGCACCCTGGAGGGCGCGCGCCTCGATCAGCGCGGTGGTGGTGGGCGCCAGCGCGGCGGCGGCGGAGCCGAGAGTGAAGACGGCCAGCCCGGTGACGAACATCCGGCGGCGGCCGAAGCGGTCACCCAGCGCCGCCCCGGTCAGCAGCAGCACGGCGAAGCTGAGGGTGTAGGCGTTGACCGTCCACTCCAGGGAGTCGATGCCGGCGCCGAGGTCGAGGCGGATGCTCGGCAGCGCGGTGGTGACCACCAGGTTGTCCAGGGTGACCATGAACAGGGCGGCCGAGACCAGGGCGAGGGTCCAGCCGGTGCGGCTTCGGGTCATGTCCAGATACCTTATTGATGGATTGATAATTTCCACGCCCAAAAAAAGAGCCGGCAGGTGATCAGGCCGGCGGCTCCTCCCAGAGCGGTTCGCAGACCTCGGGGAGACCGAGGATGGTGGTGACGTTGGCGAGCATCCCGCCGGCGAAGAAGATCGCCACCTCGCGCGGCGACGCGCCGCTCAGGGTGCGGACGTGCTCGACCAGGCCCTTGAAGCCGCGGGCGACGTGCTCGCCGACGGCTGGGTCGCCCGCGGCCGAGTAGGCCTGGAGCTGGCAGAGCAGGGCGAAGCGGTCGCCGATCAGCTGGGGGTAGGTTGCCCCCATCAGGTGCAGCCGCTCCTCCGGGCCGGCGGCCCCGTCGGCATCGGCGACCGCTGCGGCGAAGGTGTCCCGGATCCGGCCCACGACCCGGTCGTGGACGGCGAGAAAGAGCTCCTGCTTGTTGGGGAAGAGCGCGTAGATGTAGGGCTGGCTGATCCCCGCCCGGCGGGCGATCGCCGAGGTGCTCGCCGCCTCGTAGCCGAGCTCGGCGAACTCGCGCATCGCCGTTATTGATCGACCTATCATGACGTGTCAAGGGGAGAGCCAGGCCGGCCCCGGCTCAGAGGGCGATGGCCATCCCCCGCTGGATGCGGCTGGGGTCCTGGGGCAGCGGCGCCGTCCTCCCCGTCTCGGCGAAGCCGCTGCGCAGGTAGAGGCGGCGCGCCACCTGGTTGCCCTCGGTGACTCCCAGCCGGACCCGGGGCAGGCGTTGCTCCCGAGCCCAGCCGAGCACCGCGCCGACCAGGTCGGCGGCGGCGCCGGAGCCGCGCAGTCGCGGGTCCAGCCACATGCTGATCAGCTGGCCGTCGCCGTCCTCCTCGACGACGATGCCGGCCAGCCCGACCATCTGCTCGCCGCTGACGGCGACGAACATCCTCCAGCGGTCGGTGCCCCGCGCCCGCTCCCGCCACAGCGCGTCGGGCTGGGCCTGGGCTGCGGCCAGAGTCTGCCCGAACGCGCTGGGCGCGTCGGCGAGCGCCCGCATCCGCAGTGCACGGAGCGCCTCCCACTCCGCCTCGACGGTGGGTCGCACCACGACGGGGGTGCCGGACATGCCGCCACCGTAGCAGCGACGCCTGGTGCGGGTAGCGCGCGCCGCGACGGTGGCGGCGGCGAGCGTCGCCGCGACGGCGAGGGTTGGCGCAGCGTCGCCGCGGGCTCCGCTGTTGGGCAGCGATGGGCCCGGCGCGACTGCCCCCGAACGCGCTGGGCGCGTCGGCGAGCGCCCGCATCCGCAGTGCACGGAGC
>VBIW01000084.1:0-2437 GCA_005880915.1 Chloroflexota bacterium | reverse complement strand
GGGAGCACCCCGATGAAGTACTGCCCCACGGCGATGTCGTTGGGATGGTTCTGATAGGTGACCCGGGCCACCGGGAGGCCGTAGACGTCGGTCACCCCGGGGTCGAGGTCGACCATGTTGCCGAACTGGGGGAGGTCCTCGGCGACGGCGTCGATGAAGGCCAGCGCCCCCGGCGCCCCGGGGCCGCCGGCGCCGCCCCCGGCGGCCATGGTCTGGAGGAAGCCGGCGCCCCAGCCGCCCACCGGCGAGAAGGTGTTGCCGCCGCCGGCGTAGAAGCCGGGCGGCTTCATGATCCCCACCGCCAGCGACACCGGGCCACCCACCCCGAGCGGATACCCCGGTGACGGGCCGGCCATGCTCACCACCCCGGCGCGGGGGAAGACGATGCTCCCCGGCAGGTTCGGCTGCGCCGAGAGGTCCTGGTAGTCGTCGATGCTGGTGGTGTTCCAGGCGCCCCGGTAGTTGTCCCAGCTGTGCACGCCGTCGGTGATCACCACCGCCGCTCCGGGGTTGTGGTGGTTGGTCAGGTTGTGCCCGATCATGCCGCTGCCGTCGTGGCGGTCGAGGCCGCTGAGCAGCGCCAGTCGGGCGGTCTCCACCGCCGAGCAGGCGATCACGATGACCTCGGCGGGCTGCTCCTGGACTGCGAAGTCGCGGTCGAGGTAGAGGACCGAGGTGGCCTTGCCGCTGCCGTCGACATTGATCCTCACCACGTTGCACTCGGCGCGGATCTCGCAGCGACCGGTGGCCTGGGCGCGGCGCAGCACCGTGGTGAGGGTCGAGCTCTTGGAGCCGTTGGGGCAGCCCCAGCCGTTGCACCAGCCGCAGTTGACGCACGCGTGGCGGCCCTGGAAGCCCTCCACCGTGTTGATCGCACACGGGGTCGGATAGGCGTGGAGGCCGAGGCTGTCGCACGCCGCGGCGAAGGCGAGCCCGTCGTAGCGCTGGTTCACCGGCGGCAACGGGTACGGCTGGGAGTAGTGGAGCCCGAAGCGCGCCGCCAGGGGGTTGGCCGGCGGTTGCACCGACTCGCCGGGATAACCGGTCGGCGCGGAGAAGCCCGGTGCGATCCCGGCGATGCCCACCGCCTGCTCCACCGCGGCGTAGTGCGGCTCGAGCTCGGCGTAGCTCAGCGGCCAGTCCACCAGGGTCGACCCGGGTGGCACGCCGTACAGTGACGCCATCCGGAACATGTCGGGGATGAATCGGAATGAGGCGGCGCCATAGTGCAGGGTGCCGCCGCCGACGCAGCGCGACAGCGGCGAGGCATGGTTGACCAGCGCGGTGGCGTTGGGATCGTTGCGGAAGGTGCGGGGCTCGATGAGGATGTCCTGGGTGTAGAAGTCGCGGTAGCCGAACTTGATGTCGTCGTTGCTGAAGGCGGTCTCGTCGAGCCAGGGCCCCTTCTCCAGGACCAGCACCCGGAAGCCCGCCTCGGCGAGCACCCACGCGGCGATGCCACCGCCCGCTCCCGAGCCGATGATCAGCACCTCGACCTGCGGCAGAGCCACGGCTATGCCGGTTTCCAGGTGCGGTCGAAGGGACCCTGGAGGTCGCGCCAGGTCCAGCCCTGACCCGGTCCGGGGCCACCGGCGTTGATGAACGACGGACCGCTGAAGTCGATCATCTCCCAGTACACCCAGCCCCGGTTGCCGCCGTAGGCGGGGTCGCCGAAGCAGCCCTGGGCGACGTGGTCGAGCAGGGTGAGGAAGAAGGGCTGGTTGCCCTCGCCATTGCCGTCGTACGCCGCCGCCTCCTGGGCGTGACGGCTGCGCAGGATCGCCTCCCGCACGGGAGCCGGTGCGGTGTCGAAGCCCGCCTGGGCGCCGAGCACGGCGCGGGCGGCGGCGTCGAGGTCGTCGATGCCCTGGACGTAGAGGTGCTGCAGGCGCAGCAGCTCCGACGGCCAGGGATGGGGGCGGGTGGGGCGTGACACCGGGTCACCGAACCAGCCCATCGCCTTGACGCGCCACAGCGGCAGGGCTCCCGAGTTCGGGAAATATCCGGCCTGAACACCGGCGGGCAGCTTCAGGTACGGCGGCCGCCGCGCTCCCGCGGCGAAGATCACCGCCCCGCTGACCAGGTTCTCGATGAAGTCGGCGGCGCCGGCGTCACCGGCGCCGGGGTATGCCTTCCCCGGCGGCGGGCTGGAGCGGGTGACCACGGTGGCGCCGGGCACGATGGTATTGGCGGCCGCGGTCAGCACCGCGCGCTGGTGCGCGGTGAAGCCGAAGCTCAGCGCCGCGCGCGCCTGGAGCGCACCCAGGCGGAGGCGCACCGGCAAGGCGACGCTCCCCGCCACCACTGCGCAGAGCGCCAGGAAGCGGCGCCGCGTGGTGGCCGCGTCGAGCGGGCCGGCCTGGCCCGACGGATTCATCCGGGGGTGGCCGGCCGCCGCGTCCGCCGGCCCAGCAGCGCCACCGCGGCGGTGGCCGCC
>VBIW01000041.1 GCA_005880915.1 Chloroflexota bacterium | reverse complement strand
AGGTGAGGTGGCAGTTGAAGCGGATCCAGTCGATCGGGCTGTTGGAGCCCTCCTGCTCCCAGTAGGCACCTTTGTCGAAGGTGGCGGCGAGGCGGGAGAACTGGAGCTCGAGCAAGTCGATGGCCTGCCGGATGCCGACCATCTCGTAGGCGACGTCGACCTCCTGAGGAACCAGCTCGACCATGTCAATATTCTACCAAACATACGTACGGTGTCAAGTAAACTAACATGCAGAAAGGTTCACTCCAACCTCACCAAGCGCTGGGCCGGCCACCATCGCGCACCCACCACACCCTCTTCACAGCCCGTAGCCAACTTCTCCAAAGCACCTGACCCGGCCACCCAGACGCACCCAACCACACCCTCTTCACAGCCCCGTAGCCAACTTCTCCAAGGCGCCTGACCCGGCCACCCAAACGGACCCATCACACCCCCTTCACAGTCCGTCACCAAGTTCTCTAGGCGAGTGCAAGGCCCGCCTAACCAACGACCCTCAACGTGCGTTTTCCGACTGAGCGAGAATCGAATCGTGTGTTACGACGACGAGGCCCGACCACCCCTGCCCCCGATCAGCGGCGCCGCCGCAGACCAGGGTGACCTGGTCCTCACCTCCTCCGACGGCACGAAGTTCGGCGCGTACTTCGCTCGCGCATCCAGACCAAACGGAGCGGGAATGGTGGTCCTCCCCGACGTCCGCGGGCTGCATCCCTTCTACATCGAGCTGGCCCAACGGTTCGCCGAGACCGGAATCGATGCAGTGACGTTCGACTACTTCGGCCGGACCGCGGGCATCGGCGATCGAGACGACAGTTTCGAGTACATGCCCCACGTCGAAAAGACCACACCGGAAACCATCGCCGCCGACGTGGGTGCCGCGATCGCGCACCTCAAGTCGAAGGACGGCGGAGGCGTGAAATCCGTCTTCACGGTCGGTTTCTGTTTTGGCGGCTCGAACTCCTGGAACCAGTCAGCCTTCCACCCCGACCTCAACGGCTGCATCGGCTTCTACGGCCGGCCATCGCGCAGCGAACCCCACGTCTCGAAGATGAAGGCACCGCTGCTGGTCCTCATCGCCGGCGCGGATGCCGCAACCCCTCTCGAACAGTCGCAAGAGTTCGTGCGCAAGCTGGAGGCCGCCGGGGTGCCGGTCCAGTCGCACGTATACGAGGGCGCGCCCCACAGCTTTTTCGACCGCGGCTACGAGCAGTGGAAGGACGCATGCGACGACGCGTGGCGACGGATTCTCGACTTCGTGAAGAGTCACAGCTAGCCCCGCCGCGTCGACGCGGTGTCCAACCGCAGTGCGAAACGTATAGTCAACCGGGATGGCAAAGCTGGCCGCCAGGTCCAAGACCGCCAAAGCCGCGCCGCGACTTCCGCAGGGCCTGATCGACGAGCTCGAGCGCCGGCATGCCGGCATGGCCAGGCACATGGCCCGCGCCGTGGTGACCCTGGTCCGGTGGGACACGTCGACAGGCCTCCCGCCGCAGCGCGAGGCCATCGTGCGGGCCTGCGCCGCCGGGCTCGACCTCTTCCTGGCGACCGCTCGCGAGGCGCGGCCCGCCACCCAGGAGGAACTGCGCCGAGTCGCACAGCTGGGCATCCTGCAGGCGCGGAGCAGCCAGTCGGTCGAACCGATCCTGGCCGCGTACCGCATCGCGGCACGAGTTGCGTGGGACGAGATCCTGCGCGCCTGGCGTGGCCATCCAGAGGCGACGCCCGAGGCCATCATGCTCATCGCCAACTACGTCTTCGCGGCGCTCGACCAGGTGGCGGCCGAGGTGACCAAGGCCTACCTCCATGCGCGGGAACAGCACATGCAGCGGGGCACGCGCGCCCACGCGCGACTCTTCCACGCGCTGATCAGCGACAACTTCGACACCGAGCTCGAGCTGCAGCGCCAGGCGCTCGCGCTGAACACTCCACTCACTCTGGCCGGCTACGTCGCCGTGGTCTGCAAGCTGGTGATGGGAAGCCGCGACGGGGAGCGCGGCGGACAGGCCCTGGCCGAGGTCGCCGAATCGCTCGAGCTCCGCCGCGGCACCCTCGTCCTGGCCACCGACCCCAGCACCCTGGTCGTGCTGTGGCCCGCCGAAACACCGGCCGACGTCGAGTCAGCCCGTCAATTTGTGACCCAGCTTCAAGAGCAGGTCGCCCACCGCGCCGGCCAGCTCGGGGCGCGTGTGCGAGCCGGAATCGGCGGCTATCACGGAGGCCTGCACGGCGTTGCCCGCTCCTACCTGGAGGCGCAGCAGGCATTCGAGGCAGGACGCAAGTTGCGGCCCGACGCGGTGGTGCACGGCCACGACGAGGTCATCCCGCACCTCGTGCTGGCGCAAAACCCCCTGCTCGCCGAGAGGTTCGTGACCCACAGCCTGGGCCGCCTCATGGACCCGAAGGTGCGCAACCGCGAGCAGCTGCTCGAGACCCTTGAGGCCTACCTGGCGCGCGGCTCGGTCAAGGAAGCCGCCGCTGCGCTGCGACTCCACCGCCACACCGTGCTGTACCGGCTGGAGAAGCTCCGGGAGCTGCTCGGCGAGGACCTCGACGTGCCGGCGACCAGGCTCCGGCTTCAGCTGGCGCTCGACCTCCAGAAGCTGCTCTGAACGCGTCTTTGGACTCCGAGTCCAAAGAATCGTCCAGGTTTTGCCACCTCAGGCGGGTGTCGGTTGGCCGTGGCGTCCCTATGCTGGAGGTATGACATCTAACTCCAACGGACGCCGTGTGGCTGTCACGGGCATGGGTTTCGTCACCCCGATCGGCAGCGACCTCGAGACGGTCTGGTCGAACATGATCGAGGGTGTGTCCGGCGTCGGCATGATCACCCGCTTCGACACCGCCGGCTTCGACACCAAGATCGCGGCTGAGGTCAAAGGCTTCAACGCCGAGGAATACATGGACCGCAAGACGGCCCGCCACATCGGCCGCTACTGCCAGTTTGCGCTTGCGGCGTCGAAGCAGGCCCTGGCCCAGGCAGACCTGGATCCTGCGCAGATGAACCCAGACGACGTGGGCGTGATCGTCAGCTCAGGCATCGGCGGCATGGAGGAGATCGAGAAGAGCCACACGGCGCTGATGGAGCGCGGGCCGAAGCGGATCAGCCCGTTCACGGTGCCGATGATGATCGCCGACATGGCGGCAGGCATCGTCGCCATCCATACCCACGCGGGCGGCCCGAACTACGCCATCGTGAGCGCTTGCGCGTCCAGCGCGCACGGTATCGGCGAGGCGTCCGAGATCATCAAGCGGGGCGACGCGATCGCCATGCTCGCGGGCGGCTCTGAGGCAACCATCACCCCGCTCACCATGGGCGCCTTCTGTCAGATCAAGGCGACGAGCGAGCGCAATGACGAGCCTGAGAAGGCTTGCCGGCCCTTCGACCTCGGCCGCGACGGATTCGTCATGGGTGAGGGCTCGGTGATGTTCGTGCTCGAGGACATGGACCACGCCAAGAAGCGTGGGGCGCGGATCCTGGCGGAGATCGCCGGCTACGGCGCGAGCGCCGACATGTATCACTTCACCGCTCCCCAGCCGGAGGGCAAGGGCGCCGCCCGCGCTATGAAGCAGGCGCTCGAATCAAGTGGCGTCGACCCGAGCGAAGTCGGTTACGTCAACGCGCATGGCACATCGACCAAGCTCGGCGACGTGGCCGAGACCAAGGCTATCAAGGCCGTTTTCGGCGATCACGCTTACAAGCTGGCGGTCAGCTCGACCAAGTCGGTGCACGGCCACCTGCTCGGTGCGGCCGGGGCGATCGAGGCGGCGGCATGCGTGCTGGCCCTCGACCGCGGCCTGCTTCCGCCGACGATCAACCTCGACGACCCTGACCCTGATTGCGACCTCGACTACGTGCCCAACAAGGCGCGCAAGGCGAATGTCAATGTCGCCATCTCGAACTCGTTTGGGTTCGGCGGTCACAACGCGACGCTCGTGATCAAAAAGAGCCCCAACGGGCATTAGGAGGAAGGAGCATGGCAAGCCAGCTCAACTTCAAGGAGCTCCAGGATCTCGCCGGTGAGATCCTCGGAGTCGACCCGGACCAGGTCCAGATGGACAAGAGCTTTCAGCGCGACCTGGCGGCGGACTCGCTCGACCTCGTCGAGCTGATCGCCGCGATCGAAGACAAGTACGACGTCGAGCTCCCCGACCAAGAGCTCGAGCAGATGAAGGTCATCTCCGACCTGTGGAAATTCCTGGAGCAAAAGACCGCCGAGCGGTTGGAGGCGTAGCGATGGCGATCACGACCAAGTACCGGACACGGTCCGACGCCGTATCGCTCCGCTCGTTCAAGGCCAAGGGACGGCCGAGCGCGATCGCCGGCGTAGGCGTCTACGCGCCCGAGAAGGTGATCTCGAACTTCGACCTCGAGAAGATGATGGACACGTCTGACAAATGGATCACCGAGCGCACCGGAATCCACCGCCGCCACATCGCCGAGCCGGGCACGACGACCTTCGAGGTCGCGACCAACGCCGCCCGTGCGGCAATCAAGGCCGCGGGGATCACCGCGAAGGACCTCGACATGATCCTGGTGGGCACGTCTTCGCCCGACGGTCCATTTCCTTCGGTCGCATGCCGCGTCCAGAACGAGCTCGACGCACCCGGGTCGGTGGCCTGGGACACGCTCGCTGCATGCACCAGCTTCGTGTATGCGCTCTCGATCGCCGACTCTTTCATCGCGACGGAGCGCGCCGACACCGTGCTCGTCATCGGCGCCGAGGTGCTGTCGCGGATGCTCAACTATTCGGACCGCGGCACCGCGGTGATCTTCGGCGATGGCGCCGGAGCAGCAGTCGTGCGCGCCGCGCCGAAGGGTGCCGGGTTCCTCAGCTGGTGTCTGGGCTCAGACGGGCGGGGCTACGCCCAGGTGACGTGCGGCAACATTGAAAAAGGCGCATACGCGGCAAAGGACCAGCAGCCGTACATCGAAATGGTCGGTCCCGACGTGTTCAAGTTCGCTGTGGACATCTTCATCCGCCAGGCGACCGAGGTCTGTCAGACGGCTGGCGTCGGGCTCGATGAGATCGACCTCTGGGTTCCGCACCAGGCCAACTACCGGATCATCGACGCGGCCGCGCGGCGCATCGGTCTTCCGATCGAGCGCGTCGCGATCAACATCGACGAATACGGCAACACTTCCAGCGCATCGATCCCGCTCGCCCTCGAGGAAGCCGTCCGCAAGGGCCGCGTCAAGAGCGGCGACCACGTCCTTCTGGCCGGATTCGGGTCAGGCCTCACGTGGGGCGCAACCCTGTTGAAGTGGGCCTGAAGGGAGTGACCTGGTGATAAGCCTCTCGGGACCCATCGCCCTTCTGTTCCCCGGTCAAGGGGTGCAGAAGCCGGGCATGGGCAAAAACCTGTATGACCGGTACCCGGCCGCGCGCCGCGTCTTCGAGCGCGCCGAGGTCGTGCTCGACATGCCGGTCCGCAAGCTGTGCTTCGAAGGCCCAGTCGAGGAGCTGAACCGCACCGACGTGATCCAGCCTTGCGTGATGACCGTGTGCTGGGCGGCCTACGAGGTCTGGCGAGAAAGCTACGGGCTCGAGAACGTCAGCGTGACGGCAGGCCACAGCCTCGGCGAGATCGCTTCGCTCGCGGCCGCGGGCTCGATCCCCTGGGAGACGGCGCTGCAGCTCGTCAAGGAGCGCGGCCGCGTCATGGCCGACGCCGCCGGCGAGCACGTGGGCATGATTGCGATCGTCGGGCTCGATGAGTCTGCCGTTGAGCGGATCCGGCAGGAAGCCTCAGGGCACGGCAATCTCTGGATCGCCAACCGCAACGCCGACGTGCAGTTCGTGCTGTCCGGCGAGATGGCGGCTGTGCAGGAGGCGGAACGCCTCGCGATCGCCGCCCACGCGCGGCGCGCGCTGATCCTCACGATTCCGCTCGCGGCGCACACGCCGCTGATGGAGGCAGCCGCAACGGCATTTCGCAAGGCGGTCGACAGGCTTCCTCTGAAAGCGCCGTCGATCCCGATCCTCGCCAACGCTTCGGGCGAGGCGCTGCGCACGGCTGCCGCATTGCAGGAAGAGCTTCGCCAGCAGATGCTGCGCCAGGTGGACTGGGCGCGGACGATGGTGTCGATGCGCACGATGAAGGTTCGCACCGTGGTTGAGCTTGGCCCGGGTCGCGTCCTGGCGAGTCTGGCTGCCAAGCACATCCCGGGCGTCGATACGTGGAACGCGGAAGAGCTGTTCATCGACTTCGCAGGTCCAACTACGGCTTAAGTGGGAGACCTAGATGGCAAGACCGCGCTCGTCACGGGCGGCGGTAAAGGCATCGGCCGCGCGATCAGCCAGTCACTCGCCGGGATGGGTGCACGCGTGGTGATCAACTACAAATCGGACAGGTCGTCCGCCGAGGAGGCCGCCGCCTCGCTGCCCAACGCCACTGCGCATCAGGCCGACGTGGCCGATCCCACGCAGGTCGAGTCGATGGTGAAGGCAATCGGAAGGGTCGACGTGCTTGTCAACAACGCCGGTGCGGTGCGCGACAAGTTGCTCATCCAGATGTCGCCGCCCGACTGGGAGGATCTGATTCGGACCGACCTGCTCTCAGCCTTCGCCACGACGAGGGCGGCCATCATGTCGGGCATGATGCGCGCGCGCTGGGGCCGCATCGTGAACATCTCGTCCATCGTGGGTCTGACCGGCAACGCGGGGCAGTCGAACTATGCGGCGGCCAAGGCCGGCTTGATCGGTTTCACGAAATCGATCGCGCGCGAATATGGCTCGCGCAACATCACTTGCAACGCCGTCGCGCCAGGCTATGTGCGCACTGAGCTGACCAAGGGCTCCTTGACCGACGAGATGGTGGGTGAGCTCGTCAAGCTGACGCCGATCAAGCGCGAGGGGACGGCGGAGGAGGTCGCCTCGGCGGTCGCCTTCCTGTGCTCTGAGCGGGCCGGTTTCGTCACGGGCCAGGTGATCGCGGTAGACGGAGGCCTCAGCCTGTGATCGCCGAGATGCCTCGCGACGAGGTGGCGATCCAGGGCGGTCCGTTGCCCGAGATCCTGCTCCCTACCAACTGTCCAGGCTGCGGGATCGCGCTGCCGGTAGCGGAGCTGCGGGCGCACAACTACGTGTGCACAGACTGCGGTCATCATTTCCGCCTCGGTGCGGACATCTGGATCCCGCTGATCGCCGACCAGGGCTCCTGGATCGAGCGCTGGAGCGACGTCCGCTCGCACGACCTGCTGAACTGGACGGTTCCGAAGAGCTATCAGGAAACGGTCGAGACGCTTCTCGAGGAGGGCCTCAACGAGGCCGTGCGCACCGGCACCTGCACGCTCGCGAAGAAGCCGATCTGGCTCGCCGCCTTCGACTTCGGGTTCGTCGGCGGAACGCTTTCCATCGTTGCCGGCGAGCGACTAGCTCGCGGGATGGAGCAGGCCGCCTCGACCGGGACCCCGTACGTCCTGGTGTCCGCGTCCGGTGGTGCGCGCATGCAGGAAGGGGTTCTCGCGCTCATGCAGCTGGCGAAGGTCAACGCCGCGGTCGGCCGGATGCATGACGCGGGGGTGCCGTTCTTCTCGGTCCTGACCGACCCCACGTTCGGCGGCACAGCAGCATCGCTGGCGCTGCTCGGCGACATCAACATCGCCGAGCCTGGCGCTGCAATCGGCTTCACCGGCCCGCGCGTGATCAAACAGGCGACGTATGCCGATCTGCCCCCTGGGTTCCAGAGCGCTGAGTTTCAGCTCGCGCACGGGCAGGTCGACATGGTGGTCCAGCGAACCGAGCTGCGGCCCCTCCTGGCGCACCTCCTGGAGATGTATTCATGAGCGTTTGGGAGATCGTCGAGCTGGCGCGGCACCCTGACCGGCCCTACTCGCTCGACTACATCCGCCGCCTTGCGCCGGACTTCATCGAGCTGCACGGCGACCGGCTGTCCGCGGACGACCCCGCGCTAGTCGGGGGCGTGGGCACCTGGCATCGCCGCACGACGATGTTCCTCGGCCACCAGAAAGGCCGCAGCCTGAAGGAGCGCGTGGGCAGGAACTGGGGGATGATGCATCCCGAGGGCTACCGCAAAGCGCTTCGGCTTGCGCACCACGCGGCCAAGTTCGGCTTTCCGATCGTCTCGCTCATCGATACGCCCGGCGCGTACCCAGGCGCCGGGGCGGAAGAGCGGGGCATCGCCGCCGCGATTGCGCAGGCGATCATGGAGTGGTTCCGGATCCCGGTCCCGATAGTCGCCGCGGTGATCGGTGAGGGCGGAAGCGGGGGCGCGCTCGGCATGGGAGTAGCGGACCGCGTGATCATGCTCGAGAACTCGATTTACTCAGTCGCTTCACCTGAAGCGGCCGCCTCTATCGTCTGGCGCGACAACTCGCGCAAGGTGGAGGCTGCGGAGCAGCTCCAGATCACCTCTCGCGAGATCGTCGGTATGGGCGTGGTCGAGGAGGTCGTCCCAGAGCCGAACGGAAGCGCGAGCGCGGACTATGACGCAGCGGCCGGGGCGCTGGACGAAGCACTCTACCGGCACATGAAGCCGCTTCTGGACGAACCCTCATCACAGTTGCTGCAGCATCGCTACGACCGCTTCCGCTACATCGATTCCCTGATCCGCGCCGAGCCCCACTTCGGCCCAAAAATCGATTAGTTGAGGGTCGTTGCGCAGCGCGTGATCTCCGGCTCGGTGAGCTGGGAGGACGCAGGGACCGCGCACCGTGCAACCATCGGCCCCGGTTTTGTGTTGTTGGTGGGTGCGGCAGGTGATGACGAAGAAAACAACGTGCGACGCCTTGCGGACAAGATCATCGATCTGCGCGTGTTCGCCGACGAGGCGGGGAAGATGAACCTCAGCCTGGTCGACGTGCGGGGCGCGGCGCTGGTCGTGTCCCAGTTCACGCTGTTCGCCGACATGAGCCGGGGCCGGCGGCCCAGCCTGCTGAAAGCCGGCGACCCCGCGCGCGCGGAGCAGCTCTACGAGGTTTTCGCGCTGCGCTTCCGCGAGCGCGGAATAGAAACTCAGACGGGCAGCTTTGGAGCCGACATGACAGTGGGCATCGAGAACGACGGCCCGGTCACGCTGGTGCTCTCCACCGACGAGTGGCCGACCCGTGTCTGACGCCAGGAATCCACTGTTGCCCTACGCGGCCTTCGTTGGGCTCGCACTGATATGGGGAGCGTCGTTCCTCTTCATCAAGATTGGCGTGCGGGATATGAGCCCAACGGTCCTCGTGCTCGTTCGCTCGGCGTCAGGCGCGATTGCCCTTGGGCTCGTCATGCGCGCAATGGGGAAGCCGCTGTTCGGTGGCAACCTGGGCGCCCGCCTTGGACTGTTCGCCTTCATGGCCATCAGCAATGCGCTGCTGCCATGGGTTGCCATCGCGTGGGGCGAACAGCACATCTCCAGCGGTTTGGCCAGCATCCTCAACTCGACCACAACACTGTGGGCGGCGATTCTCATTTACTGGGTGATCCCCACCGAGCGGCCGAGCCCGCTGAACTACATCGGCGTCCTGGTCGGCCTGTCGGGCGTGATCATCCTTGTCACTCCCGATCTCTCTGTTCACGGTCTGTCCGGCAACTTTCTTGGCGCCCTGGCCGTGGTTGCCGCGTCGATGTCATACGCGATCAGTGCCCTGTTCCAGCGCACCAAGATGCGCGGGATGAACGTCTATGAGCAGAGCTTCGGGCAGCTCGCGGTGACGTCCCTGATCGCCCTCCCAATCGCAGCGCCCGCGTTGCCTCATGTGCACCTGGCATGGCTCTCGATGGCTGCCGTGGTCGCACTGGGGGTAGGCGGGAGCGGGATCGCGTACCTGCTCTACTACTACACGATGAATACCCTGGGCGCAGTCCGCGCGACGGGAGTCACCTTCCTCGTCCCAGTGACGGCTGTGTTCTGGGGAGTCGTGCTCCTGCACGAGACATTGAGCCTCGCCATCGTGGCGGGCATGGTTGTGATCTTGGCCGGCATCGTACTCACCAACTGGCGTCGAGGTGCCCAACGCCGCCCGGCGGTTGAAAGCGACTCGGCCGCGGCTTGACTTACCTCGACGAGCATGCGGAACAGGTAAGCCAGGCAGCCGAGCGAGTTCGCAGCCACGTCAGGCGCACCCCGGTCCTGACTACCGACCTGGACCCGGACCTCCGCCTTAAGCCAGAGTGTTTCCAGGTGACCGGCTCGTTCAAGCCGCGCGGAGCGTTCAACGCCGTCCTGTCGCTCGTGGACGGCGGCGCCCGACCAGCAGGTGTGATCGCCGTCAGCTCGGGCAACCACGCCCAGGCGGTCGCCCTTGCCGCCGCCACCGTAGGGCTGGCCGCGCTCATCCTCATCCCCGAGGACGCCAACCCCGCCAAGGTGGCCGCGACACGCGCGTTGGGCGCGGAGGTCATTCAGGAGGGCATCACCTTCGCCAACCGCGAGCAGCGCTTGCGCGAGGTGATGGCCGAGCGCGGATTCACGCTCGTCCATCCTTTTGACGATTGGAACGTGATCCATGGCCAGGGCACGGCCGCACGCGAGCTCCTGGAAGATGAGCCGGATCTGGATGTGGTCGCGGCGCCTGTCGGCGGCGGAGGGCTGCTGGCCGGGACGGCGATATCCTCCAAGCGGCACAACGCCAAATTGAAGGTGGTGGGAGTCGAACCCGCCGCTGCCGACGACGCCTACCGCACATGGAAGGCAGGCCGCATCCAGGTCCTCGCCAGCTCACCCAGGACGCTCGCCGACGGGGTACGCACGACGGCCATCGGGGCGCGTAACTTCGAGGTCATGTTCGAGCACCGTCTGGTCGACGAGATCGTCACGGTGACCGAGGACGAGATCGCGGGCGCCGTGCAGGTGGCGTGGTCGCGCATGCACCTGGCGCTCGAACCGACGGGGGCGCTTCCTCTTGCCGCCAAGCTTTATGGCAAGCTGCCGCGCGGACGTGCGGGCCTGATCCTCAGCGGCGGCAACGCCAACCTTCAGACGGTGGCTACACTGCTCGCGCCCCGATGATCCCAGTCAAGGACGTGATGACGCGAAACGTGATCACATTTCGCGAGGACACGCCGGTCGAGGAGGTCGCCAGCACCCTGATCTCCAAGCGCATCACGGGTGCGCCCGTTGTCGCCGATGAAGGCCATGTGGTCGGCATCGTTTCGGAGACGGATGTCTTCTCCAAGAAAGGAAAGGTGGCGCGCGACATCATGAGCCCGCGCGTGATCTCGGTCACTGAGGAGACGGGCATCGACGAGGCGGCGCGCCTGCTCATCGGCGAGAGGATCCGTCGCGTGCCGGTGGTCCGCGGTGGCAAGATGGTCGGTCTGTTGAGCCGCTCCGACGTGCTCGACTTCTTTGCCAAGACGCGATGGACGTGCAGCGTCTGCGGTTGGTGGGAGCGCAGCCTCGAACGCCCTGCGCGATGCTATTCGTGCTCGAGCACAGACCTTCACCTGGAGCGCGCAGATCCCGGGCACTGAGTCATCCATACGCCTCTCGCTCAAGGCGGAGAGCTTCACCGAGTCGGTCATCCGCGAGATGACCCGGTTGAACCTGGCGCTCCATGGCGCGGAGAAGGCGGTCAACTTCGCGCAGGGATTTCCAGACTTCAACCCGGACCCGCGGATCCTCGACGCCGCGGCCAGAGCCCTGCGCGACGGCTACAACCAGTACGCGACCACATGGGGCGCGCCGCAGCTGCGCACCGCGATTGCACGCAAGCAGTCAGCCGCCTGGGGTCGCCAGGTCGACCCCGAAACCGAGGTCACCGTTTCGTGCGGCGCGACCGAGGCGATGATCGCCGCGATGCTGGCCGTGGTCGATCCCGAGGACGAAGTCATCGTCTTCGAGCCGTTCTACGAAAACTACGGTCCTGACTGCATCATCAGCGGGGCCGTTCCGCGCTACGTCGCGTTGCGCCCGCCAGATTGGACGATCGACTTCGACGAGCTTCGCGAGGCGTTCAGCGACAAGACGCGAGCGATCGTGGTCAACACGCCGCACAACCCGACGGGCAAGGTGTACTCGAAGGCGGAGCTGGAGCTGATCGCGCAGCTTTGCCTCGAACACGACGCGATAGCGATCACTGACGAGATCTACGAGCACCTCGTCTACCGCGGCCGCCACCTGAGCATGGCCACGCTTCCGGGAATGGCCGAGCGCACCATCACGATCAGCGGCGCGAGCAAGACCTATTCGGTAACCGGGTGGCGCGTTGGGTGGCTCATCGCGCCGCCCACGCTGACCGCCGGCATCCGGAAGGTCCACGACTTCCTCACGGTCGGAGCGGCGCACCCACTCCAGATCGCCATCGCCGAGGCGCTTGAGCTTCCCCCGTCCTTCTATGTGGAGCTGCTCGGCGACTATCACGAGCGGCGCGACGCAATCATCGCGGGCCTGGAGGAGTGCGGGTTCGAAGTCGCCGCGCCGGACGGCGCCTATTACGTGATGGCCGGCATCGACTCATTCGGCGCAGATGACGACGTCGCCTTCGCGCGAAGACTGATCGAGGAGGCTGCGGTCGCGACCGTCCCCGCCTCGAGCTTCTACCACGACCCCGCCCTGGGTCGCGGCCACGTGAGGTTCAGCTTCCCGAAAAGGCTCGCGACGATCGAGCGCGGCCTGGCGGCCTTGCGCTCAATGCGGCGCCCTTAACAGGCAGGGTTCCATCGCGTCCCTGCGCCACCTAGCGTGGGCGCATGCGCAACCTGCTCCGCTCTCCGCTCGCCTGGTTGGTCGTCGCCGAAGTCGTAATCGTCGGTACGTTGGGGATCGTCATCTGGAACGTCGTTCAGAACGCCACCCGGCCGGTCCTCGCCTCACCCACGCTCCAGGCGCCTGACGTGGTTGGGGATGCCAGCCCGTCTCTGCCTGCGATCGCGGCGATCAACAACAGCTCGCAGCGCGGACCGCGGCCGGGCCTAAACCTCGACAGCGCGTTCTGGCGGCAGCGCTTGGCGCAGCTGAACAGCGACCAGGTTTTCCTGGAACAGCTCGAGTGGCGGATCGTGCACAACGCAATGGATGCGGCCAACCGCTACGTCGAGACCGTTGTCCTGCCGGCGGTCCGGCGAGCCGAAGGCGCCGGAGGTTGAAGGGGCCGGGTTAGCCCTTCTCCGCCGACATCGTGACGTTGCCGTTGAGGGTGGCGCCGTCCTCGACTGTGAGGCGACTGACCTTGACGTCGCCGTTCAGCCGGCCGGAGCCGCCAAGCGTCAGACGCCGCCGGGCGGTCACGTTGCCCGTGACCTGGCCGCGGACGTTGACGTTGCCGCCCTCGATCGCAGCCTGGATCGTTGCCGTCGGGTCGACCGTCACGTCGCCGCTGGCCTTTAGGTCGCCTTCGACGTTGCCGGCGATCTTGAGGTCGCCCTGGATCTCGAGTCGCCCCTGCAGGATGTCGCGGGGGCCGAGATTGACGACGTTATTGCCGCCGTTCTGTGCGGTGCTGGCGGCCGGGGCGGCGGTTTTTTCACTTTGAGCCATGGAATCCTCCGTTACGTTTTCCATACTGTCATCCCAACTCCGGCAACAAGAGGGACTTGCACCTCCATAAGGAGGTCGAGTCAGGATTTCAGGGAGCTAGCATCGTAACAGCCGTGCCCCCAGGCGTCGAGAAAGGTTAAGCAGAGACCGGTGGCGTTGATGGACCCCGATTCCACTGACGAGATGGTCGACCATCTGGTCGACTTTTTCGACCGCATCGCTCCCGTCTACGACACCTGGGCAGGCGGGCAGCACGGGCGGGTCGCCGCCCGCCTGGTCGATCTCGCCACCCCGTCCAAGAACGAGCACGTCCTGGACGTCGGGACCGGGACCGGGTTGGTGGCCCATCTGGTCGCCCCGCGTGTGAGCCCAGGCCTTGTGATCGGCATCGACCTGTCCGACAACATGCTGTCAATTGCGCGCTCGAGGAGGGCAAAGAACGTCCAGTTCCTCGGCATGGCGGCCGAGCACCTCGTTTTCCGTCCGGCCACGTTCGACCTGGTCACGATGGGCGAGACGCTGGCCTACCTGGCCGATCCGACAGAGGCTCTCGCCGAGGCGAACCGTGTCCTGCGCACGGGCGGCCGGCTGGCGGTCTCGTGTCTACGGCGAAGCCTGAGCACGAGGGCCCAGGAGCTGTTTTTCCAGGGACTTGCCCCGCTTGCCCGGAGGCACTACCTCAGCCTGCCGCGCTACACCTCGGAGAGGTCGCGGTTTGGCGAGCCCGACCAGCTGCCGCAGGTGTTGGCCGCTGCCGGCTTCGAGGTCGCCCGGCTGACCGAGCTGGTGACCGGCGGTCGCGCCAGCGACGCGCGGGACTGGACAGAGCTGATGGCGGGAGCTGGTCCGCTGCCCTACACGCTGATCCGCGCCCTCGGTCCGCGCTACCGCAACGAGCTCGAGGCGGAGGTGGAGGCGGCGATGGCGAGCCTCGGCGACCCTGACGACGCGTTCAGGTACCACCACTCTTACGTGTTGGCTGTAGCGACAAAGCGATGACGACGGCGGCGACCACGCACATCACAGCTGCGATGAGGAAGATCTCGCGGTACTCCTGAAGAAAAGCCGCGGCGACCAGCTGCTCCAGGTGGTTGATCCGGTCGCGCAGGTCGGGGTCGTTGATCACCGGAGTGCCGAGAATCTGATGGAACCGATACAGACCAAAGGCGGTCAACGCGGAAAGCCCGACCAGCATCCCCATCGTGCGCGCGAGCACGACCAGGCTCGTCGCCAGGCCGTGGCTCTGGCCGCGGGTGAGCGCAAGCACTGCCGCGGTCAACGGCGCGATCACGAGGCCGAAGCCTAACCCGCAGATCGCGAGTGCGATGTCGGCCTGCCGCAGCGGGCCGGCATGAAGGCTGAGCTCGTCGGCGCGCCAGCCTGACATCTGCAAGAACGCAGCTGCGGACAGCGCGATGCCGAGCGCCGCCGTCACGCGGCTGCCTACGCGACCTGCGAGCACGCCGCCCGCCACCGCGCCCACCGGCACGCCGATGAGGAACTGAGTGAGGAGGAGGCCTGACTGCAGCTGGCTGAGGTTGAAAACGAGCCTACCCAGCAGCGGCACATCGACCAGGGCGACGATCAATGCCGCCCCGACGAGCACGTTCGCGACCGCGGCGCCGATGAACGTTCGGCTGCGCAGCAGGTCGCGCGGGATCAAGGGCTCGAGCTCGCGCACGTGGCGCCAGCCGTAGGCGGCCAGGGCGAAGGCCGCCGCGATGATGGCGGGCACGAAAAGAATGTTGGTTGGCCGATGCTCTGGGTCGTCGGGGTAGAGCGCGATGACAAGCAGGCCGAGGCCGACCCCAAGCAGCAGGGCGCTGATCCAGTCGATCGTTGAACCCGCCTCGCGCGACGGTAGCTCGGCGCGCCTGGTCGCCGCCACCAGGCCTGCCGCGCAGATCGCGGCGAGTGGCACATTGAGCCAGAACACAAAACGCCAGCCGCCGAGTCCCGCCGCGGCGGCCGCAAGGCTTGCTCCGTACAGCGGACCGAACACGCTGCCCGCCTCCTGCAGCGCGGCCACAGAGCCCAGGGCGAGTGTGCGCGAGCGGTCGCGGTACAGGTCGGCGGCCAGGGCCAGCGACAGGGGCACCAGCCCGCCGCCGCCAAGCCCCTGGATGAACCTGCCCACGACGAGCCAGGGCAGCCCCGCGAACCCCCACAGTCCCGCAGTCGCCGTCATCACCGAACCGACGGCGAACGCCGCGATGCAAGCAACGTAAACGGGGATGCGGCCGCGTACGTCGGAGTAGGCGCCGAGAAGCGGCATCGCGACCACATAGCCGGCGAGGAACCCCGTGACGATCGGCGTCGCCTGCTCGAGGCGCTCGATCGTCAGACCGATGTCCGACATGATCGCGGGCAGCAGCGTGACCACCACGTAGGCATCCAGCGCCGCAATGAAGAGACCCGTGCCGGCGAGCGCGACGAGAACGCGCCTCTCCAAGATCAGGGCGTGGGTGAGGCGATGTTGATCGTGGAGTTGAAACCTGTGATGTCGACCTCGACGGCCGCCTCCTTGCCCCCATCACCGAATGCCCCGTCGAGGACCGCCTTCCGGATCAAGTGATCGGACACGCCCACCCACACACGCGCATTCACCGGCCCCGCTGAGGTGAGCTCGGAAAGCAAGCCGTGCACCTGCTCGGCCGTGTAGCTGGTTGCGACCTGGTAGGCGCTCTTGCCGTCGACCTTGTCGGTCGATATGTATCGGGGGCTCGTTCCCGCGGGGATCATCGCCGGCAATCCGGTTGAAGAATCGAAGAGCTTGGCCATGTCCGGAAACGCCGCCGCGGCAGCCCCTGTCTGCTCCTGGAACGTCGTGAACGGCGCGTGGAGATAGACATGGCCGCCTGAGATGACCACCTCGAGGCTGAACAGGAAGTCCTGCTGCTTGACCGTGTAGGTCGTGTCGCTGTCGGCGGGCAAACGAACTGACGTCTTCGCATTCACGAGCGCGAAGCCTTTGATACTGACAATGCCTTTGGTCAGCTTGAGGGTCGCGCTTACCGTGGACAGGTGGGCCATGGCCGCCGCGCCGTCGCGCAGCACTTTGGCCGCATTCACCGACGGCTGCTGATTTCCACCGCATGCGGTCAAAACGAGCAAAGCCCCAATCGTCGCGAGGATTCTCGTCACTGGCGGGCCCGCACGATCAGACGGACTGGGCGGTCGTAGAACAGGTACTCCCACGCCCAGTTGACGAGGACGACGAGGCGGCTGCGAAAGCTGATCACGTTCACGAGGTGGACCCCCAGCCACATCAGCCAGCCTGGAAATCCGGATAGGTGCAGCCAGCCCAATTGGGCGACCGCGGAGTTGCGGCCGATGGTGGCCATGATCCCCGGGTCTTTGTAGCGGAAAGCGCTCGCGCCGCCCCGGCCCACCATGTCTGCGATGGTGGCCGCCACGTGCCTCCCTTCCTGCATGGCGACCGGGATGAGCATCGGCAGGATCGCGCCGCCTCCCGCCGGATCAGCGGCGCCCGCGAGGTCTCCGACCACGAATACCACCGGGTGGCCGTGGACCTGGAGCGTCGAATCGACCTTGATCCTGGCCTGACGCACGAGTTGCAAGCCAAGCCCCTTACCGACGTCTGAGGCTTTTACGCCCGCGGTCCAGATCACTGTGCACGCCGCGATCTCCTCGCCGCCCGCGAGACGGACTGCGGAATCGGTCACCGACTCGACCTTGGCTCCGAGCATCACCTCGATGCCTTTGCGTTGGAGCGAGCGGCGAGCCGCTTCGCGGAGCGACGGGACGAACGTGCCGAGGACATATGGCGCTGCCTCTATAAGCACCACCCGGACCTCGTTTATGTCGAGGCCGCGGTAATCCTTGCGCAGGACGAGGCGAATGAGCTCGGAGATCGCGCCCGCCATCTCGACACCCGTCGGTCCGGCGCCGACGACGGCAAAGCTCAGCAAGGCGCGACGCCGGCCAGGCTCCTCGGTCCAGCGTGACTCCTCGAACTGGGTGAGGATGCGGTTCCGAAGCGCCAGTCCCTCGTCGAGCTCCTTCAGTCCCATCGTGTGCTCGGCGATCGAGGCGTTGCCGAAGTAGTCGCTCTGAGCTCCTGTCGCGAGGACCAGGTAGTCGTAGGCGATGGGTCCGCGGTCGGTGAGCAGATGGCGTCTCTCGAAGTCGACGCCAATGATGGCCGCCTGCAGGAAGTCGGCGTTGTCGAGCGGGCGGATGAGCTGCCGAACTGGACGCGCGATCTCACCCGGATCGAGCAGCGCACCCGCGACCTGGTACAGAAGCGGCGTGAAGAGGTGGTAGTTGTTGCGGTCGACGAGGAGCACTTCGACGGGTGCATGTTTGAGCGCTCGGGCGCATGTGAGGCCGCCGAAGCCGGCGCCCGCGATGACAACCCGCGGACGCATCTGCGTTTTCACTCCCGCGGGTTTCGCTGTCCCTTTTGTGGCGGATAGCGACGACCTCCACTGCGGCGGCGATTGGCCATCTTCTCGACTGCCGGCGCGCCGCCTGTGAACTCGAGAAGTGAGCGCGGCAGCTTCTGCTTCTTCTTGATCACGGGCGCGAAGAGATCGCCGATCTTCTCGACGCGCTTCAGCACCTGGTCCGAGTCGAACACGAGGACGCTGGGGTCCTTTGCCTTGAGGCACTTCTCGACCTCGTCCCATGACACGGGGGTGGACACCGTCGGCCGGGCGCGAGCGCGCAATGAGTAGACGTTCACCGTCGTCTTGTACTGATCGTTCTGGCTCCAGTCGATGAGCACACGCCCGGTGCGCAGCTCCTTGAGCTGCTTGTGCACAGCGAGGTCCGGGTGCTTTTCCTCGAAGAATTGAGCCAGCCCCTTCGACACGACCTTGGTCTCGACGTAAGTGACCGTCGTGTTCAGCGGCACGTAGAGCTGCAGGCCCTTCGAGCCTGAAGTCTTCGCATAGCTCTCGAGCCCGTGCTCGGCAAAAACGTCGCGCAGCATCATCCCGACGCGGCAGCACTCGACGATGGTCGCGGGCGGCCCAGGGTCGAGGTCGAACACAAGCGTTCGCGGCTCCGGCAGCTTGTCCGCGTACGAGAGCGATGTGTGGAACTCCAGCGTTGCGATCTGGGCGAGCCAGACGAGGGTCGGAAGGTCCTGGCACAGGCAGTAGTACATGTCGCGGTTGTTGCCTCCGCTCCAGACAGTCGCCGTCTGCACCCACGGCGGCCGGTGCTTGGGGCAGTTCTTCTCGTAGAAGAACTCGCCGTCGACCCCGTTTGGATATCGCTTGAGCGTCAGCGGGTGGTCGCGTGTGTGAGGCAGAAGGATGGGGGCGATGCGCGTGTAGTAATCGATGACCTGCGCCTTGGTGAAACCGACCTCCGGGTAGAGGACTTTCTCCAGGTTGGTCAGCTTGAGCGTCCGTCCATCGATCTGGACCTCGACAGCGGTTTCCTTAGCCACCCTCGCGCACCACCTCTTTCGCCGGCTTGTCGTTGCGGAAGCCCTTGAACGCAGGCGCGCGCAGCTGCCCTCCGCGGGTCCATTCCACGAACTCGAACTCAGCGACGATCTTCGGCTTGACGAAGTGGGCGGCGCGCGGCGGCGCACCCACGTCAAACGGGCTCTTGTCCGTGGCCAGGGATTTCAGCTTCTTGTTCAGCTCCTCCAGGATCGCATCGGTGAAGCCCGTGCCGACCTTGCCTGCGTACACGAACTTGCCCTGGTCGTAATAGCCGACGAGCAGGGCGCCAGGGTAGCCGCGGCGCTTGCCCTCGCCGTCCAGCCAGCCGGCGATAACCAGCTCCTGCCGGTTGCGGTTCTTGATCTTCTGCCAGGCGCCGGTGCGGCGGCCCGGCTCGTACTTCGAGTCGAGCCTCTTGGCCATGACGCCTTCCAGGCCCGCCCTCGCGCTGGCTTCCTTCATGGACTGGCCGCCGCCCTTCTCGAACGGGGGCGTCTGCCAGGAGGCACCGGCCAGCTTGAGCAGGGCGAGCGCCTTGCGGCGGTCCGGGTACAGCTGCTGCATCACGGAGTGGCCGTCCTGCCACAGCAGGTCAAAAGCCATATAGGTGATAGGGACCTCTTTCATCTTGCGTCGGATCTCCGACTCGGACGTCAGGCCCATCCGCTGCTGGATCTCTTCGAAGCTCGGGCGCCCGTTGTCGTCGAGCGCGACGATCTCGCCGTCGAGAATCACCTCACGTGAGCCCAGGGCCCGGCCCATGGCGTGGATCTCCGGATAGCGTGGCGTGATGTCTTCGCCGGTGCGGCTCTGCAACCGCACCCGACCGCCCTCGACGAACGCGATCGCGCGAATCCCATCCCACTTGAACTCGAATCCCCAGGCGTCATCCGGCGTCGGGAGCTTGTCCGTGAGCTTGGCCAGCATCGGCTCGATTTTCTTCGGCATCGGCTGGCGGTCGGGATCCTGGGGTGGATCCATGCGGTGGATCATCCAGTTCTCACCGTTGGTCTGGAAGAGGACGTAGCGGCCTTTCAGCCGCCTGCCGTGGAGGTCGATCATCACCTCGCGGTCTGACCATTTGATCGGGTCGTAAGTCCCCTCGTCCCAGATCAAAACCTGTCCGCCGCCGTATTCGCCTTTTGGGATCTCGCCCGCGAACTTGAAGTATTCGAGCGGATGGTCCTCGACGTGGACCGCAAGGTGGTTCTGTTTCGGATCGGGTGGAATGCCTTTCGGGACGGCCCAGGACACTCCCACACCATCCTTCTCCAGGCGGAAGTCCCAGTGGAGCCTTCGGGCGTGGTGCTCCTGGACGACGAACCGAGGCGCCCGGGCAGCCTTTTTCGGCACCCGAGCGCCTGGCTCCGGGGTCTTCTTGAAGTCTCTCTTGGCTTCGTACTCGGCGAGCTTCTTCGCCATCGATGAAAGGTTAGGCTACGGCCGCTTCCTCCTCAAAAGCCACGACCTGGACGCGCGGGTGGGCGCGCATGAACGTTGCCGCCACAGCCGCCCCGACGAGCACCACGATCGGCAGGACGAGGGTCGGATGCATGGCGTCGACGAACGCGTGCGTGAAGACGTAGTGCGCGAGGGCCTGGACCTGCGCCGGGAGCTGGAGGCTCACGCCGGATTGTCCGGCCCCGACCTCGAAGCCCGAATGCGCGGCATTGCTGAAACCGTCGACGAACGAAGCCCGGTACTGCGTAGGCAGCTGGACAGAGGCCGCTGCCGCACGGTCATGCAGGGCAAGAGCGAGACGGTTTTGCAAGAACGCTCCGACGATTGCGCTCGCCAGAACGCCGCCCAGCTCCTGGATCGTGTTGACGACTCCCGACGCAACGCCGCCAAGGCGGGCGGGAATGTCGCGGGTGGCAAGGCTGAAAACAGGAGTCCAGATGAAGCCCATGCCGAGGCCGCTGACGATGAGGCCCGGGACGAAGTCCCAGCGTCCCGAGTTGGCCTGCGCCGCCCAGTCGATGTATCCGCTCCCTGCAGCGAGCGCGAGCAAGCCCGGAACGAGGAGATACTTGCCGTTGACCTTCTGGCTGAGGGCCGCGGCCACGCCTGAGGTGAGCATCGTCGTGAACGGCTGGATCGCGATGGTGAGGCCGGCGTCGATTGCACTCAGGCCGAGCACCGACTGAAGGTAGATCGTGAGCGGCAGATAGAGGCCGAGGATCGCGAATCCCATCGCCGCCATGACGAGAGTCGCCAGCGCGAAGTTGCGGTCCTTGAAGACCGCAAAATTCAAAAGCGGTTCGGCGTCCTGCCGGCGCGCCTGGTAGTAAAGGAAGACGGCGAGTAATAGAGCCCCCGCCCCGATGATCTCGGGGATCGTGATGATCCCGGTCACGACGCCCCAGTCGTAGCGCTGGCCTTCGATTAGTCCGTAAATGACGCCGAAGAGACCGGCGGTGGCGAGTCCGACCCCGACCAGGTCGAGCCGGTGGCGGCGTCCGGGGCGGAGGTCCGGAATGACGAGCATGGCGAGGGCCAAGACGATGACGCCGATCGGAAGGTTCACGGTGAAGATCGAGCGCCAGCCGAAGTGGCTGACGAGCACGCCGCCGACCGTCGGGCCGGCGATGACCGCGAGCCCGGCGACGGTTCCGTAGATGGCGAATACTCCACCGCGTCTGTCGGCCGGGAACATGGTGAGCATCAGCGGCAGGCCTTGCGGCGCGATCACCGCGGCGCCGAGTCCCTGAAAGGCGCGTGCAACGATGAGCTGCGTCGGGTCCTGTGCGAGGGCGCTCAAGCCTGACGCGATGGTGAAGATGACGATGCCTGCGGCGAACACGTTGCGCGGACCGTAGATGTCGCCGAGCCGCGCCGAGGTGATGAGCAGGACGGCGTAGAGAAGGCTGTACGCGTTCAGCACCCACAGGACCTGGTCCAGGCTCGCGTGCAGCCCGTCGAGGATTGACGGGATGGCGATGTTGACGATGGTCAGGTCGAGCAGGGTCATGAACAGGCCAAGGGCGAGGACGCCCAGGGCGGCTATCGGATGGTTGCGGATACCCGTCACTGGTTCTTCTCCTTCGTCAGGTGCACCTGGAGGCCGATCCCCTTGGTTGTGATCTCACATGTCCGGAACGGGCTCTCGGCGGCCAGGCGTTCGAACTGGTCGGGTGAGTAGGCCCGGCGCTTGAGCATCTCGAGCGTCGCCATGGTCGTGAAGGCACTGAACCCCCCGAGGTCCATGTCCTTGACCTCGTCCTGGATATCGGCGTGAGTTGCGTCCTTGCTCATGTCCTCGATCACGGCGGTCCCACCGACGCGCAGGACTCGGTGGATCTCGGCTAGCGCGCTATGCGGCAGCGTGAAGTTCTTGAACGCGGCCTGGCATACAACCAGGTCGAACGACTCCGATTCCAAGGGCATTCGCGCCGCGTCGCCGTGCAGGAACTCAACCGTCACCCCCGCCTTGCGGGCGTTTTCGATCGCAATCTCGACGAACGTGCGGCTGATGTCGAGGCCCGTTACCTGGAACCTTCCGAGTCGCGCCATCTCGATCGCCACGAATCCGGGGCCAGGCGCAATCTCGAGCACGCGAGCGCCGTCCGGAAAGCCTTCGGTGAACTGCTGTGCTTGTTTGCGATAAGACTCCAGCTGGCTCGCGGTACCTCGCACGCGCGCATACCACCGTGCGATCGGCCCCTCCATCTCCGGGCCCTTGAATCGCCAACGTCCTGTTTCAGCCATTTGCATCGCTCTTCTCCTTTTATCTAACAGCGTTAGGTGTCGACAGGCGCTAGAATACCCCTAACAATGTTAGGAATGCGAGTACCACTACAAGAATTAGAGGAGAATCGATGCAGGTGAGCCCCGAAGAGGAGAAACAGCGTGGCCTGACCAGGGAGCGGCTGGTCGACGCCGCCCTGGAATTGATCAACGAGGAGGGGCTGGAAGGGCTTTCGATGCGGGCCCTTGCCGACCGGCTGGAGGTCAAGGCCGCCTCCCTCTACTGGCACGTCCGGGACCGCCGCGAGCTGCTGGAGCTGCTGGCGGAAACGATCCTCGACGGAGTGCGTCCGCGGCGAGGCGGTGCCTGGCGCCCGGCCGTGCTCGCCATCGCGGTCGCGCTGAGGAAGGGCGTGATCGCCCAGAAAGACGCCGATCGCATCCTGCTCGAAGTGCCCGAGGCGCTGGAACGCAGCGACGCCTTCGCCGAGATGAAGGCTCAGCTTCAGTTGGCCGGCCTACAGGGAGCAGAGGTACGAGATGTCGCCCTGATGGTGATGACCTCGGTGATCTCCGGCCGGACACACGAAGAGAGCCCAATCCTCGAGAGCAGTGGCGAGGTGGCGTCGATCGCGATCGACAGCGGGTCCCGAGGGGTGATCCTCCGCGCAGGGCCCACCGATATGCAGTCGCTGATCCGGGTCCCGCATGACCAGGCCGCGGCCGCCCCTGCAGTTGTGCGTGGTGAGCAGGTGGTGGTACGGCGCTTGCGCGGAGTTGGACGGGGTGAGATCGAGCTGAACCCGCGCCGGCCGTGGCGCTTCAAGGTGCAGGCTCCGACGTGGAACACTGTGCTCGATGTCGGCGGCCTCGACGTGCGTGGGATTCATGTCGACAGCGGCGCCGCCAACCTGCAGTGCTTCCTTCCAGAACCGCGAGGGGTCGTGCCGATCCACATCTCGAGCGGCGTGGTCAACGTCTCGCTCCAGCGGCCGCGCGGCACTGCGGCCGTCGTCAACGTCCATTCCGGAACACTGAAGCTGAAGCTGGACGACTTCTCGACCAAGGTAGTGGTCACCGACATTCACTGGCATAGCGAGGGCGCGGAAAACGCGCGCGACCGCTATGAGCTCGAGATCAGCGGCGGAGTCGTGGATTTGCAGCTCGGCACGAACGCACCGAAAGTCGAACGCGTCGAATCCCCGCCGGTTGAAACGCAGCCGAAGGGCAAACCCGCGTCGGCGCTCGAAATCCTACTGGACGGAGTCGATGCGCGGGTCAAATCCCGCTAAGGCGTACTAAGCGGCTGGCGTGCTCTTGGTTGCCAGGTCCTTGCCCGTGGCGCCCACCACCGCGGCAGCAATAAAGGCGGTAAGGGCGAGGACGAAGAGAGTAAGAACCTCGGGAGCAGTTGCGCTCCACTCCGGGGCCATGTATGTCTTAAAGCCGATGGCAATCGCGCCAGCGACACCCGATCCCATGGCGATTCCCCATTTCTTGATGTCTGGAAAATAGGTCTTGATCCACACGATCAGGTTCGCTTCATTGGAGGCGGCGTACTCGCGAAATGATGCGACGACAAAGCCCGCCAGGATTCCAAAAAAGACCGCAATCACGGCCGGGGGCCAAGGCGGACTGTCGCGATGCACGGTAATGTCAGTAGTTGGTTGAACATCCAAACGCGGATCCTTGGCAATGATCCGAGCCTTGTAATCGCCGGGCCGTTTCAATTGCTCTCGAGGAATGTTGATGGTGACCCTTACAGTGCTTCCCGCTCCCTCGACCGAACTGACAATCAAGTCCGCCTGTGAGCCGTCCGGGCCGTCCAATTTGCCAACCGTTTCGAACAGGAACGGTTTATCCGGCGCACTGCAATTAGTGAGCGAAAAGATCAATCCTTTGGTAAACGTGCCGGTTCGGGCGTCACCGACGTTGAATTGCGTTTCCGTGCCCGGTCTTATGGTTAGCGTGCCCGGATGTTGCAGATCACACGGTGGGTCGCCGGTCGCGGCATTGACCTGAGCGCTGTACAGCAAGATATACGCGGCCGACAACCCGATTGCGCTCAGCAGTGTTCGGATCAAGGTGACTGTCCTCCGCCCGATTTCAGAGGCAAGTTGCCAAAGGATGGTTCGCTGGTGGCCCGGGATCTTACTCCTGGTTGTGCAATTTGTCCGCCGGCCTTCATTTGGAGTGAGTGTTGACACCCTTTAGTCCGCGGCCTCAGACCACTTGTGATGGGCCTGCGCGTTCTTGGCGAGGTGAAGCCCTGGCGCGATCCGCTTGACGACTTGGCATCTGACTCGTTCTTGTGCGCTCCTTGCCCTGCTCAGGTATGACGTTCGCGCTGATCGCTTCGGCATATGGCGGGTCACGTGCGGCGTCTTCGGCCACTCGATGTGGCTGGCGTAAGAGAGGTAGCGTCGGGAAGGCTGACGAGAGAGCCTTAACAGGCTGGGTTCTCGCGCGCCGCTTCGGCCGGTAGCTTGCCTCGAAAAGGCTGGAGGCGCAAATGGTTTTTCTCACCGGCGAACCCGACATCACGCCCATCGTCAACCTGATCAACACCTGGATCCATATCGGCCAGGCTCTCGTCGGATCCATCGGCGCTCTCGCGTTCATCTTCGCGTTCATCTGGAAGATCACGGCCGTGGAGACGAAGTCCGCGCTCGCGGCCAAGCAGTGGATCCAGCGCATCGTCGTCGGCACGATCGGCGTCGAGGTCGCGAGCTCGCTGGTCGGAATTCTCACCAGCTCGGTGCCGACCTCGCACTGATCGATGGACTGGCTCCACGAGCTCTACGTCGAGCTAAGCCGGATCGACGGCTACCTCTACACCATCGTCCATCCGAACCTGATCCTCGCCAAGATGCTCGACGACAGCGTCGGGCTGCTGCTCAACGTCTGGTTCAAGTTCATCCTCAGCACCACGGACTTCGAGACCGGTGGCGACTTCGTCAACGCCGCCGCGATCCAACGCTTCGAGCCGAAGGTGCAGCTCGTCGCGGATGCGGCCCTAGTCCTCATCGCTTTGTGGGCGTCCTACCGAATCATGTGGGGCCACGGTCTTTTCACGCAGTACACCGCGAGAATCTTGCTGCCGAGGCTCTTCATGGCCGCAGTGCTGATCAACTTCGCGCTGCCCATGTTCCAGATGGGGGTGGGCGCCGCCAACGCGACGAGCCAGGCGGTGCAGAGCTTCAGCACGCACGACGATCTCTCCACCCTCGCGGCGGGGATCGCCCACAACGCCAACGAGGGCACGTGGGAGGTGATCACGACAGGAGCGCTTGCCGCGGGTTACGGCGCGCTTGCGATCAGCTACCTCGTTCGCTACGCAATTCTCATCGTGCTCGCGATCACCGCGCCGCTTGCCGCGCTGCTCTTCATGCTGCCCGAGACGCACCACCTCTCGAAGATGTGGATGTCTCATTTCACGACCAACCTCATCATGCAGCCGGCGCAGCTCTTCGTCCTCTCGATCGGCTTTGCGCTGGAGCACGACGGCGTCAGCCCGGTCCACCACCTGTTCGCGCTCGCCTCGCTGCTGATCGTGTTCAAGGTGCCAGGGGCGATGGGCGGCACCGAAAAGGCGGCCCACAAGCTCGAGTCGATCGTCCATACGTCGTTCGTCCACATCGGGCACGCGCTGGCGAAGGCCTAGATGCGTCTTCTCGCCATCGCGGCGCTGGCGGTCACGGTCTGGCTCGTGACCGCAACCCAGGTCCCGACCCATGTCCGGCTTCCGGTGGGCAGCGTCGTGGTAGGGGCCATCATCACGCAGCCCTTTGGCTGCAGCACGCTCGATCTCGAACCCTTCGACCCGCTCTGTCCCTGGCACCACATCCACACGGGGATCGACCTCGCGGCTCGCGAAGGAACCGAGGTGCACTCGGCGACCGGCGGGATCGCGTTCCTTGGCTTTGACTCGGCCGGCGCGGGCAACTTCGTCGCGGTGGCAGTCGATACGCACGTCCGCGTCCTTTACTGCCACCTCGCGGCATTTCGAGTCGTACAGGGTCAAGCAGTGACGCCCGGCCAGGTCATCGGCTTGCTGGGGGCCACCGGTCTTGCGACGGGGCCGCATGTCCATCTCCAGGTGAACATCGACGGCCGGCCGGTCGACCCCGCTCCATTTCTCGACTCTTAACAACCTGGGTAGGCGCCGTCCCCGTCGCCGCCTAGTCTGGGGTCAATTTCACGGAGGTGATGCGATGATCAACAGGGTCACTCTTATCGGCAACCTGGCGGCGGATCCGGAGGTCAAGGCGACGCCCAAAGGTACGTACGTGGCCAAGCTGCGGCTCGCCACCCACACCTACATCGGCAAAGACGACGAGGGCAAGGCGCGGGAGCAGACGGAGTTTCACAGCCTGGTGGCGTTCGGCAAGACCGCCGAGTTCGCGGGCCAGTACCTGCACAAAGGCAGGCTTGTTTACGCCGACGGAAGGCTGCAGACCAACACCTGGGAGGACACGGCCGGGCAGAAGCGGTCGCGGACGGAGGTCGTCGTGGACACCATCAAGCCGCTCGGCCCCAAGCCGCAGGAGGCGGCGGCGTAAGCCGCCCCTCCGGCGCCGCCCCATCCCCGCCGCAAGCGGCGGTACTTCCCCACTACGTGGGGAAGAGCGACCTCCCTAAAGATGGGAGGTAGGCTGTAACGTTGTAATCAATGCCCGAGGACGTCCGCGCCTGGTTCGCTCAAAGGGTGCCTGCGGGCTGGTTCGCGGGCCCGCCCGAGGTCACGGCAGACGGAGAGGAGATTCTTGTGATCGGGAATCTGCCGGACGTCGAGCTGGCGAAGGGCACCTCCGAGGATGCACGCGCGGCGGCTCGCACCGCACGCATCGAACGCTTCCGGGAGGAGACACGGGAGGACCGCATCAGGATCGCTCGCGAAGCCGAGCGTCAGTTCCGGCGCAAGGTCGCTTGGGGAGCCCGTTGTGGCGACGAGGTCAAGGTGTTCACCACGCTCAGCGTGCCGGTGATGACGCGGCTACGCATGTCCGAACGCTCGATCCTGGACACCCTGGTCGCCGGCGGGGTCGCCCGGAGCCGCAGCGAGGCTCTCGCGTGGTGCGTCCGCCTGGTCGGCATGCACCAGGCCGACTGGATCAAGGGGCTGCGGGATGCCCTCGTGAAAGTGGACGAAGTTCGCAGTAAGGGGCCTAAGAACTAGTTAGTCCCGTTGATACTTGTGGCCACCTTGATCGCCAGCGGCGAACGCAAGCACGTCGTCGTCCTCGGGGCCGGTCCCGCCGGACTGACAGCAACGTATGAGCTTCTGAAGCACGACGTACCGGTCACGGTGGTCGAAAAGGATCCCCTGCAGGTCGGCGGCCTGGCCCGGACGGTCGAGCACAAGGGCTACCGGTTCGACATCGGCGGCCACAGATTCTTCTCCAAGAACGAGGAGGTCGAGGGCCTCTGGACCGAGATCCTCGGCGACCAGATGCTGACCCGCGGCCGCCTTTCCCGCATCTATTACCGCGGCCGCTTCTTCGCTTACCCGATCAAGGCGGCGAACGCGCTGTGGAACCTCGGCCCCGTCGAGGCCGTCCGGTGCCTCGCGAGCTACGCGCGAGCCAGGATTCAGCCGGTCAAGAACCCGAGGAACCTGGAGGAATGGGTGCGGAATCAGTTCGGCTGGCGGCTCTTCAGCATCTTCTTCAAGACCTACACGGAAAAGGTGTGGGGCATAAGCACCAAAGAGCTCTCCGCGGACTGGGCGGCGCAGCGGATCAAAAGCCTCGACCTCTGGGTGGTTATCCGCACGGCGCTTGTGCCAGGCCGCAAATCCGGCCGCCGCGGCGAGATCGTGACCACGCTGATCGACAGGTTCCGCTACCCGCGCCTCGGCCCAGGCCAGATGTGGGAGCGTGTGGCCGAGATCAGCGCGGCCAAGGGCCACCCCATCCTGCTTGGGAGATCGGTGGAGAAGATCAGCCACGAGGATGGCGCCGTGACTTCGGTGACGACAAGAACGGCAGACGGCGGCGCAGAGACCCACCGCGGCACTCACTTCATCTCGAGCATCCCGATGCGCGAGCTGGTGGCGAAGCTCGAACCACCCGCGCCGGAAAGAGTTCGACGGGCGGCGGACTCGCTGAGCTACCGCGACTTCATAAGCATCGCGCTGATGATCAACCGCGCAGATGTATTTCCCGACAACTGGATCTACATACACGACCCGGGCGTTCGGGTGGGTCGGATTCAGAACTTCAAGAACTGGAGCCCGGACATGGTGCCCGACCAGTCCAAGACGTGTCTTGGACTCGAGTACTTTTGTTTCGAGGGCGACGGCCTCTGGTCGATGAAAGACCCTGACCTCATCGCGCTCGCGACCGAGGAGCTCGGCCGGCTCGGTATTTGCTCTGCGGCCGAAATCTTCGAGGGAGTGGTGGTCAGGCAGCACAAGGCGTATCCGGTCTACGACGACAGCTATCAGGAGCACGTCGCTGTCGTGCGCGACTACTTTGCGACCGCGCTACCGAATATGCACCTCGCGGGGCGCAACGGCATGCACAAGTACAACAACCAGGACCACTCGATGATGACCGCGTTGCTCGTGGCGCGGAACATCGCGGACGGCTCGCCACTGGATCCGTGGAAGGTCAACGCCGATGCCGTCTACCACGAAGACATCCGGGTCGGTGAGCGCGATGGCACAGGCCGCCTGGTGCCGGAGCGAGTCTCAGCTAGCTAGGGATCTCTAGACAGTCTTCGGTCGGGCGAAGTTGAAAGCGATGAAGCACGCAACCGCGAGGACGCCGAACAGAATCGCGTGCTTGTAGTGAGGACCGGACGAGGTCGACGCGAAGAGCTGCAGGATCCCGACCGCATACAAGATCGCCGCCACCACGCAGAGAAGTCCTACCAGTAAAAGACCGTACGCGACTGGTGTCGATTTCACGCTTTCAACGTTAACAGGGCCAGGCTCAGGGCCCCGGCGGCGATGCAGTACCAGCCGTATGGGTCGAGCCTGCCGGAGCGGAAGTAGCGCAGCAGAAAACGTGCGCTGCCGTAGGCGGCGATTCCAGCGAGCACCGCGCCGGCGAGGTACTCACCGACCGGCACTCCATTCGAGAACAGCTGGGGCACCTCGATGATGCCCGCCCCGAGGATGACGGGCGTGGCCAGGAGAAACGAGAACCTCGCCGCCTCCTCGTGCCGGAGCCCGGCGACAAGCCCGCCTCCGATGGTGACGCCGGAGCGTGAGATCCCGGGCAGGAAAGCAAGCGCCTGGCACGCGCCGACGATTGCCGCGGCGCGAAAGCTGATCCGTTCGGCCTGCGCGAAGTGCGCCTCCTGTTCGGCGCGCGACCCGGCAGCCACGGCCGCCCGTCGTTCGGCGCGATGGCGCACCCACTCGAAGCCCAGCATCAAGACGCCGTTGGCGACGAGAAATCCGGCCGCCTCGTACGGGCTGGCGAAGAGGGTCTTGATATGGCTCTCGAGGAACACGCCAAGGATCGCCGCCGGGATGGTGCCGACCAGGAGCAGCATGGCGAGGCGCTCCGCGTCGTTCTCGATCTTGCCTCGGAGCGCGGCGGCAAAAAATCCGCGAATGATCACCACCCACTGGGCGCGATAGAGGATGAGGAGAGCGGACGCCGTGCCCAGGTGGAGCAAGACGAGGAAGGGCAGGAAGGTCGGGTCGGACTGCTTGAAGCTCCAGTGGAGCAGGCTCGGCACGAGCACGGCGTGGCCCAACGAGGAGACGGGGAACAGCTCGCTCGCGCCCTGCAGCAGGCCCATGAACAATGCCTGCAGCAGCGTCACTCGCTAGATTGTCGAGCATTGGGCCGCATCGCCGCCATGAACCCGGCCGTCCGAACCCTCGAGGAGTCCGTCGCGCGGACCAGGACAGCTGAGCGTCTCGGTTTTGAATCGGTCTGGACTTCACAGCTTCCTCCCGCGCGTGACGCTTCGCTCGTTCTCGCCGCCTACGCTGCGGCCACGGAGCGCGTGAAGCTCGCGACCGGCGTCCTGCCGATCTACACGCGACACCCGACAGCGATGGTGCAGATGGCGGCCACCCTCGACGAGCTGTCGGGCGGCCGGTTCATCCTCGGGATCGGCGTCAGCCACAAGGTCACTGTCGAGGGCATGTGGGGTATGCGCCTGGAGAGCCCGGTCGATGCGATGCGCGAGTACCTCACGATTGTCACCACCAGCCTCCGCGACGGTGGCTGCAGCTTCGAGGGCAGATTCTTCACGGCGCGGTGGGCTTACGCGGCCCCGCGGCGGGCCGAGATGCCGGTCATGATCTCTGCGCTCCATCCACGAATGCTGGAGCTCGCGGGCGAGCTGGCGGACGGCGTCGTCCTGTACATGTGCTCGCCGGCCTACATCCGCGACCACGTGGTCCCGGCGGTCACTGCTGGGCGCAAGAAGGCGGGCAAGCCGCTCGAGGGTTTTGAGATCGTGGCCGCAATGGACGCTTGCCTGACCTCAGACCGACCTGCCGCGCTCGAGGTCTATCACAAGACCGTCGAGCGGTACGCATCGCTTCCGTTCTACCGAAAGGTGATGGACGCGGAGGGGTTCAAGGAGGACCTCGACGCCGGCCGCATCACGGAGGCCATGGTCGACCAGGTCGCCGCCATCGGCGACGCGGCGCACGTCCGCGATGCGATCAAGCGGTTTCGCGATGCCGGCGTCACGTTGCCGGCGGTCGGTCCTTTCAGCGGGCATGAGGCGGCTGCGGGGTTCGAGGCGACGCTGGAGGCTGCCGCCTCGTCTTAGAGTTTGCCTGCGGCTTCGTCCAGGAGCCCTCGCGCGGCGGAGAACTCGCGGTGGACAGCGGCGTCCTCGGCCTGGTCGAGCAGGCGAGCGAGCTCTTTCCAGCGCTCGGCGTCGCGCTCGTGTACGGCAGCACGAATCTGGCCGATGGTCTGGGTTGCGAAAAGCAGCCCTCCGCCAGGGTTGTCAAGGATCTCGCGTGCGATGCCGAGCTGCTCGCGCGCCCAGCTCACGAGCTCGTCGCCAGGATGGGTGTCTAGAGGTTTTGGCCGGAGGACTTCCATGCGGATCTATTCTCCGGCAAGGGCGCGAAGCGATTCGCCCGCCAGCCGGTATACGGTCCATTCGGAGTTCGGTTTCGCGCCGAGGCCCTCGTAGAACCTGATCGCGTCCTTGTTCCAGTCGAGCACCGCCCACTCGAGCCGGCCGCAACCCTGGTCGACGGCCGTCTGCGCCAGGCGCTCGAGCAGAGCGCGTCCAATGCCGTGACCGCGCTGGTTCGGGACGACGAAGAGGTCTTCGAGGTAGATGCCGGGCTGGGCGAGGAACGTCGAGTAGTTGTGAAAGAAGAGCGCGAAACCCACCGGGTTTCCGTCGCTCTCGGCGATCAGGGTCTCCGCGTATCTGCGCTCACCGAACAGTGTGTCGGTGAGCTTCTCCTCGGTCATCACCACCTCGTGCTCGAGCTTCTCGTAACGCGCAAGGCCGCGGATCAGATCCGCGATGAGCGGCACGTCGGCGAGCTCCCCCGGTCGGATCTGCAGCGTCACTTCGGACGGTCTCGCAGCCGAAAGACGAATCGCATTGCACCGTGCGTGTCGGAGAAGCTCGCAATCTTGTTGTCGACCAGGCCGGCCGCGAGCCCGGCGTCGATCAGGTCGGTGTCGCGCAGGGGACCGCGTCCGCCCTTGGCGCGGATGGCCCAGATCGCGCCGTTGGGCTCGATCCAGCTCTTCACGTCCTTCAATCGCTGCAGATCCCGGGCGTCGCTCACTCCCATGAACACGATGTCGCACAGGGTGCGAGGCTTGCCCCTCACGATAGCCGTCGTTCGTTCGCGAAGCAGCTTGAGGAAAGCGGGATCGTCCAGGTCGACGATGGCAACCTTCGCGCCCGGCTTTACCCCGAGCTTGTCGAGAAGGGGCCGAGTCGAGGCGACCTCCGGGCTCATTTCGGGCCCTCGCCTTCACCGCCGCCGCGAACCGCGCCGAAGACTATGACTCCGAGCAACCAGCCTCCATACGCGCCTGCGACGGCCAGCACGATGACCGGAATAGGGTTCCCGACGCGGCTGGAGAGCAAGCCGCCCAGGCCGGCCAGGGCGAGAAAGACCAACGCTCCGGCAACGCCTCCCGCCACCGCGCCGACAAGAGATGGAGCGGTGCTGCTGGGTCTCAGACCTCGATCACCTGCAGGTCTTTGACCGCGCCGGTTGTGGTGCCGGAATACACGTGGGTGAAGAAGAAGCGCGTCTGGGGATGGCGCTTCCTCAGCTTCGCCGCGTTCTCCCAGCTCATGTGGCTGAAGATGTCGCCAGGGCCGGTCGCCTCGACGATGGCGACGTCCGCTTTATCGACGAGCTTGTCGAGAGGCGCGGTGGGCTCCGTGTCGCCCGAGTACGCGACGACTTTGCCGTCGATGTGGATGCGATAGCCATTGCTGCCCATCGTCCCGTGGTCGAGCTTTACGGTCTCGTACCGCAGGCCCGACACGGTGCCGCTAGGTTTCGCCGTCAGGTAGCGAACCTTGAACTGCGGGCGCATCACCCTCTTCCAGTCCGCTCCCCAGCTGACCTCCCATAGCCTCTCGAGGTACTCCTCCAGCCCGGGAGGTCCGACGAACGTGATCGGCCGTCGATCCACGAACACCCGATGCAGCACGAACGGCGGCAGGCCGAGCGTGTGGTCGCCGTGGAAATGCGTGATGAACACGACGCCGATATCGCCTGGATCAACGCCCAGGCGATGCATGTGCGGCAGCAGTGGCGCCCCTCCGTCGAGGAGCACGCGGCCGCCGACCACGACGGCACCGTTGTAGCGGTCGAGCGAGAACGCCGCGCCGCTACCGAGGAACGCGAGCTTTACGCGATGGTTACCGCCGGATTGAGATACACGTCCTGGATTGCGTGGAGTAATTCGATGCCCTCCTTCATCGGGCGCTGGAACGACTTCCGGCCGCTGATCAAACCCATTCCGCCCGCGCGCTTGTTGATGACGGCGGTGCGGACAGCCTCTTTCAGGTCTGTCGCGCCTTTGCTCTCACCCCCCGAGTTGATAAGACCGGATCGCCCCATGTAGTTGCTGATCACCTGGTAGCGGCAGAGATCGATGGGGTGATCGGTCGAGAGCTTGTCGTATACCGCGGGCGAAGTCACGCCGAAACCGATGACCTCGAACCCGCGGTTGGTCGTCGGCAGTTTCTGCTTGATGATGTCCGCCTGGATCGTGACGCCCAGGTGGTTGGCCTGACCGGTCAGGTCGGCCGCGGTCTCGTAGTTCACGCCGTCCTTCTTGAAGGCCGGGTTTCGCACGTAGCACCACAGGACGGTCGCCATGCCCAGCTCATGCGCCGCGTGAAACGCGAGAGCGACCTCCTGCAGCTGACGGTCGGACTCCGGCGAGCCGAAGTAGATCGTCGCGCCGACGGCAACCGCTCCCATCTCCCATGCTTCCTTAACGGTCCCGAAGACGATCTGGTCGAAGTGGTTGGGGTAGGTCAGGAGCTCGTTGTGGTTGATCTTGCAGATGAAGGGGATCCTGTGCGCGTAGCGGCGGGCGACCGAGCCCAGCACGCCGAAGGTCGAGGCCACCGCGTTGCAGCCGCCTTCGATGGCCAGCTCGACGATCTTGGCGCCGTCGAAGTAGATCGGGTTGGGCGCAAACGAGGCCCCGGCGGTGTGCTCGATGCCCTGGTCGACGGGCAGGATCGAGAGGTAGCCGGTCCCGGCCAGGCGGCCGTGGTCGAGCATCGATTCCAGGCTCCGGAGCACCCGGGTGGGACGGTCGCTGTCCTTCCAGATCCGGTCGACGAAGTCCCCGCCGGGCAGGTGTAGCTGCTCTTTCGGAATGGTTTGGCATTTGTGTTCCAGGAGGTCGCCGGCGTCCCCTCCCAGGACTTCTTCGATCTTCTCCAGGGAACCTCGGGTCACTGTAGCCATCATTGCCTCTTACACATTTGATTAGCTTGTTTCGCACGATCGCGAAGGCCTATCCGTCACTCTATAGTGCGCCGATATGACACAGCGGGCCAGCGATCTCCTTGCCGAGGTGGCGGACCGGCTCTCGGATGACGCCTCCCACAGCGGGCAGGTGGCCGCCGAGGCGGTCAGGGCGCTGGAGCCCGAGATCCTGCAGGGCTTCAAGGAATCGAACGACGAGCTGGTGCGCATGTCGACTGAGTTCCTCCGGGCCCTGTTTCTGTCCCTGAAGCCGAACTCCAAGCTGCCCTGGCCCGAGTACTACACGCAGGCGCGCGAGTTTGCCCGCCGCTACGCCGAGAAAGGGGTCCCCCACGAGTCGCTGTCGGAAGGCCTGGCGGTGTTCCGGCGCACCGTGATCGCCCGGATCACCGAGGAGCTCGGGGTCAGCCAGTACGCAGATGAGGTACTGCTGCTCGCCCAGAGCCGGCTGGGTGATGTCATCGAGCACCTGAACTCGAGCTTCATCCGCGGCTACCTGGACTACACAGAAAGCAAGCACCACGCGCGGCAGAGCGAGCTGCACGGGCTGTACCACATCGCCAGCGCGCTGGGCCGCTCGCTCGACGTCAGCGAGATCGCCGAGGTGGGCCTCCGGGAAACGCTGAAGGTGCTGGGGCTGCAGGCGGGAGCGGTATGGGTGCGCGAGGGCGCCAGGCTCAAGCTGGCCAAGACGATCGGCATGCAGCCTGGTGAGGAGGAGGAGTTCTCCGAATCCGGCCGGTCAGGGCTGATGCGGGTGGTCGAGGTCGCCTCGGGACCCGCCGAGTCCCGCGTCGACCGCATCGCGGGCGAATGGAGCGCGATCCGAGCAGAGCTCCGAACCAAGGGTGTGCTGCTCGGCGCGATGACCGTCGCGACGCGGCTGCCCCGCACCTTCGAGACGAGCGACCTCGCCTTCGTCGCCGCGGTGGCGGACCAGATCGCGGTCGCCCTCGACCGCGCCCGCCAGCACACCAAGGAGGCGCGCACCGACTTCCTCACCGGGCTGGCCAACCGCCCGGAGTTCGAGCGGGCCATCGATCGCGCGGTCGCGTCCGCCGAGAGGCACAAGCGCCGGCTCGCGCTGATGATGATCGACCTCGACAACTTGAAGGACATCAACGACACGTACGGCCACCACGTCGGTGACGAGGCGATCCGCGTGCTTGCCGCGGAGCTACAACGCGCGGTCCGAGCGACCGACACGTGCGGCCGGCTCGGAGGTGACGAGTTCGGCGTAGCGATGCCTGATGCCGACGAGCGCGACGCGCGCGAGGTGGGCCTCCGCGTCCGCGAGGCGCTCGACCACCTCAACCGCACGGCCAAGCTGCCGGTGCCGGTGGAGTTCAGCATCGGGATCACCGCCTGGCGGCAGGGCCTCGATTGGCAGGCGATGTACCAGTCGGCGGACAAGGCGCTGTACGTGGACAAGCGCCGCCGGCATTCGGTCAGAAAGAGGCTTGGCGAAGCACGGGTCTGAGCTGACCCCGCCAACCGGCGACGTCCTTGACGCGGCTTTCTTCGACCGGGAGACGACGACCGTCGCCAGGGAGCTGCTCGGCAAGGTCCTCGTCCGCCGGTTCGACGGCGGCGCGCTTTGGGGACGCCTGGTGGAGGTGGAGGCATATCTCGGTCCCGAAGACCTGGCCGCGCACTCGAAGGGCGGGCGGCGCACTCCGCGCACGGAGGTCATGTTCGGACCACCAGGCCACGCGTACGTCTACTTCACATATGGCATGCACTGGTGCCTGAATTTCGTGACCCGCGAGGCGGGCGTGCCACAGGCCGTCCTGGTCCGGGCGTTGGAGCCAGGACCTGGAGTCGGGCGGTGCGCCGGCCCAGGCCTCGTCACGCGCGCCCTGCACATCGACCGCGCCTTGAACGGGGCTCCTCTCCAGCCGCCCGACCTTTATATGGTCGACGACGGAGCGCCCCGGCGCCGAATCTTCGCTACGCCGCGGGTCGGGGTCCAGGGCACAGGTCGCTGGGAGAAGAGGCTCCTCCGCTACGTCGTGGACTCCCCCTTCCTATCGCGGCCAGTTCGGAGGAAACGGCTCCGGGCGCTCTAGCTTCTCCCAGTCCGCCCGGACGGGTGCGAAGACGTCGACGGCAGTGCAGCCGTCCGATCCCGCTATCGCGTCGTGGGGGACGTTGCTCGGAATCTCGTACGTGTCACCGGCGTGCAGGACGCGCGCCTCGCCGCCGATGGTGAATGTCATAGAGCCCTGGAGAATGAAGCCGAGCTGCTCGTTTTCGTGATGGTGTTCGGGGACCGAGCTGTTGGGCTCGAGGTCCACCACGGCCAAGGTCAGCCGATTGCCATTGATCGCGCGTGCGAAGACGCCTTCGCGCAGCTTGTGCGGCCGGATGCTCGCGAGCGGTCGGAACGTGTCCGTCTTACTCAATTTCGCGGTCGATGATCGTGGCGGTACCGAGCCCGCCGCCGCAGCACATCGTCTCCAGGCCGTAGCGCAGGTCGCGCCGCTCGAGCTCGTACAGCAGCCGGTTCATCAGGATCGCGCCCGACGCGCCCAGCGGATGGCCGACTGCAATTGCGCCGCCATTCACATTCGTCTTCTTCAGGTCGGCGCCTGTCTCCTTCTGCCAAGCGAGGACAACAGAGGCGAACGCCTCATTGACCTCGAACAGGTCGATGCTCTTCAGATCGAGGCCCGCTCGCTTCAGCACCGCAGCCGTGCCCGGGATCGGCCCCTCGAGCATCAGCACCGGGTCTGTGCCGACCACGGCCTGCGCGCGAATGCGCGCCCGTGGCTTGAGACCCAGCTGCTTGGCTTTCTCGAGTGACATCAGCAGCACGGCTGCCGCACCGTCGGAAATCTGGCTCGCGTTGCCTGCGGTGATCGAGTGCTCCGGATTGAACGCCGGCTGCAGTGCGGACGTCGTCTCATAGCTCGCGTTGGCCCGTATGCCTTCGTCGCGGTTGAACTGCTCGTGCTGACCGTTGCCGTCGAGCGACACTTCGATGGGCAGCAGCTGCGATTTGAAGTGACCCTTTTCGGTCGCCTCGTGTGCCCGATGGTGGCTCTCGACGCTGAACTCGTCCATCGCCTTTCGCGAGATGCCGTACTTGCGCGCCATCAGCTCGGCCGAGATGCCCTGCGGGACGAGGTCGTAGATCTCCATCAGCTCGGGCGGAAAAGGCGTGCCCGGAGAAACCGCGTTCGAGCCCATCGGCACTCGACTCATCGACTCGACTCCGCCGGCGATGGTGACGTCGCACACCCCCGACTGGATCAGGTTGGCGGCAAAGTGGATCGCCTGCTGGCTCGAGCCGCACTGTCGATCGACCGTCGTCCCAGGTGTCGTGACCGGGAAGCCCGCAGTGAGCCAGGCGTTGCGCGCGATGTTGAGGCTCTGCTCACCAGCCTGGCTGACGCAGCCGAAGACCACGTCCTCGACCTGCTCGGGCTCGATGCCGGCGCGCGCAACAACTTCCTTCAGGACCAAAGAGCCGAGGACGACGGGATGGACGTCCTTCAACTTTCCGTTGCGTCGACCGATCGGCGTGCGGACTGCCTCGACGATGACGACTTCGCGCACTTTCAGAACACCTCCATTAGCGACTGACGAGTCGCCGTGTCAAGCCACCAACATTTGCCTGGCGATACGATTTTCTTAATTGTTGACGCGTCCTTTGGCTCCTGTTAATTTTCGCGTCGCCCCAAGCGGCTGAGTACGGTAAACCTGAGGATACCGAACGTCGAGTAGGTGGAAGGTCCGGAGCAATCCGGGATGGAAACCGAAAAACGCATAGGGGACTTCAGGGTAAACAGGAAGGTCTCTTGGGGCATTAGTTTTCCCCAGAACTCCCACACGGGCGATTCAATTCGAATAGCCCGTTTTTGACGCCTTAAAGCAGGCTTTGTCCACAGCTTCGGCGTCGAACTTAACAGCTCTCCTCCGCAGCTTCCTTACTCCGTCGGCAAGGCGCGCCACGGGTGCGGGATCCTCGTAGCGGAGCCAGCGATACGCGTCCGGAGGCGCCCACGGCTTGCCCTCCGCCTCGTAAAGTCTGCGGTGGCCGTCCACGACCACCTCTTCCACGTCATTGAGCAGCCCGGAGCCGAGGAGCTCTGCGAAATCCCGGCCGGCCATCCACCCCAGGAGGCGGGACAGCCGCGCTCCCGGGTCATCAGGAGGCGCCGGGATCGGGCGCCCGGGTGGGGATGTCGTAGACGCTTGCCCGGAGCGTGCAGATGAACGGCAGGTTGCGATACAGCTCGCGGTAGTCGAGCCCGTAGCCGACGACGTAGTCGTTGGGGATCTGGAACCCGACGTAACGCAGCGGCACCTTGACCAGCCGGCGTAGCGGGCGGTCGAGCAAGGTCACCACCTCGAGCGACGCGGGTTTACGGGCGCGCAGCGCCGAGAGGACGTAGTCGATCGTGAGACCCGTGTTGATGATGTCCTCGACCAGGAGCACGTGGCGGCCCTCGATCGGATAGTCGACGTCGCGCACGATCTTGACCCGCTCTTGAGGCTGGGCGCCTGCGTAGCGCTGCAGGTCGAGATAGTCGATGACGAACGGCACTTTGATCTGACGCGCGAGGTCGGCCATGAAGAACGTGATCCCCTTGAGCACACCGACCAGGACCAGCGATTGCCCGCGATAATCCCGCGAGATCTTGCGGCCTAGCGCGCGCAGTCGCGTCTCGAGCTCCACCGGAGAGATGAGGATCTCGCCGACGTCCTCTTGGCGGAGGTGCTGCACCTCGAGCGCGCTGTAACCGGCCTTGGCGAGGAGCTGCTGGTAGTCCTTGCGGTAAAGGAGCCGGACGTTGATCTCCGGGTAGAGCTCACGGAGCATGCGCACCTTCCGGTTTTTCGGCGTCACGAGCGACTGCTTCATGGTCGTGAGCTCGATGTAGAGGTCGTGCTCCGGGAGGTAGAAGTCGGGGGTGAACATCTCCGCCACGCGCTCGCCTTCCCACCCGATCGGAAAGGAGACCGGCTCGTACTGCCAGCGGATTCGGTAGTAGTCGAGGAATCGAGCAAACTCCTGCTCGGACGGGTGGGCGAACTCGACGCGCGAGTGAGCGGGGCCCGTACGTCTGACCAGGCGCGAACGTTGCCTGACCGGGCGGCGCCACTTCTGTGGGACGGACGTTGGGATGGACGACGACGCCAAAGAAACGGTTGTGATTGTACTCTCGAGGTTGACCCTCAAAAGATGAGCACACCGGGGCAACGGATGGTCGCCGAGCAGCTGCGCCCGCACGGCGTGACCGACGAGCGCGTGCTCCAGGCGATGGCGTCGGTGCCGCGCGAGGAGTTCCTCGCCCCACGGATGCGCAGCCATGCGTACGAGGACCGCGCGCTTGCGATCGAGTGCGGCCAGACCATCTCTCAGCCGCTGGTGGTGGCACTGATGGCGCAAGCCGCATCGCTCCAGCCGGACGAGATCGCCCTCGAGGTTGGCACCGGCTCGGGATACGCGGCCGCGATCCTGAGCCGGCTGTGCCGCCGCGTCATGACAATCGAGCGCGAGCCGGCGCTCGCAGAGCACGCATTGGAGACGCTGCGCCGGCTCGGCTTCGACAACATCGAGGTGGCTGTCGGCGACGGAAGCCTCGGCTGGCCGGCCGAGGCGCCCTACAACGTGATCCTCGTCGCCGCGGCGGCCCGCGAGGTGCCGCAGGCGCTCATCGACCAGCTGGCCGACGGAGGGCGCATGGTGATCCCGGTGGCAACCTCGGATGATGAGCCGCAAGACCTTCGCCTCTACGCGCGCCATGGCGCAGACGTGATCTACAGGTCGCTTTTTCCTGTGCTGTTTGTTCCCCTACGGACTGGATGACGCTTTTGGTGACGGCGAGGGCGATGGGCCTGGCGTGGTCGAGCTCGATCCGGTCAAGGCCTGGATCTGGCTGAGCAGCTGACCGACCTTCTGCATCTCGACACCGAAGGTCGCAAAGTCGCCTTGAGCCAGGGCCGTGTAGGCGGCTTTGTAGTGCTGGTTCGCCTGCGCGACGAGGCTTTGCAGCTGCGCGAGCTGGGCCGGCGTCAGCGTGGTGATCGGCGGCTGGTTGGGCGTCGTCGGAGGCGCGTTGCCGACCAGCTGCTGGATCGCCTGGTCCAGGGTGGTCGTGTAGACGACGCTGTCCTGGGTGGCCAGGATGATTCGCTTGAGCTCAGGAAGGCTGGAAGTCTGGTTGGCCCGCAAGTAGATCGGTTCGAAATAGAGGAACGAGTTGCCGATCGGCACCACGAGCAGGTTGCCCTGCTGAACCTGGGAACCCGCCTGATGGAAAAGCGTGAAGTCGGCGGAAATCGTCGTGTTCTCATTGATCCGGTTGGCCACCTGCTGGGGCCCGAAGATCGTCTTGTCCTTCGGCAGCACGTAAGAGACGTACTCACCGTAGTGCGAGCCGTCGCTGCGTGCCGCCATCCACGAGACCATGTTGTTCTTGCCCAGAGGCGTGTAGGGCATGATCAGGAGGAACTCAGGGTTCTGTTCGCCGGGCAGCCGGAACAGCACGTAGTAGGGCTCGAGTGCGGTGGCCCCGGCGCCCGGCGACGTTTGCGCCGTCGGCACGGCCCACACGTCCTCGCGGGCGAAGAGCACCTTCGCCCCGGCCGCGTCGGCGGTGACGTGGTACGTCGCGTAAATCCCGACCTGGAGGTTGAAGAGATCGACCGGGACCCGGACGTGAGCACGAAGTCCCGCCGGCATCGCGTCGATCGGCTTGAACATCGAAGGGAAGGTGGCCTGGTAGGCCTTGATCAGCGGGTCCTTCGGGTCGGCCACGTAAAAGGTCGGGACTCCCTCGTACGCGTCGATCACGACCTTGACTGAGTTCCGGATGTAGTTGACGGAGTTGCCGTCGAATGTCTGGGCCTGCGCGTATGGATACGTCGAGGCGGTGGTGTAGGCGTCCATGATCCAGTAGAGGTGGCCGTCGACCACGACGAGGTAGGGGTCGCCATCGAAGGTCAGGAAGGGGGCGATCTCCCGCGCGCGGTCGAGGATGTTGCGGCGGTACAGCATCGTCGTGCGGCTGGTGATCTGGCGCGACACAAGCAGGTTGAAGTCGCTCAGCTTGAGCGACCACAGCGCCGAGTTAAGACCCGTCATCGGCACTCCGTGGGTGCCGGTGTAGTTGGTGAACACGTCCGTGCCGCCGACCGGGTAATCGAATTCGCGGTTGGCAGAGGGCGCCAGAACGTAGTCGTTGGTCAGCTCGCCGAAATAGATCGCCGGTTGCGTGATCTTGAGCGGCCCGGTCGGCGGTACGTCGCCCACCACATAATCGGGCAGGCCCTCGCCGACGACAGCGTTCACGGGGCTTGCGGCCGCTCCGTAACCATGCGTGTATCCGAGGTGGATGTTCACCCAGTTCTGGGCGGCGGACGAGAGCTTCGACGTGTCCATCTCCCTCGCGCTTATCTCGAGCTGCTGATATTGCCCGTTGATCATGTAGCGGTCGATGTCGATGTCGTTGAAGATGTAGTACGTGCGGATCGTCTGCTGCTGCTGGTACGTCTCCTTGAGCGCGAGGTAGTCCCACAACCTCAGGTTGTTGACCGTCGCCTGGTCGTTCTGCACGTCCTGTGCCGTGAGACGCTGGTCGCCGGTGAAGTTGCGAACTCCCACGTCGGAGAGCCCGTAGGCCGCGCGTGTGCCGGCGATCTCGCGCTGTATGTACGGCAGCTCATACGTCTGCGCGTTGGGGGTGACGGAAACGCCCTGCACGATCGCGGGGTACGCCTGAGCCAGCACCGAGAGGCCGATCCAGGCGACGGTCGCGGCGATCGGCAGCCACAGCCGCCTCAGCCAGGCGTTGGCTAGCAGCCCACCCGCCAGCACGATGCCCGCCCCTGCCTGGAACGTGTACAGGGGCAGCCGCGCGTTGACGTCCGTGTAAGCGGCGCCCCAGACGGTACCGCTCGTGTGGCCGTACAGCAGGTCGTACCGGCTGAGCCACGTCGCGACCGACAGCGTCACCGCGAAAGCCGCGATCAGCACCGAGAGGTGGGCGATCGCACGCGGGGTGGGGCGGAAGTCGAAGCTGTCGCCGCGCCATGAGTAGAGGGCGCCGATCAACAGCACAGTCAGGAAGTCCAGACCGAGCGCCCAGTTCGCGGCCGAGTGGAGGAACGGCAGCGTCAGCAGATAAAAGGAGATGTCCTGGCCCAGGACCGGATCGGTGGTGCCGACCGGGGTCGAGTGCATGAACAGCGCTAGCTGCTGCCACTGCGAGAAGGCGCCGGCGCCGAGGATCAGAGCGATGACCGCCGCAACGCCGATGCTGATCCAGCCCGCGGGCCCCCGGAGCGTCGGGCGCTCGATGCCGACCGCGCGCAAAGCACCGCCCGATCGGATCCTGAGCGCGATGGCGACGTTGAAGCCGAGGTACGCGAACGCGATGACGGTCGCGCCGATCGCCAGCGACCACTCCAGGGTCAGCCGGGTTGTGTAGACGTCCCGAAAGCCGAGCGCGTCGTACCACTGGAGCTCCGTGATGAAAGAGACGACCGGGCTGGCGGCGATGAAGACCAGGACCGCCAGCATGAAGAGCGCCAGGCCTCCCCAGAAGCGACGCGGTATCTGCGGCATCCGAATCTCTCTTCCGACGTCGAACGGACCACCGCGCTCGAAGGGATCAAAGGGCCGGTACCGGCGGGACATCTGGTCTGAAGCTTAGACCGACTCCAACGCTCGATCGTCGGGCGAGAAATCGAGGTCCGGCTCTTCCGGCGGATGGTCGAGGTGCCAGCGAACAGTGGTGCGCAGCGACTCGAATGGGTCGGATGGCGTCCATCCCAGCTCGGCGCGCGCCCGCCGCGAGATGGCGGCGACGTGTTGCGACATCGTGCCTGTCGGCTTGAGGTCCTCCGGCAGCGCCTCGTCCGGGACGCGAATGAGCTCCGCAGTCGAACCGGCCGCCTCGATGATCATCTGTGACCACATTCGCATGGAGAAGGTGTGGTCCTCGCAGATGTTCATCACGCCGGCCGCGGCGGGCGTCCGAAGCGCCAGGCTCACGGCCCGCCCGACGTCGCGGACGTACCCGCGGCATGCGAGCCATGTGCCTGCGCCGAACGGAATTTGCGTCCTGCCTGCCCGGATGCGGCGCAGGATGAACTCCTCCCGCAGCTGGTAATCGCGCTCGCCGTAGACCATCGGCAGGCGAAACACAAGGGCGCCGCGCGGCAAGTAGATGTCTTCTACGTCGAGCTTGTCGTAGTCCTCTCGATCGGCCACCTTGCCGCGATAGGGGTAGCGCTCCGAGCGGAGCGGCGAATCTTCGTCGATCGGCACCGGGTCAGTCTCGCGGTCCTGGAGCAGAGCGCCGAAGGCGCGGTAGACGTCCATGCTGGAAATCACGATCCAGCGTTTGACGTCCGGCATCGCCTGCAGGGCGACCTCGGCGTCAGCTTGGGTGAGCGCCCGACAATCGACCACGGCCTCCGCCCGGAAAGCGGCGAGCTCAGCGCGATGCGAAGCCAGCTCGGCCCGGTCGCAATGCAGGTGGGGAACCCGCGGGAGGTCGCCGGGCTCGAGCAGGCCGCGATGGATGATGAGCAGGTCATCGCCCGCCGCCGCAAGCTCCTCGACGATCGCGCGGCCGATGAACCGCGTGCCGCCGAGGACGATGACCTTCATCCGGCGACCGGCGTCACCACTACGTGCGGGTTCTTTTCGACGATGAGGTCGATGAGGCCCCACTCCTTGGCCTGGTCGGGCGTCATGAAGAAGTCCCGCTCCATCGCCCGCTCGACGTCCTCCAGCTGGCGCCTGCAGTGCTTGGCGTAGATCCGGGCCACCTGCTCCCGCTGGCGGAGGATTTCCTGGGCGTGGATCTGGATGTCCGTGGCCTGGCCCTGGATCCCCTGCGTGAAGGGCTGGTGGATGAGGATCTGCGCGTGCGGCAGCGACATGCGCATGCCCGGGTCGCCGCCCGCAAGGAGGATCGACGCGCCGCTGGCCGCGAGGCCAGTGCACAGCGTCGCGACCTTCGGCCCGACGTACTGCATCGCGTCATATATGGACAGTGCAGCGGTGAGCGAGCCGCCAGGGCTGTTGATGTAGATCTGGATGTCACTGTCGGGCGCCTCGTTCTCGAGGAAAAGGAGCTGCGCGGTCACGGTGCTCGCCATGTCGTCGTCGATCACCCCGCGGACGAATATCACGCCATCCTTCAGCAGCCGCGAGTAGATGTCGTACGCGCGCTCACCGCGCCCGTCGTTGGTGATCACGGTTGGAATGAGGTGCATCAGTTATCTCCTTGGTATGAAGCCGATTCGCTCTTTGGGTCTGGGCGGGGGGTTGGCCATCGCGAGGTAGGCGCTGAAGTCGGCCACGCTGCGCAGCGCTTCGAGAGGCAGTGAGGCTGTGGCGAGACGGAGCTTCACGGGCGGGTCCTCGGGCCACGCCCGCTGCTCGGAATCGGCGCCGAGCAGGCGCGCGAGGTCGGCGTAGATCTCGGCCGGCCGGACGCCGAGAGCGTGGGCGACCGCGAGCAGCCGCTCGGTGGAGACCTCCTTGCGGCCGCGCTCCACCTCTGAGAGATGGGCCGGCGAGAGCCCAGCCTCCGCTGCGACCTCGCTCAGGGTGCGGCGGGTGGCCTCGCGGCGGGAACGCAGGATCGAACCAAGAGCGGCCCGAACCGCTGCGGCGCTTTCGCTGTAGGCGAACTTCATCTGTCCTGGGCTAACGATACGACGAAACGCCGCTTGGCGCGAGCGGTCAGTCCTTGAGGTTTGCCGGGTCGAGCAGCTCCTGCTTCGGCCGCTCGATCCTCTGCCGCGACCGCATGATCTCGATCAGCTTCTTCCGACCCTTGGGCGGGCCGATCATGATCGCGCCGACCAGGCGGTCGTCCTTGAAGAAGAGCTTGCGGTAGAACTTTTCCTCGAAGCTGAAGGTGCGGACGGACTCGAGGTCTGGCTGCACGTCGGGTGTCACGCCCATGACCGCGAGCGTGGAGCCGAACATCGTCGTCGTGTAAGTCGGCACGTCGAAGAAGTCCTCATCGGCGCCTGCCATGTTTCGGGCCGCCACCTTGCCGTGCGCCTCAGCGTTGTCCCACGTGCCCATCTGGTTGTGCCGCTCGACCATGAGATCGAAGAACACGGCGACGTCGCCGGCGGCGTAGACGTCCGGCGCGGAGGTGCGCAGCTTGGCGTCAGTCACGATTCCGTTCTTGAGCTCGAGCCCCGCGCGCACCGGTTCCGTGTAGTAGTCCAGCCCGACGCCGTAGGTCAGCAGGTCGAACTCGACCTTCTCGCCGTTCACGGTCTCGGCGGTGTAGCGGCCGTTGGTCCGGCTGAACTTCTGCACCTCGTCGGACGTGATGAACTGCACACCCTGCGCCTCGCCGAGCTGGCGGCACAGCTGGCCACCTTCCTCGTCGAGCACATAGCGAAGAAACCACGGCCCGCGCATGATCCAGGTGACCTGCGCCTTGTGCCGGAAGCTCACACCCTCGGCCAGCTCATAGCCGATGAAGCTGCCGCCCATGACGAGGACCCTCTCGGATGCGTCAGCCTTCTCGATGATCGCGTCGGTGTCGTCGAGCGTCTGGAACCCCAGGCACGCGGACACCTCGCCGGAGCCCGGCCAGGGTGGTGGTTTCGGCCGGCCGCCCGTCGCCACGAGCAGCGCGTCGTAGTTGAATTCCTGCCCGCGGTTGGTGTGGACGACCTTGCCCGCGAAATCGACGTCGGTCGCCCACGTTTCGAAATGGATCTCGATGTTCCGGTTGGCAGAGTCCTCGGCAGTCCGCATGAACACCTTCTCGCGCCGGACCTGGCCGCGTAGATAGCGCGGTAGCGCCACGCGGTTGTAGAGAGGGTGTCGCTCGGCGGCGATGATCACGATCGACGCCTCAGCGTCAGCCTTGCGCAGATCTTCCGCGCACGTCTGGCCGGCGATGCCGTTGCCGAGAACTACGTAACGGCGAGTCAACTAGAGCTTGAGGGCGTAGACGTAGGCGCTGTTTTCGGCATCCGCGAAATCGTATCCGGTGGCACGAAGGTCCTCTTCGGCAGGGTGGCCAGGAGGCAGGTTGATCGTGACGTGGCCCAGGTCGTCGGCGTCCGCTTCGAAGCGCAGCGCCATCAGCACCTCTCGCAGTGCGCCCCCCGCACCTGCGAGGAGTGAGACCGCGATGTTCTGCCCCCACGGTTCGCGGAGAAGGGCCAGGGCGCGGCCGCCAGGTCCCACCCTCAAGAGACCGCTCTGGGCCAGTCGCTCGAGCTCCGCCGCGTCGAGGTCGCGCGCGCCGTTCAGGTCCGGCGACACGCCGCCATAGAGCTCGATGCCTCGACTCGAGGCCACGACCGGCCACAGCTTGCGGGCTTCAACTGCGTCGGGCATGCGCGCGGGCTCGCCGCCCTCGACTCGCAAGCCGCGCCACCACTTGACCTCGACGATCTGTCGGAAGCCCGCCGCCTCGAACAGGCGGACCGCCGGCAGGTCGCGCGTGGCAAGACGCATCTCGCGAAAGTTCTGCGCCCGCGCTTCGTCGATCGCCGCCTCGAGCATGGCCCGAGCGATGCCCTGCCTGCGGTGTTCGCTGGCGACGCGAAGGCCCTCATACCAAACGAGGCCGGGCGCGAATGGGCGCAACCGCTGCAGGCCGACCACGACACCTTCCATCTCTGCGGCCTGGAACGCCGCACCGGCGTCCGAAACCCAACGGTCGAAGACGCGAGCGAGGTAGTCGTGGCCTTCCCAGACGTCCCTGGTGATTTCGACGACGCGGTCTCGGTCGGCGGGCCTGACCGGCCGGATCGTCAGCTCTCCCGTGGTTGCCAATGTGCCACCCCCGAGAGCGCCACGCCGCCGTCGAAAACGAGCTCGTCGCCGTCGCGCCGCAGGATCTCTTCCAGGATTGCCTGGCCCGCGGCCTCATCCCACCCTTCGCCGAACAGGGCGCGGCTGTCGGCGAGCGCGTCGTCGATTTCGGAGTAGCGAGTCATGATCGGATACTTCAAGAATGCGACGTCTGCGGCGATGCCCATCTGCAGCAGGAGCATGAAAAGCTCGCTGAATCGTGGCAAACGTGGACCGGTTTCGCCGTGAAGCCGCCTGCGAATCTCGGCCGCGGGATGCGGGAGGTCGGTCTCGCGCATCATCACGAAAACACGCTCGCGTGCCATTCGCTCGAGCTTCTCGACGAACGTCACCGGGTCCGCGACTCCGTACAGGACGTGGCTGCAGATCACGAGGTCGGCTGGGGCGACCTCGGCGTCTTCCCACGTGCTGGCGACGACGGTCACGTTGTCGCGGGGCGCGATGTGCGACCTCATGCCTTCCGATGGCTCGATCGCGGTGACCCACTCGAGGCGCTCTGCGAGCGGGTTGGTGTGCCGGCCCGTCCCCGCGCCGACGTCGATCAAGGTCTTGCGCGACGCCAGGTAAGGCTCCAGGACGCGCAGAAACTCGTCGGAGCGAGCATGGGTCGAGCGGGCGAAGCTGCTGGCGCGGCGGTCCCAGTACCCGGGGTCGGCGTGGCCGGAGGCAAGCGCCGCCCGATCCTCCACCACCCGCCTCCAGCGCGCGGCCCAGTCGATCTCGTCCATCCGACCTAGCAATGTAGTGGCCGTTCGGCGTCGGCGTTTCGCAGTCAGTTTTTAACAGACCTGGGGACAAACCGGGGACAACTCGGGCAACAGCGCCTACAGGCTGTGGACAGCGCCCCGCGCGACACAATATCTGGGCTTTGCCCCGGCGACGCCCCTACCCCGGGCCCTCTCCCCTCAGTGGAGAGGGATACTACGCGGCGTGATGGAGAGCGAGTTCAGCACCGCAGAAGCGACTCTCCTCGAGCGCTACTTCACCAACCTGGACCGGCCGGTCTTCGCGCTGCGCAACCTGCCGGAGGTGGTCAAAGGAGCGCTGTTCTCTCGCTACTCCAGGACGGAGAAGAGCTTGCGCCGGGTTTTGCTGGACGAGTTCATCAATGAGCCGGATTCGGGCTTCGAGCGCCTGGCCGGCTCCCTTCCCGCCGACGACGACCTGGTCGCGGTGCGCCGTGCCGAGGAGTTCTACGAACGAGTCCTCGTCGGCTACGGCGACGACTCGGTGGCCGAGCTGGCCGGCGCCCACGTCGCGGTGGAGCAGGTCTCGACGCTTGCGGCCAAGGCGGTCGAGGACAGCCGGATCGGGATCTCGCCACTCGAAAAGTCGACGCGTTACGTCCGCTTCGACCGCCCGGGGGCCGCCGGCCGGTACCTGTATCACCGAGGCCCAGAGCTCGCCCATCCCGACTACGAGCGCGCCGCCGATACGCTCTTCGAGACCTACAGCAGCCTGGTCGAGCCCGCGACTCTCGCGATCCGGGAGCGCTATCCGCAGGAGGAGGGGGAGACCGACCGCGCCTGGAAATCGGCGACCCGGGCCAAAGCGCTAGACCTGCTGCGCGGCCTGCTGCCGGCCGGCACCCTGACCAACCTGGGGTTGTTCGGCAACGGCAGAGCATTCGAATACCTGATCACGAAGATGGCCGCGCACGAGCTGCCTGAATGCCAGGCGCTGGCGTCCGACCTCCATCGCGAGCTGTCGCTCGTCATCCCCGCGTTCGTCAGACGAGCGCTCGACGAGCGGTACGGCGCGCCGGCGGCTCAGCGTCTCGCGAGCACCCGGAACCGGATGAAAGCACTCACCCGCTCGCCACTCGCCGGGGTGGACAGGGGTCGCGACGTGGAGCCCTCGGTGCGCCTCATCGAGTTCGACAAAGACGCCGAGAGGAAGGTCGTCGCGGCGGCGCTGTTTCCCCACTCGAACCTGCCGCTCGACCACCAAACGCCAGACGTCGCGGCCGTGCTCGAAAGCCTCCTCGCGGACCGCGCCAACCGGAGGCAGCGGGCACCGCGCGCGCTCGAGCACGCGCAGTACGAGTTCGAGATCGTGGCCAACTTCGCCGCCTATCGCGACCTCCACCGCCACCGCATGCTGACGCAGGACCGCCAGCTGCTCGGCACCTCGCTTGGCTACGACCTTCCGTCGGGGCTGGCTGAGCTCGGCATGCAGGACGCCTTCGCCCGGGGAGTCGAGGCCGCGGCCGGCGCGCACGCCCGGCTCGAGCGCGAGCTCGGCCCTGCCGTCGCCCAGTACATCGTGCCGCTGGCCTTCCACGTGCGCTGGTACTTCCGCGTCAACCTGCGGGAGATCTACCACCTGTGCGAGCTGCGGACCACCCCGCAGGGCCACCCCGACTACCGCTGGATCGCGCAGGAGATGTTCCGCCGGGTCAGCGAAGTCCACCCGCGCCTGGCTCGTTACGCGCGCTTCGTCGACATGGGTCCTGGCGACGAGCTGGAGCGGCGAAAGTCCGAACGCAGAATTGATGAGAAACTCGACGCTCTCGACCATCGCGTGCGCTAGCATCAGCGCTCTAAAGAGGGTGGATGTGCTACCGCGTGGACCCGAGCGACGAGCAGGCCTGGACAGGCGAGCCGTCTCCGACCGCCGTTTCGGCGAGCGACGCGCACCTGAGCGAGCCGCAGCAGGTCGTCGCATCCTCTTTCCGTTCGACCGCCGAGTCGCCGAGCGTCGCTTCCTAGAGCGGCGCACCGACTGGCCCGACACAGAAGCCCAGGCTTACTGAGCCGGACGGCCGTCCGCTCGGCGCTGATCGTCCACGGTGGCGCCGGCCCCGTCCCCGACGCCGAACGTCCGCTACGGCAGGCCGCCGTCGAGCGGGCCCGCGAGATCGGATGGGCCCATATCGGCGAAGGTGCGTTGGCCGCGGCGGTCGCGGCAGTTCGCCACATGGAGGACGTGCCACTGCTCAACGCCGGCATCGGCGCTTGCCTGAACAGCGACGGCGTGGTCGAGCTCGACGCCGGCGTGATGGAAGGCGCTGCGCTGCGCGCGGGCGGCGCGGCATGCTTGCGTGATGTGCGCCACCCGATCGACCTCGCCGTCGCGGTGATGCAGGACGGACGCCATGTCCTCCTCGCTGCCGAAGGAGCCTCGCGCTTCGCCCGCGAACACGGCGTCGAGATGGCTGACCCCGGCATCTTCATCACGGACCGGAAGCGTCAGGAGCTGATGCAGGGCGCTGACACCGTCGGAGCTGTCGCCCGAGACGCTGAGGGACACCTGGCGGTCGCCGTCTCGACCGGAGGCATCAACGGCAAGCTGCCCGGACGCATCGGCGACTCGCCCATCCCTGGAGCGGGGTTCTATGCGGACGATCGATTCGGCGCGGTCTGCGGGACGGGACAGGGCGAGGTGTTCATCCGGCTCGGGCTCGCCCGCTTGATGATCGTCGAGCTCCAGCACGGAATGGAGCCGGCCGCGGTCGCCCAGGGCGCGGTCGACCACCTGGGCAAAGCCATGAAGGCGAAGGGCGGCGTGATCTTGATGCCGCGCCAGGGCTCGCCGCGGGCTGCGTTCAATACTCCAGCCATGCCGTGGGCGATGGCCGAGTAGGCGTGGATTCGGGCAATGCGGGCGAGCTCGTCGCGCTGGCCCTCAAGCGGGCAGGCGTGAGCCATCTGTTCACGCTCAACGGCGGCCACATCTGGCCAATCCTCACCGGCGCAACCGAGCACGGCATCCGCATCATCGATGTGCGCCACGAGCAGTCGGCCGCGTTTGCCGCCGAGGGATGGGCGAAGGTCACCCGCGAATGCGGCGTCGCCGCGGTGACCGCCGGGCCTGGCGTGACCAACTCCGCGTCGGCGCTGGCGCAGGCCCAGGGCAACGACACCCCGATGTTCGTCATCGGCGGCCGGGCACCCATCGCGCGATGGGGGATGGGCTCGCTGCAGGAGATGGACCACGTCGAGGTCGTCCGGAGCCTCACGAAGAAGGCGATGACGCTCGGTTCGGCGGACGACGCGTACGCCACTGCGGCCGAGTGCATGCGGGCCGCCCTCAGCCGCCGAACGGGTCCGGTCTTCATGGACATCCCGATCGACGTTTTCTTCGGAGCCGCCGACCTTCCTGAGGCGACGGAGCACCTCACGCCGGATCCCGGCCCGCCGCCCGACCCCGACCTTGTCGAGCAAGCTGCGCAGCTGGTCCGAAAAGCCGAGCGTCCGGTCGTCGTCGCGGGCGGGGGAGTCTGGTGGGCGCACGCCGAGCACGAGCTGGGCGCGCTGGTCGAAGGGGCGGGCCTGCCGCTTACCGTCAACGGGATGGCGCGCGGCATGCTGCCACCTTCGCACCCGCTTTTCTTCTCCCGCGCCCGGGGCCAGGCGCTCCGCGAGGCAGACCTGGTCGTCCTGGTGGGAGCTCTGCTCGACTTCCGGCTCAACTTCGGCCAGCCACCAGTTTTCGCAGAGGATGCGAAGCTCATCTACATCGACGTCGACGACCACCGCAAGCACCGCCCTGCGGAAGCCGCCATCTTCGGCAATCTCAAGGCGGCGTTGGAGCAGGTCGCCGGGGCCACGACCCGCGCTGCTTCGCGATCCGGGTGGGTGGAGAAGCTCCGCGCAACCGAGACATCGGCGCGCCGTAAAGACGAGGCTATGACTCAGTCCGAAGCGTCTCCCGTCCATCCAGCCCGGCTCATTGCAGAGGTCGACCGGTTCGCTGATCCGGACGCGATCATCGTCGGCGATGGCGGCGACTTCATCTCGTTCGCCGGCAGGCTGATCGAACGTTCCAAACCTGGCCTTTGGTTGGACCCGGGGCCATTTGGATGCCTTGGCTCGGGACCTGGCTATGCGATGGCCGCGAAGCTGGCGCGACCCGACAAGCAGGTCTTGCTGCTCGCCGGCGATGGCGCTTTTGGCTTCTCCGCCATGGAGTTCGACACCATGGTGCGGCATCGGATACCGGTCGTCTCGGTGATCGGCAACAACGGGATCTGGGGGCTGGAGAAGCACCCGATGCAGAAGATGCTGGGCACCAGCATCGCCGCGGACCTCGGACCCAGGACCCGGTACGACAAGGTCGTGGAGGCACTCGGTGGATACGGAGAGCTCGTCGACAGGCCGGATGAGATCCTGCCCGCCCTGGAGCGGGCATTCAAGTCCGGCCTCCCGGCTTGCGTCAACGTTATCTGCGATCCAACCGCGGAATATCCGCGATCATCAGTGCTGATGTGAGTATCGAGCTCAAGCCGGCGATTGAAGCTGACGAATGGCGCACGGCCCAGGCGCAGTTCGACGAAGCCGCGGGGCTGATCAAGCTGGAGCCGTGGCTTCGCGAGGTCTTGCGCGAAGTTCAGCGCGAGTTCACCTGCCACTTTCCGATCAAGCTCGACGACGGCCACACGCGCATCTTCACGGGCTACCGCGTGCAGCACAACATCAACCGCGGACCCGCCAAGGGTGGCATCCGCTACCACCCCGATGTCTCGCTGAACGAGGTCAAGGCACTCGCGATGTGGATGACCTGGAAATGCGCTGTGGTCAACATCCCGTTTGGCGGAGCGAAGGGCGGCATCATCGTCAACCCGCACGAGCTGTCGCTCAACGAGCTCGAGCACATGACGCGTCGATTTGCGACCGAGATCTCGATCTTGATCGGCAGCGACCGCGACATTCCGGCGCCCGACGTGAACACCGACGGTCAGACGATGGCGTGGATCATGGACACCCTTTCGATGCACCTGGGTTACTCCGCGCCCGCCTCGGTCACGGGCAAGCCAGTCGAGGTCGGCGGCTCGCTGGGCCGCGTCGAGGCCACCGGTCGCGGCGTGACGATCTGCGCCACCGCGGCGCTCGAGCACCTTGGCCGCGCGCCTCATCAGACCCGGGTCGCCGTGCAGGGCTTCGGCAACGTGGGCAGCATCAGCGCGAAGCTGCTCGAAGAGGCGGGCTGCACTGTGGTTGCCGTCTCCGAGGATTACGGAGGGATCTACAACCCTCTCGGTCTATCGATCAAACGCGTGCTCGAGCATCGAGCGCGCGAGAAGACGCTGAAGGGATTTCCTGGAGCCCAGGAGATCGGCAACCAGGATCTGCTCACCGTTGATTGCGATCTTCTCGTGCCGGCAGCGATCGGCAACCAGCTGACCTCACGCAACGCCCGTGATGTGAAGGCGAAGCTGATCGTCGAGGGCGCGAACGGCCCGACGACGCCCGAGGCTGACGCGATCTTTCGGGAGCGGGGCATCTTCCTCGTGCCGGACATCCTGGCCAACGCTGGCGGCGTCACCGTCTCCTACTTCGAGTGGGTCCAGGACCTGCAGTCCTTCTTCTGGTCCGAGCACGAGGTGAACCAGAAGCTCAAGGCGATCCTATCGCGCGCGTTCGTGGAAGTTCTCAAGACGAAGGAAGAGCGGAAGCTCGACATGCGCATGGCGGCATACGTGCAGGCGGTTTCTCGGGTGGCGGGGGCGACCCGTGAGCGAGGCCTCTACCCGTAGCGGAACTGTGCTGACGGAAGGTTTCCGAGGCGGAGCGATCCTCGGCGCCTTCGCAGCCGTCTTCGCGGTGCTCGGCCTGACCCCATCGCTGTCGTGGATACCGGAGGCGCCGCTTCTGGCCATCGCAGGCGTGGTGCCGGCGGCCATCATCCTGATAGTCGGTTATCGCTCCTACACGGCGACCCGTGACACCGTTTCCGGTTTGATAAGCGGCGCGACCGCGGGTGCGTTGGGTGGACTCGTCGGTGGGCTGGCATACGTCGCTTACGGCAAGTCGCCGGTCAATATCGTTGCCGGGCTGTTGTCTGGAGCGATCGCTGGAGGCTTGTTCGGACAGATCGGGGCGGTCGCGGCCCACCGGCGCACCACCTAAATCTCTCTTGTACGGAAGCTCCACACGCTGAGCGCCAGCATTCCCGCGAACCAGATCACGACCCACATCAGGAACTCGATAGGTGGTGGATCGATGGCCGCAAACGGGTTGGCGCGGCCAAAAGTGCCGAGAGCTCGCATCGATGCGATGAGGGTGTCGGGCTCCATCGCGAAGATCGCGCCGCGCCACAGGCCGTCGGACGGAAGCAGCAGATGGCTGACCACCCCGACGTTCTGTAGGGCCGGGTTCTGCAAGCCTGTGCCGATATCGCCGACCACGCCGGCGATCCACGCGATGAGCCACGCGACGAGGGCGATCACGCCCGCGGTGATGCCCGAAAGGCGGGTCGAGAGAAGCATCCCGAGCGAGAGCAGCACCAGACCCTCCGCCGCGACATAAAGGATGAGGTCGATCGGGTGTGGCGGCAGGTATCCGGTCGCCCACTCGACCGCGCCCAGCTCGAGCAGTCCCGCGCCGGCTGCGTAGATGCCGACCAGGATGGCCAGGCCAAGCCATTTGCCGATGACGATCTCGCTGCGGCGGACCGGGCGGGCCAGCATTGAAAGGAGCAGCCCGCTTTCGACCTCGCCCGAGATGAGCGGGCCGGCCACGACCGCCGCGCTCAAAGCGAGGACGCCGCTGAACATGAACACGACCACGATCAGCAGCTGCGAGGTGACGATTGCGACCTGGTCCGAGGGCAGCGTCTGGCCCTGGCTGTTGGTCACGGTGGTGATCTTGTTGAAGCCCCAGGCCGAGAACCCGACCACGACCAGCGTCAGCACGAGGAGGGCAAGCAGCAGGCGGCGGCGGGACGACTCCTGGACGGTCAGCCGGGCGATGACCAGGATCGGAGGCATTACTTTCCTTCGTCTTCGAGCAGCTGCAGGAAGCGGTCTTCCAGCGTCTCGTGCCGCGGCGCGACCTCATAGACGCGGCCGCCCCTGGCGACGATGGCCGCCACGAGCTCAGGCACGCGATCGGCCTCCAGCTTGGCGAATGTGAGCAGGTCGCCCTCGTCGTCGATGCGTCCGAAGCTCGACAGAGCATTCTTGTCGGCCTGGGTGAGGCCGGTGGCGCGGACACGGACGGCGCTGCCGCCCAACAGCTCGTCCATGGTCCCGGAGGCGATGACCCGTCCGTGGTCGACGACGGCGACCCGGTCGCAGACCTGCTCCACCTCGCTCAGCAGGTGTGAGTTGAGAAACACCGCGCTGCCGCGCGCCGCCAGGCCGCGGATGATCTCGCGCACGTCATGGCGGCCGACGGGGTCAAGGGCCGAGGTCGGTTCGTCGAGGAAGACCAGTTCAGGCTCGCCGAGGAGCGCGGCGCCCAGCCCGAGGCGCTGCTGCATGCCCTTGGAGAAAGTGCCGACTCGATCTCTGGCGCGGTCGGTCAAACCGACGGTCTCGAGCGAGGTGCTGATCTCATCCTTCCAGCTCGAGCGGGGGAGCGGCGCCAGCTCGCAATGCAGCGCGAGCACCTCCGCGGCCGACAGCCAGCTCTGGTACCGAAAGAGCTCGGGCAGGTAACCGATGCGCCGCCGAGTCTGTAAGTCGCCCACGCGCTTGCCGAGCAGCCAGCCTTCGCCGGACGTCGGCTTCAGCAGGCCGAGCAGCAGCTTGACTGCGGTCGTCTTGCCCGCGCCGTTGGGGCCGAGGAATCCGAAGACTTCGCCTCGCGGAACCGTCATCGTCAGACCCGCCAACGCGACGGTGCCGCCAAAGCGCTTCGTCAATTCGACCGTCTTGACAGCGGGCGTGCCGGCGGCCGCCTCAATTGAAGCGGCCGCCTCTGTTTTTTCCGCTACCTCAGCCACGTACTCAGGCTAACGGCGCACGACTACTTCAGGTTATTCGCGATGTCGATTGCGACGTTCTGCTTGATCGACCCGGCGACCACGTACACCGAACCGCCTTTCACCCACACCACGCCCGAACCGACCCCGGTGTTGTCGCCCAGCGCGACACCAGGCACGTTCTGCACCGTGACGTCCTTTGATGTGGCGTACTCCACGGGAATCGGTATGAGCAGCGTGGTGCTGGGATCGCCCATGGCCTTGATCGCCTTTTTAAGCTCAGGCGAGATTCCGGGCTGGTCGAGGATGTAGGCCTCGAGCTGCGCGACGGTGACCTGGGTCGATTTTGCAGTCGGCGCGGTGGACCGGGCCACGATCAGCTGAGGCAGGTTGAGGCTGCTGGAGCCGGCCGAGCCCTGCTGCAGATTGCCGTAGATCTCGCCGATCGCGGGGCCGACAGTGATCGTCAGCGTCGCGCCGTCCATGCCCTTCGGCAACGCGGGCAGTGTCTTGCCGTGACTCGCTGCCGCCGCCTTGGCCTTGTCCGCGCTGAACGTAAAGGTCGCCTCGGCCTCGGACATCGCGCCGTAGGTGACCGTGGTCGAGACCCCGGCGGGGAGGGTGGCAACCACTGGCGCCTTCAGGCCGCCCGCGATGACGGATGCGTCGGCGGCGTTGGTCGCGACCTGGAACTGCGGTTGCTTGGTCCAGGTCATGGTGCCGTACTCGCCCAGCTGGGACAGCGCCTGCATGTCGGCGACGGTCACCGGGACGGTCTTGACAGTTGTCGGCTTGAAGAAGAAGCCGTTGAACGTGAACGCCACCACAACCAGAGCGACCGCGGCGATGGCGGCGACGAACGCAAGTCTAAAAGGCCGCCCAGATGAACCCGAGATCGGGAACCGGACGAGCGCAGGCTGCGATTTCCGGTCGCTCACGACCCGTTCGAAAGCTCGTCCTACGTCGACCGTCGCGTCGGGGACTGCAAGCAGGCTCGCGATGGACCGCGCGTCGTCGGAGATGTCCTTGAGGCGCGCGCCACATTCCGCGCAGCCCTCGAGGTGGGCCGCGTCGGCGCCCGATCGCGCGTCTGGATCGTCCACCATCCGGCGCAGTGTTCCTTCAGTTAGATGTGCCACGGCTGACCTCCTTGCGCAGCGCTGTCTCTGCGCGCCTCAACAAAGTTCCGACCTGTCCGATTCCGACGCCGAGAGCCTGGGCGACCTCGGCGTAGCTGAGCCCGCTCGCCCGCATCGCCAGGGCGGCCGCGGGTTTGGGTGCCAAACGTCCAAGTGCCGCGCGCACCTGGCGGCGATCCTCATCGACCTCGACCTGCTTTTGCGGATCGAGCATTCGCTCGCCTTCCTCGAGGGCCTGGGCGACCTCTCGCTTCTGGCGCCGGCGCGCGCCGCGCAGCCGGTTGAGCGAGGCGTGGGCAGCGGCTCGATGCAGCCACGCCGGCGCGTACTGAGCCGTCGCCGAGTGCAATCGGTGGAAGTCGATGAAGACCTCCTGCGCCACGTCCTCCGCCTCGTGCGGATCGGCGAGGACGCGGTTGGCTATCCCGACGACGCGTGGATATTCGGTTCTGAAAAGCGACTCGAATGCTTCGTCGTCAGACCTGACGGAAGTCATCCGGCGCGCACCGAGATTCATGCCCACTGCTCATAGAGCACCGCCCGATGCCGGTTTGTGACGTCGCACAAGATCTGTCAGGCCCTTGAAGAACGGCCAGCCCCAGATGCCAACCGAGAGCAGCCCCGCGAAGATCAGCACCGCGTCGATGCTCTCGCGGCCCTTCTGCTCCCAGTACACGTCGCTCAGGTTGAGCCAAAGGGCGAACTCGTCGAGGGCAAGGGCGGCGCCGATGCCGAACGCCATGGCGGTCAGGCTGGCGACCCAGCTCGAGCCCACGCCGACCTCGAGCAGCCAGATGTAGCCGACCACCAGCAGCAGGAGGATTCCCCAGACAAGGTGATGGATGTGGAGACCGCCGCTGCTCACGTTGTGAAATGGCCCGACACCGGCACGGATCGCGTGCGTGATCCCGCGCACGATGCCAAACGTCACAAGAAAGGAAAGCGAGGCGAGGAAAAGGCGCTCCCGGCGCTCGTTGCGGAAATGGAAGTGATAGAGGTCCTTGAGGACGCGCAGCATCGCCCTAGCCGGCGAGTGCTTTGCGCCGGCGGGAGCTGCGCGAGATCTCGTCCTCGACGATCCCGAAGTCGGTCCGTGGCAGCGCGTGGATGTGCCCCTGGAAGGCGAGCGTCCAGTGCTCGGGCGGCCATTTCCGCACGTAGTCAAGCCGGTACGCCAGCTCCTTGGCGGGCACCCAGTCGGTCTCCTCGAGCACAAAGTCCGCGCGGATGTGGACGCGCCACGGGTAGTCCTCGTCCCGACGGGCCGAACGCCAGATGGGCGTGTGGTCCTCGTACATCGGCGAAGCTATCGTCACCGTCGCGGCGAACGCCATCCTTCCTGTCACGTAGTAAAGGAGGCGGTCGCCAGAGCGCATCGTCTCCACCCGCCGTCGGTGGCGGCTCTTCAGGCCCTGGATCGAGAAGCCGTGCTCGCGCGTCTTGCGGAAGTTGTCGGGCGAGCTGACCACCATCCAGTACTGGGCCGTGCGGCCGCCGCCGGACTTGCGCTTGCGCCTGCCACGACCCTGACGGGCGGGTCGCTGCTGGTCGGTCGATGCCGGGTCGACCTGTTCGGCCTGTTCAGCCTGGTCGACTTGTTCGCCTTGTTCGCCTTGTTCGTCGGCCACCGGGAGTGTCCCGCCCCCGAGGTTCCTCACATCTTCGCGTCCTAGGCGACCGGGCGCCTGCGGCGCTGAAGGCGGCGTCAAGGGGCCCGGCGCTGCGTCGTCACGCATCTATCGATGCGCTCCTAGCCGCGCCACCCTTTCCTTGCCTCCGGCCGCCGATGACGCGAATCTGCGAGGAAGTCGGGAGCGTGACACTCCGCGAAGATTACTGGCCGTTCACGCCTGCCGGCGGGATCGGGCCCAGGTCGCGAGGCTCCGGAAGCAGGGCGCTGAGGTTGCGGACCTGGGCGACGTGCGCCATCTCGTGCTTGGCGACCAGGCGGCAAACCTCGAGCAGGTTCATCTCGCCGCCGCGAGGGTCAGTGACGGCCCGCTCCCACTCGGCCTTGCCCCAGCCGTGGAGGAGGTCGACGGTCCGCCGCCGGACGCGGGCGAAGTCCTCGAGCGCCTCCTGTAGCGGTTGCGTCAATTCCTGGTCGTGGCCCGGGTCGATCGCCGCCCGGACGTCGGCCGTCGTCTGGCCGTCGAGGTGGGCATGGCGGAGCAGGGCGTCGACCTTCGGGGCGGCATCGGCCAGGTGCGCGATGAGGCTGCCGAGGGTGGGGAAGGCCGGTCCGTGGCGATAGCGCAGGCGCGCCTCGTCGAGCCAGTAGACGAGGTCGGCCGTCCGCTCCGGCACCGAGCCGAGCAGCAGTACCACATCGGACGTGGACATCTCTTCCTGGAGTTCCATCAAAAAGAGCTTACCCGCAGTCCTATTTCGCCTCGCTGGATACAGCGGTGCGCATGCACCGGGCTGATTGCGCCTCGCTGGATCCAGCGGTGCGTTTTCCCAGCGGCCACGACGTCGCATACTCGGTGACGTGGAGAACGTTCAGGCCGCCTGCGACAAGTGCGGTTCGGCGCTCGTGCCGAACGCGGCTTACTGCGAGAGGTGCGGTGCCCGGACCCGGCGCGCCAAGCGGCTGGTCGGCCTGGCGATTCGTGTCGAGCTGGTCTTCTTCTTGCTCGTGGTGGCCCTGGTGATCGGGTTCACCTGGATCTACGCCGTCCAGAAATAGGCTGGGACCCCGACCCTAGCGGCGGTAGATCGCCCGGCCGTCGACCTCGTCCTTGTTCAGGCGCTTGTTGAGGTGCAGTCCCTCCAGCACGAATTCGATCACCGACGCGCGCACCTCCGGGCGGTCAGGCAGCGCGAGTCGCTTGAGCGCCGTCGCCAGCTCCGGAACGTCGCCGATCGCGCGTGTGTACGCGCGCGCCGTGATGCCCTCGCCAACCTCGAGCATGCTGCCCTCTTCGAATTTCGCGACGACGCCGTCGAACTGCGAGGCTGAGAAGTGCCGGCTGAACACCGAGCTGATGGCCCCGCGCTCGAGCCGTGCGAGCACCTGCTCCTCTTTGCCTTCGTCGAGAGCTTCGATCTCGACGCGTCCAGCGGTCGACGAGGCCAGGAACGCCAGGTCGGTGATGCGCGGCACGGCAAGCGTTTCGCCGAGTCGTGCCGCGCGTCGCACCGCATTGCTCGCGAGGTTCTCGACGTTGGCGATCGACATGCGCACCGAGACACCAGACGACTGCGAGATATGAGGACTGCGACGGGCGAGATGGGTGAGCTCGGCGACGATCTCCTTCATAAAGGACGGAAAGATGAGCTCGAAGTCTTCCGGCACCGGATGCCGCTCGGACTCCATGATCTGCATCTCTTCGCTGATGCTCAGCGGGTAATGAGTGCGCACCTGCGATCCGAATCGGTCCTTGAGCGGTGTGATGATGCGACCGCGCGATGTGTAGTCCTCCGGGTTCGCGCTCGCGATCACGAACAGGTCGAGCGGCAAACGCACGCGATAGCCGCGGATCTGCACGTCCTTCTCTTCCATGATGTTCAAGAGACCGACCTGGATCCTTTCCGCGAGGTCAGGCAATTCGTTGATGCCGAAGATTCCGCGGTTGGTGCGTGGCAGCAGACCGTAATGGATCGTCAGCTCATCCGCGAGATAGCGGCCTTCAGCGACTTTGATCGGGTCGACCTCACCGATGAGATCGGCGATCGAGATGTCGGGCGTGGCGAGCTTCTCGCCATAGCGGCGATCGCGACCGATCCACGCGACCTCGACGCTGTCGCCGTCCCTGGCGACGAGGTCGAGACAGCGGCGGCAGATCGGTTCGTAAGGGTGGTCATTGATCTCGCATCCCGCGATCACCGGCACCTGCTCGTCCAGCAGGCTGACGAGGGATCGCATGATCCGGCTCTTCGCCTGGCCGCGCTCGCCCAGCATTATCACGTCGTGGCCCGAGATGACCGCGTTGGCCAGCTGAGGCAGGACGGTCTCCTCGTAGCCGACGATGCCGGCGAGCAGCGGTTCGCCGGAGCGGAGGCGAGTCAGAAGGTTGCGGCGCATCTCCTGCTTGACCGTCTCGCGCTTGTGGCCGCCGGCACGTAGCTCGGCGATGTTTCGGGGTCCCGCAGAGGTCACCCCTGCACTATAGACATGGGATGGCCGACTCTTGATTGCCATCGGGCCGAAAAGCGTTTGCTCAACACAGGTTTTGCTGTCCGGCTTGGTTAGACTGACCGAGCGTCTTGACTCAATCGATCCGCGATCGCTACGAGGCTGCACACGATGAGGGGAGGCCGCTGATAGGCGGCCACCGCGGCAATCCGGCGGAAAATCCTGAGAACACCATGCGCTCCTTCCGTTCCGCCATTGCCGCTGGATGTGACCTCATCGAGTGTGACGTGCACCTGTCGTCCGACAGCCGGCTTGTAGTCATTCACGACCACACGCTCGAACGCACCACCAACGGCACGGGCCTCGTCCGCGACTACTCCGCCGCCGAGCTGCGCAAGCTGGATGCCGGCGATGGCGAGAAGATTCCGCTCCTTCAAGAGGTGATCGAGCTCGTGCTGGGCAAGGTCGGCCTTGTGATCGAGACAAAGCAGGTGCCGCCGCTGTATCCAGGGCTCGAGGACAAGCTGATCAACATGCTGCGCCAGCTGGGCGCGGTGCCGGAATGCGCGGTGATCTCGTTCAATCACACGTCGATCCACCAGCTGCGGAAGATGGAGCCGTCGCTCCAGCTCGGCATCCTGGAAGCCTCGCGGCCGATGCACCCGGCGAAGCTGCTCCGCGAGGCGGGCGCGGACGTGTATTCGCCGCACTGGGGTGCCACCGACCCGCAGCTCGTCCATGAGGTGCACGCCGCAGGCGGCGCGGTGGGCGTGTGGCCGGTGGACGACGAGGCGGCGATCGCCTGGTGCAAGTTCGTCAAGCCCGACTCGATCTTCAGCAACCGTCCCAAGGAGGTCGGGGCCGAGCTTCGGGCCTGGGCGCCGGTCTAGCGTTACAGCGCCTCCCGACCGGACGTTCGCTCAATCAGTGGTGCGCTTCCATACCATGATCCGGCCGTGCCCGCCGACAGGCCGCCCTTCGAAGACCTCTACCGGGAATACCTGGGACGGATCTACGCCTATGTCCGGGCCCAGGTCGGCACCTCGGCTGACGCCGAGGACATCGCGGCGCAGGTGTTCATGAACGCTTACCAGGCCTACGGGCGATTCGAGCCGCGCAACACAACACCCGCGGCGTGGCTGTTTCGCATCGCGCGCAACGCGACCCTCGACCACTTCCGAGCGCAGGGCCGGCGCGACCGGCTCCGCCGGACGGTCGAGCATCAGCCCGCGGCCGAGGAGGACCCCGCGAGCCAGGCTGAGGAACGGATCCAGTACCGGGCCTTGCTGGTGCATGTCGCAGGTTTGCCCGAGCGCCAGCGCGACGCCATCTCGCTGCGTCACTCGGGGCTTCAGTTCGATGAGGTGGGCAAGCTGATGGGCTGCAGCGAGGACGCGGCGAAGATGCTCTATCACCGGGCCGTGAGGGCGCTCAAAGATGCAGTGCGGAAGGCGGAAGCATGAGCGAGCCAGAAGAAGAGCTCGAGACTCAGGCCCTCCAGCGCGAGCTCGACGACGCGTTCGCGACCACACGCCCGCGGCCTGCTTTCGAGGACGAGCTGTGGCTGCGGATGCAGTCGAGCCGGCCGGCACCGACACGGCTCCGCGACGCCATCGCAGGGTTTCTCCAGGGCATCCGGGAAGTGCCCGCGGTGCCTGCCGCCGCTGTGGCGGCTCTGCTCGTGGTCGTCATCGGCGTGGGGACCGTGGCGCTGAGCGGCCTCGGGCGCGGGGGCGGTGGAGCGAGCACGGCGTCGCAGTACAACGGCGCTGAGCCAAACCAGCTGACCGCCGGCACATTCGGCCGGCTGCCTACGCCCGTCTTCAACTCCACCTCGAAGGGCGCCACGGCGCCGAATGCGACCGCCGGTGGTCAGGCAGACCTTGGGGCGGCGCAGCTGACGTGGACCGGAAAGCTCGATCTCGCGATCTCCTCCGCGCCGGTGTTCAGGTACCGCGAACCGACGACCAACGAGGCGGACCAGTTCGCCTCAGCCTTGGGCGCGGTGCTGCGCGACCGCCCCTCCGGTTTCCTCGGCATGTACACGGCGACTGACTACACGCTCAAGGTCCGCGGCACGGTCCAGTCGCCCCCGTCGAGTCCCGCGTACTTCATATTCGCGGCTGCGACGATGCCTCCCGTCGAAGCGGCGGGTGCGGGTCCGCAGGACCTGGCGGACATCTTTCTCGCCCAGCACAGCCTGTCGCCGCAATGGAATTACACCGTGACGGTCGACAGCAGCAGTGACCCGGTCAGGGTGCGATATGAGCGCCAGTTCGTCGCGCCCGGATACGGCACGGCCTATCTCGTCGACGTAAACGGCAACCGCTACGGCCTCGAGGTCGACCTCAGCGCGAATCGTCCGGTCGTGGCGTCTGGCTTGCTGCCGGCAAACCTCGACCAGGCCGATTACAAGATCGTCACCGCCGAGGAAGCGATTCGTTCCGCACTCGCGTCATCCGTCCCGGCGCCGGCAGTCTCCGGGGCTGCGGTCCCGGCCATCCAGCTGAACAAGGCCGAGCTGGTTTACGTGCTGGTGCCTGCGGGGGATCACAGCTTTTACGAGCCGGCATTCCTTTTCTCGGGCCAGTACCAGCTGAACGGCCAGACACTCACCAGGCGCGTGCTCGTGCCGGCTGTCGTCCCGTCGCAGCGCAACCCATAGTCCCCGACGAGGGAAACGCGGTTCGATCAACGCGGGCCCGTGCAACGTTTCCTTTGGCGGTCATGGCCGAGCAAATGCGTACGAAGATCTGGAATGGAATCAATCGGGTCTCGCCTCTGCCCTCCGGCGCGGCCCCTCAGCCGGATACACTCCCGATCTGAGGGGATGGGCAAAAAGCAGGTCCGGCAGGTCCGGCAGCAGATGCGGAAGGTCCAGCCCAAGGCGGCCGCCTCCAACGCCCAGGGCGCGACTCGAAGGCAGCGCGAGCGCTTCGTCCAGGCGGGCGGCATGCTGCAGGGCTACTCGCCCGACTACGTGATTCGCATCGGCTATATCGCGATTGCCGTCGCCGTAGTGTGCGTGCTGATCATCGCGGCCTGCCTGATCTTCCTGCCGGGCATCTACGGCTGGCCCGACGCTGTGGCCGCGGCGGTCGCTTGGGTCTTTCCAATCGCGCTGCTCGCGAGCTTCGTCGCACCGGGCTTCCGGCTCGCGCTGAAAGACCGGAAAGCCGAGCCGCGGCTCGTCCAGGGCCAGCTCGTGGGTGCGAGCTCGGTGAGCACCTCGGTCGGCCTGGGCATGCTGATGGTCCAGACCCGGGGCGGCGTGGAGCAGTTCCTGGTCCCACCAGCGCGCCTGAAGCAGGTGCCAGGCAACCAGGTCAACGTCGTTCTGACAGTCACCCCTCACCTCCACCACGTCAAGTCCTTGGGCGTCATGGGTCAGCGGATGGTGGGCCGGGTAGAGCCTCCGGTGCCGCCTGTGATGAGGCGGCTCCAGCTGGTGCCTTTGATGACGCCGCTTGCGCTTGCCCTCGGCGCGGTCGTCGGCGACGACGGCGTCGCCCTGATCCCGCTCTCGCCGTCTGCGATTCATGCGGTGGTTGCGGTGCTGGTGGGAGCGATTCTCGCCGGCGCCGTCTACGGAGTTTCGTTCGTGCTCCAGCGGCGCTGGATGGAGCAGGTGCAGGCGCTGGTTCCCAAAACCTAGTCGCCTCGCGCCTCAGCTCGTCTGGTCTGGCTCCCTAGTTTCGACTTCCGTGGCCGGCGGAGAGTTCAGCACCGCGAGAGATGGCGTTGGCGGAGTGGTCTTCTTCCGCTCTGTCGCCGGAATGAGCTTCTTGCGTTCGGGGTACGTGGCGATCAGGAGCAGGCTGAAGGCAAGGCCGAAAATGACCGGGCCGAGGTGGAAGCTGGCCCGCCACAGGAAGTAGGAACCCGCCTCGAATGCCAGCACGACAAACCCGTACAGGATGCCCGCTCGAACCCAGCCGACGTTGCCTGCGGGATTTACGGCCGCGGCCATGAGGCCGATGCCGAGGACGGCTCCGGCGGCCGAGGTGTGCGTGCCGACCTCCTGGTCGAGTGGCATCAGCGAGGTTGGGACGAGAGCGGCGGCGGCGCCGCCGACCAGGCCCATGCCCATCAGCAGCATGCCGACCGTCAGCAGGATCCTTTTCATGCCCCGCGACTGTATACAACCGGACCCGTCCCTGGTGAGGGTTAGACTCGGTTAGATGAGCGACGTCCACATCACGCCTGAGGGGTTGGAAGCGGTCGAGAAAGAGCTTCACGAGCTGACCACTATGCGCCGGCCCGAGATCGTATCCAAGATCAAAGCGGCCCGCGAGCTCGGCGACCTTTCTGAGAACTTCGAATATCACGCGGCGAAGAATGAGCAGGGCATGATGGAGGCTCGAGTCAAAGAGCTCGAAGCGATCGTCAAGAACCACGTGATCATCGAGAAACACCGCCCTACGGGCGTGGTCGAGATGGGCAGCACCGTTCGCTTCGGCGAGAACGGCGAGGACGAGGAGACCTATCGCATCGTGGGACCGGCTGAAGCGGATCCGAAGGCCGGCCGCGTGAGCTACGAGTCGGCCCTCGGCAAGGCGCTGATCGGACACCGCGTCGGCGACGAGGTGGAGATCAGGACGCCGAGCGGTGCCTACAGCGTGCGCATCACGGGCATTGAGTAAGTCGGTCGCGACCGCAACCCCGCTCGCCGACCTGCGGCGCTGGATGGCCAATCGGAAGCTCGACGCTCTGTACATCACCCGCCCGGTTTCGATCGCGTATCTCACCGGCTTTCACGCGGAACCGTTTGAGCGCCTGATGGCGCTGGTCATACAGCGCGAGGAGGCGGTCCTCGTCGTGCCGGCGCTCGAGGGCGAGAGCGCGCGCAGCCACGCCGCAAACGCTCAGGTGGTTTCCTGGCGCGATGGCGAAGACCCGTACGCGCTGGTCGCCCGCGCACTTGGCGAATCCACCGAGATCGGGGTGGAGAAAGACCACCTGACCCTTCATGCGGCAGAGGTGATCACCTCGCGTACAGGCGCGAGCGAGCTCGTCGATGTCGGGCCCGAGATCCGGCGCCTGCGGCTGACGAAGCGCGACGAAGAGATCGAAAAGCTCATCCGCGCCGCTGCCATTACGGACGCCGCCGGAGAGGAAGTCATTCCGCGGCTTCGCGCCGGTCAGAGGGAGATCGATGTCGCGCTGATGATCGGAGCGGCGATCGGTGAGCTCGGCGGAAAGCTTTCGTTTGGGACTCTGGTCCAGACAGGTCCGAACTCTGCCCTGTCTCACGCGGAACCGTCGAGCCGCAAGCTCGCGCCTGGCGATTTCGTGCTGCTCGATTTCGGTGCCGCCTTCGACGGATACAAGGCGGACACCACACGGATGGCAATTCTTGGCGAGCCCAGCGCGCGGCATCGCGAAATCCATGAGCTCGTCCTCGCGGCGCACGACGCGGCGATAGAGGCTGTGCGCCCTGGGGTTACCACTGGAGAGGTCGACGCGGCGGCGCGCCGCGTCATCGACGCCGCCGGCTATGGTGAGCAGTTCTACCATCGCGTCGGTCATGGGCTGGGTCTTGAAGCGCATGAAGATCCCAGCCTCGACCCTGGTTCGCAAACCGTCCTCGAGGTGGGCATGGTGTTCACCATCGAACCTGGGATCTACATCCCTGGCTGGGGCGGAGTCAGGATCGAAGACGACGTTGTGGTCGAGGAAGGCGGATGCCGCGTGCTGACCAAGGCAGATCGTTCGCTCCGCGTGATCCACTGATGCTTGCGCCAGGCATGCGGCGCACAGCGCAGCGGTCGATGGTTTACGAGGCGATCGTCCGGCTCGGCGGCCACTGCACCGCCGAGGAGATCACCGACGAGCTGCACAAGGCCAAGCCCGGATTTCCGCGCAGCACCGTGTATCGCGCGCTCGAGGCCCTTACCGCGTCGGGGTCTCTCTTTGCCGCGCACCTCGGCGACGGACCAACGCACTACGAGCTCGCCTCCGGCGACCACCACCACGCGGTCTGCCAGGTCTGCGGCGGCGTCATGCATATTCAAGAAGAGCTGGTCAGCGACCTCGAGGCGCATCTCGAAGAAGGCCACGGCTTCAAGCCGGTGCGCACGGAGGTCCTCGTGGTCGGAGTCTGCGACGATTGCTCGCGAAATCCGACGCCTCCGGCTTCCCGCCGCAGGATGATCGATCCCCACCACAGACACTAAGGAGAGCGCTCGATGGAATCCAAGATCGTCGGCACGGTCATGCCCGTGCTCGAGCTGAACATGCAGCCCAACGACAAGGTCTTCGCCGAATCGGGCGAGCTCTCCTGGATGTCGATGGCGATCCAGATGCAGACCGGCACTTCCGTGGGCGGCCAGCAGGGCGGCTTCCTCGGCGCCCTGGGCAGGGCGATGGCCGGCGGAACTTTTTTCATGACCGAGTACACCGCGGTCGGCGGACCCGGACTTCTTGCCTTCGCGGCCAAGCTTCCGGGCCAGATCCTGCCGATGGAGATCACACCGGGAACGGGTTACATGGTTCACCGGCACGGCTTTCTGTGCGCGACCCCTGGCGTCCAGTTCTCGATCGGCTTCCAGCAGCGCCTTGGCGCCGGCGTCTTTGGAGGGACCGGTTTTCGCCTGCAGAAGCTGACCGGGCAAGGACAGGCATGGGTGGCGTTGAACGGCGAAGTGGTCGTGTACGACCTGCAGCCGGGCAACACTCTGCGTGTCCATCCGAGCCAGGTGGGCATGTTCCAGGAGACGGTGCAGTTCAACGTTGTGACGGTCCCGGGGATTCAGAACATGTTCTTCGGCGGCTCGGGATTGTTCCTCGCCGCGCTGACGGGACCGGGCCGCGTTTGGTTGCAGTCAATGAGCATGCAGCACCTCGCGCACGCCATCCAGGAGTATCTGCCCAAGGCATCCGGTTAGTTCAAGGAGGAATGAGAGATGCCGAGATTTCTGATCCAGGGTTCGTACACGGCGGATGGGGTCAAGGGCGTGCTGAAAGAAGGGGGCACTGGTCGCCGCAAGGCGGTCGAAGCCGCGGTGCACGCGCTGGGCGGCAAGCTGGAGGCGTTTTACTACGCTCTCGGTGAGGACGATGTGGTTGCCATCGTCGAGGGTCCTGACAACATCACGGCGGCCACGTTCTCGATGGGCGTGGCGGCGACCGGAACGGTGCGAACGAAGACGACCGTCTTGCTGACGCCGGAGGAGATCGACCAGGCTGCGAAGAAGACGCTCGCCTTCCGCGCGGCCGGCCAGTGACCTAGGCCGGCTCCGTGGCGGACCGATGGCTGACCTTCGATTGCTTCGGCACCTTGATCGACTGGCGCCACGGCATCCGCACCACCGGCGACCTGCTGTTTCCAGGTCATGGTCAGGAGTTTCTCGAGGCTTACATCGCTCTCGAGGCCGAGGTCGAAAACGAGAGCTCGTTCAAGCGCTACCGCGCGGTGCTCACCGAAACGACACGCCGCGCGGCCAGGCGCCTGGAGGTGGAGCTGAAGCCGGACGACGCGACAGCGCTCGTCTCGACCATCCCTTACTGGCCTCCGTTCGCCGACGTCGGTCCAGCGCTGGCCGAGCTGCGCACGCAGGGTTGGAAGTTCGCGCTGCTGACCAACTGCGACCGCGACATCATCGCGCTGACGCAGCGCCGGCTTCCGGCTAACTTCGACGCCGTCGTCACGGCCGAAGACGTCTCCGCGTACAAGCCGAACCCGGCGCACTTCCGCCTCTTCCAGTCGACGTTCGCTTCCTCAGCCGACTCGTGGATACACGTCGCGCAGAGCTACTTCCACGACATCAAGCCCACGCACGAGCTCGGCATCACGCGTATCTGGGTCAACCGGCAAGGCGAACGCGCCGATCCATCCCTGGCCGATGCGGTGATTCGTGGGCTGGCAGAGCTGCCCGCCGCAGTTTCCGAGGTTGCCCTCAGCTAGGGAGCCGCCTTTACAGCGGCGTTACTGATGATGAGGTGGGCTACGTCGCCGGCGTCGTTCTAACCCTCCCGGCGCTTCTTGTGTGGCGCATGCCGCAGCGGTGGTGGGAGGCGCTTGATCGCCCCTATGGAGACAGGGTCAAGGCGATGCTTCAATCGGTCCCTGGTTTCACCCTCGGCGCATGGCTGCTGTTCGGCGTGTTCTTTCCTATAGACGAAGGGTTGGGCGGTAATCGCGCTGGCCAGACCACTGCCGCAGAGGTCGTCGCGATGATTGCTTGCGGGCTGCCCTGGGCGACGACACTAATAGGTGGATGGCCTCTATGGCTGGTCCCACCTGGTGCGCGGAATGTCGACGATGCTCAGTTCTTCACGTCCCATTGGGGAGGCATTTTCGGATTTGGCATGGCCGCGGCGGCCGTGTTCTTTGCGCTCCACTCGTGGTGGCCGGCCGTCGGCGTGTGCCTAGTCGCCGGGGCGGCTTTCGTCTTGATTCAACTCACGTTGCTTAGGCGCGGAAGTCCGACAGATCGATGACTGCGCGGTAGACGCGCCGCGCGGGTCCTGATTGGACCAGGTTTCCGTTTGGCTCGCGCCTCACGGACAGGTCGCCTCCGGGCATCTCGACAGTGACGTTCGCATCGACCAGGTTTCGTCGCATGCATGCCGCGGTGACGGCGCTGGCGCTGGTGCCAGAGGCGAGCGTGTACCCGGCGCCGCGCTCCCAGATCTCCGCGCGTACGCGCGCGCGATCTATTACTTCGCAAAGCTGCACGTTCGTCCGCTCTGGAAACGCGGGGTGGCGCTCGAGATGCGGACCGAGCTCGAGGCAGCGTTTCTTTGTCACCGGCTGCCCGAAGACGACGCAGTGCGGGTTGCCTACTGAGACGAGCACTGCTTTGACGCGTCCCACCGGAGTTTCCAGCTCGACCTCTTCTGGTTCTCCGTCGAAATCGGCGGGCAGGTCCGCGGCGCGAAACGACGGCCGCCCGATGTCCAGCTCGGTCACGATCTCAGCGCCGTTCCGGACGAGGACCTGCACCGCGTTGGACCGGTCGGCCGTGCGCAGCTCGAACCGGTTGGGCGCTCCGTGCTCGAGCACGGCGTGGGCGGCGGTGATGCGCAGCCCGTTGCCGCTCTTCTGGGCCTCGGACCGGTCGGGGTTGAAGATCCGGACGCTCATCGCCGCCGGGTCGAAGGCGAGCAGCCCGTCGGAGCCGAGGCCGCGGTTGCGGTCGCATAGCTCAGGCAGCAAGGCGACCAGATCGTCAAGCGGTCCCGGCAGGTCCATGACCAGGTAGTCGTTGCCGAGCGCCTGGTACTTGATCAGAGGTACTTGCGACACTGTCGCAAATTGTCGGGAATCTCGCATCTGCGGCGGGGGTTACCTACAATTGAGCGTCTATGGCGGACCTGACCTGGCCTGCTCAGCGGTTGACCCACATCCCGGCCTGCTTCTGTAGCTAGCCCCGGCCGTCTGCTCACGCCCCGGAGGGCGTGCCCATTCGACCGTTTCCTCTCCTCGAACCGTTCGTTCGTTATTTCGCATTCTCTGGAGGAATTTGAATTGAGCTCTCAGACACAAACCAAGGCTCTGGTCACCACCGAGTGGATCGCAGAGCACAGCAAGGACTCAGGCCTGCGCCTCGTCGAGGTCGACGTCGACCCGAGCGTCTACGAAAAGGGACATATCGAAGGCGCCGTCGGCTGGAACTGGAAGCGTGACCTGCAGGATCAGGTCGCGCGCGACATCGCACCGAAGGACGCACTTGCCGAGCTCCTCGGGCGCAGCGGAATCACCCCCGAGACGGCCGTCGTCCTCTACGGCGACAACAACAACTGGTTTGCCGCCTACGCGTACTGGGCCCTGAAGTACTACGGCCACGACAAGGTCCAGCTGGTAGATGGCGGCCGCGTCAAGTGGGAGAAGGAAGGCCGGCCGTACAGCACGGAAGCTCCGAGCTACCCGGCGACGAGCTATCACTTCAAGTCTTCGCCCAACGAGCAGATCCGCGCCTACCGCGACCACGTGCTCGACCGGCTCGGCAAGGTGGCTCTGGTCGACGTCCGTTCTCCGAAGGAGTACTCCGGTGAGCTGCTCGCGCCAGAGAACCTGCCTCAGGAAGGCGCCCAGCGCGGAGGCCACATCCCGACCGCGGCGAGCATCCCGTGGGCCACAGCCGTCAACGCAGAGGACGGGACCTTCAAGAGCCAGGACGAGCTGAAGGAGATCTACGGCGGCAAGGGCGTAGTGCCCACCAAAGAGGTCATCGCCTACTGCCGCATCGGCGAGCGCTCGGCGCACACCTGGTTTGTGCTGCACGAGCTCCTCAGCTATCCCGACGTCAAGAACTACGACGGCTCATGGACAGAGTGGGGCAGCTCGATCCGGGTTCCCATCGAGAAGTGAGCACACCGACTCAGGTCGTCGACCACTCAGCGCTGAAGGTCAACCAGACCGGGATCATCGTGACCGTGCTTGTGGCGTTCATCGGCAGCGCGGTCTTCCGGCCGCTGCTCGTGTTGATCCCCCTGCTGGCGATCGTGCTGCTGTTGGGCACCTTCGCTCCGCAGCTCGCATTGTTCAAGCAGCTCTACTTCAAGGTTCTCAAGCCCCGCGGCATCGTCAAGGCGCGACCGGTGCAGGACCGGCCCGAGCCGCACAACTTTGCCCAGGGCCTCGGCGGGGTCTTCCTGGCGGTAGCGTCGATCTTCTTGATCCCGCTGCCAGTCGTGGGCCTCGCGCTTTCGCTGCTGGTCGCGGTGCTGGCTTTCGTCAACCTCGCCTTCGGTTACTGCCTGGGCTGCCAGATCTTCTTCCAGCTCGAGCGCAGGGGATTCATCAGAGCGTGAGTGCGCAACTCTGGGCACTGGCGGTGGTGGGCGTCATAGTGCTCGCCGCCGCCGGCCTGGAGGCGCTTCGCGCCCGACGTGCACGCCGGCTTGTCATGGAGTCCACCAGCCCCACCGGCCGTTCCCGCCACCTCCCTATGAATGGGGAGGAGCCTTACATCCTTTACTTCACTGGCGACAGCTGCACCGTCTGTCGGACTCACCAGGAGCCTGCTCTCGCGAGGCTTGGTGACGTGCGGATCGACAAGGTAGACGCCGTCAACGAGCGCGTGCTCGCCGACCAGTTTCACGTCTACACGCTTCCTACAACTGTGGTCATGGCCGCCGACGGCAACGCGCTTCACGTCAACTACGGCTACGCGCCCGCGCCCAAGCTCGAGCGCCAGCTGGCCGATGCAAGAGGCGCCGGCATCAGGTCAGCCGCCACCGCCTGACCGCTCCGCCTCCGCCTCGAGAAAGGCGGCGCGCTCCGTCCGATATTCTGGCCGGGTGACTCGCCGCTTGGCCCTGCTGTCTTTGGTGGTGCTCATCGCCCTTGCGTGCGGGCAGAGCGAAACGAGCCGAGCCCACCAGATCGTGCTCGGTGCCATCTATCCGCTGAGCGGCCCGCAGGCCGAAGGCGGAAAGCAGGAGCTCGCCGGGGTGCAGGCCGCGCTTCGCGTTTCCGGCGTCAACGTGCGCCTGCAAGTGATCGACGCGACAACTCCGCAGGCGGCCTCCGCCGCGGTCGACACGCTGGTCCGCGACTACCACGTGCCGGCGATCCTCGGCACGTACGGCAGCACGCTGGCGGCGGCCGCGTCGGCGCGTGCCGAGGAGTTGAAGACGGTGTACTGGGAGACCGGCGCGGTCGCCGACCCCATCACCACGCAGCGCCATTACGTCTTCCGCACGGTCGCCACCGGCAGTGCGCTCGGCCGAATTGCGGTGACCTTCACCCACGACGTCCTGATGCCCTCGGCCCCCCTCACTGCCCCCCGGGCCGTGGTTGTCCGGGTCAACGACATATATGGGCGCTCGGTCGGTGGCGGGGAGGAGCAGCTCGCCAGGGCTGATGGCATCAACGTGGTCGACGTCATCGAGTACAACCCGAGCGCGTACGACGCCGACGTGATCGCGGCCAGGCTTGCTCAAGACCGTCCCGATTACCTGTGGGATGTCAGCTACATCGACGACGGCATCACGATCTGGAACGCTGTGCTCGCTCACCACATCAAGTTGAAGGGCGCGATCGGCACCAGCTCCGCGTTCTGCATGCAGCAGTTCAGCGAGCGGGTCGGGGCGGGATCGATCGGCGTCTACGCGGCGGACAAGCCCGACGCAAGCATCAGCCTTGCCGCGCTGTCGCCGTCAGGCCAGGCGCTGCTGGCGCGTGCGAAGGCTGCTTACCAGGGTTCGATGGAAATCCCGGCGATGGCGGGATTCGTCGGCGGCTGGACTCTTTTTCATTACGTGATCCCCAACGCTGGCGCGTCGATCTCGGCGGCATCGATTCGCGCGGCAGCGCTCAAGGTCGACGTGCCTGCCGGCGACAGCATCAACGGTGGTGGTGTGAAGTTCGCCGGGCCCGGAACGCTGGACGAAGGTCAGAACACCAGGGCGGCGGCTGTTGTCGGGCAGTGGCAGGCGGTCGGAGTGATGAAGGTCGTTTATCCGCCCGCTTACGCAAATTAGTTTTGGCCGGCGCTGCCCCATCCCCGCCGCAAGCGGCGGTACTTCCCCACTGAGTGGGGAAGACAAGCTAGTCCAGGGAGCGCTGGACCAGGGTGATGTCCATCCAGCGGTCGAACTTGTGGGCGGCGTTCTTGATCGTCCCCACTTCGCCAAAGCCGTACTTGGTGTACAGGGCCAGGCCCGCGCGGTTGTCGGTCGCGATGCTCGCGACGATCGTCAGGTACCCCAGGCCGCGAGCCTCTTTGATCAGCTCACTCAGAAGCGCCCCGCCTATGCCGATGCCCTGGTGCACCGGGTCGACGTAAACCAGGCATTCCACGACGTCGTAGCCGCGCTGCTTCCAGGGCAGGAGCCGGGCCCAGCCGATCACGCCCGTCTCGTCGACCGAGACCAGCAGGAGCGAGCGCTTGCCGTGCGCTTCCCACCACGCCTGCGCCTCCTCCGCGTCAAGGGGCTCCGAGTCGATGGTCGCAAAAGTCTGGTTGACCGCCCAGTTGTAGATGCCGACGATCGCCTTCAGGTCGTCCCTGGTGGAGGGCCGGACCGAATATCCCTTAGGCGCTTTGGTCTTCGCCATCCCGACCATTATGCTTGCCGCCCGTGAGGCCGGAAATCCGCACTGCGTTGCCCGGACCCAAAGCCGCGGAGCTGATCGCCCGGGACGCCAAGGCGATGTCGCCGAGCTTTACCCGGTCATACCCGTTCGTCATGGAGCGCGGAAGTGGCTGCTGGGTCACCGATGTGGACGGCAACCGGTTTCTCGACTTCACCGCCGGGATCGCAGTGGTCACGACCGGTCACTCCCATCCGAAGGTCGTGGCCGCGATCAAGGAGCAGGCGGAGCGCTTCCTCCATATGTCGGGCACCGACTTTTACTACACATCGGAGATAGAGCTCGCCGAGCGGCTGGAAAACAGGATTCTCCCCGGCACTCCGGCCGGGGTTTTCTTCACCAACTCCGGTGCGGAAGCCATCGAGGGCGCGATGAAGCTTGCGCGCTTTGCCACGGGGCGGCCGAGCTACATCGCTTTTTTGGGCGCGTTCCATGGCCGGACCTTCGGCGCGCTTTCGCTCACTGCATCGAAGGCGAGCCAGAGGCGCCGGTTTGCGCCGCTGCTTTCCTCGGTCTTCCACGCGCCTTTCCCGAGCGCCTCGCGGAACGTGACCACCGACCAGTCGCTCGACCGGATCGAGGAGCTCTTCTCTACGGTCGCGCCACCGGAGAGCGTGGCCGCGGTGTTCGTCGAGCCGATCCAGGGCGAGGGCGGTTACCTGGTCCCGCCGGACGACTTTCTCCCACGCCTGCGCGAGCTGACCGAGAAGCACGGGATCCTGCTTGTCGCGGACGAGGTCCAGTCGGGCATGGGCCGCACCGGCCATCTGCTGGCGGTCGAGCACTGGGGCGTCGAGCCGGACATCGTATGCCTCGCCAAAGGAATTGCATCAGGGCTTCCCCTCGGAGCCTTCATCGCACGTGCAGAGCAGATGAGCTGGCCGCCGGGCTCGCACGGCAGCACATTCGGCGGCAATCCTGTGGCTTGCGCCGCGGGGCTGGCGACGCTCGACCTCCTCGAGAGCGGCCTGATGGAAAACGCGGCCACAGTCGGAGCCGTGATGCAGGACGGTTTGCGCGAGATCGCCTCGACCCATAAGGACGTGACTGACGTACGCGGCCTCGGTCTGATGCTGGCCATTGAGCTCAGGACTCCGGAGCTGGCCGCGAAGCTGGTTCAGACCGCCTTCGAGCGGGGCCTTCTCCTGCTGACCGCGGGAACGCGGGCGGTCCGGATCAGCCCCCCGCTCGTGATCGACCCCGAGGAAGCGGCTACAGGCTTGGAGATAATCGCCTCAGCCCTCGATTGAGTCCGCGATGGGCTGCATCGCCGTCGCGGCGGCACGGTCATCGCCTGCGATCGTCTTGGCCGCCTTGGCGCGCTGATCGTCGATGACTTTGAGCGTGGCGTCAACCTGGCTCGCCACCGGAGACGCGCCGACCTTGGCCAGCGGAGCGAACGAGGCAACGAAAGTCTCGGTCAGGCTTTGCTTGGCGGCGGCGTCGCCGGATGCGTAACCGACGATGGCGGCGTCGCGCGCCGCCCACACCTTGTCGAACTGCGTACCGACGCTGTTGCCGAAGTTGGTCGCGAACACAGTGCCCAGCATGTCGGCGTTGGCCGCAAGCGCCGCCTGGGCCGCAGTCTTCTCGGCGCCACGATTCGCGATGACCGAGTCGGTCGCCATCGTCGCGAGGTAGGAATGCTCTTGCAGCAGCTCGTTCAACGAAACGCGAACGTCGAGACGGTGAGCGGAGGGATCTCCAGGAAACTTGTCGGGAAAGTCCTGGGCGATCTGGGCCGCGAGCGCGTCGCCGAAACGTGAGGTCTGAGCGTAGGCGCGGTGCAGGTCGGCGTAGTAGGTTGCATAGTGACCCGCGAAGAGGTCGTCGATGAACGCTTTGTCTTCGAGCACCTGCTGGCTCGCGAGCTGGGTCACCGGGTCCAGCGGCATCCGGCTGGCATCTCTGATCAGCTGCGCAAACTGCGGAACGAATCCGTTGGTCAGGCCGGACATCGCTCCGTTGGCCCGGGCGTCGTTGTGCGTTACGACACCGATCGCGTAGTCGACCAGGTAGCCGTTCTGGACGTTCCATGCCTGCGCGAGCTGTGTGGAGGTGGTGGTCCCGAAGGCGCGGCCGAAGAGAGCTGCCAGGTCGGCGGAGTTCGTCGCGAGGAGCCCCGTATAGCCCGCGTACTCGTCGGAGTGATTCACCGCCGCCGCGGATTCCTTGGCCACGATCATCACCTGCTCGCTGAGCAGAAGATCGAGCTGCGTCCGCAGGTTACCCGCCGGCGTGTGTGACTGTTGGGTCGCCGGCGGCGGGGGCGACGCCGGCAAGTCGTTCGAGCACCCAGCCAGCGCTGCACCGCAGCAAAGGAGTCCTATCCAGGTCGCGCAGCGCCGGCGTTGGGCGACCTCGTTGGGACTTTTCCTGTGCAAACCGCCGCAATCCTAACCGCCGTACCATGTTTCGGCCTTGCCTGAATGGCTCCTGGTCGACGGCTCGAGCATGTTCTTCCGAGCCTTCTATGCAATCCCGCAGACGATGCGGGGGCCCGACGGCACCCTGGTCAACGCGGTCCGCGGCACGCTCGACACTCTCGCGCGCTACGTCACCGATCGGAAGCCGCGCCACATTGCTTTCACGACCGACGAGGACTGGCGGCCGGCGTGGCGCGTCGCGCTGATCAAGGGCTACAAAGAGCAGCGCACCGCGGAACCGATCCCGCCGGCATTGATCCCGCAGGTGCCGATCATCATGGCCTCACTCGGAGCAGTGGGCATCGACGTCGTCGGACTCGAAGGTTATGAGGCGGAGGACATCGTGGCATCACTGGCGGCGAAGGTGAAACCGCCAATCGAGATCGCAAGCGGCGACCGCGACCTGTTCAGCCTTGTCCGAGATCGCGAGATCATCGTGCTCTACCCGCAGAAGGGCGGCCCGGTGGAGGTCGATGAAGCCGACGTCCAAAGGCGCTACTCGATCCCGGGCCGTTCATACGCCGACTTCGCGATGCTCCGCGGCGATCCATCGGACGGCCTGCCCGGAATCGCGGGCGTCGGCGACAAGAAAGCCGCCGAGCTCGTGAGCCGCTACGGATCGGTGGAGGCCATGCTCGAGGCCGGCGTATTTCGCGGCTCCAACGCCGACTATCTCCAGAACGCGATGAAGGTGGTGCCCCCGGTCCGCGACCTGCCGATCGAGGTGCCGCGTGGGCGCCGCGACCACTATCCGGAGCATCCGCAGAAGGTCGAGCAGCTTGGGGCCAAATACGGTATCGCCAATAACTTCGAGCGGCTGGTCAATGCGCTCAACTCTTTGCCATCCCTTACAAAGGCGTGATTTTTCGCTGCAAGTGGTCTGACAAAGCCCCGCCAGCCTAATTCTTGTCATGACGCTGACCTGGATCCGGATGCGCCGCCGGCGCGCCAAGAGCTACATGATCTGGAATGGTGGAAGTCGGGCTTTGCGCGTCATGTCTGCACTCCAGAACGGTGAAGGGCAAGCGCACCATCTTCTGGATGTGCGAGCGGTCGGCGACCGACCCGACTTTTCCCCGCTATCCCAGCCTTCCGGTCCTCCGGTGCCGCGGTTACGAAGCTAAGAAGCCGCCACCCTCATAAGAGCCAGCGGTTGGCCCTCGGCCGGGTCGAATCTCGCAGTGACCTCGGCTGAGCTCATCGCGATCTCGGCTATGGCGCCGCTGTCCCTGACCGCGTAGAGGTTCCGCCCGTCGGGGCTCAAGCCAAGGCTCGAGACATGCCAGTCGTTCAGCGATCGCATCCCGGCAATCAGATGAGCCGAGTCCACCCACACGATTCCCGAGCCGGTGGCGGTGACGATCGTTCGTCCGTCGGGGCTGATCACGGCCCCGCCTGAACCGGAGCCGGCCGACCTGACGGTCGGGATGTTGACGGTCCGCGTGACCTGAGGCTGGTACTGGTTCGAGTTGTCGATCTCAGCGATCGTTCCAGTCGCGCCGTTCACCGCGTAGACCCGCGTTCCAGTGTTGTTCATGACCAGGGACCACTGCTTCTCGGCGGGGTTGGTGGCGTATCCGTGGCCGGGCAGATCGAGACAGAACGCAAAGGGGCCGTCCAGGCTGAGGGCGTGGACAAAGGGTCCGCCGTCTTCGCGGACGTACATGCTGTACAGCCAGTGTCCGTCCGGCGACGCAACACCAGACAGCCGCACCCCGGTCATCGACTGTTCGCCGCTGCTCTTGTCGACGACGATGTTGTCGGTCAGGCTGGCGGTCGGCACGTCGTACAGGCGGACGTAATACTCCTTGCCGTTGAGGAGCTGGATCAGGTAGAGGCGGTTGCCGTCGTTGCTGATGGCGTCGAATCGGAAGTGGCCCGCGAGGTCTATGCGATGTGCCACGTGGGACGTGGTGGTGTCAATCAGGATCATGTGAGTGCCGGAAGCCTGGTCGAATGCCTCCAAGACCAGCCAGCGCCCGTCTGTTGAGGTGCCGCCGGGCACGCCGCTGATGGTCGCGGGGGGCAGCTGATAGCCGCCCGGAATGGCCATGGTGCCCAGCGTCTCCCCGGTCTGGGGGTCGGTGTCGGCAAGCGTGCTGCCGCTGATCGAATAGAGGTGCGACCAGTCACGCGACGGCACGCCGAGGGGAAGCCTGCGCACGGTGGCCTGAGAGCGCGAGTCGATGACCGAGACGAGCTGGGAGCTGTGGTTCGAAACGGCTTCATAGAGCTTGTCCCCGCCCGCGGGCGGCAGCACCCCATGTGTCGCGGCGCAGCCGGCTGTGACCAGACCAACGCAGATCAATGCACCGAGAGCTCGCATTCTCTTCACCTCGCCTCCCATACACCGCAGGAGTGGGCGGGGTTCCTAGACCGAGTTTGCGATCTGAAGCGCCTGGGCCTTTGTCATATCGCCCTCGATCCGGACGATCGTTCCGTTGAGGTCGAAGATCAGCGTGTTCGTGGCGAGGCGCATCGTCTCGTCGCGGAAATTGCCGCTGGCGTCGATGAATACAAAGTCGTGCGGGTGGCCCGAGATCCAATAGCCCGCGTGCCCACGCACGGTGACCTGCTCAATGGTCGAGTCTGGACCGACCATCTTCTGGAAGAACACCTCGTCTACGCTGCCCCGCGCTTCGGTGACCAGAACCGAAACTCCGGTCAGCCCGGACGTCGGGATGTCCGGCCGCTGGGCATAGACCAGGGTGACCTCGCCTCCCGACGGCCCTGTGGGGGGCAGCTGAAGGAAAACCTCATCCGGCCGGCCGAGCGATGCCGGGACGCCGATCTGCCAGCTGAGTTTCGCTTGGGCCGGGTCCAGGGTCGTCGGCGTGCCGAGGCCAAGTCGCTGGCCGAGGGGTCCCGAGGGTCGGGGTGAAGGCGTTGGTACCTCCTGGACCCGTGTGATCGTGACGTGGAGGTTGACCCAGCTTGCGATCGCGTCCCGGGTTGGGGTGTAGGCCAGGAGGGCGGCCACGATGAGAGCTACGGCGGCCGCCGCATAGGCAAATGAACGCCCCCACCCTGGCCCTCCCCGGCGAGCGGGGAGGGGAATCCTCAGCCTCGGGGTGGGGGGCCAGTCGATCGCGGCGGTCAGCGCGGCCAGCCGGTCTTCGAGGTCAGGCACCGGGCGCCTCCTCGACCTGGGCCCTCAGCCTGGCCAGTGCACGTGACAGCCGGGACTTGACTGTGCCTTCGGGAATTCCCAGGGCAGCCGCCGTCTCTTCGCCGCTCAGCTCGAGGAAATAGCGGCTCGCGATGACCAGCCGGTCCTCGTCGGCCATCGCGTTCAGAAGTGCGATCAGCCGCCGTCGCTCGTCAGATGCGATGGCCACCGCCTCGGGAGATTGGGCCGCATCCCCCGGGCGGAAGCCTTCGATCAGGCGCAGCTCGAGATGATGGCGCCGGCCCGACGAGCGGGCCCGGTTGCGCGCCTCATTGGCCACGATCCGCAGCAACCAGGGCCGCCATTCCGCCCCTGGGCGGAATCGGTTGAGTGCCCTGTAGGCCTTGACGAAACCTTCCTGCGCCGCGTCCTCGGCGTCGGCAGCAGTGCCGGTGATGACGTAGGCAGTCCGGAACGCAACCTGCTGGTATCGCTGCACGATCTCCTCATAGGCGGCCGTCTCACCGCGCAAGGCGCGCGAGATCAACTCGGAATCGTCCGCTGGCCGGCCCTCCATCGGAACGCATCTTCTACACCTTCGGCGGCATCATGGTTCCTTGCAACCAGTCGACCCCGATTGTGTTTAGGAGACTGATGGAGGGGACTGACCGCGTCTTCGAGCGGCTGGTGCGCGATCACCAGCACCGGATCTACGCGCTCGGCCTCGCGCTGACCGGCAACCGGCACGACGCCGAAGACGTCGCGCAAGACACGTTCGTGCGCGCTTACCGCGCGCTCGTCACCTATCCGCCGGAGCGGATCCGGGAGCTCAAGCAGAAGGCATGGCTGCATCGGATCGCGGTGAACGTTGTGAGGAATCGCGTGCGGGGGGTGCGGCCCCGGCTCGTCGAGCTGAACGGCAGCGAGCCAGACCACGGCTCCGGGCCCGAAGAAAACGTGATGCGAAGGGCGGAGATCGACGAGCTCGCGGCCCGGGTGGCGTGCCTGCCTCCGCGGTACCGCGAAGCGGTGGTGCTGCGCCACGTGCAGGAGCTGTCATACGCGGAGATGGCGGACGCGCTCGGGCAGCCGGTGGGCACGGTCAAGGCGAACGTTCATCGCGGACTGAAATTGCTCAGAGGAGAAAACGATGGCAAAGGTGATGGAGATGCTTGACCTGAAGCGGCTCGGCGACGTGAGGGCGCCCGCGGGCTTTGCCGAGCGCGTGCTTGCAAACGTCGGGATGGCCGACTCGTACGCGATGTTCGAGACTGTTCTCGGTCCGGTCTACGTCGCGTGGAACCGGCTGGGCGTGTCGGCGGCGATGCGGAGCGAGTCGGCAGCGGAGTTCGAGGGTTGGTTCCGCAACGAGATCGGCCGCCAGCTCGTCCGAGTCGATCCTCCCGCGGATCTGGCGGCGAAGATCGAGGACCAGCTCGAGGGCCGGCGCCGGCTGCGCTTCGACCTTCGCGGCCTGACCCCGTTCTCGCAGGCGGTGCTGCACAAGACGCTGGAGATTTCGCGCGGCCAGGTGCGGCCATACGGCTGGATCGCGCGCGAGATCGGCCACCCCGCCGCTGTGCGAGCGGTCGGCACTGCACTGGCCAACAACCCGATCCCCTACTTCATCCCCTGCCACCGCGTTATCCGGTCGGATGGCGTGATCGGAAACTACGGCGGAGGCGGCCCGGAGGCCAAGCGCCAGATCCTGTCTCTCGAGGGCGTGCAGCTGACGCGCCTGCAGAAACTTGCGCGCTCCGGCCTCCGCTATGAGGGAGTGAAGAGCACCAAGATCTTCTGCTTCCCAACTTGCTACCACGGCCGTCAGGTAAGGGAGGAGAACTTCGTCTACTTCCGCGATGAGGCCGAGGCGCGCGCCGCGGGTTACCGGCCCTGCAAGGACTGCCGGCCCGCGGTGGCCTGATCGAGGGGACCGACGCTCGCCGCCAGGGGCGCGCCGCGTTGGTGGAGGCGGTGCGACCGCGAGAGGCCGCCGTCGAAGTTGATCGCCTTTCCGTCGTGGTAGGTCGCGGGTTTCGCTCCACGGTGGGGCTTGTGGCCGAAGACCACGCGCCGGCTGTGCGTGAGCTCCAACCACCTTTCGAGGCGGAGCGGTTGGGTCTCGAAGACGTTCGGACTGCTGAGCAGGTCCCACAGCTCGCGCTCGCCCTCGTTGACCAGCAGGTCTTGGATGTTCCGGTTGACCGCGTCGACGATGCCTGAATCGACACCCGGGACCAGGTTGAGGTAGGCGTCGTTGCCGCAGTGCTGGACCAGCGTTCGGTCGGTCAGCCGGAGCAGCGCGGGCCTCGTCCGCATCCACTGCTGAAGAGGCTCGTCCTTGCGCAGCTCGTCCAGGTCGTGTTGCTGGCCGCCGATGCTGATCCAGAAACCGATGCGCGTCCGATCCCGCAACGCCCAGAGCATCGCCACTTCATGGTTGCCAAGCAGCACGTCTGTGTTGGGGCGGTCGCGAGCAAACCTCAAGGCACCCACGCCGAACAACCCGTAGTCGATGAGGTCGCCGAGGAAGATCGTCCGCCAGCGGTCTGCGGGATATGGCTTCAGGGCCGCGAAGAGGCGCTCGATGTCGCCGTGAACGTCGCCGACGATCAGGGCGGGCAGGTCATCCGCGGCCACGAATCGATGCTAACGGCGGGGTAGAGGTGGGCCTGAGGGGGTGGGTAGAATTCCGTAGGCGCATAGGGGCGTAGCTCAGTCTGGTCAGAGCATCGGTCTCCAAAACCGAGGGCCGAGGGTTCGAATCCTTCCGCCCCTGCTTTCGCCTCAAGGCTCATTAGGTAGCCGCGCGTACGGCCCCGTTCCCTGAGTAAGGGAATTGGGCCAGGCCCAGGAGGCGAAATGAGCAAGTCGATCACGACGCGGTGGTTCATCGGAGCATGGATAGTGGCGCTGCTTGCCGGCATCGTGGCGGGGGTCATGGTGCGGAACGCAGCCGGCACCAGTCCGCCGCCAAGCGCGGTGATCGCCTACTTGATCGCTGTCGCTGCCGGCATCGTCATGTTCGTGATGTGGATTGGGGCGCTCATAAAGCTGGGCTCCCAGCGCGCGTGGGGCTGGTTTGTCGCCGTGCTCCTGATCTACGTCCTGAGTCTTGGAATTCTTGGCATCGTGGCCATGCTGGCCTACGCGATCGCAGGCCCGAAAGACACGACCGAGGTGGTCATGAGACCGACGGTCACCTAGGAATCGAGCACTTATCCCTCCGGCGGCTGGCCGGCTCCGCGCGGGAGCCCGGCCAGCTTGTTTTGCGGCCTTTGTAAAATCAGGCGACCCACTAGACTCCCTGTCGGGGTCGGATTTCGTCTTGGCCTGGGCCGCTAGCTCAACTGGCAGAGCGCCGTGCTGATAACGCGGAGGTAGGTGGTTCGAGTCCACCGCGGCCCACCAGTCGCCAAGCCAGCTGGCGCCTCCAAACCCGCGTATGGCGGCACTCGCCGGATTGGGCTGTCGTGATTTCCCGCCGTTGAATGCGGATGCGGGATTCATCGCTGGCGGCCAGGACGGTGGTCTGCGTTCTGCAAATTGCTGCAAGCGCAGGATCGACGAACAGTGGGCGGAGCATGTTTGCAAATGGGAAGATCGCGTGTGATGACATCTGGCCCTCGTCCGACCTTGTGGAGAGAATAGGTCGGGTGGCAATGCCTCGTCCGGTCACAATTGTGTTGGCGGGTGCTGGTTCACGGGGTAGCACGTTCTCCAGCTTTGCGGAGCAGTATCCGGATCGGGCACGCGTCGTGGCGGTTGCCGATCCACGCAGCGCTCGCCGTGAGGCGTTGGCCAACCAGCTCGGGGTGGCCGCTGACAAACGGTTCGACGACTGGCGGGAGCTCGCCGCACTGGATCGGTTTGCAGATGCCGTGATCATCACTACGCCGGACCGCGAGCACGTCGGCCCTGCGTGTCGCTTCGCGGCGTTGGGCTACCACGTGCTCCTGGAAAAGCCCATCGCACCAAGCCGAGCGGAGTGCATCGAAGCAATCGACTCTGTCGAGAAAGCCGGCGTGATACTCGCGATCTGCCACGTGATGCGCTATACGGCTTACACGGATAAGGTGAAGGAGATCGTGGCCGAGGGTCGGCTGGGCCAACTGGTCGGCGTAGAGCACCTCGAGCCGATCGGCTGGTGGCATTTCGCGCATTCGTACGTGCGGGGCAACTGGCGTCGCTCGGACGAGGCAGGGCCCAGCATCCTGACCAAGTGCTGTCACGACTTGGACTGGCTCCGATACATCGTTGGCCGGCCAGCAATGCGAGTGTCCAGCTGGGGCGGCCTTCACCACTTCACCGCAGACAACCGGCCGGCGGGCGCGGCCGATCGGTGCCTGGACTGTGCTGTCGAGGCCGACTGCCCATACTCCGCTCCACGCCTCTATATCGGCTGCCTGGGCGACCCTGAGCGCGAGCGCTGGCCACTCTCAGTTGTCACGACTGACATGACTGAGCCGGGGGTACGGCAGGCGCTCCGCGACGGCCCGTATGGGCGTTGTGTCTACGCTTGCGACAACGACGTGGCCGACCATCAAGTCGTCACGATCGAGTTCGAAGGTGGGCTCACAGCCACATTGACGATGAGCGCCTTCACGCCCGCTGACCGGCGCCGGACGCGAATCATGGGTACTCGAGGGTTTCTCGATGGCGACGGCCAACGGCTTACCCTCACCGATTTCCTCACCGGGGAGGTCGAGTCCTTCGCCAGTTTCGGCACTGGTATGGACGCACGCGGCGGCCACGACGGGGGGGATTTCGGCGTGATGAGCGCATTCCTGCATGCGGTCTCATCGGGCGATCGGACGTTGGTCCGCACTGGGCCCCGCGAGTCGTTGGAGAGCCATCTCATGGCATTCGCCGCAGAGCGCAGCCGGTTGACTGGAGTCCCGGTAAACGTCTGGGATTAGCGCTGCGAGGTCGATACCCGGGCTGGTTGTCGCGAAACGGAGGTGGTTGGAGAACAATCACCCACGACAACCAATCTCGACGCTCAGAGTGGGTGATCTGCGTGATTGCTCGTCCACACCCCACAGGCCTTGGGGCTTCAGAGCCGGGTGACTCGAGTCCGCCCACCACGCGCCATCAGAGACAAATGCCGCCAGGGTGAATGCCCCTGCCCGAACCGGATCTGGCGTCGTAAGCGAAGACTCTCTGGATTCCTCGATCAGGGCGATACAGATAAATTCCGCTCTCACCGCCCAGCCAGATGCGGTCGCCGTCCCCCTGATAGTTCTGGAAGTAGCCGTCGAAAACCAGGTTGCCTGAGTAGATGAGCTTGCCATCTGTCCCCGGCTGGTCGATCAGACGAATCTCCGATTGCCCGCTCACACTGCTCACAGCGATCAATGGACGCCCCGACACGAGCCCAACCATCCAGGGATATGCGCCTGCTCGATAGAACCATTGCGTCTCGGCGCCGGTCGCCAGGTCGACCTGCGCCAGGGTGTCAGCGGGCTGGACCTCGCTCGGTGGCCAAACCGTTTTGTCTCGGGGATCGAGACGGGCGACCCATGCCTTGCCGTCGCGGACTGTCCACACTCGATGCACGGCTGCCACCTGGGTCACCGACCCGGTAGTCGGATTCATGAGCCAGACGCCTTCGCCCGGTCCACCGATAGCTGACGGTGAATAGAGGAATACGCCACTTGCTGCGAAATCGACAACTTCCGGACGGTCTAACGACCCCAGCTCGAACGAGCGAACGTCGCCAGACGTGACATTGACGATCCGCGCAACAAACGTGCCGCTATATGACACGTAGGCATAGGCGCTGCCGTCGGCCAGTGTCCCTGCAGGAGACGCCGGCACCCAACGCTTGACGGCTCGGTCATAGAAGCCGCCACCTCCACCGGAGAGGACCGGCGGCCCTGCGGTCGCAAGGCCGTTCTCTCGGGCAACCATGGCCCCGTTCGGATCGTTGGCCAGCCGGCTGGCCGGAAAGGTGATGAAAGCTCCCTGCTCTGCCGGCAGCACGTCCGGATTCGAGGTAACCACCGGGAGCCGGCACGAAAAGTCGACCATCGTGACCGGCAGGTCGCCGGCAAATGTTCCGGCGGCTGACGATGGCGGCGTGGGGTAAGACCTGGCCGCCGACACGGATGGCGTCGTGCCCGCGTTTGATTTAGATGCTCCCGGGCCAGCCTGACCGCAAGCGACTAGCACCAGGGCACTCAATACGCCCGCGGCCAGTCTCACGCCTGTAGCAACGCATCTCCGTCGGATTGGTTTCTTCTTGAGAGTGCACGCTGACGCGGTGAGCACAGTCTGCCGCCGAGGCTTATTCGCGCGCCAACGACCGCGATATCTCGGTTCCCGTTGCGGAAACTACCGCCCCACCAACTTTGTGATTCCGCCATTCGGGCACAGATGGTCGAATCCCAACCTCTGGATCCCTCCATTTCGGCATAGACCTCGGGATGCAGTCAGGGGTGTTGAGTCGACCGCAGCCCAACCTATCCGGGTGCAGCCCCTCAACTTGTGAGTGCGTCAAAACACCCGGACGTCAACCGTCCAACGGTGGTCGGGTCGAGGTCGACTCAAACCATGTCGACCAACCGTCCTGTAGCTTCTTGCTCGCCAGATAACGGATTGAGCGACCACCGCCCTCTTGGTCCAGCCAGCCGTCGCGGCGAAGGCGCTGCAGGTCCTGGACGGCGGTGGGGCTTGCGATGGCGGACTCCCGCCGATGTTCTGCGTTAGTTACCGGCAAACCCAGCAGCGCTTGATCCAACGCTGTAACCAGTCGCTCCGGATATCCCTCGTCGCGCGCAAGTTGTTCACAGAAATCATGCCGTGCATACGCGAGCTCGAGCCAACGCCGTCTTTCAGTCGCCTCGAAAACATGCGCTTCGATGCAGAAATCAATCCACGGCGAAGCGTTGCGACTTGGGTCGTACTCCGATCCCTGAACATATTCGAGAATGGAGTAGTACTCACGAGTATGTCGACTCAGGTAGGGCTCGATCGATACAAGCTCGGGGCGAAGTAGTCCTTCCTTGGCGAGCACCAGCGACTGAATGATCCGTGCGACTCGTCCGTTGCCGTCGCGAAAGGGGTGAATCGACACAAGGTTTAGATGCGCCATCGCCGCCCGGACTACGGGATGGCGGCTTGAATCGCCGGAGCGCAGCCATGTGGCAAGCTCATTCACGAGCGCCGGCACTGAACTGAATGTCGGCGGACGATAGGGTTCGCGTCCAACACCCCGCGTCACGACGATCGATCTGTCGCGTAAGCGCCCTGGCGCAGCCGACGGTTGAGGGTGGCACACGAGGAAGTGGAGCTCGAGGATCGTTTGCGACGTCCACTCAAAGTGGGGATCGTCGGCCAGCACCGAAACTCGATCCATGGCCTGTCCATACGCGGCAATGATTCGCTGCGTCTCATCACTGGTCTTGGCTGCCGGTCGGCCGGCCAGGATCTCCACGGTATCCTCGAGGCTCGCGCCATAGCCCTCTATCGAGGTTGAGCCGACAGCTGCTTCCGCCGCCGCAAGGCGCCGCAACGCCCCGGTCCAGGGCTGGGTCGACTCACCAAGATGCTGCGCCAGGTAGCGGCGCTGTTCGTCGATCTCTGTAAGGCGGCGCTCCAGTGCCTGCGACTTCGGGGGAGTGGCATAGATGGCCATGCTGGAAGTATGACAGAATAAGCGAATATTTACTTATTCGCCTATACGAGTCACACTGCCGCAGATGCGTCCTGTTGTCGACGTACGGCGACCTCCTCAAGCCGACTCAGATGAATCTGTGGGTGCTCGGCGGTGAGCCTGGCGACATCGAAGCGCATGTTGGCGGAGTCCATTCGGACGGATGCCTGAATCAGGCCGGCAAGGTCCGGCCTGAACGGACGCAGCAAAGCCGCGCCCAACCGCAAAGCCCTCGCTGGGATATGCCGCGCCTTTGGCTGACGTCCGGCGCTCGCCGCAACGACTTCCACGACGGTGCGCAAAGTCACGTTCTCCGGGCCGCCAATTTCAAGGATCCTGCCGCGCAGCCGGCGGTCGGTCAACGCCAGCTCGATGAAGCGAGCAACATCCCGGACTGAAACGAAGTTGATCGGGTTCTCGCCCCGGCCGAAGACTGTGGCCACTCCGCTCCTGATCAACGAATCGCCAACGATGCCGGCCCATAGCTCCATGAATGGGGTCGGCCGGACGATTGTCCACTCGAGACTGCTCCTGCGCAGACTCTCTTCGGCCATGAACTTCGCCCGATAGAGCTCCATCGGATGGTCGGGGCTGGCGCCGTGGATCGACACGAGGACGAAATGCTCAACGCCGGCCGCCGCCGCTGCGGCGATCAGCCTCTGATTTCCTTGCAGGTCCACCTGTCGAGGTCCGCTCCCTCTTGGCCCAAACCCCGTGACGGCAGAGATGACGGTGTCGACGCCGACGAGCGCGGACTCAAGGGAAGATGCAACTCGGACGTCGCCCGCTACCAACTCGACACCGGGTCGCTGAACACGGGCTCGAGAGGGATCGCGGCTGAGGACCCTTACCCGGTTCCCGCGAGCCGAAAGCAGCTCGGTAAGCGCAACGCCGAGATGACCTGTTCCGCCGGCCAGCAGAATCATCGGCTCAGCGCGGATCTGACGGCCGCATCGACGCCGGCGCCCGCTTCCTCTACCGGTTCCAGATAGAACCGCACCGAGGTGAACGCATCATCTGCGACCTTGAAGATGGACACGCCACGCATCAGGTGGGGTGCACCATCGAGCCTGGTGCCGCGCATCTCCCACTCGGTCCACAGTGTGTCGCCGTGGTCCGCACTGTCGACCATCTCGGCCTCCAGGCTCGGAACGGCCGCAAAGATCTGGGCCCAGTTCCTCCGGACCTGGTCGCGTCCACGGAACGAACGCGACGGATGTGCCGGGGTTTCGTTAACGAAGTCCGGGGCAAAGCAGTCAACCATCGCGTCGAGATCGTGGCAATTGACTGCCTCATGAAGGCGAGCAGCAATAGCCAAGCCGGATGATGTGCGGGTGTCCATGGAATCCCCTTTCATATATGTCAGACTATATATCTGATCGTTAGATGAAGAGTCTGATGAAAGCGGACCGAGAAGTCAAGCGGCCATATCAGTCGGCCTTGCGTGGGGCACAGGCCCAATACACTCGCGAAGCCGTGATCGCGGCGGCTGGGCGACTTTTCAGCGAGCATGGATATGCCGCCACTTCGATCGAGGAAATCGCAGCCGCTGCCGGCGTTAGCCGCGCGACAGTGTTCACCTCAGTCGGCGGAAAGGCCAAACTCCTCAAGACGGCTCTCGATGTGGCGATCGTCGGCGATGACGAGCCCATCCCACTCCCGGAGCGACCCCGCTCGAAAGCCATTCGGGCCGAGCCGGATCCGCGCAAATACCTAGCCCTCTATGCCGGGCTGGTGACCGAAATGGACGGCCGGATGGCGGCTATTCACGAGGCGGTCCGGGGAGCTGCAGGCGTCGATCCGGACGCCCGGGCCCTATGGGAGTCTCAGCTGGCTCAGCACCGACAGGGCGCCGTCAACGTCATCGGCGATGTGATGCGGAAGGGCGGCCTCCGCCCGGGTCTCGATCCAGATGCCGCCGCCGACATCGTCTGGCTCCTGGGTCCAGGTGCCTACCACATGCTGGTCCATCGTCGAGGCTGGTCTCCAGAACGTTTCCAGACGTGGCTGACCGAGACATTCATCAGGCAGCTGCTGCCGGACGAAGACTCGAGCTCGCGACACGTCTCATCCAAAGGTCGGCGCAGAGGTGTACGCACTCAAGCCGGCTCATAAGCCAGCCTCACACCTGGCCCGGTCGTAATCCGAACCCTTCGATGATCGTCTCGGCGATCTCCGCGGCTGATGGGCCGATCTCGATCCGTATCGAAGGCTCATCCGGCGCAGGTTCTTCGAGGTCGGCGAGCTGGCTGTCGAGCAGGTTCGGCGGCATGAAGTGCCCGTGGCGTGCGGCCAGTCGCGCCGCGATCGTTTCCCTCGAGCCTTTCAGATAGACGAACGCGACACCTGTACCTCGTCGGTTGATCAGATCGCGGTAGGAACGCTTGAGGGCTGAACACGTGACGAGCCCGTTCTCTCCGGCATCGAGGCGGTCTTCGATCCAGCCGGCGACTCGCTCCAGCCAGGGCCAGCGGTCGGCGTCGGTGAGGGGATTTCCCAACGCCATCTTTTCGATGTTTGCCGGCGGGTGGAGAGCGTCGCCTTCCTCAAACGGCCAACCAAGACGCAGGGCGAGGAGGGCTGCAACCGCAGACTTGCCACTGCCGGTGACGCCCATGAAAACCAGGACCGTGGGCTTCGTCAATGGCCTGGGCACCGTGATGCGATCCTATCCTCACCAATGGAAACCTTCCTCCTGACCGAGGACCAGTTGCGCGAGCGCAGCGGCGGAAAGTGGAGGCGATATCCCCCAGACGTAGTCCCTGCATTCGTCGCCGACATGGATTTCAAGGTTGCGCCCGCGATCCAGGCCGCGGTCACTCGGCTCACAGACGCGCAGGACTACGGCTACGGCCAGATGACCGAAACCGACGCTCTGTTCGAGGCTTTCTCCGACTGGATGGCTCGTCGCCACGGATGGCATCCAGACCCCGCGCTGGCGATTGCCAACAGCGACGTGGTCCAGGGCCTTTACGCGACGATCCTGGCTTTCTCCGAACCTGACGACGGCGTCATCGTCCATACACCCGTCTATCCGCCTTTTCTGCGCGCCATCGAGGAAACCGGCCGCCGCATCGTCGCAAACCCGCTCGTCGATGACGGGACTCGCTTTGTGGTCGATGTCGAGGGCCTGCAGCGGGTTGCCTCCGAGGGCTCGATGATCTTGCTCTGCAATCCGCACAACCCGACCGGTCGCGTGCTCGACCGATCCGAGCTCGAGGCCATCGCGGCGGTGGCAGCCCAGCGCGGCATGACGATAGTTGCCGATGAGATCCATTCGGACCTCGTTTACCCCGGAGCAACCCACATCCCTATGGAGACCGTGGCGGCGGCCTCACAGCGCACCGTCACGCTGAACTCGGCGACCAAGGGGTTCAACATCGCCGGCCTCCGCGCCTCGATCGCTCATTTCGGCAGCGCCGCGCTCAAAGAGAGATTGGTCACCCTGCTGCCGGAACGCCTCCTCGGAAGACCCGGCCGCACCGGCGTCGCGGCCACGATCGCGGCCTGGTGCGAAGGGGAGGCCTGGCTCGACGAGGTGATGCACTACCTCGATGGCAACCGACGTCGTGTCGCGGAATGGGCCGCCCGGGCGAATTTCGGCCACCACCTGCCCGAAGCCACCTACCTCGCCTGGATCGACTGCCGGCGCCTGGACCTGCCCGAGGGCGTGTCGCCGCAGCAGCATTTTCTCGAGCACGCGAAGGTGGGCCTGACCGATGGTGTCGATTTCGGCACCCCAGGACTGGGCCACGTCCGGCTCAACTTTGCGACGTCAGAGGGGATTCTCGAGGAGATCCTGGAGAGACTCACCGCAGCCCTGGACTGACGGCTGTCGAATCCGGCCGTCGCCGTTCGTCGTATGGGCAAACGCTGGTTCACCTAGGAGAAATCAAATGGCCAAGTACATCTTTCTGCAGTACGTCGACGAGTCCCATGCACCCAGACCGGGCTCACCCGAGCTGATGCAGGTGATCGATGCCTTCGCGAAATACCTCGAAGAGGTCAAGTCTGCGGGCGCCTTCCACGACGGCGACCCGTGCCAGCCTTCGGCGGCGACCTTCAGCGTGACGAGCCACGGAGGCCAAGCCAAGACGACGGACGGGCCGATGCATGCCCAGTCGCCGTGGCTGAACGGCTACTTCGTCCTGGACTGCAAGGACCGGGCCGAGGCCGAGATGTGGGCCGGCAAGAACCCTGCCGCGCAGTTCGGTGGCACGGTCGAGGTTCACCCGATCCTGAAGCTGTCGTAGCTCAAGACCCGATTCGCGCGACCATAGGGAGATGGAATTCGACCGCTACACCATCTCCCTTCTCTTGCTTCGCCCTGACGCTCCTCAGTTGAGCGACGAAGACGAGGCCGCGCTGCAGGACGCCCACATGTCGCACCTGGCCGACCTCCACGAGGCCGGTCATCTGCTGGCCGCCGGTCCAGTGCTTGGGGCGCCCGACCGGGAGCTCCGCGGTTTCTCGATCCTCAACGTAGACCCTGAGCGAGTGCTGGAGCTGAAGAGCGAAGACCCCGCCGTCAAGGCCGGCAAGTACCGCGTCGAGGCGTTTCAGTGGCTGCTCCCCGCCGGCCTGATCCATTTCACTGCCGGGCGGCTGCCGCGGTCCGTGACAGAAGCGCGGGGCGCCTGACCTCGGCTTCCACAACGCCTGATTAGGCTTTACACTCCTCGGCAAATGACGAGTGTTGGCGACAGCTTTGCATGGCCGTTCCAGGATCCCGGGTGGTTCGGAAAGATGATCGTCCAGGGACTCATCACCATCATCCCCATCGTCGGATGGATCGCGACCGCCGGGTGGCTGATCCTGACGATAGACAACTACCGCGCCGGGCGCCGCGAGCTGCCGCCGGCCGGATTCCACCTCGAGCGGGGCGTGGCCCTCTTTGTCGTCTATCTGATCTACATCATCGTGTTCGCGATTCCGGGTGGCATCCTGACCGGGACCGCCAGCTCCAACAACAATGGCGGAGCTGCCGCGCTCGGGGAGCTCATCAACTTCCTGCTCAGCCTTCTTCTGGCGTTCCTCGCTCCGTCGATCATCTTGCACACGTATCGGGCCGGGTTCAGTGGCGGCTTCAACCTGGGTGGGATATGGCAGATGGCGACCAGCAACATCGGCACCACTGTGATCGCGGCGATCTTGATCTGGGTGGCAAGCCTCATCGGCGGGCTCGGCGTGATCGTGTGCTGCATCGGCCTGCTGTTCACGATTCCGTACAGCGTGGCGATTCAGGCCGGAATCGTGACCTGGTACGAGCGGGCAAACGCCGGTCCGGAGCCGAGCCCCACGCTGCCCGCCTAAAGCAGAAGGAGCGGAGCTTGCGCTCCGCCCCTCCATGCACCCCTGTTTCGCGGGACGCTGATTACCAGGTCACGTTGGTCAGCTGCTCTCTGCCGCGGCTGACTCGCCCGAGACGCAAGCCGCAAAAGCCTTGTGCTCGGCCTTGTCTTCGGTCTGCTCGGCTGCCTTTGCTGCCTTCGCGGCTGCCTTGTCGCTCTTGTTCGCCGGGGCAGCGGTCTTTTCCGAAGAGTCTTCGGTCGCATCGGATGCCTTGCATGTCGCGGCCGGGTTGGCCTCAGCCGCCTGCTCGCTGTCCTGACCCTGGGTCGACGCGATAGCGCTCACGCACGCGCCGTGCACGCCTTCGGCGCCGTGGGGACACGTGATCCGTGCGGCGGACGAGACGGCGTCCCCGTGCGAGTCCGGGTCCGAGGTGCCCACGGTCTGCTCCATGGCCACGGCACCGGCCGTGCCCAGGGCGAGCGCCGCGGCGGCCCCGAGGATCGCGAATCGCAACTTGAACATGAATCCCTCCTGAATCGCTTGGATGACGACGACCCCGTCCCCTCGATGGAAAGCTCTAACGCCGAGGGGTGGGCGGCTAACCAAACTCGGCGCCGGAGCTCAGTTGCAGGGTTTTTGACGTTGCGCCGTTATCCCTCTCAACGTCGCACTAACCCCTGGAGGCAACATGACAGCACTACGTCCCAGAAAAGTCGTTGCAACGTTGTTGAAACTGACCCGCAGAGGGCGACGGTCTACGTCGTTACTCACCGGTCCCGGCTGCACGTGCGAGAGCTGCGTGCAAGCCTGGGACCGGCATCATCCCCGTGCAGCGGTCTCGCCCCGACGCGAAGCTCGCCGCCTGCGCCTAGGCCTGTACTGACGGGACTAGATTCCGCCTCGGTGGATACAACGGTGCGTTTGCCGACAACAAATTACGTCCCGCCGGGTACAACGGTGCGTTTGGCGCGAACCTAGGTCAGCACTGCCAGGTTGCTGAGCGATGTCACCACGAGGCAGATCGTCGCCGCCTGAACGCCGACCAGCGCCGCGCGAAAGGTGATTCGCGACAGGCGGTGATCGGCGCGCACCATGCGGGCGGCGGCAATCAGAGCAGCGGTGGCGGACGCGACGATGAGCACCTTGAAGCCCCAGAAAAGTGCAACCCCGCCCACCTCGAGGAGTCGCGCGCTCACCGGCATCGCCTCAATGGCGCCCCGCGCGCGATCGATCGCTGTCGTCAGCGTGTCGGTCGCCTGACTCCCGAGCAGCAGGCCACTCCATAGCACGGCCTGCCTGATCTCCACTCTCGTACAACGCGCCGAAACCTCGAGCTATTTCTGTTGCGTTTCGCCATTTTTTGCACGCAGCGAGTGGACTGACGCGACCCACAACACGATGACTCCCGCCACAGCAGAATCGGCCCAGATCTGGAACACGAGCGGAGAGCCAAAGCCTGTCGCCATGGCATTCGTCAGCGCGAGGTAGGAGGGACCCATCAATGCCCAGCTCACCGCGACGGCCACCACCAGCGTCCGGGAGCGCGTTCGAATGCCGAAATGGAGGAGGGCGAGCATCGGCAGGAGCAGGAGCACAAGCTGGCCCGCATAGGTCAGCGTGAACAAGAGAGGAGACGCCGCGACTCCCGTCGCGACCTCTAATACTCGTCCCTCGCGGTCCGATCGCGGCGCTCCGAGGCGCCGGGCCGTGATGAGGAGGACCATCAGGCCGAACGCACCGCTCAGGCCAAGCACCAGCGCACCGCCTCCTCCGCCGGAGTTGTAGAGAGTCTCCGGATGCAACAACCTGTTGAACGTTCCGAATGGGGCGACGTTCAGCACCTCATGGGATCCCTGCACCTGCGAAGGTGCAACACGGAACAAGAATTCAGGCAGGTACTGCGGAACAGCCACCAGCCACAGCACCGCCCAGGTGACAACAGCCGCCGCGGCGAGGCTGAGGCGCCTGCCCCAGAGGCTGAGCAGCAGGAGAGGCGCCTGAATCAATTTGACTGCAAGTCCAACGCCCAGCGCTGCACCGCCCCACCACCGATCGCCGCGCAACCAGCCGGTCAGCATGATCGCAATCAGCATCAGGACGACGACCTGAGAGTTTCGGTTCTGGATCACGGTCAATGTTGGCGGGAAGCTGATCGTGACAAGGATTGCGAGCACCGCGAACTGCGAGTCGCGGACCCGAAGGGCGCGCAGAACGAGCCAGATGGCAGCGAACAGGAGGACATTGGCGACGACGAGCGCGATTCCTGCGACAAGCCTCGAATCGAAGCGAACCAGTGGCTGCGCGACCCAATAGGCAAACGGCGGATAAAACAACAGGTAGTGGGGATAGCCATCACATAAGGCGGTTGTCATTCCGCACTGATAAGGGTCGCCGCCGTTCAGGATGACTCGGCCGCCCGCGAGGTACTCGCGGACGAAGTCCGTCGCCTCATCCGACAGGAGCGGCTTGACGAACCCGTACCAGAGATAGGCCAGCCCGATCGGTACGCCCGCGAGGCCGAGGAGCACCCAGCGGAACCGCCTGCCGGCGAGCGCCTGCCCCCAGGGCTTGTCGTCTGACCGGGCTGTCACAGCTACCGACGATGCGACCACTCGCGAAAATCTAATGTGCCGAGCCGGCTTTTCCGCCTTCTTACGGCTCTCCGCGGCTGCCGGGACGTGCGCCAACGGGTCAACTCGCCCTGCTTGGCGTTCCTAAGTTGGAGGTGCCGACTAGATGGACACTGGAACACTCATAACGATCCTCGTGGTCGCCCTGGTGGTCGTCGTCTTGCTTTTCCTCTTCCGGGCGGCGGGCATAGGTCGCCCGCGGCCGAAGCTGCGCCCGTTGGCGGCCGAGTCGCGCGACCGTTACATCAGCGACTGGGACGAGATCGAGACCAAATTCGTCGACGCGCCTGAGCAGGCGGTACGCGAGGCAGAGGCGCTGGTCATGTCAGTGCTGCGCGAGCGCGGCCATCCGCTGACGGAGCGCGACCTGCCGCGGGACGTCCAGAACGCACACAGACTCGGATATTCGTCGAAGGACAAGACCGAGGGCATGCGCCAGGCGATCCTTCACTATCGCGCTGTCATGGTGCGGATGGTCGGTACGGAGGACCAGGCACGCCGCGAGCAGCGTCGCCGCGAGGTCGCTTCCTAGAGTCCTGCGGCCGTGAGGTGCGGCCAGGCGTCGTTGACGCCTGACAGCCGCGAGGTTATCTCCGACGCGCCGGCGATGCTGTAGATGTATGTGACGCCAGTCGGTGTCGGCTGGCCGCCAAGGCACGTCGAACACTGGCGCTCGCCGATGTACCAGACGAGATCGTTGGTGAGGAACTTGACCCCCGACCGGCCTGGCGGCGTCGTGTTCGACTGGCTGTTGGCCTGCACGCTGTAGAAGGCTATGCCGCCGACCCCGCTCGTCGTCGCGAAGGTGTACGCGATCCAGCGGCCGTCGGGTGAGGCTTTCGGCCGCACCCAGGGGAGCGAGGTCATCGAGGACAAGCCGGCACTGGCGTCCCAGCGGTGGATGTTGCCCGCGTTGTCACGGAAGAACAGCCGGCTCGGCACTGAGGCCCAAACCGCCATCGTCATACCCGACGTCGAATAGACCATCGCGCCGTCGCTGGCGCGCCGGATCTGATCGGGCGACGCTTCGCCGGTCCCACCGACATGAAAGGTCTGGAAGAGCGCGATGTACAGGCCGTCCGGTGAAAAGCTAAGGAAGCTGTCGTCCTGGTTGGGGCTGACCCCGCGACCGGGCACGGCGGGCAACGTCGCCAGGACTCGGTTGCCGGACGGCCCGGCCAGCCGCCAATTATTCCCGTCGAGATAAGTCACGGAGCGGCCGTCAGGGCTGATTGCGTACTGTCCCGAACCGAACCCGGCTGCATACGTGGTCACCAGGGTGGTCGGGCCGCCCGCGAGCGGCGCGACGATGATCTGGTTGTCCTGGGTCTCATAAGCAACTGCCGAGGCGCTCACAAATTGCGGCGCGAGCGCCGTCGAGTCGATCGTGCACAGATTCTTTGCATTGGCCGGATCCTGGATGTCGCGCACGACGATCGTTGGGTCGCCGACCACGGTGCCGATGACGAGGTTGTCGCCGGCCGGGACCGACGCAGTGCAGTGCACAAGCGACGCGGGGCCAGGAGATCCGCTGGCAGTCGGTGAGGCGCCGCCGGATGGCGACGCGGTTGCGGTGGCAGCCGCGGAGGTCGATGGAGACGCAGGAGAGTGAGTCGCGGTCGTAGTCGGGGAGCTGCCGCATGCAGCGAGCCCAAGCATCAAGACCAGGGTCACCCCGCTCGCGCGCACCGCGTAACAGTAACGGGCGGGTCGCTAGCTGACCAGCTGACTTAGCAACTTTCGTGATTCTGTCGGCAATTTGTCGCGGAGCCGGTAGTAGATCCAGATGCCACGCTTCTCCGAGTCGACCAGGCCTGCCTCCTTCAGCTTCGCCATGTGATGGGAGATCGTCGGCTGCGTAAGGCCGAGCCCGGCGGTGAAATCGCAGATGCAGATCGGCGCGTCGGCTTTCCACAGCGAGGCCACCATCGTCAGCCGGGTCGGGTCGGCCAGGGCCTTCATCAGCTCCGCTCGCTCCTCAGCCCAGCTTTCCTTGACCACTGGGAGGGCGCAGCACACGCCGCGCTCGCGAATCATCGGAAGCTGCTTGACGGCCACGGATGTGATGATACGATATCCATCGACGTTCATCGATGGATTTGTGGAAGGTGAAGCATGAGCGAGATCAGGGAAGCAGTCAGGTCGCGTTACGCCGACGCCGCGAAGAAGATTGCCGTCCTCCAGCCAGAATCAGGTTTGGGCTGCTGCCAGGTCGACGGCCCGGACTGCGGCTGCGCAGGTTCCTACGCGGCGGACGAGCTTCAAAAGATCGGAATGAGCGACGCCGTCAGCCTGGGCTGCGGCAACCCCACAATGCTGGCCGACCTGAAGCCGGGTGAGGTCGTGCTCGACCTTGGCTCCGGCGCGGGCCTGGACGTGCTTCTTTCGGCAAAGCGGGTCTCGCCTGGCGGTCGCGCTTACGGCGTGGACATGACCGACGAGATGCTCGAGCTTGCCAATCGCAATCGAGAACAGGCGGGAGTGGACAATGCGACATTTCTCAAGGGTTCGATCGACAGTGTCCCGCTGCCCGACGCGTCGGTCGACGTCGTGATCTCCAACTGCGTGATCAACCTCGCCGAGGACAAAGGCGCAGTGATGAGGGAAGCGTTCCGTGTTCTCCGATCCGGCGGCCGTTTTGCGGTCGCCGACATGGTTGAGCTGGAACCGCTCAGCCCAGCCCTCAAGAAGCGGCTCGATTCATGGGCTGGGTGCATCTCGGGGACGATCCCGATCGAGGAGTACCGAGCGGCGCTTGTGGAGGCGGGATTCGCAGAGTCTGCGTTCGAGGTGCACGCGACGCAGGACCTGCCGGGCGTGGGCAGGGTCGGCAGCGCCTACATCCGCGCGCGCAAGCCTTAGCTTCTGACCGGCGCCGACTGGATACGGCCGACGGCGATGCGGCGCGCGGCCGCGTCTGTGCTGATGCCGTCGCGGTCCGCTCGATCGAATATCTCGGTGACCGCCGTCCCGATCCCGAGCAGCTTTGCGTCCAGCTCGGCGCGGGTCCAGTGCTGCTCCTCGAGACCACCGCCGTGCAGAACTCCGCCTGCGTTGATGACGAAGTCCGGGGCGTAGGCGATGCCACGCTTGCGCAGGAGGTCGGCGTCGCCGGGCGTTTCGAGCTGATTGTTCGCCGCGCCGGCGATGACTCGGCAGCGCAGCTCGGGGATCGAACGAGAGTTGATGATGCCTCCGGTCGCGCAGGGTGCGAGGACATCACATTCGGTCGCCAAGGCATCCTCGGCCGCGACACACTGGACGCCCTTGTCGCGTAACGCGGCCAGGCGGTGAGGCTCAATGTCGGTCGCGATCACGTTCACGTCCTCCTCGCCAAGGAGCTCGATCAGGCGCCCACCGACACCGCCCGCGCCTTGCACCACGACAGTTCTCTGGCTGAGGTCATCCGAGCCGAATGCGTAGAGGCAGCTTGCCCGGATTCCGTGCAGCACGCCGACCGCGGTGTCCGGCGCAGTGTCACCCGAGCCGCCCGCCGCCTCGGTCTTGCAGAACACATATGGGCTGACCTCCGCGATGACGTCCATGTCCACCGCTGACGTGTTCATGTCCGGAGCGCAGCTGTAGAGGCCGCCCAGCGAGTTGATGAACGACCCGTACTCGTGGAGTAAGCGTCGCCGAGCGTCGCCTCGCGGAATGTCGGGCGTCGGCAGCGCGATCACCGCCTTGCCGCCGCCGTGAGGGAAATCGACGCACGCGAACTTCAAGCTCATCGCCTCGGACAGCCGCATGCCGTCCGCGAGTGCGTCGGTCGGTCGCGGATAGTGCTTCATGCGCGTGCCTCCCGCGGCCGAGCCCAGCCTCGTGGAGTGGACGCAGATAAACATCCAGGTGTCCGTTTCGCGGTCGCGGTGCACCGACACGGACTCGCCGTCCCAGGATGCGAGCAGATCCTCCACCGAGTGGAGTCTAGTTACGCAGCCTTCGGATGTTCGACGACCGCAAGGACCCTCGGCGCGACGAATCGCGCCGTCCTCACGACCCCGCCTGTCCGCGTGAGCTCCCGGACCTCGACCGTCGTGCGCGAGCTGCGCACCTCGACGCTCCGCCCGGCGCGGGTCGCCTCGATGACGTACTCGCGGGCCGAGCCGCTCCCGGCGTCCACCAGGACCTCGACAAAATCTCCCTTCGCCATAGGTATGTGTTATGCCCAATTCGAGCTCAACTCAAGCGTTATCTGAACGTGGCGCAACCTCCGGAAAGGGCGACCAGCGTCGCCCAGCTGAAGGAGGCCGCGGCCTCCTGCCAGGCTTGCGACCTTTGGGCCAACGCGACCCAGACGGTGTTCGGCGAGGGCGCCGAGCATGCCCGGCTGATGCTGGTCGGCGAGCAGCCGGGCGATCAGGAGGACCTTCAGGGCAAGCCCTTTGTCGGGCCGGCGGGCCAACTGCTCGAGCGGGCCCTGGACGAGGCCCTCATCGACCGGCGCCGGGTCTACGTCACCAACGCCGTGAAGCACTTCCGCTGGACCAGGCGAGGCAAGCGCCGGCTGCACGAGAAGCCGAACGCGGGCCAGGTCCGCGCATGCCGGCCCTGGCTGGAAGCGGAGATAGAGGTGGTCAAGCCCCGGCTCATCGTCCTGCTAGGTGCCACGGCCGCCCAGGCCGTGATGGGACCGGCTTTTCGGGTCAGCAAGCAGCATGGCGAGGTGCTTCCTTCGCCTCTGGGCATAGCCGTGGTCGCGACCGTGCATCCATCGTCGATCCTTCGAGCGACGGACGACGAATCTCGCGCGGCCGCAATGTCGTCGTTCATTGCCGACCTGAGGGTTGCGGCAAAGCACCTCTAGGTCCAAAATGCCGGGGACATGGCTCAGGCAGAGGAACGGCTGCGCCGCGATGCGCTGCTCCCGCTCAGCGTTCAGAACGGGTACCGCGAGCGCTACCGCGGAATCCGACCGGCTTGGCGGTCGAGTGGCGACCAGCTCGAGGCGGTCGTCCGCAGCCACATCACCCCGTCGAGCCAGGTGCTCGACCTGGGCTGCGGCCGCGGCGGCGTGGTCGAGCTGTTCTGGCGCGACGTCGGGCTCGCCATCGGGCTCGATCCTGATACGCCGTCGCTGAGCGAGCATCGCTCTGGTGGGATGCCGGTAATCCGCGGCCTCGGAGAGCAGCTCCCGTTCGCCGCCGAATCGTTCGATCTCATCGTCTGCGTGTGGGTGCTCGAGCACCTGAAGGACCCGGCAGCGACTCTGAGGGAAGTCCACCGCGTGCTGCGGCCCAAAGGACACTTCGTATTCGTCACCCCGAATGTGCGTAATCCGCTGATGCTGGCCAACCGCATCGGCAAGGCACTGCCCGCTCTGCAGCGGCGTCTCGTGCCGAGGTTTTACGGCCGTGTTGAGGCGGACACGTTTCCGGTGCAATACAGGGCGAACACCGTCGGCGCGATTCGTGCGCACGCGGAGGCGGCCGGACTCGCGGTTTACGACATGCGCGTGGTGCCGGACCCGACCTATCTCGCGCTCAACGCCTTCATGTTCCGGGCGTCGGTGATGTCAGAGCGCTTCATGCCTAAGGGCTGGGGCGTGCATCTGTTAGGGGATCTCGTCCGGCTTTAGCCGATCCGGCGCAGCCCCATCCCCGCCGCAAGCGGCGGTACTTCCCCACTGCGTGGGGAAGAGCCACCTCCCCGGCTCTAGTCAGTACGGCGCAGCCCCATCCCCGCCGCAAGCGGCGGTACTTCCCCGCTGCGTGGGGAAGAGCCACCTCCCCGGCTCTAGTCAGTCCGGCGCTGCCCCATCCCCGCCGCAGGTGGCTAGTCCGGGCCCAGGAGGTAGCCCATCCGGCGCGGCGTTCGCGCTAGCTGGCTGACAAGGAAACCGGGGGTGCGGCCGTTCTCTTCGGCGGTCTCCTTGGCGATCATCGCCCGCCTGACCACGGCGGCACCCCACGATCGGAACGGCTCAGGCGGGAACGATCGCGGCGTGGCGTTCACCATCGGCAGACGAACTGTGTCCGTGTCGGCGCCTGTGATGAGGTCGGCGAGGACCTGACCGGCGAGGTAGGTTGGCGCGACGCCGTTGCCGGTGTAACCGGCGGCGTAGTACACGTTGCCGGTTTCGAGCCGGCCGAACGTCGGCAGGTGCGTCGGAGAGACGTCGATAGGGCCGCCCCACGCATCTTCGATCGGCACCTCGGCGAAGCTCGGAAACATCAGCCGGAACCCCGCGGCCGTCTCGTCTACCGCGCGGGTATCGCTCGTGAACATCGCATCCACGGTCCTGCGCGCGCGGCCGCCACCTCCCCCGAACGCGATCCTGCCATCCGGTGTCGTCCGGAAATAGCGCAGGGATGTGCGGAAATCGCTGATCAGCTCGCCTCCGGTCCACCCGATCTCCTCGAGCTGCTCGGGCGCGGGGGCGGTCATCACGATGTAGCTGCTCCATGCGACGAGCCGCCGGCTCAGCTGCGGCCATCGGATTCCCCAGGCGTTGACGGCCAGCACCGCGTGCGCGGCCTTGACGCTGCCGCCCGCCGTGAAGGCGGTCGTTCCGTCGACTCGGGTGACCGGCGTGTTCTCGTGGATGACGACGCCGCGCTCGAGGAGGACGCGGCGGAGGCCGCGGACCAGGCGGGCCGGCTGCACTGACGCGCCGTCACGCATGTACGCCCCGCCGCGGAAGGCGGGCGAGGTGCAGCGCGCCTTGACCTCAGCGGCGCTGAGCTCGCGCAGCTCTTCGGACGCGCCGACCTCACGGGCCAACTCCACCATGTCCTCGCAGATCTGCTCATGTGCGGCCGCCGTGATCGCGTACACGTAGCCCTTTCGCTTGAACCAGGCGTCGATGCTGTGCGCGTCGCAGAAGTCACCTATCGCGGCGATGCTCGACGAGATGGCGCGGCACGCGCTCAGGGCCGCCTCGGGTCCGTAGAGGGTGACCAGGCCATGCAGCTCGTCCCACCAGCCGCTGGCGAAGCCGCCGTTGCGGCCGCTCGGGCCGCCGCCGCAGATGTCCTGCTCGAGCACAACCACGCCCAGGGCCGGATCTCGCTCGGTCAGGAAATAGGCCGTCCAAAGCCCGCTGAAGCCGCCGCCCACGACGACCACATCCGCCTTGACGTCCGCGGCCAGGGGTGGGCAGGGGCGACCTTGCTCTTGGGCAAGCGCCTCGCGCAGCCACCAGCTTCGCTGCGACCCGGGGGTCAGCGCTAACCCGGTCAGATTCAGCATCGGATGTGGACAATAATCGGCATGAGCTTGAGCTTCAACATCTTCATCATCCTGGCCCTGATCGCTTTCGTTCTTGCGGCGACTGGTTGGACTTATCGGAAGACGGATCTGATCGCCATCGGTCTCGCCCTGTGGGCTCTCTCGATCCTGGTCGGGCATCTGTCATCGATCACCGTCAGCACGCTGCTCCTGATCCTTGTTTTCATCGCATTCGTCGCGGCGGCGATCGGCTGGCGTTACCGAAAGGTCAACCTGATCGCGGTCGGCCTGGCGCTCTGGATGCTCTCCCTGCTCGTCACCTAATACTCAGCGGGCGGCGCTGGAGAATGAGGTTCATGAACCTCACGCCCAGCACCGTCCTGATGATCGTGGCTCTGGTCTTGTTCGTCGTTGCCGCGACCGGTTGGACCTACCGGAAAACCAACCTGGTGGCGGCCGGGCTGGCGCTGTTCCTGCTGTCGATCCTGGTCACGTACGTGCCACCGGCACGGGTGAGCATCAACCTGGTCCTCCTGTTCGCCGCGATCGTGGTCCTGGCCGTGGCTGCGGTCGGACGGAGCTACCGCAAGATCAACCTGATCGCGGTCGGCCTCGCCCTGTGGATGCTGTCTGCCCAGCTTCCTGGATACCAGGTCGGCTAGCGGGCTACCGGAACCCTCGCCGTCCCGCCACCGCCGGTCAGGCGGGCGGCGAGAATGACCGGGATGATCGTGACCAGGATCACGAACGACACGACGACGTTGACCTCTGGGAGCCGCTGACCGAGACGGATCGCGCCGAAGATCCATAGCGGCAGGGTGTTCTGCGCCCCGGCTGTGAATGTCGTGACGATGATCTCGTCGAAGGACAGCGCAAACGCGAGCATTGCTCCGGCCACGACGGCGGTCGAAATGAGCGGCAGTGTGATGTCGCGCAGCACCTGGAACCCATTTGCGCCAAGGTCCATGGCCGCCTCGATCAGCGAGCCCTGCGTCCGGCGCAGGCGCGCCAGCACGTTGTTGTACACGACCACGATGCAGAACGTCGTGTGGCCGACGATGATGGTCAACGTCGAGAGCGAGATCCCGCCAAAGCTGAAGGCGGCATTCAGTGCGATTCCGGTGACGATTCCAGGGAGCGCCAGCGGCAGCACGAACATCAAGCTGACGAACTCGCGGCCGAACCACGTCATGCGATGGATGGCGAACGCGGCGCATGAGCCAAGCACAAGGGCCAGCGCGGTAGCGCCGAGCCCGACCTGCAGGGACAGCGTCAGCGCGCGGCGTACGTCAGGGTCGTTCCATGTTCCGCTGAACCACTTGAGCGTGAAACCAGGGATCGGCCAGCTCTGGATGTTCGACGTGTTGAACGCGTAGACGAAGATCAGCACGATCGGCGTGAAGAGGAATAAAAGCATCAACCCGACCCACAGCCGCAAAGCGAATCGGGTCCACATCCCCTCCACCGGCTACAGAGCCTCGAATGCACCGAGGCGTCGCGCGATCAGCAGGTAGATCGCCATGATCGCCACGGGGACCATCGCCAGCGCCGCGGCGAACGGGATGTTGTTGGCGATGCCGACGTTGTCATAGACCACGTTTCCAATCAAGCTCGATCCCGCGCCGCCGACCAGGATCGGGGTGATGTAGTCGCCCAGCGTCAGCGAGAAGGTGAAGATCGAGCCGGCCGCGACACCGGGCAGGGCCAGCGGCAGCACAACGTCGCGCACGGTCCGCCAGCGGCGTGCCCCGAGGTCAGCGGCCGCTTCGATCAGCGACTCTGGGACTCGCTCCAGAGCCGCGTAGGTCGGGATGATCATGAACGGCAGCCAGATGTAGGAGAACACGATCCACATCGCGATGTTGGTGTAGCCGATGTTCGCCGGCGGTAAGCCGACGAGCTGCAGGCTCCAGTTGAGGATGCCGCTGTGGTTGAAGATCAGAATCCACGCATACACGCGCGCCAGGTAGCTGGCCCACAGGGGAAGGAGCACGGCGGCGAACAGCAGCGTCTGGACGCGGCGCGAGGCGACGCGAGCCATGAAATATGCGAAGGGAAAAGCGAGCAGTGCGTCGGTGACCGTCACCAGCGCGGCCATGAGCACTGTACGGGCGGCGATGGTGCGGTACGTCGGCTCGTTGAGGAGGATCTGAAAGTTGTCGGTGTTCCAGACCTGCACGATCTGAGTCGTGAAGGGATTGGTGGTCCAGAAAGCGGTGATGAGGAGCAGGACGAGCGACGCGAAATACACCACGACGAACCACGCGAGGGGCGGGGTCAGGAGCAGCAGCGAACGCAGCCACGGCAGGCGCCAGAAGAACGCCTGGAGACCGGCCGGTCCGCTTTTCTTGGAGCGGGGCCGGCCGGTCGTTGAAACGGCTATTGAGCGCTCACCCTTTGATCGTGGTCCACGCGGAGACCCACTGCTCGTAAGGGATGCACTTCTGGCTTCCGTCGGCGCACGTAGTGACTGGCGTCTTCCAGAAGTGGATGGTGTCGAAGTAAGACCCGGGTGCGTCGGCGTGGTACTGGGCGCAGGAGCCTGGTGACTGCGCGTCCATCTCGGCGCACGCCTTGGTGTTGACCGGTGTCTCGCCGAAGAACAACGCCTGCGCGGCCTGCACCTGCGCGGTGCTGACGTATGCGGTCCAGAGGTATGCGCAGTTGGGGTGCGGCGCTTTGGTCGCGAGCATCCAGGTGTCGCCCCATCCGGTGGCGCCTTCGCTCGGGATTGTGTCTGCGACGGGCGCGCCGGCCAGCTTGAGCTGGATCGTCTGGTAAGGCCAGGCGGCGCCGATGTACGCATCGCCGTTCTGGAACATCGAGATCTCGTCAGAAGCCAGTCCCCAGTACTTCTTGATGAGCTGTCTCTGTGTCGTCAGCAGTGACACAGTCGCGTCGAACTGCGGCTTTGTCAGCTCGTATGGGTCTTTGATCCCGAGGCTCGGCTGCGACTTGCTGAGGTAGAGGGCAGCGTCGGCGATCGTGATCGGGTAGTCGTAAGCGGTCACGATGCTCTTGTTTGAAGAGTCGTAGACGGCGCTCCAGCTGGTTGGGGCGATCTTGAACTTGCTCGTGTTGTAGAGGAGCACGTTCGGGCCCCACTGCAGGGAGATGCCGTAATGAATGCCGTTGATGGTGTTGTAAGGCGGGTTCTTGAAATAGGTCTGGAAGTTAGTCCAGTCAGGGATCAGCTTCTCGTTCATCGGCTTGACGTCGCCGCCGTAGATCAGGCGAAGGTCGGCATCACCCGATGCCGAGACCATGTCGTACTGGCCGGCGCCGCCGTCCTTCATCAGGCTCGTCATCTCGTCGGACGAGCCGGCGTACTTGGCGTTGACGACGCATTTGGTCTGCTGCGTGAACGCCTTGACCCACGAGTCGTCGACGTACCCTTCCCACGCGATCAGGTTGAGCTGGCCTTCGCCGGCGCCGACCTTGTCGAGCGGTTTCATGCCGGCGGTCGGCGGTTGTTGAAGCGTGTTGCCCGTGTTGGTGTTGTTGTTCGACCCGCACGCGGCGACCAACAGCATGGCAACCACAGCCACTGCTCCGAACCTCATGAACTTCCTACCTCCCCTTGTCGAGAACGAATGTGTGATCTGCCGTCCATGCCAGCCGCACTGGCCGGCCCTGGAACTTGTGGGCGTCGCCCACGGCGTCCATATTCTGACGCACAGCCACCAGCTGTTCTCCACGATCGAGGCGAACCATGTAGCGGGTCGTCATGCCGACGTAGACGACGTCCTCGACCTGGCCCGGCTCCACGGTCATGCCAGCCGCGGGCTCTTCGCCTTCGGCCAGCATGCGGATCTTCTCCGGGCGCACGACGAAGCGCACGCCATCGCGGAGCAGCACGTTCGAGATCCCGATGAATCCCGCCACGAACTCAGTCGCCGGCCGCTCGTAGACCTCGACGGGGGAGCCGACCTGCTCGATCTGGCCGTTGGCCATCACCGCCATCCGGTCGCTCATGGTCAACGCCTCCTCCTGGTCGTGGGTGACGTAGACGAAAGTGATGCCGACCTCCTGCTGGATCTGTTTGAGCTCGATCTGCATCTCCTGGCGGAGCTTCAAGTCAAGCGCGCCGAGCGGCTCGTCCAGCAGCAGCACCTCCGGCTCGTTGATCACCGCGCGGGCGAGTGCGACCCGCTGGCGCTGGCCGCCGGACAGCTGGTTAGGCCGCCGGTTGCCGAGGCCGGTCAGACGCACCATGGCGAGGGCTCTTTCCACCCGCTTCTCCCTGGCCGACCTCGGAACCCCCTTCACTTTCAGGCCGTATCCGATGTTCTCTGCCACCGACATGTGGGGGAAGAGGGCGTAGTCCTGGAACACGGTGTTCGTGTCGCGCAGGTGCGGAGGCACCGATGTGATGTCGCGGCCACCAAGCTCGATCCGGCCGGCGTCTGGGCGCTCGAATCCGGCGATGAGGCGCAGCAGCGTCGTCTTCCCGGAACCGGAGGGACCGAGCAGGGTGAAGAACTCGCCCTCGTACACGACGAGATCGATACCCGCGACCGCGACGACCTGGCCGTAGTTCTTGCGTACGCCTTGGAGCTTCAGTGCGGCTTTCTTCGGCTCCGCCTCAGTCAAGCGACGCCATCACATGCTTGATCTGCGTGTATTCCTCGAGCGAGTAGATCGACATGTCCTTGCCGTAGCCGCTCTGCTTGTAGCCGCCGTGAGGCATCTCGTTGACGAGCGGGATGTGCGTATTGATCCAGACCGTGCCGAACTGCAGCTTGCGCGCCATGCGCAGGGCGCGGCCGACGTCCCGCGTCCACACGGACGCAGCGAGCCCGTAGTCGACGCCGTTCGCCCACGCGAGCGCCTGCTCCTCATCGGTGAACCGCTGCACGGTGACCACCGGGCCGAACACCTCTCTGGTCACGATCTCGGCGTCGGGTCCGGCCGGCACGACGACGGTCGGCTCGTACCAGGAGCCAGGCTTCTTGATCCGGGCGCCGCCGGTCAGGACGTCGGCGCCGGACTTGCGCGCGCGCTCGACGAAACCCGACACTCGCGTGAGCTGCTCTTCAGAAACGAGCGGTCCCATCTCGGTGTCTTCCAACATCGGGTCTCCCACCTTCAGCGAGCTCACGGCAGGAACGAGGTCGCCGAGCAGCTTCTCGTGGATCTTCGGCCCGGCGATGACGCGAGTCGCCGCCGTGCAGTCCTGGCCCGCGTTGAAGTAGCCGCCGATCTTGATCCACTCCACGACCTTCTCCAGATCCGCGTCGTCGAAGACGACGACAGGCGCCTTGCCACCGAGCTCGAGGTGAACACGCTTCAGGGTCGACGCGGCCGCGCGAGCGACCTCCTTGCCCGTGGCCACATCGCCGGTGAGCGAGACCATCGACACGCCAGGGTGGCGGACGATCCCGGCGCCGACCGGCTCGCCGTCGCCGGTGATGACGTTGAATACGCCTGGCGGAAAGATGTCCGCCGCCAGCTCGGCGAGCTTGAATGCGGTGAGGGGCGTCCACTCGGACGGCTTGAGCACAACGCTGTTGCCCGCGGCGAGCGCGGGGGCGACCTTCCAGGCGGCCATCATCAGCGGGTAGTTCCAGGGCGCGATCGAGCCGACGACGCCGATCGGCTCGCGCCGCAGCATGCTCGTGAAGCCTTGCATGTACTCGCCGGTGGCCCTGCCTTCGAGGAGCCTCGCGGCACCCGCGAAGAAGCGGAAGCAATCGACGATCGGCGGGATCTCCTCGGACTTTGTGGGCGCCAGGGGCTTGCCGACGTTCTCCGACTCGATCCGCGCCAGCTCCTCGCCGCTGGCCTCGATCGCCGCGGCGAGCTTCAGCAGACGCTCGCTGCGGTCCCGTGGCGTGCTGTCCGACCAGACATCATCGAACGCCTTGCGGGCTGCGGTCACCGCCCGGTCGACGTCTTTTTCTGTCCCCTTCGGCACGTGCGCGATGACCTTGCCGGTCGCCGGATTGATGATCTCCTGGACGCCGTCGCCAGTGCTCGGCGTCCACTCGCCGCCGATGAACATGTCATGACGTCGCAGCGTCGTGCTCATTGGTCTTGCCTCCCTCGCTACCCGGCGACTTCTCCGAGTGCCGCGCCGAGTATGTCGAGCCCTTCTTCCAGCTGCTCATCGGGAATGGTGAGCGGCATCAATGTGCGAACGACGTTGTGATGCGTACCGGCGCGCAGGATGATCAAACCCTTTTCACGCCCGACGGCCAGGACCTTCGCCGTCTCTTTGTCGGCCGGCTCCTTCGTCTTGCGATCGCGGACGAGCTCCATGCCGGCCATCGCGCCCATCACGCGAACGTCGCCTATGAGGCTGTGCTCGGCGGCCCAGCTCTGCATGCGCTCCTCGACGACCGAGCCAATTCGCGCCGCGCGCTCAGACAGCTTCTCGTCGCGCATGATGTCCATCACCGCGAGTCCTGCAGCGCATGCGACAGGGTTGCCGCCGTAGGTGCCGCCGAGCCCCCCGGGGCCAGGCGCGTCCATCACCTGCGCGCGGCCGACGACGCCGGAAAGTGGGAAGCCCGCGGCGAGGCTCTTCGCCACCGTGATGAGGTCGGGCTGCACACCTGAGTGCTCGATGGCGAAGAACTTGCCAGTGCGACCGAACCCGGTCTGGATCTCGTCCGCGATGAGCAGGATGCCGTGGCGCTCCGTCAGCTCACGCAGCTTGCGCAGGAAGTCGAGCGGTGCGGGCACGAATCCGCCCTCGCCCAGGACGGGCTCGATGACGATCGCGGCGACGCGATCTGGGCTCACCGCCGACTCGAGGAGGTTGTTCAGGTCGGCGAGTGCGGTTTCGGTGGTCCAACCGCGGTAGGCGTAGGGAAATGGAGTCTGGTAGATCTCGGCCGCGTAAGGGCCGAAGTCCTGCTTGTAGGGCTGGACGCTGCCGGTCAGGCTGAGGGCGAGCAGGGTCCGGCCGTGGAAACCGCCCCTGAAGCTGATCACCGCGGGCCGACGGGTTGCGGCGCGCGCGATCTTGACAGCGTTCTCGATCGCCTCCGCGCCGGTGGAGAAGAAGATCGCCTTTTTTGCGCCGTCGATCGGGGCGACCTCGCATAGGCGCTCGGCGAGCCTGAGGTAGGACTCGTAGTGGACTACCTGGAAAGAGGTGTGGGTTGCGCGCTCCAGCTGCTCCTGCACGGCCTTCATCACCCGCGGATGGGCATGGCCGACGTTCATCACGCCGATCCCACCCGCGAAGTCGACGTAGCGCTTGCCGCTCACGTCCCAGAGCTCGGAACCCTTGGCGCGGTCGACGGTGACCGGGTGCGCACTCGTGATGCCGCGCGGCACGTACCGGGAGCGAAGCTCCGCCAGCTCGGCCTCAGTAGAGGAATGGTGAACTGTCATTCGCTACTCAAAAGCCCTCCCCATTCATGGAGAGGGGGCAGGGGTGGGGCCCACGCGGCCATTCAAGCAGATACGATCCGGGCCCGTGGACGCGGCTCGCGCAGCAGTGGATCGCCTCTGGCCTGACCGGCCGGCCAGGATCACGGAGCTGGGCGGCGGGATCACCAATCACAACTTCAAGGTCGACGTTGGAGACGGCGTTTTTGTGCTCCGGATGGGCAGCGCCAAGACCGAGCTGCTCGGCATCGACCGCGAAGTCGAGTACGAGGCAGGGAGGCGCGCCTTCGAGGTCGGCATCGGTCCGGAGGTGGTGGCGTTCGTGCCCGAGGAAGGCTGGCTGGTTGCGCGGTTCATCGAAGGCCGGCCAATCACGCCGGCTGAGATGCGCAGCCCATCAATGCTGACGAGAGTTGCATTCGCTATGCGGGCCTTCCACGACGGACCCCCGATACCGGGACGTTTCAATGCATGGGCGGTGGTTGATGCCTATCGCGCAACTGCCGAAGCGCACGGGGTCGAGATGCCGAGCGAATTCCGCCGGGCACGCGCGATCGCGGAGAGGATCCGCACCGCGCGGGGCGTGAACCCAGGTGTGCCGTGCCACAACGACCTCCTAAACGCGAACTTCCTCGATGACGGCCAGATTCGCATCGTCGACTGGGAGTACGCGGGCATGGGGGACCGGTTCTTCGACCTGGCGAACTTTTCTGTCAACCACGAGTTCGGAGTCGACGACGATAGTCAGCTGCTGCACGCCTATTTCGATGAGGTCCGTGAACGGGACCTCGCGACTCTGCGGTTGATGCGGTTCATGTCCGATTTCAGGGAGGCGATGTGGGGCATTTTGCAGAGCGGAATCTCGGAGCTGGAATTCGGCTTCGTCGAGTACGCGGCGAAGCACTTCGCCCGCCTGGAGGCGACAGCCGCCGACTCGTCGTTCGAGCGTTACTTCCGCACCGTTGGATCCAGCGAGGCGTAATCCCGGCGCACTGAAGCACACCGTTGGATACAACGGAGCGGAATGCGATAGCTCGGTCAGCTTCTGACTCGAGAGCCGGTCGGGTCGTAGAGCGGTTCTTTCGCCACACGGCCGGCGATCCAACTGCCGAAGATGTCAACTTCGACGGCGGTGCCGACCGGGCATGCGACCGGGATGTAGGCGTATGCGATCGACTGGGCGACCGTGTAGCCGTAGCCTCCGCTGGTCACGCGGCCCGCGACCTCTCCGTCGATCCGGACCGGCTCCGAGCCGAGCGCGATCGAGCGCGGATCATCGAGCACGAGGCAGGCGAGCTTTGTCTCCGCGGGCGAGTCGCGCTGCTTCAGCAGTGCCTCGCGGCCGATGAAGTCGCCCTTGTCGAGCTTGACGCTGAAGCCCAGGCCCGCCTGGTACGGATTCACGTCCGGCCCGATGTCGGCGCCCCAGACGCGGTAGCCCTTCTCGAGCCGCAGCGAGTCGACCGCTTTATACCCGCCTGCCACGAGCCCGTGCTCGCCTCCGGCTTCCCAGACCGTGTCCCAGAGCCGCAACCCAAACTCGCTCGGACAGTACAGCTCCCAGCCCAGCTCGCCGACATACGTCACGCGCAGGGCGAGGCACGGGATCGACCCGACCGCGATCTCGCGCGCCGTCATGAATGGGAAAGCCTGGTTGCTGGTGTCGGCCGGAGTCAGGCGCTGCAGGATCGCGCGCGCCGCCGGTCCCCACAAACCGACGCACGCGTAAGCGGAGGTCACGTCTTCGACCTCGACTGAGCCGTCTGCGGGCGCGTGGTCGCGAATCCACGACAGATCGTGCATGCCGAACGCCGTTCCTGTGATCACGCGAAAGCGCCGCTCGCCCAGGCGTGTGATCGTGAAGTCGCACTCGATGCCGCCGCCCTCGTTCAGCATCTGGGTGTAGGTGAGGCCGCCGACGGCTCGTGCGACGCGGTTGTCGGCGAGGCGCTCGAGAAACTCCGCGGCGCCGCGGCCTCTCACTTCGATCTTCGCGAACGATGTGAAGTCGAAGACGGCGGCCGTGTCGCGGCAGGCAGCGTGCTCGACTCCGATGGCGGGCGACCACAGACGGCCGGCCCAGCCATGCGGGCGCAGTGACTGGTCGGCTCGTGTCCCGTTCGGCTCGAACCAGTTGACGCGCTCCCAGCCGGACTTCTCGCCGAATGCCGCACCCAGCTCGGCCAGCCGGGAATAGATGGGCGAGAGGCGGAGGGGACGCCCGGCGCTTCGCTCGTGCCCGGGGTACTTGACGTCGTAATAGGTCGAATAGACCTCGCGCGTTCTCGCCAGCGTGTACTCGCGGCTCGTGTAGTGGCGGCCGAAGCGGCGTGAATCCATCTCCCAGGCGTCGAGGCCCGGCCGGCCGTCGATGATCCACTCGGCGACCAGGCGCCCCATGCCGCCCGCGCCGGCGAGTCCGTGGGCGCAGAAGCCGGCGGCCACCCAGAACCCGCGGACCTCGCTCGGCCCGAGGATGAACTCCCCGTCCGGGGTGAAGGCCTCCGGGCCGTTGACCAGGCGCACGACCTCCGCGTCTTTCAAGGAAGGCGTTCGCACGATGGCGTTGGTCATCAGCGGCTCGAAGCGGTCCCAGTCCGGCTCGAGCAGGCGGCCGTTGAAGTCAGCGGGGATGCCCTCGAGACCCCACGGCGCGGGCTCGCGCTCGTAGCCGCCCATGATCAAACCGCCAGATTCCGGACGGTAGTAGACGAGCAGCGAAGGGTCGCGCATCGTCGGCATGTCGAGCGGAAGGCCGGACGGCCTTGTGATCAGGTACTCGTGGGCGAACGGGACCAGCGGCACGTTGACCCCGGCCATGCGGCCGATCTCCGGCGCGAACATGCCGCCCGCATCGATCACCAGCTCGGTGGCGATGTCGCCTCGGTCGGTGACCACGCGACGTACGCGACCGTCGGTCACCTCGATGCCTGTCACGCGCGTGTCTTCGTTGATCTCCGCGCCTAGGCGGCGTGCGCCGTAGATGAGCGCGAATGTCAGCTGGCTGGGGTCGATGTAACCGTCGGTCGGCAGGTACGCGGCGCCGAGCACGCCTTCCGTGGTCATCGGCGGAAACATGCGCTGCGCGTCTTCCGCTGACACCAGCTCGAGGGGCAGGCCGAACGTCTTGGCCCACGCCGCCTGGCGTGTCAGCTCTTCCATGCGTTCCTGGCTCGAGCCCAGGCGGAGCGAGCCGACCTCGTGCCACCCGGTCTCGAGACCAACCTCGGATTTGAGATTTCGATACAGGTCGACCGAGTTCATCATCATCTGGGTCAGGCTCAGCGAGCCGCGCAGCTGGCCGACCAGGCCCGCGGAGTGGAAGGTTGAGCCGCTCGTGACGCGGGCTCGCTCCACCAGGACGCAGTCGGTCCAGCCCAGGCGCGTGAGCCAGTAGAGGATGGACGCGCCGCCGACGCCTCCGCCGATCACCACCGCTTGGGCGTGTGTTCTCACAGCCGCTCCGGCCTTTCAGGCCACCTCCCCACGAATGGGGAGGTGCCGTGACTCTTCAAACGGTCGCTAGGCGGGCGCTTGTGCAGGTGCCATCGTCGAAGTGTCCGGAGCTTTGCGCTGGGCGAACGCCCAGTAGACGAGGCCGACGAGAAGGATCACGCCAAGGGTGAATTCGTAGATCGGGATGTTGCCGAGGAAACCACTGATCGTCACGTTGGGCAGCGCACTCAGGGGCGGGTTCTGGCCGCCGACCGCCGCGTTGCGCGGCCACAGGAAGTTGATCTCCATGGCGATGCCCCAGGCCAGGCCGAGGATGTTGACGATCACGCCCCACTGGCCAAGCGCGAATGGTGTCTTTTCCCTTGGCCAGCCCTTTAGACGTGCGAGGAGGATCGCGACGTTGCCGAGTATGTACGACAGGTAGATCATGCCGGTCGCCCCAATCGCGATGGTCGCGGCTCCCGCGTAGTAGAGCATCGGCAGACCCGCAAGAACTCCGATCACGATGCACGTTCCGATCGGCGTGTGCAGCGTGGGGTGCACCTTGTTGAAGTAACGGCCCAAGGGAAGCTTGCCATCACGCGCCATGCCGAATGCGAGGCGGATCGTCGAGGTCTGGATCGCCAGGCAGCAAACATAGATCGCCGCGAAAACGACGAACAGATAAAGGTTGGCCGCCCAGCCGGGGAAGTTGGACTGGATGATGGTCACCAGAGGAAAGGGATACTTGCCGGCGCCGGTGTCGGTGACGAACTTGCTCATGTCGCCTGGAATCGCGATGATCACGGCGAAAAGGAAGATCGTTCCGATGATCGCCGCCCCGATGACGGAAGCGATGACCGCTCGAGGAGCTTCACGTCGAGGATTCTTCGTCTCTTCCGCGAGCGTGCTCGCGGTGTCGAAACCGTAGATCACGAACAGCGACATGAACATGGCGGCCAGGAACGTTCCAGCCTGGGTGCCGAAACCCGAGCCGAGATAGCTGGTATCCGCGAATACCGAGACCGACTGGCGGTGATAGAAGAGGATGAGGATCAACGCGAACACGACCATGCCCAGGATCTCGAACACCACGCCGGTGTTGTTCACGATCGCGACGAGCCGGACGCCAAAGATGCTTAGGAGGGTCGTGCTCAACAGAATGAGAAACGCAACGTTGCGTTCTGCGTCGGGTGTGTTCGGGATGTTGATGCCGAGGTTGTTCAGCAGCGGGATCAGCACCTGTGGGATGGTCCACACCACCGCAGCAACGGTCAGGATGCCCGCGAACAGGTAGATCCAACCCGTGAACCATGAATACGTGCGGTTCGACAGGTATTTGGTCCACTGGTACACAGACCCCGCGACCGGGAAGTGGGAGCTGACCTCCGCGAAGTTCAGCGCGATGATCAGCTGGCCGATGACCACGATGGGCCAGCTCCAGAAGAAGAAACCGCCGGCGAGCGAGATGCCCAGGATGAACAGGGTGAAGATTCCTGTCGACGGAGAGATGTACGAAAAGGCAACGGCAAAGCTCGAGTAGACGCCAAGGGCCCGCCGGAGCTCCTGCTTGTACCCGAACTTCGCCAGGTCGCTGGCGTCAGCCTGTTGTGTCTGGTCCTCCAAGGCTTCCCTCCCCAAAGTCTGAAACGGGTTGTTCAGTTGGGCTCGAAAGCTATCACCCTGTCAGGAAACCGTCAACGAGTCGCGGGCACCACGCCGCGCACCGCGGATGCCAGCCAGGCACCCGCCAGGCCAAGCAGGGTTCCCACCAGCAGCGTGAGCACCACCGGGATGGCGCCCTGGTGGCCGAAGCCCATGACGGCGGCCAGGCTCTGCGCGGTCGCGCCGAGGCCGTAACGCTCGTGCGCGACGGCGAGGGGGATGAGCCACGAGCAAAGGCCGATGGCGGCTCCGGCCGGCACCGCGATTCGAGCCCGGCGCTCCTGTGCGCTGAAGACGAGCCCGGTGACAAAGGGCGCCCACCACCAGCCCAGCAGCACGCCCGCCAGCGCGAGCAGGGCGGCGAGGAGCAGCGCAACGTACAGCCTCACGGCTCGAGACTCCAGCGCGTCGCGGCCTTGGCGGACGCCGCCTGGTCCGCGCTGAGCATCGGGGCGAGGCGCCCCTCCCACCAGGTATCGACCAGGTTCGTGTACCAGGCGGAGGCCGGGTTTTCGCTCTGTCCGCCCGGGTAGATCCCCTGGAAAGAGCCCGCACCCCAATCGACGACCATCCGCCAGCTCGGCCCAGCGGTCGAGTTGGTGCCGCCCGCGGCGAGTGGCGTGTTGCCGTCACCACGCTCCGCCCGGGGGCCGTAGCTCAGGTCGCTGACCAGGGCGAGGTTGGTCAGCTCGCGGGTGTGGATCCGGCCCCAGGTCCACGATCGGGCGTTGGAGCCGAGGGATTTCTTCAGCGTAGATACCGCTTTGTGAAACGCAGCCCGCTGTGCCTCCGCCGCGCTTCGGGAACCGACCCCGGGCGCGCTGAACGCCTGGTTGACCGGGTCGGTCAGCGTCCAGGACTCGAGGTCCTGGCCGAGCATCGCGTTGACGTCCGCCCGCTTCACTTTCACCGACCGCGACTTCCACCATGGGTCGAAGGTCTCCGCCAGGTATGACTGCCAGAATGTCCACCAGACCGACGCCGCGGCAGAGTTCGTTTCCATGCGGTAGTCCCAGCCGGCGAGCAGGTCGCGCGCTGCCGACTCGGTGGGGCTCAGCTGTTCGGTGGACAGGGCAAGGAGCAGCACCGGCACGATCTCCGAGGCCAGGAAGTCGCGCGTGTCTGTTTGCAGCGCCATCATGTCGGCGGCGCTGAGCTTGCCTGGCGCGCTGAGCACGCGATGGATCTCGTTGGCGCGATAGCCGGGGTCGTAGAAGTTGGCCGTGCCGAGGTAGTAGGGGTAGTCGGGCGTGACCTGCCACTGATTGGCTGACCACAGGAAGCCGCTCGGCGGGTCGTAGGACTGCGGGATGGCGTCGAAAGGGATCGTGCCCGTCACGTCGGACTCACCGGTGCCCTGCATCGGCAGCGAGGGCTGGCCCTTCGCGATCTGCGGAAAGTAGCCGGCCGAGATGAGCCCGATGTTGCCGCGATCGTCGGAGTAGACGAAGTTGTGCGTCGGCGAGTGCCAATCGCGCAGCGCGTCGCGGAATTCCTTCCAATCGGTCGCCTGGCTGACGCGCAACAGCACCCCCAGGTCCTGCGACGGCAGGTTGCCGCCCCACCACACCGAGGTGGTCAAGCCTCGATCGGCGATCACCGGCCCGTGCACGCTCAGCTTGACCGTCATGTGCTGGGTCGCTCCGCCCGCGACGGGGATGTCGTACTCGACCTTCTTATAGGCCTGCCACGCGCCGTTCCAGAAGTACTGGTTGGGGTGCGCGGCGTCCTGCTTCTCGAGATAGAAGAAAGTCTGCTGGTTCATCGCGTCGGTCAGGCTCCACGCGATGTGCTGGTTATGCCCGATGAGCACGCCTGGCGTGCCCGGAATACTGACCCCGGCGACGTGGAAGTCGGGCGAGTCCTGGGTCAGCTGAAACCAGATCGACGGCAAAGTCAGGTCAAGGTGCGGGTCTCCGGCAAGCAGCGCGCCACCGCTCACGCTCTTCGAAGGTGCGACGGCCCAGTTGTTGCTGGCGCCTTCCGTTTTCAGCAACCCACTGGGCAGCGATTCCAGACTTTGATAAAAGGCTTCAGCCGACTGCGCCTCTGCGTCGGTGATGGCGCGCATCGTCTCGATCGGCGCCGTGGCCGCTTTGGGATATGGACCCGGGTCGTAAGGCGACTGGTGGTTAGGGGGCAGAACAGGGAACCATGCCGAGGCGAGGTCTGCACCGAGTGACCCGTTGATCAGCGCGACGACGATCGGCGTGTCGTCGAAGCTGAGCGTCTGCGTCATGTCGCCTTTGATGACGAGTGTGTCGATCGGCGTCCACTGCTTCGGCTGATAGCCGACGAGCGTGAACATCGCGTCGAGCTGGTGGGTGGACTCCGCCTCGGCGATGCGGTCGTTCACTCCCTGCGCGTATGCGACCAGCGCCTCGCGCGATGGATCGCCGGCCGGTTGCTGGCTCCACTCGAGCTGCGCCGTCCTCAAAAGGCCGAGCTGTAGCTCGAATCGGTCCGTGTCGACTGCCTTCTTGCCGAACACCTCGGCAAGGCGGCCTTCGCCCTGGCGCCGCATGAGGTCCATCTGGAAGAGCCGGAAGCGCGCGTGGACGTAGCCGGTGGCCAGGAACAGGTCATGGTCGGTCTGCGCCGCAACGTGTGCGGTGCCGTTCGACTCGAGCACCACTCGGACCGGCTGCTGGAGGCCCGCGAGGCGCAGCATGCGGTCGGTCACCTGCGCGTCGGCCGCCATCGTCCACGCGCCGGTGGTGGGGTTGAAGGCAGGGCCGAGAGCGGGCAGCGGGCCGGCGGGTAGGAAGGCTGCATACAGGACGGCCGCGGTGACGATGAGCGCCGAGGCGAGGTTGAGCAATGGCCGGCCACGCCGCCGGCGCCACGCGACTCGCCCCGGACGTGCCGCCGACGGTCTGGCTCTAGCTTCCTGCTTGGGGGCAGGAGCTTCGACGGCCGGTTCGAGCGTCACGGCCGAAGTCTGCTCTTTACGACTCCTCTTTCGACGCTTCGTCGCGGCCGCGGCGGGCCAGCTCGGCCACGACGGCGGGGTCGGCGAGCGTGGTGGTGTCGCCCAGCGGGCGGTTTTCCGAGACGTCCCGCAGCAGCCGGCGCATGATCTTGCCGGAGCGCGTCTTCGGCAGCTCTGGAGTGAAGACGATGTTGGCCGGCGCGGCGAACTTGCCGATCACCTTGCCGACGTGGTCGCGCAGCTCCTTCAGCATCTGGGGCGAGCCTTCCTTGCCGCCTTTCAAGGTCACGAAAGCCACGATTGCCTGGCCCGTCTGCGCATCGTTGCGGCCCGCCACCGCCGCCTCCGCCACCGCCGGGTGGCTGACCAGTGCGCTTTCGACCTCGATGGTCGA
>VBIW01000030.1 GCA_005880915.1 Chloroflexota bacterium | reverse complement strand
CTTGTATGGGCATTTGTGGGCGGTGGCAGCACTGATCGTGACCGGGTGGGCCGCGGCTCAAAGTGGGCATTTAGGATCGCGCCTGACCATGGATGCGCACTTCGACTCCCGGCGGTTTCCGGTCGCGGCGGTTGATTATCTTGAGAAATCCAATTTGCCGAAGGTTGTGATCGGCCCCGACTATTGGGGCGGGTACTTGATCTATCGGGTCTATCCAAAGGGACTGGTGGCAGTGGATGACAGGCACGATTTGTACGGGGAGCAGTTCTTAAAGTCTTACTTGAAGCTGATGCTCGTCGAACCGGGATGGGACGAAGTTCTGCGAGAGCACGACATTCCATGCGTAATGGCGCCGAAGGGATCCGCCGTGAACAACATTCTCGCCCTGCAACCGGCGTGGACTGAAGTCTACCGGGACGAGGTCGCGGTAGTGTTTGTACGAAGTCCCTAAGCATGGCGGAGAGGACATCGACTCCGCACGCCGGAGCCAGAAGCCACAGTCTCTCCCGGGATGCATAACTGTGCACATTGACAGAGGATAGGCCGCTGGGTTATACCGAGCGGCCTTCTACACAGGTGAAGATCGGGGCAGCTACTTCGCCTGCACCTGTTTTTTCATGGCGATGATTGCCATGACCACTGCACTGGACGTCGCCGCGAAGTCACTTTTTGAACCCAGGGCCGCCTCTTCGCTTATTGATTGGCCAGAGTCCACCTTTTGCACCACATCGGCGGCCGCCTTGTGAAAGCGAGCGTGCTCGCTCTTGAGCGCCGGGAATCCGGGTAGCCTGGAGTACTGCGATCCCTCACCGTAAATCCACTGGCCTAGAGGACACTTGTTGTCGGGCGAGACCTCAGCCGGCTTCAGACTGCCATCGCGCTTGGAAAGATAGTCCCGCAGCTTCGTTTTCCATGCACTATGGGCGGCAACTGCCTGATCGAAATCCATAGGTTGGTTCCCCTTTGAAGCGAATAGATGCTCACTGGGGATTCATCGGCCTATCAAGCGAGAGCTTGAATGCCGGAGATGCCGATGTAGCAAAGTGACTGCGGCAGAGGAATTCGGCCGAGAGACATGTTCAAAACCGGTCGTTCGTGTCGATGCCGAAGCCGAGGATGGCGTTCACTTCAACCGGCTGGTTTCCGCGCGTCGCGGGGCGGAATTTCCAACTGGGCAGGGCGGCGAGAATCTTCGCGGTCACCTCCGCCGGGCCGGGTTCGAGCACCTGTAGATCCTTCAGATTGCCCGAGGTGTCCAGAACGCATGCAATCACGACCCGAGCGTGCGCCAATCCGGCCGGGAGATCGGCGCGCAGGGCCTGCGGGCCGGTCAAAGTTCCGCTGAAATGTTGCGAGGCGGATGCCGGATCGGCGAATTGCATCACCATGGTGCCGGCCGCAGTGGGCACATAGATGGTGTAGTTGTCGCCGGGAAGCTTGCCATAGAAATTGAAGGCTCCGCCGGAACGTGAAGTGGCGACGATGGTGATGGCCGGGCCCTGCTGCTCTTTCACCGAGGAGCGGCTTGCGGGATTCGGAGCGCTGCTGCCTCCGTCGGAGCCGAAGCTGGGCAGAGTAACGATCGTGCTGCCGCCCGTGATGGAGACTCCGGGGACGGCCGGCGTGCCGCTGGTGGCGTTGCCCGCGCCGCCGGGGCCCGCAGTGGGAGAAATTCCGCCGCGCGCGTTGGCGTCCGAGCCGCGTCCCGCGCCGGATTTGCCCGCGCCCGAACCTTCCCCAGTCATGCCACTGCCGGAGCCATTGCCGTGACCGATGCTGGAGCCGCCGCCGTTGCCGCCCAGGCCGGGTTTGTCTGCTCCGGTGGGGGAGAGCGCCAGTGAGCCCGCTCCCCCGCTACTGGGTACTCCGACCTTCGATCCCGGCTGATTGGAGACTACCAGTGCGGACGAACCGCCGCTGCCGCCGCTGCTGGGCGGGGCCAAAACGGAGCCAGCGGACAATGGTTCGCCGAAGCCTGATCCCTTTGTTCCGCTGCCGAATCCGGAACGCGCCGTGCCCCCGCCAACGGACGGAGGAGGGGGAATCACGTTCTCGGCAAGTAACGTTCCACCGGGAGCGCCGTCACGACCAGAATCACTACCGCCGCGTCCGGTGCCGGAGACGGCGGGAGGGGGCGGAACGACGTTTTGAGCACTCAAGGCGTCACGACCAGAACCGTTACCGCCGCGGCCCGTGCCGGTGACTGCGGGAGGAGGCGGGACGACATTCGTTGATGTAAGTGAGCCCCTTGCGGATCCTGTAGCGGGGCGGCTCCTGCTAGAGCCGGAACCAACTGCCGACGGCGGAGGCGGAACGACATTCGTGGCGATTTCTGTCCCGCGCCTGACGCCATTTGGGTTTCCTAAAGTGTTGCCCCCAGCAATCCCAGGGGGAGGCGGGACTACGTTCGCACTTAACGAAGTTCCGGTTCCTCCGGGTGTAGCGCCTCCCGTCACCGTTGGCGGCGGGGCTACGACATCCGTAGTGCCAAAAATTTTTCCCAGGATGCTGCTCATGAAACTGGCATTTCCTGCTGGCGTTGGCGGCGGCGGTACCACCAACTTGGCCGGGTCGGGAACGCTTCCGCTGGCCAGACGGTGTAAGTCGGACGAAATTTCGGAAGCAGGGGGCGGAGCGATGACCGAAGGGGCCGGCATCGTCAGCCCTGCATTGCGTGACGCTTGCCGCTCCGGCGAGGACACAGGCGGAGGCACCACTGCGGGATTCGTCATCTGCACCGCCGAGCGCGAAATGTCGCGGCTAGGCACGCCCGGTGCCGGGGGGATAACGCTGCCGGCGAGCGCCGGAGCCACACGGGCTTTATCGCGAGAAACACTGGGCGCCGGTGCCACCATGGGAGCGCCGAGCGCCGGCGCGACCAGGGTGTGCTCGCGAGACACACTGGGCGCCGGCGGAATCACCGCGGCGTTCAATGCAGGCGTAGTCAGTGGATGATCACGAGAGAGGTTGGGAGCTGGCGGGACCACCGCTTCGAATGTCTGTCCTCCGCGCGTGTAGTCGCGAATCACATTCGGCGCGGGCGCCACTATATTGGCCGTCAGACCGGGTGCGCGCCGCGAAGAGCGCATGCCTTCCAGGGGCGGAGGCCCAGGGTTTGGTTTGATCGCCAGCAGGTTGGCCACGGCCTCCTTCGAGGCCGGCAGCTTCAAGTTGGGAGCATCCACCACCGTCTCCCGCAGAGATCCGCCGCGGGCTATCTTGATGGTCTGAGTGCGGTGATGGGCTTCGCTGCCTCCAGCGCGGCCTTTGCTACCGGTTTGTGCTCCTCCAAGATCCTCGGTGCGAGGTAATTCATCGCCGGAATAGTAGATGACATCGTGACTGGTGAGCTTGGGCGCCTCGTAGGGACGAAGCTGAGCGATCTTCATGGGCAGAACGATAACCACAAAGATCACGAAGGCTTCGATCACCCACGACGTCAACATGCCGCGGTAGGGACGCATTCCATACGGCGCTTCGCCCGCCAGTCGCGCGCTCGAGCGTGCCAGCGCGGGGCGGATCGAGGTGACGAACTCCTCCCAGCGCGAGGACCACTCGATCAGGAGCTTGGGCGCATCGTGAAGCTGGACCGGCTCTTCGAGTTCGAGGGTTTCTATCATGCGTCAGCTGGTTTTCGTTATTTCCACTACTGGCAGTAGTGGTTTACGCCGCGGTTCTATCGGGGAAGGCATGGCTGAACGTCATGCCTAGATACGAACCTTGTAGGTCTACTTTATACGAAATCCGGCACCTTCTCTAGTGATTCTCCTTCGCAACGGCAATTTCGATTTTATCGCCCAATGCGGTTCCGGTATCGGCCACAGTGTGACACGGCAGTTCCAACACCGAGGCGGCTTGCAGCCGCACTGGAGCTAACCTCCAGGGCTGCAGATCCCGTTCAATGTAGACCACGGTTTGAAATCGGTCCAGATAAACCACATCAATCGGGAAGCGCATAGCTAAAGTATGAACTCCGTGGCAGGGCACAATCCAGAGGCCGCATCCGTTACCGAAGTCACCCGGCGAAGCGCCGAGCAGGCCTCGCAAGCGACTCCAGTGCGTGTCCGCAAAGGCCAGGGCGGTGGCCAGGTAAACCTGGCGTGTCTGGTTGAAGGCCTTTCCCCGCGCGGAGAAAACTGCCATGAATGCCAGTGCTCCCAGATTCGTCGGTGTTACTTTGACATCGGCCCCAATTGCCGGATGAGTTGAATCAGGGCCGGGCCAATGGTCACAAAAATGATCGACGGCAGAACAAACAGCACCAGGGGAGGAACCATCTTGATGGTAGTCTTGGCGGCCTGTTCTTCGGCTCGCTGCCGCCGTTCGGTGCGGAGGGAGTCGGAATGCACGCGCAGTGCCTGGGCAACGCTGGTGCCAAAGCGGTCGGTCTGAATGAGCGTGCCAACCAGCGAGCGGATATCGTCAACGCCGGTGCGGTCGACCAGGTTGCGGAGAGCCTCAGCGCGGGGCTTGCCCGCTCGCATTTCGAGGTTGACCAGGTGAAACTCGTCGGCCAGGTCGGGGTGTGCGTGGTGTAAATCCTGGCCGACGCGCATCAAGGCCTGATCGAGCGCCAGGCCGGCCTCCACGCAGATCACTGTGAGATCCAGAGCGTCAGGCAAGCCCAGTCGGATGCGGTGCTGGCGAGCCTTGAT
>VBIW01000029.1 GCA_005880915.1 Chloroflexota bacterium | reverse complement strand
CCGCGGCGAGTTTGAGGGCAAGCTCGACGCCGACCTGCTCGACGTATTCATCGAGAAGAAGGTCTACGAGCTGGCGGCGACCTACCGGCCGGACCACGAGCTGCTGCTCGGCGACCACCGGTGAGGGTGAAGTTCTGGGGGACTCGAGGCACCCGCCCGACGCCCGGCCGCAACACCCTGCGCTACGGCGGGAACACCGCCTGCGTCGAGGTCCGCACCCAGACCGGCGAGCTGATCATCATCGACAGCGGCTCTGGCATCTGCGAGCTCGGCAACGAGCTGTCGGGGCCCGTCAACGCCCACCTCCTGATCAGCCACACGCACTGGGACCACATCCAGGGCTTCCCCTTCTTCGGGCCCAACTTCGTGCGCGGTTCGCGGCTGACGGTCATCGGGCCGAAGGGCTCGATGAAGTCCCTTCAGAGCGCGTTCGCCGACCAGATGGACCCGGTCTACTTCCCACTGACGATGGACCAGATGCCGGTTGAGCTCGAGTTCCGCGAGCTGAACGCCGGCGAGAGCTTCGAGGCCGGCGGTGTCACGGTGACCACGCACACCATGCACCATCCGATCGCGACCTTCGGCTACCGGCTCGAGGACGACGGCAAGGTCTTCGTCTTCGCCACCGACCAGGAGCCCTACGCGGACCCCGAGGAGCTGACCGAGAAGGTCGCCCAGCTCAAGCGCGAAGGCCGGCCTCCGGAGGAGCTGGAGGCGCTCTGGCCAAACCGCTACATCGACTGGTGCCGGGACGCCGACCTGCTCGTCCACGACGCCCAGTACAGTGCCGAGGAGTACCGCCACCACGTCGGCTGGGGCCACTCCAGCTTCGAGTACGCGCTGCTGGTGGCGCGCCAGGCGGCCGCGCGGCAGCTCGCGTTCTTCCATCATGATCCGATGCACTCAGACCACGACATCGAGGCGATGGTCGAGGAGGCGGTCGGCTCCGAAGCCCATCGCAAACACCGCGGCCTGATCGCCTTCCCCGCGGCCGAGGGCCAGGAAATAGTTCTCTGAGCGGCGAGCAGCCGCGGTACGTCCGCAGCTTTCACAGGACGCATACCGCGGCGCAGGCGAAAGAGCTCCTCGGCGACGGCGACGGCCCCACCGAGCCGGTGACGGTGGCGGGCCGGCTGATGATCAAGCGGGGGATGGGGGGCCGCACCTTCGCCGACCTCCAGGACGGTTCCGGGCGCATCCAGCTGATGGCCCAAAAGGACGTCATCGGCGACGCCGACTATGAGCGCTTCGGGGAGCTCGGCCCGGGTGACATCGTGGGCGCGACCGGGCCCGTCTTCAGGACCCGCCGGGGCGAGCCCACGGTTGAGGTGCGCGACTTCCAGCTGCTGAGCAAAGCGCTCCGCCCGCTGCCCGAGAAGTGGCACGGGCTGAAGGACATCGAGCTGCGCTACCGGCAGCGCTACGTCGACCTGATCGCCAATCCCGAGGTCCGCGAGGTCTTCATCACCCGCTCCAGGCTGATCGCCGGCCTCCGCAAGCACATGGACGACCTCGGCTTCCTGGAGGTGGAGACGCCGGTGCTCCAGGACATCCCGGGCGGCGGCCTGGCGAAGCCCTTCAGGACCCACCACAACGCGCTCGATATGGACCTCTACCTGCGGATCGCGCTGGAGCTGCACCTGAAGCGCCTGATCATCGGCGGGATCGACAAGGTCTACGAGATCGGCCGGGTGTTCCGCAACGAGGGCTTGTCGCCGCGCCACAACCCCGAGTTCACCATGTTCGAGTCCTACGAGGCTTACGCCGACTACGAAGACGTCATGCGCTTCGCCGAGGACCTGATCCCGGCGGCGATCAAGGCGGCGGGCAGGACCTTGCGGCTGACCTACCAGGGCGAGGAGCTCGACTTCACGCCACCCTACCCGCGCCGGAAGATGGTCGACCTGATCAGGGACGCCACGGGCATCGACGCCCTGACCGAGCCCGACCTCCACGCGGCGGCGGGCCGGGCCGGCGTTGCGGTCGAGCCGGCCATGGCCTGGGGCTTCGTCGTCAACGAGCTCTACGAGAAGAAGGTCGAGTCGACCCTGCGCCGGCCGACCATCGTCGTCGACTATCCGCTCGACGTCTCGCCGCTGGCCCGAAAACGCGAGGACGATCCTCGCTTCGTCGAACGCTTCGAGCTGGTCGTGATGGGCCGCGAGCTCTGCAACGCCTTCACCGAGCTGACGGACCCCAACGACCAGCGGACCCGGTTCGAGCTGCAGGCGCTGGCCGCCGCGGCCGGCGCCGACGAGACGCACCCGATGGACGAGGATTACCTGGTGGCGCTGGAGCAGGGGATGCCGCCGACCGGCGGCTTCGGGATGGGCGTGGACCGGCTGGTGATGCTGGTCACCGACCAGCCATCGATTCGAGACGTGCTCTTCTTCCCGCACCTGCGCAAGGCCTGAATGCTTCCGTTGGAGCTGATCCGCAAGGAGCCCGAGAGGGTCAAGCGCGCCGCCGAGCTGAAGGGCGAAGAGGCGCCGATCGACGAGATCCTGGCCCTCGACGCGGAGTGGCGGCGGCTCCTGACCGAGGCGGAGGAGACCAAGGCCCGGCAGAACGCGCTCTCCAAGCAGTACGGCCAGAGCAAGGACCAGTCCCTGGTCCCGAAGCTGAAGGAGCTGGGCGATCAGGCCAAGGCCAGGATGGCGGAGGCTGAGGAGCGCAAGCGCAAGCTGGATGGGCTGCTTCTCTTCGTGCCCAACCTCTTCCATGAGTCGGTGCCGATCGGTAAGAGCGAGGCCGACAACGCGGTGCTCCGCGAGTGGGGCGAGAAGCGCGACTTCGGGTTCGAGCCGCGAACGCACTATGACCTCGGCGAGACGCTGGACATCATGGACTTCGAGCGCTCCGCCAGGATCGCCGGGTCTCGCTTCGCCGGCCTGAAGGGGGCGGGCGCGCGGTTGGAGCGTGCGCTGGTCCAGTTCATGCTCGACGTGCACACCCGTGAGCACGGCTACACCGAGATGCACACCCCCTTCCTGGTCAACAGCGAAGCCATGATCGGCACCGCCAACCTGCCCAAGTTCGGGGACCAGGCCTTCCAGCTCGCCGATCGCGACCTCTGGCTGGTTCCGACCGCGGAGGTGCCCCTGACCAACTGGCACCGCGACGAGCTGCTCGACGGGCGCCGGCTGCCGATCAAGTACGTCATGTACTCGCCCTGCTGGCGGTCCGAGGCCGGCGCCGCGGGGAAGGACACCCGGGGCTTCATCCGCCTCCACCAGTTCTCGAAGGTTGAGCTGGTGAAGCTGACCGACGACGGCAGCTCGCTTCAAGAGCTGGAGACACTGACGGCCGATGCCGAGGAGATCCTGCAGCGCCTCGGCCTGCCCTACCGCGTCCTCTCCATGTGCACGGGCGACATGGGCTTCGCGCAGTACAAGAAGTACGACCTGGAAGCCTGGTGCCCGGGTCTGCAGCGCTACCTCGAGGTGTCCTCCTGCTCGGTCTTCAACGACTTCCAGGCCCGCCGCGCCAACCTGCGCTACCGGCCGGAGCCGGGAGCGCCGCCGCGCTTCGCCCACACCATCAACGGGTCGGGCCTGGCGCTGACCCGGACCGTCGATTCGGTGCTCGAGAACTACCAGCAGGCGGATGGCTCCATCACCATGCCGGAGGTGCTCCGGCCCTACCTGGGAGGGCTCGAGCGGATCGCATGAACGAACCCAGCCCGAAAGCGATCGAGGCTTTCGAGCAGGGCATGGCCCGTTTCTGGCATCCTGTCGCGCTGGCGTCCGAGCTCGGCGACCGCCCGGTGGCCGTCGAGCTCCTGGGCCGGCGCCTGGCGCTGGCACGCCTCGGCGGCACGGTGGTGGCCTTCGACGACCTCTGCCGGCATTTCGGCGCCGCCCTCTCGATCGGCCAGATCGTGGACGGCTGCCTGCGCTGCGCCTACCACGGCTGGACGTACGATCGGAGCGGCAAGGTCGTCGACATCCCCGCCCGCCGCGGCGTGGCCATTCCCCGCGAAGCCAAGGTCGCCTGCTACGCGGCCAGGGAGGCCTATGGACTGGTCTGGGTCTGCCTGGAGCCGGAGCCCGCGGCGGACCTGCCCACCTACCCGGAGTTCGCCGACGACGGTTTCGTCAAGACGCCTTACCGCGTTTACGAGGTCTGGGACGCGGCGGCTACGCGGATCGTGATGGCGGCCCTCGACGACACGCACTTCCCCTGGGTCCACCCGGGCTTGCTCGGCGACCCGGAGCATCCGGAGCCGCCGGACCATCGGGCCTGGGTAGAGGACGACCACGTCGTGGCGACCTACGCCGTCGAGCAGCCGGCCAACGTCTCGCTGGGGAGCCCGGAAGGCGCCACCGGCCTGGTGACGGTGACCTACACGAACTACGTCTACCCCAGCACGATCCGCCTTCAGAAGCAGGCGCCCGGGGGTGACTTCGTGCTCTTCCAGACCATGCAGCCGCTGACGCACAATCGCTCCCGGAT
>VBIW01000028.1 GCA_005880915.1 Chloroflexota bacterium | reverse complement strand
TACTCGAGCAGGCGGAACTCCGTCCCGGTGAGCCGCAGGCCCTCCTCGCCGGTGATCTCGAGGAGCCGCTCACGCAGGTCGAGGCGGAGGGGTCCGACCTCCAGGGTGGCGTGCGGAAGCTTGCCGTTCCGGTCGCGGGCGGCGCGGCGGGCGTGAGCCCGGATCCGGGCGACGAGCTCGCGGTGGCCGAACGGTTTCACCACGTAATCGTCGGCTCCCTTGTCGAGGGCCCGCACCTTGTCGTCCTCGCTCGCCCGCGCCGTGAGCACGAGGATCGGGATCCGAGGATTTCGCTTCCGTACCTCCTCGAGAAGCTCGAAGCCATCCCATGGAGTCAGGTTGAGGTCGATGATCGCGACGCTGGGATCTTCTTTGGTGAGGAGGTCGAGCGCGGTGGCCGGGTCGGAGGCGAGCAGGGGCGTCAAGCCTGCTTGCTCCACGAGGAACGCAAGTAAGCTCAACAGATCGCGATCGTCGTCGACAAGTAGAACGCTAGAGCGATAGCCGACATCTTCGCTCGGTCGCACCGACAACCACCCACACGCGCCTAATCCATGAATGACGTGTGATTCGAAGCATACAGGGTGTGGCCGGCACGGACGGTGCGCACTGGTTACGTCAGGTCGATGTGCGGGCGAGTCGTCATGCGCTCGCCGGGAGCAGTGCCTTCAAGCCAAATTGGGAGTCGGACCGAAACCATCCGATCTCCTCGGTGATGCCGTCCGCGAGCGATCGGCTGGCGGAGAAGCTGAACGAGGTCCTCGCAAGATCGGTCGCGCAGACGACGCGCACGGGTTCGGAGACCGACTCCGTTCTCTGAAAGAAGAGGGGTTCGATGTTCGCCCCCGCGAGGCGAGCGACAACGCGCGCGAGATCAAGGGTCGACGTCCCGCTGCCTGTTCCGATGTTGAAGACGCCGGAGGCGCGCCGTCGCATGGCAAGCATCGTCCCGTCGACGACGTCGCTCACATGAATGTAGTCGTGCTCGTCGCGGCCATCGCCGGCGATGACGGGTGGCTGGCCATCGAGCGCCGCGCGGATGAAATTAGGTATAGCTCGCGGGACCGTTTCGCCCGCGCCGTAGACGGTCGCGTAGCGCAGCACGCAGGGCGTCCATCCGTTCGCCGCACAAACGATATCGATCGATTCCTCGCCGGCGAGCTTCGCGATCGCGTACGGGGTCTCGGGCCGCGGTGCGTCGGTCTCGCGGACGGGAGCGGTCGCGCGAGAGCCGTAAACGCTGACCGAGCTCGCGAAGATTACCTGCCGCGTCTTTCCTTCCGCGGCGCGTAGGAGCCGGACGAGGGGCGCCAGGTTCTGGACGAGCTCTTCGCCGAGGCGGCGCGCCGGTGAGAGCGACGACGGCCTGACGTACCCAAGGAGGACCAGAGCGTCGGCGTCGGCGAGCGCGGGGCGCAGGATGTCCTCCTCGGAGAAGCTGTCGTCGCAGCGCAGGAAGCGCACCAAGCCACCCGAGACAAGCGATGCGGTGTAGCGCGATCTGCCGATCGTCGACCCGATCAGGGTCACGTCCATCCCCGCGCCCATCATTCGCGCCAGCAGATGGGAACCGATGAAGCCGCCTCCACCGGTCATGACGACCCGCATCGCGCTAGGCAGCGCCGTTGCGAACGAGCAACGCTGCGGGTGTGCGAACCAGGATCCGGAGGTCGGTGGCGAGCGAGGCCGACCCGACGTAGCTCACGTCGAGGCTATACATCTGGAGAAGGCTGAGCCGGCTGCGGCCACTCACCTGCCACAGTCCGGTCATGCCCGGCTTCGCGTCGAGGCGGCGGTGCATCCAGTCGGCGTAGCTCTCGACGGCGTACGGGACATCTGGGCGCGGACCGACGAGGCTCATGTCGCCAAGCAACACGTTCCAGAGCTGCGGCAGCTCGTCCAGGCTGGTGCGGCGCAGAAACGCGCCGACGCGAGTGATCCGCGGGTCCTGCGGAACCTTGTAGACCTCGCATTTCGTCTCGTCTCGCATGAGGCTCTGAACGAAGGCAGCGTGCGCGGTCGGGTCGCAGTCCGCCCGCATCGACCGGAACTTCACCATCGTGAAGCGGTTTCCAAATCGACCGATCCGGTCGCCGCGATAGAAGACCGGTCCACGGGTTTCGAGCAGGACAGCGATCGCCACGGCCGCGAAGACGGGCAGCAGAGCGATCAAGAGCACGGCTGCCACCACCGCGTCCATCGCGCGCTTCGTGGCCGCATACGCGAGGTCGCGCCTGCGTACCTCGGCGAGCAGCTGCGTGAGGATCCCGACGGTCTGGGGCGCGGATGGTGCATCGACCGCTGGGGCGACGATCATTCGTTCGGTGGCCACGGAGATCATCTAAGCGGCGCGGAATTGAGCCTCTTATGGGGTATGCGTGACCGTCGCAGCGCTTACACGCGCGAGTGACGGCTTCGTGCTCACAACTTCAATCGAGCCGCAATAGGCGCTCAATCGGCTCATCTCGGGTCACAGGTTCGTAACGCCAGACGCGCGAGAGCCCGGAGCTCTCCGACGAGCTCCGGGCTCGGCGCTGATGGACGGCCGCTCTTTAGAGTCCGCCTATCCCTAGCCCCGTCGTGACGCTGATCACGCCGCTCCCCGCGTGGAGGCTTCCGTTCGCGATGTCGTACACGCTGATCGACTGTCCAGGTGGCGTGGCGAGCGTCACGTTGAACACGTGCCTTCCGCCGTCTGCCGCTGTGAACGTGGTGTCGGGCGGCAACGTCGCGAGCAGGTCGGTGCTCGTGAAGTGCACTGTGCCCCTGTAGCCGGTCGCGAGGTTCCCGTACGCGTCCGTCAGGGTGACGGTCACCTGGAACGGTGTGAGTGCGACGGCGGTCTTCGGGGCGACTAGCTTCATCGTGGCAGCGGCTCCCGGGCGGACCGTGACGCTCAAGGTCCCTGTGATCGTGGCGGTCGCCGTGTCAGTCGCCGTGATCGTCTGCGCACCCGCCTTGATCAGGGTCGCCTTGAACGTGCCCTGGCCATTGGTGAGCGTCCCATCGGCCGGTAGGACGACCCCCGCCGAGGAATCGGTACTTATGAAGTGCACCGTGCCGGCGTAGTCCGTGGCGGTGTTGCCCGCGTCGTCTAGCGCGGTCACGGTGAAGCTGAACGGAGTGCCGGCCGTTGGCGTAGCGGTAGCAGTCGCAAGCGCGAAGTGGCTCGCGGGTCCGACGACCACCGTCGTTGTGAACGTAGCGTCGGGACTCGCCGCGCTTTGACCCCACCCGTCGACGCCGCTCACGGCGTAGTGGTACGTCGTGTTCGGGGTGAGCCCGGTGAGGGTCATCGAGTGACTCGTGACGGTCGCGGCATCCGCGACGTTAGTGCCGTACGCGGTCGTGGCGCCGTAATCGACCTTGCTGCTTGCGGTGTTGTTAGTCGTCCAGGTGATGACAGCGGAGCTCGAGCCTACGCTCGATGTCTGCACGTTCGAGATCTGCAGCACCGGCGGCGGCGTGTACACGCTCGCGATCGCCGTGTTGACCCACTGCTGCCGGAGGGCGAGGTAGCCGTCCGCGGTCGGATGAATGCAGTCCTCCGTTCCATCGGGCGCCGTCTTGTTGATCAGGTTCGGGTTCGCCTGGAAGAAGGCCCACAGGTCAGGGCCGCGCACGATCTGCGGATACGCGTTGTAGAGGGCGTCGATCTGCTGATTGAACACCGGGCCATAGGTCCCCACCTGAGCCGTGCAGCCCCAGGGGATCTTCGGCACAAGTGGCACCTTGCCGGCCGCGATGACCGCCTGGACCATGCCCGCCATGTTGTTGTAGAAGGTTGTCGGGCTGATGTTCGGGTCGCCTGGGCAGGGTGTGGCGGGACAGTAAAAACCGACGTCGTTCGTGCCGTAGGCGAGCGCGGCATAGCGCCCCGGGAACATCGGGAACCACGTCCCGAACGAATTCGCCCCGTCCTGGCTCGTCGTCCCGCCGATCGCGCCGGCCTCGAACGCCGGGTAGTGCGCGGGATTTTGTGCCTGGATCAGCTGCGCGAACGAGCCCGCGCCTAGGTCGTGGCGCATCGCGCCCTCGGTGATCGAATCGCCGTAGAAGATCCAGTCATCCTGAACGCCAGCGCTCGCGTCGTGGACGTCCATTTTGATCACCACCCCGGTGGCGTTGGTAACGCCGTCCGTCGCGGTGACGTTCAGGCGCAGCCAGTTGTATCCGGTCAGATCGACCGCGTGCTGGCGGGAGTGGTAGTTGTTGCCAGTGACTGTCGCCAGTGTGACCCAGCCGTCGGTCGGGACGCCTCCCGTAGGCCCTGCGTTGGCATCGACTGTGTAGTCCCTGGGGATGTCGTAGGGACTCCAGCAACAGTACGGATGGACGCCCTTGTATGTGTAGTCGTACTGGAGCGTCGCCTGGTCGTTGTACCAGGCGACGACAATGCGACCACGCTGTGCTGCCGGAACGCCCGAGAGGTCGTAGGCGAGGTAGGTCGGCGCGGCCGTCGAGGGCGTGTTGCACGAACGCCACCCCAAGTTGTAGTTCGCGTCATTGGCCATCGCCGCCGGCCTCGAGCCGCCGCAGTCGTCATTCGTGTACGCGGGAACACCGCGGCTGATGAGCGGCATCGCAGCGGGCACCCCTCCGGGTGCGGCCGCCGCCGTCTGCGCCGCCGGCGAAACCTGCGCGGCGTTGGCCGTTCGGGCGAGGGGAGCGGCCGAACCCAAGGCGATGCTTATTACCAAGGTTGCTGTAGCGCTGATTTTCAGAAACATCGTCCATCTCCGGCGATTCATCGTCGTGCCGCGCATTGGGCACCCCGACCGTTGAGGG
>VBIW01000033.1 GCA_005880915.1 Chloroflexota bacterium | reverse complement strand
CCGGCGCGGAAATCAAGGGCGCTGACATCGCCGTATCTGGTCTCCCTCCGGTCTGCGTTCCCCACGGGGCGAGCGGGGTCCCCGCGCACGCACATATATAAGGATGCAGCGGAGCCTGGCTAGGGGTCGATTAGAAGCTGGCCGGCGAGTAGCGCATGGTGTCGGTCGCGCCGTAGGTCGTGGTGTTGGCGCTGTCAGTCGGGTTCTCCACCAGGATCGGCACCCGCGTTGGTGCTCGTCACCACGATGCCGAGCATGACCTGGCCCGTTCCGTTACGGCCTTGGTTACCTTGCCGCCGACGGTGTAGTAATCGATGCTGACATTGGCGGCGGTCGTGGTGCTGGGGTTCCGCAGCGTCAGGTAGGCGCGTTGCCCAGGGAGGTCGAGGCGGCGGCGAATCCGAACAGCTCCCCACCTATCTGGTCGCCATCGTCGCCCTGTTATCGGGCACTAATGACCCCGACGCGCAGGTGTTTTAAGCCCCCGTCCGGGTAGTGACAAAGCCGCACCTCATCCGTCTTGACTTGGTCACGGGGCGGCCATATGATTCGCCTCGCGCGTACCGCGTGCGCGTCAACGAGGGAGGAGGGGACGATTGTCGACGGGGTCGGCTGACCGCTAATGGTTGCAGCGTCACAGCTGTATCCAGGAAGGACATTCGATCCCGGGCGTAGGCCCCGGCCTCCCGGTCTTGTCCGCGGACTCGTCGTCGGCCTGATCACCTTCTTCGTCCTTTTCATACCCCTGTCGAATCTCGGTCAGCAGCTCGATGCATCCTCACAATCGCAAGCGGCCCGCGGGCCTCTTGGACCGCCCGCTCCGCCTCCAAGCGCGAAATTCGAGGCCGGGCCAACGCCGGGGACGATCGTCATCCAGTTCTCCTCCTACGTGCCGCCTGATGCCGTCACCGCGCTGGCCGTTTCCCTCGGCATGACGGTGGTAAGTGGCGACGCCGCGAGCGCGCGCTTTGTGCTGGCTCTGCCGCAAGCGGAGATCACCCCAGGCCCAAATCACACCGCCTTCATCTACTTTCCTCGCATCGCCTCGGCTTCCGACATCGCAACCTATTTCGAGAGAAATCGTCTGACGCTGATGTCGTGGAGACGTGATCCCGAAGGCGTCCGCTACGCAATCGTGTCCCTTCCCAATCTTCAGCCGCGCGTGCTCGACGCCCGGCTGGGTTATTTCGGTCTGACACTGCCCCTGACCGACCGGCAGACGATCGACAGCTGGGCGAGCGCGTCGGGCATGCGTGTCATCACCTACGACGCCACCACCGGCGAAGCGGTGATGCAGCCCCTCAACTGGCGGCCACCCGTCGTGAGGCGCCCCACCACAACCTCGGCGAGTCAAACCGCACTGCTCAACAAATTGCTCGCGCAGCTCAAGGCGCAACAGGCCGCGGCGATCAAACCGACGACGCCGCCCGTCTCGACGACGACAACGCCTCCCACAACGCCCCCCACCGCGACCAGCGCACCGCCGGCCGCCACCGAATTGACCGCGCTCGCGACGGATGGCCACGTCACCCTCAGCTGGCCAGCGGTCGTGGCCGCCACCGGCTATCAGATCTACCGCACGGCAACCGGCGGACAGCCGGCGCTGGCGGGCACCACCACCGATACCTCGCTCGTCGACATCGGCGGCACGGTGGGCACGACCTACACCTATCAGGTCGTCCCGCAGCTGGCGACCGGGACGCCGACGGTGACGCCGATGACGGCCACCATCGTCTGGCCGACCACCTCGAGTCAACCAACGATCGTGCGCATGAGTCCGACAGGATCGCAGCTGACCGGCTCGGTGCAGCTCGTCCTCGATGGCCGCACCGGAGACGGAACCGGCCAGGTCACCTGGTTCTTGGACGGCCCCAGCGGCACCGTGACCCTCGGCTCGGCGACCAGCGATCCGCTCGCGGGTGATCCTCTCGCCTGGACGTCGACGCTGACCTGGGACTCGACCAGCGTCGCCGACGGCGCCTACACCCTGCGGGCGGTGGTTCACAACGGGTCGGCCTCGAGCACCGGGTCGCAGACCTACCGCGTCAACAACGGCCTGCCACCGTCACCGGTTGGTTTTGCCGCCGCCAGCGTTCCGGGCGGCGTGGCGCTGACCTGGCAGCAGCCGGCCTTTGCCGACGCGGCGCTCTATCAGCTCTACCGCGACGGCGGTGCGACGCCCATTGTTGAGCTCGCTTCCGACCAGCGGTCCTACGTCGACAACGGCGTGGCCGCGGGCGTGCACAGCTACTCGCTCGTGCTGAAGGCCGCCAACGGGCAGGCCAGCACGGGCGTGTCGGTTTCGGGCACGGCGCCATCCGTCAACGCGGCCGCGGACCCGATCGTCGCCTTCCGGGTGCTGTTGCCCTCCGGCGCCGAGCTCGCCGCGGATGGCCAGTCGACGGGACGGCTGATGCTACAGGCCAGTGCCGCACCCGACGGTGCGGCGACGTTCGAGTATTCCGCTGACGTCACGACCTGGACCACGCTGACGGCCCCGGTCACCTGCCAGGCGGGGAGCTGCGCGACCGATTGGAATGCGGCGTCGCTGGCGCCCGGCCACTACGGCGTTCGCGCCCGCTCCGGCAGTTCCGTGAGCCAGGCAAAGACCTTTACCATCGCGGCGGCCGCCGCCCTTCCCGCCCCGACCGCGCTGATGGCGGTGCTCCAGGGCCGAGGCGTCGCATTGCACTGGTCCGCGCCGGATAACGCCAGCCCCTCCAGCTACTCCGTCTGGAAGTCCGCCGACGCCGATTGGCAGCTGCTCGACCGGGTCATCGGGACCAGCTTCCTCGACGAGGAGCTCGAGGTCAGCGACGCGCCCGAGTACCGCGTGCAGTCGGTGAACGCCGATGGGGTCGAGGGCCAGTCCTCGGCGTCCGTGAAATCCCGCGGTGCCTCGGTGATCCGCACGTCGCTCAAGGCGCCCGTCGTGATGCCCGCGGCGCCTGCCGGACTTCGTGCCGTTTGGGCCCCCGGCGGGGTCGGTCTGCTGTGGAATGCGGTTGCCAGCGCCACGGGCTACGTTGTGGAACGGAGCTGGTCGGCCAGCGGCCCCTTCGTACAGGTCGGCTCGACGACCAACACCATCTACTTCGCGCAGGCCGGCTCCCTCGGCGGCCGGGCCTATTTCCGCGTTCGGTCGACGGCGGGGAGTGCGGCCGGCGCCGCCAGCTCGCCGGTCGCGGGCATGCTCATCCCGACTGCGCCGGCGGCTGAGCCGGTTGGCGGGTTCGCCCTCGCCGGGGCGCCGGCCTTGCCGGCGACTGTCGCTGTCAAAGACCTGGTCCTTTCGGTCGCCCCGGCGACCTCGTCGCCCGCGACCGCCCCGGCGCCCGCGGTGCTGGCCGGTCGGACCGTGACGGTCGCTGCCTCGGGTCGCGCCACCACGCCGATCGCGACCGTGCGCGTCGAAACGACGGCGACTCCGTCGTCCGCTGGGACCGGGCAAACCTGGCAGGCGATCGCCACCCTGCCCGCCTCCACCGCGACCACCGGCTGGACGGCGCTCGGGCCGCTCGCCACCTCGACGCTGGCGGAAGGCACCTACCAGGTGCGCGTCTCGGCGATCGCCGCCGGCGGCGCCACCGTCGAGACGACCGAGGCCGCCGATCTCCAGGTGGTGCACGGCGCTCTGGCTCCGCTCGCGGTCACCGCGCAGGTCGCGGGCACCAGCGTGCTCGTCTCCTGGAACCGGCCGGGCGGCTCCCTGCCGCTGACCTATTCGGTCTACCGGCAGCTGCCCTCGACCACGGATTACGTGCTCGCCGCTGCCCGCATCGCCGGCACCGTCTTCCAGGATCGCTTCCTGCCGGGCGCCAGCAATGTCGGCTACGTGGTGACCGCCACCGACAGCGTCGGGAACGAGAGCGCCTACTCGGGCAGCGCCTGGACGAGCACGCCCTCCTCCTGGTACGCGAGCGGCCCGGCGCTGTCGATCCTGACCCCGGCGGCGGCTGACGCGCTGATGATGGCGCGCGGCACCACGGTGGTCAGCGCGGACGCCGCCTCCAACAACGGCATCGCCTCGATCGCCTTCGCCTCCGCCCCGCTTGGGAGCAACGTCTGGACCGACCTGCCGACCTCGCTCCCGCTTCGGCCCTGGGGCGCCACCTCCCCCTCGCTGACATCGCTCTCCGGGCTTGCCTGGGCCGCCATCTGGAACACCGCCGGACTCAGCGGCTCCTACCTGCTGCGAGTGACGGCGACCGATCGAACCGGGAAAACCACCGAACAGGTCCGCACCGTGACCTTCTGCTCGACCTGCCCGCGCGGCCCCCCGAGCATCAGCCTGAACGCAGTTTCCACCACCGGTGGCGTGCGACTGGCCTGGTCCGCCGCCGGAGCCGATCTTCTCCAGGTCCGCCGGTCGGCGTTCGGCCCCACCGGCCCCTTCAGGGTCCTCGCGCAGACGCAAGCGACGACCTACCAGGATTCGAACCTCATTCCGGGCGTCACCTATGCCTACCAGCTCTGGTCGGCGAATGGCGCCGCCAGCGCCACCGTCTCGGCCGCACCGCTGTCCGCCGGCGGCCAGGCTGCCTCCGGTGACGGCACCGTCAACCTGGCGGTCCCGAGCGCGGCGGGCGCCGGACTCAACCTGGTGGTCAGCCCCGCGGTGAGCGCGCCCGCGATGCCCTCCGGTCTGACCCAGCAGGGCAGCGCCTACGAGATCAACGCGACCAGCCTGGGCAGC
>VBIW01000032.1 GCA_005880915.1 Chloroflexota bacterium | reverse complement strand
GTGATTATTCAGCGCTCCAACAGGCCCAGATGATCGCCGCTCAGAATGCGGCGGCGCGATCACGCTCTATGGCTGCGGTGCTGTCGCAGCAACTCGTCGTGCAGTCCGAGGCGCTACTGGCCGAGGCGCCAAGCATCTTTCTGCAGGCGGTGATCATTCCCGGCGAAGAAACCACCGAGGGTCAGATCATCGAGGCTGTCGCGGCTCCATGGTTTGAGATCATTGCTCTATTGCTACGTGACCCGAATGCGCCATACGAGTTTAGCTGGCGGAAATGGGAGGAGATCGTCGCTGCATCGTACAAGGCTCGCGGGTACGACGTTGTTCTGACCCCCCGCAGCGGCGATGGCGGCCGCGATGTCATCGCGTCGTCCCGCGGATTCGGAAGTATCCGCTACTTCGATCAAGTAAAGGCGTACGCGCCTGGCCGCGTAGTCACAGCCAATGATGTACGGGCGATGATTGGCGTGCTGACTGTCGCGGGCAACGTCTCCAAGGGAATCATCACCACGACGTCGGAGTTTGCGCCTGGCATTTGCGCTGATGAGGGTATCAAAGCGCTCATGCCCTATCGCTTGGAGCTGCGGGCGCGCGCGGCGTTGCTCGAATGGCTCCGCACGGCAGCGGGGATCGGTGCTGCGGAGGGATCTCTGCCGGTGAAGCCGGACGACGTGCGCTGCGGGTAACGACTGAGAGCCGGGCGCTATACCTTCTTGCCGGCTGGCTTAGACCTGCATGTTCTTACGGTCTGAAGTGCGCGCTGGATCGCAGCAGGCGACCGCAGCCCGCGAGGTAGGCTTCTTTCAGCGCCTCGACGAGCTCGGGGCGATCGGCGACCAAGTGCGTCAGCGCGATCGTGTCGACGCCCTCGGCAAACACCTTGCGTGCTGGGTGATCCGTCGGCAGCTGCTCGAGCGCTGCGCTAATTGCGGCGTGCTCCTCGCTGTCGCGCAGATCGTGACGGGGTCCATGCAAGTGATTCTATGACGAGCGGCCGACCGCCGTGGCGCGCATCGGAATTTCTTCCACGAAATCCGCGGGGGCTCGGTCTAGCGTATCGGAACAGGAGTACCTTTACGAGAGCTACCGCACCGGGCGATGCATTATTGGGAGAGGCCATGCTGAAATATCGCGGTAAATGGAGGGACTCAAGTTCGACAGTGCCAGCCGATCGTTCAACGAATTGGCGTCGTAGCAATATGGGCTTCGCTTTCTGGAGCGGGCAGCGTGTGACGATGGCCTCGCTCGGTGTCGCGATGGTGCTAGCCACGGGGCTGGCGGCTTCCCATGCCCAAGCCTGGACGATTACCGCCCGCGGCACGATCACGTCGAATGGCAACTATAGTGACCACGCGGGCCTTTTCGGCGCGCCCGACGCCTCACTGATCGGACTTCCTTATTCCGCAACGATCACGACAGACCCATCGTTAAACAGCAATATAGAAAGCGACACGCCAACTTTTCATTCAACCTTCGGGGGCCGTGGTATTTCCACCTCCACCGGTCGGGGCGCTCGCTACATTCTCACCGTCACAGTCAACGGCATCCTCTATGTGCTGACGGAATCCAATCCCTTTCTCAACCGCTCCTACCTACAGTCAGTTAGACAGCCAAGTGGGGATCAGGTCTTTCAAGACGCTCGATCCCTCGGGTGCAAGAGCGCGTACGGCGCGTGTACAGACTGGCACATCAACGCCTATAGCTCGACTGTTCCATTCTTGCCGAGCCTCGATTTCAACCAATCTCTAACGGTTTCGGAGGCGCTTAATCCCCTCTCGGAGCTCTATTTCAGCTTTAGGGATGCCGAGGGGCAGTTCACCACATTCTACGGCTCCATCTCCACCGTTTCGATTAACCAAATCCAGTTCCCGAGTTTTGCGGCCAAGGCCCAGATCGACCTGGACGGTGCGAACAACGACGGCTTTGCAGTCGAAGCCCAGTTCAGGCTCGGTGTTGGGAATAACGGCATCAACCCGCTTTCCGAGACGGTGACGATCGGCGTGGGGACCGGAAATTGGTCGATTCCGGCCGGGTCGTTCAAGCCGAACGGCTCTGGGGGATTTGTTTTCCAGGGTTTCATCGGAACTACCGGCCTTGGTGTACGGATCCAGCCGCGTCAGGATGGCAGCTTCGGGTTCGGCGCCGCGGGAGCGCACGCCAACCTGACCGGGACTGGGAACCCGGTCCCCATCACGCTTACCATCGGCGACGACGAAGGGAGTACCGGCGTCGTGGCGACGTTCTATTGAATTCCACCACTACGCGAAAAGCGCAAATTCGGGCGGCTCGAAAGTCCGTCGTCCATCCGCACGCGCGCCATTGAACGGCGAAAGGAAAGCGCGCCGCACGCGGGGCATGGCTTACGGTCAGTCGCTGATTCGCCAAGGCTGGCTGGCACCCTTCATTGTGGAAAGGCGGCCTCGACTTCTGCCAGCAAGGCTCGGAGCTTGCCAGTCAAGTCCTCGTGGTTGGCCAAGCTATACGCCATGGCAACGTCCGGTGGATACCGGTCCATGTACGGAGAGCCATGGAAAGTAGCCAGCGTTTCGCACCACTCCGGTGGCTTTCGCCCAATCAAGAGCTTTATCGGCGCGGCGTTGCTGGCGTCGAAGGCCATTTCCCAAAGGTTCAGAAGGTCGTGACCGAGTAGAGGCTTTCCCAGCTTGGAGGCGTCGGCCCAGCCGATATATGCCTTCAAAGTGTACTCCAGCGTTTGCGCAGCCAAGTACAACCGAGGAAGCATGGGGACCTCGTCGCGGAGCTGCTCAAACGCAATCAGGAACGCGCTGGCAGCTCCGGCATAGCCGCGCGCTGACGTCGGCAGCTTCAAGGCTGCCGCAGCTTGGGGATCGAGAAATGTTGCGGCCGCGCACGCTGCGCTCTCGCCCGTGAGCGGCATCGTGACGTTGTCAGCCATTACTGAAAAGCCACCCTCGTCGCTTCGAGCAACGAGCGAAGCTGATCAATGAAATCGCGGCAGGCCGTAGTCGCCTCGACGCGCGCACCGTCAAGTTCGAGGTAGAGACCGACTGCGCCTCGAAGAGAGGATCCCCTTACCTTCGTCCCGTCCGGGTTCTCTTCTTCGATAATTGGCGCCTCCGCGCCGAGGAGCAGCGGGTTGTGAGACCGAAAAGCGTAGGGGGAGCGGGTCTGCCAGGGCTCTTCGTTGACATATTTCTGCAACGGTTTGGCTCCCGTCTTGCCGTAGTGAACATCACTGTCGCGAAGTCCCATCATGCTGTTGAAGCGCTGGCGCTCGGCATCGCTCTCGAGACCCATCCGCCAATTGTGCTGCATCTTCTTGAACCCGGCGCCGCCGGTTGTATCGAGGACGTAGTGCGCGCTTTGCACCGCGGTGAGGCACGCACTGAAGTAGAACTCTAAGCGCTCGGCGTCGTTCGCCCCACCGCGCGGAATTCCGCCTAGGTATTCCTTGGACGTTTCCGCAAGCCACGCCAGGAAGAACTCGGCCTGACGGAGTTTTTTCTCAGCGCCCGCAATATCCGCTCCATTGCCATTGGCCATCATAGAACCTCGCTCCTCGGTCAAACGTGGAGCGTAACATCTCACGCTCGCAGCGGGCTTGATCTTCGCCTCCTCGCGAGTCTGGCCACTGCACGTTTGCTCGGGTGATCGGCTCCGCCTGCGCACCAGCAGCTGCGCGCCGGTCAGCTAAACGCTAGCTCTTCATCGCCCAGCCATAGCGGCAACGGCGCGCGCGGCGTCGGCCATTCCATAGTAGGCGACCATAGGGGCGGCCACAGATCCCATTGAGCAAAGCTCCGGCTGGCCGTCGGCATCGCCACCTGATCCTGCTTCGCCTGCGGACCGGAGGGCTGCGGTGTTTCAAGGTGCCCGTCGTGCCCGGGATTGAGACCCCGAAGCCTCACGCCCGGCTCGATCAGCGGGTGCATGGCCTCCGAGGTCGCTGCCGCATAAACAGCCAACGCAGCAGCTACAGCGACAGCGAGCGGTAGCTTCTTTGGAGGGCAAGCGTCCGTGCCGCTGCCCTTGGACGATTGCATATTTTTTTCATATTCCACGCCCAGATCATACCTAACCTATTGATTGGGTATTGCATGTAGTTATCCCTGGCGAGCAAAGGCGGCGACACGCAGTTCGTCAATGTGCACGCGAGCTATGAAGATCTTCCCACCGAGACCAAGCAAAGGATCGACGGCCTGCGCGTGCTGCACGTCTACCTGAGCAGCCGCAGCCCGCGCAAGAAGGCAGTCCTTTCAGCTGAAGAAAAAGCGCGGATTCCCGAGACCTGGCAGCCCCTGGTGCATCGCCATCCGGAAAGCGGCCGCAAGGCGCTCTATCTCAATACGGCGCACATGGAGCGCATCGAGGGCATGCACAACGAGGAAGCCTTCGCGCTCATCGGCCGGCTGATGGCGCATGCCGCGCAGCCGAAGTACGAATACCGCCACCGATGGCGCCCCGGCGACATGGTGATCTGGGACAACCGCAGCGTGATG
>VBIW01000040.1 GCA_005880915.1 Chloroflexota bacterium | reverse complement strand
GAGCACATGACCAGGCGCGGATTGCGGTCGTGAAGTGCGTCCCAACCGAGACCGAGCCTGGCCATGACGCCGGGCCGGTTGCCCTCGACCAACACGTCGGCGCCGTCGACCAGGCGCAGCAGCAAATCGCGACCGGCGTCGGATTTGAGATTCAACGTGATGCTTCGCTTGTTCCGGTTTATGGCGCTGAAGAGAGCGCTTTGTCCGGCGACGATCGGCGGCGTCCAGCGCATGTAGTCGCCGGCCCCGGGCTCCTCGACCTTGATGACGTCCGCTCCCATGTCAGCGAGGAGAAGGGTGCAGTACGCACCGGGTAAGAGCCGCGTCAGGTCAAGGACGCGGATTCCCGTTAGAGGCATCTCGAGCTCAATTGTGGCTTCGCTCGTCCGTTCGTAGGAGACTTAAGGCGGGCCCCCGTGCGTTAATACGGCATGGAAGAGTCCGGTTCCAGCATGCGTCACAGCAACTCATATCTTGGCGAGATGATGATCAAGGTCCCGGCGCCGTTTGCCGGGCTCTCGGATCTCGGGTTCACGGTGCAGTACCGGGCCCAGAGCTTCAACGAGCGGCAGCGGGATGTGCCCCTGCTCTTCGAAGGACCCGAGCCGCCGATGCGCCGGCTCGCCGAGTTGCTTCAGCTGCTCAGTGGATCAAAGTCGAGCACGTACGCGTGGACGGACCCGGTGATGCTCAGCGACGAGGTGGTGGTGCTCGCGTTTCGCGACCAGAGCGTGGTCGGGCAAGACCTTTCCGACGGAGCGCGGATCGCGGACTACTTGATGAACCTGGTCCGCCCGGTGGTGTTCACCTTCCTGCACGACTGCGCCGTGGTGGCGCACCTGCGCCTGTCAGACGTAATCGAGATGCGGGTCACTGCAGAGCGCAAGTCCATCGCCAGCTTCGCGCTGCCCCTTCACGACATCGTGCAGCCGAACGGCGAGCGACTGCTGTGGGGGCTGTCGGCCTAGCTCCCGGTCTCTAGTGGGAGGGCGACGGCGAAGGCGATGTCCGCGCCGGGCTCGCCGTCACGCCGCTGGCCCGGGCGCTGCTTGACGTCGAGATGTTCGGCGTCGTGATCGCGCCGGGCGACACGTTGGCGAGGTACAGAGCCAGAGGCACGACGATCATGCCCAGGACGACGGTCAGGACGAACGTGACCGCCCCCCACTCTCCACGCAGCACACCCCAGTTCACGAGCGGTGAATTCTAGCGGGGGCTAGAAGTCGTCGTCTGCCGATCGAGCCGCCTCTTCCTCTTCCTTCTTCTTGCGCTGGTTCAGGAGTCGGATGAAGTCCTGCGCCCGCGCGAGTGCTTTCCAACGCTCCGGGAAGAAGTCTTGAACCAGGATCTGGCGGTCCGGCTGCTGGTAGACGGTGACGCACCATTTGTTGAGGGTGCGCGAGACTTCGACCTCGAAGTCTTTCTCCGCGGTCTCATACCGAACAACTTTGTCGTCGTCGAATCTTCTTCGTCCTGAAACAGCCATAGGTAATTCACTCGGGCGGGGAATCGGCTCATTGAGCGTGCCCTGATTATAGGCCGGGGCGTGGACGACCTTCGGGGGAGGTTTCGAGCATCTCCCGAAGCAGGGGCGCCAGCTCCTCGCGGAGCCCCTCCCGCTTCATCGCAAGCATCAGGTTGGCCCGGAGGTAGCCTGGGACCGTCCCGGTGTCGTAGTAGTCGCCTTCGAACTCGTAAGCCACCACGGGGTGGTTGCCCAGCGTGCGCTTGATGGCGTCGGTGAGCTGGATCTCCTTACCGGTCCCGGGCTCGGCTCTGTCGAGCTCGGCGAACACGGCCGGGGCGAGGATGTAGCGCCCGAGGATCGCCAGGTCCGAAGGCTCCGTCCCGGGTTGGGGCTTCTCCACCATGTCGCTGACCTCGTGGATACGGCCCTTGCTCCCGTTGGTGACCACGACGCCGTAGCGCCCGATCTCGCTGCGCGGGAAGCGCCGGACGGCCATGACAGTCGCGCCCGTCTGGCGGTGAACCTCGATCAGCTGCTTGAGGCACGGCTCGCCGCCGAGGATCACGTCGTCGGCCAGGAGGACTGCGCAGGCCTCGCCCTCGACGAGCAGGCGAGCCGTCCACACCGCGTGGCCCAGTCCGAGCGGTTCTTTCTGCTGGACGTATGTGATGACCAGCTGGTTGCTCAGCTCGTCGACCTCGCTGAGGATGTGCAGAAGGTCGCTCTTGCCTCGTTCTTCGAGGTAGTGCTCGAGCTCCAGCGAGCGGTCGAAGTGATCGACGATGGCGCGCTTGCCGCCGCCGGTGACCATGATCACCTGCTCGATGCCGCTCGATATCGCCTCTTCGACGCCGTACTGGATGGTCGGCTTGTCGACCAGGGGCAGCATCTCTTTCGGCTGCGCCTTTGTCGCGGGCAAGAATCGGGTGCCGAGACCGGCGGCGGGAAAGATCGCCTTGCGGACCAATGGGCGCGTCATCCGAGACAATCTATCTCGTGGCAACGATCGAAGGTATTCGGCCCGGCCTGGAGGGACGCCTTGAACGCGTTGTGGACGGCGACCTGCTCACCCATCACGTCGGCGGCCGGGGGACGTTTGCCACCCCGGCGATGATCGGCCTCATGGAAATTACGTGCCACCGCTCCTTAGAACGCCTACTGCCCGAAGGTCACACCACGGTCGGCTACGAGGTTCATGTGCGGCATGTTGCGCCGACCGCTCCGGGGAGCACCATCGTCGTGACGACGCGGCTGACCGAGGTCAAAGGCAACAAGCTGTATTTCGACGTCCAGTGCCACGAGGGCGACCAGCTTCTGGGCGCAGGCATTCACAAGCGGGCGATCGTCCCCGCAAACTTTTAGCCTCCGATGAGCGACGACCTCGAGCGTGTTTCGCCGCGCGAAGGCGCGCACGTCAGGGCGCGAGACAAGAAGGTCCGCGGTCCGAAAGTCATCTCGGTCAACCCTGGGCTCAAAAAGCTCGCCCAGCACCTGGCGGAGAAGCGCACCGGGAAGAAGAAGACAAAACCCAAGACCCGCTGACGCGAGTAGGCTGAGGCAATTCCGTCCACCAACAAGAAAGGGGTTAGAGGATGAAGGCCTATGTCCTGATCAACGCGTCGCCCGGGCGCGCCCTGGAGGTGGCCAAGAAGATGGAAGGCGTGAGTGGCATCTCTGCAGCCGACGCCATCACTGGCGAGTACGACGTGATCGCCGTATGTGAGGCGCCCGATGTCAACTCGATTGGCTCTCTGATCGTCGACAAGATCCAGAAGATCGACGGCGTCTTCAAGACGATTACTTGCCTGGCGGTGAAATAGCCAGAGGCGTCTCGACCAGCGCAGCGGCGACTTCCGGAAGGCGGGACAGCCACGGCGCCAGGGCCGGAACCTCCTGCTCGAAGCTTCCGACCGAGGGCGACCATGTGAGCTCGCGCCGCGAGTACGAGTCGTCGTAGTAGTGAGGCTTGCCGATCACGTCGACGCCGAAGATGCCAGGCCAGACGACGGCACCCGGTGGGGTGATCGTCTCGACGCCGAGCGCGCGCAGATACGCGATGTCGTACGGAACCGACGCGACCTCGGCCATAAACCCGACCGCTCGCGCGGCTGAGACCAGCATGTCGTGCCAGGTGGAGTCGAAACCTCCCACGAGATAGCGATGACCTGGCCGGCCTCGGTCCGACGCGGCGAGGCAAGCCCGCCCCACGTCTTCGGCGGAGACGAAGGTCTGCTTCGCCCGGCCGCCGCCTGGCAGCCATACGCGGCCGCGCACCGCGGCGGCCATGAGGCGCGGGAAGATCCATTCTTCGCCCTCACCGAAAATGCGAGCCGGCCTGACGATCACGACCTCGAGGTCACCGGCCATGCCCAACAGCCACTCCTCTTCGTAAAGCTTCAACCGCTCGTAGGCGTGGGTGGGCTTCAACCTGGACCTTTCGTTGACGCGCCCGGAATGGTCGGGACCGAAGACGTCCGCGGTCGAAACGTGGACAAGACGCCGAACTCTCGCCTTGCGCGCCGCATCGACGACTCTCTCGAGGAGGTGAGGACTTGCTTTCCGATAGCGCAGGCGTCGCGCCGGCGACACCGTCTGGGCGCAGAAGACCACGACTTCGATGCCTGCGATCGCGTCCGCCAGGGTTTCGTCGTCAGCGTCGACATTGAGCTCGATGACCGGCACATCTGCCGCCATGGCGCGTGACACATGGCGGCCCAGAAACTCGCCCGCGCCGATGACCAGGTGCAAAACTCAGCGATTCTAGGCGAGAGCCTCAGGCGCGGCGGCGGTTCAGGGCGGTGGTGATAGACGCCCGAACCTTGTCGACCACTGAAGTGACGCGCCGGCTCAGCTCCCACCACGCCGGCACGTCAGGCATGACCGGCGCTCCGATCGAAACCTCGACCCGCCTGAACGGCCGCAGCGTGTCGGTGCCGCGCACCGCCACGGGGCAGACCGGGACGCCGGCCTGCAGGGCGAAGTAGCCGATGCCGTTCTTGAGGGGGCGAAGCGCGCGACCTCGCGAGTAGCGGCCTTCTGGAAACATGAGGATCACGCCCCCGCGCTCGAGCACCTGGTACACAGTGCGCAGACCCTGTTCGTCCAGCTCACCTCTGTTTGGTGAGATCGGAAATACGCCGATCAGCGGAAGCAATCTGCGCTTCCACGCGCGGTTGAACACGGTCTCGCGTCTGGCCATCGTGTAGATCAAGGGCCGCTCCGGAAAGAACGGGATGATGAATGCCGGGTCGAACCATGCCTGGTGATTGGAGGCGATGATGTAGGGCGGTTTGGGGATGTTCTCGAGCCCGGTCACAGTGACCCGGAACAGGTGCGTGACGATCCACCTGACCAGCCGCCGGACAAAGATGTAGAAGCTAGACGGCTCCCAGGGCGTCGGATGGACGAGCGGGTCGAGCGGGGCATCGACGAGCGCCCTGTACTCGGGACTCTTGTAGCGAGTCGAATCGTTACCGGTCGAGGAACTGGTTGAGGACGCGGTTGAACTCCTCTGGCCGTTCTGCCTGTGGCGTGTGGCCTGCGCCTTCGATCACAGAGAGCCTGGACCGCTCGATCAAAGAATGGGCGCGCGCCGCGTGCGCGACCGGAAACAGCGGGTCATCCGCGCCCCAGATCAGCTGGACCGGGATCTTGAGCTCGTTCAATCGCTTCGTGACATCGTGATGACCGCCGGCCAGCAGGGCCTTCGGGTTGACCAGCGACCGGACTGTCGAGAGATACGCATTGCTAAAGCCCTCGGCGGCGTACATCTCGCGCAGGTTCTCGAGGTATGTGTCGTCCATCGTCCGCTCCATGTCGACGCTTACGCCTGCGTAGCGCGAAGCGACCCGGCGGACCATGGCCGGCGAAGCCCAACGTAGGGCGTCCCGCGTGAGCCTCATCACCGCCTCGCCGACACGCGGAATGGAAACGAGTCCATACGCCACTTGCGGCATCCGCACCTTCGGCATGCCGAGCCCGAGAGTGTTGACGAGGACGAGCTTGCGCACAAGGCGCGGCCGCTCGAGCGCGACCTCGAGCACGACGCGCCCGCCTAGCGACGCGCCGACGAGCGCCGCTGATCTGATGCCACGGTTCTCCAGGTAGCGCTCGACGAACCGCGCGAAGTACGGGATGGTGTAGCGGGCGCGAGGCTTTTCGGTCCGTCCGTAGCCGGGAAGGTCAGGCGCGAAAACGCGGTGCTTTGCCGCCGCGGCTTGCATGTTGTGTCGCCACTCCATGTAGCCGGACGACCCGAGACCGTGGATGAAGACGACCGCCGACCCGCGTCCGGCTTGCATGTGATGGACCCGCAGCCGGCCGACCTCGATGAAAGTAGAGTGCAGCGTCTTCGACGGGCGGCGTGGCGCGCCAATCACTGGCTCGGAAGCATACGTGCGGGAGTCGCCAGCCCGGCAATCTTCGCGCCGCTCTTGAAGATGGTCTTCTCCGATCCGCTGATCACCGTGACCGCGCCAGGCCCTGCGGCCCGCCAGCCCGCCTCGGTCCAAATCGCCGCGCTGCGCTCGTCGATGCCGAGCAGCGTTACGCCGGGCAGCTCTCGCTGCGCGGACTCGATCCAGCGATTGCCGAACGTGTCGTAGTGAGGTAGGACCGCCGTGTCGGGGACCACGCCGAGCGCGTCGGCCGGCCGCCGGTTGGACCGGTCCGGCCAGCTGGCGCGGATGAGCGTGTGGCTGCAGAGGGCCATAGCGCCCGCCGAGGAGCCGGCCAGGGAGGCGCCCCCTCGCCACGCGTCGAAGATCGCCGCCCACACACGGGATCCGTTCAGGACCTGGGCGACCAGACCGGGATCGCCGCCGACGAGGTAAAAGAGACCGCCCGTACGTGCGAGCTCGGCGACATCTTTGGAGTTGGCGTCGGCTCGTTTGAGCACAGGCAGCTCCCGCAGCTCGAGACCCAGCCCGCTGAACCATGCTGTGGCGTGCTCGACCGCTTCCTCCGGTCCCTGCCGCGCGGCCGCCGTGGGGACGACGAACGCCGGACCGGGCCCGGCCGCGGCGACCAGCAGACGGTCCTGCTCCTCGTTGCCCGGCTTGAACTCATCTCCACCGACCAGAGCGAGCAACCCGGGTGAGTTAGGCACGTCCGTAGGATATGGCGGTGTCTGTACGCGTAAGGATCGCGCCCAGCCCGACGGGCTTCGCCCACCTCGGGACGGCCAGCACAGCGCTCTACAACGTGCTCTTCGCGCGCAAGAAAGGCGGCACGTTCGTGCTCCGCATCGACGACACCGACGCGGAGCGCAACCGGCCCGAATACGAGGCGTTGATCTACGAGAGCCTGCACTGGCTCGGCCTCGACTGGGACGAAGGCCCCGACAAGGACGGCCCTTACAACCCCTACCGCCAGTCGGAGCGCCTGGATCTCTATCGAGAACAGGCCGCGCGCCTGATCACGGAGGGCAAGGCATATCGCTGCTACTGCACGCCTGAGGAGCTCGATGCGGAGCGCAAGCAAGCCCAGCAGGAGAAGCGCCCCTACAAGTACTCACGGCGCTGTCTTACGACTCCGCCGTCGGACCGCAGCGTGTTCGCGGTGCGCTTCAAAGTGCCCGGCGGCGAGGTCCACTTCACGGACATGATCCGCGGCGAGATGAAGTTCGACGCCGACCTGATCGGCGATTTCATCATCATGAAGTCGGACGCGGTCCCGACCTATCAGTTCGCCAGCCCGGTCGACGACGCGGTGATGAAGATCACGCATGTGATCCGCGGTGAAGAGCACCTCTCGAACACGCCGTACCAGCTGATGCTCGTCGACGCGCTCGGCTACGAGCGTCCGCAGGCCTATGCGCACATGCCGCTGATCCTGGCTCAGGACGGCAGCAAGATGTCCAAACGCAAGCACACTGAAATGAACCTCGCGCTTTATCGCGAGCAGGGCTACCTACCCGAGGCGCTGGTGAACTATCTGGCGCTTCTGGGCTGGAACCCTGGCACGTCGCAGGAGATCTTCACCTTCGACGAGCTGGTCCAGGCATTTTCTTTCGAACGCGTTCAGCATGCAGGCGCCCGGTTTGACTGGGAAAAGCTGAACTGGATCAACGGCGAGTACATCCGGATGCTCAGCGACGACCAGCTCAAGGACCGTCTGCGACCGTTTGTCCCTCAGCTGGACGAAGAGACGCTCCGGCGCGCCGTGCCCCCGCTACGAACACGTATGCACAAGCTCGCGCAGGCCGTCGATTACCTCGACTACCTGTGGACCGATCCACCGACTCCGACCCTCGACGCGGAAACCGCGCATCGTGTGCGGAGCGCGATCGAGACCCTACGGGACACGACGTGGGAACCTGAGGCAATCGAAGCCGCCCTGGAGAAGGCCGTGGCCGAATCGGGGGTCGGCAAGGGCAAGTTCTACACGCCGCTTCGTGACGTGATCACCGGCAAGAAGGTGTCGCTGCCGATCCACTACACCCTCGCGCTTCTGCCGAAGGACGTCGCGCTCCTCCGCCTCCAGCGAGCGGTTGATTGATGTTCCTAACCATCGTCATCGACCTCAACCCCAACATCGTTCGCATTGGGCCGCTGCTCCTCACCTGGCATGGCGTCTTCGCGGTCCTCGGCATCGTTGCGGCGGCCCGCCTGGGCTTCTGGCTGCTGGGCAAGGACAAGGTCGACCTCAAGGGCAGCGGCGACGGCCTCGCCTGGATGGTCGTCGCCGGCCTCATCGGCGCCCGTGTCCTTTATGTATGGGAGAACTTCAGGCTTTTCGCCGGGAGCCAGTTCTTGCGGGTGTTCGCCCTCACCGAGGGTGGAATCAGCCAGTGGGGCGGGCTCTTCGGCGCGATGCTCGGCGCCTACATATGGGCGCGCCGTTCGAAGTTCTCCTATTGGAAGGTCATCGACGCCGGCGGCGCGGCGGCGATGATCGGCCTGGCGGTCGGCCGGATCGGCGACATCATCAACGGAGAGCATCACGGCACCCCGACCACGGTTCCCTGGGGAGTCGATTACGTCAACGCGAACACCCTCGGCGAGCCGGGCAAGGTAGTCCATCCCGAGGTCGCCTACGAGATGGTCCTGTGCCTCCTCATTCTCGGCGCGCTGCTGCCATTCCACCAGCGGCTGAAGGCCCGTCTCCCCGACGGCGTCCTGGGGCTGATCTACCTCGCGCTGTACGGCGCCGGCCGCTTCTTCTTGAGCTTCCTGCGGACCGACCCGGGCGTATTCCTTGGCATGCGCCAGGCTCAGATCGCCTCAGCGCTCATGGTCGCCGTCGCGATCATCGCCGTGCCGGTTCTTTTCCGGCGCGCTCAAGCAGCCGCTGCGCCAGCGCCGGCGACTCCGGCTCGTGTCGAAAGTACACATGAACCTCTTGATGTGACGCCAGAGCCGACCGCACCTCGGCTGTCCAAGCGCGCAAGGAAGCGTCTCCGTAACCGCGTCGCAAGCGAAAGTAAGCCACCGAGCTGACGTCGATCAGGGGCGCGCGCGGCCACTTTTCTTCGTCGGTGACGACCAGCGCGGCGTCGTGCTCGCGAAGCACCCGATACGTTTCGTCGTCAAACCAGGATTCGTGGCGAAACTCAACCGCCGTCTTTCTCGACAGCGCAATGAGCAGTGACTCGAGCAGCGCGACGTTTTTCTGACGCACAGGTGGAAACTGAAGGAGGATCGGTCCAAGCCGATCGCCGAGGACGGCGATGCGCTCGGTGAAGATTCGCGCCAGGCCTACCCGGTCAAAACCTTCGGCCGAATACGTCAGTCCTCGGTTGGCCTTCATGCAGAATCGAAAGCCAGGTTGTGTGTCCGATGCCCAGTGCAGCAGCGTCGTTTCCGGCGGCGTGCGGTAGAAGCTGCCGTTCAGCTCGACGCCGTTGAGCTTCTGGGCGTAGTAGGCGAGCATCTTTGACCCCGGGAGCGTCGTCGGGTAGAACTTGCCCTTCCAGGCCGAGTAGCTAAAGCCGGACGTCCCGGCGAACAGCACGGGCCTACGAGACCGCTGCGCTGTTTCGCATCACGCGCTCGTGAAGCTGCCCGCACGCCGCTTCTGCCTCGCGGCCACGTGTGTCGCGCACAGTCACGTTCAAGCCCTGCGCCTCGACCATCAGCTTGAAAGCGCGAATCGAGGCTCTGTCCGGCGCGTGATACGGCGTGTCGTCGACCGGATTGAACGGGATGAGGTTGACGTGCGCGAGCTTGCGCTTGAGCAGCGCACCCAGCTCCTTCGCGTCCCGCTCGGTGTCATTGACACCGGCAAGCATCACCCACTCGTAGCTCACGCGCCGTCCCGACCTGGCTCCGTAAGCCTGTGCCGCGTCGACCAGGTCGCGCACCGGATACTTGCGGTTGATCGGAACGAGAACGTCGCGCAGCTCGTCGCGCGCCGCGTGGAGCGAGATGGCCAGCGTTACCGGGATCTTCTCTTCGGCCAGCTGCTCGATTCGCGGGATCAGCCCGCTCGTCGAGACGACGATCCGGCGTGGGCTGATGCCAAGGAGCTCCGGGTCCGCGAGCCGGCGCACGGAGTCGACGACCGCCCGGTAGTTCGCCATCGGCTCGCCCATGCCCATGAACACGACGTGGGAGAGGCGACGCCCCTCCGCGGCCAGCACGCGCTGCGCGTCGACCGCCTGCTCGACAATCTCATACGCCTTCAGGTTGCGTCCGAAAGGAAACTTGCCAGTGGCGCAGAAGGGACACCCGATGGGACATCCCGCCTGCGTCGAGATGCAAAGCGTCGAGCGGTCGGCGTAGCGCATCACGACCGCCTCGACTGAATGGCCTCCGTCAAGCTCGAACAGCGTCTTGGTGGTGAGCCCGTCGTCCGCCTGTGCGACCGCTATGGGACGCAGCGACGTGGCGCGGAAATCGCCTTCCATGGCGACGCGGAGGGGCTTTGGCAGCTCGCGCATGGCGTCGAAGCTCGTCGCACCGCGGGCAAGCCAGCCCCAGACCTGCTTCCGCCGGAATGCCGGTGCGCCGTGCTCGGTAAGCCACGCATCGAGGTCTGCCGCGGAAAGGGATGCAATCGGGGGCCGGGGGTCAATCACCGACCTAGATTACGGGGCGGCCTCGTAGACCTCCCCGCGTTCGCGCACTGCGCCGTCGTCGATCAGCTTGCGCAGGTGCGCGCGGAGCGTCATCACGGCCGCCGCCATCAGCTTCTCGTCGAGCTCGCCGTAGACACGAGACGTCAGGTCGGACGCGGTGCCTCGCCCACGGCGAATCTCCGTCAGCACCTGCGCTTCGCGCTCGAGCCGGTGGCGGCGATACTCGTCGATCTTGCCTATCGCAGCGGCCACAGGATCCCAGTGCCCGGGGTAAAGAATGCGCGGCCGAAGCGCGGCCAGGCGATCGAGCGAGAGGAGGTAGGCCGCGACGTCGCCTTCCGGGTACGTAACCATCGAGCTGCCCTGGCCGAGAATCAGATCGCCGGTGAAAACGGCGCCCTCTTCAGGGATCAGAAAAGACAGGTGGTCGGCGCTGTGACCCGGCGTGTAGAGCGCCGTGAGGTTGAGGTTGCCTACGCGCACAACGTCGTTGTCGCCCAGCTCCGGGTAGCGCCGCACCGACGCGCGGTGGAGCGCTGCGAATCGCTCGGCGAGGGGCAGGTGGTCGGGGTGCGAGTGAGTGACCAGGACGACTCCGACTGTCCGCCCGGCCAGTCGCCTTTGCAGGGCTTCGAGATGCCTGTCGTCATCTGGTCCGGGATCGATGACCGCCACCACTGGTCCCGCGTCCACGATCCACGTGTTAGTCCCCGGTCCCGTGTACGGCCCCGGGTTTGGGGCTACTACTCGGCTGACGACGCTCAACGCGGCTTGTACGCCGGCAGGTAGATGTCGATGCCGTCGGGCGGGCTCGCGTCGAGCCACCCGTCCAGCTGCGTGTCGACGATCAGGCGCAGGAGCGGTTCGCCTAGCTCGGGCACTGACGGCTGTTGACGTTCGCCGGCGACGGCGATGTGCACCTTCCACCACGAGCCGGCGCCTTCCGCGGCCACGCTGAGCGAGTCGCCGAGCCAGTCCCTGACCCGGGTGAAGGCTTCGACCAGGACAGGTTCCGAGCCCACCACTACCGCCTCGGGCGGCAGGTTACGAGCGGCTGCGGGCAGGGCCAGGTTGAGCACGGCCCCAAGCACGACGCCGCGGGCGCCGTCCTTCGGTTCGATGGCAGCCGCCTCCAGCCCGGCGGCCCGCCGGCCGACCTCCTGGGCCTGCTCGAACACAGTCTCCAGCAGCTCGGGGCGCCCGAACGCGGCCTGACGGGCCGATTCCTGGAGCGCGAGCACCGACGAGCGGAGCTTGTGGCCCAGCCGCCCAAGCACGTAGTCCCTCTGCTCGCCGGCCAGCCTCTGCCCCACCTCGGCCGCCTTTCTCGCCGCCCTGAGGCCGCCGCTGTCCGCCCACCCGACGAGCCGCCCGGTCAGGATGAGAGGCTCCCACGGTCCGCCTGGCGGAGGGAAATCGACGTCGGCCGGGCCGTGCCGGGCGTGATCGGGAATCGACTCCATCCCGCCGCCGACACGAACCCACTGCGGCGTGGCTTCCATAAGTGCTCTAACGGGAGGTCAGGTGCGAATCCGTGCCGGAACGGTAAATCGGAACGTCGTGCCACGCCGGTCGCTGGCGGCGACCCAGATCCGGCCGCCGAACGAGCGCTCGACCACGAGCCGGCACAGGTAAAGCCCGAGGCCTAGTCCGCCCTGCGAGCGGCCCCGGCCGGCCGGTCCCGTCTTCTCGAAGACCGTGTCCAGGGTGCCGGCGGGCAGCCCCTGGCCGTTGTCTGCGACGGAGATCTCCAGCCAGCCGCGCTGGACCTGGCGCGACTCGACCTGCACGGACCTGGCCGTGTACTCGAGCGCGTTGCCGATCAGGTTGGTCAGCACCTGGCTCAGGTGAGCGGGCTCGCAGAACGCCTGGGGCAGACCTTCTGGCAGGTTGACCTGCACAGCCGAGGTCCGCTCGGCGTACCGGTGTTGAAGCACTGCAATCACCCCGGTGAGGGCCGAGTCGAGGTCGACGGGCTCGGGACGGGGCTCGAAGTGCCTGGTCTCGAGCTTGGCGATGATCAGCTGGCTCTCGACGAGGCTGAGCAGCCGGTCAGAAGATTCGTAGGCCTCCTGGAGGAGTGTCCGTCGCCCCGTGGAGTCGATGGTCTCGTCCCACTGCATGATCCCGGCCAGGGTGTTCTTCATCGCGGCGGCGGGGCTGCGCACCTCGTGCCCGATCGCACGGAGCATCAGGTCTTTCGCCTCCAGCGCCTGGCGCTGCGCGGTGACGTCCTCGTGCAGCGTCAGCACGCCAGCAGGTTCGCCTTCGAGTCCGGGGATGACGACGCGCCTGACATGGACGGTCCGATCGGGGTCCTTCATCCGCAGCTCGATCGTGCCATCGGATTCGCCGTCCTCGGCCGGCGTCGCGCCGGCGGCGGTGTAGACCTCTTCGGGTTTCCTTCCCGGCATCTCGGAAGCCTGCAGGCTGTAGATGGATTCGATCTCCGGGTTGGCGTAGACGATCCGCCCCGCTGCGTCCTCGAGCATCACCCCGACAGGCGAGTGACGGAGGATCGCGTTCATCATTCGCCGCTCACGGTCGAGCGCGTCGACGAGCTCGAGCTGACCGAGCAGCACGGACGCCTGCCCGGCCAGAACGGCGGCAAGTCTTCGCGTCTCCGCGCCGCCGGCGGTCATTCGCGCCACGAGCAAGCCGGCAAATCTGCCCTCAACCTGGATCGGGATGGCGAACGCGTCCTGGGGCGCACCGACCAGGTCGAGGAGGGCGCGCAGGCGACGGCCTCCGGCAGACGCGGTCAGGGCTCGCAAGAGCTGCGCGCTGTCGCTTACCGGAACTTTCGGCGATGTCTCGCCGTCGTCCGATCGACGCACCAGCTCGCCGTCCTCCATGAGCCACAGGTCGCCTTGCGACCCGGCCAACGCCCGGCTCACCAGGCGCGCCATCTCGGAGCGGGCGCGATCCGGCTCAGTCGGCGTCAGCTCGGTGAAGGCGGCGACCGCCTCGAGCGTGCGAATGCGGCCGCGGGTCTCGGCCACTAGTCGCGCGTTTTCGATCGCAACCGCGGCGTGGCGCGCGAAATCGAGCGCTGCCCCGGTCGGCTCCGCGACAAGGGTGGATGCGTGCACCGCGCCGATCGCGCCCACCAGACGATCGCCGTACCAGAGGGGGACCATGTTCCACGCGTATTCGTGTGCCGTGCCGCTGACGATGCCCGGAGGGGCGACGCGATCGTCGGAGTTCAGCCCAGCCCACGACAGCACCTCTTCCGCGGCAGAGTCGCCGCTGCTCCGCGTCGCCGTGACGCGGCCCTCGGTGTCGAACGCCCAGCACACGGCGCCTGCGCACTCGAGCATCGTCCGCGCCTGGTCGGCGATGTTCGCTACGACGCTCATCAGCTCGTGACCAGCGAGCGCTGCGAGCTCCTGGATGCGCACCGACTGCGCAAGCGCCAGCTCGTTGGTGTGGTGGAGGCGCATCGTGCGAAGGGCGATGCCCACCACGGGCATCGCCGCCTCGAGCAGCTTCAGGTGCGTGGCCTGGAACCGCCCCCCGTCGTTGCGCATCGCGACCACGCCTCCAACGACGCGGTCGGCCTGGGTGATGGGCGCCCACACAACGTGGCTCGGCGAGCGGGTGAATATGTAGCCGCCGATCGGTCCACCAAGGTCCGCCGGCTCGTCGGCCACGCCGTCCTGGACCTCGGCGCCGCCCTCGATCATGCGGCGGAAGAAAGGAGCGCCGTCGATGGGGACCGGACCGATTGGCATTGCGGCCTCGCCGCGCTGCGCGGTGAAGCCCACGACGAGGCCGGCGACATCAACGTAGGCGAGCACCATGTGCGTCGAGCCGAGGTAATCGCCGGCGACTGAGAACACGCCATCCGCCAGCTGCCGCTCGTCGGCCGCGCCGGCAACGCCGAGCTCCAGCAGGTGGAGCGCTTCGAGGCGGGCCCTTTCGGTCTGGGCCTGGGCGAAGTGGTCGGCGTTGGCCAGGGCCAGGCTGACGTGCGCGGCAACGTCCTGCAGCAGCTTGACATGCCAGTCGTCGAATGCGCCCTCCGTGTACGACTGGAGGGAGAGCATCGCGGTGATTCGGTCGCCGCTCAGCACCGGAACCCAGACGAAGGAGCGCGACACCCTTCGCTCGTCCGACGGCGGACCCGACACGAACACCGCGGCGCCCTGGCCGACGGTCCAGACCTCGCGCTCGAGCTCCTTGCCCTCGAAGCTCCGCGCCCATGGCGACTTGCGCACCAGAACCGGCTTGCCCGTTTCATACGCCTCGCGCGAGGGGCCGGTGACAGCCAGCGCGACCGGCGGCACGACCTCCTCCACGCCTCCGACGTACTGGTAGCCCTCCGCCACCGGCCCTTCGTCGGCATGGGTGATGGTGGCCAGAATGAACCCGTCGAACTTCAGGTATGCAGCGAGCTCCTCACGCAGCGTGCGCATGATCGACCAGCGGTCCAGGCTCGATGCGAGGCGGCGGCCGATCGCGTTGACCACCTCCAGCCTGCGGCGCTGGTCCTCGATCGCCTCGTAGCTGCGGGCGTTGCGAAGCGCAAGTGTGACCTCGTCCGAGACCAGCTCCAGGAAGGCAGCCGTCGAGTCCTCGTACGCGTAGGGCCTCGAGCTCCGGATGCCAAGGGCGCCGCGGGCGATGCCTCCCTCTTTGAGGGGGACCCAGAGCGAGCTCTGCGGTTCATGGACGATCACCGGCTTGTTGTCGGCCACCACATTGCGGGCGGTCATCGCGACGGGAGAGCGTGGCGGCAGCCACCGCGAGGTTGGCACCGAATCGCTCTCCACGCGCATCAACCTGGCGCGATCCTCCTGCAGGGTGACCATCTCCAGGTGGTCGACCGGAAGGAGCTCCCGCAGCGTGTCGTAGAGGCCGGTCAGCACGCTCGTCTCGTCCAGCGTCGACGTCATCGCCCGGGCGATGCTGTTCAGCGCCTCGAAGCGGCGGGCCTGGTTTCGAGTCAGCTCGTTGAGGGAGGCGTTGGCCAGGAGGATGCCCAGGCTTTGATGGACCTGTTCGAGGAAAGTGAGCTCGGCCGGAGGCACTCGCCGCTTGCGGTAGGTGTGATAGATCACGCTGCCGATGAGCTCGCCCTGGTGCATCACCGGGACCCAGATCGCGAGCTTGCTCCTGATGCGCTTGCCCGGCCCCTTGCCGATCTCCAGGCGCGACGACCCAAGGGGCAGGACCGTGGTCTTCGGGTTGGCGAACTGGCGGGCGAAGTTCGAGTCCCGCACAAGGCGGCGCCGCAGGTCCTGCAGCACGCCGAAGTCGATCGGCAGAGAGTGGTACCAGCCCTCGCGCTCCAGTACCTGGAGGTTGATCGCGTCGTAACCGAAGCGGGTGTTGAGCCCGCGGTACAGCACCTGGACCAGGTCCGCCTCGGTGACACAGGTACCCAGCTCGTGAACGATCGCGGCGTGCGGGCCCTGCTCGCGGACATTGGCCCGCGGCCGAGCCGCCGGCTTACCTGTCGCGGAGGGACGTTTCACCGGCGCGGCCGAGGTGTGGGACGTGGTGTTACGCCGGGCTTGCGCCATTGCCACGGATATACTGCGCCAGAAGCGCGATGCCGTTCACACCGCCCAAGCCGATCGCGCCGACCCCGGAGGAGCTCAGGGGATCCACCGTGCTCGTCGTCGACGACGAACGCGCGTGGAGAGTCATCCTGGAAACCGACCTCAAGATGCTTGGCTACAAAGTGTCGATGGCGGAGGACGCCGACCAGGCTCTCGTGCGCGCGCAGACCGACAAGCCTGAGGTCGCCATCATCGATCTGATGCTGCCCGAGCCGATGGACGGCTGGGGACTCCTGAACGAGCTGCGCTCGCGGGGGCAGAAGGTGCCCGTCATCTTCTATACGGCCTACCCGGTGTTTCCGTCAGGTACCGATGACCCGGACGTGGTCGGCTACATGAGCAAAGCCGTCGACCGGGCGGACCTCTATGCCCTTCTCCCGGTCGCCATCCGGCGCTCCAGAGAGCGCCGAAACTCAGACTCTTGAGCTGTCTACCAGCCCCAATCGAAGCTGGAGAACGCGTCGATCCACTGCGCGCCGCTCGCGAGGGCGAGAGCACCCAGCACGACCAACGAAAAGACGATTCCCTGGACTCTAATTCGCCACGTCATCCCCAATTTACCCCTTTGTTTTTCCAATTTGTGCCGGGCCCGGCAGAAAGTATGCGGGGCCCCGGTCGTACTTGATGATTCTACTGTAGTCAATAATCGTAAATAATAGTGTAGATGGAGTCTTGGAAAATCCAACCAGCAGGCGAGGATCGGCCGGCGGCACCAGGCGCGAGGTGCGGCTGCCACCCCTGCCCCCGGGCCTGGAGGTCTACCGCCCGGCGGACGTGCTCGGTTCGTCCGTTCTCGTGGTCGAGGACGAGGCGCCAATGCTCCAGCAGCTCAGGATCGACCTACAGGACCTCGGCTACCGACCGTCGGTAGCCGCCTCCGCCCCCGAGGCGCGCGAGCTGCTCGAACACGAGCGGGTCGCCGCTGTGCTGCTCGACCTGGTGCTCGACGAGCATGAAGACTCCGGGTTCGAGCTTCTGACGTGGATCCGGCAGCACCATCCGGGCTTGCCCGTGATCGTCCTTTCGGCGGCGCAGGTGAACTCGGCTTCCATCCGCCGCGCCTATGAGCTCGGCGCCAGCTCCTACTTCGTCAAGGGCAATGTGCCGATGGCGCACATCTACTCCGACCTCGCGGCTCGTCTGGTCGAGCGCGGCACCGGCCGCCCCGGCAGCTATCGGTTCGGTCGCCTCGAGTTCGACCCGACGCGGCGGAGCGTGAAGATGGGCGAGCGCGACGTCCGCTTGACCCAGCAGCAGGCCGCGCTGGTCCTCTTCCTCGCCCAGGGCTCCAAGCCGGCCACGGCGCGCGACCTGATCGAGGCCGGCCTGTTCCGCGACAACGCCGCGCATTCGACCGTCCACTCCGCCCTGCTCACGCTGCGCCGCCGCCTCGATGAGCTCGAGCCCGGCCTGGGCGCCACCTTCGTCCACGCCTCAGCTCGGGGCTACAGCCTGGTCTCGATCCATGACTGACGAAGAGGCCCGGACCCCTCTACCGAGCAAGTCTGTGCTCGACGATGTCGTCGATCTTCGGCGCTACTTCCACAAGCATCCCGAGGTCAGCTTCAGCGAGCACGAGACCTCGCGCTATCTCAAGGAGCGACTGCGCGAGATGGGGCTGGACCTCGAGAGCTGCCCGACGGAAACGGGCGCGGTGGCATTGCTCGACACGGGTCGGCCCGGCAAGACCGTGATGCTGCGCGCCGACATTGACGCCCTTCCGATTCAAGAAGAGCCCAATGTCGACTTCCCCTCCCGCATCGACGGCCGCATGCATGCATGTGGCCACGACGCGCACATGGCGATCATGATCGGCGTTGCGCGGACGCTCATCGACCGGATCTGGGACGTCGGCGGCAAATACCTCTTCGTTTTTCAGCCCGCAGAGGAGATCGTCGAAGGCGCCAAGGCGATGATCGCTCGCGGGTTGCTGGACGACCACCACCCGGACTCCGTCATCGGCCTCCACATCGCGAGCTTCATCGAGTCGGGCACGGTGATCTCCAAGCCTGGGCTGCTCTGGGCGGGATCCGACGCGTTTGACGTCAAGTTCGCTGGTCCTGGTGGGCACGGCGGGATGATGGGCAGGCGCGGCAACGTGCTGGCCGCACAGGCTTTCTTCGTGGAGCGGCTGCACACGGTGGTCGAAGGACTCGAGCAGGAAGGCGTGCAGTGCCACACGACCGTAGGCAACATCAGCAGCGACGGCGCGTGGAACATCGTGCCGCGCGGCGTGCTCGTGCAGGGCAGCCTGCGCACATTCAACGCTGAGCTTCGCGAGCAGGCGCTCGATCGGCTGCACGATTTGCTAAATGAAACCCAGAGCGAGTTCGAGGTGACCTCGTCCCTCGATCTCGTGCATGGCACTGTGCCGTTGATGAACGAGCCGAACGTGACGCGCACCGTGCTCGACGTCGGCCATGAGCTGATCGGAGATCGCGCGAGCTTGCTCGGGAGGCCGCTCACGGTGAGCGACGACTTCGCCGAGTTCCTCACCCGGATCCCGGGCTGCTACTTCATGCTCGGCGCGCGGCCCGAGGGAGACCATCCGCCGGCCCATCACTCGCCGGGGTTCCGCATCGACGAGGCAGCGCTACCGATCGGAGTCAAGGTGTTGGCGGGAGCTGCCGCTCGACTCGCAGCCCCGTAGGTGCTCTGGGCCTTTGCGATCGTCGCCGGCCTGGTCGTCGGACTGGTGACCGGGGGCAAGATCGCCCACCTCGCGATGCTGCGCTTTCGCTGGCCCTGGCTGATCCTGGCCGCGGTGGCGATTCGGGCGGCCGTCCTCCTGACCCCTCTGAATCGGATCGACGGTGCGCAGTACCTCTACGTCCTGGCGCTCGCGGCGATCGTGGTCTGGACGATCATCCACATCAAGCGGCTGCCCGGTGTCTGGCTCGTGACGGCCGGTTCAGCTCTCAACCTGCTCGTGATCGTTGTCAACGGAGGCCGCATGCCGGTCGCGCCGGAGCTGGCCGCATCGCTGGCAAGGCACGGCACGATGGGCCAGTACACGGTGATGGGCGGACAGACCAACTTGAACCTGCTCGGGGACTGGATCGTGCTGTACCCGGTGCCAGAGGTCTACAGCGTCGGCGACATCGTGATCGCGCTCGGGCTCGCTATCGTGGTCTTCTTGGCTGTCCGAAACCTCAACCCGTATAGTGAGCTGACCCCGCCGTGATCATCTTCTGGATCTTCACGATCTTCGTCGGCGCCTCAGCCTTTGCCTTCGGCCTGATCGGACTTCAGCTGGGCATCGGTTGGTCGCTCGTGTATGCGGTGCTGGCCATGCTGCTGGCCCGCGGAATCTTGAGCATGGTACGGCGCTCCCTGATCCTCCGCGAGCGAATCGCCCCAGAGTCGGACGTCCTCGAGCGCACTGTGGAAACGAATCGCGCGGTCTTCTGGAAGCGAGCGCTGTTCCTGGCTGCGATCCCGATCCTCTACTTCACGGTCATGGACCTGGCGTTCGGCCTGGCACCGGCGGACGCCCTGCTGGCCCTGCCCACGCTTCTCCAGCAGATCTTCACGCAGATGATCTATCTGTTCTTCCTCCTCGGGGCCAACTTCATGTTGTTCTTCGGCCCCTTCTACCTCTACACGCGCATCGGCAAGACGATGATCAACCCAGACGACGCGAACTTCGGGGTGAGCATCGAAGATGTGCGCGGCCAGAAGGCGGCGGTCAACGAGATGAAGCGAATCCTCAAGCTCATCGAGCACGGCCGGTTGTTCACCAAGGCCGGCGGCAAGCGCGAGCGCGGCGTGCTCATGGTCGGGCCGCCCGGAACTGGTAAGACGATGCTCGCCAAAGCCATCGCGTCGTCGCTGCATGTGCCCATTTACATCGCCAACGGTGGGTCGTTCGCCGGGATGTTCCTCGGCATCGACGCGCTGAGCGTCTACCTGATGGTCCGCGCGGCGCGCAAGCGGGCCAAGGTCTGGGGCGGATGCATCGTGTTCATCGACGAGATCGACGCCCTTGGCATGCGACGTTCGGGACAGCAAGGCGGCGGAATGATGGGCGGAATGGGCGGCATGATGGGCGGCGGCCAGCTGGGATTGAACATGCTGCTCGTCCTCATGGACGGCATCGACAACCCGGGCTTCATCATTCGCCAGCTCCGCAGCCTGGTGAATCTGACCCTCGATGGCCTGTTCCTCCCGCGGGTGATCGGCGCCAACGGCAGCAAGCTCTCGCTCCGAATCCGGCCCCTCAAGGCGCCCAACTACAACATCCTGTTCATCGGCGCCACCAACCGGCCCGCCGTGCTGGACGAGGCCCTGACCAGGCCCGGACGATTCGGCCGACAGATCGTCTTTCGTCTGCCCGACCGCGAGTCGCGCAAGGACATCGCCGCGCTGTACTTCGACAAGAAGCAGCACGACCCGGCGCTTGACACGCCCGGCAGGCGCGACGAGTTCGCGCGAATCTGCGAGAAGTATTCGCCGGCCGACATCGAGCAGGTGCTCTCGCTGGCCCTGCTGTATGCGTTCGAAGACGGCCGCGACGCATTCAACTGGAATGACATTCGCGAAGCCATGGGCAACGTCGAGGCGGGCCTCGCCATTCCGGTCGAATACTCGGAGAAAGACAAGATCGCGGTTGCACGTCACGAGCTGGGGCATGCGATTGCATCCCACTACTTCCAGCCCGACCACGCCCATGTTCGCCTCTCGATCCGGCGTCGCGCCAGCGCGCAGGGCGAGATCGGCGGCTATCACCTCTCGCTGCCGACCGAAGAGCAGTTTTCCGTGTTCCGGTCACAGCTGGCGGCCGACATCCGGCACGGACTGGGATCAATCGCTTGCGAGCGTGTCTTCTACGGCGAGAACTCGGCGGGCGTCTTCGGCGACCTGAGGATGACGACTGCGATGGCCTGCCGCATGGTGGGCACGATCGGGATGGGCGCCGACGACCTCGATCCCAAGATGTCGACCAAGGCCGCGAACATCGGCGAGCAGCTGATCTCCGTGTCCGAGATCACGCAGGGTATGCACGAGCAGTCCACCTGGGAAGGCGCGGTGCTGCACAACCCTCGCGCCCGGCGCATCGTCGCCCAGGTGCTCGGCTCCGCTTACATCGACGACTGGCGCCTGATGTACGTGAACAAGGACGCGATCGACCAGGCCGTCGAGGCTTTGATCAACCAGGGCGGCGAGCTGATGGGCGATGAGATCAGCGGTCTTCTGGAGTCGGTGGGGCTGCGGCTGCCGAACGAGAAGGACCCGTATCCCGAGGACATGCCCGCGGTGCCGCCCGAGCAGCGCATCGACCTAACCGCGATCGAGGGCACCGCCTGATTCGATTCGGCGCGTCGATCCTGGCCGGCATTGTCCTCGCCGTGCTCCCGCATGCGGCTCTTGCCCAGGATCCTGGCGCCGGCCCGAACGCCCACCACGAGGCGGCGCGCATCATCGCCGCAGAGATGGCGATGCAAGATGCGTCCAGGTCGCTGCAGGCGCTGGCGGCGCAGCAGCCGTCCGGCCTGGCCGAGTCGATCCGTCACGAGATCGCCGTCGCCAACGCCGGCTACGCGTTTCGCCAGGCGGCGCGCCAGGAGCAGCTCCGCGTGTACGAGCTGGCGGGGTATGCGAGCGTCGAGTCCTCCGTCGTGCCGCTGCTGCCGCCCAACATGCAAGCAGGGCTCGAGGACTACATCGCGGCGCTGCACTCGCTTTACATCCTCGCGGGGATCGACCAGTACTACCTGGTCAACGTCCACTTCAACCACGCCTACACCGACACAGAGTCGCTGAGCGCGCTGCGCTCCTACTACAGCGAGGCGTCGCTGCGTTACGGCGTGGACCCGAGCTACCTCGCCTCAATCAACTACATCGAGAGCAACTTCGGCCGTGTCAAAGACGTTTCGACAGCGGGGGCCCAGGGACCGATGCAGTTCTTGCCGAGCACCTGGACCCAGTACGGGCAGGGCGGAGACATCCACAACTCGCATGACGCGATCCTGGCTGCCGCGCGCTACCTGGTCCGCAACGGCGCGCCCTACAACATGCGCAACGCGATCTTCCAGTACAACCACGACTACGACTACGTCGACTCGGTGGAGTCGTTCGCTCGGGCCTACCGGACCGACCCAGGCTGGCTCGAACGGATGTACTACTGGAACACGTTCGGCTAGAGGCCCCGGCCGGGAAATTTCCGGATAGTCCGGACTAGCGGGTGTTCTCGCCAGACAACTGGTCGGTTCGTCCGGACTATCCGACAAATCGCCTACCGTACGATCGTTAGAGTAAGTACTCATGGAGTATCGGATCGAACAATTGGCGAGGGCCGCCGGCGTGGCCGTGGACACGATCCGCTTCTACCAGGGGAAGGGCCTGCTCGAGGCGCCTCGCCGGGAGGGCCGCGTGACCTGGTACGGCGAACCGCATGTCGAGCGGCTGAAGAGGATCAAAGCGCTCCAGCAGCAGGGCTTCACGCTGACGGTGATCCAGCGCTTCCTCGCCGGCGAGCTGGAGGCTTCTGACGAAGCGCTCGTCGCCGCGGTCACCCGTCCTTCCGCGCCGCAGACACTCACCCTCGGAGAGCTCGCGGAGCGCAGCGGCGTCGCTCAGCCGCTCCTGATGAGCCTCGAGCAGGCCGGCCTCCTGGTTCCGATGGAGGGCGGCGAGGAACCTCTCTATCCCGCCGACGACCTGGAGGCGATCGCGGCCGGCATGAAGCTCATCGCCGCGGGAGTACCCCTCGGCTCGCTGATGGACCTGGGCAAGGATTACGCCGCGGCGGTGGATCGCACCGCGCGGCAGGCAGTCGACCTGTTCGATCGCTACGTGCGCGAGCGCATCCAGGCCGAGGGGGGCGAAGCCGAGGCCGCGGAGCGGCGGCTGCTGGAGACCTTCAACGACCTGCTCGAGGCAAGCGGCACGCTGGTCCGGCATCACTTCCAGCGCACCCTGCTGCGTGCCGCGCGGGAGCACATCGAGAAACGGGAATGAGTCAGCCCCTCCGGCGCAGCCCCTCCGGCGCTTCGCGCCACCTCCCCACAAGTGGGGAGGAGCCACCTCCCGATGAATGGAGTGCTGGGATGATCGCCGCGACGAAGATTCGTGGGCGCGAGCTTGACCGCACCCCGGACCTCGTCGACCTGGTGACCGCCGCGCGCGATGCGGGACACGAGGTGATGCTGATCGAGCGGCCGATGCCGGACGCGGTCAGCGTCGCCGCCATCGGTCGCGCGCTCGACATCGTCGCCGCGCCGGGTGGAGTTGCGGTCGAGAACGCAGACGGCAAGACGATCGACTTCGAGCCCGGCGAGAGCCGCCTCCTCGCCGCGTCGCGCCTGTGGCGGCGCATTGCGTCGAGCGACGCACTGGCCGTCGGCGGCTTCGCCTACCGCCCCGACCGCGAACCCGGGGGCGCGTGGTCTGGATTTCCCGCGCTGCTTTTTCGCGTACCGGCGCTCGCGGTCATGCGCAGGCGCGGCCGAACCTTTGTGGTCGCCGCGACCGACGGTGCCGAAGCGCTCCTGGATCTCAACGCCACGGCCGTGCGAGCGCCTTCCGCGCGCAAGGTCGACGTCACACCGGTGCGGAATCCGGTCGCGTGGACGGCGGCGGTGGAGAGCGCGACGGGGCGATTGCGTGCAGGCATTGCTGAGAAAGTCGTCCTCGCGCGCGAAGTCATCGCGCACGGCGATGGCGTCATCGCTGCCGGGGCTGTCGTGCGGAGCCTGCGCGCCGCGTATCCGTCGTGCTTCGCCTATCTCATCTCGGGCGCGGACGGGACGGCGTTCGCGGGCGCATCACCCGAGCTGCTGGTTCGCCGCGCCGGTCCGCGCGCGTTCGCGCAGCCGATGGCTGGTTCGGTCGCGCGTGGCGCGAGCGAAGCGGAGGACGAGCGGCTGGCCGACACGCTGGTGCAGAGCAACAAGGACGCCGACGAGCATCGCGTCGTGTCGCAGTTCGTGGCCGGAGCTCTCGGACCGTTCTCCTCAAGCGTGAGCTCGCGCGGACCTGAAGTCGTGCGGTTCACGAACATCCAGCACCTGGCGACCAGTGTCAGCGCGGAGCTGAACCATCCAGCGGCCGACGCGCTGACCCTGGCCGCGGCACTCCATCCCACACCGGCCGTGGGAGGGTGGCCGCGCGAGGCGGCGGACGCGCTGATCGACGAGCTCGAGGGCATGGAGCGCGGGTGGTACGCGGGCGCGGTGGGATGGATCGACGGCCGCGGCGACGGCGAGCTCGCGATCGCGCTGCGATGTGGTTTGCTCTGGGAGGACGGCGCGCGACTCTACGCGGGGGTGGGCGTGATGCCGGACTCGGATCCCGCGCGCGAGCTGGAAGAGACCGAGCTCAAGTTCAAAGCGCTGCTCACGGCCCTGGTTTGATGGATCTCACGATCCACGGCGCACGCATTCACTACGAGCGCGCCGGGGCCGGGCTGCCGGTCGTTTTCCTTCACGCCGCCGTCGCGGACCTGCGCATGTGGCAACCGCAGGTCGCCGCTTTCGCGAAAGCGTTCGACGTGACTCGCCCTGACGCGCGCGGATTTGGCAAGTCAGAGCTCCCGTCAACTCGGTGGTCGCCTGTCGCTGACCTGCTCGGGCTGATGGACGAGCTGGGACTCAAACCTGTTCACCTCATCGGCTGCTCGATGGGCGCGCGCATCGCGATCGATTTCGCGCTCGAGCACGGCGAGCGGATCTCCAAGCTGGTGCTGATCGGGCCAGGGATCGGCGGCGCGAACTTCGGCGAGAGATACCCGGAGCTCGGCGCGGATGTGGACGCGGCCGAGAAAGCCGGCGACATGGCCGCAGTGAACCGGGCCGAGATGCGCATGTGGCTCGATGGTCAACGCCCCGAGGGTTACGTGAAGCAGCCGCTCCGGGACTTATTCCTGGACATGAACGGCGGCAACTTTGACAGCGACTTCGACAGCGCGCCTGAAGAGGCCATCGACCCACCCGCGGTCGAACGCCTCCACGAAATCACCGCGCCGACGCTCGTGGTCGTCGGTGACGCGGACCTGCCGCCCGTCCTGGACGCGGTGGAGCTGCTGATGGAGAAGGTTCCCCAAGCGCGCAAGGCCGTCATCCACGACGCGGCGCATCTGCCCAACCTCGAGCACCCCGAAGAGTTCAACCGCGTGGTTCTGGACTTCCTGCTCGCCGGCTGATCAGCCCCTTCTGTGCAAAACGGGCGTCTCGCGCGACTTTCAAAGGCCCTATTTGCTCAAAAGAGGGCCGAATGGGGCCTGGTTCTAACTCTTCAGCGCTGAGGCCGCCGCTTCCCAGCACAACCGGTGTCCGCTCACGCTGTCTTCGCGCTTGAACCTGACCACGACCATCGTCGGCGTCGGTGCCGCGATCGCGTCGGCAATTGCCGGCTCGAGACCCGAGCGGTCCGAGACCGGGCTGTAGACCAGCCCGTACAGACGCGCCACCTGCGACAGGTCGAGACCCAGCGGCGTGGCGAAGATCTCCTCGAAAACGTCCTGATGCTCGGCCTGGGGCAGGAAGTTGAAGACCCCGCCGCCGTTGTTGTCGCACACGACGAGCGTCGCCCGGATGCCGTGGCGCTGCAGCGCCCACAGTCCGTTCATGTCGTGATACAGCGACAGGTCACCGAGCAGCAGCACGGTGGGGACCGCGTCGCGGCCCGTGGCCACGCCAAGGCCGCTCGATACCAGGCCGTCGATCCCGCTCGCCCCGCGGTTGCCGAAGAATCGTTGCTTCGGCCGCGCCAGGGGCCAGAAGCTGTCGGCGGCGCGGATCGGCATGCTCGAGCCGATGAACACCTGGCCCGGGTCGGGCAGGCGCGCGCTGAGCGCTCTCACGACGTGGCCCTCGTGAAGGGGAGTTGAGACCATCGACGCGGCGATCGCCGCTGACGCGCGCTTGCCCGCGCTCAGCCACTGGTCGCGCCAGGCTGACCTGTCGACCGGCGGCAGCGCTTCGAGCAGGGGCTGTGGGTCGCAGGCCATCACGTTCGTGGCGACGTGGTCCTCGTCCCGCCACGCTTGGTCCGGGTCGATCAAAAAAGTCGGCGCAGCGGCCGCGGCCAGCCAGCGATTCAAGACCCTGGACGTCGGCGTCGCGCCGATCCGGATCACCAGGTCCGGGCCATGCTGCAGCGACCAGCCCGCGCGGAGGAGCGCTTCATACGACTCCACGGCCGCCCCGGCGTCCGCGCGCCGAAGCTGCGAGGTCGGCTCGGCCAGAAGCGGCAGGCCGATCCGGTGTAGCGCCGGCGCCAACCTCTCGCCCTCGCGTAGCTCGCCCGCGACGATCAGCGGACGCTGGGCGCGCTGGATCGCGGAGGCGAGAGAGGCGACCTGCGCCTGGCTGGGAAGGAGGCGGCCGGAGGTCATCGCCTGGGCGGGTGCGGCCTCCGCAACGGGGGGCTTCCCGGGTGGCGGCACGAGCGGCTCGCGGAAGGGAAGGTTGATGTGCACCGGTCCGTCCGCCGCCTCTGCGACCGCCCGAGCGGCGAGGCGCCGCCACATGCGAGCGGCGTTGGGAAGCTCGACCGGCGCGCCCGGATCGACGAACCACCGCACCGCGCTGCCGTAGAGGTGCTGCTGGTCGATCGCCTGGTTTGCGCCCACGCCCTGAAGCTCGGGCGGGCGGTCCGCCGTCAGCACGATGAGGGGTGTGCGCGAGTAGGAAGCTTCGACCACAGCGGCATGGAACTCCGCCGCCGCCGTCCCGGAAGTGGAGAGCACCACCGCCGGCCTGCCCGTCACCTTGCCCAGGCCGACAGCAAAAAAAGAGCCGCATCGCTCGTCGATCTGAACAAGGACTTTGATGCGGGGATGCCTCTGCAGAGCCATCGCGATGGGCGCCGACCGCGAGCCGGGCGAGACGCAGGCGAACTCCACGCCCTGCGCCGCGAGCTCGTCCACAAATGTCGCCGCAAACGCCTGTGTCACATCGCTCATAGGATCGAGTCGTGATTCTGGAGCGTGAGGACGTAAAGCTGAGCTACTTTGTGGCCGGCGACGGTGTGCCTGTCACGCTGCTGCACGGTTTTACGCAGAGCGGCCGGAGCTGGCGCGAGCTCATCTCCCGGATGCCAGAGGGCTGGAAGTGGATCGTGCCGGACCTGCGAGGCCATGGCGAGACTCAGTCCCCGCATTGCGCTCCGTGCTCGATGGCCGCATGCACGGCCGACCTCGAGAAGCTCTGGGACGAGCTCGGCGTGGAACGGACGCACCTGGTCGGCTACTCGATGGGCGGCCGTCTCGCCTTGCACGTCGCGGCTCGCCGGCCGGAGCGGATCATCTCCCTGCTCACCATTGGAGCCCACGCCGGTCTGGATGAGGACGCGCGCGAAGGCCGCCGGCACGGCGACGAGGCTCTGGCCGAACGCATCGAGCGAGACGGTCTCGAGGCCTTCGTCGACTATTGGGGGTCGCTGCCCCTCTTCGCGGGCTTGCAGCAGCGCGGCCCCGCCTACCTCGCGCACGTGCGGGCCGAGCGGCTGCAGAACCATGTCGCGGGCCTGGCGTGCTCGCTGCGCGGGATGGGCGCAGGCGTGATGGATCCGGTGTGGGACGAGCTCGCGCACTTGCCGTTTCCATGCACATTTGTCGCCGGTCAGCTCGATCACGGATACGTCGCCTCCGCGCGCAGGCTCGCCGCCACCGTGTCCAACGGCCACGCCGAGGTCGTCCTCAGAGCCGGCCATGCGGTGCACCAGGAGCGTCCCGATGCATTCGCGCGGGTGCTGGCCAATCACCTCGCCGCGGCCGCCACGGGCGCCGCTTCGTCGAGCTCGACCGCCGACTGAAGGCCCGCCGCATAGCGCGCGGCCCCGAGGCGTTCGAGGTCCAGCATGCCGCCGTGGTCGATCGTCGCGATGACAAAGCGCCGGTGCCCGTCGCGCATGAGCTGCTCGACCTCGTGCGCAACCTCGTCAGGACGTCGCGCGACTATGTTTGCGGCGGTCACAAGAGGATGCCCAGCGTGAACAGCAACGCATAAGCCAGCTGTGTGATCGCGACGCGCTTGAGCGCGCGGACGAGGTCAGCCGCGTCCGTCGACACGAGTGCCGTTCGCACCGGGACCGATGCGATGGGGATCGCGATGAGGACGAGCAGGATCGTCACCGCCTCCAGCCCGGCCATGAAGGCCACGATCGGCGCGGCGAATGCCGCGGCGACCAGCAGGACGAGCAGGACGCGGGTGCGCTCGCGACCGACGCGCGTCGCCAGCGTGCGCTTGCCCGCCGCGGCGTCGGTCTCGATATCGCGAAGGTTGTTGAGGACAAGGATCGCCGTCGCTAGAAATCCCATCCCGCAAGCCATCAGGACAGCGAGCGCGGTGATGCGGCCGATCTCGACGTAGACCGTGCCAACCGTCGCGACCAGTCCGAAGAAGACGAACACGAAGACCTCGCCCAGGCCCAGGTAGCCGTAGGGGCGCGGCCCGCCCGTGTAGAGCCACCCGGCCAGCACGCACGCCGCGCCGACCAGGAACAGGCGCCAGTCGATCGCCAGGCCGAGCCCGGCGCCAGCGAGGGCCGCGACACCAAAGGCGCCGATCGCCGCTCGGCGCACCGACTCGGGATCGACCACTCCCGACGACGCGGCTCGGAGCGGGCCCACGCGCTTGACGTCGGCGCCGCGCACGAAGTCGGAATAGTCGTTCGCGAAGTTCACGCCGAGCTGCATGCCCAGCCCCACGATCAGCGCGCCGAGCCCCGCCCCCCATCGCAGCCCACCCTCGTGAACGGCGATCGCCGTCCCCGTGAGGACAGGCGCGACAGAAGCCGCGAGCGTGGCCGGCCGCACCGCCGACCACCACGCTCGCGTGGCGCTGAGCGCGGGCGCCGCCGTGACCATGGCTACGGTCGCTTCGGAAACTTCGCGAAGTTCGGCTTCCGCTTTTGCACGTAAGCGTCGCGGCCTTCCTGCGCTTCTTCGCTCATGTAGTAGAGCAGCGTCGCGTCGCCGGCGAGCTGCTGGATTCCGGCGAGTCCGTCATCCGCGGCATTGAGGCCGGCCTTCAGCATGCGCAGCGCAAGCGGGCTGAGCTCGAGCATGCGCCGGCACCAGACGATGGTCTCCTTTTCGAGGTCGGCGAGCGGCACGACCTTGTTGACCAGTCCCATGTCGAGCGCTTGCTGCGCGTCGTACTGCTCGCACAAGAACCAGATCTCGCGCGCCTTCTTCTGTCCGACGATGCGCGCCAGCAAGCCTGCTCCATACCCGCCGTCGAAGCTGCCGACACGCGGGCCGGTCTGGCCGAAGCGAGCGTTATCGGCCGCGATGGTGAGGTCACAAACGACATGGAGGACATGGCCGCCTCCGATCGCGTAGCCCGCGACCATCGCGACCACGGGCTTGGGCAGGCGGCGGATCTGGACCTGCAAGTCGAGCACGTTGAGCCGCCCGGTGCCCTTTGCGTCGACGTAGCCGTCGTCGCCGCGCACGCGCTGGTCGCCGCCCGAGCAAAAGGCTTCCGTGCCCGCGCCGGTCAGGACAACGACCCCGATGGCGGGGTCTTCGCGAGCCGCCTCGAAGGCCCTCGACATCTCGAAGACCGTGATCGGCCGAAACGCGTTGCGCACCTCGGGCCGGTTGATCGTGATCCTGGCGATCCCATCCCAGGTGTCGTAGAGGATGTCCTTGTAGTCGCCCGAGCGAACCCAACCCGAGGCTTTCGAATCTTTCAAGTCATCACTCCTAGAGCGATCACTAGCACCATCTCAGATGGTACGCCGCGGACCGGACTACGCGCGCTGGCGAGGTCTCCGCCGGGGGAAAAGGCGAACGATCTTGGCGTAGTCGTCCGGAGTGTCGATGTCGTCCGGTCGGCCGGGCGCGGGGACGACGTCCAGCATCTCGGGCCGGCCGTGGAGCACCTGCCGCGCGCCGGAGTCTCCCTTGAGCGAGTTGAGCTCCTCCCATAGCGAGCGAGCCAGGATCACCGGTGGCGACCAACCGTCGCTGCCGCTCGAAACCGCAACCGCGGGGCGCGAGCCTTCCCGCCTCCAGGCCCTCAACAGCGTGGCCACGGTCCGCGACCCGACGAGCGGCTGGTCGCCGAGAAGCACCATCGCGCCTTCGATCTCGTGTCGCATCGCCTTCAAGCCCGCTTGCAGCGATGACGCCATTCCTGTCGACGCCTTTGCGTTGAAGACAAGCTCGGCCCGTCCATCGATCGCCCGCCTGACGTCCTCCTCGGCATAAACGACGACGGTCTGGTGGCAGCCGCCCTCAGACGCCGCCTCGAACACGTGCCTGACCATTGGCACGCCGTCGATGTCGAGCAGCAGCTTTTGCGAGCCGGGCATGCGCGAGCTCTTGCCTGCGGCGAGGACGATCCCGCCGACAGGCAGCAATGCCGCAGCGAGTCGCTCGAAGGGCGGTCGCGTGGAGCGGATCCACTCCACCTCTATGCCGGCGCGGATCGCGACCTCAGCGAAGTTGCGGAGGCGCGCGCCGTCACCGTCGACGAGGAGAAGCCTGCGCCCAATCAATGGCGACAGGTCCGGTACCTCTTCGGGTAGCCCCACGACCGCGACCGAACGGCAGTCACTGCGGGCAGCGACGTGCTGGAGTCCAGCATCGAGATCCTTACCGCGTACGACCATGGAGTGCGGTCCTTCGGGCTCCCGATAGGTGCGGCCGCGCACCGGCAGGTCGATGTCCCCCATGACGAAGACCACGTCTAGAGCATGGCAGAGAGGCCCCGGCTTACTCTCTCTTGAGTGCCAATTCTCGGAGCCCACGTCGATTCCTCTGGCGGCCTTCACCTGGCCTTCGAGCGGGCCAAGGCGATGGGCGCGGAGGCGATCCAGGTCCACCCCACCCCTCCGGGATTCTGGGGTTCGCCCAAGCTCGACGAGACGCGAATCGCAACCTTCAAGGAAGCGGCGGCCAAGCACGGCAATCCGCCTTTCTACTTCCATGCCGTCTACCTGATCAACCTTGCGGGCGACGATCCAACGCTGCGCCAGCGCTCGGAAAGCACCCTGGCCGGTTACCTGAAAGCGGCGGACGATCTCGGTGTCGACGGCGTGATCTTCCACACCGGGTCGCACAAGGGCGCGGGTTTCGAGGCACGGCTCCCTTCCATCACTGAGCACCTCAAGCACGTGCTGTCGAAGGCCGACCCGAAGTCAGCGAGGCTGCTGATCGAAAATAACGCGGGCCTTGGCGGCTGCGTGGGCGCTCGCTTCGAGGAGATCGCCCAGATGATGAGCGCGCTCGACGACGATCCCCGTGTCGGGGTCTGCTTCGACACCTGTCACGCGTTTGCCTCGGGTTACGACGAGCGCACTCCTGCTGAGGTCAAGACGACGATCGACGAGCTGGACCGGGTGCTCAAGCTCAGCCGCGTGGACGTCATCCACTGCAACGATTCGGTGACCGGACTTGGTTCGAACCGCGATCGTCACGCCAACATCGGGACCGGGCAGATCGGTGAGGAGGGCTTTCGAGCCCTGCTCCGCGAGCCCCGGCTCGCGAAGCTGCCCTTCATCCTCGAAGTGCCCGGCGCGGGTGGCGGACCCGACGCCGAGCAGGTCGCGGTGCTGAAGAAGCTGGCGCGTTAGGCCACCTCAGACGCGGCGTCGCGGTCCTGCTCGACGACCTCAAGCCGGCGGCGCCGTGGAGCCCGGCGGGTCGCCAGGCCGGCCAGCCACCAGGCGCGCCTGCCGAGCAGGCTTACAAGGGCGACCAGCGTCGGCAGGGTGTGCGGACCATACAGGCGCCTGTTCTCGGCCTCGAGCTGGATGTCCTTCAGCCGCTGCCACATGATGTCTTCGTTGGTGTACGGGTTCATTTCGGCCTCCTAACCAGCAAACTAACTACGGTAGTTAGTATAACCTATGTTGCAGTTTTTGTGGTTATGGGTAAGCTGAATTTCGATGTCAGAACGGGAAACGGCTAGCGGCGAGCTCGGGCTCGTCCAGGCCTTCGTCAACACCGTCGACATGGTGCCCCTGAAGGAGGAGCTCACCGACCCAAACACGCTCAAGGCCTGGTTGGTTGCAAACGGCTTGCTCGACGCGAGCCACCCGGTTGGTGAGTCCGACCTCAAGCACGCAATCGCCGTCCGCGAAGCGATGCGCGGCGTGATCGGCGGCAATTCGGGTTACCCCGTCTACCCGGTCGCCCTTGCCACCCTCAACGAGGCCGCGGCCGCGAGCCGGCTGCGGATGCGCTTCGCGCCAGGCGGGCGGCCGCGGCTCGAGCCGGAGGTGTCAGGCGCCGTCGGCGCGCTGGGACGCCTGGTCGCGACCCTCTACTCGGCGATGCAGGGCCAGGACTGGGAGCGGCTCAAGCTTTGCCGCTCTGGCGAGTGCCGCTGGGCGTTCTACGACCGTTCCAAGAACCACTCGAGCCGTTGGTGCACGATGGCTTCCTGCGGCAACCGGGAGAAGGCGCGCCGCTTCAGAAAGCGAGAAAGGGCTGCGTCCTCACCAACTCCGGACTGAACACCTGCGTCAGTTGAATCAACCGGTCGTAAGCGATGGGATGCCGTAGCTGGATGCTTCTTGGCTCACCAGCCAGCGGAACGATCTTGATTCGACCAAACCCTATTCCGTACCACCCAGGCCTCTTGATCACTATCTGCTTGATCTGGTCTTTGGCCAGGTCGAAGTCCTTCACCCTTTCCAGCTCCGCGATCAGTCTCGCGTTCTCATCGTCAGCCAGGGTTGGCATCAACTGGCCATCGATATAGCCGGCCATTGCGCCGGTTAGCTCCGATCCGCCATGCGCGCCTGGATCGACGCCGAACAGCCGCGCGGTCGTGAAGTACAGCCCGTAGCCGACGCGGGCACCGAGGAAGCCTCGCGAAAGAAAGCCGCTCATGAAGCCGCCAACGAATGTTTCGCTCATGCGCGGGCGGCGCGCATCGATACGCCGGAGCCGCCGAAGCGCACCGCGGTGATCTCGGCCAAGATGCCGAGCGCCGTCTCGTCCGCCCCCCTGCCCCCCAGGTCCAAGCCGATGGGACCGTGCACTCGCGACAGCTGCTCCTCCGTGAAGCCTTCCTGGCGCAAAGCCTCGAAGCGGTTCTGGTTGGTCTTGCGGCTGCCGATCGCGCCGATGTAGCCGGCGTCCTGCTTCAGCACCGAGCGCAGCGCGGGGAGGTCGAACTTCGGGTCGTGCGTGAGGATGACGACGTAGGTAGAGCTGTCGACCGCGATCCTGGCCATGGCCTCGTCCGGCCAGGCGACGATCAGCTCGTCCGCCTCCGGAAACCTTTCCCTGGTTGCGAACTTCGCGCGCGCGTCGACCACCGTCACGCGATAGCCCATCAGCTTCGCGAGCCGGTGCAGCGGGATCGCGATATGGATCGCCCCGATGATCACCAGGTGGGCAGGGCGGCGGAACGGCTCGACGAAAACGTCGCCGTCGCGCCGAGCCAGCTCCGAACCCGGCGGAGTGCCCTCAACGAGCACTTCTTCACCGGTGACCAGATCTGTCCGCAATGTCGCGGGCTCGTTGCGGTCGAGCATGCCGACGAGCTGCCGGTGCGCCTTACCCAGCGGCTGGATGAAGACCTCGATGTGGCCGCCGCAGGCGAGACCGACCTCGAATGCCACATCGTCGGCCACGCCGAAGGCCGCGATCTTCGGAGTGCCCGATTTCAGGACCTTCTGCGCCTCCTCGAAGACGGCGCCCTCGATGCAGCCATTGGAAACCGAACCCGCCATCTTGCCCGAACGTGTGACGAGCATCTTGGAGCCCAGCGGCCTGGGGCTCGATCCCCACGTCTCGATGACCGTGGCGACGGCAATGTCTTCTCCGCCGCCGATCCATTCCTTGAGCTCGCCCAGAACCTCTCTCATCGGTGGCTCCTGACATCGAGCTCCGCATCCGACCGGCCGCTACCGCGGCGGGTCACCTTGCGGGACAAGCCCGTTAAGGACACGTCAGGCGCGCCGACTGATCGCCCCCGCAAAGGGGGAAGGGAAGCAAGCAAGCGGCCGAGGTCCTCGAGGGCCTCGACGTTGTGAGCTGCGAGAAAATCGTCGCAGAGCGGCAGCGCCGCCGCCATCCCCCGTGTCAGCGGCTCATAGCCTTCGGAGCCCAGCAGTGGGTTGAGCCAGATCAGCCTGTGTGCGGAGCGCCGTAGGTGGACGAGCTCGGCGGTGAGCTGGGCAGGATCGCCGCGATCCCACCCGTCGCTGATGATGACCACCACTGCCCCGTGGCCGAGGACGCGACGCGCCCAGCGCCGGTTGAATTCACCAATCGCGTCGCCGATCCTGGTCCCGCCGCTGAAGTCGTGGACGCCTTTGCTCACGGAGTCGAGGGCACGATCGAGGTCTCGATGTCGCAGCAGCCGTGTGATCCGCGTCAGGCGCGTGGAGAAGACGAAGGCCTCGAGGTCCTCGCGCCGAGAGATCGCGTGGGCGAAGATCATCAACAGGCGCGAGTAGCGCTCCATCGAGCCGCTCACGTCGCAGATCAACACCAGCGGCCGGCGACGGACTCGAGGTTTCCGGCGAAACAGGGTCATCAGCTCGCCACTCGAGCGAATGGCGTGACGCGCCGAGCGCCGCAGGTCGATGCGACCTGATCGCGATGGGCGCAGCCGGCGGGTCCGCCTCTCAGCCACGCGCCAGGGTGCCTGCTCCAGCAATCGCCTGACCTGCTCTGTCTCGGCCCAGGTCATCTCCTCGAAGTCTTTGTGGCGGAGCAGCTCTTCGGAGCTGTAGCCGCTCGAGCTCGCGGGGTACTCGGTCGGGTTCTGCTCGCGGTTCAGCTGCGACGAGTTGAGGCCCAGCGCGTTCTTCCAGAGTTTCGCCCGCTCGGGTGCCATGGGCAGGGCGCGGCTTCGGCCTGGGATCACGCCCGCGGCGGCGCGAGGGTCGGGGGGTGTCCAGAAGATGTCGAAGGCGGCCTCGAACGTCGCGATGTCCTCTTTCCGGCTCACGAAGACCGATCGCAGCGCGTTCCGAAAATCCGCATGCTGCTTCAAGTCGATGAAGCCGAGCGCGCGCGTTGCGTCCGTGAGACGTCGAGGCCCCGCCTCCAGGCCGGCGTCGTGGAGCAGCCGCGCGAATGCGCCCAGGCGCGGTAGAAGGTCGACCTGAGCGTCAGGCAAGCCGCGCCTTCTCGACCAGCGCAGGCACCTGCTCGCGCACTCGCTCCAGATCTTCCTGGTACTTCAACGCGGCGCCCATCGTCGCGCTCACAAGGCTCGCGTCGATCTGTGTCGCGCCGAGTGCCGCGAGCGAGCGAGCCCAATCGAGCGTCTCGGCCACACCCGGCACCTTGTACAGGTCCATGCCCCGCAGTCCCTGGACGAGGGCCGCCACCTCGCGCGCCAGTCCGTCCGCGGCCTCGGGGGCGCGCGCACGCACGATCTCGACTTCCTTGTCGAGGTCCGGATAGTCGATCCAGTGATAGAGGCAGCGCCGCTTCAGCGCGTCGTGCACTTCGCGCGTCCGGTTTGAGGTGATGACGACGAACGGCACCTGTCGCGCCTTGATGGTGCCGATCTCCGGGATCGAGACCTGGAACTCCGACAACAGCTCGAGCAGAAACGCCTCGAACTCCTCGTCGGAGCGGTCGATCTCATCGATCAACAGCACCGGCGGCGTTACGTCGTCGTTGTCGATCGCATCGAGCAGCGGGCGGCGAAGCAGGAACTCAGAGCTGAAGATCTCGCGCTCGGCCGCTTTTCTGTCTTGCCCCTCCCCCATCAGCCGGATATGGAGGAGCTGGCGCGGATAGTTCCATTCGTAGACCGCGTGCGCCAGGTCGATGCCTTCGTAGCACTGCAGGCGGATCAGGCGCGCGCCCAGGACGTCGGCCATGACCTTGGCCGCCTCCGTCTTGCCGACGCCCGCTTCGCCTTCTATGAACAGCGGCTTCTGCAGCTGGAGCGCCAGGAAGATCGAGGTTGCGAGCGCCCGGTCCCCGATGTACCGCCGCTCGCGCAGGCGGCGCTCGACATCCTCGATCGTCAAGGGAGCGCTCACTGGAGACAAAGAGTACGAGGCTGTCGAGCCCGAGCGGCCCGGCAGCCTCGAGACTCGATTAGCCCTGGGCCTGCTGAATCGCCCGCTTCGTCAATACCCGAGCGAGGTGCTTCTTGTACTCGGGGCTGGCGCGAAGGTCGCCGGCCGGATCGAGGCCGTCCGATGCGTGCTGCGCCGCCTCTTCCGGCTTCGCGCCGTCGTGCAGCGCCTTCTCGACCGCGTTCGCGCGGACTGGCGTCGGGCCGACGTTCGTCAGGCCGATGCGCCAGCCGCCGTTCATCTTCTGAGCCGCCACGCCGACGATTGCCCAGTCGAAGAGCCGGCGGCGGAACTTGATGTATTTGTGCGGTCCGTTCGCCACCGGGAAGACGACTTCGGTCACGACCTCGTCCGGGCCGAGCGCTGTGGTGAACAGGTCTTTGAAGAAGTCCTTCGCTGCGATGGTGCGCCGGTTGGTAACGATCTCAGCGTCGAGGATCAGGGCAAGCGTCGGATAGTCGCCGGCCGCGTCAGCGTGCGCGATGACTCCGCCCATGGTGCCCATGTTGCGGACCTGGTTATCGCCCACCTCGCCCGCCACCTCGGCGAGCAGCGGCAGCTTGTCCTTCACCACCGACGAGCTCTGGATCGTCACATGCCGCGTCAGGGCGCCGATTCGCAGCTTGCCACCGTCCTCCTTGATGTGGTCGAGCTCCTTGATCCCGTTGATGTCGACAAGCGCCGCGGGCTGCGCCAGGCGAAGCCGCATGAGAGGAATCAAACTGTGGCCGCCGGCGAGCACCTTGGCGTCCTCGCCGAACTTGCTGAGCAGCTTCGACGCCTCGTCGACCGAGGAGGCGCGAGCGTATTCGAATGCAGCCGGTATCACTGGCGTGCCTCCTTCATCATCTTCCAGAGCTTGTCCGGGCTCGCGGGCATGTCGACGTGCTTGATCCCGAGCGGACTCAGCGCGTCACAGATGGCATTGATCACCGCGGCGCTCGCGGCGATTGTTCCCGCCTCACCGATCCCCTTGACGCCGAGATCGTTGGTGGGGCTGGGCGTGATCGTGTGGTCGAGGAACAGGGGCGGAATCTCGTTCGCAGACGGCAACATGTAGTCGAGCAGAGTCCCTGTCTTGAGCTGGCCGGTTTCGTCGTCGTAGACGACCTCCTCGTAGAGCGCCTGCGCGACGCCCTGCACTATGCCGCCGTGGATCTGGCCGTCGACGATCATCGGGTTGATGATGTTTCCGCAGTCGTCGACCGCGATGTACTTTTCCAGCTTGGCGCTGCCAGTTTCGGCGTCGACCTCGACCACCGCGATGTGAGTGCCGAACGGCCACACGAGGTTGGGCGGATCGAAATAGGCGACCGCCTCGAGGCCTTGCTCCATGCCCTCAGGGAGGTTCATCCCATAGCTCGCGAACGCGACCTCGCCGAACGCCTTGGACTTGTCCGGTGAGCCCTTCACGTGGAAGGCCCCGTGCTCGTATACGACATCCTCTTCGGCAGCCTCGAGCATATGCGCGGCGAGCTTCTTGCCCTTGTCGATGACTTTGCCCACGGCCTTGCTGATCGCCACGCCGCCGACCGCGAGGCTGCGGCTGCCGTAGGTTCCATAACCAAACGCGGTTCCCTCCGCCGTGTCGCCATGGCGGAGCTCGATGCTCTCGTAGGGCACGCCCAGCTGGTCGGCCACGATCTGGGGAAACGTTGTCTCGTGTCCCTGGCCGTGTGAGTGCGTTCCGGTGTAGACGATCACCGATCCGGTCGGCGTCACTCGGACCTGCGCCGACTCTACCAACGCTATGCCACCGGTCGCAGGCGCCGTGGCTGCGCTGGGACCGAACCCACAGAGCTCGATCCACGTGGACAGTCCGATCCCGAGGTAGCGGCCCTGCTTGCGCAGGTCGGCCTGCTTCTTGCGCAGGTCGTCATAACCGGCGAGCTTGAGCGCGACGTCCAGCGCCCTGGCGTACTCGCCGGAGTCGACCACCAGCCCGAAGTTCTGCGTGAATGGGAACTCCTGCGGTTGGATGAAGTTCTTCTTGCGGATCTCGACCGGGTCCATCTTCAGCTCGCGCGCCACCAGGTCGACCATCCGCTCCACCAGGTGAGTCGCCTCAGGCCTGCCAGCTCCTCGGTACGGGTCTGTGGGTACGCGGTTGGTCAGGATGCCGATCGTTCGCGCCGAGATTCCCTTCCACTTGTAGGCGCCGCCCGCCATCAGGCAGGCACACGCCTGGAAGGCGCTGAACGTGCCGACATACGCGCCGACGTCGAGGAACTGCGTCATGCGCATCCCCAGCAGCGTGCCGTCCTTCTTCGCCGCGACTTCGACGTCATAGAACTGGCCACGGCCGTGCGTCGCGTTCTGGATCGACTCGGTGCGCGTCTCGATCCATTTCACCGGGCGCTCCGCCAGGCGGGACAGTGCCGGCACGAGGTAGTCCTCGGGGTAGGGGCTGATCTTGCTGCCGAAGCCGCCGCCCACGTCGGGTGAGATGACACGGACCTGGCTCTCCTTGAGTCCCATGGCCCCGGACACGAAAAGCCGGATGAAATGCGGGTTCTGGCTCGACATCCAGATCGTCAGCTTCTTGTCGTAAGTCTCGAACTCGGCGAGCACGCCACGCGGTTCCATCGGGACGGGAGCCAGGCGGTTTTGCAGAATCCGCTCCTTGACCACGACGTCGGCTTCTTTGAATGCCGCCTCGCTGACTTCAGGGCCGGTGTACGTCAGGTCCCACGAGATGTTGTCGGCGGCGCCCATATGCGCTTTGGGGCTTTCGCTCGCCATCGCTTTCTCGAGGTCCATCACCGCAGGGAGCTCTTCGTATTCGACCTGGATGAGGTTGGCCGCGTCAGCCGCCTGGCCCTTCGTCTCCGCCAGCACGGCGGCTACGATCTCGCCCTGGTAGCAGGCTTCCTTCTCCGCGATGGGGAACCGCTCCGGGATGTACTTCTTCTCCGCCACGAAAGCCGGGGCGGCGGGGTGGGTCCCCGCTAGCTGGCCCTTGAAGTCGCGCGCGGTGTACACACCGGCGACGCCCGGGGCCTTGCTCGCATCGGTGACGTCGATGCTCTTGATGCGTGCGTGCGCGAAGGGACTGCGCACAAATGCTGCATACGCTGCGCCCTGGCGAGTGAAGTCGTCGATGTAGTGGCCGTGACCGGTGATCAGGCGAGGGTCCTCGCGCCGGTGAATCTTGGCTCCGACCAGCTGGCTGACAGCCATCTCAGCTTCCTCCCGCCGCGACCGTCGCCTTCTTGGCCGGCGAGGTGCTCATCGTCTTGGCGGCGGTCTGCACCGCCTTCACGATGTTCACGTAGCCCGTACACCGGCAGAGGTTGCCTTCGAGCCCCTTTCGGATGTCATCCTCGGTCGGGTTCGGATTCTGTTCCAGTAGATACGCCGCGGCCATGATGAAGCCCGGCGTGCAATAGCCGCACTGCAGGCCATGCTCGTCCCAGAATGCCTGCTGGATCGGGTGCAGCTCGCCGTCTTTGGCCATGCCCTCGATCGTGGTCAGGCTCTTTCCGTCGGCCTGGACGGCGAACATGGTGCAGCTCTTGACGGCCTTGCCGTCGACATGGATCGTGCACGCGCCGCACTGGCTCGTGTCGCAGCCGATGTGCGTGCCGGTGAGCCCCAGCTCGTCGCGCAGGTAGTGCACGAGCAGCAGGCGCGGCTCGACCTCGTGCTCGTGCTTGCGGCCGTTGACGGTGGTCGTGACCTTGTGTTTCATCCGCTCCTCCTACTCCCCGAAAAAAGGGCGGCGCCGGGTCGCGCCGCTCGGTTGAACCCACCAGCTAGAAGTTGAACACCTCTATTGCGCTACTTTTAGGCTGGAAATGCAACTGGAGAATTCGTTCCAGGTCGGCGCTCCACCGGAGCGGGTGTTCGATTACCTGCTCGACATCAACAAAGTCGTCGGTTGCGTGCCCGGTGCAGAGCTGTCAGAAGTGGTCGATCCGAGCACCTTCAAAGGCAAGGTCAAGGTCAAGGTGGGCCCGATCACCGTGGCCTACAACGGGACGGCGCGAATCTCAGAGCGCAACGACTCCGACCGCACTGCGACCCTCACCGCCGAGGGTCGGGAGACCACCGGCCAGGGGACCGCCAAGGCGACCGCGCAGATGAAGGTCGAAGCCGCCGAGGGTGGTTCGACGGTGACGATCGCGACCGACTACCACGTTGCGGGCCGGGTGGCCCAGTTCGGCCGCGGCGTGATGCAGGACGTGTCGAAGCGGATGGTCAACGAGATGGCCACTTGCATCAAAGCCAACCTCGAATCGGCGCCGCCCACGAGCAGCCCGGGCGTGGCGGCGGCCGGCTCGGATCCAGCGCCGGCGGCTCCACGTTCAATCGAAGCGCCCAGGCAGATCAGCGCGTTCGGCCTGCTCTGGCACCTGCTGGCGGTGCGGGTCGGGCGGCTTTTCGGCCGGGACTCCGCCTAGCCTAAAAAGACGGCCAGCATCAGGTCGCGGTTGACCCAGATGTTGGGCTGCGTCCAGCTCTTGCCGGTGACCCCGAAGATGGTCACGGTCGCGTCCAGGATCGGGAAGAAGCGGTTCTTCATCAGGATCTCAGTGTGCATGGCAGTCTCGGTCGCCCTCGGAAACTCCGCCGCGCCCGTGACCATGAAGCCAGCTGCCTGGAACATCACATAGCGCCGGATCATGTCCGCCACCATGTCTGGCGGCGGCGGCTCTGGCTCGATGGTGCGAATGCCGCCGATGAAGTTCTTGTTGAAGAGGCCTTCGGGAACTCCGCTGAGGGGCACGGCCCCAGTCAGCAGCGGCTCGGCGCTCACGTTCCGCAGGTGAAACAGCGGCTCCGGGTCGTTGATCGTCTCCCTCAGCCGCCCGCCACGGACCTGGATCTCGGCCGTAAGACGCTCGTACGAGGTCAGCACGTCGACCTTGCTCCAGGAAAGGTTGGCGGCGGCGAAACCTCCGGACGGGCTCGACATCGGTGGGCAAGGATAACGCGGCGGCCCCCGGTTCAGACCCGAGAATGGGCGTGATGGATCTAGACGAAGCGCGGAAGAGGATCAGGGAGCGGGCCGAACTGAACGCCTTCATCTCGATTTCTGAAGAGTCAGGCCACGGCACAGTGGTGGCGGTCAAAGACCTCGTCGATGTCAAGGGCATGGTCACCACGGCCGGCGGCATCATCCTGCCCGAGATCCCGGCCGCGGCAGACGCGCCGGTGATCGAGCGCATCCGGGCGGCCGGGTGCGTGATCGTGGGCAAGGCCAACCTGCACGAGTTCGCCTACGGCGTGACCAGCGTCAATCCCCATTACGGCACGGTGCGCAACCCCCACGACCCGGGCCGGGTTGCCGGTGGGTCGTCAGGAGGGTCGGCCGTCGCGGTGGCGGCCGGGATGTGCGACTGGGCGATCGGGAGCGACACCGGTGGATCGATTCGCGTCCCGTCTTCGCTGTGCGGCGTGTCGGGCTTCAAGCCGGCATTCGGCAGCATCGACATCGGCGGCGTGATCCCGCTCAGCAAGTCGCTGGACACGCTCGGGCCCATCGCCGCGGACATGGCATCGACGGCGCGGGCCTACACGATGATGTCCGGCGAGGATGTGACGCTGGAGCGGCTGTCCCGGCCGCGTCTCGCGGTGCCGGCCGGCTGGGTCAGGGACCTCGACGCGCCAACCGCGACCGCCTGGGCGCTTGTCTCGCAAGGACTTCCCGAGGTCCAGTTCCTGGACCACGGCCGCCTGTTTGAAATCGGCTTGACGATCCTTCTCTTCGAAGCCGCCGCCTATCACCGTCGCTGGGCTACCGAGTTTCCCGACAAATATGGCGCCGACGTCTTGCGCCTGATCCGGCGCGGGCTCGAGGTTCCGGCAGCGGATTACGAGAAGGCCGCCGAGGAGAGGCAGGAGCTGGAGTCGAAGGCCGCGCGCGCGATGGAGGGGATCGACGCCCTGGTCTTGCCGGCCACGGCTATCGTCGCCCCGGCTGTGGACGCCGGCCAGGAGGTCCGCGAGCCCCTGGCCCGGTTCACCCGCCCGTTCAACACGACGCATCAGCCGGTTGCCGTGCTGCCTGCACCGGCCCGCGGCCTGCCGGTCGGCATCCAGGTGGTCGGCCGTACCAACACCGAAACCCTGCGCGCCGCGATGTGGTTGGAAAAGGAGTGGGGCCGGCTCGAGAGGTGAAGTCGAAGGAGCTCTTCCCCGGGATCTTCAGCCGCCACGCCGCCGCTTACGAGCGCCGGCTCGACCAGATCATGTCGCGCGGCGAGGCGCGTGGCCGGGAGCGTGTGCTCGAGCTTGTTGACGCGAGGCAAGGAATGCGGGTGCTCGACCTCGCCTGCGGTCCAGGCAACTTGACGCGCCGCATCGCGGCACTTGTCGCTCCCGATGGTCAGGTGGTCGGGGTCGACCTCGCCCCGGGAATGATCGAACGTGCACAGGCCGCAGGCATAGCGAACGCGACGTTCGAGGTGATGGACATCGAGGAGCTCAGATTTCCCGACGACTCATTCGACGCCGCTCTTTGCGGACATGGCCTGCAGTTCGCGCCGCACCTCGATCTCGCGCTTGGCGAGGCGCGACGGGTGCTGCATGAGGACTCGCGGTTTGCGGCCAGCGTCCCCGTGACTCCGATGAGTCAGTCGTTCTGCTCGTTGTTCGATGGCGTGATCGATCGCCTCCTGCCGCCGGCGCCCGAGGCCGTCGACCAACAGCCGACCCGTGCAGTCGTCGCGGATGCCGGCGCCCTCACCCACGCCGCGCTGGCGGCGGGTTTCGCTTCGGCGCGCGTTGAAGTTGTCGAAGAAACAGTGAGGTGGGAGTCGGCGGAGCAGCTCGTCGCGCTGTGCACCAGCTGGTGGGACTGTGCCGCGCGCCTCGAGGGCATCGACCTCGAGCGGCGCAAGGCGTTCGTCGATGAGGCGACCGCGGCGCTCAAGCACGAGCACCCGGGACCGATCGAGACGACCGGGCGCAACCACGTCCTTTTCGCGCTCGCCTGATGCGGCGCTCCGCCGCATGGTTGCTGTGCTGCCTTGCCACAGTTGCAGCGTCGCCCTCCCCATCGCCGGCTCCTATCGCTCTCGGTGAGCCCGAGTACCGCGCCCTCTGGGTTGACGCTTTCCACGATGGGTTCAAGTCGCCCGCACAGGTGACCAAGCTCGTCGCAGATGCGCGTCGAGCCAATCTCAACACGCTCCTGATCCAGGTCCGCAAGACCGGCGACGCATATTTCAACCACTCGGATGAGCCGAGGGCGAAGGACATCACAGGGCCGCGGGACTTCGACCCGCTCGCATACGTGATCCGGCTCGCGCACGCGTCGGTGCCGCGCATCGAGGTCCATGCCTGGGTCAACACGTTCTTCACCGGGCAGTCGAGCCGGGTCTACGTCCAGCATGGCGACGATTGGGGCAACCGAACAATCGACGGCGAGACGGGCGGCTATCTCGATCCCGGAGTGCCTGAGGTCCAGATCTACATGCATCGCGTGTTGATGGACATGGCGCGCAACTACGACGTCGACGGCATCCACCTGGACTTCGTCCGCTATCCCGGGTCGACCTGGGGCTACAGCCCGTCATCGGTCGCCCTCTACGAGATGCAGACGGGCTCCGTCACTCCACCTGATGCCGGCGACGCACAATGGCAGGCGTGGCGGCGTGCGCGGGTCACCGCATTCGTCCGCGACCTGCATGTCGAATTGCAGCAGCAGAAACCGTCCGTGAAGTTGTCGGGCGCGCTCATCTGCTACGGCGGTGGACCCCTGAGATCCGCCGATTGGACTTCGACATCCGCCTACACCTCTGTGTTCCAGGACTGGCGCGACTGGATCCTCAAGGGGTACCTGGATTTCGGCGTGCCGATGAACTACGACAGCGACTGGAGCGCACGCGAGAAGGGATGGTTCGGTCGCTGGTTGGGATTCGAAAAGGATTCCGGTTTCGCGAACCGGGTCGTGATCGGAGTCGGAGCGTTTCTGAACTATCCAGAAGACACGCTCGTGCAGATCCGGCGTGTTCTTGCTGCATCAACCGGGGGAAACAAAGTTCTGGGCGTCGCGATCTATTCCTATGCGTCTACCTCTGTTTACGGCACGGACGACTTCTACACGTCCCCCGACCTGGCGAGCGGCCTGCCGCGACAGCCTTACGCCGGAGGCATAACGACCGACGCCGGACTTGCGGAGCGAGCCCATATGTTCAACCGATCGTTCATCACCGAGCTGGCACACCCCGATTATTACTTTGATGTGCAGCTCGGCCTCGTCGCGACCCAACCGGTGTTCACCCAGCCGGCTCCGGCGCCGGTCGTGATGCCCGCCGCGCAGTGAGCTCCTGAATGCCACATCCGAGCGCGATCCTCCGGCTCGTGGGCTTTGCAGTCGCTGCGGGCCTGGCCATGGCTGCGGTGCAGCCGGTGGTCGCCGCCGCTGCGGGTGCGGTGGAAATGCGATGGGCGCTCGGCCTGACGGCGCCGGGGCTGCTGGTGGCGGGGCTTGTCTTCGGCGCGGCCCGCGTGTCCGACCGCGGGGATCGCGTGCAGCCGCCGTGGTACTCGGCCTGGCTGCTGCTTCCCGGCTCCTTCCTCCTCGCCGGGGCGGCCGCGATGTGCATCTTCGGCGCACTCGTCGAGTTCGCGCTGATCCCATGGACGATGTGGATGCTCCTAATCAGCGGCGGCCTGCTCTGGATGGCCGCGATGGTCCTGGTCCGCAGCCACTCGCACTGAGGGCTGCTTCTCAGGCCAGGCCGAGTCGGCGGTTCATTCGGTCCTCGAGCGCCCACCTGGCTTCGCAGTCGCGCACGACTTCGAGGATCTCCTCGAGCTGCGTGCGAAGCGCGCGGTCCATACCGCGTCCGACGCGCTGCTGGTCCATCTTCTGGGCGTAGAACCTGGCGTTCTCACTCATGCCGACAGTCTGCGAATCGGCGGCATTCCCTCCAAGGTGTGAAACACCTGAATAAGTTGGGGCGAGTACCCGATCTCAGATACCTGCCCGGGGCGTGATTTCACGCGTTTGGCGCCTAACGTCCGTCTCACGCGAAAAATCCGCAGCGTTTGACGCCTAACGCAGGGGCGGGCGGCCTACGGAGATAAGGGCTGGGCAGTCAGAGTCGCGGCGCGGGTCAGGCGATCGCGGATGGCACGGCGCCCTCGCTCGAGGGCACGCATGCCCTCCCCACCTTTGAATCCGCTGTTCGCGCCGCCGAGCAGGCTGTCGAGCTCCCACGCCAGCTGCTCCGCGTCGACCGCCGGATCGATCTCGCCCGCCGCCTGGGCCTCGCGGACCGCACGCTGAAGGCTGTAGCTCCAGTAGTCCTTTTTGGCCAGCACTGAATCGCGCACCGGTCCGGGCTTGCGGCTGTCGAACTCCTCGGCGACCGCCCAGAAAAAGCATCCGCCTGGAAAGACGCCGCGCTCGAGATAGGAAAGCCACGAGTTGCACAGCGCCCACACCCGGCCGAGCCCGCGCGGGGTCTGCAAGGCAGGTCGGATCACCTCGTCCGTGAAGATCTGCGCGGCCGCGTCGATCGTCGCCATATGCAGCTCCTCCTTGGAGCCGAAGTGGGCGAAGAGGCCGCTCTTGCTGATGCCAAGGTCGCCGGCGAGCCGCTGCAGAGACACCGCCTCGAGGCCCTCAGCCGAGCCCACCCGGGCGGCGTGAGCCAGGATCGACTGCCGGGTCCGCATGCCTTTGAGCCGGCGACGGTCGGTGGATTGAACCGCCATGTGCGGCATTTTAGCACGAACGGTCGGTTACTCTTGACTTTGTACGACCGTTCGTGCTATTTGTTTGCTATGGCGTGGGCCGGATGATTGAAATCGAATCGGGATGCGGCGGCCGGCCAGGCCTCGTGAGCCTCGAGCCTTCAGACCGCGACCTGGTGACGCATCTCTTCTACCGTCTTTCGCCCGAATCTGTGTACCGGCGCTTCTTCAGCCCGACCACAAAACCCGACCAGCTGATCGGCTCTGTCCTCCGCCTCGACCACCACGACCGTGAGGCGATCGCAGCCACAGACGGCGGCGAGGTGGTCGGCATGGCGCAGTATTCGCGGCTTCCTGGGGCGCGCGAGGCGGACCTGGCGATCGTCGTCGCGGACGGCTGGCAGCGGCAGGGATTGGGCACACGGCTGGTCGCGGCGCTCGCCGAACGCGCGGCGGAAAAAGGCGTCGACCGATTCACCGTCGACATCCAGGGCGACAACTTCGGCGCCCTGAAGCTGCTGCGGCGCGTCGCGCCTGGCGTGCGGCTCGCGTTTTCGGCCGGCGTCGGCGAGGGCGTCATTCCGATTGGGAACGAAAACAACCGTGAGTGATCGCGACCGGCTGGATGTCCTGCGCGCGACCACCGAGCTGGGCGGCTGGACCGATGCGCAGCTCCGGCGCCTGCTTCCCTTCGTCGACGAGGCCAGCGTTCCCGCCGGCCAGGTCATCGCTGAAGGGGGGCTCCTCTGTCATCAGCTCGTGATCGTCGCTTCGGGCGTGCTCGAAACCTGCCGCAATGGCAGGTCGGGCCGGCTCGGTCCAGGCGACACCATCGGTTGGGACGCGATGCGCGAGCGCGGCACATACGACGCTACGGTGACGTCAGTCTCGCCTGCGCGGGTGCTGGTCATGAGCCATGAACAGTTCCGTGCCGCCGAGGCGCCGGCCTCGAAGCGCTAGCCCGCGGCCCTCGAGTGCGTCATCCCCGCTCCTCCCGCGACCGAGCGGCGAAAGCACACCGCGACCCACATCCGATACGGCCGCCACTTCTCGGCAATCTCATCGAGGCGCGACACGTCGGGTTCTTCACCAAGCCGGTAAGCGTCGCGAATCGCCGCCATCAGACGCGGTTCTTGCGTCGGCAGCTCGTCCACCGCGCTGAGCGCGCGCAGCCTGATGAGCTGCGAACCGAATTGGCCGATCCCGGGTAGGCGCCGCAGATTTGCAAGCGCCTCGTCTTGCGGCATCGCTCGCAACCTCTCCGTGTCGAGCTCTCGCGCGAGGGCGGCACGACCCAGAGCATTCAGGTACTCGATCTTCCGTCCGAACAAACCCTTGAAAGACTTCAGCTGGACCAGCGCTTCCGGCCCAGGAAAGCAGAAGAGACGGTGGCCGTGAATGTCGATCGAAACGCCGAGCTCGCGACACATCCGCTCTTTGATCCCCTGGCCCTGACGCATCGAGATCCGCGTCGAGACGAGGCTCCACGCGGCCGCCTCGTATGCGTTCGACCAGTTGACGGGGCGAAATCCAGGGAACATCCGCTGCAGCCGGCCAACCACGGCATCACGCTGCCCGACCTCGGGCCATGCACGCCCGTCGACGTCGAGGCTCAAGATGCGCGCGGTCTGACGGCTCACGTCGTCGACACGTGCCGCGCTGTACACGGTTCCGCGCACGTGGCCGGACGAATCCTGCGTCAGGCATACGCCTGCCGGCGTCCAGTCGCCATCGGTGAGGAAAGCAAGATGGAGATGCCCTTCCGACTTGTCACCTTCGGAGGGAGCCTCGTGCCAGGCGTCGATGAAACCGGCGCTTTCGCGTAGCGAGTAGTCGCCTTGGGGCAACACCTCAAAGGTGGTCATGCGCGCAGCATTGTGATGGATAGACAAAAGGCCGGCCGCAGATGCAGCCGGCCCTGGAAAAATTCTGGTTACGCGAGCTTGATCCGGTTGGCTCGCGGACCCTTCTGGCTCGACTCGATCTCGAAGCTGACGTGCTCGCCGCCGGCGAGCGAATCGAAGTTCACGGCGGGGTCAAGCCCGGTCCGATGGAAGAAGTACTCCTTCCCGTCCTCAGCCGCGATGAAGCCGAACCCGCGGTCCGAGACCAGCTTTTTTATGGTCCCTGTGGGCATCGACAAACTCCTCTTCTCGAAAGCTAGTCACGAACGCACGGGTCCTTTCGAGAAGATCCGACCGCGGCGAACATCGCCCGGCTACCGGGGACGGATTTACATTACCACCGCCCTGGTGGAACTTCAGAAGCTCTACAGGGCGAGCAGGGCAACACCGGCCAGGGTGGCTACGGCGCCTGACAGCTTCATCGCCGAGCGTCTCCGCTCACGCAGCCGCCAGACGCCCCAGACAGCGACCGCGACCACGGCGGTCTCGCGGACCGGGGCGACGACAGCCAGAGGCGCGAGGCTCAGCGCCCACAGGACCAGGAAGTAGCCGGCCCACATGAAGGCGCCGATCAGAATCGACTGGCCCCAGCTCGGCTCGAGTGCCTCCGGTGACGGGCGGTACAGATTCAGACGCGAAGCGATCCACAACGTCAGGGGCAGCTCGAGCGCCATCAGTGTGAATAGCAGCCATCCATAAAGCCATGGCACGGACAGCCGAACGCCGACCCGATCGATCGACGTATAAGCCGCAATCGCGACTCCCGTCAGCAGTGCCGGCACCGTCGCGCGTCCGCTGGCCTGCGAGACCGTGACAGCCAGGATGCCGACCAGAAGCAGCGCGACACCGACGAGCTGCGGTGAGGTGAGGCGCTCGCCAAGGATCGTCAACCCGACCAGCACGCTGAGCAGCGGCGCCGACCCACGCGCGATGGGATAAACAGCCGAAAGCTCACCGCGGCGGTAAGCGGTTGAGAGAAGCCACAGGTACGCGGTCTCGAGGATCGACGACAAGAAAGCCAATCCCAACGCCGCTGGATCGAGCCGGCCCTGGCCAAGCACCAGCCACGCCCCCACCAGCATGATGGTTGCGACTGCAGCGGTCATCAACGTGACGCGCCTGAACGTGACGATGGGATCGCCGCTGACTTTGATCAACACGTTCCATGTGCCGTGAAAGACCGCGGCGGCAAGCGACATGCCAACTGCGAGCGCGATCACGCCTATGCCTGGCGCCTCGGTCTTGGCAGCAGCCTGCCGACGAGTCGGAATACCTCGGGGTTGACCACCAAGCCGTTGTGCGATCCCCAGACGGGAAGCGCGGGGATGTCAGGACGTAGGCACGACCGATAGTTCACGACGTCGTCGGTCTTCGTGTAGATCGAGGTCGTAGGCACCGTCGGCGAGAGTTTGAGGTCGTATGTGAATCGTCCCTCAGCGTTCAGGCGACGGCCGTAGACGAGCTCATTCGCGGTCGTCACCACGCCGACCGCGTGATGTGTCACCGCCGCGAGGTCCGTCCAGTCCGCCAGCGGAGCGCCAAGCGCGATGACCTGCTCGACGCTCTGCGGCCTGCGCTGCGCCAGGACCTTGGCGAGCAGCCCACCACGGCTGTGCCCGATGAGGCTCACTCGAGTCCCAGCCTCTTTTTGCACCTCGGTGAGCTTGCGGCGAAGGCCGGCCAGCAGGCGCTCGGAGTGCTGGACGTTGAACAGGATTCCCGAGAGATAGGTTCGGTAGCCGATCCGTTTCAACCACGCGTCCATCACGCGAAGCGTCCAGTCGCCGGCGAGGAACCCGGGGATGAGAAGAACGGGGCGGCCGTCGCCCGCCGGGACTCCGCGGCCGCGAAACACCGGGTCGCGAACGAGCGCCGAGAACTCGCGAATGGCAAGCGGGTCCCACAACCTCACAGCGTGCGATGGTAGGTGTCGACCGGCCGCTGCTGCTCAGCCCGCGTACACGCCCCCGTCGGTTCCGACCTGGACTTTGATCGCCGCCAGCGGAGTTGGCGCCGGTCCGGACACAACCGCGGCCGCGCGGGATGGGTCGAAGACCGCCCCATGGCACGGACAGGAGAGCAAACGCTGGCTCGCGTCGTAACCGACCAGGCAGCCGGCGTGGGTGCAGACCGCGTCGAACGCGACCACGCTGCCGCCCGAAAGTGAGACCGCGACCGCGGGGTCGCCGCTCGCCGGGTCCTGGAAGTTCAAGAAACCTTGAGCCTGGAGATCGCTCAGCGCCCCGATTCTGATCCCGGTCGGGGACGCGACGGCGCTCGGAGATGTCGAAGGGGTAGTAGTAGGTTGGCCTGCCGTGACCGACGGCCTGGACCGGGGCAGCACCGCGAGCACCCAAACGGCAGCCACCGCCGCTCCGCCCAGCTGGAGCAAAAGCCGGCGCCGGTCGAAGTCTGTCGCGGCTTGTCTTCCGCGCTCAGCGGCTGAGGGACCGAAGATCAGGGGCCGCGCCGTCAGGATGCCGTGGTCGCCCACCAGGGCCAGGGTGATCCAGGCGACGGCATAGATGCTGTCGGAGCCGAGGAAGTAAGGCTGGACGCTCCAGCTTGCGGTCAGGAAGAAGGCCAGGCTGACCAGCGCGCCCACGGCGGCCGCCCAGCGCGTGGCGATCCCCGCGATGACAAGCGCGCCGACAGTGAGCTCGACCGCGATGACACCGATCCCGGTGAGCTGCGGGGTGGGCAGTGCGAAGACATCGAGGAGAAACCCGATCGGAGAGTGGGCGGCAAAAGCCTCGAGCTGAGTGCCGATGTAGGTCGATGCTCCGGGCTGGAGAAAGCCGGGATCCGCGATCTTCTGGAGCCCCGCATAGACGAAGGTGGCGCCCAGGAAGTAGCGGAGCGGCAATGTTGCATAACCAGGCGAGCGATCGTTGGTTGGCGGTTCCTGCTTCGCTACCGGCTGGGCGCGCTTCTTCCCCACGACTGCGACCAATAGTGGCAGAGGTTGCCCGGCGTTCCCAGCGGTTTTCATTTAGCAGACAGTATGTTAATTTCACTGAATGAACCGGCCTTACCGTCTCGGCCGCCGCCAGGCGTCGGTCGACCAGACCGGCCAGGCGATTCTCGCGGCAGCCCGCCAGGTGGTCGGCGAGGCCCCGCCCGGGGCGGTCAGCGTCGGGGCCGTGGCCCGGCGGGCCGGCGTCTCCCGGATCACCGTCTACAACCGCTTTGGCAGCCGTGCCGGCCTCCTGCGGGCTCTCGCGCCACGGGCTGGACGGGCGGAGCCGGAGGGCGCGGATCCCCGCGAGACGCTTCAGGGCCGCCTCCTGGCCGCCTCCAGCGCATGGGCGAATGACCCCTCCCTCTACCGCAACCTCCCGACCACGGCCGAGACGGCCGAGCCGGAGCGCGACCGCCGTCTTGCCGAGCGTCTCGCCGCCGCCGACGCCCTGCGACCAGGCTGTTCGATCAAGGAGGCCGAGGACGTGATCGGCGCCCTCACCTCCTTCGCGATATTCGATCGTCTCCACCGCGACGGGCGCCGGTCCCCTGGCGCGGTGGCCGAGATCCTCGCGCGTCTGGCCGCGGGGATCCTGGCGTAGCATTCATGACGCAGTGCGGCATAAAGTCGCAGACCTCCACGGGCCGGTTCACTACATAGACTTCGGCGGCTCCGGGCGGCCGGTCGTCATGGTCCACGGCCTGGGGGGCAGCGCCCTGAACTGGATGGCGGTCGGACCGGAGATTGCCAGGAGCCACCATGCCCTCGCCGTCGACCTCGCTGGGTTTGGACAGACCCCGCTCTTCGGGCGCGCGGCCACGGTAGGGGCGAACGCAGGCCTCGTCTACGAGTTCATCGAAAAGGTTGCCGGCGAGCCCGTGACGCTGATCGGCAATTCAATGGGCGGACACATCTCGATCCTGGAAGCTGCGGCGCACCCGGAATCGATCACGTCCTGCGTCCTTGTCGACCCCGCGATTCCTGGGCCTCACATGCGCCGGCTCGACCCGCCGCTGCTCGGGGTGGTCGCGGCGATGTCAATTCCAGGCCTCGTCCAGACGTTGCTCGACCGGCGAATTCGCGTGTGGGGTCCCGAAGCGCTTGTGAAGCGCACTCTCTCGCTCGTGTGCGCCGATCCGTTGCGCGTCGACCCCGCCATCGTCGAAGCCCACGTCCAGCTCACCCGCGAGCGCGGACAGCTCGGGCGCCAGAACTCGCGAGCGTTCGTCCAGGCGTCGCGTTCGATCGGGTTTCGCATGGCCGACCCACGTTTTTGGTCGCGGGTCGCGGCGGTGCGCGCGCCGACACTCGTCGTCCACGGAAGCCTCGACCGGTTGATCCCTCTCTCGGCTGCCGTGGAGCTTTGCCGGCGCCGTCCCGATTGGGAGCTCAACGTCCTCGACGGACTCGGGCACGTGCCGATGATGGAAGCTCCTGGCCTTTTCATGGATGCCCTGGAGGCGTGGAGCCCATATAGAATCGCCAGCGCCGCCGCGGTCTAGAAAACGGAGTAACGGTCGAACAACAAATTGGCCAGCGTCCCAGAACCTCCTCATAGCAAGCGCCCCGGGCGGCTGAAGGTATCTGCCTCCATCCTGCCCCAGCTTCGCCACATGGGTCGCTGGGACCCGATCCCTCCCATCTGGCTCGAAGGGCGCATCTATCTCGAGTTCTTACGCCTCATCCGCGACCCAGTCTTTCGAGGCGAGGACATTCCACCCGGTCTGCACAAGCCGGTGCTGTTGATTCCCGGTTTCCTCGCCGGCGACTGGACGCTGCGTACAGCGCACGACTGGCTGCGCCGCATCGGATACAAGCCGCGCCTGGCCGGCGTGGCGTTCAACGTCACCTTTTCCGAGGTGATGCTGAGACCGCTCATCGACGCGCTGCTCGCCATGCATCGCAAGAGCGGGGCGCGCGTTTCCCTCGTCGGTCACAGTCGCGGCGGGGTGCTCGCCAAGGTCTTGTCGCATCGCAAGCCGGATCTCGTCGAGCAGGTGATCACGCTCGGCTCTCCGCTCAGCGACCCGTTTGACGTGCATCCGCTGACCATGGCCGGTGTGCACGCCGCGCATCTCTACAACGTGGTGCGCTACCGCCATCCGGCATCGGTTGAGATGCGCTTCATGCGCGACCTCGGCGCCGAGCCGCGCGTCCCGACCACGTCCATCTACTCGCGGTCGGACGGAGTCGTGAACTGGAAGGCATGCCTGCGACCCGATATCAATGCCATCGAAGTCAATGGCAGCCATGTCGGTCTGGCTCTCAATCCGGAGGTCTACCGGATCCTGGGCCACCTGCTGCCCGCGCCCTGGCGCCAGAGCTAGCCCGCTAACATCGAGCGCACGGGAGCTCGCTCCACGGGGCGGGCTGAGAGGGCGCCGGTGCGCCGACCGAATGAACCTGAACTGGGTAATGCCAGCGGAGGGAGCCCAATGAAAGAGACCTTTCCCATTCATGGGGAAGTCCCCGGCGAAGCGGGAGACTGGGGCCCGCGGCCGGCGCACGACGATGTCTTCGGCAGGGTCGAAACGCATGGCATCGACGCGATTCCCGAACGCGAACGGCACGGCGCACCCCGCGAGCTGGCGTTTCTGTGGGCGGGCGCGTTCGTCAACTATGCGAGCCTGCTGACCGCGAGCTTGCTCACGACCTATTACGGGCTCGGCGTGTGGGACGGCCTGGCCGCGTCGGCTCTCGGCACCGTCGCCGCGGCGGTGATCCTCGGTCTGCTGAGCAACACAGGACCGCGGTCCGGCCAGCCACAGATTGTTTTCACGCAGCGGATCTTCGGCCTCCGAGGTTCCTACCTCGGCGCGGCGCTGACGCTGTTTCTCGCCACGGGATGGTTCGCCGTCGACTGCGTGATCGCGGCCAAGGCGGGATCGCAGCTCTTCGGCGGCGGCAACCAGGGGCTGACCTTCGGACTCGTCCTGGTGATCGCGGCGATCAGCGTCGCCGTCGCCATCTTCGGCCACAAGACGATCAATGTCCTCGAGACTTACGGCGCCGTCACTTTCGTGGTCCTCTCAGTTGCTCTCTTCATCTTCCTCGCGCCGCAATTTCACTGGGCACAAGGTCCAACCGTCTCGGGCTCGGATTACGCGGGCGCATTCGTCCTCGGCTTCATGACGTGCTTTGCGCTGGTCGCCTCCTGGTATCCCTTCGCGAGCGACTACTCGCGTTACCTGCCGTCCTCCAGCACAACCGGGTCAGTGACGTTTTGGCCCGTGGTCGGGGTTGTGATTCCGATGGTGCTCCTCGGCCTGTTCGGTCTCCTGCTCCCGACGATCGACGCAAAGCTGGCCGCCAACCAGGGCGTCCTGGCGGTGGTCAGCGCGCACGCACCGATCTGGGTTGCCGTGCCGTTCTTCGTCTTCATCATCGTGGGGGAGATCTGGGCGAACTACCTGGACGTCTACACCGCAGGGCTGGTCACCCTGGCGATGGGGATACAGCTGAAGCGCTGGCAGACGGCGCTCGTGTGTGGGCTCATCGGCACTGCGCTCGCCGCGTACGCGGTGCTGGTCACCGATTTCCATGTTGCGTACGAGGACTTCCTGATCCTCACCTACTTATGGGCGCCGGCGTGGGCTGCCGTCGTCCTGCTGACGTTTTTCGTTTTCGAAGGCAGGAGCCGGCCAGGCCTTGCCGTCGCCGCATGGCTGGTCGGGACGGCCACGAGCCTGCTCTTCGTGAACTACGTCAACCTGTTCGGCAACCTCGGCGCGAAACCGAGCTTCTTCAATGACGGCCTGATCTCGTCATTGCACGGAGCCGATATCTCAGGGCTCGTCAGCGTCGGCGTTGCGGCGGTTGTCTACTCGGCCGGCAGGCGCTGGCGGCCGGCATGAAGCTTCCTGTCGCGCTGACCATGGCGGGCTCCGACTCGGGAGGCGGAGCCGGCATCCAGGCCGACCTCAAGACGTTCGCCATGCTCGGCGTGCACGGGACGTCAGCCATCACCGCAATCACGGCGCAGAACACGGTCGGCGTAACCAACATCCTCGACCTGCCGCCTTCTTTGATTCGCGAGCAGATCGCCGCGGTCGTCGAAGACATCGGCGTCCAGGCGGCTAAGACCGGGATGCTGTCCAGCGCGGCGATCATCGCCACGGTCGCCGAAGCGGTCACCCGTTATGAGATCGCGAAGCTCGTCGTCGACCCGGTGATGGTCGCGAAAGGCGGAGCCAGGCTTCTCCGCGACGACGCCGTGAACGCTCTGCGCGAGCGATTGATCCCGCTCGCCGCCGTCGTGACGCCTAACCTGCCCGAGGCCAAGGTCCTGCTCGGACGCGATATTCGAACTCTCGAGGAGCGGCGCGGCGCGGCCCGCGAGCTGGTCGTCATGGGAGCGCGAGCGGCGGTCGTCAAAGGCGGGCACGCCGACGACGCGATCGATGTTTTCTTCGATGGCTCGCAGGTCGTCGAGCTGAGGGCAGAGCGGATCGAGACCACGAACACGCACGGCAGCGGCTGCGTATTCTCGGCCGCGATCGCTGCCTGGCTCGCGCGTGGCGCCGAACCCATCGATGCCGTCCGCCAGGCCAAGACCTTCATCACGCGAGCCATCGCGAATTCGATCGAGATCGGGCACGGACACGGCCCCGTTAACCCGGCGTTCGCTCTAGGGGATGGCGGTTAAGCTTTTCGTCCCATGAGCAAGCGAAAGCGCGCCACGACCAGCAAGATGCCCGGCACGTCCACTCCAAGCTCCACCGGCGAGGAGTCGAGCGACGACGCAACAATCAAAGACGACATGGTCCATGTAACGCCAGACTTGCTGGCGGGTGGCCCGGACATCTGGGCGCACAAGAGCGCCGAAGCAGGCCCCACCGATGAACCTGCGGCCGGCACGACGGATGAACCTGCGGCGCCGTCACCCGAGCCAACCGCATCTGAACCCCCGGCCGAGGTCGAGCCGACCGAAGCGAGCACGACACTGACGCGGGAAGCCGGGCCAACCCTGGCACCGGACGCGCCGGCCGCCTCGCCACCTCCGTACGTGAACGCCGTCCCGTATCCGGCGAAACCGCGGCGAGCGGGGTCGAGCGCGGCTCTGGGCATCGTGCTGGTCGTGGTCGGCGTATTCGCGCTGCTCGTGGTGATGTCCGGGGTCGATCTGACCCAGAACGGGTGGCCGCTTTTCATCATCATCCCGGGCCTCACGCTGCTGGTCGTCGGGTTCGTCAGCATCGGAGCGGTCGCGACCGTCCCGGGTGGCATCGTGACCGTGCTCGGCCTGGTCCTCGCGTACGCCAACGCCACCGGCGACTGGCCGGTGTGGGCCTATGCGTGGTCGCTGGTGATTCCCGGCGGCATCGGCCTGGGGATGTACCTCCAGTCGCTGCGCGACCGCGACCAGCACGCGCTGCGAACTGGACGCACCCTGCTGTTCATCAGCGTGATGATCTTCTTGATCGGGTTCGTCCTCTTCGAGTCGATCCTCGGGATCAGCGGTCGGGACTACTTCGGCCCGGTCGGCAAGGCGGCCCTGCCCGCGCTGCTGATCATCGTCGGCGTGATCCTGCTGGTCCGCAGCGTGCAGAGGAGCCGCCGGGCTTAGAGGCGGGCTCCGAGCTGGTCGCGGCTCATCTGGTAGTCGATCCCTGTCCGGGACGGCTTGAACCCCATCGTGCGGTTGATCTTCAGCATCGGACCGTTGGAATGCGCGTTGTCGGTGACGATCCACTCCGCGTCGGGATAGAGCTCGCGAATGTGCAGGACCATCGCGGCCTTGATCCACTTGCCGATGCCGCGGCCGCGGGCCGACGGAAGCACACCCGTGAACTGCTGGTAGATCAACGTCCTGCGGTACGAAGCCCAGGAGACATCCGTCATGCCTGAGATGACGCCGTCAGGTTCACGGGTCATCACATCGTGCCCGACCTCTCCGACGAGCGCGGCTCGTTCGTAGTGCTCTCGGATTCTCTCCGGCGTGACCACGATGTTTCCTATGTCGAGGCCCTCGAACGGGATCGTGTTGAGCAACGTTGACCTCTGCGCAGCGAACTCCGGCCACATCGCTTCTGGCAGCGGACCGTCGTAGATCTCCAGCTTCGTCTGGGGCGAGCGCTGCCGCCCCTCCGCCGCCCACCGTTCGAGCATCGCCCAGTCGACCTCGGAAAGCTTGAGCCGGCTCTCGATCTCAGTCAGCTTCGATTCGGCGCCAAGCCACTTGATAAAACCATGACCGGAGTCCTGGTCGGAATGCATTCCAACCACCGTGCACCCGTGCTCATCCATCAGCCGCGCAACGACGGGCAGCCACAGTGCCCCGATGCCCTGGCGGCGATGTTCCGGCCGCACGTAGGCGTCGGCCCAGAAGAGGTGCTTGTTGGTCTCGTACTCGGGGTTGGCCGGCGCCACAGTCTGGCCGTCGAGCCAGCTCACCATCTGTCCGCCACGCGTCATCTCGAAGTAGTGGGTGACGTCGAAGGGATTCGGCTTTTTCATCTGTGCCTCGACAACTTCGTCGGGCTCGAGCGGATCTTCCGGACGCAGCTCGGTGTGGCGCACGCGCCGAAAATCGTGATAGCGCTTCCACAACTCCCGGCCCGCGGTCACTGGATCGACGCGGGCGGGGACCAACTCCGCAACCATGGACTGTCGATAATCTCACAGGCATGTCATCGCGGCCGTTCAAGGTCGGCGTCACGATTCACCCGCAGCAGTGCACGATCCAGGAGCTGCGCGACGCGTGGCGGCGCGCCGACGAGCTCGGCGTGGACAGCATCTGGTTCTGGGACCACTTCTTTCCGCTGTACGGCAACCCGAACGGAAACCACTTCGAGTGCTGGTCGCTGCTCGCGGCGGCGGCGATCGACACCCGAGCGCCGCAGATCGGTTCGATGGTCACCTGCGTCGGATACCGCAACCCCGACCTGCTGGCCAGCATGGCTGCGACCGTGGACGAGTTGTCTGGTGGGCGCCTGGTGCTGGGGCTGGGTGCGGGCTGGTTCGAGCGCGACTACGCCGAGTACGGATACGAGTTCGGCCAGGCGCGCGATCGCGTCCGGCTCTTCCGCGATGCGGTGCCCCGGATCAAGCGCCGCATCGAAAAGCTGAAGCCTGGCCCTGGCGGCCCGATGCCGCTGCTCATCGCGGGCGCCGGTGAGCAGGTCATGCTCCGGCTGGTCGCGGAGCACGCGCAGATGTGGAACGTGCTCGGGTCTCCCGACCAGTTCGCCCACAAGAGCGCGGTGCTGGATGAGTGGTGCCGGAAGGTCGGCCGCGACCCGCGGTCGATCGAGCGCACGGCGAACGTCCCGAACGTCACGTCGAAGGTCTTGAAGGAGTACCTGGACGCCGGCCTGCAGCACTTCGTGCTGCGGCTTTCCCATCCCTTCGACACCAAGGAGCTGGCGCGGGTCTTGAAGGAGCGGGACGCCTGACCTACAACGCGAACGGAGCTTATTTGTGGTTGGCCCACTAACACAATCTATGGGCCCGGCATAGCATTTCGTCCACCACACCCTCTTCGCGGCGCGAGCCTCCTACCGTTTGGCAGGAGGCTCGCTTTTTAACTCCGCCAGATTGCGCCTCGCTGTATCCGGCGGTGTGTTTCGAGTGCGAGGATTCGGGTCCGTTGGCGTCAGCGAGGCGAAATCAGGCCGCTTTGACCGCGCTCACCAGCTTGGTCAGGGAGTCTTTGGCGTCGCCGAAGAACATCAGTGTCTTCGGTCCGAACATCAGCTCGTTGTCGATGCCGGCAAAGCCCGGCCGCATCGATCGCTTCATGAAGATGATGTTCTTGGCCTGGTCCGCGTTCAGGATCGGCATGCCGTAGATGGGGCTTCCGGGCGTGCTCCGAGCGGCCGGGTTCACGACGTCGTTGGCGCCGACGATCAGCGCGACATCGGCGTTCTTGAAGTCGTCGTTGACCTGGTCCATCTCCTTGAGCTGTTCGTACGGCACATTGGCCTCCGCCAGCAGCACGTTCATGTGGCCAGGCATGCGGCCTGCGACGGGATGGATCGCATACTCGACCTCCACCCCACGCTTCTCCAGCACGTCCGCCAGCTCGCGCGCCGCGTGCTGGGCCTGGGCCACCGCGAGTCCATAGCCGGGGACGATGATCACGCGCTGCGAGTAAGCCAGCAGCGTGCCCAGGTCCTCCGCCGACGCCGAGCGGACGCTGCGTCCCGCGGCGCCTGCCGCGGCGGTCGCGGCATGCTGGACCTGGCCGAAGGCGCCAAAGAGCACGTTCGCGAGGGAACGGCCCATTGCGTCGCTCATCAGCTTGGTCAGCAGGCTTCCGGAAGCGCCCACGAGCGTGCCCGCGACGATCAGCGCGAAGTTGTTGAGGGTGAAGCCGCTCGCCGCGACCGCGAGACCGGTGCACGCGTTCAGCAGCGAGATGACTACCGGCATGTCCGCGCCGCCGATCGGCAGGACGAATGCGACGCCGAGGATCAAGGCCAACACCATCAGGGAGATAAAGGAGAACGGGATCGACGCGATCGCGAGCACTGCGATGGCGAAGCCGATGATCGCCGCCGCGAGCAAGCCGTTGACGACCTGCTGGCCTGGGTACGTGATCGGCGTCCCGGTCATCAGCTCCTGCAGCTTGGCGAACGCCACCATGCTTCCTGCAAACGAGATCGAGCCGATCACGATGCTGAGGACGCTCGGCAGGACCAGGCTGAACGAAGGGTGCACTCCGAAGTGCAGGAGCTCGGCGACCGCCACCAGCGCAGCCGCACCACCACCGACCCCGTTGAAGAGCGCGACCATCTGCGGGATCGCGGTCATGTGGACCATCCGCGCGCCGAACGTCCCGATCACCGCACCGATCACGATTCCAACCGCCACGATCACGGCGCCGGCGGTCGTGAAATGCAGCAGCGGAACGGTCGCGCCTAACGCGATCACCATGCCGGCGGCCGCGGTGAAGTTGCCGTTGCGAGCGCCCTTTGGTGAGCTGAGCTGCTTGAGGCCAAGGATGAACAGCACTGCGGCAACGAGGTACGCGAGCGAGATAAGTAGTGTCACTTCTTCGCGTCGACGGGCGTTGACGGTCTGGCCGGTTGGCGGCCCTTGAACATCTCGAGCATGCGGTCGGTCACGACGAACCCGCCGACGACGTTGGTCGTGGCGAGGGTCACGGCTATCAATCCCAGCGCGATCTCGACCGGCGACGTCGCGCCGGCTGCGATCACCAAAGCGCCGACGAGGATGATGCCGTGGATCGCGTTCGTGCCTGACATCAGCGGCGTGTGGAGAATCGTCGGCACCTTCGAGATGACCTCGATCCCGACGAAGATCGCCAGCACGAAAAACGTGAGCTCGTTCAGCAGCTCGTTGTTCATGCCGCCGACACCACCTGCTTCGCGCGCTCGTTGACGATTTCGCCGTCGTGGGTCACGCAAGCGCCCTTCGTGATCTCATCCGCGAAATCCAGGTTGATGGCGCCGTCCTTCACCAGGTGCAGCAGCAGGTTGGCCACGTTTCGCGCGTACAGCTGGCTCGTCGCGAGCGGCATCGTCGAAGGCACGTTCCGCGTGCCGATGATCGTGACACCGTTCACGTCGACGTCCTTCCCCGCCTCGGTCAGCTCGACGTTGCCTCCCGTCTCCGACGCGAGGTCGACGATCACCGAACCGGGGCGCATGCCTTTCACCATGTCCCCGGTCACCAGGAGAGGCGCGCGGCGACCGGGCACGGCGGCGGTGGTGATGACCACGTCCGACCTGGCCACGTGCTCGCCGATGAGCTCGCGCTGCTTGCGCAGGAACTCTTCTGACTGCTCGCGGGCGTAGCCGCCCTCGCCCTCCTGGGTCTCCAGGGCCAGCTCGATGAACGTGCCGCCCAGCGACTGCACCTCTTCCTTGACCGCAGGACGGACGTCGTACGCCGAGACGACCGCCCCCAGGCGTCGCGCCGTCGCGATCGCCTGCAGGCCCGCCACCCCCGCGCCCATCACCAGGACCCTCGCCGGGGCGACCGTGCCCGCCGCGGTCATCATCATCGGGAAGAACTTGCCGAGTCGCTCGCCGGCCATCAGCACGGCCTTGTAGCCGGCGGCCGAAGCCTGCGAGGAGAGGGCGTCCATCGATTGGGCGCGGGAGATGCGGGGCAGGAGCTCGAGGCTGAAGGCGGTCACCCCGCGGCGGGCGAGCGCCTTGACGATGTCGCCTTGCGTCGCGGGCTGAAGGAAGCTGATGAGCGCGGAACCCTTCGGCAGGAGCTCGACCTCGCTTGGCATCGGCGCCTGCACCTTGAGCACGACGTCTGCGTCGTTCACGAGATCGGCGGCGTGCGTGACCAACCTGGCCCCAGCCTTCTCGTAGGCTTCGTCGGGGATGAACGCGCCCGCTCCGGCGCCCGCCTCGACGCTGACCTCGAGCTTGGCCGCGATGAGCTTGGTCGCCGTATCCGGGACCACGGCGACCCGGCGCTCGTCGTGGGCAAGCTCTTTGGGGGTGGCGACCTTCACGCCGAGGACTGTAAGGGAGCGAGACCGAGTCCTGCAGACGCGTAGAATCCTAAATCCGCCATCCGAAGAATCGAAGTGACCGAACCAATCGTCAACGACCTCACCATTCAAGCGGCCACCGTCAACGGTTCAGGCAGCCAGACCGCCAACCTGGTGCTGACCAGGGCGATCTTCCATATGGGGATCCCGGTCGCGCCCAAGAACGTCTTTCCCTCCAACATCGAAGGCCTTCCGACCTGGTACCAGCTGCGCATCACGCCGGAAGGCCACATGGCGCGCTCGGACAAGGTCGACATCCTGATCGCGTTCAACGTTGCGACCTGGCGCGAGGACCTGAAGACGGTCCGCCCTGGCGGCGCGGTGATCCACGAAGAGGCTTTTGCGACGGTTGACGCGCGGACCGACGTGACCTACTACCCGGTGCCATTCTCGAAGCTCGCCAAAGCCAAGATCCAGAGCGACACGCTCCGCAAGCAGCTCGCGAACATGATCTACGTAGGGGTCGTCGGAGGCCTGCTCGGAATTCCCTGGGAGGCGCTGGAGCACGGGGTCAAGCGGCAGTTCCTGACCAAGCCGAAGGCCGTGCAGGTAAACCTCGATGCGATCAAGGTCGGCCACGACTACTGGCAGGACAACTTCTCGAAGCAGGACCCCTACCGCCTCGAATCGATGACCGGCGTCGTCGAAGGCAAGGTCCTCGTCGAGGGCAACCAGGCCGCGGCGCTGGGCGCGCTGATGGGCGGCGTCACCGTGGTCGCGTGGTATCCCATCACCCCCTCCTCCTCGCTCTGCGAGTACCTGATCGCTTACTCCGACCGCTTTCGCGTCGACGCCAAGACGGGCGAGAAGAACATCTCTATCGTCCAGGCCGAGGACGAGCTGGCCGCCGTCGGCATGGCGATCGGCGCCGGATGGGCGGGCGCGCGCTCGATGACCTCGACCTCCGGACCCGGCATCTCGCTGATGGCCGAGTTTTCCGGCCTCGCGTATTACGCCGAGGTCCCGGTTGTGATCTTCGACATCCAGCGCATCGGCCCGTCGACCGGCTTGCCCACCCGCACGTCGCAGGCGGACATCGGCTTTGTGTACACGCTTTCGCACGGCGACACGAAGCACCTGGTGCTGCTGCCCGGCACGGTCGAGGAGTGCTACGAGTTCGCCCGCGACGCCTTCGACTATGCGGACCGCTTCCAGACCCCGGTCTTTGTCCTCTCCGATCTCGACCTGGGCATGAACCTCTGGATGACGCCTGAGCTCAAGTACCCGGAGAAACAGTTCGACCGCGGCAAGGTGCTCTCCAAGGAGGACCTCGAGCGCCTCGCGGGCGAGTGGGGCCGGTATCGCGACGTGGATGGCGACGGCGTCACCTACCGCACGCTGCCTGGGACCGACCACCCCGCCGCCGGCTACTTCACGCGTGGATCGGGCCATGACGAGCAGGCGCGCTACACGGAAGGCGCCGACGCGTATGCGCGGAACATGGACCGGCTCGCTCACAAGCTCGAGACCGCGCGCCATGCACTCCCCGCGCCGGTCGCCGACGAGAGCGGCGCCTCTGTTGGCCTGATCGCGTTCGGCTCGACGCACGCAGCGGTCATCGAAGCGCGCGAGACCCTCACCGCGGCCGGCAAGGGCATCGACTACCTCCGGGTGCGAGCCCTGCCGCTGTCGGACGACGTGGCCGCATTCGTCGCCCGCCACGAGCACGTCTACGTCGTGGAGCAGAACCGGGACGGCCAGCTATATGACCTCATTCGCCTCGCTCTACCCCCGGAGCTGGTCGGCCGGCTCCGTTCGATCCGCCACTACAACGGGCAGCCCATCCCCGCTGTCGCAATCATCGAACCACTTATGCACCTGGAGGCTGTACCCGCATGAGCACCACCATGAACCGCGTCGGTCTGCCGCGCGATGCGTACAAAGGCGCCGCCACCACGCTGTGCGCCGGCTGCGGCCACAACTCGATCACCAACCACATGATCAAGGCCCTTTACGAGCTTGGGGTCGAGCCCCATCTGCTCGCGAAGATGTCGGGGATCGGCTGCTCGTCGAAGACCCCGGCGTACTTCGTCGAAACCGCGCACGGCTTCAACGGGGTCCACGGCAGGATGCCCGCGCTCACCACGGGCGCGCACCTCGCCAACCGCCAGATGATCATGCTCGGCGTGTCCGGCGACGGCGACACCGCCTCGATCGGGATTGGACAGTTCATGCACTTGATCCGGCGCAACGTGGACTGCACCTACATCATCGAGGACAACGGCACGTACGGCCTGACCAAGGGCCAGTTCTCCGCGACAGCCGATCTCGGCTCTGTGCAGAAGAAAGGCGCCGTCAACACATTTCAGCCCATCGACCCGTGCGCCGTGGCCCTCGCGCTCGGCTGCTCCTTCGTGGCGCGGTCGTTCAGCGGCGACGGAAAGCAGGTTGTGCCCCTGATCAAGGCCGCGATCGCGCATCGCGGCACAGCGATCCTCGACATCATCTCGCCCTGCGTGACCTTCAACGACCACGACGGCTCGACCAAGAGCTACAGCTGGGTCAAGGACCACGAGGAGTCCATCGCGGATGTCTCGTTCATTCCGTTCTTCGAAGAGGTCCACGTCGACTATGAGCCCGGCACGGTGCGCGACGTACAGCTCCACGACGGGTCTCACATCGTGCTCAAGAAGCTGGGCGAGGACCACGACCCGACGGACCGGCGCGCCGCGATTCGCGTGATCGAGGAAGGCCGCGCCGAGGGTCACCTCGTGACCGGCCTGCTCTACGTCGACACGAAGATGGACGACTTCGCGACCACCGAGCACATCCCGCAGCGCCCGCTCCGGGACCTGAGAGAAGACGAGCTGCGGATGTCGCGCGACGACTTCTCCAGGTTCATGTCCGAGTTCGCCTGAAAATCCAGCCTCGCGCGGCGACGGGCAAGACTCCGAGCCCCTCCGTCGCCTCACGGCGACACCTCCCCATGAATGGGGAGGAGATTCGCAAAGGCACGCGCCTGGTTGCACGACGGGACCCGGCGATGGCTGCGCTGATCAAGCGGGTCGGTCCGATGAGCTTCCGCGATCCCTCCGACGACAGCTTCGCGGCGCTGGTGCGCTCGATCATGTATCAGCAGCTCGCCGGCGCTGCTGCCACCGCCATCCACGGCCGCTTTCTGAAGCTGTTCTCGGCGGGCCTCTCCCCGGCCGCGGTGCTGACGCTTCCTGAAGGCGCGATGCGAAGCGCGGGTCTCAGCGGTTCGAAGGCGGCCGCGGTCGCCGACCTCGCCAGGAAGATCATGGACGGGACAGTTCCGCTCGAAGATGTCGACTCGCTGTCCGACGCCGAGCTGGAGGGGCGCCTGATCCAGGTGCGCGGCATAGGCCCATGGACCGCCCAGATGTTCATGATGTTTCAGCTTCGGCGGCTGGACATCTGGCCCGTGGCCGACTATGGCGTGCGCAAGGGGTGGGCCGTCGTGCACCGAAAGAAGGACCTGCCCACGCCGAAGGCCCTGGAAGCTGAGGGTGCGAAATTCCGTCCCTACCGCACCGTCGCCGCCTGGTACTGCTGGCGCGCCGTGGATACGGTCTTACCCGACTAGAGGCGCGACCCGAAGACCCTCGACGGATCTTCGGCCGCGTTTCTAACGACCGTACTTTCGGCGCAGCTTCTCGATCGCCTGGTCGGTCATGGGTGGCCAGCCGTACGCCTCGAGAAATGTTCCCGCCAAACCCTTGGCGTAGTTGTACTCGAGCGTCCAGATTCCCGCGGCGAGATCGTCCTCGGGATTGCCCAACCCTGACCCGCCGACGTCGACCAGTCCGCTCAGCTCGCCCGCGGAAACCAGGACGTTGGGCAGGCAGTAGTCGCCATGGATCAGGACGTGGCCGCGCTTCTTGAAACCGAACGGACAGTCCGCCGACTCGGTGGAGTGGAGGCGCCGGAGGATCTGACCCAGCTTCTCCGCCACGCGAGCCGGCTCCCAACCGACCGCTGGGTGATACATCGGCACGCCCGAGACCTCGCGGGTGACGAGCCAGTCATCGCCCGACTCATGGAAGAATCCCGCGACCTCGGGCACCGGCCACCGGCCGGCCAGCCAGGCCAGGCGATCCCTCTCAGGGGCGAGGTCTGCGGCTCGCTTCACGAAAACGGCGCGGCCGTTGCCGGTCATGCGCCACACGGTGCCGGCCCAGCTCATCCACGCCAGCTGTTCGGCGATCGGCCCAGCGCCGAGAGCGGCGTCGACGGCGCTCCGCACGTTCGAGGGTAGTGGCAGCGATGACGATTTCACTTTATGGCCCTCTGTAGGATGTGCGCGGGGGGTGTGTCGTGATAGCTCTGCCTGACTCGGCCGAGGCGTTCCAGGACGCCACATGGCAGGACGTCGCGCCATATTACGCAGAGCTCGCCGCTCGACCGCTAGACCGAACCAACGTCGAGGCCTGGCTCGCCGACTGGTCGCGTTTCGAATCGCTGCTTTCGGAGGCGGCGTCCCTCGCGAACTTCGCCTACGTATGCAACACGGCCGACACGCAGCTCGAGGCGGCGCGCCTGAGATTCAGCAGCGAGATCGAGCCGAAGGCAGACGAGCAGCGCATACGGCTCCAGCGGCGCCTGGTCGAGCTTGGCTACGTCCGGCCAGGGCTCGAGACAATGGTGCGGCGCTTCCGCAACCAGATGGAGCTTTTCAGCGAAGCCAATGTGCCGCTGTTCACCGAGCTGGCCAAGCTCTCCACCGGTTGGGCGAAGGCGATCGGCGCCATGACAGTCGACTGGGACGGCGAGGAGAAGACGCCTCCCCAGATGCTTCCCTACCTCGAAAGCAACGACCGAAGCGTTCGCGAGCGCGCCTTTCGCTCGATGTTCAAGCCGTACGTCGAGCAGCGCGACACGCTGGCCGACTTCTTCGACCGCATGTACGACCTTCGCCAGCAAGCCGCGAAAAACGCGGGCTTCGACAACTTCCGCGACTATGCCCACCTCGAGAAGAACCGCTTCGACTACACGCCCGATGACTGCTTCAGGTTTCACGAGGCTGTCGAGGTGGCAGTCAAGCCTGCGATCAATCGACTGCTCGAGCGGCGGCGTGCGCACATGGGCCTCGACCGGCTGAGGCCGTGGGACATGTGGGTCGACCCCAAGGCCCGCGCCGCGCTCAAGCCATACGAAAACATCGACGAGTTCATCTCGCGCGCCGGCGACATCTTCGCCAACGTGAACCCGGACTTCCGCGGATATTTCCGCCGCATGGCCGACGCCGGCCTGCTCGACCTGGACAACCGCAAGGGCAAGGCACCGGGAGGGTTCTGCGACTCGCTGCCCGCGCGCAAGATGCCGCTGATCTTCATGAACGCGGTCGACGTCGACGATGACGTTCAGACCCTGCTCCACGAGTCAGGGCATTGCTTTCATGTTTTCGAAGCGGCGAACCTCCCACTCTTGTTCCAGCGCCACCCGGGCGCCGAGATGGCCGAGGTCGCCTCGATGGCGATGGAGCTCCTCGCTGCGCCCTACATCGACCGCAAGCACGGGGGTTACTACTCCGACACCGACGCACCGCGTTCGAGGCGGGCTGTCCTCGAGGGAGCGGTTCTCTTCTTCACGCACTGCGCATCGGTGGACGCTTTCCAGCAGTGGATGTACACGACGCCAGAAGGGCGAGACGCCGACGCGCGCGACCAGAAGTGGCTCGAGCTGAGGCGGCGCTTCGAAGGGGACGCGGTCGACTGGAGCGGGCTCGATGCCGAGCGCATCGCTCGCTGGTACTTCCAGCCGCACTTTTTCGACTATCCCTTCTATTACATCGAGTACGGCATCGCGCAGCTCGGCGCGCTGCAGGTCTGGCGCAACAGCCTGGCCGACCGCGGGAAGGCGGTGCGCAAGTACCGGGAGGCTCTGGCCCTCGGCGCCACCAGGCCGCTACCAGAGCTCTATCAAGCCGCGGGCGCGCGGCTGATCTTCGACAGCGACGGCATGCGCGAACTGATCGAGCTGGCGGAGGAGGAGCTGGCGACGCTCGACCAGTGATCAGGCATTTCGTCTTCCACGCCCCTCTCCCCTGATCCCTCTCCCCTAGGGGGAGAGGGGGCCTTAGCCTCTCCCACGCGCCGGTCTCCCCTAGGGGGAGAGGGTGCCCTAGTTCTTTTCTATCCTTCTTAGTGGGCGGTGTGGGCCGAATTTCGGTTCGGTTATGCCTGCCACCATCAGCAGGCGGATCACGCGTCCTCTGTGGCCGCGGTATGGCTCCAGGAGCTCGAGCATCCGCTCGTCGGTGGAACGTGCGGTGCCCTCGAGGGCGAAGCCGACGATGTGCGGGATGTGATAGTCGCCGACCGGAACCGCATCGGCGTCGCCCAGAGCGACCCCCGCCACCTTCGCCGCCGTCCACGGCCCGACGCCCGGAAACGCCTGCAGCCTGCGATAGGCGCTGGGGAGATCCATCGCGACTGTCTCCTCCAGCCGGTTCGCACTGCGTGCCGCGCGCATGATCACCTCGGCCCGCTTCCGCTCGATGCCGAAACGGTGAAAGCTCCAGTAAGGCGTCTGAGCCAGGACCTGGGGCGACGGCGGAAGCATCAGCGCAACCGGGCCGGGGGCGCGCTCGCCGAACGCGGCCACGAGCCGGTGATATGAGGACCTCGCTTCGATGCCGGTGACCAGCTGGGCGAGGACTGATGGCACGAGCGCTTCGAAAACGGCGTGCGTACGTGGCGTTCGCATGCCGGGCGTCTGCCTGTGGAGGCGGGCGATCAGCGGATGGGCCGGGGCGAACCCGGAGTCGTCATCCTCATCGCCGCACAGCAAGGGCGCGTGCTCGACCGCCCAGCGCGCGCCTGGTCCCCACGCCCGGACATCGACAAGACTATCTCGCCGGCTGATCTGCAGCGTCGCCGCCCCAGCCGGCGTGCGTGTTGCGTGCCAGAAATCAGCCCCATCTCCTCTGCGCCACGTGCCGGCGCCGAGCAGGTGAAAGGTCAGCGAGAGGTTGAGCGGCCGGCGCGGCTCAAACCACGCTTCGGCATCAGGGAGCACGGGGTCAATTTACTGCGGGAGCGGCACCGTGAAGGTGAACTTGCTTCCAGTGCCGGGTCGGGAGTCGACGGTGAGGTCGCCGTCGTGCATCCGCGCGATCTCCCGCGAAAGCCACAGGCCGAGTCCCGTGCCCTGGACGTGAGCCGCAGTCTCGATCCGGCCGAATCGAGTGAACAACGTCGCCTGGTCTTCCTTTGTGATGCCGACACCCTGGTCACCGACGGAGACGAATGCCTTGTCGCCGTCGCGCCGCACGTCCACCGTGATGTCCGTGCCGGAAGGCGAGTATTTCGCGGCGTTGCTGAGCAGGTTGCGCACGACCATCTGAAAGCGGTCTGGGTCGACGTTGGCTTCGATCGACTCCACGGGCGCGTCCACCTTGAGCTCGTGGCCGCTCATCAGCATCTTCACGCCATCGATGGCCGAATCGGTGAGCTCGACTATATCCATGCGCTGGCGGCGCAGGGCGAGACGTCCCTCCTCGAGGCGCGACGCCTCGATCATCTGCTCGATCATCCAGTTGACCTCGTCCGACTTCGAGATCAACAGCGGAAGCACAGAGCGCGCCTTGGGCGCGAGGTCGCCCAGCGCGCCCGCTTCCAGCATCGTGAGATAGCCCTTGATCACAGTCATCGGGCCGCGCAGCTCGTGCGACGCGATGTTCAAAAAATCGGTCTTCGCGCGCTCGAGCGCGGCGATCTTGGAGCTCATCATCACGCGGTCCAGGCCGACGATGATGCTGGCCGCGTACTGGCGCAGCCGGGTCATCTCGTCATCGCCGAACATCGGGCTGAGCCGTCCCGAAACGATCACGATCGCGCCTCTGCCCTGGCTCAGGTCGAGCGGCGCGACCACCGTTGCGCCCGCCCGCCAGGGTGCGTGTCTGTCCGCGCCGGCCTTCAAGACATCCGCGCGCGAGCTCATGACGGCCGCATCGCCGGTGCCGATTCCACGCGCGGCGAGGATCGACCCATCAGCGTCGATCACGTAAGCGGATTCACCACCAACGAGCCGCACCGCCCAGCCGACCGCTCTGTCCGCGAGCGTCGCGCGATCCGCGCTGTACAGAAGCAGGTCGTGGAGCGCCTGTCGGAACTCATCCTCCTCGGGCTGGCGCCAGATTCGACGAAGCCAGGCGGGAGGAAAAAACGCGACGTAAAGAACCGGCACGATGGCCAGAGCGAAGAGGTCGACCAGGATCGTAAGGGCTCCGTTGAGCGAGCCCGCGACGGTGCCGAAGACCACGACGAGCAATAGACCGGCGTAGCCGATGCTTATCGAGCGCAGACGCGCCTTCTCCACCGCGGGCCGGCCACGCGCGGCCAGCCAGAAGGTCACACTAGGCTCGAGGATGCAGAAGGCCCAGACAACGATCAGTCCGACCAGAACCAGGGTCTGTATCGGCGAGTGCGGGCTGTCGGGATTGAAGGGCAGCTGGACGGCTATGGCGCCCATGCCTACGACGGCGATTGCCCCGACGATGACCCGCCGCCTCAAGGGACTGTACGGAACGAACGAGTCCCGGAACATCACCAGGCCGTAGCCAGAGACGAGGAACAAGACCGCGCCGAGGTCGGTCAGGAGCTGGCCCGAAGCGCCGCTGCCCCCCAGCATCGGCGAGAGCAGGATCAGGATCGCCAGCGAGGCGATGGCTGCGGCCAGGCTGGCGTGGCGCCGGTCGGGCTCGCGGACCCAGCTGATGACGGTTCTGATCGCCAGGATCGCAAATGCCGCCTCGATGGCAAGCGCAAGTAGGACAAGGACCTCGGACACGGCTCCATAGCCTACACGACGATTTTTCAAGGACAAGAGCTTTGGACGTAGCGTGGGTTACCCGACAAACCGCCAGCGTTCGGCGGACGGCTAGCCCGGCGGCGTGACCAGGATTCCGTTCGGGTCGGTGCGCGGGACGTCCACGCGGCCGGTTTCGAAGCTGCGGATGCCCCTGACGTCCGGTTCGACAGCGACGGCGCCACGCCCCTCCAGAAGATTGATCCCGAGGTGGTGGTGGTAGCCCTCCCAGCTCATGAACCGCATCACATTGCCTGCCTCGGCCATGAGCTCCATGCCCATCGATTCGTAAAAGGCCTGGCTCGCGTCCAGGTCGCCGACATTGAGATGGACGTGGCCAAGGACGGTGCCCCCGGAGAGCTTCTTCTGGGATGGCGAGGCGCGGCGCAGCAGCCGCTCGAAATCCAGGTGGTCAGTGCCGATGCTGAGCCGTCCGTTCGGGTACTGCCATTCGGTCCGCGGTCGGTCGGCGTAGACCTCGATTCCATTTCCTTCCGGATCGTCGAAATACAGAGCCTGGCTGACGAAGTGATCCGCGGTCCCCGTCAGCGGAAGTCTTTCCTCGAGCGCGCGCTGGAGGAATCCCCCGAGCTCCTCAGCGCTTGGCAGAAGGATCGCGAAGTGGTAGAGGCCCGCCGTGTGGCTCGGCCGCTGACGACCATCCGGCAGCGCCGTCAGGCGAAGAATCGCCGAACCATCCGCACCGAACACCGCACGCCGGCTGTCGCCGCTGATCTGCGTAAGTCCGAACCATTCGTAGAAGCCGACCTCACGCTCCAGATCGAGGACTTTCAGCTCGACTGGTCCAAGCGGCCAAACGGTATCCATCACGCGCAGGCACTCGTGTCGGCGCCCAGCTTGTCGAGCACGTCGATCACGATCAGCGAAACCGAGGCGGTGTTGTACGCCGCGGCGTCACTCTGAAATTTGATGTCGGCCAATCCATCGCGGTCGTCCGCGCCGAGCTGGTCAGCGAGGCGCGGCGACCGGTACTGCAGCGATCGGCAGCCTGCATGTGGATGGTCGTAGACGTTGGTGGCATCGGCAGGCAATTCGCTCAGGGCGATCTGAAACGCTCCGCCGGCGGTGACATGGAACATCAAACGAATCTCCTCGACGACGACATAGCCGTCGCTGCTGCACCGAACGGTGACGCGGCCCGGAATCGTCGCGTTGGTGAAGTACGCGGTGGACTGAGGTACCTGGCGGTGGCTGGCCTGCCAGTTTCCAATGTATGCGCCGAAATTGTTCAGGCCTCTCCGCTCGGCCTGGCCCGCGGGGCACTCGATCGAGCCGGCCCCGGCGGCCGTGGCGGTGGTGGTCGCGCCCGGCGTCCGGCACCCGACCAGGACGAGGCATCCCGCCGCCAGAGTGGCGGCTAAGAGGCGCGTCGTCCTTTGGCCTGCGGCGGCGCGCCTGTGATCGCCTCTGCGAGGACGTCGCGAAAGCGTTCGACGTCTCTCGCCGGCAGCCTCAGAAACGCCGCCGGGGGCTCGAGGAGCCGCGCGATCAGCGTGTCCCTCACCTTCTTGCCTTTCAAGGTCACCATCAGCACGTTGACGCGCCGGTCGGCAGCTTTCGGCCGGCGGACTACAAACCCCGCCTCTTCCAGCCGGTCGGTCGGGTCGACCACGGTCGACGGGTTGCAGCGGAGTCGGCTGGCGAGCTCCTTCTGGGAGATCGAGCTCTCAGGATCGAGCTGGACGAGGGCCCAGGCTGAGACAGGCGACAGGCCCGCGTCCGCGGCCACCGCGTTCATCCGCATCTCCCAACTCGCATATCCCTCGATCATCAACGCCCACAGCTCTTGAGCCTTCGAGCTGTAGCGAAGTCCAGGGACGATGGCCTCGTTCACGGCCGCGAGTGTACCTCTGCATGCCGTGGATCGACTGGAGTAGAAATAAGTGGAGTCTCCAACCGGTTGGTACCTGGTTGAAGGAACCAGGGCGTCCAAGCCCTTGTTCCTAAACCCCGAGGAGGTAAATCATTGGGAATCTGGAAGTTCGATCCATTTCATACGCAGGTTGAGTTCTCGGCCAAGCATCTGGGCATGATGACCGTGCGAGGCCATTTCGCCGAGGTGACCGCCACAGGCGAGATTCACCCCGACCAGCCGGAGAAGACGAAGGTCGAGGCAACGATCAACACTTCGAGCATCCGGACGCACAACGAGCAGCGCGACAAGGACCTGAGGTCGTCCAACTTCCTGGAGATCGACAAGTACCCGGTGATGACCTTCAAGAGCACGAAGATCGAGCCGGCAGGACAGGACAAGTACAAGCTGACTGGCGACCTCACGATCAAGGGCGTCACGAAGCCGATCACCTTGAACGTCGTCAAGTACGGTGAGTTCAACGACCCGCAGATGGGCCACCGCATCGGCTACGCGGCCGAGACCCAGATCAACCGCAAGGACTTCAACATGCGGTTCGAAGCGGTGCTCGACGGCAAGTTCGTGGTCAGCAACGAGATCGCGATCAACATCGAAGGCGAGATCGTCGAGGCCCAGGAGGCCGAGGCCGCAGCTGCGTCTGGATCCTCAGACAGCGCCAAGCGTTAGGCGATCGACGGCGAGAGCGCCGCGGCCACCAGGTTCATAAAGTGGCCGCGGCAGCTCCCGCGAACTAGGCAGACGCCGGCGTGATGCCTTCTAGGCCGTTGGCGGCGCGTTCGAGCCCGCGCTGCATGTGCGTAACGCCAAATTGCCGGGCCGCGACCTAGTCGCGCGCCGCCGCCCTTTCCATCGCGCCGACACCGACCAGGAGGAGCCACGCGCCGGTCACCATGAAGATGAAGGACGACATCATCCCTAGGCCCACGACGTAGAGGCCCCATGCGTTGCCGAAGAACAGGACGACGGCGCCGGCCTCTTCGAGTAGAAGACAGGCAAAGCTGCCGATCGTCCGCCAAAGCACCCCGCGGTCCGCGCTGCGCATCGCCTGCCGGATGCTCGAGTACAGGATGAACTCGACCACCGTGAGGACGGCGATCAGCTCGAGCGCCACGGGCCGCAAGTCCTGACCACCCATGAGGACGAGCGCGCTTCGGATGAAGACCGCCGTGAAGCCGGTCAGGATCGTCCGCGCCCGATGTCGATGCACGGGGTCCCCGGTGATCTCCTCGAGGTGCAGGGTCATGGCAACGAAAACCAGCCCGGTAAGCGCTGCCGAGCCGCCGCCGACCATCACGAAGTAGTCGTGCCAGGAGCTGATCACCGACATCTACGCGCTGCTCGACTTCCCATCTTCAGCGGGCCCGCGTTTTGAGCACGCTCGGCTACCTCGGTCCCGGCCATCACGGCCGAACGGTACTCCTACCTCCTTAGGTGCGGCGCGGTAGATTTCCAGCCGTGAAAGCAAGTCCGTTCAATCAGAAGACGATCGCCGAGTTCCACGAGAAGCGAGGGCGCGGGGTCGGGATGTGGGGCGACAACCTGCTGCTGCTCACAGCGAGAGGCGCCAGGAGTGGAGAGCTGATCACGACCCCTCTGGTGTGTGGCAAGGATGGCGACAACTTCATCGTCGTCGCATCGAAAGGCGGAGCACCGCAGAACCCGACGTGGTTCGGCAACATCAAGGCCAACCCTGACGTCGAGGTCGAGGTGGTGACAGACGGCGGAACGGAAAAATTCAAGGCTCAGGCCAAGGTCGTCGAGAGTCGAGCCGAGCGCGATCGCCTCTACAAGGACATGGTCCGGATCTGGCCTTCATTCGCGGATTACGAAAAGCGGACCGAACGCCTGATTCCGGTCGTCATCCTGGAACGTCGCCAGGGGCTCAGCCGATAGGCCTGCCCGGGATTCCAACGTCCATCGCGAGCACGCCCGGCGCGCCACCGCTAGTGGGAAACGCCGCGAAGTTCGAGATGAAAATCGTCTTGCGATCGCCGAGGCCGGTCCCAAACGCGATATCGGAAGGAAAGCTGAGCGGATCGCCCGCTGCCAGAACCTCAACCGAACCGCCCGGGCCGACCCGGTCGATCTGGCCCTTGGAGTTGGCCGCCACGTAGAGGTTGTCGGCGTCGTCCATGCTGACTCCGTCTGCTCCCCACAAACTGCAAGCCGGACCGCTGAAGACGCTCGCGGCGCCCGCGGTGCCGTCAGGGTTCGTCGGAATGCGGATGACCTCACCGAAATCGGTGTTGGCCACAAGCATGTCGCCGTGCTTGTTGAACGCGATGCCGTTCGCGCCGAGCGGCCCGAAGGACGGGACCGCTGGATGAACCAGGCCGCAAGGTCCGGCCGCGGTCGTGCCCTTCAACAGCGCGCTGCCAGACCACATGGTGAAAGCGCCGCTCTTGTCCAGCCGCCAGATCGCCCCGCCGCCCGAGTCCGATACGTACAGGTTCCCGCGATGATCGAAGGCCAGCCCATTCCACAGCCCCGGTCCACCGGCGACTTGAAACGCCGATCCTCCGGCCGCGGGCACCTTCCAGATGCCGCTGCCGACGACGGCGATGAAGAGGTTTCCTTCGCTGTCAAGCCGCACACCCAACGGAAATGAGGGGAGCGAAGCAACGGTTGTAAGGCTTCCTCCTGGGGCGAACTTCACAACCTTCTGCGCGAATGGAAAGCTGATGTATGTCGTGCCCTGGTGATCGATGGCGATGCTCTCGGGCAGATTCGGTGCAGCCGTCGTTATCACCCGCGTCAGAGAACCGCCGGCGTATGTGGTTGTGGACAGCGCGACGAAAAGAATGCCCACCACCAAAACGCCCAGCCGAAAACGGCGGATCAAAACCATTTCACTTGCACCCCCAGCCCTGGGAACATACCCCGTTTTGGTAGGTCGCGGCAAGTCAAACGTTCGGTCGCGGGTGATCGGGATCTGGCGTTTCCTGATGCGTTATCCAGGCAGGAACGCACGAACAGTGGATCGAAGCCAGGCCCGACAACGACTGATCCTTCATCCCTCGATCAATGGCTATTTCAACAAATGGGTTCGAAACCTGGGCCTCCCATTCGTCGTGATCGCTGTGATCGCCCTGATCTATCGCTGGGCCACCATTCCGGGCGCACGAACCACAGTTTTCGCGACCATCGTGGGTCTTGTTTTGATCGGCGTGGCGTTTTTTGGCCGAGCCGAGATTTCCGTCGACGACGGCGTGCTGACCTACCGGCGATTTTTGTGGGGCCGGCGGTTTCGGCTCGAATCAATCGGGGGACTTGCCTTGCGCCGCCTCGGCCTGCGGTGGAATTCCTACGCGCGCAGCCCGGCACCTTACGCGGTCGTCTACGCGCGGGACGGGCGCGCGCTCTTCTCTTTGAGCGCGGCATTGTGGTCGGACCGCGACCTACGCAATCTGCAAGAGGTGATCGGAGGAGATTCGTCGGATGCGCCGCTTTCAGCATCGGAGCTGCAGTCGGAGTTTCCGGGCGCGCTGCCTGGATGGCTCCTGTTCCTTGAGGGCCATCCGGTCTGGACGATCGTAATCGGCGCCCCTCTCGCGCTCGTGGTGGTCATCGTCGCCATAGCACTCTGGGACCTCGTCAAACCGCGGTAGCGACCTGGGTGTGGTCACTCGATATCTGTGGTGGCTACGCCGCGACCGCCGGATTCGTTAACCTTGCCCGCCGTGCTAACAAACCTGACGCGCCATCTCGTCGTTGTTTTCATGGCGGGCACTCTCGCCATCGCCTGCGGCAGCGGCAGCCCAAACAGCGGCGCCGCGACGTCGTCGGCGGCGACAACGCCGTCCTCCAGCAGCGGCCAGGTATCCGAAGACCTCACGTTCACCGGCACCGTCAGCGGGCACATGGGCTCCGCCCACCGCGGCGACACATATGTGTGTGCGAGCACCGGTGGCTCGTTCGTCGCCGGACCGATCGTCGGCGACGTCGGGGGAAAGCAAATGGCGATGAACGTCACCAAGCTCTCGTTCCACGGCGCAGGCACCTACGCGGCGGGAGGCGTGGGCTTTGACGTCGGGTCGGACCACTACTTCCCGGCGACGGGCTCACAAAGCTCGCTCGTCGTCAACGCCGACCTGCGATCCGGAACAATCAGCATCGACCTCGCGGCAAACAGCGACCCGAACTCTGTCGTGGGCCATGTCACCGGGACGTGGCGCTGCCCACCTGACGCCTTCTGACGCGCTGGGTCAACTCGTCGGGGCGATGTGGCGTGCCCACCTAGTATTCACTTAGAAGAAGCGTGCCCATTGCGATCTGGACCGGCTCACTTTCGCTCGGCATGGTCGTCGTGCCTGTGCGTGTGCTGAGGAGAATCGCGAGTCGAAACCGAGCCGCCGCGGCTCGACTGCCAGACGTGTGACGCCCCGAGCGACTTACAGGGTCCAGCTCACACCTGAGCTCATGCTCGACGATGTCGCGCAGCTCGCCGACTATCTCGCCGCACTCGGCCTGTCGCACCTCTACTGCTCGCCGATTCTTCAAGCGGCGCCAGGCAGCACGCATGGTTATGACGTGGTCGATCCAACCCGGATCAGCTCCGAGCTCGGCGGCGACGGCGGCCTTCAGCGGATGGCTGAGGCAATGCGCCAACGCTCGGTCGAGGTCCTTGTCGACATCGTGCCCAACCACATGGCCGCGGCAGGTCGGGCCAACCCATGGTGGTGGGACCTTCTTACGCACGGCCAGTCGAGTCGGTATGCGGACTATTTCGACATCGACTGGCGGCTCGCTCCGACGACCCTGAAGAACAAGATCCTGCTCGGAGTGCTCGGTGACCGCTTCGGCCACGAGCTCGAGAATGGATCGCTGACGCTCGAGCGGGATGGGGACGAGGTGGTCGTCCGCTATCACGATGTCGCGTTTCCTCTTGCGCCGGGCACCCTCGACACCGAGGACATGGACCACGTGGGGCACGATGCCGACGCGTTCGACGATTTGCTGCAGCGCCAGCATTATCGCCTTGCGTACTGGCGAACCGCCCAAGAAGAGCTCAACTATCGCCGCTTCTTCACGATCGACAGCCTGATCGGCCTGCGCGTGGAGCAGCCGCAGGTCTTCGCCGCCAGCCACAGCGTGATCGTCGGCCTGCTCAACCGCGGTGAGGTCTCCGGCGTCCGGGTCGACCACATCGACGGTTTGCGCGACCCGGCGGCCTACTTGCGCCGTCTTCGTGCCGCGGCACCGGAGGCGTACATCGTCGTGGAGAAGATCCTTCAGGCCGGCGAGGAGCTATCCGAGTCATTCCCGATCCAGGGCACCACCGGCTACGACTTCATCTCGATCGTGGACGGCATTTTCGTCAACACCGAGAACGAGCCGGCCATGACGGCGCTCTACCACGCCTTCACGGGGGAGACGCAGCCGTACGTCGAGGTGGCGCGAACGTCGAAGCACGAGATCATCGCGGGGGACCTGGACCCGGACCTCAGGAGACTGGCGGCGCTCATGAGCGAGATCTGCGAATCCGACCGCCGGCACCGCGACCGGACGCACCGCGAAGTGCGTGAGGCCGTGGCCGAGGCAGGGGCCGGGTTCCGCGTCTACCGGACGTACGTGACGCCGGCTGCCGCCGCGAGCGAACAAGACCGCGCTGAAGTTGCGTACGCAATCGAAGAGGCGAGCCGGCGTAGGCCGGATATCGACCGTGAGCTGCTGGCGCTGATCGCCGACGTGCTGCTGCTCGATCGCCGGGGCGAGCTCGAGGAAGAGTTCGCCGCGCGCTTTCAACAGTTCACACCGGCGGTGATGGCCAAGGGAGTAGAGGACACAGCGTTCTACCGTTACCACCGGCTGGTTTCTCTCAACGAGGTAGGCGGTGATCCGGGCGCGTTTGGACACGGGGTCGACGCGTTTCACGAATGGTGCGCGTACATCGCAACCGCCCGCCCCGCAACCATGCTGACCCTCTCGACCCACGACACCAAGCACAGCGGCGATGTCCGCGCGCGATTGAACGTCCTTTCCGAAATTCCGGGCGAATGGGAGGCCGCGGTCAGGCGCTGGGCCGAGCACAACGACCGTCACCGGCCCCACGGTTACCCTGACCGCAACCTCGAGTATCTCGCTTACCAGACGATCGTCGGCGCATGGCCAATCGACGAAGAGCGCCTGACGCAATTCCTGAACAAGGCAGCGCGGGAGGCGAAGGTGCACACATCGTGGACGAACCCGGTCGCCGCCTACGAGGACGCGCTGGCCGAGTTCGTCCGCTCCATCACGTCAGACGCCGAGTTCACGAGCGACCTCGAGTCGTTCCTCGGCCGCACGCAGCTCGTGTCGTACGGCCGCATCGCATCGCTGGCGCAGACGACGCTGCTGCTCACATGTCCCGGTGTGAGCGACATCTACCAGGGCACCGAGCTGTGGAACCTCACGCTGGTCGACCCGGACAACCGGCAGCCGGTCGACTTCGCGTCGCGACGGGCAGCCCTGGAAGGCACGGCGGGGATCGGCGCGGAGGAGATTGCACGCCGCCTGGACGACGGCTCGGCCAAGATCTGGCTGATCAGCCGTCTGCTGCGAGAGAGGGCAGGCCGCCCCGACCTGTTCGCGTCGCGCGACTACGCGCCGCTGAGCGCGACCGGGGCGAAGGCCAATCACGCGCTGGGTTTTGTCCGCGGGTCGCTGCTGACTCTCGTGCCGCGACTGCCGGCAGGCCTCGCCGGCGATTGGGGCGACACCGAGGTGGCACTGCCGGATGGTCGGTGGACGAATCTCTTGACGGGCGACGTCGAGGACGGAGGCCGACCTGTCGAGGCAAACCGGCTGCTGGAGAAGTTCCCCGTCGCCGTGTTGGCCGCCGGCATCGGCTGATGCATCGTTTCGCCGTCTGGGCGCCCCGCGCCAAAACCATCCACCTGGTCTCCGACAGAGGCCGCATCGGCATGAGCGCGGCGGATGGCGGGTGGTGGGAATCCGACCATGCTGCCGCGAACGCCGGCACCCGTTACGGCTTCTCCCTCGACGGCGGGCCGCCGCGTCCTGATCCGCGCTCAGCCGCCCAGCCCGACGGTGTGCTGGGGCTGTCGGAGGTCGTCGACCAGACCGCCCATCCGTGGCACGACACCGGCTGGCGCGGCCGTCCGCTCGAAGGCCTGGTCCTCTACGAGCTGCACATCGGCACGTTCACCGCCGCCGGAACATTCGATTCCGCGATCGAGTTCCTCCACCACCTGGTCGAGCTCGGCGTGGATGCAGTCCAGGTCATGCCGGTGGCCGAGTTCTCCGGCACGCGCGGCTGGGGTTATGACGGCGTCCACCTGTTTGCGCCTCACCACGCTTACGGCGGTCCCGAGGCGATGAAGCGTTTTGTCGACGCGTGCCATCTGGCCGGCCTGGCCGTGATCCTGGATGTCGTCTACAACCACCTCGGCCCGGTCGGCAACTTCCTGCCCGGGTTTGGACCCTACTTCAGCGACCGGCACCACACCGCGTGGGGCTCAGCGCTCAACTTCGATGGACCCGAGGCGGGAGAGGTGCGCCGCTTCGCTGTCGACAACGCGCTGATGTGGATCCGCGACTATCACGTGGACGGCTTGCGCCTCGATGCGGTGCACGCGATCGTTGACGAGTCGCCAACGCACATCCTCAAGCAGCTGGCGACGGAGGTCACGACGCTGGGCGAAGAGCTCGGCCGAGCCACGTTCGTCATCGCCGAGTCGGACCTCAACGACCCGCGGATCGTCCGCGGCCGCGCCTGGGGTGGCTATGGACTCGACGCGGTGTGGGACGACGACTGGCACCACGCGCTGCACACGGTGCTCACGGGCGAGCACGCCGGCTACTACAAGGACTTCGGGTCGCTTGCACAGCTCGGCAAGGCGCTGCGACAGGCCTGGGTCTACGACGGTGAGTGGTCGCGCCACCGGGGCAGGCGGCGCGGCGACAAACCCGACGACCTGCCACCTCGCGCATTCGTCGTGGCGACCCAGACCCACGACCAGGTCGGCAACCGCGCTGCCGGTGAGCGGCTGGCGGCGCTCGTGGGCATCCCGGAGCTGAAAGCCGCGGCTGCGCTGCTTCTTACCTCGCCGTTCACGCCGATGCTGTTCCAGGGCGAGGAGTGGGCGGCGAGTACGCCCTTTCTCTACTTCACGTCGCACGAGGACCCGGAGCTCGGCAAGGCCGTGGCGGAGGGCCGCAAGCACGAGTTCGAAGAGTTCGGCTGGAGTCCCAAAGACGTCCCGGACCCGCAGGACCTCGCGACTTTCGAGCGGTCGAAGCTGCGCTGGGAAGAGATCGGCGAAGACCTCCACGCGGGCATGCTCGACTGGTATCGCGACATGATCGCGCTTCGTCGGAGGCTGCCGCCGGCGGGCACTCGAGCCGGCGAGGGCGTTGACGTCATCGTGGACGAGCGGGCGCGTCGCGTGTCCTTTTCGAGGCCAGGCGTCAGCGTGGACGTGAACCTCGGCGACGACGACTGGACGGTCGTACCGCCGGCGGGATCGCGGCTGGCCATGTGCTCCCGGAGCGTCGCCACCAGCGACGGCGGCGTCTCGATCCCTCCTCTGGGAACCGCAATCTTCGAAACTGAAAGCCCCATTGGCTGACACGGCAACACAGATCGAGGTATGGCCCGGCCGCGCCTTTCCACTGGGCGCGACGTACGACGGCGCCGGAACGAATTTCGCGCTGTTCAGCGAGGTCGCGGAGAAGATCGAGCTTTGCCTCTTCGACCAGAACGGCGTGGAGGAAAGGATCGCCCTCGACGAGGTCGACGCCTTCTCCTGGCACGCGTACGTGCCGCACATCGGCCCCGGCCAGCGATACGGCTACCGCGTCGACGGGCCTTACGCGCCCGAGCACGGCATCCGCTGCAACCCGAACAAGCTACTCCTGGATCCTTACGCGCGCGCGATTGAGGGCGAGGTGCGCTGGAACCCCGCGTGCTACGCGTACAACCTCGGCGACGAGGCGTCGCGCAACGACGAGGACAGCGCGCCCTACGTCTACCGATCGATCGTTCAGCATCCTCATTTCGACTGGGCCGGCGACCGGCATCCCGACACGCCTCTGCACGAAACGGTGATCTACGAGGCTCACGTCAAGGGGATGACGAGACTCCATCCCGACGTGCCCGAAGAGCTGCGCGGCACCTACGCCGGGCTGGGCCATCCCGCCGTGATCCAGCACCTCAAATCGCTCGGCGTGACTGCGATCGAGCTGATGCCGGTGCACCAGTTCGTCCACGACCAGCGCCTCGTCCAGATGGGCCTCCGCAACTACTGGGGCTACAACACGATCGGCTTCTTCGCTCCTCACAACGAGTACGCGAGCAGCGGCCCGCGGGGCGAGCAGGTCAACGAATTCAAGTGGATGGTCCGCGCGTTCCATGAAGCGGGCATCGAGGTCATCCTCGACGTGGTCTACAACCACACCGCGGAGGGCAACCACCTCGGACCGACGCTCTGCTTCAGAGGCATTGACAATCCCGCCTACTACCGGCTGGTCGGCGATGCGCCGCAGTACTACTACGACACCACCGGCACGGGGAACAGCCTGAACGTCCGCCATCCGCATACGCTGCAGCTGATCCTGGACTCGCTCCGTTACTGGATCACCGAGATGCACGTCGACGGCTTTCGATTCGACCTCGCCGCCACGCTTGCGCGTGAGTTCCACGAGGTCGACCGCCTGTCGACCTTTTTCGATCTCATCCAGCAAGACCCGATCGTCAACCGAGTGAAGCTCATCGCCGAGCCCTGGGACATCGGCGAGGGTGGCTACCAGGTCGGCAACTTTCCCGCCCTGTGGTCGGAGTGGAATGGCCGCTTCCGCGACACAGTGCGGGATTTCTGGCGCGGCGAGCCCTCGACCGTGGGCGAGCTGGCGTTTCGCCTGACGGGCAGCTCCGACCTCTACCAGAACGACACGCGGCGTCCTGTCGCGAGCATCAACTTCATCACCGCGCACGACGGCTTCCCCCTGCGCGACCTGGTCTCCTACAACGAGAAGCACAACGAGGCGAACGGCGAGCGCAACGCAGACGGCGAGTCGTACAACCGCTCATGGAACTGCGGCGTCGAAGGCGAAACGGACGATCCGGCCGTGCTCAAACGGCGGGCCAAGCAGCAGCGAAACTTGCTGGCGACGCTCTTCCTCGCCCAGGGCGTGCCGATGCTGACGATGGGCGACGAGCTGGGGCGCACGCAAAAGGGCAACAACAACGCCTACTGCCAGGACAACGACATCTCGTGGGTCAACTGGGCCGAGATCGACCAGCCGCTGCTCGAGTGCGCACGAGGGCTGATCTCCCTGCGGCGCCAGCACTCCGTGTTCCGACGCCGGCGTTGGTTCCAGGGCCGGCCGATCCGCGGCGCGATGGACATCGTGTGGTTCAAGCCTGATGGCAAGCCGATGACGGATAAGGACTGGGAGTCCAGCCATGCCCGATCCCTGGGCGTGTTCCTCAACGGCAAGGCGATCCCGGGTCGCGACGAGCACGGCCAGCCGTTCCTCGACGACTCTTTCCTGCTTCTGTTCAACGGGCATTCGCGAGCCGTTTACTGGTCGATCCCAGGCGACCTCGGCGGACCGTGGCGCCTTGTCCTCGACACCGACAGGCTGCAGCTTGAGGCGGATCCGCAAGAGCTTTCCGGGCGAGTGCTGACGCGAGCCCGATCGGTGGCGGTGTTCCAGGCGCCTTAACTTGACCGCGGCCTTTGTACGGCATCCGGGCACAACCCCGGATAGTCCGGACTATCGGGCCTTTTTGCCCGCGGAGATATTGGATAGTCCGGACTATCCGGCATCCTCATGCCGGGGATTGTCAAGAATCAGCCGAGGTACGTGTAAAGCTTCACCCGACTGGGACGCCGTCCAGATCCGGTGGCATATAGCCTCTCGCGAGGGCGGCTTTCATACCCATTTCGCCACGACGCATCGCCGATTTGTGGTTCCTGATGAGCAGCCATCGACCGCCGAGCCGGGCAGTGACGTTGATCAAGGCCCACCTCGTTTCGGTTTGTTCGTGCAGCGTCATTCGGGTCTGGTTCGATGACAGCCGCTCCAAGCGCCAATCGATTTCGCCATCAAAAAACCCCTCGACCCGAGTGCGGACATAGCCGGGAGGTTCGTGAGCCAGGACCGTGAAGTTGAAATCGAGGGTATATGGCAAATCTGACTTCACCTTTACGTGCCATCGCGTACCCGGTCCGTGCTTGATGTCTGAAACGACCTCCGCGAAGCGATAGTCCGGCCACCAATTCGGCCAACTGGCGACGTCATCGACCATCCTCCAGGCGAAGTCGATGCCGGCCGGAATGGTCCAGACGTCGGTGAACTCATAGTGCTCGCCCATCGATTGAAGTTCCAGACTCGAGACCCCTAGGTCGGTGTTGGCCGCCGTCGATGCCAGTGGCCGAGGTTTGCCACGAGCAGATGCATTATGAAACTGGCGGCCACCGCTGGTGAGCTTGGGCCTGGCGCTGCAGCGATCGGCGCGGCCCGATCCTCAAGTACCGAGACCGACGACAACGGCCAAAGCTCGATCGACCTCACGAAGCTCGGCGAACGCGAGCAGCCCGTGCGATTCGCCGAGCCGGCTCGGATCGACTGCTCCGAGCTGCTCCACCAGGACCCGCGTCCGCTGACCGTCGATTTCCACCTCAGGCCTGAATGAAGCCGGATGGGCGCGTGTTGATGTCGGCGCGATGATCACTGTGGAGAGGCTGAGCAGTTCGCCGGCCTGAAGAACTACGCCGTAACGTCGCCCGGCCTGCTCGTGTCCCCTGGTTCCTCGGGGGACACGCAGGCGAAAGACTTCACCCCGCTGCACGAAGTGATTCCATCAACTGGGCGACGCGGGCTTTTTCCGCACGATCCTCGCGGTCGCCGCTGAGTAGTTTCGCTTCAGCAGCTAAGTCGCCGCGACGCCCTCGCCTGGCCAGCTCGACGATGGCTTCTCGGACGGCGTCGGATTGACTTCGACCAGAAACGGTCAGTGCTCGGAGCGCTTTTTGAGCCTCGTCATCCAGCCTGATCGAAATCGCCTTCTCCACCGACAGAGTGTATCACAATTGTATGACGCCGCCTAACGAACCCCGCCTTCGGGCGTGACCCAGCACCGCAGCGCTGATGGCCCGTCATCGTGTACCTCGTCCCCCGAGCAGAGGTATTCGCCTGCAGGCAAACTGACAATGATGGCTGCGTTGCCGACAGAGATGAGCAGCAGCGGCCCGCCCTCTGTCGAGACATGGCCTAGTTCGTCCATCTCCCGAGCATCCTCTCATGGCGGCGAGGGGTGGATCGCTCGAGGGTTGCGACCCGCAGAGGTGGCTGGGGAGGAAGGATTCGAACCTTCAACCTTCTGATCCAGAGTCAGCTGCGCTACCGTTGCGCCACTCCCCAAGTCCCGATCAGGTGCCGGGCCGGGCGAATCATTCTAAGGACGTCTCGGCGGCGCGCTATTCCCGTGTGATGACGACGTCGGGCTTCTTGCTCCCACCCTCAGCGTGAACGGTCATCCGAATTGAGACGGCCTTCTCTTTGCCCATCAGACTGCTGAAAGCGCCTTCCATCAGCGTTTTCGCTCTATGGAGGTTTATCGCCCAGCCCACTCCAAAAACGCGGTCGCTGAAGAGGTGGTCCGACTCAGGATTCCAGTACGCCTCGCGGATCTTGCGCCAGGTGGGCGGCCTGAAGTCGTACGGAACCGCGCCGAGGACCCTGCCGTGCCACGTTCGTTCGGGCGCGGGCTTGGCAAGCTCCGTCGCGACCGCGGCCACGACGAGCCCGAGAGTGACCACCCTTGTAAGGCGACGGATCCGGCGCAAAGTCCGCATACTTCAGAGGAAGCGTAGTACCAAGGTAACTTTGCACGTTTTCCACACGTTGTTCCAGGCGGGGTAGATGGCCAGAAGGCTTGCTTCAACCGGGTCTTGGCTCCGCTGGCTGACGCCCGGCCTACAGATCAAACGTTGGCTTCTCTTGCTGATGGCCTCCGAGCTCGTCCTCGTGCTCGGTGTCGCCTACGCCCTGAAAGAGGTCTACCAGACCATCCGCCTCCCGGGCATCTTCTTTTACATCACGCTCCAGTTCTGGCCTTACTGGGCACGCGCGACCATCTTCGGCATCGTCGGGGTCGGCCTTCTCGTGATCAGCTACCTGAAGCTCACCCAGTCCGTGCTTGGGCCATTTCTCCCAGGCAACAGCACGAGCAGCGTCGTCGAGGTCATCCACGCATTCCGCCTGCGCGGACGTGGACCTCGCATCGTGGCGATCGGCGGCGGCACGGGGCTCAGCTCTCTGCTGCGCGGTTTGAAGACCTATACATCCAACCTCTCCGTGATCGTCACCGTGGCAGACGACGGCGGGTCATCGGGCCGGCTGCGCGACGAATATCGCGTTCTGCCACCGGGTGATTTCCGGCAGTGCCTCATCGCGCTGGCGGATGCCGAACCTTTGATGAAGCAGCTCTTCGATCACCGGTTCAAGGAAGGCTCGCTCAACGGCCACGCGTTTGGAAACCTGTTCATCATGGCGATGGCCGACGTCACCGGGAACTTCGAGCAGGCTCTTCGCGAATCCGGAAAAGTGCTCGCCGTCAAGGGCACCATCGTTCCGTCCACTCTGCAGGACGTGACCCTGGTCGCCTCCATCAACGGAGGCTCCGTCGTCGGCGAGTCCAAGATTCCAATGCAGAACGCCCCCATCAGCCATGTCTTCCTCAAGCCCGACGGTGTGCAGGTCAACCCCGAAGCGGCGCAGGCGATTCTCAGCGCCGAGCTGATCATCGTCGGACCGGGCTCGCTCTACACGTCGATCCTTCCCAACCTCCTGGTCGAGGGAATGGTCGAGGCGATCAAGGCCTCGCCCGCGCTGAAGCTCTACATCTGCAACGTCGCGGCGCAGCCGGGCGAGACAGAGGGTTACAACGTCGATGACTACCTGCGCGTGATCCGCGAGCACGTTGGCGCGAACCTTTTCGACTTCGTGCTCGTCAACTCGAACACCACGCATTCGCCCACTGGCGGTCAGGCGCCGGTGATCTTCAGACCGGTCGACACCGCAAAGCACCCGGAGGTGCGTTTCATCGCCTCAGACGTTGTCAACGTGCGGATCCCTTCACACCACGATCCGGACAAGCTTGCCCGCACCATCATGCGGAAGGTGTGGCAGGCGTAGCCGGAGACCGTCTCACGCGCCAGCGCACGAATGCTTCGACCAGCACCGTCGCCACCGCCACGTAGACGAAGCCGTCCAGCGCGTCGACGACGTAGTGCTCGCCGAGGTAGACGATCGACAGCAGCACCGCGGCGGTCCAGAAGATCAATCCCACTGCGAGCGCGCGAAACCGGCTCCACGCATAGACCGCCGCCAGCGCCGGGAACGCTGCGTGGAGAGATGGAAAAGCGGCGAACTGGTTCGGATTCAGGTGCGAGTACAGCGGCGACACGAAATAGTTCGGCCCCCAATATTTTTCGACCGTCTCGTTCAGGATCTTGTGAACCACCTGCGAGCCGGCGACATGTCCTTCCTGGAACTGGTACCACGGCGGTGCTGAGGGCCAGAACAGGTAGGTCACAAACGCAAGGAAGGCCATCAGCAGCAGCGCCGCGATGAACCGGTGATAGTGCTCGCGGCTGCGAAGCCAGAAGACGAATCCAACGAGGATCGGCAGCGGGAAATGCATGAAGTAGAAGAACATCGCGATGACGTCCTGCGGGCCGACCGACTCGACGTGATAGAAGGCGTGCTGCAATGTGAGCGTCGGGATCGTTCCTGCGAAAACCGTTTGCTCGAAGCCGGACAGGTCGTGCGGGGCGAAGCCCGTCTTCGAGGCGAACCCGCGCATCGCTTCATAGGCGAAAAAGAGGAGCAGGAACGGGCCCCAGTCTGCGATGAACGTGAGGCCGCGCCCCATCGCGATCGCGATCACCAGCAGGGCAAGAACCACCCACTCCGGCTCGATCGAGATGCCGCGCCAGAGCATCACTCCGAAGACGACCGAGAGATATAAGAAGCTGCCGACGAGGAGAGCGCCTGGGCGCCGCATCACTCGCGGCCTCGCTCAGCCGGTGTGAACAACCGCCACCGCCGCGATCTCGACCGTGGTCGAGAACGGCAATGCGCTGGCCCCAACCGCGGCGCGGGTGTGCTTGCCGGCCTCGCCAAGCACCTCGACGAACAGATCCGATGCGCCGTTCATGACCTTCGGCTGATCCGCGAAATCCTCTGTCGACAGCACAAAGCCGATCACCTGCGCCATCTCGTGAACCCTGTCGAGGCCGACCGCCGCCTCGATCTGAGCAAGCACGCTGAGCGCGCACAGGCGTGCCCGCCGGGCGGCCTCCTCGATCGAGACCTGGTCGGGGCACCGGCCGGCGAGCACCTTTTCGCTTTCGCGCGCGATCTGCCCGGCGACGTAGATCAGCGACCTGCCGCCGCCGATGGCGACCTGGCGCGTCTGCAGGTACGAGGCGGCGGGAGGTGGCGGCGCGGGCAGGGTGATGCCCAGCTCGCGCAGTCGTTCATGAGGGGTGGTCAAGCAGGCCGAGCATAGCGGCCTACCTGTAACGGCCGCGCAGGTGCGCCAGGACCGCCGTCATGACGACGGCCAGCGCGCCAAGCCCGAGACCAACGTAAGGGAGCTGCGGCGCGCCAAGAATCTGGCTGACGATCGACTCGTTTCCCGGATGGGTCGTGCGGGTCCCGCTGGCGACCGGTGATGCGGTTGAGGGCGGGCCCTGCGGTTGGTCGCCGGTGTCGTGGTAGGCCCACAACGAAGCTGTGTGGGTCGACGGATGGAAAGTCGCCACGTACAGCACCGGCTGCTCATCGTTGGAGACGGCGAGCGCCGTCACGGACGCCTCAGGTGGCTGGAGCGAGACAAAGCTCTGGCCTGCGTCGTTGCTGCGCCACAGCCCGCCGGACTTGGAGCCACCGCCGTCGCTCGCAGCATAGAAGCGGTCGAAGTGGTCGCCGATGAAGCTGACCTGCGTGTAGTCCGTGGCTGGGAGCAGCACGCCGCCGCTCAATGACGTGAACGTTGCACCGTTGTCGGTCGACGCGAAGAGGCCGGTGTTTGTCCCCACCATCAAGGGCCTGACGTTGCCGGTAGGCGGCAGTGGGCCCGCGGTGATCTTGACTGCGATGGTGCCGCTGATCGGTGGATTGAACGTGGTCCAGGTCGCGCCGGCGTCCACGCTCTGATAAAGGGGCAGCGTTCCACTGGAGGGCTGTGAATCGCTCCCTGCCACCAGTCTCACCGGGGCATGAATGGCCTCGACGGCGAGCGAGTTGATGCTGGGATTCGGGAGGCCCGACTGCGACCAGGTGTTGCCATCGGCGCTGACATAGACGCCGTGATCGGTACCGGCCGCGACCAGATTGAGAGCGAACGCGAATACCCGCACCGCCCTACCTTCGAGGCCTGCGGCGGAGGACCAGGAGACACCACCGTCTCGGCTGAGCAGCGCACCGGAGCCGCGCGTGCCGGCAAGGACGACGCCGGGCGTCACTGGGCTGTAAGTGATAGTCGTCAGGGTTGCCTTGCCTGTGTGAACCGTCGTCCAGGTGGCGCCGCCGTTTGTGCTTCTCAGGAGTGAACCGTCCGTGTTGCCCACCACGAGAGACTGGTTGTTCGAGGGATCCACAGCGAGCGCGAACACTGCGGAGCGCCCCATATGCGGCAGCGGTTTGAGCGCTACCCAGGTTGAGTCGGGGAGCGCGTCCGCGAGCACGTTCGTGGCTGCGATCCCGATCACCCAGAGCACCACCGCGGTCGCAGCGAGACGTTGGCCAAGAAGCGACACGAGCCCGCCGATTATCAGGTATGAGGGAAAACCGGATAGTTGTTCACGCCCCTCTCCCCTGAGTCCTCTCCCCTGGGGGGAGAGGGTGCCTGACCTTGTGGTCGAGATCGGAATGGGCTCTTTGCCTACAATCCGAGCGTGCTGGTGCGCGCCGGGGCCTGGCTCGACCGGGCTGCCTTCAAACCCGCCTCCCTCCCCGATGACCTGGTCACGGGGATCGCTTTGCTGCCGGCCGTCGTGGCGGGCTTGATCATCTTCAAGCTCCCGGCGGCAGAGATGCTCGGCATCGCAGCCGCAGCGGGAGGGATCGGATTGCTGATCGCTCACTGGTTGTGGCGCCACCAACTTTCCCATCCAGGTGTAAGCCCTCTGATCGCGGCCGTTTTCGGCGTTGCGCTGATCGGCGCCGGTGCGAGCCTCATCGTTACGGCTGAGATCGCAGTGCTCGCGGTGGTGCTCGAGCTCATTCGCTCCCGCTACGCATCTGCGATTCGTGCCCAGGTCGGACTGCTGGCGTTCGCAGCGGTCGCATTGATAACTCGCGGCGCGCCTTTCGCCTACATCAACCCCGCGACCGGCAACGCGTTCGGCGACCCGATCGCGACCTGGTTTCGCTTCTTCAGCCCGGCCTCAGCGCCGATCGATCCAATCCGTCTTTATGTCGGCAATGTTCCCGGTCCGGTCTTCGCCACCTCCCTGCTTGCTGTGACGGTGGGCGTCGCGTGGCTTGCCTATGCACGGCGTGTGAGCCTTGTGGTCTTGGTGGCGTTTCTCGCCGGCGCGGCCCTCGCGATTTACTCGTTTCACTGGGACCCGCTCTTTCAGCTCGACAGCGGTCCGACCTGGTTCGTTGCCGGATTGCTCCTGGCGGATCGGCGGCTCCTACCGGAAGCGTGGTCGCTCCGGCCCCTCCTCGGTCTGGCGGGCGGGCTCTTCGCCGTCGGCCTTCGGCGCAACGGTTACGGGATCGAGGTTGCCTTCTTGACGGTGGCGATCGTGCAGGCGGTGATTGCCGTCGTGGTCATCCTCTACTGGTCTGCTTCCGTCGCGATGGAGCGGTGGAAGAGAACCCGCCGGCTGCGGCAGCGCGAGGCGAACCTGCGGGTCGTGAAGACCCCCTCTCAGGCGTCCTAGCCGAACTTCACCTCGGTCTTCTCGAGGCCGAGCGCCCGGGCCAGCTCGCCGGCCCGCGTCCTGACCTCTGATGTGACCGCTGCCTGCAGGCGGCGGAACGGCTCGACGCTGACACGAAGCGTGTTCTTCGCCACCACATGGGTCCATATGCCGGCGACGCTGCCGTTGAGCAATACGACGGCCGAGATCCAGCCCGCCGTGCGGCTGACCTTTGCCAGCTGAGCACGCTCGATGAGATGGTCGCGCGTCGCGTGGCCGAGGACGTAGGGGTCGAAGGCCGGCAGCAGCTGCACGGCTCTTTCCATCTTCGCCTTCCCCACCGCATCGAGGTCGCTCTCGAGCAGGTCCAGGCGGACACCCTCGACCGACACCTTCACGAGCTCGCCGGCGATTGCCGACCAGGCGGCGTTCCCGATGCCTGGCCAGGGGCCCCACCAGCGGGCGAAGTCGACCTTTGTGGCCGGACCGTAGGCGCGCAGGTAGCGGCGAGCCACCTCTGGTAGGGCCCTCTCGGGCTCGACCTCGTGCCACGAGCCAAGCCAGTCGGAGGGGCGAACAAAGGTGACGCTCTGGCCGCGGTTCGGGCCAAAACAGAGGCGGCCGTTGCGGGCCGCCGGTTTCAGCATGCCTCCCCAGCCCGACCTGAGCAGCTCGCGCACGTGCTCAGACTTGCCCTTACCGACCACCGCGATCAGCTCTTCGCGGGTCATGGGCGTGCCGTCGAGTGCCGCGGAGATGCGATCGACGATCTTCCAGAACTCCGGCTCGGTGACCTGCATGAACTCGAGCCAGGAAGGGCGCAAGCGGATCCAGCGGCGGCTGGTCGCGGCTGTGTAGAGGGGAAGGTCCTTGGCGGAGGCCAGGTGAAGCGTGCCGCGCATCAGCCACGTCTTGACCAGGGACTTGTCCGTCCACAGCGCTTTGCGCACGTCGGCGACAGTGCAGTCAGTGCGGACCGCAATCTGGAGCTCCGCGGCAGACATCAGCTGCGCCTGGGCGCCGCCTATGTCACCGACGACCTTCGCGAGGTCCTTTTTGGGCATACGCCGCGCCAGGTGATGACGCTCCAGCCTGAAAGCGTGGACCTGGGCCCAGCTGAGCTCGGCCGCGACGTCTTCCGTCGTTTTCAACGGCTCAGTCGAAGAGCTTGCGACCACGTGTCACGAACTGGTCGCGACGAGGCCCGGTGCCGATGAGCTCGATGGGTGCGCCGATCAGCTCGCCCACTCGCTCGATGTAGTCGCGGCAGCGCTGCGGCAGGTCGTCCCAGCACTGCGCCGCCCCGATGTCAGTCTCCCAGCCGGACATCTCTTCGTAGATCGGGGTGCTGTGCTTGTAGTGGGAGATGTTCGCGATCGGGTGGTCGTAGCGCGCTCCGCGAAGCTCGTAACCGGTGCAGATCTTGAGCAGGGGCTGGTCGTCGAGGATGTCGAGCCGCATCAGCGCCGCGACGCCGACTCCATTCAGGCGCACCGCGTAGCGCGCGACGGCCGAGTCAAACCAGCCGATGCGGCGGGCCCGGCCGGTCACGGTGCCGAACTCGTGGCCGCGTTCGCGGATCTGGTCCCCCACCTCGTCCAGCAGCTCGGATGGGAACGGGCCGTAGCCGACGCGTGACGTGTATGCCTTGAACACGCCGATGGTCAGGTCGACTCTGGTCGGCGGGATGCCGCTGCCGGTCAGCGCGCCGCCCGCGGTGGGGTTCGAGCTGGTGACGTAGGGATAGGTGCCGAAATCGAGGTCGAGCATCGTGGCCTGGGCGCCCTCGAGGAGGATCTTGGCATTGCGGTCGAGCGCGCCCTGGATGATCGGAAACGTGTCCTTGATGTAGGGGTCGAGCTCCTTGGCGTAGCGCAGGTACTCCTCGAGCATGCTCGACCAGTCGTAGGCGTCTTTGCCGTAGAGCCGCTCGAGGATCGGGTTCTTCACCTGGTCGACGACGAAGGCGAGCTTCTTGCGCATGAAGGCTTCCTTCTGCAGGTCGCCGATGCGGAAGCCGATGCGGCGGATCTTGTCCGCATACGCCGGTCCGATGCCGCGCCAGGTGGTGCCGAGGCGGTCGTCGCCTCTCACGTCCTCTTCGAGCTGGTCGAACAGCGGGTGGTACCGCATGACCATGTGGGCGCGCTCGCTGACGATCAGGTTCTTCGGCTCGATGCCTCGCTCCCGCAGCTGTGAGATCTCTTTGAGCAGGACTATCGGGTCGACGACCACGCCGTTGCCGATCACGCAGAGGCAGTGGGGGTAGAGGATGCCGGATGGGATGAGCTGGAACTTGAACTCGCCGTGCTCGGTGATGACTGTGTGGCCGGCGTTGTTGCCGCCCTGGGAGCGGATGACCAGGTCGGCCTTCGCGGCGAGGTAGTCGATGACCTTGCCTTTGCCCTCGTCGCCCCACTGGCCGCCGACCAGGATGATGACCACGGGCCGCTACGCTACTCGGTCCCGGGTTCGGGCCGCCTCGTCTCCAGGTTGTAGAAGCGGGTGTGGTCGCGCCGGAACTTGAGCTCGATCATTCCGGTCGGGCCATTGCGGTGCTTGGCCACGATGATCTCGGCGATCCCAGGTTTCTCGTCGGATTTGTAGTACTCGGGCCGAAACAAGAAGGTCACTACGTCTGCGTCTTGCTCTATGGAGCCGCTTTCGCGAAGGTCGCTGAGGATCGGACGCTTGTCCGGACGCTGCTCGGGTGCGCGGCTGAGCTGCGAGATTGCGATGACCGGAACACGCAGCTCGCGAGCAAGACCTTTCAGTGCCCGCGAGATTGCAGAGACCTCCTGGACACGATTGTCATCTCCACGCGAACGACCATGCATCAGCTGCAAGTAGTCGACCAGAATCATGTCGATGTTGTGCCTCATCTTCGCCTGGCGAGCCTTCAACTGGAGCGTGAGCTCGTCCATCACGGGCGTGTCATCGATGTAGATCGCGGCCTCGCCTAAGGGTCCGAGGGCGTTGGACACGCGATCAAACTCAGCTTCGGTCAGAAGGCCGCGATGCATGCGCTGCGCATCGATCTGTGCTTGCTCTGTCAACAGGCGCTCGGTCAGCTGCTCTTTTGACATCTCGAGACTGAAGATGGCGATCGATTTCTTGGCCTCGAGCGCGGCGTGAAGTCCGATGTTGAGCAAGAAGGACGTGTTGTGGACCAGGATGTCCTGAGCGATGAAGTTGCTGGTTTCCGGGACGGTCAGGTCGTAGACCTGATGCTCGCCAGTAGGCGTGATCGAGACGACCTCGTCCCAATAGATGTGACTGCTGGCCATTTGCGAAAGACGTCGATCGCGAAGCACATCGGCGTAATTCGCCAGGCGTCCTTGTGTAATTCCCCGCGAGGCATGCGGGTTGAAGCCGCGCTGACCAGCCCCTTTCTCGCCCGCGTGGACCGCAAGCGACATCAGCGTCAGTCCGCGAGACTTCGCCGCCGAGCGGATCTCTTGCCAGACTTCACTGGGCACAAGACCAAGGTTTCCCCGGCGCCAGCGATTATTCGGTCCAAATCGGCGCGCCTTCTCGCCGATCCATCCGATCTCTTGCTGATACAACTCGACTGACTCGGGCTCGGTAATCTCAACCCGCCAGCATCGGTCCTTCTTCTTCCAGAGCTTGGATACGATGCCGAACCGAACGAACGCATGATGTATGTCCTGCGCGAGAGTTTCGGAAGCGACAGCGAATTCGATTCGTGGATAGCCGCCCATCGAGTAGATCGTTCCATCGCAGCTCATGATCGTTTTGACAAATTCGCGGAGTCTGGTGCGTTCCCAGCGCCAGACGCAATCAGGGAAACGTTTAGCGTCAGCAGGCTTGCCCATCAGGCCGAGCTCGCGGAGCCAGCCGGTCAATGGGTTCTTGTGAGCTTTCGCTCCAGACGGGAAATACGAGATGGCGTGACGCCGAATCTTCAGTGTTGGATAGAAGCGTCCGATTGCGTTTTGAAAATCCGAAACGATCTCGGCATCGGTGTTCGTGAATCCAGGCGTTTTTCCGGTGAGGCCACCCTCGGCAACGAAGTAAGCGATCAGCCGGACTTGGGACAGCTCAAGGCTCGTGTCCGAGCCGAAGCAGCTGATCGACCGCGGTACCGCAATGCGGTCTCCAACGACCATATCGTGGAGCGGCTGCCAACCCCTGACCGTCATGAACGGATGGTGACCAGTAACTTCGACCGACCGACCAGACCGAGTCGTGACCTTGAAGCATGGCTTGATGCCGCTGTCGACCCAAGCGGCAATGTCATTTGGCTTGATACGCCCATCTGAAGTAAAGCCATGAATCTGCGGGATTTGGCGCTTGACGGCTTCTTCGATGGTCAGGCGCTCCCCACTAAATGGATCGTCGAGGAGACTGTCACTTTTGAGGCACTTTCCCATAGCAGGTCTTCCCGCGATGATGATCAGGTCGCTGTCCTTGAACCCACTCGTCATCCGGTCCAGGTCGTGGAATCCCGACGGGATGCCGACGATCCCCTGGCCGCTCTCCATCTGCAGCGAGATCCGCTCCATGGCTGGGCCGAGCAGGTCGTAGAGCCGGGCCAGCTCGCGCTGGTCGCGGTCGTCCGCGACGCCGAACACGAGTGACTGCGCCTGATTGATCGCGTCCTCGGCCTCGATCCCGTCGTCGAAGCCGAACCCCGCGATGTTGCCGCCGGCCGAGATCAGCCTGCGCTTGTACGCCTTCTCCTTGACGATCCGGCCGTAGTACTCGATGTTGGCCGCGGTCGGAACCGCGCTCTGCATCGAGGCCAGCTGGGCCCGCCCGCCGACCCGATCGAGCAGCCCCATCTGCTGCAGCTGCGAGGCGAGGGTGACGTTGTCGATCGGCTCGCCCGCGGCAAACAGGTCGAGCGCGGCGCGATAGATCTGGCCGTTGTTTTCGCGGTAGAAATCCTCCGGGTGGAGGAACTGCAGCACCTTGGCGATCGAGAGCGGGTCGAGAAGGATCGACCCGATGATCGACATCTCCGCGTCGAGGTCATGCGGTGGTATTCGCCCTGCGGCGAGAGGCAGCGTGGTCGCCATTCGGGAGATTGTCAGCGGTCCTGTGTGACGATCACGTTGAGGTGGGCGGCCACGTCGCGATGCAGCTTGAGCGGGACCTGGTGCTCGCCGAGTGTCTTGATCGGCTCCTTCAGGTCGATCTTGTGCCGGTCGATCTCGACGCGATGCTGGGCCTTGAGCGCGGCCGCGATGTCCTGGTTGGTGATCGAGCCGAACGCCTTGTCCTCCGCCCCGACTTTCAACCGCACCACGACTGTCTTGTTGTCGATCTCGTCGGCCACGGCCTGCGCGTCGGTGCGCTCCTTCGACTCGCGCTTGGCCGCGGCATCGCGCAGGCGCTTGGCCTCCGTCTCCGCGCCCTTCCCCGCCGCTACCGCGACCTTGCGGCGGAGCAGAAAGTTGCGGCCGTAACCGTCCGCGACCTCTTTCACATCGCCGGCACGGCCGACATTTTCAACATCCTTAGTCAGCAAAACCCGCAATTCACCCGACCTCCGACATGGATTGAAACTCGTCGCGGTGGCGGACTCGCGAACGGATTCGAACTATCAAACGCCCCAGCTCGTGGCGCGCGGCACCCACAGTATCGCGGACATCGCGATCCCACACGCTTTGCTTGGCCTGCAGCGCGGTCTCGTGCTCGCGCCGGATCTCTTCCGGGCACGCCTCGATGAAGGTCTCGACCGCGAGAATGCCCAACGCGAGCATGTCCAGCTCGCCGAGCACGGGCACCCAGGCGGGAAAATCGAGCGGGCTCACGATCACGCCCAGCGCAGCGAGGAGCACGGCTTTTGGCGCCGCTGGGACGCGTTCGTCGCGCAGCAGGCAGTAAGCCAGCTTGCCGTGTCTCGGCACGTCGACCAGAACTGTTTTTGCCCGCGAAAGGATGGATGGCATGGGGGCCGGCACAGCCTACAGCTTTTCCGGCGGCACAGGAAAGCTACTTAACCTAGCCTTCTCCCATGTCAGTGGTTGCCGAGCCGGCCCTGCCAGCACGGCGCGAGCTCTCCTATTGGCGGCTGCTGGCGATCAACGTGTTCAAGTTCGGCGGCGACGGGGTCCATTGGACCCCGCTGAACACCGTGATCCTCCAGCTGCTAGCGGTCTCAGTGGCGGCCGGCAGCACCGCGCAGGGCACTCTCATCGTTTCCAAGGCGAGCTCGGCGGGGGCTGCATTCGCCGTCGTCGTGCCGATCGTGGTGGGCTATTTGAGCGATCGGACCGCCACCCGTTTCGGTCGTCGGCGCCCGTGGATAGCCATCGGCACCCTGGTCAACCTCTTCGGCCTCGGACTGCTGGCCGGGGCGGGCTCGGTTCCGGCTCTCATCGCCGCATACCTCGTAGTCCAGATCAGCAACAACGGTGCATTCGCCGCCTACAGCGCGGTCATCCCGGACGTCGTTCCGGTGCGGCAGAACGGGCGAGCTTCGGGACTTCTCAACGCGATGCAACAGCTGGGCACCGTGGTCGGACTGTTCGCACTCACCATCCTTCTGAGCCCCTCCCACCTTGGGAGCACCCACGCCGGTGCAGTAGCGGGCCTGTGGGTGGTCGCGCTGTGCACGGCAGGCTCAGTGATCATCTCGCTCGCCGCGATCCCTGAAAGGCCGCTGGAGCGCGTGCGCTCGGCGGTTCGACGGACGATACCCACGCGGGTATGGGTCGCCGGCGGAGCGGCACTCGCGACCCTGCTCGCCCTGGAATTCGTCCTCCTGGCCCCTGTTTCCGTGTGGTGGTTCCTGGTCCTGACGGCGGGCGTTGCCACGGCGGCGGTGGCAGTCGTCGCGGGGACCGGCGTACCCGCCGCGGTGGCGGCGTTCGCCCCTCTGCGCGACCGCGATTTCTTCTGGGTGTTGACAACGCGATTCTTCAACACGTTCGGGATATGGACCATCGCGCCTTACATCGCTTACTTCTTCAAGGATGTGGTGCACCGAAAGGACTACGCATTTGACAGCTCCCTGTGGCTTCTCGCTGTGATTGGAGGGGGCGTGATACCTGCCGTGGTCGGCGGACATCTGTCGGATGTGCTGGGCGGCCGGCGAAAGATCTTCGTTTATGTGTCGAGCGCGATGCAGGCCGCCGTCTCGGCGGTCTTGCTGTTCACGCTCGTCACCAACCTGCCTGCGTTGTATGCGCTTGGGGTGCTGTTCGGCCTGGGCTTTGGCGCGTACCAGGCGGTGGACTGGGCATTGGCATGCGACGTTTTGCCAGATCGCGAAAACGCCGCCGCCAAGGACATGGCTCTGTTCCATGTTTCGTTCACGCTTCCGCAGGTCTTCGGACCGGCTCTGGCCGGCCAGCTCTTGTTCCACCTGAACGAGATCTACGGCAACAACCTCGGATATCGCATCGTCTTCGCGACGGCCTCGGTGTGGTTTCTCTTAAGCCTTGTGTTCGTCCGGAAGATCAAAGGCGTGCGCTAGCGCGCTAGCAAAAAAACGAGGCGGCGCCTGCAGCGGACACCGCCTCGACCGGACGCCACCGGGTGACACGCTTCTGGTTTTTCTGCGCCGCTTTACGGCCGTTGCCTACTTGTGGAGGCCAACCTTTGCGTGGACTGTCGGCGGATCCGGACGGAGAACGAATTGCCTCCACCATGCGACGAAGCGAGGACAATGTCAAGAGGGGATTTCAATTCCGCAACTACTACATTTGAGGTAGGGCGATGCCAGACCTGAGCTACGTCCACGGCGCCAGCGAAAAACCGCTTCTCGGCGAGCCGATCTTCCACAACCTGCGCCGAACGGCGGCGCGCGTAGGCGGCAACGACGCCCTCGTTGTGCCCCATCAGAACTACCGGGCCACCTATCGCGAGCTCATCGCCCAGTGCGAGGACGTGGCGCGAGGTCTGCTGGCGCGCGGCGTCAAGACGGGAGACCGCGTCGGCATCTGGGCTCCCAACCGCTACGAGTGGGTCGTCACCCAGTACGCGACCGCGGCGATGGGCGCGATCCTCGTCAACATCAATCCCGCGTACCGCACCTCTGAGCTCGAGTACGCGCTCAACCAGTCGGGCATCAGCTTTTTCATCCTGGCCGCAGGGTTTCGGCAGGCGGACTACCGCGCGATGCTCGCCGAGGTGAAAGGTCGCTGCCCGGATCTGCGCGAGGCGCTCGTGCTCGAGGACGGATGGGACGCGCTCAAACGCGACGCGTCAAAGGTCGATGTCGCTGCGCTCCGGGAGATCGAGGAGTCGCTCCAGTTCGACGACCCGATCAACATCCAGTACACCTCGGGCACCACCGGCTTTCCGAAGGGCGCCACCCTGACCCATCACAACATCCTCAACAACGGTTTCTTCATCGGCGAGACGCTGCACTACACCGAGAAGGACCGGGTCTGCATCCCCGTCCCCTTCTATCACTGCTTCGGCATGGTCCTGGGCAACCTCGCATGCACGACGCATGGCGCGACCATGGTCATCCCCGCCGAGGCCTACGACCCTGTCCTGACCATGCAAACCGTGCAGCAGGAGCGCTGCACGTCGCTCTACGGCGTGCCGACGATGTTCATCGGCGAGCTGGAGCACCCTCGATTCAAGGAGTTCGACTTCAGCACCTTACGCACCGGGATCATGGCCGGCTCGCCGTGTCCGGTCGAGGTGATGAAGAAGGTGAACACGCTTATGCACATCCCCGAGATGACGATCGCATTCGGCATGACGGAGACGTCGCCCGTCTCGACGCAGTGCGCCACCGACGACCCGCTCGAGCGGCGAGTTTCCACCGTCGGCCGGGTCCATCCGCACGTCGAGATCAAGATCATCGACCCGACCACAGGAGCCGTCGTAGCGCGGGGAACTCGGGGCGAGCTCTGCAGCCGCGGCTACCTTGTCATGCGCGGCTACTGGAACAACGAAGAAGCGACCCGCCAGGCGATCGACGATGCGCGGTGGATGCACACCGGTGACCTCGCCATCATGGGCGACGACGGCTACATCAACATTGTCGGCCGGATCAAGGACATGATCATCCGGGGCGGCGAGAACATCTATCCCCGAGAGGTCGAGGAATTTCTGTACACCCACACCGACGTTGCCGATGTCCAGGTCATCGGCATTCCGTCGGAGAAGTACGGCGAAGAGGTGATGGCCTGGATCAAGCTCCGCGAGGGCGCTTCGGCGACCGGCGACGAGCTCGCGGCCTGGTGCAAAGGCAAGATCGCCAGTTACAAGATCCCGCGCCACTGGAAGTTCGTCGACTCCTTCCCCATGACGGTCACGGGAAAAGTCCAGAAGTTCAAGATGCGCGAGTCGTCCATCGAGGAGCTCGGCCTGGAGAAGGCCGCCGGGGTCAGGACCGCCTGAGATTCGGTCAGCCCCTCCGCCGGGCTTCGCCCGGCACCTCCCCATAAATGGGGAGGACCTCCTATGCCAGAGACTCGTCCGGCACCTCCCCGTAAATGGGGAGGACCTCCTATGCCAGCGACTCGTAGGGAAAGACGGAGGCGAATGGCTCGTATAGGAGGAGCACCTTCTCGATCGGCAGCACGTCGCGCATGAAGATCGCACCGGCCGCCACGCCCGCGAAGCCAACGATGCCGAGTCCGTCGTGAGGTGCCGCCTGCTCGGCGCTGTCCTGCGTCGCGCGGAACGCGATCGTGCGGCCCATCTGGTTCGCCGTGGCGGTGACCTGCTTCCACGCCGCGCTGTAGTTGGCCGCGGGGTCGAACCCGGTGACCATCACCGGCACAGCGCCCGCCGCCTGCGTGCTGGTCGCCGGCGCGCCGGCCGGCCTCGGTTTCTCGCTCAGAGCCTTCGCCACCACCGACACCTCTTTTTCCGGGTCACCGGACAGAGTCTTCAGATGGCGAAGGAACCCGGCGATCTGCTGGTCGATCGGCGCCGCGGGGCGGAATCCTGGGCCCGGCAGGATGGTGGCGAACGGCCGGTAGATGGTCTCGAACTGGGCGGGTTGCATCGCCTCGCGCACGAGGATGCCCAGAGCCACGACCTGGGCCGACTCGAGTGCTGCCGCGGCCGCGACGGGGTCGGACACCGACTTGTCGATCGCGGTCTTGGCTTGCGCGACTCGGAATCCGGTCGTGAACGCGTTGACCATCGCCTGGTCTGCGCCTCCAAGGAGGCCGTCCAGCACCTCCTCCACCGCACCCGCCGAGGGGCGCTGCCGAGCCACCACCCGGGCGCTCGCGATCCACTCCCATTGCGGCGGCCCCAGCGTCTTGCCGGCAGCCGTGAGGAACTGCCCTGCCTCCGTCGCGCTCAGCGGACAGCGACCTGTTCGGGCAACAGCCCCTTCGCCCGCAATTTGTCGATCGGGTGATATGCGTCGACGATGCGCATCGTGCCCGACGCCGAGCGGAGCACCATCGACTGGGTGAAGGCGTAGACGTCTTCGTAGCGCACGCCCTTGAGCAGCTCGCCTGACGTGATCCCGGTCGCGGCGAAGAAGATGTCCTTGCCCGAGCACAGGTCGTCGAGGCACAGCACCCGATCCGGCTTGTGGCCTTCCTTGATGGCCAGCTCTCGCTCTTTGTCGTCGCGGAAAAAAAGCTTCGCCTGCATGTCGCCGCCGATGGTCTTGAGGGCGCATGCCGCCAGCACGCCCTCGGTGGCGCCGCCCGAGCCCATCATGCAGTGGATGCCGAATCGCGTCTCCAGCGCCGCTTCGAGCGCACCGGCCACGTCGCCAGCGGAGATCAGCTTGATGCGCGCTCCGACGGCGCGGATCTCGGCAATGACGTCCTTGTTCCGGTCACGCTCCAAAACAACGACTGAGAGCTCCTGAACCGGAAGGCCCTCGGCCTTTGCGATCCGCCGGAGATTCCATTCAACCGGCATCTCGAGGTCGATCACGCCGCGGGCCCTGCGGCCCACGACGAGCTTTTTCATGTAGTGGACGTGAGTCGTGAACATCGTTCCCCGCTCGGCCAGGGCGACAACCGAGATCGCGCCGGGCAACCCTGAGGCGGTGAGGCTTGTGCCCTCGATTGGGTCGACCGCAACATCGACCTCAGGTTCGAGACCGTTGCCGAGCGCCTCGCCGAAATACAGCATCGGCGCCTCGTCCTTCTCGCCCTCGCCGATGACGACCGTGCCCTTCATGTCCACGGTGGCGAGCGAGCTGCGGATGGCCTCGACGGCGCGCGCGTCGGCCGCGTCCTTGTTGCCTCGACCCTGGAGTGGCGCGGCCGCCAGCGCTCCGGCTTCGGTGACGCGCAGCAGCTCGAGCGCGAGGTTGCGATTGATCTTGGGCTCGTCGATCATGAAGTTAGCGTCAGGGTAACTTAAGGCTTGTGCCCCGCCGGGCCACTAGGCGAGACCTCGGCGGCGGATCGGAAGCTTGTCCGCTTCGACCCACAGCTCGTCCTTCTTGGCAAGCCGTCGGTCGCCGCCCCGATCGACATAGACACAGGTCCGCTCCAGGACCGCTGTGATGCGGACCGTTTCTCCTGCCAGGGTGGCGTCGAAACCATCGATCAGGACCTCGTCCTCATCCAGCTCGACCTCGCTCAAACGGCGTGGCCCTCCCGGCCGGACTTTGGTCGAAAGCTGGAGCTGCGGGCGGGGGCCCGTGGACGGAGTCGGCTTGATCGTGAGTCTTGACGAGGCCGACCCGGCAAGCCGGATCCCCGACCGCGGGATCGGCGAGGCAGGCCTCTGGGGCAGAGGCTTGGGCGGCGGAAGCGCAGGCGCGGGGCGCGGGCTGCCCGCAGCTTTCGGCGCTGCCTTGGGCTGGGCTTTCGCCGCCGCCCGGGCGCGAGGAGCCTGGACCCCTCGGGCCCGGTTCGGCTTTTTGGACGGTCTCTTAGAAGAACTCACCCCAGAATTTCCTGACCCGGCCGACCGGGTTAGGCACGGTCTTCAAAGTTACGACGGTCGACTGGGCCGGTATGTGCGCCATCCTCTCGGGCAGCGTGTCCGGGATGCCCTCCGGGTGGACGCGGATCACGCCGTAGTGGACACCGCCTTCCTGCACGACGAGCGCGCCCACCGTCGCGTCACCCTCGAGCCGCCCGGTGCTCGTGATTTTCAGCCGCCCGCGCGCGATCACGTTGCCGCGCACCAGCCCGGCCAATGTTATGCGGTCGCCGCTGATGTTCGCCTCGACATGGGCCTCTGGGCCCACGAGCAGGTCCCCGTCGCAGTCGATCTCGCCGCTGAAGTTGCCCAGGACCTGTCCCGGCCCTTTCAGGGCAAGCTTCCCGGACACCGAGTCTTCCCGCGCCAGCACCGTCGCTTTGGGCTCGAGGCCCAATGGATCGGCGCCCCCGTTCGTGCTGGCGACCTCAACCGTTTCCACCCCAAAGTCGGTCATGTCAATTCCTCCTGGACCGCCCACGTTCCCCTCTTTGGGCGGCTCCCTCCTAGGGCAGCATAGCGGCTGTCGGCGCCGGCGCTACAAGTCGGGATGCGTCGACATGTAATCGACAACCGCTTCCCTGTCCGGCGGAATCTCGCCGTCGATTACCAGCTCCTCCAACTTTCGCTTGATTCGCCCCACCTCCGGACCGGGGCGGATGCCTTTGACGCGCATGATCTCCTCGCCCGAAACGAGCGGCGCCAGGCGCGACGGCTCCTCTGAGCGGACCCGGTCAAGCCGCGCCTGCAGCTCGTCGAGCTTTTGGGGTTCGGGGTAGGCCGAGGCGGCGATGTCCGCGCGCGCCAGGGCCATCAGGCGGTCGAGCCGCGGGCCGGCGTCGCGCGCCAGCCTGCGGACGGCTCCATCGGTCCATTCGGAGCGGTAGAACACCGGCCGCAGATGCAGGCGGACCAGCGTGACGACCACGTCGATCTCCTTCTGGGCAAAGCGGAGGCGCTCGAGCGCAGCTTTCGCCATCTCCGCGCCGACCTCTTCGTGCCCGATGAAGGTGCCGTCGCCCTTGGCGGTCTTCGGCTTGCCGACGTCGTGAAACAGCGCGCCCACCCGGAGCAGGAGGTCAGGCGGCGTCGCGGCGACGGTGAGCAGGGTGTGGCCGAACACGTCGTGGGTGTGGTAGCCGCTCTGGGCGACGCCCTTGCAGGCCGCGATCTCCGGCAGGATGACCTCCAGCAGGTCTGCCTCGTCCAGGAGCTCCAGCGCCAGCTTCGGGCGCTCTGACGCCAGCATTCGGCGCAGCTCGTCGGCCGTACGTTCGATCGAGATCACGGGAGGGGCCAGGCGTGCCTTGAGGCTGCGCATCGCCGGCAGAAGGTCGGGAGCCAGCTCGAAGCCGAGCTCGGCCGCGAACCGGATTGCCCGCAGCATGCGAAGCGGATCGTCGGCGAACGTGCGCATCGGCTCCGCCGGTGTCCGGAGGATCCGGGCTTTGATGTCGTTGAGCCCGCCCAGCGGATCGTGGATCTTGCCTTCCAGGTCCATCAGGAGCGTGTTCACGGTGAAGTCGCGGCGCCGAAGGTCCTCCTCCAGGGTTGCGCGCCGCACGTCAGGCTTGCGCGAGTCAGGGGCGTAGGACTCGGCCCGCGCGCTGACGAACTCGACCAGGTGGCCGGGCAGCGTCACCTGGGCTGTGCCGAACCGTTCGAAGATGACGGGTGGGGGCGCTCCGGCCAGCTCGGCGAATCGCCGCGCCAGCTGCAGGCCGTCGCCTTCCTCGACCACGACGTCGGGATTCGGATGCGGCCGCTCGAGCACGGCGTCCCGCACGTAGCCGCCTACGATCCAGGCCTTGACCCCGAGGTCAGAAGCCGCGCGGTTGAGGAGCCGCAGGAGCTCCTGCTCGCTGAGGCCTGGGCCTACTGGTTGATGCGCGCCCATTCCACGGCCCCAACCTGCCCGGCGCGATCACCCAGACGGGCACGGCGCAGGCGGGGCCGGCGGGCGGGCTTGATGAAAGGCGACGAGCGGAGCGTCTCGAGCATGGTCGGCTGGACCAGGGCCCACGAGCGAGAAACCCCGCCGCCGATCACGAACATCTCCGGATCGAGCACGTTGGTCAGGCTGATCAGGGCCGTGCCCATGTGACGGGCCGCGCGCTGGACCACCATGCGGGCGTGGCGGTCACCGCGCGCAGCCGCGGCGAACAGCTCCACGGCCGGATGGCCGGTCTCGCTCGCGAGGGCCCGCCCGCCGACGAACGCTTCGAGGCAGCCGCGCTGGCCGCAGTTGTCGAGGGGCCCGTTCGGGTCGATGATCATGTGCCCGATCTCCCCCGCGGTGGCATGGGCGCCCCGATGCAGCTTGCCGTCAAGGATCAACCCGCCGCCGACGCCGGTCGACCACGTGATGTAGACCATGTTCCTGGTGCCGCGGCCGGCTCCATGGTGGAATTCGCCGAGCCCGGCCATGTCCGCATCGTTGGCGAGGTGGACGTTCGCACCACCGGTGGCGCGGCTCATCATCGCGACGAGCGGCACGTTCTGCCATGGCAGGTTGGGAGGGTTGACGAGGACGCCGCGCTTGAGGTCGATGGGGCCTGGCGCAGCGATCGTGATGCCCTTTACCTTTTCCCGCCCTCGGTGGTGGTCGATCTCGGCCGCCGCCCAGTCGACCATCGCTTGAGCCGTCGGCAACGCATGGGTCCTGGTCTTGACGCTCGCGACCAGGTGACCGTCAGAGCGCGCGAGCGCAACGCGGACCTGTGTGCCTCCCAGGTCGATCCCAGCGAGCATGGCGCGCTTAGGGTAAACGTTTGATGATTCCGCTCCCTTGGAGCCATCGGAGCCGAATCTCAGCGCTCGAAGGGAGTCGCTGGATACAGCGAGGCGAAATCGCGGACCCGCTGGCTACCGAAGTTCGCCTGGCTATGTCCGGAACATCGAGATTGACGCGGTGCCGAGCATGGCCTAGATTCACGCATCGGCCCCGATTGGCTGAGGAGAGTTGAGAAACGACTCCGCAAGGAGAAGTGACTCGGCAGGAATCAGTTGGTTGGGGTCACTTCTTTTTCAGGGCCATTGACGGGCATGTCCGTGCGCTCGAAGTAGATGGCTTGGGTGAGCCCCTCCGGCGCGTTCCGCGCCACCTCCCCATAAATGGGGAGGACCCTTAGCGAGCTACGAAGCGATCAGCTGCTGGCCCCGTAGCGCGGCCAGGATCTCCATCGGGGCCCGCGCTCGGTTGAACGTGTAGAAGTGCAGGCCCGGGACGCCCGCCTCAAGCAGCTCCGCGCATTGCGCGATGCAGTGCTGAACACCCAGGACGCGGATCGCCTCATCGTCCTGCGCTGCGTCGATCGCCCCTTGCAGCGAGACCGGCACGGTCGCACCTGACATCGAGGTCATCACGCTGAGCGAGCGGCGGCTCGGCACGGGCATCAGCCCCGGAACGATCGGGACCTTGATCCCGGCGCCGCGGGCACGCGCGACCAGGTCGAAGTAGAAGCGATTGTCGAAGAAGAGCTGGGTGATCAAGAAATCGGCACCGGACGCCACCTTCAGCTGCATGTAGCGGAACTCGTGGTCGAGGTCCGGGCTCTCCGGGTGCTTCTCCGTGCTGCACGCCGCGCCGATGCCAAACCGGTAACCGCTGCGCCGCACCAGCGAGATGAGGTCGCTCGCATGAGTCAGCTCCGGGTCCACGGGTGCGAATGGTTCACCGGATGTTGGAGGATCGCCGCGGAGCGCGAGCACGTTCGCCACGCCCTCGCGCTCCATCCAATTGAGGATCTGGCGTGTGCGGTCGGTGCTGTTCGCGCACGTGAGGTGCGCCATAGCTTCGACGTGGTAGTGCCTTTTGATCCGCGTCACGAGCTCGAGCGTCTTCTCGCCCGTGCGTACGCGATACGTGACCGACACCCAATCGGGCGCATGACCAGCAAGCGCGGCGACGGTGCGCTCGAGGACCTCCACCTCGCTCTCGTCGCGAGGCGCCATGAACTCGAACGAAACCGTCGGCCGGCCGCGCTGGAGCATGTCGGCGATTCGCATCGGTGCCTGGAACTCTATCTCAGGGTACGGGCGTCTCCGACGCGGCGCGTCACGCGCTGCGCATCGAGGTGCTCGAGCAGCGCCAGGACCGGGCGCCGGCTCGCGGACATCCGGTCGCGCAGCTGCGCCACAGTGACCGACCCGTTCACCGCGATGATCTCCTTGACCATCACGACCGCCGATTCATAGGCGGACTTGCTGAACGCGATGTCGTCGCTGACCCTCACGATGTCGCCGCGATGCGCCAGGGCGCGAACCAGCTCTTCGTTGGCGCCTGTCTGCTGCATCGCGTCGGGCAGCGACGGTGGCGCGAATGCCTGACTGTCGAGCAGCCGGACCAATTCCACCGCCGGGCCTGTCGTTTCGATGGCGACCTGGTGCGCGGGAGCGGCGAGCGACCCGTCGCGCTCCACGAGGCGGCCGTCCTCGACCAGTCCCCTGACGACCGCCCCGAACGAAGCCGCCGCTACGCCGAGCCGGCTGCGCAGCTCCTCGCGTGCCATGCCTGGCCGAAACGGGTAGGCGCCGTGGTACGCGTCGAGCTCCCGCGACGCGCGTGCGCCGATCGACTGCCAGGCTTCGTCGCTGAATATCCAGTCTCCGAGTCTCCGCGCTTGAAGCTTGTCGATGTCGACCTGTGGTGCGATGGTGGCCTTCAGCAGCGCGCCGATCGCAACACCGCGCGGGTACTTGCGCAGCTCCTCCTGCAGGACGTTGCCGGCCGCGCGGCGGACCAGGGACTCGCGCACTGCTGAGTCATGACGCGGATGCTTGCGCGGAGCGACGTCGACGAAGGTTCCGCCCGCGACTGTCGTTGCGGGGCTGGGGACGCGCAAGACGAAGCGGTCGTGAGCCACGGCGGCGATAGGACGGTCCAGGTAGAGCTGCACCCATCCCTGCGCGCCAGGAGCGATCTCGTCGCCGTCGAGCACGATGACCCGGCTCCCGACTTCTACCGTTCCGGTGTGTAGAAGCAGCTCCGCGCCGTGGCGTACTGGCTGGGGTGCTGACGCCAGGACGCGGATCGTCGCGTCGACGCGGCGCGCGGGCTCGACGCTGTGGGGTGCCGCGAGGATATCGCCGCGGACCAGGTCCTTCTTGTCCACGCCGATCAGGTTGGCCGCGACCCGGCTGCCGGGGCCGACCTTCTCAACCTTTTCGTTGTGCCGCTGCAGCCCGCGCACGCGCACGACGCGGCCGCTGGGGACGACTTCCATCTCGTCGCCCACGGCGATCGAACCGTCGACCAGCGTTCCCGTGACCACAGTGCCAAAACCGCTCATCGTGAACACGCGGTCGATCGGCAGCCGTGGCCGCCCGGAATCGGGACGCTGCGGCGAGCTTTCGAGCAGCTGATCGAGAGCCGCCACCAGCTCCGGCAGCCCGGCTCGCGTGACCGCCGACACGGGTATCTGCGGCGAACCCTCGAGCGACGTTCCCTTTACCGCGGCCGTAACCTCGTCTCTCACTAGGCTGAGCCACTCGCCATCGACGAGGTCGGCCTTGGTCAGCACGACCAGACCGCGGCGCACCTCGAGCAGGTCGACTATGTCGAGGTGTTCGCGGGTCTGCGGCATGACGCCTTCGTCGGCTGCAATCACGAGGAGCACTGCGTCGAGTCCATGCGCCCCGGCCAGCATGTTGCGCATGAAACGGGCGTGGCCGGGCACGTCCACGATTCCGATCTCGCGCCCGCTGGGCAGAGTCATGTGCGCGAAGCCGAGGTCGATCGTCATGCCGCGCCGCTTTTCCTCTGCCAATCGGTCCGGGTCGATCCCGGTCAGGGCCGTGATCAGGGTCGATTTGCCGTGGTCGATGTGGCCCGCCGTGCCGACGACAAAGCTCATCGCGCGATGCCCCGGGCGGCGACCTCCACCGCGTCGATCAACGTCTCGTCCTCACCCCTCAGCACGGTACGAGGGTCAAGGCAGCACACATCCTTTTCTATGCGAGCGATCACCGGCGGGTCGCCGCGCCGGAGCGCGGTCGACAGCCGTGAGGCTGGGCCCGTGATCGCGAGCAGGACCGTTGCGACAGCGTGCTCCGGCAGCGATCCGCCGCCGACGGCGGACGAGCCTTCGACCAGATTGGTTTCGACGCCTCGTTCGGCGAGTTTCACCGACCACATCGCCGCGCGGCGACGCACGTCCTCGACCGGCGAGTGGAGCATGCGCTCCACAGGAATGTCATCTGCGTGCCCGGTCAAGCGCTGGCGGAGCGTCGCCTCGAGCGCCGCGAGGGTCAGCTTGTCCACGCGCAGCGCTCTCGCAAGCGGATGGCGCGCCATCTTGCTCACAGCGGCAACACCGGCTACGCGCCGGGCGAGCACGATGCCCGACTGCGGTCCGCCCAGCAGCTTGTCGCCCGAGAAGGTGACGACGTCGCAATGCTCGAGCGATTCGGCGACGGTCGGCTCATCGCCCACCGGCTCTGCCGCGCCGCTGCCGAGGTCGTCGACCAGCAGCAGGCTGTGCCGCCGCGCAACGGCCGACAGCTCCGCCAGAGAAGCCGATTCCGTGAAGCCCATGACGCGAAAGTTCGAAGTGTGGACCCGGAGCAGCACGGCGGTGCGCGGGGTCACTGCCTCGTCGTAGTCAGCGGCGCGGGTGCGGTTGGTCGTGCCGACCTCGACCATGCGAGCTCCGGACAGCCGCATCACGTCGGGCATGCGGAACGAGCCCCCGATCTCGACCTGCTGGCCGCGCGAGACGATCACTTGCTTGCCTTTCGCCAGCGTGGTCAGGGCGAGGAGAACCGCCGCGGCGTTGTTGTTGACGACCAGCGCGGCGTCGCTGCCGAACAGTGCGGCCAGCAGGCCCGAGACGAGCGCAGCGCGCTCGCCCCGCTTGCCGGTCTCGAGGTCCAGCTCGAGATTGCTGTAACCGGCACCGACCGCCAGCGCGTCGATCGCGGCTCTGGACAGTGGAGCGCGGCCGAGGTTCGTATGCAGGATGACCCCGGTGGCGTTGATGACTCGCCGCAGCCTCGGCGCCACCATGGAGCGCAGCCTCCCGGCCACCGCCGCCTGCCTGGCGGAGCCGTCGGCGTCGCCGCGGCGCTCAGCCTCGACCTGCTCGCGAATCGCCTCGACCACCCGCTCGCGGCCGAACTCGTTGACGAGCCCGGCGTAGGCCGGCTCGTTGACGAGGGTCCCTACAGCCGGCAGGGAAACAGACCGCTCAGCCCGGGAATTATGTAGCCGTCGCATGCGCCCAATGAGATTAGGCTCGCGGGCTCATAGAAGGGCGACATCACCCAGGAGAGCAGGTTCACGCCGAGCAGGAACTGGAACACCACGAGCGCGATCACGCACCCGACCCAGATCTCGCGCCGCCGGACGCTGACGTCGTAGAAGAAGCGGGCGTTGCGGCTGCGAAACAACGCCTCGATCACATTCCACCCGTCGAGGCCCGGGATGGGCAGCAGGTGGAAGGCAAACAAAGACAGGTTCAGGAAAATGATCGCGAAGACCGCAGCCAGAATCAGGCCCGGTCCGATTTCAAACGAGGCCGGCACTCCCGTGCGAACCAGCAGCCGAAACAAAGCGCCGAGGACGATGGCCACGATCAGGTTCGCCGCCGGGCCGCCGAGCTCGTAGATCACCTTCTGGCCCGTCGTCGTGATGCGGTTCGGCTGAACCGGCACCTTCCTGCCCCACCCGACCAGCGCGACGAACACCGTGATCACCCCGATCGGTTCGAGGAAGCGTCTTGGGTCGGGCTTGAAGTACCCGAAGTAACGCACGGACCGGTCGCCGAGCAAGTAGGCGGCGGCGGCGTGGCCCATCTCGTGGACTGGGATCGCGATGAGAAGGGCGGGGACCAGGAGCAGGGCCCTGATGACGAAATCGAGGAACGGATTCAATCGATCGGGATCTTGCGATCGCGCCTGGTCGTTCGCCGCGTGGTCCGGGCCCTCCGGGCACGCCTGGCGGCGGGTTCTGGGGCGACGCGGTTCTCATAGATCAGCATCAGGGCCGTGATCAGCTCACGCTGAGCGTTCAGCAGGTGGACCTGCGCGGACGGAGGAACCACGTCGGCCAGCACGTTGCCGACCCGCGAGCCCAGCTCGTTGAGGAGCTCGATGACCCGCTCGCCGTCGCGGCTCACGTTTTGGCCTTGCCTGATTTATCCGGGGGCCGGGCGAACCGGACGTGCAGCTCACCGTCCTCGATCGATGCGCCGGCTGTCTCGCGGCGCGCGAGAACCCGAGGAAGCGAGATCTCGCGGCGGTAGTTGCCGACGGTGACGAAGAGCTCGCCGTTGTGGCGGCTCAGGTCGATGGCCGACTTGTCAACGAACGGCACCTTGAGGCTCAAGACGTAGTCCGTCCCGTCCTTGTCGATGCGCTGGGTGTTCGAAGTTGCGAAACGCCGCGCAGGGTCTTCTTCTCCGTAGATCGCCTCGGCCATGCGAGACAGCATCTTCTCCCCCACCACCTCGCTGTCGAAGAGCGGCACGTTGAAGATTGGAATCCCCGCGAACGACTGCTCGACCTCGACCTGGTACCGATGGTGGATGCGCTGCCACTTCTGGAAAAGCTCGTCATGGAGCTCGCCAGGCAGCAGCCGGTTGACGATCACTGCATCGGTCACATAGCCGAAGAGGCTCAGGTACGTATAAGCGCGCTTGGCCTCTTTGACGACCATCTTCTCCAGATTGAGCACGATGCGCACGGTCGTGGTCTCAGGATCGGTAAGCACTTTTCGCATGCCGTCGAGGTCCATCAACAAGTCTTTGAGCGACGCATAGACCTCGTCTGACGGCAACGGCATGCCCATCATCGGCTGCAGCACCGGGCGTGCCACGCGCATCGCGCGGCGCGACCACGGATAGATCTTGTCGAGCCACCATTTGGCCGCGTCGGGGAACGTGAGCAGCTGGAGCGTCTCACCCGTCGGCGCGCAGTCGACGATTACCACGTCGTGCTCGGCGCGCTGCGCGTAGTGCTTGATCCACATCAAGGACGCGACCTCGTCCATGCCTGGCGGATTCGCCACCTCATCCGCCAGCACCTCGTCCAGGCCCTGGGTCGAGAAGACCTCGACCGCGTACTCGTGCAGCTTGACCCAGTGCCGCTGCATCTCGTGCAGCGACGAAACCTCGTGCGCCCACAGGTTCGACGCGACCATGGTGGCGTCGGTGCCCAGCTCGATGTCGAAGGAATCGCCGAGCGAGTGCGCAGGATCGGTGCTCATGATCAGGGTGCGGTAGCCGGCGGCTGCGCACCGAACCGCGGTGGCGGCGGCGACCGAGGTCTTGCCCACGCCGCCCTTGCCGGTGAAGAGAACTACTCTCACAGGGAGTGTCGGGCCTCCAGGATCCTTGCATCTGCGCGCCCTAGGCCGCCGGGCGCCTGCGGCGCTGAAGCCGTCGTCAAGGGGCCCGGCGCGTCGTCGTCACGCATCTAACGATGCGCTCCTAGCCGCGCCACCCTTTCCTAGGCTCCGACGGCCGATGGCGCGGATCTGCTGCGGCTCTCGGAGTCCCGACACTCCCGAGAGTTTACGTGCGGCCTGTCGGCTCCTGCGCCGCGCTCGGCCTGATGCCTGCGATCGCATCGGCTTCGAGGTGCCCGGTGAGCTGAGCCTGCAGGTGCTTGAGGATTTGAAGCGTCAGCTCTGTGTTCTTCTCGGTCAGGTCCGTGTCTTTGAGGATGGCCTTGAGGATCTGGACATTCTGGTCATCCGCCTTGTCGGCCTCGTGCGCGGCGTGCTCGAGGGTCAGGCGGTCCTTCTGCGACTGGCGGTTGCCGGCGAGCAGCAGAACGGGGCCCGTGTACGCGGCCTGGATCGAGAAGAGCAAGTTCAGGAGGATGAAGGGCTTCGGGTCGAAGTTGAAGAAGAGGATCGCGTTGCCGATCATCCACACGCCGACGGCGACGGTCTGGACGATGAGAAACGGCCATGAGCCGATGCCTGCGGAGATCTTGTCGGCCAGTCGCTCGCCAAGCGTCGCCTCGTCGTGGTGGACCACGTTGACGGGATGCTTGTGCTCGTCTGACCTGTACTTGCGGCGGTGCAGAGTTTCCTTGAGAGCGGCGTGACCGGTGTCACTTGTGTGAACTGACATGGCGACCGGAAACTCTAGGGTTTGGGCCGGGCCGTGTCTACGCAATTGGCGACGTCTTCGCCCCATCCGACCGGGCCGCTTCGCGTCCGGTCACCTTCCCCGCTGAGCGGGGAAGCGATTACTTGACCAGTAGCGGCACTGTTACTGAGCCGACCGCGAGCAGGACGACCATTGCGGAGCCGACTACCAGCAGCCTCACAAGGTCCTTGGTGAAGTAAGGCACGCGGTCGAGGGGGATCGACGGGTCTTTCGACTCGACGGTGAAGCGGCCGCCGCGCCCCTTGACCATCTGGTTCTTGGCCCCGAGCGACAGCTCAACCGCCCGGACCATCGCCTGGTCGCCGCCGACGCGCGCCTGGGAAACGCTCCGCGTCGCCGGCGATGTCTGGACCGCCGCGCCCGGGACGCCCGTGCTCGGTGTCAGCGGGCCCGGCCGCATCTGCTGGCGGAATTTACCTTTGGCTCGCTTCTTGCCCTTGCGACTCATCGATCTGCAAGTCTAAGAGAGCGGTGAAAAAGAGTTCGTGGCTCCCCACCCGGCCGAGGCCGCTTCGCGGCCGGGGCCGACCTCCCCAGCGAGTCGGGAGGTGAAAGTGGAGAGTTCGTGGCTCCCCACCCGGCCGAGGCCGCTCCGCGGCCTGGGCCGACCTCCCCAGCCAGTGGGGAGGCGAAGCCGGGGCCGACCTCCCCGGCGAGTGGGGAGGTGAAGTCTGGGCCGACCTCCCCAGCGAGTGGGGAGGTGAAGTTGAGGATTAGGACAGGCAGGCGGGTGGGGGAGCTGTTGCTGGGTCGTGGGGTGCGACTTGGGAAGGGGTCCACCTGCCTGTCGTTGGGCCGTGGGACTCAACCTGCTGGGATGTGGGCTACGATATGTTGTGTCCCGCAGCAAGTTATAACCCCGAATGTAGTTGCTGTCAAGAGATTTGACAGAAAAGCTTGAGCACATCGCGGCCACCCAACCAACCGGCGCCCAGCCGGTACCTCAAATGGCTCCCTTACCTGTTCGCGGCCGGCGCGATTTTCTGGTTGGTCCAGCTCACGCAGTGGTCTGCGATGGTCGCGGCACCGGTCGGGCGCGACCAGCTCCAGCACGCGCTGATCAATGCCGGGCTCACACGCAACGCGTCCTCGATGCTGGTTCTGTACGTCGGGATCGTGTTCTTTTTCGAGATCGCTGCGGTGGTGCTGCACGGCACCGCGTACTACGGCCTGAAAAGGCTGCGGATCTGGGGATGGATCACCGCGGTGATCGTGGCCGGCGCGTGGTCGCTCCTCGTGGTGGGGATCCCGGTCCTGGTCTTTCTATTGCGGCGCCAGACGCGGCAGGCCTACGGGGTGTCCTGAGCTCAGCGTCCGATTCGGAAGAAGACCACGTCGCCGTCCTTGACCCGGTATTCACGACCTTCTATGCGCAGCTTGCCGGCGGCGCGCAGAGCGTCCATCGAGCCGGCTGCAACGAGCTCGTCGACCGATGTCACCTCGGCGCGGATGAAGTGCTTCTCGAAATCTGTATGGATCTTCGCCGCGGCCACAGGAGCCGGCGCGTCGCGTTCGCAGGGCCAGGCTCGTGCCTCCGGTTCGCCCGCGGTGAAGTACGTGATGAGGCCGCCCACCTCCCACACCGCCCGCGCGATCCGGCCGAGCCCGGACTCGTCGATCCCATAGCCGGCGCGCATCTCGGCCTGCTCGCCCGGCTCGAGCTCGGCGAGCTCAGCCTCGAGCCGCGCCGACAGAACGAGCGATGGGGCCTCCTCGTCGCCGGCGAGCACTTTGACCTTGGCGGCCGCCTCGCCCCCACCGGGCAGCAGCTCTTCCGCGACGTTGGCCACGTAGACCGCGGGCTTCAGCGTGACGGGAAAGATGCCGAGCAGGATGGCGCGCTGGTCTGGTTCGAGCGGCAGCGTGCGCAGCTGCTTGCCGGCGTCGAGGTGTTGCTTCGCGGCGGTGAGAACCTCCGTCTCTTCCTGCGCATCCTTCTTGCCCGCGCGTGCCTCTTTTGCCACGACATCGAGACGCTTTTCCACTGAGGCCAGGTCGGCGAGCACCAGGTCGAGGGCGAACTCTTCGAGCTCCGCTGCGGGCTGAGGGTCCGGGCCGAAGCACCGGGCCACCTTGAGCAGCACGTCGGCCTGGCGCGCGAACGCGACGCGCTGGGCGCGGCTCCCCGGCGGCGAGTCCTCGACCCGGACCTGGGCGGGAGTGGTCTTGGCCGGCTTGACCGCTTCCGCCAGCCGCGTGAGGCGTTCGTCGGGGATGTCCACCATGCCCACGCCATCCGCACCCCGGCCTGAGGTCAGGGCGTTGAACAGCGCCGTCTTGCCGGCCCCCGCGGGGCCGACGATCGCCACATTGACGGGCAACTAAGCCAGGTCCTGGTCGAGCTCGAATGCGTGGTGCAGGATCCGCACTCCTTTGTCGACCTGGTCGCGGGAGACCAGGCACGTGATTCGGATCTCGGAGGTGCTGATCATCTCGATGTTTATCCCGGCCTCAGCCAGGGCCCGAAACATCCGGGCCGCGATGCCCGGGGTGCCGAGCATGCCGGTGCCCACGATGGAGAGCTTCGCAATGCCGGCCGCGGATGAGACACGCTGTGCGCCCACGGCCTTGGCGGCGGTCTTGACCAGCTTCTCCGCTGCCTTCAAGTCGGACGCGGCGACCGAGAAGGTGAGATCGGTGTGACCTGAGCGGCCGATGTTCTGGACGATGACGTCGACCGAGATGCCCGCATCGGCGAGCGGCTCGAAGATGGACGCCGCGACGCCGGGGCGGTCACGAACGCCGACCACGGTTATCTTCGCGACGTTGGTTTCCTGCGCGATGCCGCGCACGCGTTGGCGATCTTCCATTGGTACGTGAGCGACGATCATCGTACCGACGCGGTCGTGGAAGCTCGACCGAACGTGGATCGGGACGCCGTAGAGCTCTGCGATCTCGACCGCGCGAGGATGCAGGACGCGCGCGCCGACCGCGGCCAGCTCGAGCATCTCGTCGTACTGGATGTGAGTCAGCTTTTTCGCTGCCTTCACGACTCTAGGATCCGCCGTGAAGATGCCGTCGACGTCGGTGTAGATCTCACAGGTTTCCGCGCCGAGCGCCGCGGCCAGAGCGACCGCAGTGGTGTCCGAGCCGCCGCGTCCGAGGGTCGTGATCTCGAGCTCATCCGTCACGCCCTGAAACCCGGCAATGACCGGAACCTGGTTCTTGCCCAGAGTCTCGACGATGCGGTCCGGCTTGATGTCATGAATGCGAGCTCGCGAGTGCTGCCCGCTGGTACGGACGCCGGCTTGGGCGCCGGAGAGTGAGACCGCCGGCACGCCCATCCCGGCCAGGCACATTGCGACGAGTGGCGCGGTGATCGTCTCGCCGTTGGCGACGAGCATGTCGAGCTCGCGCGCCGGCGGCTCGGGGTTGACGCTTTCGGCCAGGGCGATCAGGCGATCCGTCGTGTGACCCATCGCCGACACCACGACGACGACCTGGTGTCCCTGAGCGACGGTATCTGCGATGCGGCGGCTGACGCGGCGGATGCGGGCGGCCGAGCCGACGGAGGTACCTCCGTACTTCTGGACGATCACAACGTGCGGAACATGCCCTTGTCGGAGATCTTCGTCACCAGCGCGCGCCCGCGCAGCGGATGCGAATCTTCCATCGCCCTGGCGATCCTGGCCGCCTGCGAAGGTGCGCAGAACGCGAAGACGCTCGGACCGGCGCCGCAGATCGCCGCGCCATAGGCACCGGCCGCCTCTGCCACATGGATCACCTCCTCAACCCATGGATAAAGGTGGAGGCGGTGCGGCTGATGCAGCCGGTCGCGCAGCGCCTCGCCCAACAGCGCGGGGCGCTTCGACATGATCGCGCGCACCAGCAGGGCTGTGCGCGAAGCGTTGAAGGTCGCATCGGCGAGGGACACCGAGTCAGGCAATACCTGGCGCGCCTTTTCGGTCGGCAGGGGCTGGTGCGCGATGAAGAGGGCGAGTCCCCAGCCGGGGTTGGGCAGCTTCTCGTCCACCTTCTCGGAGACGATCCGGATCCCGCCCGACGCCGCTGCCGCCACGTTGTCGTAGTGGCCTTCGTCGGCACCCGCGTCGACCACGTGGCTCTTCACGTCCCACGGACTCATCAGCGCCGACGCGGCGAGCCTCGCCGCGGCGCTGCTGCCCAGGCCGACGCCGAGCGGTATCTCGCTCCGGACGCGGCCCCTCATATGCAGGCGGGTGAACGGGTTCTCGTGAGCGTACAGGTAGTCGGCGCCCTCGCCCTCGTAGTCCCAGGCCGGCCGATCCGACTCGGTTGCGATGACCTCGAGCCACAGGTCGATCGTCATGGCCATGCAGTCGAAACCGGGGCCGATGTTGGCGATCGAGGCCGGGACTTTGACGCGCACTTACAGCTTCAAGACCTTAGCGAGTGTGCGGGCATCACCGTCGTGCTCGATGGGCGGCTCGACGTTCTGCAGCGCGGCGTCCGGATCTTTGAGGCCGGATCCGGTCAGCACAACCACCGTCGTCGAGTCCCTCTGAATCTTGCCCTCGCGCACGAGGCGGAACAGGAGCGCGAGTGGCGCCGCCGACGCCGGCTCGGCGAACAACCCCTCGCTGTTGGCAAGCCGGATCTGGGCGGACAGGATCTCGGTGTCGGTCACCGCGGCGATGGTGCCGCCTGACTCGTCACGCGCCGTCGTGGCGCCTTCCCACGAGGCGGGGTTGCCGATCCGGATCGCAGAGGCGACCGTCTTAGGATTGGCGACCGCTGCTCCGTTGACGATCGGGGCAGCGCCCTCCGCCTGGGCGCCGACCATGCGCGGCAGCCGCGCTGCGCGTCCGGCCGCGTGATACTCGCGAAATCCCTTCCAGTAGGCGGTGATGTTGCCGGCGTTGCCGACTGGCAGGACGAGGTAGTCGGGCGCATCGCCGAGCTCGTCGATGATTTCGAACGCAGCTGTCTTCTGGCCCTCGATTCGATGCGGGTTGACGGAGTTCATCAACGCGACCGGATAGTTGCTCGTCACGTCGCGAACCGTCTCGAGCGCGTGGTCGAAGTTGCCCTGGAGCGCCACCACCTTCGCTCCGTACATCAAAGCCTGCGACAACTTGTTCAACGCGATCTCAGGAGGTGCGCCCCGCGCGCGCCCGGCGCCATTCGGGACCACGACGATCGCACGCGCACCGACCCGCGCCGCATATGCGGCCATCGACGCCGACGTGTTGCCGGTTGATGCGCACATGAAGACGCGGCTTCCCTTCTCGAGCGCCTTCGCAACCGCGACGACCATGCCGCGGTCTTTGAATGAACCGGTCGGGTTGAGTCCTTCGTACTTGAAGTACAGACGCTCGAGTCCGAGAGCGCGGCCGATGTTGTGGCTCCGCACGAGGGGTGTCGAGCCCTCGTTGAGGTCGACCTCGGGCGTCGCCGGCCCGATCGGCAGGCGCTCGCGATAGCGAGCTATCACACCCAAGCTGCACGCCCTAAAAGACGCGCAGGAAAGACGACACGGTGCGGACCGGCTCGAGCTGCGCCATCCGCTCACGCGCCCTCTGGAGGCTCGCGTCCAGCGAAGGGTGGGTCGTCACCACAAGCTCCGCGGTCTGGTCGTGCGACCACGCGTCCTTCTGAATGAAGCTGGAGATGCTGACACCTTCCTCGGCGAAGACCTGGCCGATCGCGGCCAGCACGCCCGCGCGGTCGTCGACCCGGATCCGGTAGTAGGCCCGCGTCTTCACCTCACCGATCGGGATCACGCCGATCCGGTCGTCGAAGCTGAACGAGGGGCGGCTCTGCACGCCACGCCGTATCGACCGGGCCAGGTCGATGAGGTCGCCGACCACGGCAGATGCTGTGGGCCTGCCCCCCGCACCCTGTCCGACGAGCAGCACCTGCCCGACCAGGTCGCCTTCCACGAACACGGCGTTCTCCGCGCCTTCAACGCGGGCCAGCGGATGGTCGAGCGGAATCATCGCCGGGTGGACGCGGGCCTCGACCCTGCCCGGATGGCGCTGCGTGTGCGCGATGAGCTTGATCGCGAAACCGAGCTCGCGCGCGTAACGGAAGTCGACCGGCTCCACGCCCTCGATGCCCTCGCGATAGATCTCGTCAGGCCGGACCTTGATCTCGTACGCAATCGACCCGAGAATCGCGAGCTTGTAGGCGGCGTCGAAGCCGCCGATGTCGTCGGTGGGGTCGGCCTCGGCGTAGCCGGCCTCCTGCGCCTCTCGGATGGCGTCGGTCATTGTGCTGCCCGAAGCCATACGGCCGAGGACGTAGTTGGTCGTCCCATTGATGACAGCCGATACGCGCTCGATCTTGTTGGCCTGCAGATCCATGCGGAAGGTGCTGATGAGCGGAATGCCACCCCCAACCGCAGCCTCGAAGTAGACGTCGACATTTTTCCCGGCCGCCTGATCGAGAAGCTCGGGGCCGTGCTTCGCCATCACCACCTTATTGGCAGTGATCACGTGCTTGCCCGCCAGGATCGCGCGCTCGATGTAGGACCGCATGGGCTCGTCGCCGCCTGCGACCTCGATCACGACCTCAATCGATCTGTCGTCGAGGATCGCGGACGGGTCGGTCGTCAGGAGGTCGGCGGCGACCTCGATCGAGCGGCGCTTCGTGAGGTCGCGGACGAGCACGCGCTTCAGGCAGAGCTCGACTCCGGCCCGCCGCGACAGCTGCGGCCCCCACGACAACATGCGCTCGGCAACCTGCGAGCCGACGGTGCCGAGACCGATCAGGCCGACGTTAAGCGGGCGGGTTGTCGACATCTAGATGTCACGCCCCCGAGCTGCGCAGCATATTCGCGCCATCGGCGGACGGAGCCAAGGAAAGGGTGGCGCGGCTAGGAGCGCATCGTTAAATGCGCGACAACGCCGCGCCGGGCCCCTTGACGCAGGCTTCAGCGCCGAAGGCGCCCGGCCGCCTAGGGCGCGAAGATGCAAGGACCTTCGGGGGCGTGACATCTTTGGCAGCTATTCTCCCTGCGATGGCCCTGATCCTGCGCGAGAGTGACGTACAAGAGCTGATCGAGATGGACGACGTGATCGCCGCCGTCGAAGCGGCGATGCGCGAGCTGGGCGAGGGCGAGGCCCAAAACGAGCCCCGGCGCCGGGCATTCGCGCCGGGCAGCCTCCTGAACGTGATGTTCGCCTCATGGCCGGGCGGCAAGTGCACCGGGCTCAAGGCGTACACGGTGGCCAATGGACGGGTCCGGTTCATAGTCGTGCTGTTCGGGCTGGACGGGTCTGTCGAGGCGCTCGTCGAGGCCGACTTCATGGGCGCGTACCGGACCGGCGCCGCCACGGCGGTCGCCGTGAAGGCGCTCGGCCTGCCCGCCAAGGCAACCATCGCGCTGGTCGGTTGCGGCTGGCAGGCTTCCACTCAGGCCCTGGCGCTGACGCGCGTGCTGGAGGTCGACGAGCTGCGTGTCTTCAGCCGGAACGCAGAGCGCCGGGCGGCCTTTGCCACGGAGCAGGCGGACCAGCTCGGCATCAAGACGGTCGACTCGCCCACGGCCGAGGCCGCGGTGCGCGGTGCTGACATCGTCGTCACGGTGACCACGAGCCATCTGCCCGTGGTCGAGGCCGCGTGGGTCGAGCCGCACGCCCTCGTCGTGGCGGTCGGGTCGAACTTCCGCAACCGGGTTGAGGTCCCGGCGGACCTCGTCGAGCGAGCCCAGACGGTGGTCGTCGACCAGCTGGCCGCCGCCCAGCTCGAGAGCGGCGACCTGATCCAGGCGCATGAGGCCGGAAGATTCGACTGGAGCCAGGCGGTGGAGCTTGGCTCGGTTGTGGCCGGCCGCTGGGAGCGGCCGGAGCGGCCGGGCATCACCCTGTTCGAGTCACATGGCCTGGCGATCTGGGACCTGGCGGCGGCCTCGGTGATCGTCGCGGCGGCGCGCAAGCGCGGCACCGCCGAGGAGATCGAGTTCCTGGCCTAAGTTGCTGGGCCTAGAGGCTCGGCCGAAAAGCCCTCGCCGGATCTTCGGCGCCCATGCAGCCCATCTCCGGGCTCAGCTCCTGCGCTGCTCCCTCACGCATGCTCGATGCGCTCGCTGCGCTGCTCGTCGCTACCACTGGGGTCCCCGTGGCGAAGCCACGGGAGGGCGCCCCTGGATCGCCGAATCTCTCGCCGAGGGTTTCCGGCCGAGCCTCCTAGTGAAAATGCGTGTTGATCGGTTGGGGGGCCAGGGCGCCGATCTGAAGCCATGACCCGACCAGGTAAGCGGTGACCAGGATGACGACAAGCGCGGCGCTTGCGGTCGTGTAGATCACCCACGGCGACGGCCCGGCGGCGGCAAGACGGATCATCAGGTCCGACCAGTCCGGGCCACGCCGGGGTTGCCAGGTCTCGACCGAAGACCGGACCATCCGGCTGACGTCCGATTCGGAGGGCGTGGTCTGCCCTCCTTGAGTGGGTTTATCTTCCACGTAAGGCACCTTCACTTCTCGAACGCGTGGAGTCGGCTTGCTGATCGCTGCCGATGGTTTTTCGCATGATCGCCACGGCTTTGGCGATCCGCGAGGCCACTGTCCCGGCCGGCACCCCGAGGACATCGGCGATCTCCTCGCGCGTCAAACCCTCGTAGTAGTGAAGGACGACGGCCGCCCGGAGCTTGGGGCTGAGCTCGGCCAGCGCCTTCTCCACGACGTCCCTGGCTTCGGCTCGGTCGTAGTCCCGCCGGTCGGGCGCGACGTAGAGCCGGGCGGGCAGGAAGCGGGCCAGCTTCTGACGTCGAAGGTGCGAGATGGCCAGGTTGATGCCGATTCGTCGCAGCCAGGCGCCCGGCGGCGCCGTCGGCGTGTAGCGGTTGCGGGCGCGGTAGGCGCGGACGAACGTCTCCTGGGTCAGGTCCTCGGCCGCCGCTGTGTCGAGGACGACCGCGCGGATGGAGCGGAAGACGGAGTGAAACTCCTGGTCGTACAGCTGCCGGAACTGGGTCTTGGGATCCAGGGGTTCGACGTCGGGCACCCGCTAAGTTTGACTGTCCGCCCTCTCAGTTTCGCGTTAAGAGGTGGGCGAGCACCCCGTCCAGCGGCCGCGGAACCCGACTCAGGTCCAGAGCGTCGACGAGCATGGCGGCGGATTGGATCTTCCGGCCGCCTCGGGTGCCGAAGAACCGCCGGAGCTGCTCTGCGTCGGGACGGCCGCGCCATGCGGGCTGGTTCTGAAAGGTCCGGAACGCCGCGAGGTCTCCCTGAGCGGCGATCACCTTTTCCACGGCCGCGGTGCCCAGGCAGCGGATCAGCTCATCCTCCAGGTCGGCGATGCAAACGTAGAAACCGAGTCGTTCCATGCCGGCGCGGCTGAGGTCGGAACCGAAGCCGGCGCGCTCGAGGGCGCGCTTGAAGTCGCCCTCCTCCGCGAGGTCGCAGAGACCCGCCAGCCTGACGCCAACCCCGTGAGGTCGATAGCGCTCGAGGAAGCTCGCGATGTTCGTGGCGCCACCCATCGGTACGACGGAAACGCCCTCGGCATCGAGCTCCCGACCGCGGCGGACGGCAAGCGCCTCGAGCGCCAGCCGGTCGCTGACCCCCTCAACGAGTACGACCGCAGAAGCGCGTCCGGGCATGCCTGGGGCAAGGTAGCGCGACGAGTGACACGAGAAGTGGTTTCGGCGGGGCTGGACATTCCAGCCCCGCTCTGAGATTCAGCTAAGAGGCGCTTATCGCGCCGATCCACGTCCCCCAGTTGCGACCGAAGGCGGGCGGAGTGTTGACGCCCTGGAAGAGATTGGCGTATTCGCCCGCGAACCAGATATGGCCGGCCCCGTCAAACGATGCCGCCTCGTAGTCGCCCCATCGGCACACCGGGATCACCTTGGTGCCGCAAAGCGTCGGCCTGTATGACGACTCGCCGGCCTTGAGCAACGCGCCCGAACCGCTGAAGTTCGCGTCGCCGGCCGCCTTGACGATATACCTCGTCTCCGGGAAGACCTTGTGGCCCATGTGCTCGAACAGCATCGTCAAGTTGCCCTGGGCATCGGGCATCAGCGTGCCAAAGGACGCGGCCTCATCGCCTGAGAAGTTGTAGTAGGCCGTCTGAGATGAGTTGTCGCTGAGATTCACCTGGCCCCACTCAATTCCCGGGACCGGGTGTGAGCTGTTGTTTCCGTTGTTGATCGCTGTCTCCCATGCCCCGTATGCGACTCCGTTGCGGATTACCGGCGTACCTGTGAGCCTGAGGTCCAGCACGTCGATGCAGAGATTGCAGCTCGGCTGGTTCGCCGGAACGCTGACGAGGAACGGAGCGGTCGGTACGTAGCTGCCTGTCAGCGTCGGCGCCGGTCCGCCACTGTCGTGTGCGATCGGGCGCGTCATGTCCCATCGCGCCAACCCGCTGCAGGAGTCAGCGAACCCGCCGCCGCGGAAGCCGCAGAAGTGGCCCGTCACGGGGTCGGGGCCGTCGAGCGTGTCGAGGAAAGTCTCAGTGCCGCCTTTGTTGCGATCGAGGTTGATCGTCGGCTGGACGGTGTCAGCGAGGAACGGCCCGGTTGCCGCAGTGATGCCCGGTCCGGTCGGGATGCGAAGGTTGAAAAACCCGTCGGCCGTGAAGTTGGCGAGGCCCCTTTCCATCTGAGACTTGTTCGCCTCGAACAGCTCGGCGTAGAAACCGCCCTGGTCGCCAAACATGTTGGCGGAGAAGTAGATCGCCTGGCTGTTGATGCCGAGCTGCGTGTAATCCGCACCGTACAGCTGGCCGTTTGCCTGCGGGCCCATCGACATCTCGAACTCGTAGACGTTCCACTTGCCGTTTGGGTCGCTCGTCTGGCTGACCGAGACGTAATAGACCGACTTGAACGGGCAATCGAGCGCGACCCCAAAGGCAGGGGAACCCTCGACCTGCAGCTCAGCGGCCCAGAAGCGGCCGTCCGCCGGGTCGTAGAGCGCGCGCGGGTCACTCATGAACGGTTGGCTCTGGTGGGCGGTATCGCACGGAGTGCCATCCGCATTGGTGACATTCGCGGCGCCGAAGAAGCTCTGGGCCGAGACCGGCCAGCCCGGCTGCACGTTGCCCGCGGTGTCCAGGACTTCCCACGAGGTGTTGACGCCTTGCAGCACGAAGGCCGGCGATGCGCCCAAAGCCATGTCGGGCGGGTTGCAGCCACGGCCGAAGTACGAGCACGTGGTGGCCGACCCCTGCTGGCCTATGAAACTCGCGCTCGTACCTGGGGTCGCCGCCGACGATCCACTGGAGCCGTTGTTGTTTCCGTTCTCGCCGGCCGATTGCGACGTAGTCGACGAGGGGCCATGGCCTTTCGGCCATCGGACTGTCGGAGTCTCGTCGGTCGATGTGGCGGCGGCGCTTTGCGGAGCGCTCGTCGGCAAAACGACGTAGTGGGCCACGATGTTCGCGACGCCGGGCTGCGATGTGAACGTGAGCCCCGCCGGCGACGACGACGTGGCCGCGGGCGCCGCCTGGGCGACCCCTGTGGCCAGCGCGCCGACGAGCCCTCCGATCGACGCGATAGCGAAAACGCGCTTCCGAATCACCACCACCATCTCCTCCTGCAACCGGACCCCTACGGCATCTGTGGACACGACGTGCGTGTCCTCAAAATCGCCATGCGATCCTAAGCCGCACCGGTCCCGCGATTCAAGTAGGACTTCAGGTCTGACTCTGACAAGGCTTAACGAAACGGGGCGCAAGACAGGCCAGCAGGGTTCGCGGCTAGGCTAGAAAGGTCGCCGTAGTGTCTTGTTCCAAAGGTGTTTCACCAGGGACGCATCACGCGTCCCCCTCCCAACGCCTTCGGTTCGGAACGCGGAAGAGCCGGACACGAAAACGGAAAGGCTGATCAGCCGGCTCTGATCGCGGCTCGACATCGCGCCTCATCGAGCGGACGGCCGGATTGCGCGAACAGGTCGGCCGCCTCACGCAGCAGCGCGTGCGCATGCTCGCCATCCCCCTCCGCGGTGCGGAGCGCGGCACGGGCCTCCCAAACCGCCGCCTGCCAGGGGCCACCGGACCACATGCCGGCCAGCCTCTCGGCGTGGCCGAGCCAGAAGCGGGCCCGTGCGAGCTCTCCTTCTCGCGAGCATGCGATGGACGCTGCCACCGCGAGACCGATCGAGCACGGACGGCAGATTTCTTTGGGCCGGGCCATCTGGGCTTCCGCCTCCGCGAGGATCGCTTCGCGGCGCTTCGAGTCCTGGGCCGTCTTCACCATCACTTCCAGCGCGCGCACCTTCAGGTGGGCGCCGAGCGGCGACTGCGCCGCGATTCGCCGGGCTTCCACCAGTCGAGGCGCCGGGCGCGATCGCCCTGCGCCTGCAGCCGCGACCTCGGCCATGCGCAGCAGGGTGAAGGCGAGCCCAGAGCCGCTGTCCTGAACGTAGAGACCTGCGGCGCGGGTCAACCACTCATGCGATGCGTCGAGATGGCCGGCGAAAAATTCCGCGTCGCCGATGAACTGGCACATCAACGCCTCGCCTTGCGGCGAGTGAACTTCAACGGCCCGGTCGAGGAGATCCCGCGCGAGTTTTCCCGTCGCCCGGCTGTCCCCGCCCGCGAGGGTGGCTTCCGCCAGGCACAGGTGCGCCTCGAACACGAAGGACGCTTGCTCGTTAGGCAGCTCGATCGCTTGCGTGAAGTCCTGCCGGAAAACGTCTGGCCATCGGCCGCCGGCCATCGCCACCATGCCAAGCAGAGCGCTCGCCTCACCCAACTCTCGGTCGAGGCGGTGTTCGATCGACAGCGCACGAGCGTGTTCCGCCGATTGCTGCGCGGCGACAAGGTCTCGCTCGTTCCACTGCATGAGGCCGCGGGCTAGCACTGCCTGCGCCCTCTCCGACGCGGATTCAGGCTCCGCTCCCTGCATCGCGACCGCCTGCTCGAACAGCGCGACCGTTGACGCTTCCGGTGCAACCCCGAGGTCGACACGAAGCACCTCTCGCAGACGCTGAAACTCGCGGATCGCATCGTGGCGATTGCCCTTTTCGAGGTGGGCGTGCATCAGCGCACGGCAGGCGGCTTCGTCGGTGCGGTCGACGGCCAGTACCTCCTCCCACCGGCCGGTCGCGCGCAGGAGCTGGAGGTTTCGCTGCTGCAGGCGAGTGCGATGCGGCTCAGTCCACTCCGCGTAGCGATCTTCCGGCAAGAGATCGCCCGCAAACAGCCGAAGCGCCAATTCATACCCGCCTTCATCGGCGAGTGCTCGGCTCGACTCGTGTTCAAAGTCTTCGGCATCGACCTGGAGCTCGCCGTCGGGCCAGAGCTCGAGCATGCCGGCGCTGGTGGCGATTGCATTCATGACGCCCAGTGCGCGCCGCGCGTAGTGGACCGCCTTGCGCAGGTTCGCGGCGGCAGGATCGGCTCCAAGCTCGGGCCACAGGTGCTCCATGACCTTGTCGCGATGCAGCCGGTGCTGCGGCGCGAGGGCAAGGAGCTTCACGAGGTCGGCGCCGCGCCGGTGACGCCACTCTTGCGCCGGAACAGGCCGTCCGTTGACCTCGACCTGAAATCCGCCCAGAAGCCGCACCGCGCACTTCCGCGCCATCGGCAACTGAACGATAACGGCCCGGGAACGGTTGGGGAACGCGCCGTTTGCAAACTTCGCCTTGACGCTTGCATCGGCATGAACAAGGAGGCCAGGAAGAGATGGCGATTTCGACCAACGAGGTGCTCGTCGACACGGATTCGGTGGCCGGAAACCTCGGCCGCAAGGACATGCGCCTGCTCGACGTGGATGAGGACACCGAGGCATACGGCCGCGGCCACATCGAAGGGGCGCTCGGGGTCCACTGGAAGAACGATCTCCAGGATCCGCTCCGCCGCGACTTCATCGGTCCGGTGGCCTTTGCGGAGCTCATGAACCGGCTCGGCATCACCAACGACACGCTCGTGATCCTCTACGGCGGAAACAACAACTGGTTTGCGGCGTACGCCTACTGGTACTTCAAGTACTACGGCCATGGGTCAGTCCGACTGATGGACGGAGGACGCAAGAAGTGGGACCTGGAGAAGCGGCCGCTCACGCAAGAAGCGGCGCATGTCGCTCCGACCTCCGGCTACACGACCGGCGTTCCGGCGGACGACATTCGCGCCAAGCGCAAGATGGTCGAGGACGAGGTCGTCGGCCACTCGCGGTTCGGGCTGGTCGACGTCCGGTCGCCCGAGGAATACCGCGGCGAGCTGCTCGCGCCACCGCACCTTCCGCAGGAGCAGGCGCAGAAGCCCGGACACATTCCCGGGGCGAAGAACATCCCGTGGGCGAAAGCCGTCAACCCGCAGACCGGCGCGTTCCTGGCGGTGGCGGATCTGAAAGCGCTCTACGAAGGCCAGGGCATCACGCCGGAACGCGAGGTGATCGCGTACTGCAG
>VBIW01000228.1 GCA_005880915.1 Chloroflexota bacterium | reverse complement strand
GCGAGCGGATGTGGCGGATGCCGCTGTGCACCGCGCGCATGTGGCGCACCGCCTCGACCACGTTGCCGGTGCCCGCCTCGCCCTTGGTGCGGATCATCGCCGCGCCCTCGCCGATGCGGCGCAGTGCCTCGCCGAGGTCGCGCGCGCCGCACACGAAGGGAACCGTGAACGCCCACTTGTCGACATGGTGCTCCTCGTCGGCGGGGGTGAGCACCTCCGACTCGTCGACGTAGTCGACACCGAGCGCCTCGAGCACCTGGGCCTCGACGAAGTGGCCGATGCGCGCCTTGGCCATCACCGGGATGGTCACCGCGGCGATGATCGAGCGGATCAGCTCAGGGTCGCTCATCCGGGCGACACCGCCGTCGCGGCGGATGTCGGCGGGCACACGCTCCAGCGCCATGACCGCCACCGCACCCGCCTCCTCGGCGATGCGCGCCTGGTCGGCGTCGATCACGTCCATGATCACGCCGCCCTTGAGCATCTCGGCGAGTCCCCGCTTGACGCGGGCCCCTCCGGTCAGATGCCCCGAATGATCGGAGTTCGCTGGCGGCGCGTGGCCGCTTCCGTTGGTGCCCATGGCGGGTCTCCTGCGACCGTCCCTCCGACTCGAGAACGGAGGCGTGCCGGTCGCGACCCATTGTAGGCGCCGACCCTCAGAACCCCGCCCGGCGGGGTCGCGGCTCAGCCGCCGGCGCCGGTGCCCAGGCCGTTGCTGATGTTGCTGTACAGCGAGTTGGTCTGGTGGCCGAGGACCTGGACGGCGAGGATGAGCAGGATCGCGACCAGGATGAGCACCAGGGCGTACTCGACTATCCCCTGGCCGCTCTCGTCTGCCCGGTCGTGCCGGGCGTCGGCGCCGTCGAGGTCGGGCTGCTCCACCCCAGGTGCTGTGTTCACGGGGGCAGCCTACGGCCGCCGCTCCGGAGCCCGATCGAGGGTCGGCGTTCTGTTGCCCGGAGTTCACAGACCGTCAGGGAACCGGCCTGTGGACTGCGTGTGGACGGCAACCGGGCGCGGTACACTCCCGGCGTGACGAGCGCGTCCAGCGGACCCTGCGGCGGTCGGGGCTGCGGCGCCTGAACGGCTCCGTGACTCCTCCTGTCGTCGGCGTCCTCGCCCTCCAGGGCGACCCGGTGGCGAGTCGACGACCTTCATGCGCTTGATGCGCCTTTACGGCCTCGACGAGGCGCTGCGGAGCTTCCCCGGGCCGGTGTTCGGCACCTGCGCCGGGATGATCCTCCTCGCCACCGACATCCTCGACGGGCGGCCCGACCAGGGGTCGTTCGCGGCGATCGAGCTGGCTGTGCGGCGCAACGGCTTCGGCCGCCAGGTCGACTCCTTCGAGGCCGACATCGACATCCCCGCGGTCGGCGAGGAGGCCTTCCACGCCGTCTTCATCCGGGCCCCCAGGGTGGTCCGGGTCGGGCCTGCGGCGACCGTGCTGGCGCGCGTCGACGGCGAGCCGGTGGCGATCGCCCAGGGGCCCCACCTGGCGCTGGCGTTCCACCCCGAGGTGTCCGGTGACGACCGGCTCCACCGCCTCTTTTTGCGCGGTCTCGGCGACGGCAGCGTCGCCGGGGCGGCTGCCTAGGAGCCCGTCCGGTCATGTCGACCACCGCTCCCTGCCCGACGGCGACTCGTTGAACGTCCGCACCGCAAGCTTCCGCGACCTCGGTCGCATCGAGCAGCTCTACCGCGAGGCGATCGCGCTCGACGAGCGCGACGGCGTCATCCCCGGCTTCGGCGGTCCCGACAGCCCGGTGCCGCAGACCACCCTGGTGCGACTCTGGTACGCGCTGAGCAAGACCCTGTCGTCGCTGCTGCCCACCGACCCGGCGACGGCGCTGCTCGTCGCCGAGGATGGTGAGGGCAACGTCGTCGGCTTCATCCAGTCTCAGGGCGTTAGCGACCAGGGGCTGTCCCACGGGGTCACCCGCTTCTCGGTGCGCGTCCCCGTCGACCACCCCATGGTCGCCCACCTGCTCGAGCAGGGGTTCACCCAGTACGCCACCGAGCAGATCCTGTTCAGCGACGTCGCCGCCTCGCCCCGGGTCGTCGACAGCGACGGCATCGGGCCGTTGCGACCGGCGCGCCGTGACGACGCCGCGGGCATCTACCACCTCTACCTGCGCACCACGCCGTCGCACGTCGCCAACCTCGAGGGCCCGTCACAGAAGGCCTGGCAGGCGGCATTCCACCAGGGGGTGATGGCGCGGATGGGCCGCGACGAGGTGCGCCACTGGGTCGCCGAGCGGCCCGGCATCGTCGCCTGGGCAGCGCTGCGGCCGCCGTCGCAGACGCGGCCGACGCTGCTCGCCCTGATGTGCGAGGGCCAGGACGCCCAGGTCCGCGACGACGTCGTCGACGCCGCGCTCGCCCTGGCGCCGCCGGGACCGGTGTCGTGCGTGCTCCGCCACTACGACAGCGAGCTGATCCGCGCCCTGCAGCAGCGCGGCTTCGAGGTCTACGGCTCGCAGCTGCTGCTGGTCCGCGACCTGGCGCTGAAGCTGCGCCTGCGCCAGGAAGCCCGTGCCAAGGAGAAGAAGGTCTCGCTGGTGCCTGCGGGGCTGGCCCGCGTCGTGGCCACCCCCGACGTCCCCGTCGTCTGGGCGCGGACGCGCCCGGAGGGGGGCCTCCCCCACGCTGGCATTCCCGCGCACCATGGCGCGGGAATGCCAGCGTTCCTCCT
>VBIW01000022.1:1906-7158 GCA_005880915.1 Chloroflexota bacterium | reverse complement strand
GGCACCGTTCACCTGTTGCGTCGTCCCTTTTCGGTCGAGGTCGGCAACCATGCAATGGCATCGGCTCGCAGCCGGCCATCGCGGCGCTACCTGCCACCGCGAGCTGTGGTAGGCGTCGTCCCCTACCTCGGCCCGACGCTCGGTACGCCCTCAGCCACCGCCTTTCGTCAGATCGACGGTCTGCGGGGGGCCCTCACGACGCTGTCGATCGAATTGCTAATCCTTCGCGAGGGTCAGCTGACCGTTGACGGCGTGGCCCGCGGATTTGGGCGCTCATGGTTGACAGGCTGGCGACTCGACGGGTCGCCCTCGGACGCGCTGGCCGGCGTCGGCACGATTCCCGGTGGCAGCCACCGCGCCGGCGAAGCGCTCCGGCTCCAGTGGAACAGCCCGAATCCCATCGTCGGCGGTCTGTCACGCGATTACGTGGTACCCATCACGCTTTTCGTCACGACAATTTTTCCCGACGGGCACATCGCCTCGTATGCGATCGCATCGAGCTTTTCGGTTTCCGTCAACTTTGCCGCTGAGAGCGGGTAGGAGGGGGGCTATGCGTCGCAGTCTCTATCTCGCCGTCTTCGTCGTCCTTTCGAGTATCGCCGGCTTGTTTTACTACTCGCACACGCGCCAGGCCACCGCCCTGGTCGCAAACCACGATCTGACGGTCGGAACCCGTATCCAGGATTCCGATGTCGCGGTCCGGCAGGTCAATCCGGCTTCACTCGGCGGCAACGTCTTGCGATCGGCAGATCAGGCTATCGGCCAGATCGTCTCGTTTCCAATCCTCGAGGGTCAATTCGTGGATGCCCGGCAAGTGGCTCCGACCAAGAACGCCAGCCTGCTGGGATCCGGCCTTGACATTCCGCCGGGATATCGGATCATCGGGGTACCCATAGCCCCGGCGGCCGCTGTCGGCGGCGTGCTCAAAGCAGGCGACCGGGTGGACGTGATGGCGATCCCCAATCCTTCGAAGGTCAGCCCGATCGATGCATCGTCACCGGCCCCCGTCATGATCGGGAAGAACATCCTGGTCATTGGAATTCGGACCGAGCAAGGAACGCAGGTCGACCCGGCCGACCGCGGCGTGAACATCGGGAGCAAGCCGGCGAGTGTCTTGCTCGCCATACCCCAGATGGAGGAAACGACCTATTCCGCTGCCATCGTTGCCGCCTCGTTTGTCCTGGCGCTGAGCACCGACTGAGCCATCGGTGGTCAAGCTGTTTCGACGGGAGGCCTTCGGCGACGAGGTCTCGGACGTCCAGGACGGACTCGTGCGGCTCCGTAGCGGCGCGCCTCGTGCCGTCATTGCGACGAGTTCACTCAACTTCGATGGCCTGGCCCCGGAGCAGCAATCCCGGTCCGTTCAAGCCTTTCGTGACCTCCTTCACGCACAGAGTGGGCCGCTGCAGCTTTACCTGCGCGTCAGGCGAGTGCCCGCTGGAGATGCGCGCGAACCGGAGCGTGCTGGATTCGCCGAGAGCTCGGCATATTTCGGCGCGCTCACCCGCAGCTTCATCAATGCGCACCTCCAGGACACGCCGGTTTATCAACGGGAGGTTTTCATCGTCCTTGGGCCCGTCGACGCCGGTCGCCAACTGCTCCGGTCGTGGCTGTTCCGCTTCGATCGGCTCCGCGACCAGCCGTCCGTCGTCGCCACCGACCTGGGTATGCCCTTGCGTCAGCGGGCTCAAGCGTTGATCGAACAACTCCATCGGATCGGGATCAAGGGCCGATTACTCGATGACGACGCCTTGGCCAAGTTGCTGGCTGAGCTATACGGCGGGGCACGCCAGGATAACGGCGAACCCGCATCCCGGCGCCAAGCCTTTGCCCACCGCGCCGATAACGTCGAGGTCAATGGTCGCCAGTATCTGTCCTTTGTCGTCAACCGCTACCCGGGCGAGGAGGTCGAGCCGGGCTGGCTCCTCCCGTTGCTGAGCTTCAAGGGCGAGCTGCACGTCGGCATCCATATCCTGCCGCTTGATACGGATCGCATGCTGACCTTGCTGCACCATCGCATCCGGGACCTTCGCGCTGACGACATGGCTCACGTCGAATCTGGCGAGGTCGACCGGACGAGTATGCGGACGCTTCCTGAGGCCCTCGCCGTTCACCAGGCCCTGGTACGCAACGAGGAAAAGGCGTACGCCGTCAGCTTTTATCTAACGATCGGCGCGGATGATCCGGTCGAACTGCGCACGCAGGCCGAGGCCTTGCGTGCCAGCTGCCGCCGCATGATGCTGCAGACGGTCCAGCCCTTCTTTGAGATGCGACAAGCCCTGGTATCGTCGTGGCCCCTTGGCATGGATGTGCTTGGCCGCGAGCAGATCCTCCATACGAGCGCGGTAGCGACGATGTTGCCCTGGCTCCAAGAAGACCTGGCAGACGCCGACGGTCATTACTGGGGATACAACAAGGAAACCGGCGGCCTTTGCGTCTTCGATCCTTTTGACGAGGGTCGATTCAGCAACGCGAACATCGCGGTGATGGCGCACTCTGGGGCAGGTAAGAGTTACGCGGCGGCCTCGATCGTGCTCAGCGGTTATACGCGGGGGATTGGCGCGATCGTCCTCGATCCGGAAGCTGAGTACGGCGGCATGATCCGTGCGCTGGGCGGGACTTACCTCCACCTGGCCGCCGGCTCGGGCCACGCCATCAACGCCCTGGACCCGCTCCTGTTCGCCGTTGACGCCGACGAGCCGACCGATCAGCTCAGCGACGTGCTCGACTTGATCGGTCTAATGTGCGGCAAGTTGGACGAGGTCGAGCGGGCGCAAATCGCCACCATAACCCGATCGGCGATTGCCAACGCCACGCACACGCCGGTCCTCGGTGATATCTGGCGCCAGCTCGAACTCGAGCATCCGGGAACGCGCGCGGGCACCATTTTGCGGCGCTGGGTCAGTGGCGAGTTAGGACAACTCTTCAGTACGCCGACCAACGTCGACCTGGGTGCCCCTATCGTTGGATTCAATCTTCGCGATCTAGCCGAGGAATTGATTCCACCCTCCTACCTGCTGCTGGCCAACTGGCTCTGGACGGCACTGCGGCGAGAGCGCCGACCGAGGCACCTGCTGATCGACGAGGCAGGGCTACTGCTCGAGCATGAGCCCATCCGGCGCTTTCTGATCCGATTGGCCCGCCGCGTTCGCAAGTATGGCGGCAGCTTGATCCTGGTGAGCCAGAATCCGGGAGATTTCTTCGAAACCAAGGACGGCGCCGTGCTGGCCACCAACCCCAGCATCCTTCTGCTGGGCTCGCTCAAGCATTCCGAGGCGGCCAAGCTGCAGCGGGCCTTCAACCTCACCGAGCCGCAGGTCAACTATCTCGAAACGGCGCAACGCGGCGACTTCTTGTTGGTGGCCGGGCCGAACCGGGTCCCGGTCCACGTGATGGCCCCACCCTGGATGGACGAACTGATCGTCCGGTCGCGAGGACACTAGCCGCCACTCATTGATTTTTGCGAGAGCAGGCAGTACATTAGCGGCTGACTTTGCGCTCACCGTCACCTCCGCGAAGGAGGCGGGGGGCGCGTGGCTGGGGACGCCACGCAAAGGGGAAAAGAGGGTGCAAGACCTCACCGAGCGTCGTAATGAGGAGGCCCGCGAGGTCCGTGATTTGCTGGCGGCCAAGCTCAAGATGCATCCAATCTGGCTGGGCGGACTCGATACCCAGGCCGCTCGCCACATCTATCTCTTCATCCAGGCGCTCGAGGGTCGCAAGCCGTTCGGACGCGTCCGGCGGCAGCGAGCCCCGAATTTGACGCTAGACTGACGGCGATCTGGACTTAAAGCCGCTCGCCGACCAGCAGGCCGGCAGTTTCTCCATCTTCGCCGGCGATCGGGCAGTGCTTGCGCACGCCACCTGCGCCGTCAAGCTGAACGGAACCTGGTACCCGAGTACCGGTATGGCGCTGTCGCACCAGGACGCGTTCGCGCTCCATTGGCAGGCCGGCCCGGCGCTGGCAACCGCCCGACTCATCCCTCACGAGGGCGGGGTGGTCGTCGAGTGCGAGCTCAACAATAACGGCGACCAACCGCTTACCTTCAACGGTTGGCGCCCCATCGTCGTGGCCGACGGCGCCACCCTGCGCGTCGGTGACGAACCGTGGCGTGCCAGCGCGCTGATCAACGGCTACCAGTCCTGGGATTACGCCGGCATTCACCCGCTCGACGAGGCGATCACCGAGGGCGACCACAAGCCGCCCAGCTCCTCCTGGTGGACCGCCGCCATCTGTGACGACCAGACGATGTTCGTTGCCCAGGTGCTCAAGGCCAGCCGCTTCGCCACCAACTTTCGCTGGCATTACCATCGCGACGAGCATGAAGGCGATTCGCTGCCCACCACGATCGCGAGCTTCGTCGCCGAGCAGACCGGCTCCCCCCTGTCGCAGCCCGAGCAGCGCTCGGGCTTGCCGGAGGAACTCCGTCTCCAGGTCCCAGCAAAGAGTGGCCTCGTGTCCGACCCCATCCTGCTGCTCCATGGCGACGACGGCACGGCGACCCTACGCAAAGCGCTCGGGGCCGCCGGTCATGCTTCCGGTGCGCGCACCTTTCCCACTCTCCCGCGCGGGTGGTGCAGCTGGTATCACCTCGGGCTGGCGGTGACCGAGGCCGACATCGCGCGCCACGCGGCATTCCTGGCGCGCCGGATGCCGGAGATCGCGAAGAGTGCCTCCAACGGTTACCGGCCGGTGATCCAGCTCGACGACGGCTGGATGCCACGCTGGCAGCGGTGGGGCGACTGGGTCGCCAACGAGTTCTTCGCCGATGGACTGCACGCGCTGGCGACTCGGGTCCATCGGCACCGGCTCGAGGTGGGCATCTGGCTGGCGCCCTTTCACGTGGCGGGCGATTCCAAACTGGCGGCCGCCCATCCCGACTGGCTGCTGCAGGCGAACGACGGCTCTCCACTGGTGGATCCGCGACTGGGCCGTCCCTACCACGTACTCGATCCAACCCATCCCGACGTCGCGCGTTTCCTCGGCGACCTCTTCCGCGGTCTACGCAAGGACGGCTTCACCTATTTCAAGCTCGACTTTCTCTATGGCGCCGCCTACGAGGCGGGGCGCCACGATCCCGACGTGACCGGAACCCAGGCCTTGCGGCTCGGCCTGAAGCAGATCGTGGACGCCGTCAATCCACCGGGCAAGGCGGAGACGGCCTTCATCCTCGCCTGCGGCGCGCCGCTGATGCCGATCGTCGGCCTGGTGCACGGCGCCCGGACGGGCGGCGATGTTGGGGCGCCCCAGA
>VBIW01000022.1:0-1899 GCA_005880915.1 Chloroflexota bacterium | reverse complement strand
CTGTTCGCCGTCGATGCCGACGTCGTGATGGCGCCGGCGCCACAGCTGACGGCGGACGAGGCCCGCGTGATGATCACCATCGGTGCGCTTTCTGGCGGCGTCTTCATGCTGAGCGACGACCTCGACACGCTCCCGGCAGACCGCCTCGCCTTCTTGCGCAATCCGAACCTGCTCGCCCTGGTCGGTGGTCCTGCCGCCGAGCCCGTCCATCTCTTCAGCGCGCCGGAACGCGAAGCCCAGGACCACTGGTTTGCCTTCCCCCAGGAGCTGCCGCCGCTCTGGGTGCGGCGGGACCCCGACGACAGCGCGGTGGTCGCTATTTACAACTGGAGCGATTCGGCCCGGCCCTATCGCCTGCATTTCAGCGAGGCGATCGGGACCGATGGAAGCTTCTCCGTATTCGACCTCTGGTCGCCGCGACGAGGCGGCCGGTCGCTCGGCATCAAGCGCGACAGCCTGCGGCTCACGCTGCCGCCGCACAGCGTGCGACTACTTAGAATGAAAGCCGCTGCATCCGCCCCGCAGCCCTGACCAACCTCTCATACCACCATGCGCCGAGTGCTTTTCTACCGGCTCTACGATGTCGTCCCCACTCGGCTGGCCGAGGTGGAGGATGAAGCGCGCGCCTTTACTCGCAGCCGCGCCTGGCGAGGCGACGCCTTCTGGCTCGCGAACGAGAACACCACCGACCTGTTCGCCATGGAGTACTTCCGGCATCTGCGCAACGAGGAAGGCCCGAGTTTGTCCGCCGCCGGCTTCCTGCGCCTGCTCGGCGACGAGACCGATGCCATCGCCACCCTCTATTTTCTGAACGATATCTCGCAGCGCTTCCACGCCCGGGCCTGGTTGCAGGATGAAGAGAACCCGATCGCCAAGCTCCGCCGTATCGAGATCCGCCAGGGCCGGCTGCCATCAGGCATGCCGATCGAGGACGTGCTGGCCGCGCGCCCGGTGATCAAGAAGATGGAGGGTGAGCCGATCACGTTCTACCCACCGACCTACCGGCCCAACTCGTACTTCCGCCGCGACAAGCCCGGCATGTGGGGCTTCAGTCTCAAGGGTATCCGCGATTTCGCTCCGTCGTTTCTGGAGGCGGAGGCGGAGGCGATGCGCATCTATCGAGGCTTCCGCCAGCTCAACCCGTGAAGGAGTCGACCGCCACGCTGAAGACGGCCGACGGCCTCGACCTGTCGCTTCGTCGCTGGAAGGCCGAGGGGATCGCTCATCAATGGACCTTCGTCGTGGTGCACGGGCTGGGCGAGCACAGTGGCCGCTACGCGCACTTTGCGGAATGGTTCAGCGCCCAGGGGGCCACCGTCTACGCGATGGACCAGCGCGGCCACGGGCGGAGCGGTGGTCCGCGGGGCCATGCGCCCAGCCTCAAGGCGCTGCTCGACGACCTCGACAGCGTCGTGCTGCGCGCCCGCGCGGAAAGCGGTGGGCCGCTGGTGCTGATTGGGCACTCCTTTGGCGGCCTGCTGGCGATCGCCTACGCGCTCGACCGGCCCGAACGCATCGATAAAGCCGTCTTCTCCGCACCAGCGCTGGTGCCGAAGGTGAAAGTCCCGGCCTGGAAGCGGGCACTCGCCGGGGTCCTGCCGGCCGTGGCGCCCAGGGCGAGCTTCGCCAACGAGATCGACGCCAACGTGCTCAGCCATGATCCGGCCATCGCCCCGGCGTACCGCGGCGACCCATTGGTCCATGACCAGATCACCGCCGGCCTGTACGCCAACACCATCGCACGCGGTGAGACGTTCATCGGTCGAGCGCCCGAGTTGCGCGTGCCGTTTCTCCTACTGCACGGTCGCGACGACCAGATCGTCGATCCGGTGGGCAGCCAGCGCTTCTTCGCGCGGGCCACCGCTCCCGACCGTGCCTTTTGTCTTTACCCCGGCCTCT
>VBIW01000021.1 GCA_005880915.1 Chloroflexota bacterium | reverse complement strand
CCCACGCCAGCCTCGGTTCGCACCAGGGCTCCGGAGATCTCATCGAGATCTTCCTGCGTGAGCGCAAGGTTTCCCGCCGCGATCCAGCCGTCGTCTTGCTGTGGTGAGCGGGCCCCAACAATGGCGCCGCTGACGCCCGGCCAGCTCAACACCCACGCGACCGCGACCGCCGAGACCGAAACCCCATGACGTGACGCAATCGGCCGAAGGGCGTCGCGCAATGCCAGGTTGCGGCTGAGCGACGGCTCCCTGAATTCGGGGTTGCGACGACGCCAGTCATCGGCGTCCATTCGCTCAACCCGCTCGCGGCTGAAGTCGTCGGTAAGGATGCCGGATTGCATCGGGCTGTAGGCGATGACCCCGGTGCCGTGGGCGGCACTCCAGGGAATGACGTCCGCGCCAGATTGGCGGTGGATCAACGAGAACGGCGGTTGGAGCGAATCGACGTGACGCACGCGCTCCGCCCGCTCGAGCAATCCCACGTCGAAGTTCGAGACCCCACCGGCGCGCACCTTGCCCTCCTGGATGAGGCGCACCATCTCGCCCCACGACTCCTCGACCGGTGTCCCGATGGCGTCCGGCCAGTGGAACTGATAGAGATCGATGCGGTCGACGCCCAGGCGCCGCAGTGACGCCTCCACCTCTTTGCGAATCGATTCCGGCCTCAGGTTATGTTGCGCTTCCTCGAAGGGCCGGGATCGATCGGCGATCTGTCCGCCCTTGGTGAAAACGTATGGACGCTCGGCGGCAGGGATCTCGCGAAGCGCCCGCCCGACGACTTCCTCGGAATGGCCCAGTCCATAGATGGCCGCGGTGTCGACCCAATTGATGCCGGACGCGACCGCGTGCTTGATGGCCGCGACCGAGTCCGTGTCGTCCTGGCTCCCCCACCCGTAGGACCATCCGCCACCACCGATGGCCCACGCGCCGAAGCCGACCTGGGTGATTTCCAGACCGCTTGTGCCGAGCGGACGTGTCAACAATTCCATCACGCAACCTCCTTATGCTGCTGCGCACCTGCCGTGTCCGATGCGTACGCCTTGACGATCGCCGAGATGTCGAGGTCGGGCGCGGTAGATGCGACCCCGGCGACCATCTCGCGCGTCAACGACGTCAGCGGCACCGCCGAGGGCGCCGCCGACCGGTAGAACGCCAGTGCCAGGTCGAGGTCCTTGAGAAGGTCGCGTATCGCGAACATGGTCGGCTCGTGCAGATGCTTGACGAAACCGGCTTCGCGGAGCTTGAGCCCGGGCCAGATCCGCGCCAGAACGGTCAAGACCTGTTCCGGGTCGAGGCCATGGGAGGCGCCGGCGGCGATCAGCTCCGCGGCCCCCGTGCTGACAATGCCGAGATAGCTGTTGGCAATCAGCTTTAATGCCGCCGCGCTCCCGAGATCACCAACGTAGTGAACCTCCCCCAGTTGCTCGAGGACCGGCCGCGCCGCGTCCAGGTCCGCGGGCAGCGCCACTCCCGCCAGGATGAACAGCGAACCGCTATTGACGGCTGGCGTGCTGCCGATCACCGGAGCCTCGATCAGCCTGGCACCGTTCAGGTCTGCCCCGCTTTGCAGTTCATGCGCGATGCCGGGCCCGGTCGTGCTCATGTCCACGATGGTCTTGCTCGCCGACGCCCGGAAGACACCGTTTTCGCCGAAGTACACGTCTCGCACCGCCTGCGGGCCGGTCACCATGCTGATGACAACGTCCGCGCCCCGGGCAGCGTCAGCGGGAGAATCGGCGACTCTCCCAACGCCCAGGGCTTCGGCCTTGCTCCTGGTTCGGTCCCAGACCAAAACGTCAAAGCCGCCCTGGTTCAGCCGCCGCGCAATCGCTCCGCCCATCTTTCCCGTTCCGAGTACGGCTACCCTGGTCATTGGTCAACCTCCCGTTCTGATGCCTGTTCCAGACGTGGCTTACCGGCAAACTCGATTTCAGGATGCGGCAGATCCGGACCGGGAACATCCCCCTCCCTGTCGGTGCAACGCCCTACGTTTGGGGGAGCTCAAGCCGCTAGCTCGGCTATCCAGATACAAGCACTACTAACGACATGCTCGGGCACCCCAGTATTGGCTTTGCCAGGATGTCCTCGGGAGCCGTAACGGCGCCATCAAAGGTCACGGACTGACCAACGGATGCCACGGCCTGGCCGTTTTGGCTGAAGACCGTCAACGGATTGCCATGCGCCGAATATCTTGGGGGCCACATCAGGGCAACCGGATCGCCATCGTTAACAAGCCACAAGCACGCCGTGCCGTCAGCGTTGGTTCGACCACCGAGTACCCCACTTACGCCGGTGTTGGCGCGCGCCTTCGGTACCGCGCCAGCCCCAACCGGTGAGGACCAAGTGGCCACTCTGTAGGTGGGCGCAGATGTTACGATCCGGAACCCGACGACACCTGACGAAAGAATCGCTACGGCAGCGATGAGCACGAACGCGTGGCCCAACTTGGTCAGCCGTACAGATCGAAACGGGGTGGCAAGTCGCACGGACGTATGACGCTCCAGGCGGGATAAACTCGCTAGACCGGGATGGAGTCCAGGACCTGCTGCGTATGGCTCATCCCCAGCCGGGTGGCACCGGCGTCCAGCATAGCTACCGCGTCTTCGTAATAGAGGATGCCGCCGCTGGCTTTGATGCCCATGGTTGGTCCGACCGCGGCCCGGATGAGGACGACATCATGAACGGTCGCGCCGTGACCGAGATAACCCGTGGAGGTCTTGACGAACGCAGCCCCGGCCTCGACTGCAAGGGCACAGCCCGTCCGCTTCTCGTCGTCCGTGAGCAGCGCGCATTCGAGGATCACCTTGACCGCGTGGCCCCCGGCGGCGTCGACGACGCTGACGATGTCGGCTCGCACCGGGCCGAGCTGGCCGTCCTTGAGCCGTCCAATGTCCAGCACCATGTCGATCTCGGTCGCTCCATCACCGATGGCCAGGGCTGCCTCACGTGCCTTCGCATCCATGTGTGAGGCACCGAATGGAAAGCCCACCACCGCCGCGATGCCCACGTCGGTCCCGGCCAGCACCTGGCTCGCGATGGTGACACGGTTCGAGTTCAGACAGACGGTGGCGCAATGGTTCCGGCGCGCGATCTCGCAGGCCATCAGGATGTCGTGGTGCGTGGCCGCCGGGTCGAGCAGGGTATGGTCGATCTGCGCGGCTAGCTCCGTCCGAGTCCACAGCCGGCTCATCGGTTCAGCGTACGAGGTTGCGGCGTCCGCCGAGGCGAAGGGGCAGAATGAGAAGGAGTCGATGGGTCGCAGGCAGCGAAGGCTGAGGAGGGTAGAGCAATGGCTGGTCTGATCTCTCGCGGGTTTCTTGGACGGCGCCGTCCGGCGGAGGTCGAGAACCGCCTCCCGCCGGGGCAGTATCTCGTGACGGATTTTCCGGTTCTCTCGGCGGGGCCCACGCCCCACACACCGCTGGACAAATGGTCGTTCACCATGGACGGCCTGGTGCGCAAACCGGTGACCTGGAGCTGGGACGACTTTCAGAAGCTCCCCACGCAGACCTACACCGTCGACATCAGCTGCGTGACCAAATGGACCAAGCTCGACACCAAGTGGCTCGGCGTCACCGTCGATACGCTGCTCGAGGCCGTCGAGGTCGAGCCGGCCGGCAAGTACGCGATGGCGTACAGCGACGGCGGGTACACGACCAATGTGCCGCTCGAGGAAATGACGAAGGGGCAGGCGTTCGTGGCCTATCAGTTCGGCGGCAAGGCGCTCGAGCCTGTGCACGGAGGGCCGGCGCGGCTGGTCGTGCCGCATCTCTATTTCTGGAAGAGCGCCAAGTGGATCCGTGGCCTTCGCTTCATGCAGGAAAACGAGCCCGGGTTCTGGGAACAACTCGGCTATCACATCCATGGCGATCCCTGGAAAGAGGAGCGCTACAGCGGCGACTGATGGCGCAGACCGCTCTCGAATGGCAAGCGGGGACGGTTACCGCGATCCGCCCCGAGACCCGCCAGACAAAGAGCTTCACGCTCGCGCTGCCTAAATGGATGGCCCACCGGCCGGGCATGCATTATGACGTTCGGCTGACGGCCCCGGACGGGTACCAGACCGAGCGCAGCTATTCCGTCGCATCGGCGCCCGAGCGGGTGGGGACGATCGATCTCACCGTCGAGCGGATCGAGGACGGCGAGGTGTCGCCCTACCTTCATGACGTGGTCGCCACCGGCGACCAGATCGAGGTCCGCGGGCCGATCGGCGGGTACTTCGTCTGGGAGGTGGAGATGGGCGGTCCTCTCCTGTTGATCGGCGGCGGATCGGGGGTCGTGCCTTTGATGGCCATGCTGCGACATCGTGCTGCCCAGCACGCGACCATACCGGCGCGCATCCTCTACAGCAGCCGGACCGCCGACGATGTCATCTACCGCGGCGAGCTCGACGCACTGGCTGCCAGCGACCGCGCTTTCGAGCCGTTCTTCACCTTCACCCGGCAGTCGCCGCCCGGCTGGGCCGGGTATCAACGGCGAATCGATGCCACGATGTTGAGTGAGGTGATCAAGCCGTTTGGAGCGCACGCTCGCGTCTATGTGTGTGGACCGACACTGCTGGTGGAAGCGGTCGCCAACGCCCTGGTGCAGATGGAGCTACCCATCGAACAGATTCGCACGGAACGTTTTGGCCCAACCGGAGTCTGAGGAGGCTCAGTAATGAACATGGATGACGCCGACATGAATACGGCCCTGATGGTCGACGGGAACGCGGTGGCAGGTCAGCTCATGGACGTGTTCGGCCGCGACATGACGATGGCGGTGGCCCGCTGCGCCGGCTGCACCCGCGAGGCCGAGATGGGCGCGCTGATAGCGTTCACACGCGGTCCGGGGGTGGTGCTC
>VBIW01000020.1 GCA_005880915.1 Chloroflexota bacterium | reverse complement strand
AGGCGTCGCGCAGGGCCGCCGTCAGGTCGGTGTCATTAATGGAGAAGGGGAGAGGCCGGGTCTCCTGGTAGTGGTACGTGAGCGTGAAGTAGCCGACCGAGTCGGTCAGCGCCGAGATCACCAGCCGCTGAACCTCGGCCGTGCCCAGCGTCGGGTCGCCGCCGGTGTCGGTGCTGGTCGTCAGCAGCCCGAGCGCCTGGTTCAGTTGAGTGCGATCGACCGTGTTGGTGGAGATCACGCGGAAGGTGTCGGCGCCGCTGCCGCCGCTGATCGAGATGGCGGCGGTCGGCGTGTGCACGAACTGGGCGACCTTTTCCTGGCGGCTCTGCGGCAGCGCGTCGTCGGTCGCCGGGCCGTCGCTCTCGAGCAGGCCGTTGTCGCCGCCGACGGTGAGGACGTTGCCGCCGTCGCCGGCCCGAATGTCGAGGACCTCGATGCCTTCGAACTCGATCCGGCCGACGTGCGGGACGGTGCCGCCGAGGGCGACGTTGCTACCCGCGCGGTAGGCGGCGTTGGCGGTAAAGGAGGTGACCGTGATCGTGGTGGCGCCGGCGGCCGCCGCCGCCGAGGTGGTGACGGTCTGCGTCTGGCCGGTCCCGAAGCCGATCAGCAGCGTCGTGCCGCTGGCGATCGGGGCGGTCAGGGCGGGAACCGTGAGCGAGGTGTAGGCGGTGCCCGAGGCGAGCTCGCTCGCCAGCGCGGTCAGCGCCTGGCCGGCGAGCACCTGCTTCATGCCCAGCCCGCTGACCACGCCGACCTCGACCATACCCTTGCCCAGGCCGTCGTCGCCCACCGCCTTGCGCTCTTCGATGAAGGCCGTCAGGTTGTTGCCCGCCTCGGTGGCGATGTCCGCGCTGTTGTCGACCACCAGGGTGTCGATGCCGCTGTCGGCCAGCAGGCCCGTGTCGTTACGCGGACTCCCGACGATCACGACGGGGCCGAAGCCGAAGGGTGCATTCAGGCCCGGGCGGCCCGTCTCCCAGATCCCGGTGAGCGGATGGGTGGCATCGCCCAGGTAGATTCGATCGCTGCCCGCACCGCCCTCGACCCGAACCGGGACGGTGGCGTTGGTGCTCTTGACGCCGATGGTGTCGTTCCCATCGTTGCCGCGCAGCGTGATGGTGAGGAGCTCCTCACCCGTGGGCGGCGCGACGTAGTTGACGCTCATCGCCGGCGACGCGCACCCGTCGGTCGAGCAGATCCGGCCACCATTCGCGTCGACGGCGCCGAGGAAGATCTTGTCCGCCCCGGCGGTGCCGTCGACGACGATCCGGTTGGCCAGGTTCCAGACGTCCCCGCGATCGTCGACGGTCGCATTGACGGTCGACCCGCCGTTGTTGAAGTCGATGAAGTGGAAGGTGTCGTTGCCCTTGCCGCCGTCGAGCGTAACGTTCGAGGTTCCAGTCTGGTGGATCTCGAAGAGGTCGGCGCCGCTGCCGCCGATGACGTGCGTGACCGAGCCGGCGTTCGCGACGAAGACATTGTGGACGTAGAGCTGACCGGTGGCGTCGAAGACCGTCTTCTCATTGCTCGGATTCGCGAGCGACGCGGTACTGACGGCGTCGCCCCAGTGCGCCAGCAGGTAGCCGCCCTGCATCAGGACGGTGATGTTCTCCGGCCGGCCGGTGAAGTCGAGCACCGGGGTGCTCGTCACGACGACCGTGCTCTGGACGCCGGCGCCGACCAGGGTATCGCCGGCGTCGCCGCCACCGTTGACCTGGTTGTTACCGGTCCCACCGTCCATGGTGTCGTTGCCCGCGCCACCGTTGATGGTGTCGTTGCCGTCGCCGCCCAGGATGGTGTCGTCGCCGCCGCCGCCGGTGAGCGTGTCGGCGCCCGGGCCGCCATCGATCAGGGTCTTCTCCGGGCCGCCCGCCGGCGCGCTGCCGGTGATGGTGTCGTCGCCCGCGTCGCCGAAGAGCTGGGCGCAGAGCTTGGTAGTGGTGTCGCAGGCGGACTTCTTCGGCCCCTTGATCACGTCGTTGCCGTCGCCGCCGTGCAGCTCGACCGCCACCGTCGCGTCATCGATCGCGGAGAGGTCGATGAGGTCGTTGGCGGCGCCACCGTCGGCGATGATCTTGGTCACGCCGGTGAACTCTTGCGCGTTGTTGGCCGCTCGGTTGAACTGCGGTGACCAGACGTCGACCACGCCGCTGCCATTGCTCTTCGCGTAAATCGTCTCCGCGATGTCGTTGACGTCGCCCTGGAGCCGGTTATGGGCGTTGGGGCCGATGGCGAGCGTCAGCACGCCACCGCTCATGGTGCCCATGAAGGCCGGGCGGTTGAAGGGGATGGTGAAGTCGAGCAGCTTGAAGCGGGCGAACTCGAAGGTGCTGGTCACCGAGAAGAAGCCGAAGTCGATCGTGACGTAGGCCCGCAGGAAGAAGGAGAGCACGCCCGAGATATCGAAGACCGCCAGCGGGTTGTAGCTGTTCGCCAGCAGGTTGGCCGCCATCTCGCTCAGGCGCACCTTGCCGTCCTTGTCGAGGTCGGAGAGGCTGAAGAAGATGTCGGCCGCGATCCCGCCTTCGACGCCGGCGCTGATCAGCGCCAGCGAGATCGCCGCCCCGACCGCGATCTCGGCGTGCAGGGTGGCCTGCGGACGAGGCTGGCCGGTCGCCGGATCGACGGCGCTGATGAAGAAGCCGTCGAGCAACTGGGCGGCGTTCTTGGAATGCATGAACTCGACCAGGCCGGTCGTGTCATAGCCAAACGCCAGCGAGACCGTGGCGCCGATGCCGCCGGCGAAGGTGCCGACCAGCGGGCCGATGATGGGGAACTGCTGCCGGTAGAAGAAGTGGAAGCCGAACTCCGGCAGCTGCACGATGACGATGTCGGCCGGCTGCCCGAGGATCAGGTGGAAGATGGTCGAGGGCTCGAGCAGCTTGAAGTAGATCTTGCCCTTCTTGGTGACGCCGGAGGTGAACTCGTTGGTCGCGACGCCCGGCGAGCCCTCGGCGGCCGGCGCCAGCAGGTCGGAATCATCGGGCAGCGTGACGTTGTCGAGGTTGGTCAGCTGGCGCGGGTCGTTGGCGCCGCCCAGGGAATTGGTGAGGTTGATGCGGTGGTCGACGAACTTCAGCTTGTTGAGGTTCGGCGTACAGGCGTTGGGATTGACGGCGACGCCGCCGTTGACATCACCACACCGCTGCGAGCTGTTCTCGAAGAGCACGATGTCACCGAAGTTGAGCCCGGCGTGCGCCTCGTTGGACGCCTTGTCGATCAGCCCCGACAGGTAATACAGGGTGTCGACGAAGTCGAGGAAGGCGACCACCTTGGGCCCGTCGTCGGGGTCGAAGAGGACGATCAGGTCCTTGCCGGTCACGGTATGCCCGGCGAGGTCGGAAAGCAGCGGGATCCGCATGTTGAGGAATCCCTTGGGGCCGATCAGCCAGTCGAGCGGCTTGAGGATCTTGTTGATCCGGTCGAAGATCGGCCGCGCGAATTTATCGATAAAGGAACCGAGATCGAGGGTGATGTCCGCGATGACGATCTGCGGCGCCGCGATCTGGACCGAGGCGCCCGGCGACCATGAGATCGGGAAGTCGATCAGGATCTTCGCCGAGACCGACGGCAGGATGTCGGCCAGGTTGGCGCCGAGCGTGCTGAAGTCGACCTGGGCGCCGACCCGCAGGATGGCGCCGCCGCTGATCCGGATCTGGAAGATCGAGAGCGGCGATCCGGCGATCAGGTCGGAGACCGTCAGTACGCCGTCGTGCAGCGAGGTGCCGGCGTTGTAGTCGCTGGTGGGCGTGAAGGCCGCGATCTCGATGCTGGTCTCACCAGCGAGCGCCTTCTTCGTGATGGTGATGATCTGGGAGCCGATCGTGAGGACCGATCCGGCCGCCAGCTCGGAGGGCAGCGCGGCGACCTTGATGGTTTTATCGGTCTGGCCGGCGCCGTAGGACTTCGTCTTGAGCAGCTTGTCGGTCAGCGTGGTGAACCCACGGTCGACCAGGTCGACCGAGCCACTGAAGTAGAGCTTGGTCAGCTCTTCGGTTTGGGGATCGACGACCGCGCTCGGGGTGCCCGCCGTGGTGGCACTGCCGCCGGTGCAGTTGCCACTGATCTTGCCGTCGCCGTTCATGTCGACGCCGTCGGTCAGGTGCATCGCGAGGAAGAGCAGGGCGCCGTTGACGGTGGCGCGGTCGACGCTCGGCGGCGTCGAGCCGGCGTGGCAGGTGATGCTGGAGAAGGTGGCCGTCAGCGCCAGGCTGATCTCGGTGTCGTCGGCCGGGTTGGTGGGCGTGCCGCCGTCGGTGACCAGGTAGAAGCCCTTGTCGGTGCTGACGCCGAAGCCGAAGCGGAGCGTGAAGTCGGCGGTGAACTGCGGCTTGAGGTTGCCGGAGATGCCCAGCGCCGGGACGCCGACGTCGAACTTGATGTCGTGGTCGGGCGGCCAGGTGTAGGACTGGTGCAGGGCGAAGTCGAACTCCGCGTTCTTGGCGGTGAAGATCGGCGCCGTCTGCGTCCGGGCGGCGTTCAGGAAGCGGAAGGAGACATCCTTGGGATCGTCGGCCTTGCCGCCCAGGGCGCCGCCGGTCTGGATCTTGGTGAGCAGGTTCAGGCCGTTCGGGCCCAGCACGTCGTAGATCGCCTGCTGGATCAGCTCGGTCAGGTGATCGAGGTTCAGGTTGTTATCGCGGATCGTCTTGGCCAGCTTCTGCAGCACCTTGACGCGGAAGCTGGCGATGTCGTCCGAGATCGGGTTGTGGGCCAGCGCGTCCGCGATGAAGGGGAGCTTGGTGCCGAAGATCTGTCCCCGCAGCGCGTTCTCGATGGCGCCGAGGATCCGGTCGAGGCCCTCGACGATGGTGGCCGGATCGGCCAGCAGGGCGAAGAGACTCGGGACCTCGAAGTCGCAAGTGTTCCAGTGCGGCAGCTGGAAGTGGTAGGTGAACGCGTGCGCCGTGTCGCCGGCGAGCAGGGCAGCGAGGTTGAAGTTGAAGTCGGCCTTCAGGTGGCGCTGATCGCGCTCGGCACGGAGGCGACCGTCACGGTGACGTTGCCGCTGCCGCCGAGGATCTGCTCCAGTTCCCACTGGACGGTGCCGGCGGCGGTGCCGTTGATGCCAGCGCCGTAGGCGAGGTTGCCGGTGGTCTTGCCGCCGAAGCTCAGCGTGTAGCTGCCGCTGGTGGCGTAGACGGCGATCGTCTGCTTCTCGTTGCGAGCCGGGATCCCGCCTGTCCCGTCGCTGCCTTCCTGGGTGGTCGTCACCGTCATGCCGTCGCAGGTGACGCCGCCAAAGAGGGGACAATCGTGATCTTCTCCCGGCGTCCCGTCCAGGAAGTCGATCGGAACCTGGTTGGTATCGGTGCCGACAAAGATTGGAAGATCGAGACAGGCAAATTCGGGTGGCGAACGGCACCCGGTCCCGGTCACGGTGGGCGTCACCGTGATATCCGGCGCGGTGCCCTTGACGCCGACGCTGCCGGTGGTCTGGTCGGCCCCGCCGTTGGCGTTGACTTCGACGTGTCCCGCGCCCTTGGAGCCGGTAAAGGTCAGGAGGTAGGTGCTGCCCGTCTGTTGGACGAGGACGTCGCCGGCCGGGATGAAGCCGCCGACGCTGGTATCGGTCAAGGCGGTCACGACGGCCCCGGCGGTGCTGCCGACTGCGATCGGCTGCGTCGTCTGGCTGTCGACCGTGATGGTGAACTGCCCGCTGACCCCGATGACGGTGATCGCCGCCACCTCGTCGGTGGCGCTGTCGCTGGAGCCGTCGCGGAGGATGCTGGAGGTCACGCTGCTGATGCCGAGGAAGGCCCCGATCCGGCCGAGGTCCGAGATCACCCCGTTGGGACCGTAGCCGACCAGCACCAGCCGGCCGTCGCCGTCGGCGTCGCGCAGACCGATGTGGAGCTTGCCGCCGACGCTGGCGGCGCCGTTATTCACGAACAGCCCGAACGGTCCCAGCTTGGCTTCGAAGTTGAGGTTGGTGCCACTCGCGTTGGCGGCGGCGTCGATGCTGGTCCCCGTCGCTCCGACCTTGAGGAAGAAGGCCTGTAGAGCTTCTGGTCGCTGGTGAACACCGTGACGTTGTGCACGGTGCTACTCACCGCCGCGGTCTTGATCGTTGACAGGTTGGCCAGCGCGGTTTGCAGATCGTTCCCCATGATGCCCACCGGGAGCGGACTGGTCGCGTCGGTGTTACCGGTCGCGTCCACGAAGGAGAGCGTGAAGGTCCCGGCGGTCGCCTTGACCAGGATGCTCTGGACCTCGTCCGCGGCCATGCCGTCCTGGGTGATGGCGACGTCGACGCCGCCGGTGCCCGGCGTGGCGCCGGTGGTGCTGACCGTCATCAGGGCGATGTGCGTGTGACCCTTCCCCGCGACGAAGCTGACGGTGTACAGCGTGCCGCCGTAGACGTCGTCGGATGTGACCGTGACGTTGCTCGAGCCGTAGACCGTCTCGAGCTCGCTCTGCATCGTGTCCGCGGTGAGCCCGGGGTTGAGATCCGCGGTGCCGGTCGTCCCGTCGCCCAGCTTGAAGGTGCCGGTGGTGCCGTCCTTGACCTTGACCGTCTGGGTCTCGTCCAGCGAGCTGCCCTGCCGCTTGGTGGTCACCATCACCGGGCCGCCCAGGTCGAGCCCGAGCCGCAGGTGGATGGTGGCCGAGGCGTTGACCGCCAGGTTGCCCGAGGTGCTCAGGCTGACGAAGCTGGTGATCGCCTTGATCGCCTCAGGGAGCTTGAGGCCGAGCCCGGCGAGCTGCGCGAGGCTGAGGCTAAAGGGCCGGGCCAGCGAGACGTTGAAGGGGAAGTCCAGCTTGAAGTCGATGACGCCGGTGTCGGTGTCCATCGACAGGATCTCCTCCGACGCCAGCAGCTTGGTGTCGGCCACCAGCAGCGCCAGGTCGGCGGTCTGGGAGGGATCGATGAATTTGCCCTTGAAGGTGACGGTGTAGGCGCCCGGCGTGCCGGTCACGTCGACGTTGCGCGGGCCGATCGACTTGAGCGCCTCGAGCATGGCCTGCACGCTCTTGGAGGGCGGCGTACCCGCGGTCGGCGTACCGCTGCCGCCGTCGGGATAGGTGGTGGCCGGCGGCGTCCCCGTAACCGAGAAGTAGCCGGTCTCACCGCCAGGGGAGGT
>VBIW01000227.1 GCA_005880915.1 Chloroflexota bacterium | reverse complement strand
CGGCGGGTCGGGCAGCCGGCGCAGCAGGCCGGTGGTTCCCAGGGCCAGCACCACGGCGACGCCCACCGCGCCCAGCCCGGCGCCGGTGTCGGAGCCGAAGCACGACGCCAGGGCGGCGCAGTTCGCCGCGGTGGGCGCGCCGGCGCCGACCACCGGGGCGACGTCATCGGCGCTGGGGATGGAGTCGGCGACGGTGACCACCTGATCGATCGCGATGGTCAGCTGGACCAGGCAGCATTGGTCCGATGCAATGACGATGTGGCCCTTGCCGTCGGCGGCGATGCCGTCGCCGTTGGCGGCTCCGTGGACTCGGACCAGCCGCATCGGCGCCCCCGGGCTGTCGCCGACGTCGACCTCACAGAGGCCGTTGCATCCCGAGGCGAAGAGATGCCCGGTCTGGGGGTCGACGGTCATCCCGTCGGGCGCGCCGTCGACGTGGACCGACTGCAGCAGGTGCCCGTCGGAGGGGCTCAGCTCGGCGATCATCCCGGTTTGGGAGGAGACGAAGAGCCGCCCCGACTCGGAGAAGGCGATGCCGCCGAGGGCCTCGACACCCGAGGGGTTCGACGGGGTCACCTGGCCGCCGTTCAGGGCGATGCGGTCGATCGCCATCGGGCCCGAGCCGCTGTGGGAGATGCCCCAGACCACCTCGCCGCTGGGGTCGACGGCCAGGTCGGCGAGGGTGTCGATGGGCATGCTGTTGAGCTGGGGGGTGATCACCCGGCCGGACGTCGGGTCGACCACCGACACCGTCCCCGCGCTGAGGTTGGAGATCAGCATCCGGCCGTCGGCGGTGAAGACCGCGCTGTCCGGGCCGCTCGGCGGCAGCCCACTGACGAACTTGGGATCAACCGTGGCTCGGCCGTCGGAACCGATCACCACCCGCGCGACCGCCCGGTCGAACACCTCGGTGACGTAGTAGACCGAGCCAGCCGCGGGTCCTCCGGGGGATGGGCTCGGCTGCGCGTTGATGCCGTCGGCGACCGGCGGGACTGCCGGCTCGGCCCGCGGCGAATGGCCTGCAGCGCGGATCGCGTGCTCCGGCATGACCAGGGTGACGATGACCAGGGAGACGATCGTCGAGACGATGATCGGCCGGACCACACTGGTGGCGCCGACCGCGCGCACCAGGGCGATGGCGATCGCCGCGCTGGCCACCGCGGCGCCGAGCAACCGGGGCAGCGTCGGGTAGCGTTCCATCACCCGGGCCAGCGAGTGCAGCCGGGGTGCGGCGCGGTCGCGGACCAGGTTGAGACCGACCAGCACGGCGGCCACCGCCGCCGCGTCGGCCCAGGTGTCCATCAGGCCGGCGAGGATCACCACCGTGACCAGCGCCTGGATGGCGTGGGTGGTCCAGGCCCGTTGGGGCGGCCGCCGCCGGGGTGCCGGAGCGGCGCCGGGGGCCGCGGGGGCGCCCTCGAGCGCCGCGCGCTCGAGCAACAGGCGGATCACCGCCGCACCGGCGCCGACCAGAGCCAGCCGCCAGCCCTGGTCGCGCAGCCCGTTGAGCGCGTCCTCGCTGGTGGCCAGGTCGTGCCAGTGGAAGAAGGGTCGGGTGAGCACCACCGCCGCCTGCGTCCAGGTGAGCACCAGCAGCCCTTCGACGATCGCGGTCAGGCTGACGATGGCACCGAGGTGGCCGCGTCCCCAGCGTTGCACGGTCTCGCCGGCAAGTCGCCGCGCGGTGATCGGCACCAGGGTCACCACCATGGCGAGCACGACGTAGCAGACCAGCAGCGCGGCGTCGGTGCGCAGGCTGTCCCCCGAGCTGCCCCGGAAGGGGGCGTCGCGGGAGGCGAGGAGCAGGTCGCCGACGGCGAAGCCGAGCAGCAGCCATGCGCCCAGCCCGGCGGCGACGGTGCCCAGCAGGATCATCCACCTGTGGCCAGCGGCGAATCCAGGCGCCGTCCCCGAGCACCACCGCAGCCACGGCGGAGACCTGTCCGGCCGCGCCGGGTACCCCGGTCCACCAGGCCTCGCCGAGGCGCGTCACCATACCGTTCGGTCGGGGCGCGGCCACACCACCTGCTCCCATCGCGGGCGCTAGCCTAGCGCGCCCCCTCCGCCCGTGCTCATCCCAGCGCTGGACGGACCGCAGCGTCCGCGGCGCTGGGCGTGCCGTCGCGGTCGTGAGCCCCTCCCGGGATCACGGCGAGATGGGAAGCCGGACGGTGAAGCGGGTCTCGCCGGGCTGCGAGGTGGCGGTGATGGTGCCCCGGTGTCCCTCGGTGACGATGCGGTGGGCGATGTCGAGACCCAGGCCGGTGCCCTTGCCGACCTCCTTGGTGGTGTAGAAGGGCTCGAAAACGCGGGGCAGCGCGTCGGGGGCGATGCCGGGTCCGTCGTCGATGACGTGGATCACCGCGGCGTCTCCGTCGCGTCGTGTCTGCACGGTGATGGTGCCGCTGCCGCCGAGTGAGTCGGCGGCGTTGTCGAGCAGGTTGGTCCACACCTGGTTGAGCTCGGCGCCCTGGACCGGGAGCCGGGGGATGGTCCGGTCGTAGTCGCGGATCACCGTGATGCCGCGCAGCCGGTAGCGGAGCATGGCCAGGGTGCTCTCCAGGCCGTCGTGGAGGTCGGCCTCGTGGACCGAGGCGCGGTCCATGTACGAGTACTCCTTGACGGCGCCGACCAGCTCCGACATCCGCCCCGCCGCGTCCTCGATCTCCCGAGCGAGCTGGGTGACCTCGATCTGGGCGACCAGCCAGCGCAGCGCAGGCTCCAGGGTGGGCTCCGGGAACCGCGCGGCGAGGCGGCCGATCCACTCCGGGTCGATACCGGCGTCGACCAGCGGGGCCGCGTCGACGTCGGCGATGCCATGCCCGCGCAGCTTGTCGCCGAGGGCGTCCTCGCAGTCGCTGCGCTCGAGCGCCCGCATCGGCGCGGCGGCGGCCATGGTCACGGCGACGTCGCGCTCGACGGCGACCAGCTCGGCGGCCAACCCGGGGCGGCTCTCCGCCTGGGCCAGCGCGACGGTGGCGGCGCGCAGTCGGGCGGTGGCGTCGCGCAGGGTCACCGCCGCGCGCCGG
>VBIW01000068.1 GCA_005880915.1 Chloroflexota bacterium | reverse complement strand
GATGCGCACGCTGCCGACCGGCGCTCCCTCCGGCGGAGGAGCCGACCCGAAGGACTACCACGCCGATCAGCGCAAGCCCTCGAATCCGGGAGGAGCAATCCAATGAGCCTCACCACGAAAGTCGTCTCGCTCGACGCAGGCGGACACGGTTCCGTCGTCATCCCGCCCGGCTACTACGTCGGCGCGAAGGGCGCGAATGTCTCGAACGTGACCGCTGCCGACGGCGGCAACCTCGGCACGGCGTTCCTGACGCGAGCGAACGCCATCGGCGTCGAAGGCGAGGTAGACGTGACCGGCGATCCGTCCGGGAGCGTCTCCCTGTACTTCCAGTACGAGTAGCCAGTCCCGACAACGGAGGCACGGCGCATCAGCGCGCAGCCCGGACAACCGAAATGATCGCCTACCTCGCACGCTCGGCGTTCGACCTTGACAACCCGAGGGCCGAGGACATCGACCTCGAAGACACGGCGACCTCGCTCTCGCGCCTGTTCCGATGGCGGGGCTCGGTGCCCGTGTCGGTTGCCGAGCACTCGGTCTTCATGGCGCGCGAGGCATCGAGCGTGAACGTCGCTCGCGGCTGCCTCGTCCACGATCTACCCGAGGCGATGCTCGGGGACATCCCGAGCCCCCTGCGCGCGTGGTCGCCCGAGTACGAGGAGGCCGAGGCGCGGGTGATGGCGTGCGTGGCCGAGCGGTTCAACCTGACGCTCCCGTTCCCGGCGGAAGTCCGGCGGCTCGATCTACGAGCCCGGCGCTCCGAGGTCGAGCAGTTCCTCACGGACGCGCTCCCGGCGGTGCGGTGGCTCCGTCCGCTCACGACCCCGCTCGAAGGATGGTCAAGCGCCCGAGCCCGCCGCGAGTTCCTCATCGAGTGCAAGCGGCAGGGGGTGGCGTGATGGCGGCAGGGGAAGCGTTCACGCTCACCCCCGAGCGCGAGCAGAAGTTCCGCGAGATGTGGGAGGCGGGCGTGCCGGGTGCCGAGATTGGCGAGGCGTTCGGCGTCACTCACAAGACGGTCTTCCGCCGGGCTCGGGCGCTCGGGCTTCCGCCGAGGCGAACCAACCTGACGGCGGAGCGCGGCGAGGACATCCTGCGGCTGCATCGCTCCGGCTTGCACCCGAAGGCCATCACGCGCGAACTCGGAGGCGGCGATCCGAAGACCGTCGCCAAGTTGCTCCGGCGGAACGGCATCGAGCCGCACCGCGCGCCGCTAGGCCGACCCTCGGCGGATGCCCCGCGTCGATCCGCGTCCGACCGCTCCGAGAAGGCGCTCGCGGCCATCGAGGAGCAGGTCGTGCGCGCCGAATGCGGGCGGTGCGCATGGACGGCTACCGGGACGTTCGCGGAGACGCGCGAGGGCTTCAAGGCGCACATCTGCTCCGGCGCAGTCGCGGCCTGACTGTCGTACTTTCCCGAGAACGCGACACCGAAGAACAACCCGCTAGCGTCCGGGTGTGCGCCCGGCTGACCTGAAATCCGTATGAACACTGAGGCGTATTCCGAGGTCGTCGAGGTTGCTCCTCACCCGGAGCGGACGATGCGAGGTTTGTTCTTCTACTTCTTGCGTCTTGGCTCGTGGGGCTTTGGCGGGCCGATTGCGTTGGCGGGCTACATGCGCCGCGATCTTGTCGAGCAGCGCGGCTGGTACTCCGAGGCCGAGTATCAGCAAGGGCTAGCCGTCGCGCAGACGATGCCGGGGCCGCTGGCGGCGCAGTTGGCGATGTGGCTCGGCTACCTCCAGCGGGGCGCGCTTGGAGCGTTGCTAGTGGCCCTTCCGTTCGTCGTGCCGCCGTTTCTGATCGTGACCGCAGTTGCGGTGCTCTACGCCCACTACCAGGGGCTATCCGCCGTTCAAGACACCTTCTTCGCCGTCGGCCCCGCCGTGTTGGCAATCATCGCCATCGCTGCCACGAAACTCGCACGCTCGACAAACAAGAACGATCCGGTGCTTTGGCTCCTCGCCGGTGCCATCTGCGCAGCAACCGCCGTGTCGGGTTCGGAGATTGTGTGGCTGTTCATCGGCGCGGGCGTCTTCGGAGCCCTCTACTACGGCGGCGGACTGCCGCGTGTCCGCTTGCCCGGAGTGGGGTCGGCGTCACTTCCCTTGGCGAGCGTCAAGGGGTTCGCGTGGCTAGGGGCGGGTGGATCGCTCGGGACGATGGCAGGCTTCTTCGCCAAAGCGAGCGCGTTCACATTCGGCTCCGGCCTTGCGATGGTGCCCTTCCTACATCAAGGGCTCGTCAGCGATCACCATTGGCTCACCGAGCGGCAGTTCACGGACGCCGTGGCGATGGGGCTCATCAGTCCCGGCCCCGTCGTCATCATGGGCACCTTCGCGGGCTACCTCGTAGCGGGCATCGCCGGAGCGGTGGTTGCGACGGTCGCCGTCTTCGGCCCGACGTATCTGTTCGTGGTCGTGCCGGGCCGTCTGTTCCGGCGCTTCGAGCGCCACCCGCGTTTGCAGGGATTCGTCAAGGGGGCGACTGCGGCAGCGGCAGGGGCTATCGCGGGAGCGGCCATCGTGATCGGACGGCAAACGATCCACGGTTGGCTCGCCGCACTCATCGGAGTCGCCGCTCTCGCCCTGCTCGTGCAGAAGCGAGTCAAGGTGCCCGAGCCCGCCCTCGTCGTCGCAGCCGCCCTCGTCGGACTGGCCCTCCGCCACCACTGAGAACAGGCGGGCGAGGAGGCTACCTTTCTCTCGATGGGCACATCAAGCGCGGGAGTTCTGCATCGGCATGGGCACCGCGTCCATCGCCATCCGCAAAGCGGGGCGCACCGCCACCTTGTGCTGCCGCAACGGTCGCAGCCAGTCGCAGACCCTGACGCACACGAGCACGACCATGACCACGGCGACCACGGACACACGCACGGGCTCGTTGATCGCTCGATAGTCCGGTCACACGAGGGCGTCAAGGCGGTGTCGATCAGCCTCGCGGTGCTCGGGCTCGCCGCAGGCGCACAAGCGATGGTCTTCGCACTGTCGGGCTCCGTCGCGCTACTTGCCGACCTCATCCACAACTTCGGTGACGCACTGACGGCGATCCCGCTCGGGATCGCGTTCTTCCTGCGCTCCTTCCGGGGCGAGAAACTCGCAGGGCTTGCCGTCGTTCTCGCGATTTTCGTGTCGGCGTGCGTGGCCCTCTACGAGACGATCCAGCGGTTGATCCACCCGCAGCACCTTTCTCACCTATGGGTCTTGGCCGCTGCCGGGGTGATCGGCTTCGTCGGCAACGAGATTGCGGCTCAGGTTCGACTCCGCGCGGGTAAGCGCCTGTCGAGCCCCGCCATGACCGCCGACGGCAACCACGCACGCATCGACGGCTTCGTCTCGCTCGGTGTCGTCGGAAGCGCGATCATCGTCTCGCTCGGCGCGCACATCGGTGACCCCATCATCGGCCTCATCATCACGTTCGTCATCATGCGAATCACCTGGCAGTCATGGCGCACAGTCTCCACGACCGACCCCGGCGACATGACCGAGTCTGACGACGCGTAGCACCACCACGCGCCTGTCGTCATTTCCAGTAGATCGAGACGGGCGTCGCCTTCTAGTTGAAGTGCGACACTCGGGGCGTGTCGGCCTGGAGCCCAAGCCCTGCGTTGGCCAAGGAACTCGACCGTGTAGGCGTCTCCTACCGGAAGGCCGGAGCCGCCGCCTATGTAGCCGCGCTCGACCTCGGGGAGTTCGTAGACCTCAACGGCCCGCCACGAATCCAGCCTCGCCCGCACTGGCGCGGGAGCACGGACGAGGCGCTCGCGCTTCTCGGGCCGTTGCCTGACGACGCGGGGTCGGATGAGTTCTGGCGGGCGCTCGTCGCGTAGCGCCGTCGCACCTTGTCTGCAGGCGGGCTTTCCGAGATAGTCCGACCTGCGATGGAAATGGCAGGCCGCGTGTTCGACCGGATGCTCATGATTATCCCCCTCATCGGAGGCGCACTGTTCTTCCTGGCCGTCATCGCGATCAACGGCGGCTACGTCTACAAGACGACCTGCCCACGACCAACGGGCGGCAACGACTCGTCGTGGTCGTACAACATTGACGACATCGTTCCGTACACCCGAACCGTGAGCCCCCCGTGCTCGACGCACTCGGCCAGTCGGCTCGCGCTCAGTTGGGTCGGCATTTGGTCACTCGGGCACGGAGCGACTCCGGTCAAGATCACGACGGCGGACAAGCAGGAGGCCGTGGCGCTCGGAGCGGCGACGAAGGCGACTGCCGACGAGTACGCGCGGGAGAACGCGGCGTCCGCTGCGATCACGAAGGAGATGCAGGCGAAGGGAGTGACGCGGGCGCTCGAAGACAAACTCGTCGCCTTCGTCAAGGGCTCGATCACCAAGTGGGGCGCGATCAAAGCCCGCGTCGATCAGCCGACCTCGGCGTCCGACAAGCAGTTGCTCGAAGCGAGGCAGTTGCTATCCACCTTCGTCGGCTACCTCGCGACGAGCGACCGTCTGCTCCTCTCCGGGACATCGGGCAAGGACGTGAACGCTCAATACGGCGGCAAGTTGGTGACGACCGCCCGACGGCTGCAATACGACCTGGCATTCCTCAAGGCCAGGTATCCGCAGGTCAAGGACTGGACGAACTTGCCCTCCAAGTAGGGCGGCTCAGGAGTGGTGGACTCACCGCAGCCGATCTACGTCCCCCGCAACGCGGGGGCGCTGCCGCAGAGGCGCGGCGTGGCGTTCGTGATCGTCATGAGCATTGTCACCGTCGGCATCTACCTGATCTATTGGGATTACAAGTCGTTCCAGGAAGTGAAGGCGTACCGTGGCCGGGGCATTGGCGGCATCTTGGGCGTCATCTCATCCATCTTGATCGTCGGCAGGTTCGTGCTCCCCTCCTACGTCGGCCGCATGTACACCGATGCGGGACAGCCGCGAGCCGTCTCCGCCTGGACTGGACTCTGGACGTTCTTCCCCTTGGTCGGCGGCATCGCCTGGCTCAGTTTCGTCCAGGGCGCACTCAACGATTTCGTCGCGGTGGGCGAGGCTGCCGCCACCGCCAGTATGTCGATCAAGGACTACGTGGAGCGTGATCGGGAAGTGGTCGAGGAGCACGAGTGTCCGCACTGCGGCTTCATCGACAACCGCCCGCCGTCCACGCACTGCCGGAAGTGCCGTCAGCCGCTCCCTGGCCCCACTCCTTAGCCACCCGAGCGGGTGTCTCGGACGATGACGTGCGGTGGGGGAGCAGTTGCGCTTGCCGCGATGGTGGGATCGACCTTCGGCAGAAGGCCGTCGAGTGGGCTCCTAGCCGGAACGGAAACCTCA
>VBIW01000067.1 GCA_005880915.1 Chloroflexota bacterium | reverse complement strand
TCTTCTTCCTCGGCGTCCCGCTGGTCGCGGCGGGCTTCCTCAGTCGTGGGCACGGCAACCTCTTCTTCGGAATCGTCGATGGTGTGGTGCGGATCGCCCTGCTGCTCGCTTATCTCTACGCCATCTCCTTCAAGTCTGAGATTGCGCGCCTCTTTGCCTACCACGGCGCGGAGCACAAGACGATCAATGCCTATGAGGCCGGCTTGCCGCTGGACGTGCCCAACGTGCGGACGCAGAGCACGCTCCACCCGCGCTGCGGCACCGGGTTCTTGCTGGCCGTGATGGTCGTCAGTGCCTTCGTCTTTGGACTGGTCGGCCGCCCGGCGCTACCGCTGCTGCTTCTGTCGCGCATCGTGCTGATCCCGGTGATCGCCATGCTGGCCTACGAATTCATCCGCTTTGCCGGACGGCATCGGAACAACGCCGTCATCAAGGTGCTGATCCTTCCGTTCCTGCTGACGCAGAAGCTGACCACGCGGGAGCCCGATGATCGACAGATCGAGGTGGCGCTGGCGGCCTTCGAAGCGGCCCGGCTAGAGGAGAAAGAGGCCGCGGCCTGATGTTCGAGCAGCTCGAAGCCGTTCGGGCCCGCTACTACGCGATCACCGAGCGGCTGAACGATCCGGCGGTGCACGCCGACCTTAAAGAACTCCAGCGGCTGAGCAAAGAGCAGGCCCAGCTCCGGGATCTGGTGCAGCTGTACGAGGCGTACCGGCGCGCCGAGCGTGCTATGGCGGAGGCTCGCGAGCTCTCGGAGCACGAGCGCGATCCCGAGATGCAGGCTTACGCCCGCCAGGAGTTCGAAAAACAGCAGGCAGAGCGCGACCGGCTGGAGGGCGAGCTCAAGACCGCGCTGGTGCCCAAGGATCCGACCGATGACAAAGATGTCATCGTCGAGATTCGGCAGGGGACCGGCGGGGACGAGGCGGGGTTGTTCGCCGGCGACCTCTTCAAGATGTACAGCCGCTATGCCGAGTCGCGCCGCTGGAAGGTCGACCTCCTTTCGGAGAGCCCGACGGAACGCGGTGGGTTCAAAGAAGTCGTGTTCGAGATTCGTGGACGGGGCGCCTACGCAGGGTCGCATCCACACCTCGACCGCCACCGTGGTGGTTATGCCGGAGGCCGAAGACGTCGACGTCGCCATCGACCCGGAGCGGCTCAAGGTCGATGTCTACCGGTCCGGTGGACACGGCGGGCAGAGCGTCAACACGACGGACTCGGCGGTGCGACTCACCTACACGCCCGATGATGGCGGTCCACCGATCGTGGTGACCTGCCAGGACGAACGCTCGCAGCTCAAGAACAAGGCGAAGGCGGAGAAGGTGCTGATGGCGCGCCTGCTCGACCGCCAGATCGCACAGCAACAGGAGGCCCTGACGGAGGTTCGTCGTTCCGCCGTCGGCTCGGGCGACCGCAGCGAGAAGGTCCGCACCTATAACTATCCCGAGGGACGGATCACCGACCATCGGATCGACTTCAAGTACTACAAGCTGCCCCAGTTCGTCGAGGCGGGCGATCTCGACCCGGTGATCGACCGCTTGATCGCCTGGGACCAGGCCAATCGCCTGAGCGAGCCGCCCAATGGCGCCTCCCGCAACTGACTCCGGCCGGGTCAAGGCGCAGCTCCTCAAGACCCGGGCCACCCTGGCCGGCGCCGGGATCCCTTTGCCCTGGCTCGACGCCGAGATTCTCGTGGCGCACGTGCTCCACAGTTCGCGCGAGCGGCTCCACAGCCATCCCGACCGGCTGCTGACCGTCGCCCAGCGGACCAAGCTGCGCCGGTTGACGAGGCGGCGCGCGGCCCGCGTCCCGGTGCCCTACCTGGTCGGCGAGCGCGAGTTTTACGGACACGTGTTTTTGGTGACGCCGGCGGTGCTGGTTCCACGGCCATCGAGCGAGTTGCTGGTTGAGCTCGCCATCGACTGGCTCAAGGCGCATCCAACGGCGCGGCGGGTTATCGATCTCGGAACCGGCAGCGGCGCCGTCGCCATCTCGGTCGCCAAGGCCGTGCCCGGCGTCAAGATCGAGGCCCGCGACGTCAGCGCCCCCGCGCTGCGGGTGGCCGACCGGAATATCGCCCACCACCGGCTCCGCCGGCGCGTCACGACCGTCAGGGGCGACCTGCTGCGCGGCGCCAGGCCGGCGGACGTGATTCTGGCCAACCTGCCGTACATCCCCGATGCCCTGCGACGGATCCGGCCGAAGGAGCTCGAGTACGAGCCGGCGCTCGCGCTCGACGGCGGCAAGGATGGGCTGGACCTGATTCGCACGGCGCTGACGCAGGCACCGGCGGTGGTGAAACCGGGTGGCCTGGTGCTCCTCGAGTGCGATCCGGCGCAGACGCGCCGCATCGTGCGGCTGGCGCAAGGACACTGGACCGCCGCCGAGGTGAGCGTGCACAAGGACCTCGCCGGGCTCAACCGGGTCGTGCGCATCCAGACGTGACCGCGCGCTGGCCGGCGGATCCGTCGCACATCGCGCGGGCGGCGGAACAACTGCGCGCCGGTGCCGTGATCGCCTTCCCGACCGACACGCTCTACGCCGTCGCCGCCCGCGCCGCGGACCCGACGGCACTCACCCGCCTGTACGCGGTCAAGCAGCGTCCCCCGGGGCAGCCGATGGTGTGGCTGGTGCTCGATCAGGCCCAGGTGGAACGGTTCGCGGTGGTCTCGACCGCCGCTGCGGAGCTGATGTCGCGCTTCTGGCCGGGCCCGCTTACCCTGGTGCTGCCGGCTCGGTCCCCGGGTGACGGACGCACGCTTGCGCTGCGCGCCCCGGATCACGATGTCGCGCTTAAGCTCTTGCGGGCGCTGGGCGAACCGATCGCCAGCAGCAGCGCCAACCCAGCGGGGCAGCCGCCACCGGTCGATGCCGACCACGTCATTGCCGGCCTGGGAGACGGGCTCGACATCGTGCTCGATGGCGGACCATGCCGCATCGGTCAGCCATCGACCATCCTCGACCTGAGTGGCGCGACGCCTCGCATCCTGCGCCAGGGCGCGATCCCAGCCGCGGAACTGATTCGGGGATAATGGTCCGATGCTGCAGGCCCGTACCGACCTGACCAGCCGGATCGACCTGGTCGATCCCGAGGTCGGTGCCGCGATCCGCGACGAATTCGAACGGCAGCAGTACACGCTCGAGCTGATCCCCTCCGAGAACATCGCCAGCCCCGCCGTGTTGCAGGCGCTCGGCTCGCTGCTCAACAACAAATACGCCGAAGGCTACCCGGGTAAGCGGTACTACGGTGGCACCCAGGTGGTCGACCGGATCGAGACGCTCGCGATCGAGCGGGCAAAGGAACTGTTCGGCGCCGAGCATGCCAACGTGCAATCGCACTGTGGCACGACCGCCAACTATGCGGTCTACGCCGCGGTCCTCAATGTGGGCGACACCGTCATGGGGATGGACCTGAGCCAGGGCGGACATTTGAGCCACGGCAGCCCGGTGAACTTCTCCGGCAAGCTCTACCACTTCGTCCCCTACGGCGTCGACCCCACCACCGAGCGGATCGACTACGACGTGCTCGAGAAGCAGGCCAAGGAGGTCCGGCCGAAGATGCTCCTCGCCGGCTACAGCGCCTACCCGCGCCTCCTCGATTTCGAACGGCTGGCCGCGATTGCCCGGGCGGTCGATGCCTATTTCTTCGTCGACATGGCGCATTTCGCTGGACTGGTCGCCGGCGGCGCGCACCCCAGCCCGGTTCCGTATGCGGACTTCGTCAGTTTCACCACGCACAAGACGATGCGGGGCCCGTGGGGCGCCATGATCCTCTGCAAGGCGAAGTACGCCGCGGACATCGACAAGAGCGTGTTCCCGGGAAGCCAGGGCGGACCGTTGAATCACGCCATTGCGGGAAAGGCGGTCATGCTGGCGCAGTGGAAGACCCCGGAGTTCAAGACCTACGCGCAATCGGTGGTCAACAACGCGCGCGTCCTCGCCGAGGGCCTCGGCAAGCGCAAGCTGCGCCTCGTCAGCGGTGGAACCGACAACCATCTGATGCTGATCGACCTGCGGCCGCTGAATCTCACCGGGAAGCACGTGCAGGAGACGTTTGACACCGTGGGCATCACCGTCAACCGCAACTCGATTCCCTTCGACACGGCGAGCAAGTTCAACCCGAGTGGCATCCGGCTGGGATCGCCCTCCGTGACGACGCGTGGGATGGGCCCGCAGGAGATGACCCAGATTGCCGAGATGGTCGCCGAGCTGCTCTTCAACCTCGAGGACCGAACCGTGCATGAGCAGGTACGCGCCCGGAGCCGGGCGCTGTGCGAACGATTTCCGCTGCCGTACTAGTCGGCGCCGGCGTTTTTAGCGACCCGACCTTCTGGTCTGATTTCTCTCCGTCCCGCTTCGCCCCGGCGGTCCTGCCGTTTCTCGCGGCCCTGGTCTGCACGGCGATCGTCGTCCTGCCCGTCCGCTGGCTGGCCTTCCGCCTCGGTGCCGTCGCCAAGCCCGGCGACCGCTTCATCCATCAGCAGCCGACCGCCAGGCTGGGCGGGTTGGCGATGTACCTCGGGTTCGGGCTGTCGGCCGCGCTGTTTTCGACCAACCCCGCCACCCTCGGTCTGTTGCTCTCCGCCGCCGTGATCACCACGCTGATGGTCTTCGACGACCTGGGCGGCGTCCGCCCGCTCTTCAAATTGGGCTTCCAGGTCGCGGCCTCCCTGCTGGCGATCATCGGCTTCGGCATCGCCATCCGTTTCATCGGCCTTCCCAGCGGCGTGGTCACGCTGGCGCCCATCGTGTCGCTGCTGCTGACACTGCTCTGGTTCGTCAGCCGTGATCGCCACCGTCACCGCCATCGGGTTGGCAGTGACGGCTGCGGTCGGCGGGCAGGTCCTCGTCGGCGGATTGGCTGCCATCGTCGCCGGGTCGTGCATCGGGTTCCTGATCTACAACTGGCACCCGGCGCGGATCTTCATGGGCGACAGCGGCAGCAACTTCCTCGGCTTCACGCTGGCCGCCCTCTCCGTTCTCTCGGTTGCCAAAGGGACGGTAATTCTGGCCTTGTTCGTGTCGGTGCTGGCCCTCGCAATCCCGATCGTCGACACCGCCTGGGCGATCGTGCGCCGGCGGCGGCGCGGCAAATCGATTGCCACCCCGGACACCGAGCACCTGCATCACCGCCTCCTCGATTTCGGCCTGAGCCCGCGGGAGACGGTGCTCGTCTTCTACTCCGGCACGGCGATCTTCGCCGCCGTAGGGCTGGCCATCTACGGCCACAAGAAGGTCTTGCTGGGCGCCATCCTCTTGTTGGCGCTCGGTATCGTCGTCATCCTGGTCCGCCGCTTCCAGCGAATCAGCCGAGGTTGAGCCCGGTTCGGGCGGCCGCCCGATGGCGTCGCCAATTCAGCGACTGATAAGCTTGGAGCGGTTGAGGCCTAATTCTGGGAGGCAGTGATGGCCCCGACGGATAAGCGCAAGGACCCCAGCATGCTGGCGGCCTTGGGCCTCGCGTCCGGCATCGGCCTCCAGCTCGCCGCCTCGGTGTTGGTTGGGTTGGGCCTTGGCTACCTTGCCGACCGGGTCTTTCACACATCGCCCTGGTTCCTGCTGGCGGGGTTGCTCCTCGGGGTTGTGGCGGGCGGCTATAGCGTCGTGCGAATGGTGATGAAGGAGATGCGTCGACATGAGTGACCTGCGCCGCTTCCAGGCGACAGCGTCACTCGTCTTGCTCGGCTTCCTGCTGGTCATCGGGCTTGGCCTGCTGGCCGCCGGTCATCCCCGGGCGGTTGCCGGCTTGATTGCCGGCGGCTTGCTGGGCCTGGGCAACATGGTGTGGATGGTCAGCACCGCCAAACGCTTCCTGGGCCATGCCCCGTCGGCGCGCATGCTGCAAATCGCCGCCGCCATCCGCTTCCTGACCATCGCCGTGCTGCTAGGCCTTGTGCTGATCGTCAGCCGCGTCGACCCGGTCGGCGCCGTCATCGGCTACGGCTGCTTCCCGATCGCCGCCGCGGTCGCCGGGTGGCGCGTCCTACGGGTCCCGCCAGGGGTGACCGCGTGATCGCCGTACCACGGCTTCAAATCGAGGTCACCCACCCGACGGTCAACATCGCCGGTCTCGATTTCAACGTCGACACCATTCGCAACACCCTGGTCGTCTGCGCGATCCTGCTCATCCTCGGCGTCATCTTGCGGAGCCAACTTCGAGTCGGCGTGCCCACTCAGCTACAGAACGCGATGGAGGCCATCGTCGAATACATCAATAACCTGACTGAGGAGACGCTGCAGGGTCGAAACGTCACGCTCGGCCCACTGGCGATTACGCTCATAACCTTTCTGCTGGTCGCGAACTGGTTAGGGCTGGTGCCAGGTCTCAAGTCGCCGACCAATGACTGGAACACGACGCTGGGCCTCGCCCTGATGTCCTTCGTGCTGGTTCAGTACTACAGCATCCGCAGCCGGCACCTCGGTGGTTACTTCAAGCACCTGCTCCTGGTACCGCCCTACTTTCCCCTGACGGTCATCGATGAGCTGGCCAAGCCGATCACGCTCTCCTTCCGGCTCTACTTCAATATTTTCGTGGGCGAGCTCTTGCTGACCTTGATCATCGTGCTGATCCCAACCTGGATCTCGTGGCTGCCGGGAGCGCTCTGGACGCTGTTCAGCCTCTTCATCGGCGCGGTGCAGGCCTTTATCTTTACCGTCTTGACGGTCTCGTACGTCGCGATCGCTACCGAAGTTGAAGAAGGACATGGATAACCACTAAGGGAGGATTGGATTGGAACGCGCAATCGTCTTGGGTGCCACCGTCATTGCCTTCGGCCTGCGGCTGGGGCTGAGCGCCCTGGGGGCAGGAATCGGTGATGGCCTGGTGTCGAGTCGTACGGTTGAAGGGACCGCTCGCCAGCCCGAGCTGCAGGGCCGCTTGTTCACGCTGATGGTCATCGGCATCGGCTTCATCGAGGCGCTGCCCATCATCGGCCTGGGCCTCGGCCTGTTCTTGATCTTCGCCAATCCGCTCCTGGCCCAAATCACCGGGAAATGACCCGTCTCGACGCCGGTCTGCTCACGATCAACGGCACGCTGATCGCTCAGCTGGTCATCTTTCTTCTCGTGCTTCTCATCCTTTACCGACTCGCCTGGGGGCCGCTGCTGAGAATCCTGAACGAGCGTCGGGCGCGCATCGCGCAGGGCGTCGAGGCAACGCAGAAGGCGATGCAGGAGCTGGAAGCGGCCGAGCGAGCACGACAGGCGAAGCTCGAGGAAGCGCGCAAGGAAGCGCAGGCGATGCTCGATCGCATCACCAAGCAAGCGGAGGACCTGCGCAAAGAGCTGGAGGCCAAAGCGCGCGAACAGGCCGACGCGCTGGTGGTCAAAGCGCGTGCGGAAATCCAGCAGGAACGGCAGAAAGCGGTCGAGGACTTGCGCTCGCAGGTGGCCGACCTCGCGGTCCTGGCCGCGAGCCGGATCATCGGCGAGAGCCTGGATGCGAAAAAGCATCGCGACTTGATCGAGCGCGCCATCGAGGAGGCGGAGATTCGTGCCTGACGCGAGCAATGTGGCGCGACGTTACGCCGCCGGCATTTTCCAGCTGGCCCGGGAGGAGAACTCGATCGACACCTGGCGCGCCGAGCTGGTCAAGCTGGACGAGCTGCTCCAGGATGACGTCCTGGTCGCCGCCTTTCAGAACCCGGCGGTCGGCGTGAGTCGCCGGATGGAGCTGGCCAAGCTGCTCGCGCCCGAACTCAAGAAGGAGACCGAAAACATGCTCCGCTTGCTGGTCGAACACCATCGCACCCGCGCCATGCACGCGATCCGAGAGGAGTTCGAGCGGCTCGCCGACGAGGCGTCGGGCATCATCCATGCGACCGTGACGACCGCGATCGAGCTGGACCGGGACGACCGGACGCGCTATGAGGCGGAACTGGCGCGCAAACTGGAGCGCAAGGTCACGGTGAGGTTCATCACCGACCCGGGCGTTGTCGGGGGCGCGACCATCCAGATCGGGGATCATCTTGTCGATGGCACCGTGCGCACGCAACTCGCGCGTTTGCGGCAGGAATTATTGAGCTAAAGGGTAAGGGACAGCATTGGGCATCAAGTCAGACGAAATCAGCAGCCTGATCAAACAACGCATCAAAGAGTTCGACGTCCCCATCCTCTCGGCGGACGTCGGCATCGTCACCGAGATCGGTGACGGGATCGCGCAGGTCTACGGCCTGCGCAACGCCCAGTCGCTCGAGCAGCTCGAGTTCAAGGGCGGGATCAAGGGCATGGCGCTCAACCTCGAGGAGGATGCGGTCGGCGCCGTCGTCCTCGGGCCCTATGAGGGTATTCGCGAGGGGGATGAGGTTCGCACCACCGGCAGCGTCATCCAGGTGCCGGTGGGCGATGCGCTCATCGGGCGGGTGGTCAACGCGCTCGGCGAGCCGATCGACGGCAAGGGACCGATCCAGACGACGGAAACGTCCCCGGTCGAAAAAGTTGCGCCCGGCGTCATCACGCGGCAGCCGGTCGACACCCCGCTGCAGACCGGGATCAAGGCGGTCGATGCCATGACGGCCATCGGCCGTGGTCAGCGCGAGCTGATCATCGGCGACCGCCAGACCGGCAAGACGGCAATCGCGCTCGACACCATCATCAACCAGAAAGGCCAAGACGTCATCTGCATCTACGTGGCGATCGGCCAGCGCGCTGCCACGGTGGCCCAGGTGGCGGCCGTCCTCGAAGAGCACGGTGCTTTGGAGTACACCATCATCGTCTCCGCCACCGCCAGCGAGCCGGCGCCCCTCTGGTACATCGCGCCCTACGCCGCCACCTCGATGGGCGAGTACTTCATGAACAAGGGCCAGGACGTGCTGATCGTGTACGACGACCTCTCCAAGCACGCCTGGGCCTACCGGCAGATCTCGCTGCTCTTGCGCAGGCCGCCCGGTCGCGAGGCCTATCCCGGCGACGTTTTCTACCTGCACTCGCGGCTGCTGGAGCGCGCGGCGCGCATGAACCAAGAGAACGGGGGAGGCTCGATCACCGCCTTACCGATCATCGAGACGCTGGCGGGCGACATCTCCGCCTACATCCCGACCAACGTCATCTCGATCACCGACGGCCAGATCTATCTGTTGACCGACCTGTTCTATGCCGGGGTGCGGCCGGCGATCTCGACCGGCCTGTCTGTCTCCCGCGTCGGTGGTGCCGCCCAGATCAAGGCGATGCGCCAGGTGGCGGGCCGGCTTCGCCTCGACCTCTCGCAGTATAGGGAGATGGCGGCCTTCGCCCAGTTCGCCTCCGATCTCGACAAGCGGACCCGCGACCAGCTGGAACGCGGCAAGCGGATGGAGGAATTGCTCAAGCAGGACCAGTACCAACCGATGCCGGTGGCCCAGCAGGTGATCGTCCTCTTCGCCGGCGGGAATGGCTACCTCGATGACGTTCCGGTCGACAAGGTGCGGCAGTTCGAAAAAGAGTTGCTGCGCTTCTTGAGCAGCTCGCATCCGGCGATCGAGCAGACGATCACTAAGGATAAGGCGCTCTCCGCCGATACGGAAAAGCTGCTGCGCGGGGCGATCGAGGAATTCAAGCAGTCGAGCCCACTGGTTGCGAAATCAGAAGAGAAGCCCGCCGCGAAAGCTGAAGAGAAGCCGGCGGGAAAGGGTCCGCTGCAGGCGGCCCGCCGCGCCACCGAGCGCGAGACGGTAAAGGAACGCTAGCGTCCGATGGCAACCCTCGCCGAAATCCGCCGCCGGATCGCCAGCGTGAAGAACACGCAGCAGATCACGCGCGCCATGCAAGCGGTCGCCGCCTCCAAGCTGCGCCGCGTGCAGGCACGAGCGGAGGCGGCGCGACCCTACGCCGACCGGATGGCCGATGTCCTGACCGAGGTGGCCAGCCGCGTCACCACCTACCGCCATCCCTTCCTTACCGAGCGGCCGGTCAACAAG
>VBIW01000097.1 GCA_005880915.1 Chloroflexota bacterium | reverse complement strand
CCGTAGCCGGTGGTCTTGGAGGTAGCGGATCAGGCGGACGGCCTCAAGCGTGCGCGAGCGGCGGCAGACGGAGCCGAGCCCGACCACCGGCTCAGCGGCAAGATCGACGCCGTTGTCCTGGTAGCGGCCGATGCAGCGGTCATAGTCGCGCGGGCCGTATCCCTGAATGACCGGGATCACGAGCCCGCCGAGCTCAGCGCGTAGCTGTAGGAAGTTGTCCACCGTGCGCGCCTGATGCTCTAAGACGGTAAGCCCCGTTTTGGCGACGATCCACGGCTCGCACATCCAGTCTTGCGACGCGACCCACGCGAGTTGTCCGATTCCCGCTTCAAGCCGACGCACGGCCGCGACGTACTCGGCCGGGGTCGTTGTCCAACGATGCGGCGGCGACGACAGTTCCGTGAAGCCGCCAGAGTCGAGCGCCCACGGAGCGAGAGCGCGAGGGAAGCGTTTTCGCTGCCCGAGGACGCGAACGCTCGCAAAGAGGGGAACCCCGAGGGCGAACCACCGCGCCGAAGCGTGGTGAGAGCCTAGGTAGAAGCGGGCTGCCACGCGCGCCGCCGAAGGGCGGTGAGCGCGACCCCGAGCGCGATCATTTCCCCCTTGCCGATGATCTGGCCTCTCAGGAAGGCGAGCGAGCCGAAGGCGAGCCAGAGAAACAGCGCGGAGTCGATCGCGTTTCCGACCGTTGCGGAGAGGGCGACGCCGGCCGTGAGGCTGCGACGGCGAAGGGGCGTGAAGATCGCGGCCTCGATTGTCTCGCTGACCACGAAGGCCGCAACCGAAGCGAGCGCGATTCGTTGCAGCGCCGTCCATCCCGCCGCCGTTCCGACCGCCCACGAAACCGCGCCCGCGACGGGCACGAGCGCAAGCGTCCACCGCAGGCCGTAGAGGGCTTGCAGCCAGTCGCGCATGACGAGAATCGCTCCGATGGCGAACACACCGCCAGGGGCAACGTAGGACGTAAACGGCACGCCGACGAGGTAGGCGCTCGCAAGCCAGTTGGCAAGCACCACGAGCCCGACGTAGCCAAGTGAAAGTGCGACCCTCACGGCAGGCGCGGGTCGTCGGGGAGAGGCAGCGGGGTCGTCACGCGGGCCACCTCGTGCGCTTGCCGAGCTCCTCTGCCCTTCGCTTGCGATCTTCGCGCGTCTTGCTCGGCATCTTCCTCACGTAGTCAAGCGCGGCGATGAGCGATTCAGCGGAGCCCGCATCCCCGCGCGGTGCTGGGCCACGGCTGCCAACCCCGGCGCTGCCAAAGCCGAAAGGCGCGGTAGTCCTGCTCAGGCTCGCCCGCGTCGGCGGGATCGCCCGCGCCTCCGACGCTGGCCCAGGTCGTGCGGTCGAACTGCCATTTACCCCGGTAGGTAGCGTTGGCGCGGTCGTGTACCTGCGAATGGCTCTCAGCCTCCGCGATGCAAGCCGCTTGCCGCTGCCACCAGGCGGGCGGGGTCGGAAACTCGCGGCCCGTGCGAGCCCGAGCGCCAGCGGGAGCGCCGCCAAGGGCGAAAGCCAGCCCGACAGATACCAGACGTACCAGGGCACTCAGGCTCCCGTCTCCCGCGTCGCTTGCGCGGCCTTGCGCTCGCGCGCGGCTGCCATATGCGCCCGGCCCTGGCGGCGGGTGTACTCGGCGCAGTCGTAGCAGCGGCAACGAAGGTTCACGTAGCAAGAGTACGTCCCGTGCCGAAGCTTCGAGCCGGGCGGGATCGGCTTCGGCGGCTCCCCCGTAACGAGGTGCTCGAACCGGGCCGCCGCCTTCTCTGCCAGCTGCCGCGCACGGCTGCCGTGGTAGACCGCCTCGATCCGGTGGTTGCGGGCGCGGTCGTAAACGTAGGAGACCGGCGAGCAGACCGGGTTATCATCGTCGCCGTAGCCGCCTTCCATCACTGCCACCTTGAAGCGCGGCAACCCGTCAGTTGGCCACATCGCGCCCTCTTACCACCGCGTGCAGCTCGTCACGGATAGTCGGCAGGCCGTCGCCCTTCGGCAACTCCCACACGGCGCGCTCTGCGCGCTCCAAGTCCTGGCAGTAGCGGCAGGTGCGGCCGTGGCAGCGGTGCCCGCAGTAGGCGCAGCGGCGCGGGCCTGCCAGCGTGGTGGCAGTTCCGCGCTCGGTCACGACCACTGCTTCAGCCCGTCCAGCGCGTCTCTGAGCCTCTGAACCGCCTCGTAATCGTCGCGGGGCGTGCCGTACTGCTCCATCTTCCACAGCGGCAAGTCCTGAGACGCCGACGCCACCCGAACGAGTCTCTCGATCCAGTCAGCAGCCTCTCTGCGGACGATGAGCGCGTTCACTTCGTCCACGTCGCGGAGACGCTGGACGAGCGAAGGAGCGCCCGTGAACAGCGGCCCGCCTCCCGGCGCATTCCCCGTCCGCAGATGGCAGTTTGGGTTCGCGCAGGGCTTCTCCATTCTCGCCCCACAGGGGCACTGTACCGCCTGCGCCGCGAGCAGCGCCACGAGCGCGCCCGTCACGTCACGAGCAGCACTTCGCTGCCGGGTTGCAGGTACTCAATCGCCGCGATCAGCCAGCGGTCATCCACCCACGTCGGGAGCGCGCGGTTGCAGCGGTGGCAGAGCAAGCCGCGTACTTCTCCCGTCGCGTGGTCGTGATCGACGTCCAGCCGCCGCGTCTTCGGCTTCGTGCCGCAAAGTGCGCAGCCGCCGCCTTGCGCTTCGAGCCGCGCAGCGTAGTCGTCGGCACTCAGGCGCGGCGTTGCGGCGTTGCTTCGGCGACGGCGGCAAACAGTCCCGTTCGTGCAGACGGTCGCCCCGTCGCGATTTATGCGGTAGTGAAGCGAGCCCGCCCGGCCGCACTTCGCGCAGACCTTCGCCGCCGCGCCCTTGTCGCGTTGCGCGGCGCTCACTCGCGCTCTCCCGGTTCGTCTGCTGCGGCGTCTGGCTTCGTGACCCATGCCACGCCTGGGTGAATCGCGCGTCTAACGTTCCGCCGCTTCGGTTCGTCTGCTGCGGGCTCAGCCGCCAACGCCGCACGGGAGTCCTCAAGGACAGTCTCTAGCGCCTGATTGAATCCGCAGTCGCACGGAACCTCGCCATCGCCACCGCGCCCGATGTCGTACGTGACGGCGCAGCGAATCTTGTGGACGCCGTATTCAAGTAAGTCGCTGTGCAACCGTTGTTCTCGTGCGCGGGCATCGCGCCAGCGCCGCTCCATCGCATTGTAGTTCGCCACGGTCTGGGCGCAGTCGTCGCAGCTCACGGCCGCTCGTACCTGACGCCGTAGGCCCGCTCGAAGTAGCCCGCGCCGCCGCGCTGGATCACGTAGGCGTACTCCGCGTCCGTCAGCGACGCGAGCAGCGACTTGCAAGCCCACTTCACGCGGCGCGTCACGAGGTCATGGCAGTTGCCGAACCCGCCTTCGCCGCCCGCGTGCAGCGGAACGATGTTGTCCGCAACATCGTCGCCGTGGTCTTCGCGCGAGACGACGTGATGCAGTTGGACAATGCCCCAGTCGCCGCCGTTCGCGGTCGGCGCGGTGCAGACGCGGCACGGCCCGAGCTTCGCAGCCTGGATCGCCTGCCACTGCTTCGGGCTCGCCACCTTGCGCCGATACCTCCGCTCGCCGCGTGCGAGCGTGCGCGCCTTCGGGTCGGGCAGCGGAGGGCCGTCAGTCGGCATGCTTCGCCTCGATCGCCTGCAAGATGCGCGCGGTGTGATCCTCCATCACCGCGAGCATGAGCGCGGTCAGCCGTTGCTCCTTGCTCGAAAACAGCCGGTCGCGCAACGAAAGGCCCGTGCCGTTCGCCGCATCTACGGTCAGCTCTGCTAGGACGCGGTTGCGTTCCGTGTCGCGCACGAACTTCGTCCCGTCGCGGTCAGGAATGAGCGGCATCTTCGCTCGCTTCCCTCGCCCCGCCCGCGCCGCGCGCCGCTTCGTCCGTCTCCACGCGCACATCGGGCACCGCCTCTCCCTCGATCCAGACCACTTCGCTGTCTGAGATTTGCGGGTACAGCGTCTCCCACGCCTGCTGCAAGGCGCAGTCGCGCGCCGTCTCTTCGTCCTCGGCCTCGACCGTCACATCAACATAGACGTCCATCGTCACGCGGGCGTTGAAGCGCGGCACTAGCCCGGCCTCAGCGTGTCGGGCAGGTCGGCGTTCGCGCGGTAACGCTCCGGGTCGTAGCGGCCCGTCCGCATCGCGTCGATGATCTCCGTGGCCTCCTGCTTCGAGTAGACGACGGGCTGCGGCACGCCGTGCTCGCGGCAGAGGCTCGCGATGTAGCCGAGCTGCGCGTCTGTCGGGGCGACGACGGTAAGCGCGGTCACGCCTCGCCCGCTTCGTACTCGGCATCCATCTGCCTCAGCTTCGCCCGCAGGCCGACCACTTGCGCGTGCTGCTTCTCGATCACGGCCGCCGCGTCTTTCAGCAGCGCGCCATTGCCCCAGCCCTGCTCGGTCTGGTAGTCACCGTTGCGTCGCAACCGCTCGACCAGTTCGGCGTAGTCACTCATTCCCCGCCGCCGTTCTCACTCGGGTAGGGGTACTTCGTGGCGAGCGCATCCGTGATGACCTCGGCGCTTCGCTTGCACATGAGCACATCGGCACCGCGGACGGTGACCTCAAACTGAAACGCGCCTTTCGCGTTGCGGCTCAGCGTGACCGATGACTCCGGCTCGCTCGGCTTGCGCTGCATGGCAAGCACCGTGACCTCGTGCAGCCGTTCGGTCGGCGTCAGCCGGCGCGGGGTTTCCTCGGTAGCGCTCACGGATCTCTCGTGATCCAAACCAGGGCGAGTGCCACCGGCAGCGACCAGCACCACGTAACCAGGATCGACCACAGCGGTGTCGGCACAACGACGGTGGCAATCGCAAAGCCGAACGCGACAAGCGCATAGACGCGCGTGAACCACGGGAAGCCGTAGTAGAGCCAGTCGCTCACGGCTGCCTCAGTACCCGGACGGACTCGCCCGCGTGAATCTCGCCGGACTCATTCGCGTAGAACTCGCGCACCGCGTCACGCTCGCCCGCCTCGGCGCGCATCCACTGCTGCGCCGCCTTCACTGCTTCTTCGGCGGTCGAGCCCCAGCGGGTGACGGCGTGTGAGTCGTCGGCGAGCCTGTAGACCATCGCCGAGTAGGGCAGCATTGGGTCAGTCGGCTCGTGCCAGACGCGGATCAGGTAGGTGGGCTCGCTCACGCGCACCTCGTATGTGTCGCATCGCCGGGGTTGAGCCCGCCGCAGACGGGGCAGCGCTGCATGCGCGCTTCGTCCTTGGCAACGGCTTCGTTGTGCACCCTGCGATGCCGCTCTTGTGCGGCCGCGCAAGCGCTCTTAAAGCCCTTCCTCTCGTGTAGCGGCTTGCGATCCATACAAACATCTTCCCACGCGCGGCCACAGCCGCGCACCCCCCGAAGGTCTAGAAAAGCCTAGCCTTTCGGGTATGGCGCCTGTGGGCGCCATCTGCTAGTGCAGCAGTTGCAGCACGACCGACACGACCGCCGCCACGCCGACCGCGAGCCCGCCCAGCTTCTCCCCCGTCGTCAACAGCCCCCGCCTGGCGGAGCGCATGTGCTCGGTCACGGCGTCGGCAATCTCGTCGGCCTTCGCCATCCGTTCCACCTGCGGCTCTAGCTCGTTCACTTTCGCCTCCGCGGCCGTGAGGCGACCCCGCAGGGATGCTAGCTCAGGCATCACTACATCGTGGCGCCAGTCGCGTAGTTTCAGAATCTCGGCGTGGTCGTAGTCCCCGTCAGCCACCGGGCCACGGTAGCGTCAGAGCGCGGCTATTGACAGGAACGTGACCGGGGGCCGCTGGTAGCGCCGCTCGACACTCAGCGGCAGCTTGAGCGGGCCGCGCTCGGAGCCGTGCGAGAACAGGATCGGATCCTCGCCGGGGGTGAGCACCATGCAGACGTGATCGCCGGGCGCCGGGCCGAAAACCACGAGCGCGCCGATACCTGCGACGGCCGGCCGGGTGTAGTGGGGCAGGTGCGCGAGCAGCGTCCCAGTGAAGCCGGAGCCGTCGTAGCCAAGCCCGTTCGGGTCGTGCAGCCCGGCCCAGCGGCAGAGCACCGTGACGCTCTCCGAGCAGTCCATTGTCAGCCCGTGCCCGTTCGCGAGCAGCGTGTTCGCCTCGGCTTCGCTGAGGTGGATGGTTCGCATCGGCCGTACCTGCGCGTAGTGGATTTGCAGCTCGTGCGCGAGCAGGAAGCGCATCGAGGCGGCCAGGTGCGTACGTTGCGCGGCGGTGGCCATTCCCGATTCCTATGTCACAGGTAGCGGAGGTCGATACGGACTTGGGCGGATGGATGATTCGCCCCGGCGTAAACGTCTCCGGTGTTGTTCGAAACAATCGCCATTGGCACTTTCAGATAGCGGCCTACAACGCCCACGGCCTTTGTGGTAACGCCCGAGGACTGGATCTCGAACGTTGCGCTTCCATCGCCAGCGGCTTGCGGGCCGATCGCGGTTTCGTTTTCTTTCCCGAAGACCAGGCCGTCTGCCGACGTCTCAAGAAAACTCGTAGTGCTGTTCGGGCCAACGTAGAGCGTGCCAGGAGCGTTGCCGAACGTTTCGCCGTCGCCCGTCAACGCCAAGGCGGTCAACGTGAGTTGGACGGGGTGCGGCCCTTCGCTGCCAAGGTCGAAGGTGTGCGATGTGCTGTAGCCGTTGCCCTGGTTCGCGGTAACGGTCGCAGTCGCGGTGGAGGGACTGGAACTGCCACCCCCGCCCCCGCCTGAGATGATCGGGCTCACGGCTTAGTAGTACGTCGTCAGGCCAAGCACGGCCTGAGCATTCGCCGTTAGTTTCAGATACCAGCCTGCCGGCACGCGCACCTTAACGGGAAGGATCGTGCCGTCAAGGGCAACCCCGGCTGGCTCGGTTACCACTGCGAGCGTGCTGTAGGTCACGTTGTCCGGCGAGAGCGCGACCGTCACCGTGGCTATCGTCGCCGCACCCGGATTGAACGTGCAAGGCGTGACCGTCTCCGCGTCCCTCGTCGTAAGGATTTGCGCGCCCGCGCCCGACACAAGCGCGACAGTCGGTAGCGCGCCGGATGTGATCGTGAACAGTGGCGAGAGCTGGCCAACTTGTGGGACGCCGATCGCCTGCGTGGCCGCCTGGGTGGCCGTGGGCTTCTGTAGCTGGATGGCGGACGCGTTGCCTCCGAGCCTCAGCACGGTGTTACTCCCCGAGATACTCGGGCCATTCGTAGGTTCGGCCGAACCGTCGCCGATAACCAGGCCGTAATCAGAAATATCCGAAGACAGTATGAAGCGCGGGAAAGCATCGCCCGCTATCGCGATAGCCAAGGCGCCCTGTTCGCCCGGAAACACCAGCGTCGTCAGTTTGCCGCTGCCTTTGATCGTGTCGTTATACGTCGTCGTATCCACGGTGACGCCTGTTGGCGCCGCAACAGGCAGCACCTTCCCGGACGCAACAACTTGCGCCGTCGTGTTGCCGCCCCCACCTCCCGATATGATCGGCACGGCTAGTAGACGTACTGCACGTCAAAGAGGGTGTCGGCGGCGCCGATCGTCAACGTGCCCTGCGTCGTGCTATTACAAAGCACGATACCGTGATCGAACGAGCGGCCAACGCTACCGAAGTAGACACTCCCCGGTGAGGCTGCCGCGACGTTGACGGTAAACAGCGGCAACGCGCCCGCCGCAGGAACCGCGTTCGTGTCGAAGCAGAGAATGAACTGCGCCGCGACGTTCGTGCTCGTCGCCGTGAAACCGTAGAGCCGACAGACGCCGCTCGCCGCAATGATGCTGTTGGCAAGCTTCGGCGACGTCGCGTTCGCCGGGATCCTGTACGGCGGCGGAAACCAGCCGCCGCGCAGTGAACGTTCGCCCTGCTCGAAGTCCTGCGCGCTCGTGCTCACCGCTAGTAGTAGATCGAAGCGGCCACGGTGCCCTGCGCAAACGTCAGCTTGATCCACCAAGCCGCAGGCAGGTGAACGGGCACAACGAACTTAACCGCGCCGAGGTTGTTCAGCGCCGCCGCGAGCGTCGCCGTGCCGATCGTCGTGTAGGTGCTGTTGTCCGGGCTGATCGCGATCGCGCACGACGCCAGCGCATTTGTCGCGTCGGTGACGAACTCGACATTGATCGTCACCTGACGGGCCGGGGTCGTAACCGTGGTCGGGTTTTGCTTCGCCGTGGTTGACGCCCAGGCGCCCGTATTCGGCAGCGTGCTCGCCGTGATTGTCAACGCGCTTGTCAGCTGGTCAAGCTGAGGCGCGGACGTAGCAGCAGCAGCAGCCGGAACCGCGACAGTCCCGGTGAAAGTCGGCGAGGCGAGCGGCGCGAACGTAAGCGAAGCCGGCTCAACCCAGGTTCCGGGCGAGCCCGCAACCGTGCAGACGAAGACCTTGCCGTTGCGGGAGATCACGTAGTCGCCGATCGCGAACGTGCCCGTCGTCGGCGCGACCGTGGCGACGCCGCCGACGTAACGTGTTACCTGAGTCGCGCCTGTCAGGCCAGTGGGCGCGAAAGCTGATGCTACGCCGATGTTGCTTCCGCCCGGTGACGGCTGGTTGGTCGAGTCGTTGAAAACGAGGTTGCCGTCTTCGCGCACAACGCCGTCAAGCGTCTGTATGCGGGCCGGGTAGGTATTGCCGTCAGCCATGCGCTCGGAGGTTAGGGGTTCGTCCGTTGCACGTCAAGCGCTTCGCGCTCGAGCCACTTCAAGTAACCGTGCAGACGCCGACGGTGCGCCGGGCCGCGCTTCTGCGAGATTTGCAGGTTGCTCTCCACGAGGATTTGGACGGAGTGCTCCGCGCAGAGCCCCGACCAGGAAAGCGGGCCGACCTCGTCACGGTGCCGTTTGCAGACGACGCAACGGGCTCGGCGGCTATCAGGCATCCGAAGCGCAAGGATACGCGATTTCGCACTAAAGCCCCTCGCCGCGGCGGGCGGGTATTCCCCTCCTGAAATCTTGACCGCCGCCGCCGCCGCTCCTACGTTCCAGGTCAAACGTCCAAGGAGGGAACGTGAAGTCGCAAGCGACGGCACTAGCGAACTACACCCAGTCGGCGCCGCGCGCTGCGACCGCCTGGGCGGAAGGGATTCAGAGCACGACGAAGGATCAGGCGGCGCTCGCCGTTGCCGCGATCCCGCGCATGGTCACCGGCTTCAACGAGGCTGCGAACTCGGGCCGGATCGCCGCTGGGCTCAACCGGGGCGGCACGTCCTACTGGAAGTCGCAGTCGCAGGCCAAGTCCAGCGCGTTCTCGCTCGGGATCCAGAACGGTGCCGGTAACTTCGGGATCGCGATCGGGAAGATCCTTTCCGCCGAGGCGCAGATCGTCAACTCGCTGGGCCCGCGCGGCGACATCATGACCAACCTTCAGCGCTCGCAGCAGTTCGCCCTCGGGCTTCACCAGCTCAAGGGTCAGCTCGGGGCGCGGTAGCCCGTCATGGGTCGCGCACTGGTCTGCAACTCAGCGGGCAAGCTGAACACGGGCGGCGGCACGTTCGCGGACACGCTCGCGGCCGTCTCGCCGGACTCGCTCTCGGTCGCCAACTACGACGCGCCGGCCGACGTCGCGGGGGCGCGGGTGCTGGAAATGTGGGGGATCGACTCCGCCTCGGTTGCGGAGATCGCGGTCACGCTCTCGCGTCAGCAGTCGGTCAACGATCAGACGCGCGGCGTCCGCTTCAACATTCCGGCGCTGATCCCCGGCGGCGCGGGCACGGTCGGCAGCCACAACATGCTGCCGGGGCTGGCAACGATCCCGCTCTACAAGTCGGACACCTTCGCCTTTACCGTCACTTCGACGGCGAACGACGAGGTTTGCGTCACCTGGAACACGCTCTACGACGACCTGCCCGGCGTGAATGCCGTGCTCGCCTCCTGGGATCAGGTGCAGGCGCTCCGCTACACGACGATCGGGCTCGCCTGCAACGCCGTCGCCTCGGGAACGGCGGGCTCAACCTATGGGACGGCACGGGCGTTGAACGCCGACGACACGCGCCTGATCGCCAACACTTGGTACGCGATCCTCGGGATCACGGTGCAGACAATCGTCTGTAGCGTCACCTTCACGGGGCCGGATTGGGGCGGCCAGCGGCTCGGTCTTCCGGCCGGTGCGCTCACGACCGACTCAGCAACCTACTTCGTGGATCAGTCGGTCAAGTGGGGGAAGCCGCTGATCCCGTGCTTCAACTCGAACAACCAGGGCAACATCAATGTCCAGGTGCTCGACTCGATCGCCTCCACCTCGCCGAAGATCGACTTCCTGATGTACGGCCTGACCGGAAAGCCGGGGTTCTAGATGAGCGAGAACAAGACACTGACCGGGTCGCTCGAAGTCCGCTACGTGCCCGACACCTACACGGAGACGGAGCGGCAGGAGGGCGCGTCATGGCCGCTCGGCTCCGGCTTCTACGATGTCGGCGTGGTGGTCGAAGGCGCGTTCCTGCCGCTGCACCGGATCAAGGCGGGTGCGGTGGACAAGCTGCTCGCGCTGGCGAAGGAACAGCAGTCGCAGCAGCCGTCCGAGTCGGGCACGCCGGCGACGGAATAGCCTCCTGAGCGGGGCGCGGGGACTGAGCGCAGATGGCTGACGTTCTCGTACCCGCGCCCGGCTCATCGGCGGCACCGCTCGACTACCTGATCCCCGGCGCCCAGGAGATCATCCTCAAGGCACTCGCGGCCCGCTTCGACGGCTCGGCGGCGGCGGCGGCGTTCTACCCGGCCGTGCAGTTGATTGCGCCGGGGAACATCACCGGGCCGACGTTCAAGACACGGAGTTCGGTTGCGGCCGGTGGCAGCGCCGACGTCACGTTCGGCCCCTTTCTAGACGAGGACGCGGCTGCGACCCCGGCGAGTCCGGCCTCGCTGCCCATCGCACTCGGGATCGACTTCTCGACCACGATCACCGCCGGTGTCAATAACACAATGAACTTGTCCGATGGCTTCGGCACGAATGACACCTCAGTCTTCGGAACGCAAACAGTTGGCGGTCGAACGTACCTGCAAGTAAAGACGGCTGGCTACTACCGGGCGATGATGGGCTGTCAACCGGAAGACGTTGCCGACACCGGCATCATCACGTCGTCGTGGTTTTGGAACTTCGGCGCCGGGCGCGTAGATCAGTCAGCGCTTGACACGGGTCAGTTCGACGGCGGACAGTTCGCCTTCGGCGGGCTCAATCGCTGGCTCATCGCCTCGGACACCTTCTTCGCTATCGACCATCCGGCCAGCACTGCCGTCATCGTAAAGATCAACGGCGCGAACCTGACCGGCAACCTCTCATCGCAACAAACGATCGTCGCACTTCAAAGACAGGGCGACTACTTCGATAACATCTTCCCTGCCTAATGGCCGCGCCGATGAATACAGGGATGCCGGTCGGGATCGACCTCGCGGACGGCTGGCGGATCCGCTTCACCGCCCTGACCGCAACCACGGGCGTCGTGGATACGTCCGTGGTCGTGTCGCAAGCGTCGCTGCTCGTGGACAATCTCGGCGGTGGCGACCTGAGCACGGGCTTCACGCTCGGCGAGATCGAGTGGCTGAACCTGCCGGACAATCTGGTCGCACCGGCCGGGGGCGGCTAGATGGCGCAGACCCTCACCCAGCTCGGTGCCTACGTGCTCGGGCTCGCTGCCATCGTCGGCGCGACCGTTGCCGTCAGTCTCGGCAAGATCGACGCGCCCACCTACGTCTCGATCGTCGTCGCGTTCGGCGGGGTCGGCGTCGGCGCCGGTGTCCACGCAGCAGGCACGGCGGTACCAACCGCGAACAGCAGCCCCAAGAGTCAGCCGCCGCCGTGAGCGCTGGCCCGCCCCGTCCCCGGCCGCTCTCGCTCGGCGTCCCACCCGCGCCCGACTCGGCGGACGCACGTCGCCTGACCGCCAGGGAGGCGTATGACATCTACTGCGGCGTGATCGGCTACCGGCTGCCGCATCACCTGAACCAGGCGCTCCGACGCTCCGACGCTCTACGGCAGATGCCCTAGATGGCTGAGACGTACACGATCGTCACGCAGTACCCGGACGTCGATACGAACGGCGGCCAGTTCGCGCGCGACGTGATCACGGTCGGCGTGCTGACGGCCGCGCACGGCATCTACTTCGAGTTCCGCGTCCCGAAAAAGGAGTTTACGACCAGCGTCGCTCAAGGCGGCGCCAACGCGCTCACGATCACCTACGAATCATTTTTCGACTACCCCGGAGTCGAAGCGGTCGTGCCCGGCCAACGTTTGAACGCTGCGAATCAACTTGAGGACGTGGTCACGCTCTACATCGTCAGCACGAGCGGCGAGTCGAGCGACTTCATCGTCATCTCGTATCGGAATATGACGACCGAGTACATCACGCCGCGCGTCAAGGGTGTTCGCACGGTGCTCGACGCGAACGAGAAGGCGTAGCGGATGGTCAGCACGCCCGCTTTCCGTGAGAACCCGCAGTTCGGCATCGGCCAGTTCGGCGCCAACGCCGCGTTCGACGGTCTGCTCGGGCTCCGCTTCGCGTGGGGGACGACGTTCCGGCTCGTGTTGCCCGATATCGACAAGGAGCTGCAACGCCTGAACCGTGGCGGCGGGGTGGGCAACGGCAACCTGTTCGGAACGAACTTCAACCTGTTCAACAGCGCCAGCCTGAAGATGCTGGAAGAGATCGGGCACGGGCTGACGCACACGCAGGCGGCAGCGGCTGAGAAGTACGTCACCGAGGCGTGGGCATTCGAGGGGATCGGGGCCGTGATCGAGCGGGTCGCCGACGACGCGATCCACACCCGGAAACTGATCCGGCAGCGTGCAACGCCGCGCGAAGTGATCCGGGTTGTGAAGCCGAACACCCGCGCCCAGCTCCGGCCGCTGCTCAAGCGGGTCGCCGAAGCAGAGGCGAAGGCGAGCGAAGCCGACAAGCAAGTGGTCGAGCTGACCGAGCGGGTCGCGCTGCTCGAACGGAAAACCGGCAAGCACCGCGCGGTCGCCTATCCGGGCATCGGCGGCCGGGTCGGCGACATCGAACGTGACGTGGAGCGGATCAAGAAGGGCACCGGCAAACTGTGGAAGCTGGCCGGGCTCGCGGCGTTCCTGCTCCTGCTCGCCAAAGCGCTGGAAAAGATGGGCCTTAACTGGATGCGCTGCGGCAATGTGAAGCGTTACGGGCGCTCCATCTGTGGCATGAATCCCAGCATCCTCGACTCGCTGCTCGCCGACGCGCTGCTCGTGGTCGGCGCGATCTCCGTCGTGGAGTTCGCGAAGGAGTTGCAGGCGATCGAGTCGGCGACCGTCTCGGCGATGCGCGGCTTCGTGCGTGAGATCTAGCCGCGTAGGCTAGGCCCGTGGCGATCTTCTCCAAGTTCTTCGGCCGCACGATCGGCGAGGCGGCAGCGTTCGCGCTCGGCGGCGCAATGCGCTCACCGCTCGAACCGCCACTCGTCGAGCTCACCAACGAAACGTGGTCGAAGTTCGTTGACCAGGGGATCACCGTCCCGACCGACCCCGGCGACGCCGCAGAAATCGCGGCTGAACGAGTGTCCGACCGCCCATGGGCGAAGGAGCAGGCGAAGCAGCGCGGCTACGGCGGCGAGCAGATGGACAAGCTGATCGACGCGGTCATGAACGCCCCCGGCATCGGCGAGCTGTTCCAGCTTTGGCGCCGCCGCCTAATCACGGACGCGCAGTTCGAGCACGGGCTCCGCAAGGCGCGGCTCGAAGACCTGTGGGACGGCCCGCTGGCCGGCCTGCACGACACGCTGTTGTCGTCCGAGGAGTTGGCGATGTTGCAGCAGCAGGGTTTCGTGGACGAAAGCCGCGCGAACGCTGAGGGTGAGCTGCAAGGCGTCACGAGCGAGCGGCAGCAGCTCCGCTTCGAGGCGTCCGGCCTGCCGCCCGGTATCGAGACCGCTTTGCAGATGCTTCGGCGCTCGATCATCGACGGCGGCACCTTCGCGCAGATTGTCCGCGAGGGTCACACGAAGACGAAGTACACGGACGAGCTCGCACAGCTCAAGGACGTGGTGCTACCGGCGCTGAACTACGTCGAAGGTCATCTGCGCGCCTGGATCACTGAGGGCGAGATGAACGCGGGCGGCGCGTTGACCGGCCACACGCCCGAGCAGATGGATCTTCTGTTCAAGATCCACGGCCGGCCGATCTCCTTTCACCAGACCTGGATCGGCCTGCAACGGGGCGGGACGCTGGACGGGCCGATCGGCGACATTCACCCAGCCTTCCTCGCCTCGCTGCGTCGCTCGAACGTGCAGCCGCCGTTCTACAACCTCGCCTGGGCTCAGCGCTACAACTACCCGTCCGCGTTCGTGCTCCGCGCACTGACGCAGTCCGGCGACCTGACCGAGGCGCAGACCGAGGAGATCCTCAAGTTCGAAGGCTGGGAGCCGACACTCCGCGCCACGGTTGCGAAGAAGTGGGCGACCGCCAAGGGTGCCGCCGCGAAGGAAGCGTCCGCGTCCGACCTGCTCGCGCTGTACGACGGCGAAAAGGCCACCCGCGCCGAGACACTAACCGGGCTCGAGGCGCTCGGCTACCCGGCCAACGAAGCCGCCGCCAAACTCGCCACGCTCGACGCGCGCCGGGTCACCTCAGCGCGCAACGCCGCGATCTCCGACCTGCACGCCGCGTTCAAAAAGGGCAGCCTGACCGCCGCGATGGTCGAGCCGGCGCTCGCCAAGCTCGTCAACGAGCCGGGCTCGGCGCCGCAGATCCTCGCCGCCTGGCAGGCGTACATGGACGCGTTCCCGCCGCCGAGCGCGCCCGTCGTCTAAGGAGGTGATGCCCATCCCATTCGGCTACCCGACCTCCGTGTTAGCAGGGGGAGCTGCGCGTCCTGTGGCTGACGCCGCTCCCCCCTTGCAATCGTAAGCACGCGGCGTATACTCCGCGACGCGTGGCAAACGGCATGGATCGCACTCTCAGGCCCCGCCGTCATAGCCCGGCGGGGCCGACCCCTTCCAAGACCGGCCAGTTCGATATGGCCGCGCACCGCAAGTGGTTCGGCGAGGTGTGCGGTGCGAACGGGAAGGCGATTGCCGCGATGATCCGAGGGGAGACGCGCTAGATGAGCGAGCCCGTACAGCCCGACGTAGACGTACCGCCTGAGCCCGCGCCTGAGCCCGTGCCTGAGCCCGGCGAGCCTGAGCCGACCCCGGAGCCCGAACCCGAGCCCGGCGAGCCCACAGAGCCGCAGGAGCCCGAGCCCGAGCCGTCGAGTGAGGCCATGATGGAGGAGATCGGCAAGAAACTCGACTCGCTCACGAAGACGGTTGCCACGAGGATCGGCTCGATTCTCGGCGAGCAGGCGACCGACTTCGAGGTTTGCGACCTCTGCTCCTACTGGAACACGCCCGGATGGCGCCACACAGGGCCGCTGCCGCAAGACCTGCGGGATCAGATCGCCTACCTGATCGGACAGCGCCCGCAGAGCGACCTCGAGCCCGACCCACACTCACGGGTCTGCACGACCTGCAAAGGCGAGGGCTTCGTCAGCACCGGCTCGAAGGCGATCGGCCAGGAACAGCTTTCGTGTGTCGAGTGCAACGGCATGGGCTGGCAGGCGACCGACGACAAGCGCCGGCCGGGCTTTCTCTCGACCCCGAACGGGCCGACCGCGCAGGCGCTCGGCGTCACGGCGCAGGATGCCGCGATGCAGCCCGCGCCGCTCGAGGAGCCGCCCGAAGTCGCGGCGCTCCGCCAGCAGGGCTACCTCGTCGTCGCCCCGATCGCCGCCGGCGTATGACCGACACACAAACCTGGATTCTGCTCGTGGAGCTCGCCGCCGTCGCCCTCGCCTGCGTCAAGTACCTGATCCGGTGACATGAGCGGCGACGTGGTCGCGCCCACCGCTTCGAGCCTGCGGATGCGTGCCGTGGATTGGGCCTCGAGCGCCGCAAGTGCAGCGCCACGAGTAGCCGATCCCCCGGAGACGATCACAGCGCAGTTCGGGCGAGTGCTCTCGCAGCCGCACGGGCCGTACGGTGACGTGGTGGCTCCCGCCGTTGTCCGTCAAGAGTGTGGCGAATGGTACGTGTGGTGCGACTGCGGCTTCACGACCGGCTATTGCGAGTCGCAGGTTCAGGCGTCGCGGATCGCGGCGCACCACTCGCGCGAAGCGCACGACCTCTAGCCTGTATGGACAAGTACGACCGCTGGGCGCAGACGTGGGCTCAAGGGATGCGGTGCTCTCAGGCGAAGACCGACGCTCGGCGCGAAGCCGCCAAGCCGAAGGCCATTGCCAACCGCGCAGCCGGGGCCGCGCGGCCGTGCGGGATCAAGGGGTGCAAGCGCCACACGTACAAGCACCGCCTCTGCCGGATGCACTACGACATGGTTCCTCACGACCTGCGGCGCGGCGTGATGATGGCCTGCATGGAGGCGACAATGCGAGCTGCCAAGCGCTTCGATGCGCGCTACGTGCGCGAGGTGCAGGCGCTCGTGAACGCCGACGCGCGGTGAGTGCGTGATGCTCTCACCGACAGGCGAGGCGATCCGCTCAAGCGCCGAGCGCGTACTCCGCGCGCGCTACCAAGTTTTGCTCGACCGCTCGAAGCGTCGCTCTCTGACCGTAGTCGAGAGACGGGAGATCGACGGCCTCGGGACTGCGCTGAACGAGCTCCTCGAGCTCGAGACGGCGACGACGGGAGTGCCAACGCCTGCCCCTTAACGGCACAAGGCCCGACGTGTCAGCGACGGGCCTCGAGCGCAAGCGGTACCACGGCCGATTCTACCGCTTGCGAGGAGTAGGAAACGTGGGCGTGTCAGCGCCGCGGGCGAGCGCCGTTAGAGGGTCAGTCATGGGGCTGCCATCCGGCCGGCGCTGAACGAACTCGAGAGAGGGGCGCCACCAGCCGGCGACGGCAGCACGTCAAGAGCGGGCGTCAATCGCGGAGATCAGTCGGCGGGGGGACTAAGCACGACCGA
>VBIW01000066.1 GCA_005880915.1 Chloroflexota bacterium | reverse complement strand
GAAGGCGCCCTTCTCGTAGCCGAACAGCTCCGACTCGAGCAGCGCCTCCGGCAGGGCCGCGCAGTTCAACGCGACGAATGGGCCCTCGGCCCGGCGCGACCCGCGGTGGATCAGGTGCGCCACGACCTCCTTGCCCGTCCCCGACTCCCCGCTCAGCAGCACCGTCGTCTCGGCGCCGGCGACCTGGGTGGCTTGCCGCAACACATCGCGCCACCCTTTGGAAGCCCCGACCGGCGCTCGGCCGCCCTCAGCCTGGAGCTCCGCCGTGAGGCTCGCAACCCGGGCCTCGAGGCGGTGGGCCTGTTCCTGGGCCGTGGCACACCGCCGCTCCTCGTCGGCCAGGCGCTCGGCGGCGAACGCCAAGGCCACGAGATCGACGATCCGGCGTCCCGCCGGCACGTCGGCTTCCGTGTAGGGATCCGGCGCGCGGGAGAGGAAGTTCAGAAACCCCAGCACATCCCCTCGCAAGCGCACCGTCAGCCGCAGCCACGACGCGTACCCCAACGGCACCCAGGGCGGACCGGGGTGCATCTTGATCGGCTGGTCGGCCCCGCTGGACGCGGTGCGCACCATTCCCTGGACCTTGGCGGTCTTCCCCGGCACCATCCGGACGTGGCGAAAGATCGCGAAGTCTTCCTGAGCCAAACTGGGCGACGGCGGCGTAAAAGACGTCCCGAGCAGCGCGGCCCGTTGGGCGTCTTCGGAAACGGCCACCACGCGGTAGGACTGGCCGTCCTCGGTGACCAGGCCGAACAGGAGGCAATCGTGCCGGACGGTTTGGCGTGCCAGCGCAGAGATCCGGGCAAAGACCTCCTGGACATCGAGGCTCTGTGCGAGGACATTGAGAAGCGGTCCCAAAGTCTCTTCGGTCACGCCGGCAGCCATCTTGACGCATAATTCTACTCGCCTGTCCGCCCCCACGCACTTCTGCTCAGACGTCCGCACCCGTCTTGCGGGTGCCGCTCCGGAGCATGTCACCGTCGCGGCAGTCAACGATCGGCCGCGCAGCGACTTGGGCTTGCATGGCGCGGTGGATCGCCGGCTGGCATACGGCGTGCAAACGGGGTGTGTCACTCGAGGCCTGGGAGGGGAGCAACGATGCGACCGACATCCGAACTCACCGCGGCCGTGGCGCTCATGCTGGCATCGTGCGCTTCGCGCTCCCAGGTCAATCGCGCATGAGTGACAACCGGAATGGGATTCCATACCGCCGCCTTGGGCGCACTGGAGAAATGGTGTCGCTCATCGGCGTTGGCGGCTACCATCTCGGGAGGCAAGCCGACGAGCAGGAAACGATCCGCATCGTCCGCACGGCCGTCGACAACGGCGTCAACTTCCTCGACAACTGCTGGGACTACAACGGCGGGGCGAGCGAGATCCGTATGGGAAAGGCGCTGCGCGACGGTTATCGCGACAAGGCGTTTCTCATGACCAAGATCGACGGTCGCAACAAGGCGACGGCGGCGCTGCAGATCGACGAGTCACTGCGCCGGCTCCAAACCGACCGGATCGACCTGATGCAATTCCACGAGGTGATCCGGATGACGGATCCGGAGCGCGTGTTCGGGCCAGACGGCGCGCTGGAAGCAGTGACAGCGGCGCAGCGCGCCGGGAAGATCCGCTACGTCGGATTCACCGGCCACAAGAGTCCCGCCATCCATCTCAAGATGCTCGAAACCGCCCGGACGCAGGGGTTCCGGTTCGACGCGGTGCAGATGCCGTTGAACGTGATGGATGCGCATTACGACAGCTTCGCGAAGCAAGTCCTGCCGGTCCTTGTCGAGCGGGACATCGGGGTGTTGGGGATGAAGCCTATGGGCGATCCGTTCGTCCTGGTGAGCGGCGCGGTGACAGCCGTCGAATGCCTCCACTATGCCATGAACCTGCCGACCAGTGTGGTGATCACGGGCTGCGATTCATTGCCGGTGCTCGAGCAAGCGCTGCAGGCGGCCCGCAGCTTTCGCCCGCTGAGCGAGGCGGCTGTGGCGGCGCTCCTCGGCCGGACGGCGGTCGCCGCGCGCGACGGCAAGTACGAGCTCTACAAGACGACCCATCATTTCGATGGGACATACCAGAACCCCCAATGGCTGGGGTGACACGATGCGACTGGGTTTCATTGGACTAGGAGCGATGGGAGGTCGCATGGCGAGCAGGTTGCTCGCGGCCCACCATGACGTGGTCGTCTACAACCGGACCCCGGAGCGTGCCCGACCCTTGGAGCAACGCGGCGCGAAAGTCGCGGCGACGCCGAGGGATCTGGCGTCCGGTGTCGACATCGTATTCTCGAGCGTCGCAAACGACGCCGCGCTGGAGCAGGTGATGTTCGGACCCGACGGCGTGCTGGCGGGGACTCGTGCCGGGTCTATTGTGATCGAGATGAGCACCGTGAACCCACGCATCTCGCGCCGATTGCACGAAGCGGCTCGGAGCAAGGGCGTCTCGGTGCTCGACGCTCCGGTGTCCGGGAGCACGGTCCAAGCGGAGCAGGGACAGCTCGTGATCTTCGTGGGGGGCGAGGAGGACGTTTACCAGAAGTGCCAGCCGGTGCTCGCCGTGCTGGGCAACAAGACGTTCTATCTCGGTCCGAGCGGCGCGGGCGCGACGATGAAGCTGTGCGTCAACACGCTGCTGGGGCTGGGCGTGCAGGCGCTGGCCGAGGCCATCGCGCTCGGCCTGAAAGCCGGGCTGCCGCGTGAGCGCTTCCTGCAGGTGCTGGGCGAAACCGCGGTGGTCTCCCCCAGTCAGAAGGCCAAACTTGAGAACGCTCGCACGGACGAGTACCCGGCGGCGTTCGCGCTGCGGCTGATGTTCAAGGACTTCGGGCTGATCGTGGAAACGGCCATGGAGTTGGCGGTCCCGATGCCGGCGACGGCCGCGGCAGTGCAGGTGGCCGCCGCGGAGCACGCCCGGCAGCTAGCCGCGCGCAGCGATGAGGACTTCTCCGTAGTCGTCCGAGCGATGGAGCGGTTGGCCGGCGTCGCCTAAGGAAATCTGGCTGAACGGCGCTGTCGGCTTCCGCGCAGTTCTGCTCGACCTTCCGCACTGGCCGGCGCAGGCGTAGCCCGAAGCGCACTGGCCCTCGCGTGATCGAACACACGGCACCACCGCAACTTGCTGCGAACGCCGCCATCGGCTGACGGCTGGCATGAGGCGTGCAAATGTGACGGCGCCATGAGAACCGCAATCACGTTGTGCCTGCCGGAATCCGCGTACCTGCGGTACCTTCGCGTCCTCGGGGCGTGGTGGTGTCTCGGGTCGAGCGGGCTGCAGCCGCAGGTGCTGATGCGGTATGAGGTGCGTCCGTGAAGACCTTACACGTCCGCGCCGCGGTCGCGACTTTGGGCGTCGTGGCCCTGCTCATCTTGCACCTCGGAGCCGCCGGCGCGGCGTCCACGACGGCCCATGCCCTGATCGTTTCCGATCAGGCGCGCCGCTATCTCAGGCTGGCGTACGGCTCGCCCACCGAGTTCATGGGCTGCATGATCGGCCAGGTCCGCGGGTCGGCGGTGTACGTGCAGCGCGTCGCGCCTGCGGACGTGGATCCGGCCCACTCAACCCGGACCCACGTGCTGCCACGGCAGACGTGCGAAGCGGCAGGATGGGCAGGCACGGTCGGGATGATCCACAGCCACCCGGGAGGCGAGCGCTGCTTCTATTACTTCCCCGGCACCGAGGTTGCCAGCTCGGATGCCGAATCGTTCGCGCGACAGCCGTATCCAGTGGACGCGATCATGTGCGGCGACAGCATCGTGTGGATCAGTCGCGATCGCGCCCAGCGGCAATTGCGGCTCGCGGACGGGCCGGCCCTGATGACCGTGGACCACCAACCCGGGAATCGCGTGCATAGCGGGACCCTGGCGGCGCGGGGAGAATGACGAGGCGCATGCGTACCGGGACGGTCGTGTTGATCGCGGCGCTGTGCGCGGCGAGCGCGTGCGCCGGCCCGGGCGCCCCGATCGGACCACGCATCCCGCGGGAGGGCGGCGGCAGCTTGGGCGGCAGCGCAGCCGGCGTGTTGGCCTTTCTGGTTCAGCCGCGCGATGTCGCCGCCGGCAGCCCCATCGGCGAGGAAGTGAAGGTCGAAGCGCTCGACACGCTCGGCAACGTGCTGACCGCCTTCAGTGGCACCGTGGGCATGACGCTCGGCTCCAACCCATCCAATGGCACGCTCAGCGGTACGACCAGCGTCGCCGCCTCGTCCGGCGTCGCGTTCTTCGACACGCTCGTGATCAGCAAGGCCGGCAGCGGTTACACGCTCGTCGCGTCGGCACCGGGCTTTGGAAGCGTCGTGAGCGCGCCGTTCACGGTGAGCGGAGCGAGCGGCGCCGCGGCGGGAACGCCGTGAAGATGCGCACAGCGGCCCCGCTGGCGCTGTTCCTCGCCGCCGTCGAAGCCCATGACGCCGGCCCGGCGCGGCGTGAGACGTTTCGCGACCAGGCGGTCGTTGCGAGCCACGACGGCGTGCTCGCGCTGACGCTCACCGCGGCGCGAGCGACCGTAGACGTCGCGAGCCGGCCGGTCCTCGCCGCGGTGTACAACGGGAGCTACGTACCCCCGACTCTCCGCGTGCGCCCCGGCGATGTGGTCAAGCTACGACTCGTCAACAGCCTGGACGACGAGACGAACCTGCACATGCACGGGCTGGCGGTCTCGCCGCTCGGCAACTCGGACAACGTGTTCTTGCACGTCGCGCCCGGCGGGGCGCAGGACTATGAGATCCGCATTCCGTCGAGCCACGCGCCGGGCCTCTATTGGTACCATCCGCACCCGCACGGACATTCGGACGACCAGGTGCGCAACGGTATGTCCGGCGCGCTCATCGTGGAGGGGCTACTCGATCCGTTCCCGGACCTGCGCGACGTGACCGAGCATGTGTTGCTGCTGAAGGACGCGCAGATCGGGGGCGGGCACATCGTGCATCGCGCGATCGGCGACGACGCCGTCCGCACGGTGAACGGCATGCTCAATCCTACCATCACGCTTCGTCCCGGCGAGACCCAGCTGTGGCGCATCGGGAACATCGGAGCGGACCTGTACTACGTGCTCACGCTCGAGGGTCACCGCTTCTACGAGGTGGCGCGCGACGGTTATCGCCTCGCGCGCCTGGTGTCGCAGCGACAGCTCCTCCTCCCGCCGGGAGCGAGAGAGGAAGTCCTCGTGCAGGCGGCCGGCCCCGGGACCTACGCGCTCCGGACCGCCGGCTTCAACACAGGCCCGCAAGGCAACCAGTACCCGGGTGTGGTGCTCGCGACCATGCGCGTCGGAGGGGCCGCAATCACGCCGATGGC
>VBIW01000065.1 GCA_005880915.1 Chloroflexota bacterium | reverse complement strand
CCTGGATGACGTTGAACCTGGGCCACGAAGCAATGGAGCGAGCGCTGCCTCCCCGAAGAATCCGCGCGCTGGAGAGCCCCCACCCAGCAGCGCTCGTGGCGATTTTGACGACATATCCCTCCGAGGCATATCGAGCGCGTGGTCTCACGCTCGGGGCGATCCAGGAAGCCTTCCGAGCGCCAGTCACTGAACCCCGAGCTTCGTGATGCGTTCGCTACGCGCGCTCGCGACGCTCGAGCTCAAGTTGCCGCTCCTCATCAGCGGGTTGCTCATCCTCGTGATCGGGGGGTTCGGCTGGGGAGCCTACACCCAAGTCCGGGACGTGACGCTCGGCGCCGCCGAGCAGCACCTGGAGCGCGTGACGACGCAGCTGGTCGCAAGCCTGAAGGCCGGCGGGTCGCAGCTGCGGAGGAGAACAGCGAACGTTGATGCGCGAGCTCCAGACCGCGCTCGCTCAAGTCAAGACACTGCAGGGCTGGATTAGGATCTGCGCCAACTGCAAACGCGTGCTCAACGACGCCGGCATCTGGGAGCAGTTCGAGTCCTACGTGCATACGCACGCCGGCGTGGACTTCAGTCACGGCATCTGCCCGGAGTGCGCACAGCAATGGGCCGCCAACGCCGGATTGATGTGTCTCCCCCCTCCCGCCGTCCGACAGAACTCCTAATCTTCCGGAATGTCCCCTAGCCGCCGTCGACCATCCACTCGCCGCGGCTCCCAAGCCGAAGCGACGGAGCGCGAGCAGGCGGCACAGCTTCAGACAGCCACCTACCGGATCTCGGAGGCCGCGAATGCCGCCGAGGATCTGTCGCAGCTGTTCCGTGCGGTTCACGACATCATCGGCGAGCTGATGCCCGCGAAGAACCTGTACATCGCGCTCTACGACGTGGCGGCGGGACTTCTCAGCTTTCCTTATTGGGTAGACGAGCACGACCCGCCTCCGGCGCCCCACGCGCTCGAGCGGGGACTCACCGAATACGTGCTGCGCACCGGGCAGCCGCTGCTCGCGACCGCGGAAGTGCACGAGGAGCTGCGTCGCCGCGGAGAAGCCGAGCTGGTCGGCGCGCCCTCGTTGGCCTGGATCGGCGTGCCGCTGAAGGCTCACGACCGGACGATCGGCGTGCTCGTGGCGCAGACCTACACCGAGGGAATACGGTTCGGGGAGCGCGAGAAGAATATCCTCCAGTTTGTGTCCACGCAGGTGGCGATGGCCATCGAGCGAAAACGGGCGGAGGAAGCCGTGCGCACCTCCGAGGCACGCCTCAAGGCGCTGCTCGACAGCGGGTTGGACGCATGTGTCACGATGGACGAGACCGGCCGGATCACGAGCTGGAGCGCGGCCGCAGAAACGGTGTTCGGCTGGCCCGCGTCGGCGGCGATCGGTCGCAGCCTCGCCACAACGATCATCCCGCCGCAGCACCGGGAGGGGCATGCGCGCGGGCTCGCGCGGTTCCTTGAGACGGGGGAGGGGCCGATCCTGCGGCAACGCATCGAGATCACGGCCCTGCACCGCGACGGACGCGAGTTCCCGGTCGAGTTGACCGTCACCCCCATCCGCCTGGCCGATCGCTGGCTGTTCGGAGCGTTCGTGCGCGACCTCACAGAGGAGAAGCACGCGGAGCAGGCCTTGCAAAAGGAGGTGGGCGAGCGCGAGGCAGCTGAGCGGCTGCTGCGGCAGGTGATCGATGCCGACCCGAGCCTGGTGTTCGTGAAGGACCGGGACGGGAAATTCGTGCTCGTCAACAAGGCGGTCGCCGACATTTACGGGACCACGGTGGAGGCCCAGGTCGGCAAGACCGACGCCGACTTCAATCCCAACATGGAGGAGGTCGAGCACTTCCTGCGAGACGATCGGGCGGTGATGGACAGCCGCCGGCCCAAGGTCGTGGCTGAGGAGTCCGTCACCAACCCCGCGACGGGTGTGACGCGCTGGTTTCAGACCGTCAAGGTGCCTCTGCTCTCGCCCGACGGCGAGGCCCGGCGCGTGCTCGGCGTGGCCACCGACATCACCGAGCGCAAACGCGCCGAGGAGGCGCTGCGTCGCTCGGAAGCGAGCTACCGCGGTCTGGTGGAGCACGCCGCCTATGGTATTTATCGAGCGACGGGGGACGGCAAGTTCCTCATGGTGAACCCAGCCCTTTTCACGATGCTCGGGTACGGATCGGGGGAAGAGCTGCTGAAGGTCGACATTGCCCGCGACCTGTACGTGGACCCCAAGGCGGGCGTCCGCATCCTCGAGCGGTGCGAGCAGTTCGGCTCCGCCATCGAAGAGGTGGCCTGGAGGCGCCGGGACGGCCGCGTCATCACGGTACGGCTGAACGGGCGGCCGGTGCGGGCGCCGGATGGGATGCTCGAGTGCTTCGAGTTCATTGTCGACGACGTGACGGAGCAGCGCGCCCTCGAGGAGCGGTTGCGCCAAACGCAAAAAATGGAGGCCGTGGGCCGTCTCGCCGGCGGGATCGCCCACGACTTCAACAACCTGCTCACCGCCATCCTCGGCTCCGTGGACTTCCTGCGTCGGGCGCTCGGTCCCGAACACCCCGAGCAGGCGGAGACTGAAGAGATCCAGAAGGCGGCCGTCCGGGCGGCGGACCTGACGCGGCAGCTCCTGGCGTTCAGCCGCCAGCAGGTGCTCGCGCCCAGAGTCCTCGAGCTGGATGCGCTGGTGACCAACCTCGAGAAAATGCTGCGCCGCCTGATCGGCGAGGACGTCGAACTGCGCTTCGCGGCCAAGGCGTCCCGCGCCACCGTCCGGGCCGATCCCGGGCAGCTCGAGCAGGTCATCGTGAACCTGGTGGTCAACGCGCGCGACGCCATGCCGCGCGGCGGCCGGCTCACGATCGAGACGGCCAGCGTGGAGCTCGACGCCGCGTACGCCCGGGAGCACGGGACGGTCGAGCCCGGCCGCTACGTGATGCTAGCCGTGACCGACACGGGGGTCGGCATCGATCGCGCCGCTCAGGCGCGGTTGTTCGAGCCGTTCTTCACCACCAAGGAGTTCGGCAAAGGCACGGGGCTCGGACTCGCCACCGCGTACGGCATCGTGAAGCAGAGCGGCGGCTACATCTGGGTGTACAGCGAGCCGGGGCGGGGCGCCACGTTCAAGGTCTACTTGCCTCGCGTCGAACACGCCGGCGAATCGGTCGCTGCACCCCAACCAACTGCCCGCGCCCTGGGCGGCACTGAGACCATCCTGCTCGCGGAAGACGAGACGGCGGTGCGCAACCTGGCGCGTCGCGTGCTCGAGAAGCACGGCTACAAGCTGCTGCTCGCCGCGACGGGGCAGGACGGCGTCCGCCTGGCAAAGGAGCACGCCGGCCCGATCGACCTCCTGGTGACCGACGTGGTCATGCCCGAGATGGGTGGGCGTGAGCTCGCCCAACACCTGACGGCCCGGCAGCCTGGCCTCAAGGTCCTTTATTTGTCGGGATACACCGACGATGCCATCGTGCACCACGGTGTACTCGACGCTGGCGTCGCCTTCCTCCAGAAACCGTTCAAGCCCGACGAGCTGGCGCGGAAGATCCGCGAGGTGCTGGACGCGCCCTAGGGTTTTAAGCGAAACCGTGACCGGTTCGCGTCCACCACCGTCAGCCGGTTCGCATGACTCAGCGTATGGATGCCTCGCAGGTCGCCGGCCCATTTGGGCTCGATCGAGCTCGATTCCTCCTCCCGGTACTCCGTCTCGCTCAGGGCGACAATGCGATTGATCTTCAGGCCGTAGCCGTATTCCCCTCCACTGTTCTGCGACGGCCGATAGAGATGACCGCCCTGCTCAAAGATCCGTCCAGCCGGTCGCGACCTTCGCACGTCGGAGACAACGGGATTGCCGGGGTGGGGCGTCCAGGTCGTGCTCAGGGGTGTGTCGGCGTAGAACAGGAAGAGCTCGTCCCATTTTGACGCTCCGTCGTGTTCTCTCATGTTGGTAAAGAGCCACCACTTCCGCCCATAAGGGAATAGTGTGGCGTCCACGGCCGTGACATGCTCCATCAGCGTTGTGCAGAACTCCCACTTATCGGGAAACGCAACGCACTTATAGACCTCGACACTCTGGTTCGCCGAGCTCTCCGGCATCATATAGTAGTCCCGATTCCACTCGAACACGAAGGGATATGACAAGTGATACGGGCGATCGAGCACTGGCTTGGGCTGGGTGTAGTTCCCCTTCTCGTCCATTTCAATGCGCGAGATGTGCGCCTTACCACTCTTGTACAAGAATTCCTCGATGAAGATGTGGTAGGTACCGTCCCGATAGACCACGTGCGGATCTGCCCAGAACCTGTCTCTGGGGGGAATGATGCGCTTGAACCGCCACAGGGATTGAGAGAGGCCGTCACGCATGTCGAACAGCAGAATCCACTGGTCCGGAAACAGCACTTGACGCAGCTTGAGCATCGCATTCCTCACCAGGTGCTTGGTGAAGAGGCGGACAAACTCCCAGTTCCCTGGGGTGACGTAGAGCCTGCGAGAGTAGAAGGTCAAACGGTTGACCGAACTCAGGCGACGAAGGAACTCCGTACCTCCTAGTGCATGGAGCTCCTTCAGCTTTCTCGGCAGGAAGGACAAACTCTTCCAGTAAAATTTGTTCCGGTTCCGCTTGACGGAAGTGGGATCGGTTGAGGAAAACGACCGATACAACACCGTTCCATTATCGAGGTCTTCGCTCAATATCTGGAGTATCGAGCCCGTTACCGCGTGACCGTGGAATACCTCCCAAAAGCCGGGCGGCCCACCGCGGTTCACGTCATTGTCACCATGATGATACGACCACACGCCATATCTCGCGGCTTGAAGAATCTTGCCTCTCAGGATCCGGAAGCCGAGTCTGACGAACACGTCAATGGCGTGGCTCTCGATCCTGGCAGTGTCGTCTTCCAGGATCCGATCGGAAAAGGTCGTACGATGTGGCTTTACGCGAATGACGGGGACGTCCCGTAGCAGTGCCGTGGCGTTCCGTCGCTCAAAGGCGTCGGGAGCGACCGCAAAGACTCTCTCTTCGAGCTTGCAGTAGGCCAGATAAAGGATAGTCCCCCACGCCCCCGCCACCCTCGAGAAGAAGCTCCTCCGTTTCGGCACCCCTGAATCGTTCAGCACGATCAGCGCAATTTCCGCATACGCCGACTGTTGCAGGGTCACCAGCATCTCGTATGCCCACGCAGGCAGGACAAACGAATCCAGGAGGAGACCGACTCGAACTTTGCCGTTACCCACGAACGTCATTCTCCAGAGCCTCCGGTGCTTGCACCCGTCCACGACGACGGGACGACGCCCCGCTAGCGCACTGCAACTACCGTTCCGTTCCACCGCCTTGGCTGGCGAGCCTTCCCTCGGCTGCCCGGGGGCCGTCCCTCTATAGTCATAGGGGGTCA
>VBIW01000226.1:1771-2964 GCA_005880915.1 Chloroflexota bacterium | reverse complement strand
ATGTGCATCGGGTTGTTGGCGTCCTCGACGTGCAGGAACATCGCGTCCTGCGGGCTCATCCGGTCCAAGTCGGGGCGCCTCCCTCGATCCGCCGCCGGGAAGCCGTCAGTATGGACCGGTTTCGGACACCGTCGCCCTGCTGTGTTCACCAAGCAGGCGGTATGCTCGGAGATCATGGCCGACCCCGAGGACCCCTGGCGCGACCTGGGCGAGTTCATCCGCTCCCAGCGGCAGCTGCACGACCTGTCGCTGCGCCAGCTCGCCGAGCTGGCCCGGGTGTCGAACCCCTACCTCAGCCAGCTGGAGCGGGGGATGTACCGCCCGTCGGTCGACGTGCTGCGCAACATCGCCTCGGCGTTGCGGATCTCGGCGGAGACGATGCTCTCCCAGGCCGGCCTGCTCCAGGACCGCGACGGCGCCCCGGCCGCCGACGTGGAATCGGCGATCCGGCTCGACCGGAGGCTGAGCACCGAGCAGAAGGAGGCCCTGCTGGCGGTGTACCGGGGGTTCCTGGGAGGCGGCGGGGCCGTCCCGGCGGCACCGCCGCGGCGGCATCCGCGGCCCCGCACCGAGACGCCCGCGGCGGCACCCCGCCGGAGCCGCAGGCACTAGATGCCGGCGCCGCTGCGCACCGCGCTGGTGCCGCTCGAGCTCGGCCGGGTGCTCTGGCTGGAGAGCCGGTCCGGCGCCGAGCAGCTGGCCCTGCTCGCCGACCCTGTCTTCCGCGGCCGCGGGGTGCGCCGCGGCGGCGGCCGCCCGGTGCTGCTCATCCCCGGCTTCATGGCGGGCGACTGGAGCCTCGGGCTTCTCGCCGGCTGGCTGCGCCGGATGGGCTACCGGCCGCGGGCCTCCGGGATCCTGGTCAACGCCCGCCACTCCGAGCCCACCCTGGCCACGCTCGAGGTGCGCCTGCGCGCGGCGGCCGAGGCCGCCGGGGCCCGGGTCACCCTGGTCGGCCACAGCCGGGGTGGGGTCCTGGCCAAGGTGCTCGCCCAGCGCGAGCCGGCGCTGGTCGACCAGGTCTTCAGCCTCGGCGCCCCCCTCGGCGCGCCCCTGGCGGTGCACCCGGCGACGCTGGCGGCGATCCGTGCGGCGCGGGTCTCGGCGGCCGCCCTCTACGGCGACCGCGGACCCGAGCGGCCCGACTTCGTCGCCGACCTGATGGCGCCGGCGGCGGTGCCCACGACGTCGAT
>VBIW01000226.1:0-1765 GCA_005880915.1 Chloroflexota bacterium | reverse complement strand
AACCGGGCGGTCTACCGCATCCTCGGCGACCTGCTCGAGCCGGCCGCGGCCGCCGCCACCTGAGCGCCCCGGCCGGCGACGCGCGGCGGTTTGACAATGCAGCGAGTGCTTGGTATACTTAGCGACACGGAGATCGCCTCCCCCAGTTCGTTCCCGCCGGGGACAGGAGGCGTGAGGACATCAGCAATGCCCCAGACCACCGAGTACCTGCAGCAGGCCAGCACCACCTTCGCCGAGAGCCTCCGCCAGGCCCGCACCATCCACGAGGACAGCATCGAGGTCCTTCGCGACCTGACCGCGGTGCTGCTGCCCCTGGGCGTCGTCGCCGCCCCCGGCGCCGGGCGCATCCTCCCCGTCCTCGACGACGCGGTGCAGCGCGGCTTCGACGCAATCGCCGGCGCCGTCGGCTCCCAGTACGACCTGGCCGGCCGGGTCCTGGAGCGGATCGTCCCCGCCGCGGCCTAGCCCACCGCAAAGTCGTCGATGGAGCCCTCCGCGCCTCGGGGCGCGGGGGGCTTCGCCGTGTCGTGGCCGGCGCCGGTCAGGCCTGGAGCAGCGGGAGCAGGCTGCCGCTGCGGGGATCGGCGGCATCGCCGAGGTGGCCGACGCCGAAGTGGTCCTCCAGGGCGCGGAGGAGTCCGGCCTGGTCGGCGGGTGCGGCCAGGCGCGAGCCCGCGCGCACCGCGGTCGACACCACCACGGTGGCAATGTGCCCGCCCGCGGCGCCGCCGCAGCACCCGGCGTCGTCGCCGCCCTCGTCCCAGGTCACCACCACGATTCCGCCGGCGCGGTACCAGGGCGAGGCCAGCACCGGTGTCAGGGTGTCGCGCAGCCAGGCGTCGGCGACCGTGCCGTCGCAGTCGTGACCGTCGTCGCAAAGGTTGGGGGTGACCCAGGTGAAGGCGGGCAGGGCCCCGGTCGCCACCGCGCCGGCGAAGCCGTCGAAGGGCACCACCCGGTCGGTCGGGCAGGGGCCGCCGGCACCCTCCATGTAGGCGCGCCAGTCCAGGCCGTGCTGGCGCAGCTGGTCGACCAGAGTGGGCGTCTCCACGCTGCAGCCGGTGCAGTCGCTGGTGATCCCGGCGGTGGTCCCGGTGATCAGCTCCAGGTAGTTGGGCAGGCTGGGATGGGTGGTCGCGTACATCGCGGTGGCCAGCCCGCCGCGGGCGATCAGCCCGTTGAGGAACGGCCACGCCGCGGCGCCCACCACGTCAGCGTAGCCGCGGTTCTCCATGACCACGAGCAGCACCGGCGCAGGGCTGGGCGCGACGCCGGAGGCGGCGGTCCCGGGGGCCGGGGTCGCCGCGGGCGCAGCGGGCTGGGACAGCCGCGGGGTGATCGTGGTGGTGGCGTCGGCGCAGGCGGCGAGCAGCAGGGCGGCCACCAGAGCGGCAGCTCGGCGATGCGAGCGCGGTGGCGGCCGTATCATCATTCCTGCCCCGTCAGGATCCGGGTCAGAGGTGGACATGGCCAGCACCAGCGTCATCCCCGAGCACCAGCTGTACCACGCGTACTCCGTCGAGGAGGACCGGCACCGCACCAACGTCCACTACGAGCAGCCCGCCGAGTTCTTCACCCTGATCACCGGCGGCGAGTGGACCGTCTACTCCTGCAACCTGTGGGATGAGGGGACCGCCGACGACACCGCCTCCCAGGAGGCGAAGCTCGAGCTCATCGCCCGCCTCGCCGGGCTGAGCCCCGGGATGCGCCTGCTCGACGTCGGCTGCGGCTGGGCCGGGCCGCTCACCTACCTCTCCACCCGCCA
>VBIW01000103.1 GCA_005880915.1 Chloroflexota bacterium | reverse complement strand
ACCAGGTAGATGGCCTGGTCGCTGACATCGGCCACCGCGCCGCCGCCGGGGGCGTGCACCCAGTGGTTGTCGGCGAACCCCACCTTCTGGGTCGGGTCCTGCAGGCGCGAGGGCATGAGCACCGGGCGCAGACCCGCGAGCAGCGCCTGCTCCGAGGCACGGGCGGCGCGATTGGCCGAGCGCACCGAGGCGAACGTGGCCACCGCGAGGACCAGGGTGCCCGCGGCGGTGGCCAGCGACGAGGCGATCGTCCAGTCGATCACCGGTGGAGCGTAGCCGCCGCGCCCGACGCGCCGCTGACGCTCACGTTGGAGGCCTGGGTCTACCCGGGCGCGGCCTCGGCTGCGGCCGCGAGGCCGCCGATCGGGTCCTGTCCCGGCTCGGGCCGGTGCTGGCCGGGCTCCTCGCCGCAGCCGGCGTCGCCCACGCGGAGGCGTACCAGGCGCCGGCCACGTGCTGTGGCGTTGATGTCGCAGCGCGGTGGCGGTGCGACGGCGCAGGTGACAGACGCCTAGCGTCTTTTCGCGGTTGCGTCCGCATAACAGGGCAGCGTCGCAACCGCCGCGGTCTGCGCCGGAAGCAGCGCATACGGTCGGGATCTCGAGCCCCCCAACGCTTCTCGAGGCCCCGATATGCCTGCAACACGACGCTTTCTCCGCACCGCATGCTCGGTCATCATGGTCGGTGCCGCCGCGGTGATCAGCTCCACGTCAGCGCTCGCGCGGAACGGCGTCGTGGTCGCCGATGCGCCATCGCGCACCGAGGACGCCGCGGGCGCGCAGACGGCGACGACCCTGCGGGTGCAGGAAGTGGTTCTCATGCCGGTGTTGCACAGCGTCGCGCTCGCCAGCGGACGTCTCGACGCCGACCCACAGGTCGAAGCGACGCAGAGTCAGGCTGGGGTGGGCGCGTCGGGTGCCGCGACGCCCGCGCCAACCGCGGTGCCGGCATCGACGCCCACGCCGCAACCCTCAACCTCGTCCTCGCAGCGGCTGACGGTCGCGCCGACGCCACCCGCGTACCGCAACCGGCTGATCTCCGCTGACGCCTCGGTGAACACCGGCGTCGGGGTGTACTCGGACTGCAGCGGCAACACGCCGCTGGTCCGCTATCAGGCCGCCATCGACACCTGCATCGGCGGGGTCACCTACTTCGTCGGGCACAACCCCGGCGTGTTCACCGGGCTGCTCAACGAGTCGGTCGGCTCCATGATCACCTACTGGGACGGCAACGGCAGTGCGCACACGCTGCAGATCATCGCCCGCCGCCAGTGGGTGGCCGCCAACGGCCTGGTCCGGCCCGTGGGCGGCGCGAGGTACGAGTTCCAGACCTGCCTGACCCCGTCAGGCTCGGTCGACTGGATCTTCGACGCGGCCTGAGCCTCGCCCGGCGAGCAACCAGCCCCCCGCCGCCGGCCGGCGGGCATTGACAGGCGTTCGCCGCGACTGATAGCTTCGAGCTACGCTGGGGAGGAAGGGTTCCACGACCACTGTGCTCACCTCACGAGCCTCGACGCGCGGCCGCCATCTCGACACGCGCCAGTCCATGAGACCGGGCGGGTGTCGGCGACCTGGCCGGAGGGTGCGCGCGGTGCTGGGTACCCTGCTCCTCGCCCCGCTCGTCGCGGGGATGCCGACCGCGCCCGCGGCCGCCGCCGCGCCCGCGCCAAGCGCGGCGCCGCACCGCGCCGCCGCCGCCCCGCCCGCGGGTGGACTCTCGCCCCGCAACGGCGCCTGCGCGCTGGCGCTGCACCCCGCGGGCCTCTGCGCCGGTGCCGCCAGCGCCGCCGGCGCACCGGCGGCTGCGCCACCGGCAGCCGGCACGAGCGCCTCGCCGGGATCGTGGGCGATCGTCGGCTCGCCCAACCTCACCGGCCACCTGCGCGACGCGATGGCGTCAGTGTCGTGCGCCTCCGCATCCGACTGCTGGGCGGTGGGGGACTCACGCAGCGCGGGCGACTACTCACGAGCGCTCACCGAACACTGGGACGGGTCGTCGTGGACCCTCGCCGACGCGCCCCAGCCCGCCGGCATGCTCGATGCCGAGCTGGCCGCAGTTGCCTGCATGTCGAGCAGCGACTGCGTCGCCGTGGGCCTCTACAGCGTGCCCGGCGGGAACAGCTTTCCCTTCAGCGAACGCTGGGACGGGACCACCTGGTCGCTGCTCACCACTCCATACCCCGCCGGCGAGCAGTTCGGGGGTCTTCGCGGCGTCGCCTGCGCTGCCGTCGATGACTGCTGGGCGGTCGGATGGGTGTACCTCGGCGACTACCAGGCGCTGGTCGAGCACTGGGACGGTGTGACCTGGACGATCTCGGCATCGCTTCCCCAGGTACAGCTCAGCGCCGTGACCTGTGTCGCCACCGCTGCCTGCTGGGCTGCCGGCGGCACCGAGCCATCGACCGGGCTCACCCAGCCGTTCGTGGCCCGATGGGACGGCGCATCGTGGACCGCGTCCACGGCCCAGGCGCCGCCCGGCGATCAGGACGCCGAGCTGGACGGCATCAGCTGCGCGAGCGCCTCGGTGTGCTGGGCGGTGGGACGCGTGCAGCAGCTCTTCGTGCCCGGGTACCAACCGCTCATCGAGCAGTGGGGCAGCGGCTCGTGGAGCATCACGTCCGGTGGGGTTCCGCCGACGGCGGTCGGCACGCTGAGTGCTGTCTCGTGCGCGTCCCCGGCGCTCTGCTACGCGGCCGGCTACTCCACCTCCGCCAACGGCCCCGCCCCCCTGCTCGAGGAGTGGCAGGGCACGGCGTGGACCGACGTCTCGCCCGCCGCGCCCGCCGGTTCGGTGGACAGCGAGCTCGGCGCCCTGACCTGCGCAGAGGAGATGTGCTGGTCGGTCGGATCGGCGTCGGTCCCGGACAGCGGCAACGTCGACGCACTCGTCTACGAGTTGAAGGGCGGCTTCTGGACCCTGGGCAGCGCGCCGGTGCCGGTGGGCACTCAGGTCAACGGGTTCGGCGCCGTCAGCTGCGTCTCGGCCACCGCCTGCGTGGCGGTGGGCTCGCACACCGACGGAGCGTATGCCCTTGGCCTCGTCGAGTCGTGGGACGGCGGCACATGGTCGATCGTTCCCTCACCCAGCGCTGGCGGCGTGGACACATTCCTCAACGGGGCCTGGTGCGTGACCGCGCTCGACTGCTGGGCGGTCGGCGACGCCGAGGACGTCACTGGAACCACCGCCACCCCGGTCATCGAGTCGTCGGACGGATCACGATGGGCCTCGATCGGTGCGTCGGCGCCGAGCACCGCGCAGGTCACCGTCCTGACCGGAGTCACCTGCGTGTCTGCCACGGACTGCTGGGCCGTGGGTGGTTCCTTCTCGTCGAGCGGAGCGGTGACCTCCGGCACCGGCACTGCGGTGGCCGGCATCGAGCAGACCCTCGCCGAGCACTGGGACGGGAGCGCGTGGTCGATCGTTTCGTCGCCGAACAACAGCCCTGCCGACAGCGCACTGCTCGAGTCGGTCAGCTGCGTCTCGAGCCGTGACTGCTGGGCGGCGGGGATCACCGCCGGCAACGCCTACAGCGGACTGGTCGAGCACTGGGACGGCGCCGGGTGGCAGGTGGTCGCCTCGCCATCGCCGCCGGCGCGATCCAGCCAACCGGGCACCGCCAACGGAGCCCTCTTCGGGGTGACCTGCGTCGACGCGCAGGAATGCTGGGCGACGGGATACTCCTACCTCAGCAACGGCCGGTCGAACACCGATTTCGAGACCTGGCTCGAGCGATGGGATGGGACGTCGTGGACCACGGTCCCGTCGCCGAATCCCAGTCCGTTTCCCGCCGATGCGCTGTTCTCGGTGTCGTGCTCGGCGGCCGGCGACTGCTGGGCCGCGGGCACGTATGGGGCAGCCCTGCCCGGCGGCGGCGTGTACGAGACGCTCACGCTGCACTGGGACGGTGCGTCGTGGAACTGGGTCGATTCGCCCAATGGCCCGGGCAACACGGGGCAGGCGCTGACCGGCGTCACTGCGCCGCGGGCGACGCGTGCTGGTCCGTCGGCGCCTACAACCTGGCCGACGGAACCCTGCAGACCTTCGCCCTCACCACCGGACCGGTGGCACCGGTACAGGTGCCCGAGGCGCCGCTGGTCGCGCTTCTGGCACTGCTCGGCTCGGTGCTCGTCGTCGGACCCCGGTTGGCCCGGCGGCGCATTCGACCTCCGGGGGTGAGGCGCGCCGGCCGCGGCCAGGCGTGCCGGGAAAGGGAATCGAACCCTTACGCCCTGACGGGCACAGCGCCCTGAACGCTGCGTGTCTACCAGTTCCACCATCCCGGCTCGGGGATCGAGATGCTACCACGGCGCCTTCGCGGCTCCGGTGCCGTCCGAGCCCCCGGCTAGAATGGGTCCGACCCGATCCGCCGGCCGCTGACCGGCCCGCCCGCAGCCGCCTACCCGGAGACCCGTCACAGTGCGCGACCTCGACGACCGCGACCAGCAGCTGCTCAACCTGCTCCAGGCTGACTTCCCGGTGACCTCGGCGCCGTTCGCCGTGCTCGCCGAGCAGCTCGGCGGGGAGACCACCGAGGCGGACGTCATCGCCCGCATCGGCCGGCTCCGCGAGGCCCGGGTGATCCGTCAGATCTCGGCGATCTTCGACACCCGGTCGCTCGGCTACTCGTCGACCCTGGTGGCGATGCGGTTCGAGCCCGACCGCCTGGAGCGTGGTGCGGCGATCATCAACCAGCATCCCGGCGTCTCCCACAACTACAAGCGCAACCACGAGTTCAACCTCTGGTTCACCCTGGCGACGCCGCCGGGCTCGGACATCGACCGGACCCTGCAGGCGCTCCACGAGCTGAGCGGCGCCGCCACCACGCGCAAGCTGCAGACCATCAAGCTGTTCAAGATCGGCGTCAAGCTGGACATGACCGGGACCAAGGACGTCACCCGGCAGGAGGACCCCGACTACACCGGGATCCAGCGCGACTTCGCCCTGCAGTCGCCGCTCACCGACCTCGACGTCCGGGTGATCCGCGCTGTCCAGGACGACCTGCCCCTGGTGCCGCGTCCCTTCGAGGCGTGCGCGGCGACGCAGCAGCTCACCGAGTCGGAGCTCTTCGAGGGCATGGCCGACCTCAAGCGGCGCGGCCATCTGCGCCGGGTGGCGGCCATCCTCCATCACCGTCGCGCCGGCTTCGCCGCCAATGCGATGGCGGTGTTCGCGGTGCCCGAGGACCGCGCCGAGGAGCTGGGCCGGCGGATGGCGGAGTTCGCCTCGGTGTCGCACTGCTACCAGCGGCCGGTGTACCCGGACTGGAAGTACAACGTCTTCGCGATGATCCACGGCCGCAAGGTCGGCGACTGCGAGAAGGTGGTCGAGGCGATCAAGCAGGCCACCGGTCTGGACGACTACGCCGTGCTGTACTCGACCAAGGAGTACAAGAAGACCCGGGTGCGCTACTTCACCGCGGAGCTCGAGGAGTGGGAGGCGGCCCACCTGCCCGGCGCCGCTGCGCCGGTCGCCTGATCCGCGGGATCGCGCCTGACCTACGAGGTGCAGTCGCCGGTGCTCACCGACGCGGTCCGGCCCGGACCGGCGGCGAGGTCGCTCTTGATCTCGCTGTTGGCCAGCGCG
>VBIW01000224.1 GCA_005880915.1 Chloroflexota bacterium | reverse complement strand
GCTGAGCTACGAGGTCGACGGCCTGCGCGGCCTGTTGCTCGGCACCTCCAGCGACCTGCCCCTCGACTTCGCGGTGATGGCCGCGGCCACTGTTGCCGGCATCGCCACCGCGGCGGCTTTGCTGGACCGGCTTGCCCGGTAGGACACCGCGACACGGGGCCCCGTCAGTTCAGGACAGACCGCGCACGAACTCGGCGATCCGGTCCAGCAGGTCGTCGAGCACCGCGGCAAGGCCGCCGTGGCCGACGCCGGGATAGGTGTGCAGCTCCGCGTCGGGCAGGAGTCGCACCGCGGCGCGGAGCAGGTCGATCCGGGCGAAGGAGTCGGCCTCGCCGCTGAGCAGCAGGGCGGGGCAGGTAATCCGCCGCCAGTGCGCGGTGCGCTGCTCCTCGGGATGCCCGGGCCGGTGGAGCGGGTAGCTGATCAGCACCAGGCCGGCGAAGTCGCCGGCGTCGGCGGCGACCATCGAGGCGACTCTGCCGCCGTAGGACTGGCCGCCGATGACGCTGCCGGCGTGGTCGGGACCGACCTGCTCGAGCAGCTTGGGCATGGCCCGCTCGGCGCTGCCCTTGGGCAGGCTGAGCGCCGCGGCGTCGAGCCCGCGCGCCCGCAGCCCCTTGACGTGCGGGGCCATGCTCGCCGCGTTGCCCGCGGCGCCGTGACCGATCCAGACCCGCGCCGCCACGGTCAGCGCCGGTCCACGTAGAGCGACTGCAGCGAGCGCCCGATCCGGCCACGGACGTCGTAGAGGCCGCTCTCGGCGAGCCCGATCCCGGCCCCGACCTGGGTGGTGGCGTCGAGGCACACCCACTCCCCCTCGCAGGGCCGGACCAGGTGGATGCTGAGGTCGGGGTTGATGAAAACCGTCGTGGCCCAGTCGAGCACCGCGCTGACCCCGTTGCCGAAGTCGGCGGCGGCGGCGACCCGGCACAGCGGCGAGGGCGTCTCGCCGGCGAGCAGGGGAAGGCGCATCCGGATCCACACCGTCGCCGGCCCCGAGGTCTGGAAGTCGCCGCCGACAAAGCGCATCTCCACCCCGATGCTGTTGAAGGCGTCGCCCGACACGAAGCCGGTGGGCACAGGACGGCCGCGCTCGGGCGGGGGCGGAGGCGGGTCCTCCACGGCCACCACCGGCGCCGGAACAGATCAGCTGCACCCTCCGCCCCGGCCGGCTCACCCGGGTCTCGACCCGCAGCGGGGTCAGCGGCACCGGCCGGAGGAGCTCGACGGTGAGCCGGGCGACGTGCATCGGCGCATCGGCCGGCACCGCCTCCACCGCCCGGGCGATCAGCGCCGCCGGCGGCCCGCCGTGCTGTGCCTGCGGGTCCCAGGGTCCTCTGGTGTGGACGGTGGGAACGAAGCGGTCGCCGTCGGCGATGAACAGCGCGTCGGCGACGGGGGGCGTGCTCACAGCGCCTACATCATGCCCGGTCCCCGTAACGCCACGTACTAAGGTGGAGACTGCGGACAGAGACGACGAGGAGCGCACATGCAGTACACCCACCTCGGCCGCGCCGGCCTCCAGGTCAGCCGGCTCTGCCTGGGCACCATGAACTTCGGCCCGCTGACGTCCGAGGAGGACGCCGGGGTGATCATGGACCACGCCCTCGAGCAGGGCATCAACTTCTTCGACACCGCCAACGTCTACGGCTGGCAGCAGGGCAAGGGCGTCACCGAGCAGATCGTCGGTCGCTGGTTCGCCAAAGGCGGCGGCCGGCGCGACAAGGTGGTCGTCGCCACCAAGCTGTACGGCTCGATGAGCGACTGGCCCAACGACACGTTCCTCAGCGCGCGCAACATCCGGCACGCGTGCGAGGGATCGCTGCGACGCCTGCAGACCGACCACATCGACATCTACCAGATGCACCACGTCGACCTGGGCACGCCGCTCGACGAGATCTGGGAGGCGTTCGAGGTGCTGCGCCAGCAGGGCAAGGTCATCTACTTCGGCTCCAGCAACCACGCCGGTTGGCAGCCCGCGTGCCAGGCATACGGCCTGGGCGTCATCCCGTTGTCACCGCTGATGCGCGGCGTCCTCGGCGGCATCCTGCGCAAGGAGCGGGAGGGCCGCAGCGCGTCGGACATGACCCGCAACCTGCTGGAGCGCCACCGCGGCCGGATCGAGCGCTGGGAGGCGCTCTGCGAGGAGCTCGGCGAGCAGCCCGCCGACGTCGGCATCGCCTGGCTGCTCCACCAGCCGGCGGTGACCGCGCCGATCCTCGGGCCGCGCACCCTCGACCAGCTCAAGGGCGGCCTGCGCGCCCCCGAGATCCGCCTCGACGACGACGTGCTGAAGCGCATCGACGACATCTTTCCCGGGCCGGGCGCGCCGGCGCCGAAGGCCTACGCATGGTGAGGAGAACACCGATGGACGACACCCTTCCCAGCACCGAGCAGGAGTGGCGCAGCCGCTTGACCCCGGAGCAGTACCAGGTGCTCCGCGAGAAGGGCACCGAGCGCGCCTTCAGCGGCCGCTACTGGAACGTGCACGACGACGGCACCTACCACTGCGCCGGCTGCGGCGCCGAGCTCTTCGCCTCCGACACCAAGTTCGACTCCGGCACCGGCTGGCCCAGCTTCACCGAGCCGGTGACCGGCGACGCGGTGCGGCTGATCCCCGACGCCAGTCACGGGATGGTCCGCACCGAGGTGGTCTGCGCCCGCTGCGGCGGTCACCTCGGCCACGTCTTCGACGACGGGCCGCGGCCGACCGGGCAGCGCTACTGCATGAACTCGGCGAGCCTGGAGCTGGAGCCGAGCTGAGGCCTCAGCGGGCCCGTTGGCGGGCGCGCTCCTTGAACCACGGGTTCTGGAGGATGGCCCAGATCCCGAAGGTCAGCGTCGACACCGCCAGCGCGCCCATCAGGACCAGGACGCAGACCTCCAGGGCCGCGGGCACGCCCTGGCCGAGGTGGCGGGCGAGCAGCGACATCAGCCAGCCCCAGAGGATGCCGAGCATGGCCAGCACGGTCAGGCCGATGACGCCCTGGGCGACGACGTGGAGGCCGCCGACGACGCGCTCGCCGGGCACCGGCGGCTGGGGGGTCGGCTTGATCAGGCCCATGCTCGAAGTGTAGCCCCGCCCCGGCGCCGGGACGGGATCGAATCCGACCGGCCACGCCGAGGTTGCGCCCCTCAGCCTTGCTGAGTAATGATGTAATTATGAAATCTCAGCAAGCTCCTCCCACCCTCTCCAGCAGCGAGGCCGGCGCCTGGTTCGCCGGCCGGATCCCCGACGGCTGGTTCACCGCGCCGCCCCGGGTCAGCCTCGACAACGACGAGATCCTGGTCTTCGGCACCCTCCCCGACGTCGACCTCGGCGCCGGCGCCTCCGACGCCGACCGCGCCACCGCCCGCCGCTCCCGGATCGCCGGCGGCAGCCGCCTGCGGCGGCGAGGCGGCGGCCTTCACCACCCTCGGCCTGCCGGTGATGACCCGGCTGCGGATGCAGGATCGGGCGGTGCTCGACACCCTGATCGACGCCGGTGTCGCCCGCAGCCGCAGCGAGGCGCTGGCCTGGTGCGTGCGCCTGGTCGGCCGCCACCAGGCGGAGTGGATCCAGAGCCTGCGCGACGCGCTCACCGCGGTCGAGCAGGCTCGAGGTCAGGGCCCGGAGGCGTAGTCACCGCCATGGCAGCCTTTCCCGACCCGGTCGGCCCCGGAGCCGGCCGGGGCGCCGAGGCCGAGGCCCTCGACGCCTACTCCGCGATCGTCGTCTCGGTCGCCGACACGGTGATCCCGTCGGTGGCCAGCCTGCGCGTCCACGGTCGTGGCCGCGACGGCCGCCGCACCGGGGGAAGCGGCTCAGCGGTGGTGATCAGCCCCGACGGCTACCTGCTGACCTCGGCGCACGTCGTCGCCGGGGCCGGCGGCGGCGAGGCCGCCTTCACCCGGGGCAGCGCAGCCCCCTTCGAGGTGGTCGGCGCCGACCCGCTCAGCGACCTCGCCGTGATCCGAGTGCATGCCACCGGCCTGCCCGCGATCACCCGCGGCGACGCCGACCGGCTGCGCATCGGCCAGCTGGTGGTCGCCGTGGGCAACCCGATGGGCTTCGACGGCAGCGTCACCGCCGGCGTGGTCAGCGCCCTGGGCCGCTCCCTGACCACCCGCGCCGGCTCGCTCAGCCGGGTCGTCGAGGACGTGGTCCAGACCGACGCGGCGCTCAACCCCGGCAACTCCGGCGGCGCCCTGTGCGACAGCCAGGGCCGGCTGGTCGGGGTCAACACCGCGGTCGCCGGGGTCGGGCTAGGGCTCGCCGTTCCGATCAACGCCACCACCGAGCGCATCCTCGGCGCGCTGATCGCCGAGGGACGGGTGCGCCGCGCCTACCTGGGCATCGCCGGCGGGACGAGGCCGCTGCCCGCCCGCGCCGCCCGCTTCGCCGGCCGCGACCGCGGCCTCGAGGTGGTCGAGGTGGTGCCCGGCAGCCCCGCCGACCGCGCCGCAGCCCGTCGCGGCGACATCGTCGTCGCCCTCGACGGCAGTCCGGTCACCTGCTGGTCGAGCCCACCGAGCTGACCGGCTAGAAACACGCGGCGGCGCGACGGCGCGCCGACGCCCCCTCCGCCGTCCGCGCCCGGTGGCGAGCGTGGTACCACATGCGACGTGACCCAGCCCGGACCGCCCGACCTGCCCAGCGCCGTGGGACGCAGCGTCCACGAGTTCGACGCGATGTACGCGGAGACGCCACCCTGGGACATCGGCCGGCCCCAGCCGGCGTTCCTGGAGCTGGCCCGCTCGGGCGCGCTGCACGGTCGCGTCCTCGACGCCGGCTGCGGCACCGGCGAGCACACCCTGATGGCGGCCGGCCTGGGCCTCGACGCGACCGGCGTCGACACCGCCCCGACGGCGATCGCCATCGCCGAACGCAAGGCCCACGAGCGCGGACTCCAGGCGCGGTTCCTGGGCGCAGACGCGCTCGACCTGGGCTCGCTCGGCGAGCAGTTCGACACCGTGCTCGACTGCGGGCTGTTCCACATCTTCGACGACGAGCACCGCGCGGCATACGTCGGCAGCCTCGGCGCGGCGACCCGCGGCGGCGGCCGCTACCACATGCTCTGCTTCAGCGAGCGGCAGCCCGGCGACTGGGGGCCGCGCCGGGTCACCCAGGACGAGATCCGGGCGAGCTTCGCCGACGGATGGCGCGTCGACGCCATCGACGCCGCCACGCTGGAGGTCACCATCGACCCCCAGGGCGTGTCCGCCTGGCGGGCGTCGCTCACCCGGGTCTGACGGCTGCGCGCCAGG
>VBIW01000102.1 GCA_005880915.1 Chloroflexota bacterium | reverse complement strand
GCTCGCGCCGCTGAATGTGAGGCCGTGGTCGCCCGTGTAGCCGGTGGCGGTGTTCTGCCAAGTGTCCTTGGCGGTGATCGTCAAGTTGTCGGCGGTCCCGGCTGTGGGTGTCGTCGATGCCGCCTGGAGGAGAAGGCTCGCCGCAGTACCTGGCGAGACGGTGACCAGCAAGCCGCTGTTCGAGATCGACCCGTCCGTGACCGTGATGCTCGGGCTCTCAGCCTTGAACAGCTTCATCACCCCGTTGCTCGAGCTGGAGACGGTCGCGACGCCGCTCGAGAACGTAATCGCGGTCGAAGAGCCGAAGTTGATCGCGGTCCCTGAGCTGTTCGTCACGGTCGGGTGCGTGCCGTCGGGCGCGTTGCCCGCGCCGCCGAAGGTGAGGTTCTGTGTGCTGGTGTAGCTCGTGGCGGTGTTCCCGTACGCGTCCTTGGCGGTGACAGTCAGGTTGTTTCCGACGCCTGCGGTCGGCGTGGTCGTGGCAGCCGCGAGCGTCAGACTCGCCGCCGACGCCGCGCCGACCGTAACCGGGAGTCCGCTGTTCGAGATCGAGCCGTCGCCGACTGTGATGGTCGGGCCCTCGGCCTTGTAGAGAGTCATCACACCGTTGGCGCCGGAGGAGACAGACGCCACTCCGCTCGAGAACGTGATCGTGGTCGAGGTCCCGAAATTGACGGCGCTGCCGTTCTTGTCGGTCACCGTCGGGTGGAAGGAACCGATGGTGCTTGCGCCGGCGAACGTCAGTCCCTTGTCGCCGCTGTAGCTCGTGGCCGTATTCCCGTAGGTGTCCTTGGCCGTGATCGTGAGGTTGTCGCCCTGCCCAGCGGTCGGCGTCGTCGTCGCAGCTGCGAGCGTCAGGCTCGCCGCCGAGGCCGCGCTGACCGTCACGTTCAGCGTGCCGCTGGTCGTGCCGTCGCTGACAGTGATCGTCGGGCTCTCGGCCTTGTACATGGTCATCACGCCGTTGCTGCCGGAGGAGACGGTGGCGACGCCGCTCGAGAAGGTGACCGTCTCGGCGGTACCGAAGTTGACGGCGGCGCCGTTTTTGTCGGTGACCGTCGGATGGAACGATCCGATCGTGCCGGCGCCTGTGAAGGTGAGGCTCTTGTCGCCGGTATAGGCCGTGACCGTGTGGTTGCTCGCGTCCTGGGCGGTGATCGTGAGGTTGTCGCCGCTTCCCGCCGTGGGCGTAGTGGTCGACGCTTGGAGCTTGTAGTGGTCGACCGGACCTGAAGCGACGGTGACGTCCTGCGTGCCGCTGGGCGCCGTCCAGGTTCGCCAGTGAGCCGTGACCGTGTAGTGGTAGGTGCCGGCCGTGAGGCCGGTGTCCGTGCAAGTGAGGACTGTTGTCGGCGACGAGGCGGTGGGGCAGTTCCCAGCAGCGTCCCCGCCGTTGCGGCTGACCGAGTACGTAACGGTGTCGGCCACGGGCGGCGTGATCGCCGACCAGGTGAGGTCGACGGTGCCCGCCCCCGGCGTCCCGTCGGTGATGATGGGCGCGCTCAAGCTGCCGACGCTGGCGCTCGCGTTGGCTGTTCCGTGCGAGGTGAAGTAGGCGTAGACGCCGATCCCGATGCCGAGCGCGACCGCGGCGGCAGCGAGCAGAATCGACAAACGTCGGTAGCGCGCACGGAATGACCGCAGGTGCCGGATGCCGGGCAGCTGGAGCAGGAGGCGGAGGGCGCTCGTGATGCTCACGAGTGGGCGCTCCCGCTGTAGCTGAGGTTGAAGGTGGCGTTCTTACAAGCGTTCTGGTTCCCGCTGTCGGTCATCTGGATGGTCGGCGCGGTGACGCCCTGGGCGGGCAAGGTCACCGATCCGTTAGCAGGAATCGTGACGGGCGTCGCGCTCGAGACATTCGAGGGGTTGACCTGGAACCAGGAGCTGGAACAGCCTCCGGGCAGGCTGGTGGCGTCGATGCTGACCGAGAGGGCGGTGACGTAGATCGTGACGCTGTTCGGATTGGTCAGCGTCAGGGCAACAGTCCGCGTGGCGCCACCCGGATAGAGCAAGCCGCTCACGTTGCCGCTGATGGTGAAGTCCTGGATCGAGCCCTTCTGCACCTTCCACGTGTAGGTGGTTCCCGAGGACACGTTCCCGAGGCTGTCGAGTGCCTCCACGCCAAACTGATGCTGGCCGTTGTTTCCTGTCCCGATCGAGTAGGTGAACGGGGAGGCGCAGGGAATGTTGTACGGCCCGTTCTCCTCGCTGCACAGGAACGTGTCGCCTGGTTCTTGTTCCGTCCAGACGAACGTGGAAGTGGCGTCGTAGCTCGGATCCGGAGGAGTCGAGGTGAACACCGGCGCCGGTGTGAACTTGTCGATCAGGTATTGGGCGCTCGAGCCGTTGAGCGAGTTCGCAAGTGTGTTGCCGGCCGGATCCGTGATCCCGGCGGGGCTACTCAGATTGAGCTGCAACCACACCGCCGACCCGTCGAGGGGCGTCCCAGATCCTGTCGAGGCCGTGACCGTCCACGTCGTTCCCGACCCGGATACTCCGGTTACCGACGGCGTTCCGGTCAATCCCGACTGCCAAGCGAGTGAGAAGTTGCCTTTCGCGACGCCGTTCACCTTCTCGCTGAACGTGACCGTCCAGGACACCGAGGACGCGTTCGTCGGCGACGGGTTCGCGCGCAGGATCGAGCTCACCGTCGGCGCGGTGGTGTCGAAGGTGTACGCCTGCCCCGTCACCGGCACTGTCCCGCCCAACGCGTTCCCGGCCGCGTCCTTGACCGAGCCCTTCGAGGTCAGATTGAGCCCGATCGAGCCGGAGTTGGTGCCGGTCGCTCCCGTGGTCGACGCCGTGACCGTCCAGGTCGCGGTGGGCACGGAGCCCGAGGCTGCCGCCCCCGTCACCGCGGGTGCCGTTCCGCCAGTGCCGCTCGTCACCAGGCCGAAGTTGCCGCCGTTCGCCGCTACCCCCGACACCGGCTCGCTGAACGTCACCGTCCAGTGCAGCGAGCTCGCCTTGGTCGGGTTGGCGTCCGCGGTCGCGATCGACGACATCGTCGGCGGCGTCGTGTCCACGACCCAGGAATAGGAGGTCGAGCTGCTCGCCTTCCCGCCGGCAACCGCCTGGACCTGGAAGCCGTGGGAGCCCTGCGCCAAGGCGCTGTACGCCTTCGGGCTTGTACACGCGCTGAACGCGGCATTGTCGAGCGAGCACTGGAACGTCACTCCCGACTGCGTGTCCGAGAACGTGAACGTGATGCTCGTCGAGTTCGTCGGCGACGTGTTCGGGCTCTCCGACAGCGACGGTGCCGGGGGCGCCGGCGCGGCCAGCGCCCCCGAGACCCATACGCCCAGCGCACTCAAGGAAAAGACAACGAGCAACGCCACCAGCGGCCTCCGCCTGGCGCTCCTCACTGCACTCCTCAAGCCCCTAACACCCACTTCTCAGATCACTCGCCCTTCCATTCGTCGTTTGTAGTCGTGCAGTGGAGGGGCGGTCGAAACCGCCCCTCCACGTTTGCTTGCTCTAGCTCGCAGACAGATACAGCGGCACGGTCGCGTTCTTGCAACCGTCCTGATTGGAGCCGCTGTCGACCATTGCCAGCGTGACAGTGCCGTCGTAAGTGGCTCCCGGAGCGAGGTCCACGTTCGGGAGGTCCGCGTCCGTCGTACCGGCTCCAGCCGCGTCGAGATTGAAGTCGCTCGCCGAGCAGCCGGTAACCGCCGTCCACGCCGTCCCATTGCTATTCGCTACGGAGATGTCAACTTCATTGAGGTTCTGGTAGCCCGTGCTGTTGTTCTTGACGTGGTAGGCGACTGACTCAGTCGTTCCACCAGGCGTCAATGGACCGCCGGTATAGGCGTCCGTCGTAACAGCCCAGGTTGTCGACGTTCCGACCTTGCCCGAGCCGCTGCCCGTACCGGTGCTGGAGAAGTACGCATAACCGCCGGCAGTGATGCCGATCGTGACCGCGGAGATCGTCAGTACGACGATCCGCTTCTTCGTAAAGAACTTACGCATTGCTCTCCCCTTCCTGAGAACTGCCTTACCGAAGTCCCGCTGCTCGTCTGCTCCTCTAGCCGGCGGGTAGGGCCGACCCCTGAGGGTCTGGAGCCGCAGCCGGCTAACCGTCGGCCGCCTCCCGCGAGGAATGCAGATGTGCGAGCACGATCACCTTTCTATTCGCCTGCCGCGGCAGACAAAAGGGCCACATGGGCGGACCGGTATCGCCAGGCCGGGTGGTTCTTGCAGGAAATCTCTGCAGGACCCGGCCGGTTCGATGCATGGCCTCGCTTTGTTCCGACCGCCGTTCGACGGCCTGTCGCCACAGTTCGTGATGTCGCCCTCCCCACGAGGTCGATGCCTGCCCCTTCTCGTTGTAGGTCGCCGCGGCCCGGTGTCAACCCCGGTGCGCCGGGCGCGGGCCGGCGGCCGTCGACTCAAGACCGCCCAGGCTCGGGCGGCGGGACCTACCCGAACGGGCGGCGTCCCGGCGGGAGCCCGCGCCTAGAGTCGTCGGCATGGCGTCGACCGATGTCGCCGTTCCGCGCGCGATCGCGAGGCCGCGCCTGTCGGCGCTGCTCGAGCGTGAAGGCCTCGTCGTCGGCGTCGTCAGCGCCTACGCGGCGAGCGTCGCATACCGGCTTCCGCTCCGCGTGGCCCAGGACGCGTGGTTCGCGCTGGTGGGCGGTCGCCAAGTGGTGCGGCATGGCCTTCCCGGCAGCGACACGCTGACGTACTGGACGGTGGGCAAACACTGGATCGACCAGCAGTGGATCGCGCAGGCGGCCTCGTACGGGCTCTACAGCGTCGGCGGGATCAAGCTGTTCGCACTCAGTCATCTGGCCCTTGTCGTCCTCGCGCTGGCGCTCGTGGTCGTCGCGGCCCGCCGCCGTGGAGCGAGCCCGCGCGCAGTCGCGTGGACCGCGATCGTCGTCGTCTACCTGCTCGCCCTCGCGGCCGGGCACGCGCGCACGCAGAGCTTCGCGTATCCCCTCTTCGCGCTCGTCCTGCTCCTCCTTCTGGACGACGTGCGTCGGCCGTCACGGCGTGTGTTTCTCGTGCTTCCGCTGCTGGCGCTCTGGGCGAACGTCCACGGTTCCGTGGTGCTCGGGGCGCTGCTCGTGGCGCTCCACGGCGCACTCGTGATGCTTCGAGGCGACCGCTCGTCGCGCGCGCTCGTGCGGGGTGGGCTGCTGGTCGCAGGCAGCGCCTTCAGCCTCATCGCGACGCCCTGGTTCGCCGGCACGCTCGGCTACTACCGTTCGACGCTGTTCAACTCGTCGTTCAAGGACATCCTCTCGGAATGGCGTGCGCCGACGCTGACGCTCGAGCTCTTGCCTCTCTACCTGTTGGCCGGCGGTGCGCTCTGGCTGCTCGGCCGTAACCGGCGACGCTTCACCGCCTTCGAGCAGCTGGCGCTGCTGCTGCTTCTGGCGCTCGCGTTCGTCGCCCAGCGAAACATCGTCTGGCTGTCATCGCCGGCATCGTCGTCGCGGCTTCGGCGCTGAAGCCCGAGAGCTCGTACCTCGAGCAGTGGCCTACCGGTGCGGCCACGGCTGTCGCAAGCGCGGCAAGGGCGGATCCTTCGGCCCGGATCTACGCGAACGAGCAGTACGCGGACTGGCTGCTGCTGGTTCGCCCCGCGCTCGCGGGACGGGTCGCGTACGACGTCCGCTTCGAGCTGCTCTCGAAGGCACAGCTGGCCGCGATCTTCAGGTGGCGCAGCCAGATCGGCCCGCAGTGGGCAAGCGCCGCGAAGGGTGCCCGCATCGTCGTCCTCGCGTTGCCAGTCGAACGGCCGAACGAGCGTGCTCTGCTCGCGCAGCGCGGCGTCCGGGTCCTCTACCGCGACAGCCGGATCTCGGTGCTCCTACGCCTGCGCGGCGCGTAGACGCCCCGGCCGGCGAACCACCCGAAGCGGCGATACAAGACCGCCCGCGCGGCCGTTTCGCGACGCCGTCAGCGGCAGTAGAAGTGGTGCTGCAATCGACGGACTGCCGAAGGGAGGACAGGACCGATGCAGGCACTTCTCGTGGCGATCGCGATACGCGCTCGGGAGCTGCGTGAACAGCAAGAGGGCCAGGCGGCCGTCGAGTACGGGATCCTCGCCGCGCTGATCATCGCCGTCTGCGTGGGAATCATCGGGACCCTCGGCACCGACGTCAGCGGCTTGTTCAACAGCGCCGTCACATCGCTCTAGCGGACCACCCGAAGCGGCGATGCAAGACCGCCCGCGTGGTCGTTTCGTCGGCGCGTTGATGCCAGTAAGTAATGGGGCCCGTCCATCCGTCACTTCGAAGGGAGGTGCGTTCATGCAGGACCGTTTCATCGAGATCCTGATGCGGGCTCGCGGGCTGTGGGATCGGGAAGAGGGCCAGGCAGCCGTCGAGTACGGCGTCCTGGTCGCTCTGATCATCGCCATCTGCGTTGTCGTCATCACGACGCTGGGCAAGGACGTCAGCGGCGCGTTCCAGAGCGTCGTGTCGTCCCTGTAAGCGAGATCGAAGGGTGGTACGCGCTCCACGGCACGAGGACAGACAGGTCATGACCTGTTTTAAGAGGTCGTCGACGTCCCCCGCGAGGTCCATCGGCCGTGGAGCTCGTCCTCCGAGCACGAGAGAAAGCAAGACAACAGTGAAATCGAACATCTTGAACCCACATGACTCGGACACCAGGAAGCGCCGCGCGGCCTCGGCCTTGCTCGGCACAGTCTTCGTCTTCGCGAGGCGGCGCAGCGGCTCGGCCGCGGTCGAGTTCGCGGT
>VBIW01000101.1 GCA_005880915.1 Chloroflexota bacterium | reverse complement strand
ATTCGCTCGGCGTGGTCTCGAGCGCGTTCCTTGGCCGGGCGGACACGATCAATCAGGGGTATGGTTTCCTCACGCCGGCGCAAAGCTTCTCGATTCTCACCTTCCAGACGATCGACCGCTTTACCGGGACCTTTCAGACGAACTTTCGTCCGTGGGAGTGGCTGGTTGTGCACGGGGTAGCCGGTGTCGACTTCACGAGCCGGTTCGACGAGAAAACATTCCCGACCGGCGCTATTCCCGCCGCCTTCAGCGGCTCGTTGAACGCGGGGCAGCGCTCGGCGAACCCGTTCCAGCTCTACAACTGGACCGGCACTGTGGACGCGACGGCGTCGTTCGTCCTGACGCCGACCGTGACGTCGACCACGACGGCCGGGGCGCAGTACTTCAAGAACGTGTTCCACGGTGTGGTCGCGAATCGGACTCTCGGGCTGGCCGCCGGAACCGGGTCCTTGACCGGCGGCGTGGTGCCATTCGACAGCGAAACGACCCAGTCGTTCGTCACCTTCGGCAAGTTCGTGGAGGAACGGGTGGGCATCCGGAACCGCCTCTTCCTGGCTGGCGCCCTCCGCAACGACCGGAACTCGGCGTTCGGCGCCAAGTTCGGCGACATCATCTACCCCAAAGTGTCGGCGTCCTGGGTGATCTCCGAGGAGCCGTTTTTCCCCCAAACCGGCGCCCTCAATACGCTGCGGTTGCGCGCTGCCTGGGGACAGTCCGGGGTCCACCCGGGGCCTCTGGCGGCGCTGGACTTCTACAATGCGACCCCCGTGCTGGTGGGCTCGGCGGACGTCCCCGGGATCACGATCGGGAATCTCGGTAATCAGGGCCTGAAGCCCGAGCGAACGCGGGAAGTGGAGATCGGCTTCGAAGCGGACGCGTTCCGTCAGGTGGTGCACGTGGACTTCGCCTACTATGACAAGGCGTCTCGTGACGCCCTCGTGGCACGCAAGTTGGCACCGTCCCTGGGCTCGAGCGACACGACCTTTGCGAACATCGGTGAGGTCAGCAACAAGGGCGTCGAGATCACGGCCGCCGTCCGCGTGATCGATCGGCCGTCGCTCAGCGTGAGCCTGAACGCGACAGCTTGGGGCAACCGCAACCGGCTGGTCACCTTCAACGATACGACCATTAAGGCGATCATCTTTGGCCTGGGCGGCTTTTCGCAACGGCATCAGCCGGGCTATGCGCTCGGGAGCTATTTCTTGGTGCCTTACACGTACGCCGACCGGAACCGGGACGGTGTGATCGACACGAGCGAGGTGACGCTCGGGTCGGCGCCGCAGTTCCTCGGGCAGCCGTACCCCGATCACGGCGCGACGGTGTCGGCCGACGTAACGATCCTGCGGCACGTCCGGCTATACGCCCTGCTCGATGGCCGGTACGGTAACAAGCAGTTGAACTTTACAGAGGAGTTCCGGTGTCTGCCGCCGCGCAACAACTGTCGCGCCCGGAACGACAAGACCGCATCGTTGGCCGATCAGGCGGCGGCTGCCGCAAACCTCAAGAACACCTCCGCCGGCTACGTCGAGGACGGCGGTTTCACCAAGCTGCGTGAGGTATCGATCACCTACTCGGCCCCCGACGCGTGGGCTCGAAAGTTCGGCGCCTCCGCCCTCAGTGTCAGCGTCGCGGGCCGCAACCTCGCGACGTGGACCAGCTACAAGGGCGTGGACCCCGAGCTCAACGAAGCGGGCCAGAACAACTTCACCACGGCGGACTTTCTGACGCAGCCGCCGGTGCGCTACTTCATCGGCCGCATCAACGTCACTTTCTGAACGGCGGGGGCCCGACACGATGATTCCCCTTGTCTATCGCACCGACTCTTCCCACGGGCAGGGTCCGCGCTTGGCCGTCATGGGGCCGGCGCTGATCCTGGCCACGGCCCTGACCGCCGCGTGCCATATTCTCGACGTCTCCAACCCCGACGTCGTCTTCCCCTCGAGCCTGGACGACCCAGCTGCCCTATCCACGATCCGCGCCGGCGCCATCGGGGACTTCGCCATCGCCTACAGCGGCTCCGGCGCGCAGGGCTCGGGCGGCACGACGGAAGGACAGATCCTGCTCGGCGGCATGCTGGCGGACGAGCTCATCAACACCGAGACCTTCCCCGATCGCATCTTGGCGGACGCGCGGCAGCCGCAGATCGAGAGCGGGACGCTGCAGACGGTCTTCCGCAACCTGCACAAGGCGCGCCGATCGGCCGAGGTCGCCGCCCAAAAATTCCGCCGGTTCGCCGATACCACCGTGAACGCCGGGTTATCGGAGATGCTGAGCCTGGCCGGCTTCACGTATGTTTTCTTCGCTGAGAACTACTGCTCCGGCGTGCCGTTCAGCACGATCAGTCCGGACGGCTCTTTCAACTACGGCGGACCGCTCACGACGCCGCAGATGCTGGACACGGCGATCAACCGCTTCAACCAGGCGATCGCCTCCGCGGCGGCGCTGGATACCAGCGGGGATAGCGCAAGGATTCGCGCGCCGAAAGTGGCCACGCGGAAGCGGTGGATGGACTTTGGGAGCGTCGGCAAAGCGCGGGCGCTCATGGATCTGAGTAGGGACTCGCTCGCCGCAGCGGACGCCGCCGTGGCCAACGTGACGGCGACGTTCAACTATCTCATCCAGCACGACCTGAACACGACGCGGCAAAACAACGGCGTTTACAACGGCATGTTCAAGTTCAAGCGCTATGGCGTCCCTGACTCAGCGGAGGGTCTAGTGGGGTTGCCCTGGCGCACCGTGGCGGATCCGCGAACACCCGTGTTCCGCCGAGTCCTCACCTCCAGCACGGGACCGAAACCGGAAACCGGATTCGACAACGTGACCCCGCAGTACAATCAAAGCCGCTACATGGACGAGAAGGCGTCGGTCACGCTCGCCACGGGGGCCGAAGCGCGGCTCATCAGCGCCGAGGACTCCCTGCAGCGTGGTGACCTGGCAGGAATGCTGAGGCAGCTCAACGCGTTACGCGCGTCTCCCCCCGCGTACTTCCTCAACGCCGGCGCCCCCATTCCAGCGTTGACGCCGCTCGCGGCTCCTGCCGGGCTCGCGGCCGCCACCGACATGCTGTTCTCGGAGCGCGCGCGCTGGCTCTGGCTCACGAGCCATCGCTTGAGCGACCTGCGGCGGCTGGAACGGCAGTACGCCCGTCCCGACAATCAAGTCTTCCCCACGGGCCCGTACTTCAAGAGCGGGCTGCAATACGGGACCGCCGTCAACTACCCGGTGCCGATTGACGAGCTGAACAACCCGAATTTCCAGCAATGCCTCGATCGGCTGCCCTGAGGTCGGCTCGGTGCCGGTCGGCGATGTGGGGGATCGGGACCGGTCCCCCCGCGCGCTGCGTCCTGGGGCCCCCGACCCTCAGGACCCGTTCTTCGTGCGGATCAGGATGACGCCGCTCACCGCATTCGAGCCGTAGTAGGTCGTTCCCTCGATGCCGCCCAGGATCTCGATCGAAAGGATCGTGCTGGCGGGAATCTGCGTGAGCGAGCGGAAGTCCACGACATCCGCGCCGTCCACGAACACGCGGGGCGCGTCGTCGAGCAGGATGCTCGAGCGGCCGCGTCGCTCCAGGCTCGTCGGACGGCCGTCCCGTTTCTCGCCGTAACGGAACTGCGGCGCGAGGCGCTTCAGCGCCTCCCAGGCGTTCAGGGCCCCTGAGCGCGCGATCCGTTCTTCCGTGATGAGAATGCGATCACCGTCATCGCCCACTGCCTGGGACGTCCCGTGGGGATGGAGGCACGCCGCGCAGAGCGAGAGCAGCGGCATCAACGCCGGCCAATTGCGGCTGGGCACGCCCATGTAGACCTCCCGCAAGCATCATGGCTTGCCCGAGGGAGCGCTGTCAAGCAGTTCGTCAAGCCGGGCGAAGCAAGCGGGGCCACGATCACGTAAGATTCGAGCCGGCCATGCTCGTCACCCTGTGCTGCGCCTTGTTGCAGATCGCGGTCCCACCTCCGCGGGGCTACGTCAACGACTTCGCGGGTGTGCTCGACGCGCAGTCGATCTCGCACATGGAATCACTCATCGCCGAGGTGCGAGAAAAGACGCGCGGCGAGATCGCCGTGGTGACGCTCTCCGATATCGGCGACCGGCCGGCGGCAGACATGGCGCTCGAGATCGGTCGGCGCTGGGGCGCAGAAGAATCACCGCCCGGGCACGGGTCAGATCTTCATCGCCACCGGTCGCGGCGCCGAGGGGTTCCTCACGGATGCGCGCGTGGGCCGGATTCGAGACGCCATGACGCCCTACCTCGCGCGGCAGGAATACGGGGCGGGGCTGGCGCACGGCGTCGACCTGATCGCACTGGCGTTCGCTCAGGAGTTCGGGGTGACGCTCATCGGCACATCAGCGCCGGACACGACCGGCGAGCCTGCGCCGTTCCCGATCCCGATCGGCTGGATCATCGTCGCTGTGATCGTGTTGATTGTCTTGAGCCGCGGGCGCATTCTCCTGCTGCCGCTGCGGTTCGGTGGGTTGGGCGGTGGGGGTCGCGGTTGGAGCGGCGGTGGTGGGTTCGGCGGAGGTGGCGGGGGCTTCGGCGGGTTCGGGGGTGGGGGCGGGTTCTCCGGTGGCGGAGCGGGAGGGCGCTTCTAGGCCTCACCCCTTTGATCCCCTCTCCCTTCGGTCCTCACCCCCTGTCCCCCTTTCCGTTCCGGAGAGGGGGAACGAAAAAGGACGTGTCGTCCCCCCTCTCCCGGAGGGAGAGGGGGAAAGGGGGTGAGGACGTATGGCCTCGAACCTGACGGTCGAGCAATTTGCCGCGGAGGTCGCTGGCGCGCTGGGTGAGCGTCTCGTCTCGCTGCTACTCTACGGATCCTGGGCGCGCGGAACACACGTCCCGGACCGCTCTGACGTGAACACGCTGCTCATCTGCGATGCGGCGGACGAGTCCCTGTTCGAGGCGCTCGCCCCCGCGTTGCGTGGCTGGACGCGCGCGGGCCAGCCCGCACCGCTCATCTTGACCGACCGGGAGTGGCGGGACTCGGCGGACGCCTTCCCGATCGAATACGAGGACATGCGGGATGCGCACCGGTTGCTCGTGGGCCGCGACCCATGGCCCGGCATCCAGGTGGAGCGCGGCCACTTGCGGCGCCAGCTCGAGCACGAGCTGATGGGCAAGCTGGTTCGGCTGCGCCAGGCGTACGCGGCGCTGCATGAGGACCCGAAACGGCTCGCCCCGGTCGTCGTAGGGAGCGTCGGCGGCTTTTTCACCATGCTCCGCGCGGTGCTGCGCTTCGCCGGCCGGCCGGTGCCCGCGTCGCCCGCCGAGCTGGTACGGAGTGCGGCGGCGTTGATAGGATTTTCGGCCGAGGGACTCGCGCCGCTGGTCGGGCACGCCATGGGCGGCCCGATGCCGCGACTCGGGAAACACGATCCGCTCAGGGCGGCGTATCTTGCGGCGGTGACGCGCACCGCCGACTATGTGAACCGTCTCGAATAAAAAGAGGATGACACCCGTGCACGCGCTCAAACGCTTCGTCCCCATCGTCGGCCTGGTGTTCGCGGCGGGCTGCGGCTACAACACGATTCAGACCTACGACGAGCAGGTGAACGCCGCGGCCTCGCAGATCAAGGTGCAGCTGCAGCGGCGCGCCGATCTCATCCCCAACCTGGTCGAGACCGTCAAGGCGTATGCGAAGCAGGAACAAACGGTCTTTACCGAGGTGTCGGAGGCGCGAGCCAAGCTCGCGGGAGCCGTGCAGAGCGGCGATCTGCAGCAGATGGCGCAGGCGAACGCCCAGCTCACGGCCCCGCTCGGCCGCCTGCTCGCCATCGCCGAGAACTACCCGCAGCTCAAGTCGAACGAGAACTTCCGCGCCTTGCAGGATCAGCTCGAGGGGACGGAGAATCGTATCGCCGTCGCGCGGCAGGACTACAACGAAGCCGTGAACCGGTACAACGCCTACATCCGGCGGTTTCCCCAGGTGCTGACGGCGAAGCTGCTCGGCAAGGGGCCGCGCCCGTACTTCGAGCTGGAGACGCCGGGGGCGGCGCAAGCGCCGAAGGTGGATTTCTCCAAGTAGCGTTCGGCTAGGGCCCTGATCACCGCTGGCCGGACTGGGTCCAGATGACCACCGTGCCGCACTGATTGTCGGCGCGAAGGAATTGCAGCGGCGTCTCGGAGAGGGTGCGGTAGACCTCGATGCCGATAATGCCGATGGTCGGCATGTCGAGGCTGGTGGCGTTGGAAGCTTCGAAGCCGTCCACCACAAAATCAGGCCGGCACTCGCGCGGGGCGCGGGCCATGTGTACCGTGCACCCCGCCATCGACCCGCGACATTGCAAGCGCACGCCCGGCACGTGCCGCAACAGGTCCGCCAGTGACCGCGGGCTCTCGCGCTTGATCTCTTCTTCCGTCACGAAATAGCCGCGGCCGGCCGCGCGGCGTCGCTGGAACTCGGCGCGGCCCTGCTGACTGAAGCTCGGCCGGCGCTCGACCACGAGCGGGTCCAACACGTAGGGGAGCCGTTGCAGCTCGAATACCTCGGAGTGTACCTCGCCAGCGCCGACCTCCACGATCCACGACGCGGGTGAATAGCCAATCGCCCGCACCTGCAGGACGTAGGTCCCCGAGGCGAGGCCGGTGTGGCTGAACCGGCCCGAGCTGTCCGACTCGAGCTCGTTGCCGATACCGAGCAACCCGATCCGGGCGCCGCCCACAGGCTGCCGGGACTCGTGATCAACGAGCCGTCCGACGATGGCCCCGGTCGGATGTTGCCCGACCGCGGGAACGGACCGTACCGCAGCGAACCAGAAGAGCGCTAGCACCCCACCGAGCCGCAAGAGTGTCCTTCCGACGAGCGCCAAGTGCTATCGACCCCAACATATAAGCTGCGCACTTGTAAGCTGCGCACTTGTTGCGTCGCCGCAACGGCCAGGTACGGGGTGTGTGGCGTCACTCCCACAGCGATTGGAGTAGGGCGTGCGCAGTTTGTGCGGTGCGACACTTGCTGGATGGTCGCACGCTGCAACAATCCAACCCGTATCGAGCGGCCATGACCGTCACGCTCGTGCTGCGCCGTCAGGGCGCGTACAACCCGCTGTTCGATCCGACCGCACGGTTCGTCCCCCTGCGGTCGCGCACCATCGTTGTCCGGTGACGTCGCGTCGTCGGGCACCGCTTCCGCGCCGTTCATCGCTCATCGGAGGATTCCGCGTATGACGTTGCCACGTCGTGGCCATTGGTCTGGTGTCGGGCTGTCCGCCGCGCTCTTCGTGTGCGCGGGAGGGGAAGCCTGGGGACAGGAGGCCGTGGTGCGCGGTCGCGTAACCGACGACCGCGGCGACGCGCTCCCTGCCGCAACCGTTCAGATCGCGGAGCTGAATGTCGGTGTGTACACGAACGGCGCCGGGGCGTACACGATTGTGGTTCCGGCGGTGCGCGTGTCCGGACAGACGGTGACGCTGAAGGTCCGCGTGATCGGCCACAAGCCTGCGGTGCGCCAGCTGGTCCTGCGCGCGGGAGAGCACGCCGAGGACTTCGCACTCGCGATCGACCCGAACCTCCTCGAGGAGGTCGTGGTGACCGGGGTGCAGGAAGCGACGGAGCAGATCAAGGTGCCGTTCAGCGTCACGCGGATCGACGCCTCGCGGATGCCGGTGGCGGCCGAAGACCCGCTGCGCCAGCTGCAGGGGAAGATCGCCGGCAACATCGTATCCAACAGCGGGCGACCGGGCTCGCAGCCGTCGGTCCTGCTGCGAGGGCCCACCTCGATCAATGCCACCGGCCGCGGGCAGGATCCGCTCTACATCGTGGACGGCGTCATCGTCAACGGCTCGCTCCCCGACATCAACCCGCAGGACATCCAGAGCGTCGAGGTGGTGAAGGGGGCCGCGGGCGCCTCGCTGTACGGCGCGCGCGCGGGGAACGGCGTCATCAACATCACGACGAAGAGCGGCCGCGGGACGCCCGACGGTGTGACCTTCACGGTGCGGAGCGAAGAAGGCGTCAGCGATATCGAGCGTGACTTTGGCCTCGCGCACTTTCAACCGCTCTTGATGGACGAGACCGGCACGCGGTTCTGCCAGCTCGTGTCCCAGCAACCCCTGTGCGCGACGACGTTCAACTACGCCGCCGAGCAGGCACGCATCAACAACCAGCCCGGCGACTTCGCCGCGACCCCCAAGGGGTTCCCGATCGATCCCGGCTCGACCCTGTCGGGGACGGCGCCCGGCTATTCGGGGGACCCACGCCGCGAGCGGTTCCAGATCGCACCCTGGCCCGGCACGAACTACAACGCCGTGGCGCAGACGGTCGATCCGCACGTGTACGCCAACAACAGCGTCGACATGCGGGGGGGAATCGGATCGACCCGCTTTTACGCCAGCGCGTCCAACATCACCGAGCCCGGAGCGATCCGGTTTCTGCAGGGCTTCCGGCGGAACTCGTTCCGCGCCAACGTCGATCAAGCCCTCGGCTCGAAGTGGAACATCGGCCTGCGCACGACCTACAGCCGCAGCACGCAGGACGGCCTCAATCAGGAAGGGGGAGGTCAGGCGTTCTTCCGGCTGACGCGCGTGCCGGCGATCGTCAACGTCGAGCAGCAGGACACGCTGCACCGGATGTACATCAGGCCCAACCTGCAAGGCGGGGGTTCACAGAACGAGAACCCGCTGTACTCGCTGCAGAACACCCAGCGTAGCGACGTCACCAATCGCGTCGTGGGCGGCCTCACCGTGCAGTACAACCCCGCGAGCTGGTTCAATCTTCAGGGGGACGTCGGCTACGACCGCCGCAACGTGGACTTCACGCAGTTCAACGACAAGGGGTTCCGCACCACGACCAGCACGCCGGCCACGAACGGCGGCTCGATCTTCAAAGGCTCGACGGGACAGGAGGCGGTCAACACGAGCGTGAACGCGACGCTGCGGCACGATTTCCGCCCCGACCTGAAGGCACGCCTGAGCTTGCGGTATTTGTACGAGCAGCGGGACAGCACGATCGAGGTCGGCCAGGGCAACACGCTCGCGGTCAAGGGTGTGACGTCCCTCGGCAATGCGACGGCGAATCAAGCCGTAGGCTCGGCAGCCACGAGCGTCAGAGGGATCGGGGTGTTCGCCGGTGCCGGTCTCGACTTCAAGGACCGTTACGTTCTCGAGGGGCTGGTCCGGCGGGACGGCAGCTCGCTATACGGTGCGGGAAACCGGTGGCAGACCTTCGGCCGCGCCTCGGGGAGCTGGCTCGTGATGCGCGAGCCGTGGTGGCCGCTCCAGCAAGTGACCGAATTGAAGCTGCGTGCATCGTATGGCACCGCGGGCGGGTTGCCTCCGTTTGTGGCGCAGTACGAGACCTTCACGATCACGAACGGCGTGCTCGCGCTGGCGGTGCTGGGCAACCGCAACCTGAGGCCGGAGGTGCACCACGAGCTGGAGCTGGGCGGGGACCTGGAGCTGTTCGGCCGGTACGGCCTCTCCGCCACCTACGCCCGCTCGAGGATCGAGAACCAGATCCTCCCCGTCCCGGTGTGCTCGTGCACCGGCTATACCAGCCAGTGGCAGAACATCGGCACGCTCCTCAACATCTCGCATGAGCTGTCGCTGAACGTCCCGCTGGTCCAGCGCCCCGACGTGACGTGGTCGATGAGCGTGGTGTATGACCACAACCGCTCGTGGATCGCCAAGCTCGGCGTGCCGCCGTTCTTCCAGGGCACGATCCTGCAGGGCACCGGCTCCATGTTCCAGATCAAAGAAGGCGAGCTGTACGGCACGATTTACGGGGGCGCCGGGAACAACCCCGGGATGGGCATCACCAACAACCTGTGGGAGACGCAGCTTCCTGCGTCGCAGGGCCCGTGGGGCGTCGCCATGAATTGGGGGATGCCGATCCTGCTGCGCGGCGACCCGAACAACGCCCAGGCGGCCCAGGTCGTGGCGCTCGGCCATGCGTTGCCCGACTTCCGCTTCGCCGTCACCCAGAACGTTCAGTGGAAGCGATTGACCCTGTATGCCCTGGTGGACGCGTCGATCGGCCAGCAGGTCTGGAACCAGGGGCTGCACTGGGCGCACCTCGACTTCCTGTCCAACGACGTGGACCAGGTCGGCAAATCGGTCCAGGCGGCCAAGCCCATCGGATACTACTATCGCGCGCCGGCGGTGGACGGGTTCTCGGGGCTCGGGGGCCTGTATGACCAGCTGATGCCGAACAACTACTCCGTCGAGAGCGCGAGCTATGCGAAGCTGCGCGAGCTGATGGTGTCCTATCACGTGGGCCGGGTGGGCGGCGTGGGGGATTGGGGCATCAGCGTGGTGGGCCGTAACCTGTTCACCATCACCGGCTATCGCGGCTTCGATCCGGAGGTCGGGATCGGGGCGTTCGCCCCCCAGCCCGGGCTGAGTCTCGGAAGCAGCGGCGGTCAGGGCGCGTCGGGAGCCATCAACGCCGTCGACGCGTTCTCGTTCCCGAACACTCGCAGCTTCACGATCGGGCTCACGACCAGCTTCTAGGAGGCGGCGATGGGAAAGCTTCGTCCTGTAGCGCGCGGGCTGGTCGTCCTGGTCGTGGCGGCGTGTACCGACCCGCTGGCGGTCGGCAATTCCAACCAGCCGGATCGGGGCCGAGTGTTCACGAACGCGGCCGACCTGGAGCAGTTCGTGTCCAACATCTACACCAACGTGCACCAGGGGACGCTGGGCGGCGCCACGGTGCTCGACGGGGGGGCAAACGACGCGCTCCAACCGCAGCTCCAGGTCGCGGGAATGGAGAACGTCTCCGGCCTTGCCAACTTCGCGATGGGTCCCCGCGGCAACATCCCGCGGACCGGTATTGCGAACACGCGAGGGTCGACAGGGAACCAGGGCAATTACCGCGACTGGGTGGTGGAGCATCGCGCCGCGCGTATGGCCGTTCTTGCGATCTCGGCACTGGGCGGGATGACGCTCGGCTCGCCCGGCCGGGACGCGCGCGCGCGCGCTTTTGCCCGCTTCGGGCAGGGTGTGGCGCTCGGCAACCTGGCGCTGGCTTATGACTCCGCCTCGATCCTGACGGAACATGACAACCCCCAAGCCGATGCCGCCGTGGTGGTCCCCCTCTCCGGATATCAGGCGGTGATGACCAAGGCGCTCGCGTACCTGGACTCGGCGATCGCGATTTCCACCGCCGATCCGAGCGGCTTCCCGTTGCCGAGCACGTGGATCAACGGGAACGCGCTGACCCAGGCGCAGTTCGTCCAGCTGTGCCGCTCGTACAAGGCTCGATTCCGGGCGAATGTCGGCCGCACGCGCGCCGCGCGGGATACCGCGAACTGGACCGCGATTATCGCCGATGCGAATGCCGGCATCACGGCGGATCTGCGGATCACCATGCTGCCGCCCCCCGCGGGCGGGTGGGATATCTCCTGGGTCATCCAGCACTACGCCACGGGGGCCGCGAACTGGCATCAGATGTCACAGTTCTGGATCGGGATGGCCGACACGTCGGGGGCGGCGGACACCTCCAAGGGCTACGAGCACTGGCTGAGCACGGCACCGGGAAGCCGCGCACCATTCCTCGTCGTCACTCCGGACCGCCGTTTCCCTCAGGGGACAGCGCGCGGCACCAGCCCGATCACGGACGTCGGTACGCAGGTAGCGAACTCACCAGGGCCCGGGGGGACGGGGCAACGCAGTCCGATCCCGTGGGACTCCGTCCCGTACTTCCGGAACCGGCCACCGGGCGAGGATCAACCGGGCGACCCGATGGGCATTTCGCAATACGACTTCTACCGCTCCCGCGCCTTCAACAACGCGAGTCGCAACGGGGCCTATCCGGTCATGACGGCGGCGGAAATCCGGCTGTATGCCGCCGAGGGCCAGCTCCGATTGGGAAACGTTGCGGCAGCCGCCGCGCTCATCGACGTGTCTCGCGTGGGCAAGGGACGTATGAAGGCGCTGGCGGGCGTGATCACGGATTCGCTCATGCCGGTGCCCGGGATGGACCCCACCTACGTGGCGGGGAGTCGGTCGTGTGTGCCCCGTGTGCCGGATCCGGCTGCCGCGTACAAGCGCGCCAAGTGTGGCACCATCTGGGACGCCCTGAAGTGGGAATACCGCATGGAGACGGCGTACGCCGGCTACGGGATGTGGTTCTTTGCCGGGCGTGGGTGGGGTGACCTGCCTCAGTACACCGCACTGAACTGGGCGGTACCGTATCAGGAGATGGACACGCGCCTCGAGTCGTTCTACGGCGTTGGTGGACAGGGCGGACGCGACGCCGCAGGTCCAGGAAACTACGGTCTGTTCACGGGTGGCGTGTTCTAGGCATGCGATCGCGGCTGTGTTCGTGGGGCTCGGTGCTGCTGCCCGTGCTACTCGCGGGGTGCTACACGTATGCACCCCTCTCCACGGTGGAGCCGGTGCCCGAGACCCAGGTCGCCCTCGTCCTCTCCGACGTGGGTC
>VBIW01000039.1 GCA_005880915.1 Chloroflexota bacterium | reverse complement strand
ATTGCGGAAGATTCCTCACTGCTGCCTCCCGTAGGAGTCGGGGCCGTGTCTCAGTCCCCGTGTGGCTGGTCGTCCTCTCAGACCAGCTACCCGTCATCGCCTCGGTAGGCCGTTACCCCACCGACTAGCTGATAGGCCGCGGGCCCACCCCATCGTGCATTGCTGCTTTCTTCACCGGCCATGCGACCGGTGACGACATGCGGTATTAGCAGCGGTTTCCCGCTGTTATCCCCCGCGATAGGAAAGGTTGCCCACGTGTTACTCACCCGTTCGCCGCTAGGAATTCATCTCCCTTGCGGGAAATGAACCCTCGCTCGACTTGCATGTGTTATGCGCACCGCCAGCGTTAACCCTGAGCCAGGATCAAACTCTCCGTCTAAAACGGAGGACCCAGAGCCTTCGCCCTGAGTCTTCTCAGACTCTCAGAGTCTTTCCCACTCTTCAGTTGTCAAGGTGCTGGCTCCTACCGAGCCGGACAGCTTTCCCACCCTCGCGAAGGGCGCACGAAACCTGTTCGGTGGAGGAACCTGCGAATGATACCCGCGTTCAGGCCGAGATTGCAAGGCAACCTGTAAAGACCGCCTAGAACGCCCTCCGGCCTGACATGGCCCGGGCCAGCGTGAGCTCGTCGGCGTACTCGAGGTCCCCGCCGACCGGCAGCCCGTGGGCCGGCCGGGTCACCCGGGCGCCCAGCGGCGCCAGGGCCCGCGAAAGGTACATCGCTGTGGCCTCCCCCTCGATATCGGCGTCGGTGGCGATGATCACCTCCGAAACCCCCTCGTCGCGCACCCTGTCCAGCAGCTGAGGCACGTGAATCTGCTCCGGCCCGATGCCGTCGATGGGCGAGATGACCCCGTGCAGGACGAAGTACAGCCCGCTGAACTCCGCCGTCCGCTCCACGGCCAGGACGTCGAACGCCGACTCGACCACGCACACCACAGACGCATCGCGCCGCGGCGATGCGCAGATCCAGCAGAGCGAGCCCTCGGCGATGTTGTAACAGCGCTCGCAGTAACCGATCCGCGCCTTGACGTCTTCGATCGCCCGCGCTAGAGAGTCAGCCCGCACGCGGTCCACGCGCAACAAATGAAAAGCAAGACGCTGTGCGGTCTTGGGCCCGATGCCCGGCAGCCGCGACAGCTCCTGGATGAGCCGTTCCAGCGGTTCCGGCAGCTGCGGCATCTACCCCAGCAGGCCGGGAGGAAGACCGAGGCCCGCAGTCAATGCCTGCATCTTTTCGGCCGCCATCTGCTTCGAGCGCTCCATTGCCTCGTTCACCGCGACGACCACCAGGTCCTGCAGCATCTCCACATCGCCCAAAGCATCGGGGTCGATACGTACTGATACCAATTTCTGCGCGCCGGTGGCCACGACTTTCACGGCGCCACCGCCCGCCGTTGCCTCCACCGTTTCAGTTTCCAGCTCTTTTTGCAGCTTGCCCATGCGGTCCTGCATCTGCTGGACCTGACGCATCATCTTCAGCGGATCTTTCACTCCGAAACCTCCTTCACCCTCGTCACTCGCCCATCGAAACGGCGCACGATCTCGCGCACGAACGGATCATCCTCTGGGCTCGCCGGACGCGCCGCCGGTTTCGCCGACTCGTTCTCGCGCAAACGGTAGTCGACCTTCACCCCGTCACCAAGCCACTCCCGCACGTGCGGCATCAGCTGCGCCGATTGCTCCTGCGCCTTCTTGTGGTGGAACCCGTAGCGAAACCACAACACGAGTGTCGCGCCGTCGACCTCCGGCTGCGCGTCCAGATAGGCAGCCCGCACGGTGCGATTCAATTTTTCGAGCACCTCGGACCAGCCTGCGACGGGTGCGGCCTGCTCCTCCCTACTTGGTGGCGGCGGCGCTGAAGGCGCTGGTGCGGAGCGAGGCGCTGAAGGAGCCGGTGTGGCGCGCGGGGCTGAAGGCGCCGGTGTGGCGCGCGGCGTCAGAGTGGGCGCAACTTGGTCAATGGCCGTTCCGGTCTCCGCCTCCACGGCGAGCCGCGCGAGGGTCGCCTCGACCAGGAAGCGCGGCTCAGCATGACGCCGCACCTCACCATCCAGATGCAGTAGTGCGTCGAGCACGCCTGACAACCGACGCGCGGTGACGTTGTCGTGCCGGGACAGCGCCGCCACAAGGCGGTCGCGGCACCCTTCCATCATTCCTCGCACGACCTGGCGCAGCTCCGCCCCTGCCGCGTAAACGCGATTCAGCTCGGCCAGCGCCTCCGCGGCCTGACCCGCCAGCACGTGGTCCAGCAGAGAGTCGAGCAGACGAGGATCGGCAATACCGAGCAACGAGCGCGCACCATCCAGGGAGATCGGGCCCGTTGCCAGAGGCACGAGCTGGTCCAGCAAGCCAACTGCATCGCGCATCGAACCCTGCGCCGTGCGCGCGATCAACGCCATCGCCTCAGGGTCGACCTGAACCTTCTCCTCGCGGGCGATGTGTGTCAGGCGCGACACGATCTGCTCTTCAGAATGCCGTCGAAACACGAACTGCTGGCACCGACCGATGACCGTCAAAGGAATCTTCTGCGCGTCCGTCGTGCACAGGATGAACACGACATGCGCCGGCGGCTCTTCCAGCGTCTTGAGCAGAGCGTTGAACGCCGGCTCGGTCAGCATGTGCGCCTCGTCGATGATGTAGACCTTGAACGGCCCCAGCGCAGGGGCGAGATTGACCTTCTCACGCAGGTCGCGGATCTCATCGATGCCGCGATTCGATGCGGCGTCGATCTCGATCAAGTCCAAAGCCGAGCCCGCGGTCATCTCCAAACATGACTGGCAGCGATTGCACGGCTCGGCCGAGTCGCGCAAACGGCCGGTGCAGTTGATCGCCTTCGCCAGCAGCCGCGCGGCCGAAGTCTTACCGGTCCCGCGCGAACCGCTGAACAGGTACGCGTGCGCGACCCGGCTCGAGACGATCGCGCCTTGCAAAGCCCGCGACGCGGCGTCCTGGCCGACCAGGTCGCCGAACGTCTGCGAGCGGTACTTGCGATAGAGGGACTGGTACTCAGGCATCAAATTTCAAAAGTGGCCGCGCACCGCCGCTTCGATCGAAGACCCCCAGCTCGCACCACGGCTCCCGGCTCCGGCCAGGATGGCTACGGCACCCCCGGGAGCTCTCCTTACCGCTGCTTCCTTCCGGACCTGACGGGGTTCGGAGACCCGAGCTGCGCAGGTCCCGACCTTCAACGCCGTTTGCCGCGGCCAGTTCTGAGAACCCAGACCTCAGCGACGGAATTCGGTCCGGCTAAGGCGGATTGCCGGTTCAGGGTACCGCCAGCACCCCACTTAGCGCGACCGCCCACCAGTCTACCCGGCCTCCACCACAGTGGCCGGGCGGCGCAAAGCAAAGCCCAGGTGGACGTAGGTGGCAGCTGTTGCAAGAGGGATCACCACCTCCGCCGCGTTGACCAGTCCAGTCGAATCCTGCTTCAAGGCCCGGAACAGGCAGACACCACCCAGCAGGATGAGGATCAACACCGTCGACACCTGTCCTGTCAGCGTGTGGCGCAGCTCGGGCCGGCGGCCCGTGACAATCAAGATCCCCCCCGCCAGCGCCGGCAGCAGGTAGCGCGCGATGACGACGATGGCCAGCCATAGCGGAAACGTTCCGCCCAATCCCAGCCCGATTGCAACTGCGCCTGTAAAGATGCCGTCGACCACCGGATCAAGCCCGCCGCCAAATGAAGAAGTCCGCGCGAACCGCCGGGCGATGGTGCCGTCGACCAGGTCGGTGACACTCGCGATCGCGACAGTGACGGCGAGCCCGGCGAACTCACCGCGGAGCGCATAGGTCAGCGCCGGCGCGGCCAGGTACGCCCGCGCCAGAGAGACCTGGTTGGCCTCGCCCGGTAGGAACGCACCGATCACGGCAACGGCGACGAGCCACGCCATCCCCCACCAGGGCACTCCCGTCGCCACGGCCCAGGCAGAGCCCAGCACGAGGTAGATCACGCCGGCGCCCACGCCGGCCCGGTTCAAACGCAAGGTGACTCAGTGTGGCGAAGGCGAAGGAGTCGGTGCTGGAGGGGCCGGAGGGACGTACGGCTGCTCGCCCGGGTACGGGTTGGCCCCGCACGGATAGCGCGGCTCCCCCACCCCCTTCAGAAAGATCTCGCTGTAGCCGCCGCTCGACACATAACCGCCGTCGTAAGAGCACACCTGTCGCGACACGACGCCCGCAGGCTGCACCCAAAATGCAGGCCACGGATGCGAGGACGACGAGTAGTACTCCTCCAGAAATGGCTTCCACACCGAGACTCCGACGTTCTCACCGAACAGCACAGACGTCGGGCACTGCCACCCTGAAGGCGGGAAGTTCGTCGCGAGGTACGCATAACCAGAGTTGCACGAAGCGCCCGCGTCGATGTGCATCAAAGAAGCTGCGACCGCCAGGTCCGGCGTGTAGCCGATGAAGATCGACCCCGTGTACGCCTCGGTCGTCCCCGACTTCCCCGCCACCGGGCGAGCACCCAACCCGCCGAGGTAAAGCTTCACGGGACCGCGCAGGAGGTCCGTCATCACGTAGCCGAGCTCGGGGCCGATCACCGAAACGCGTCCCGCCCCAGCGTCCAGCGCCTCCAGCACTTTGCCGCTCGCATTTGTGACCCGCAGCACGGAATGCGCGGCCACGCGATAGCCGCCGTTGTCGAACGCCGAGTAAGCGGCGAGGTGCTCCGCCATCGACATCGCGTCAGGACCCAGGGTCGTCGCGACCCCGTCAGGCGTCTGGATCGGCGCCGTCACGCCAAGGTTGTGCATGAAGGAGACGACGCGGTCGCCGCCCTCCGACGAGTACGTCCACAGCGCGGGCAGGTTGCGCGACTGCGCCAGAGCGGTCCGCAGCGTGATGAACCCCTCGTGCTTCCCATCCCAATCAGAAAAAGAATGGCCGCCGATCACGCTCGTCGAATCGTTCAGCAGCGACGCCGGGGTGAGGAGTCCCGCCTGCAGCGCCGCGCCATACGTGTAGACCTTGAACGACGAGCCCACGCCTCGCCACCCCAATGGGTCAACGCCGGTCAGGTTGATCTGCCCGCGAATCCCGGCGTTGTTGTAATCCGCGCTGCCGACCATCGCGAGGATCTCTCCATCGGAAGGATTCATCACCAGCATCGCGCCGGTGTTGACGCCGCGTTTGGAATAAACGCTGACGCCCGACTTCACCCATTTATCAGCCATCGCCTGTGTCGACAGGTCGAGTGTCGTCGTTATGGTCAGTCCCCCTTCATAGAGGGCCACGTCGCCGTAGCGCTGCTTGATGTAGGAAATGATGGAGTCGACGAAATGCGCCGTCAGCGGGTTGTGCGCGATGGGCTGCAGCTTGTGCGCGGCCAGCATCTTCGCAGTCAGATCGCCCGCGTACATGGCAGAGGCGGCAGAGCTGGAAATGTCACCCACCGCGACCATCCCATCCAGCACCTCGCGCCACCGAACCTTCGCCGCGTCGAGCTGGTCCGGCGTCCCGAACGGGTCGTAATCGGAAGGTGCCTGCGGGAGTCCGGCCAGAAACGAGGCCTGCGCCCACGACAGCTCGCTCGCGTGGACCTGGAAATACGTCTCGGAAGCGGCCTCCGCGCCGTAAGCGCCGTTGCCGTAGTTGATCGAGTTGAGATACAGCTCGAGGATCTGCTGCTTCGTGTACCGCCGCTCCATCTCCTCGGCGAGAAGCAGCTCGCGAAACTTGCGGCTGATGGTGCGGCTCTGGGCCTCCGTCGTATCGAGCACGTCGTTCTTCACCACCTGCTCGGTGATCGTCGATCCGCCCAGCGTTCCGGCGCCGTGCGTCAGGTCGTAAACGATCGCGATCAAGAGACGCCGGTAATCCACGCCAGAGTTCGCATAGAAGGTGCGGTCTTCGGTGTCGATCGTCGCGCGCTGCAGCTTGATGCTGATCTTCGACAGAGGAACCACCGTACGGTTCTCGTGATACAGCGCCTGGATCAGTTTGCCATTGCGGTCGAGGATGCGCGTCGTCTGAATGAGGTTCGCCGTCTGGATGGCGTCGATCGACGGCAGGTCACCGGCGAAGTAGTCGACGACCCCGATGGTGGCGCCCGTGCCGACCAGCGCCATCGCCGAGACGACGATGAGGGCGACCAGCGAGAAGCGCATCAGCCAGTGATGCGACTTCCTCTTGACAGGACGGCGACCTCGCGGACGAGCGCGAGTGCGCTTCCGATGAGCGGCCGTGGCGGACCTCCAGGACGTTTACTGCGGCGTGAGCTGAGTTCGGTGGCCCGAGTTTACGCCAGAGAACTGGCTCCTCCCCACTTGTGGGGAGGTGGCGCAAAGCGCCGGAGGGGCGCCGGAGGGCCAGCCACCGGAGGGCTAAACCGGGGCCCTACCGCAGCCCCAGCGCTTCCGCCCCCTGGTCCGCCAACCCCATGATGGGATTCCCGAAAATCCCGTACCCGGCGATCACGATGCAGAACGCAACCGCCCCTGCGGTGGACAGCGCCGTCACCGCCGGCAGCGCCGCCGTCGCCCCCCGCCGCGACTCCTCGAGCGGGCTCTGTATATAGAGGACGCGAAGGGTGCCCAGCACGGCGGCGACGCTCAGCACCGAACCGAGCAGGCCAAGCCCCAACAGCACGAAGTTGCCGCTCTGGGCCAGGGACGCCGCAACGGCGAGCTCGCCGAAGAACCCCGCCAGCGGCGGCGCGCCCGCCAGCGACAGCATCGCAAGCGCCAGCCCGGCCGCCCGCACCGGCCGCAGCGTCCCCAGCCCGTGGATCGCCGGCTCGCCGCCCTCCGCGCGGCCCAGTAGAGCCGGCCCGCAAGTGGCTGCCACCGCAAAGGCGCCGAGCAAGAACAGCGACCCCCCGATCCCGGAGCGGAAGTGGGTCGACACGCCTGCCGCCACCCACCCCAGCTGCGACACCGCGAGATACGCCAGCCGCGGCCGCGGCGAGTGGACGGCCAGCGCCGCCGCCCCTCCCCCGACCATCGCGAGCGCAGACACGACCTGAACGTATGGCGCGTAAACGTCCGGGATCGGAACCAGCGCGGCCGTCAGCTTGATCCCCACGGTCGCCGCCGCGACCGCGCTCAAACCGAACACAAGCCCCGCGCCCAGCGGCGAGGCGCCGAGACCGACCTGAAGGCCCGCGACGTGGAAGGGCGCGAGCCCCGCCCGCACCGCGAGTCCGCCCATCAACAGCAAGACAGGGATGGCCAGCGGCAAGGCCGGCGCCTCGTTCCCCACCACGGCGCGGATCCCGGCCAGGTTGGGGTTGCCGGTGGTCGCATAGACGAAAGCCAGTCCGACCAATACCAATGCGCTTGCGATGCCGCCGGCGACCAGCAGCCTCAAGGCCAGGTCGGGCCGCCGCAGCGCGACCATCAGGACGCCGGCTGCGCCCGCCAGCTCCAGTCCCGCCCACAAACCCAGCAGGTCCGCCGCCGACGCGGCGACCATCACACCGAAAGCCGCGAGCAGCGGCATGGCGAGGCCGAGGGGGACCGAGTCCTCCGCCGTCCAATCGGTCGTCGCGACGGCCACAGCCGCGGTCAGCAGCACGGCCGCCTTGGCGAACAGTGCGAAGCGGTCCTGGAGCAGCGCGCCCCCGAAATAGGAGCCCACGGTCGCGCCTGCCCACAGCTCAACTCCAAGCGCGACCAGCACGATCAGCGCCGTGACCTGCGGCAGGTAGCGGCGAGATCCCGCCGGCAGCCAGGCCAAGCGCGCAGCCATCATCACGCCGATCGCCAATGCGACCACCAGCGCCTCGGGCAGAAGGGCGAAGTACTTCATTGCGTGGCGCCGGGCGTCGGCGCGACATAGGGCGACGCGATGTCGGAGATGCCGGCCGTCATCTGGTTGAGAAGTCCAGGGTCGAACAACGGAAAGTCGGTGCCGGGGATCTTCGGCCCGCCCGGGAAGAGGCCCACCCAGAGCAGCGCGCCGGCGAGCAGCCCGAGGTACCACGTCTCGCCGAGCGACCCGTCCGACACCCCGGGCGCGTCAGGGTTCGGGGCCCCGAACAAGACGCGTCGAAGCAGCGTCGCAAGCGCCACCGCGCTCACCGCCAACCCGACCGCCACCGCAAACGCTCCGATGGGCTGGTTCTTGAATGCGCCGAAGAACGTCATCACCTCCGCGGTGAACGACGCGAGGATCGGGATGCCGAGGAGCGCGAGCACCGCGATGATCAGCAGCCACGCGATGTTCGGCATGCGCGGCGCGAGGCCGCTCAGCACAGAAAGGCTCCGCGACTGTGCGCGCTCCGACAGCGTCGCGCATACGCCCGCGATCAGCGCAGCCGCGAGCCCGCCGGTGAACATGCTCAGCACACTGCCGGTGATTCCCAGCGGCGAGACCGCGGCGAGCCCCAGCACCGTGATCCCTCCAGGGACCATCGCCAGGTGGGCGGCCATGTGCCGGATGTCGACCGTGCGCAGCGCGGCGAGCCCCGCGTAGCCGACTGTCATCGCGGCCAGCGCGGCAAGCACCGGCGACAACAGGTGACCGGCAGCGGGCTCGGCCGCGATCACCGTGCGCAAGAGCAAGAACGCGCCCAGACGGGTCGTCGCGCCGGCAACGATGACCGCCACGCCGACCGGCGCCTCGGCGAGCACGTCGCGAATCCATCCATGCAGCGGGAACAATGGAAGCCGCGTCGCGGCGGCGATGATCATCGCGACGCTGATCACGATCTGGTTCCGCGGCGAGAGCGATGCCTTCAGCAGCACGTCCATGTCGAAGCTCTGGCCGCCCGCGATGGAGTAGAGCGCCAGCACGCCTACCACCAATGCGCCGGTGCCGAGACCCCAGTAGCCCAGCAACCGCCACGCGGCGGTGCTCCTGCGCGGACCTCCCCATCCGAGGATGAGCAGCGCAAGCGGGATGACCGCCGCGGCCCAGAACAGGATGAAGACGAACATGTCGCGCGCGACGATCGCTCCGTTGACCGAGGCCTGCGTCAGAAGGAGCAGGCAGAAATAGGCGCGCACGCGCTCACGCACGCCCAGCGACGCGAGCACCGAGGCGATGCCGATCAAACCAGAGAGCAGCAGCATCAAGAGCCCAGGTCCGTCGATGCCGAGGTGATACGTGACCCCGATCGCCGGGAGCCACGCGACCTTCTCCTCGTACTGCATCGTCGGGAGGAAGTTCTGGAACTGGTTGTAAGCGATGAACAGGATGAACATCAGGCCGAGGATCGTGAAGAAGGCGATCTGCTTCATCAGCACGTCGTAGCGGCCGCGCGGGTTGGGCATGAAGGCGATCGCGATCGCCACGACGACCGGGACCCAGACCAGCAGGCTCAGCAGGAACGGCGACGTGAAGACGCCGGCGCCCGGCGCAGGCAGCGGCGTCGGCGACGCCTGGACTATCGCAGCGAGCAGCGTCATCGGGCAACTCCCGGCGCGATCAGCGCGAAAAGCACCGCCATGACGACCGCGAGCACGATGACCAACGGCAGCGCCGGCGCGCGAATTGCAGCCAGCGCGAGCTGGCCCGAAGCGTTCGTCAATCGTCCGAGGGCGCCGTCACCCTCGGGGATCCAGTCCCCGACGCGGCGGGCGATGTCAGTGATCGGATCGACCAGGAACCGGTCGACCAGGCCGAAGCCCGTCGCGGTGAGGCGGCTCAGCAGCAAGCCGCCGGCGGCCGATGCGGCGAGCGCGCCGTCCTTGCCCCGCGCATAGACGAACGCGCATGCGCCGAAGCCAACGAGCGCGACGGCGCCCCACACGACGATCGAACCCAAGCCCGGAACCGGGTGCTTCTGGCCGTCGAGGAAGTTCAGCCAACCTGTGATCCCGGAGGCGATCAGGAACAAACCGCCCGCGAGCGCCAGCCACGCGGGCCAGCTGACTGCACCCTGGGGCGCCTCGCGCACGCGATCGGGCTCGAAGGTGCGGCGGCGGCGCAGCGGACCGAAAGCGACCGCGAGGAACACGCGCAGTGTCGCGATCGCGATGAGGAGCACGCCTTCGCCGAGGGCGACGCCGAGCTTCGAGCGAGAGTTGACGCCGAGCGCCAGCGCCACGGATCCGGACAGGCCCAGGACGGCGGTCGACGCGAGAAGCGCGACCGAGCTGGCACGCATGCGACGCCACGCGTCGCCCATCTCGGCGAGGTCGTCGGTCCGCATCGCGGACGAGATCGAAGAGATTGCCAGTTCGACGGCTACCCGCGCCGGCGCCACCGCCAGCACGGTGGCGACACCCGCGACGGCAAATGTCGCTGGTTGGGAGCGGAAGCCGGCGATCACGACCGCGGCGCCGATCGCGACCGCGGCCGACCCTGCCAGCGCGATGACGCGTCGCGGTTCGTTGCCGAGGAGGCTGAGCAGAGGCGCCACCACCGCAGCCACACCGCACAGCGCGAGGCACGCCTGCAGGGTCTGCGGGTTGGATGCGAGAAAGATCGGCATCACCCGATACAGCACGACGATCGCCACCACAGACCAGGCCGCTTGCACGATCACCCAGGCAGCCGGCGGCGCCGAGGCGGACGTCTGCGTGATCCATGAATTGAAAGGCCAGAGCGCGAGTCGCCCGGCGATGCCGACGAACAGGAGGACCGACCCGACCACGAGGGACCGCACCGTCCAGCCGGGGTTCGTGTGAAGGATCGGCAGCAGGGTGCTTAGGTTCTGAGTGCCGTAGCGCGCATAGAGCCACGCGATCCCGCAAAGAAGGCAGAGGTCGGTCAGGAATGGAAGGGCGAGCGCGACACGGGCGCGGCGCGCGGGCTCATCGAGGCCCCACCGATGGGCGAGCAGGAGGTACGTCATCGCGCCTCCGATCGCCCAGAAACCGAACAGCTCGGCGAGGTCCCAGCTCATCAGCACGCCGACGCACGCGAACAGCAGGGCGAGGATGACCCCGTGAAAACGCGCCGCGCCGGGCTCCGAGCGGCCCATGACCTGGTGCCAGCCGATCGCGCCGAGCATGCACACCTCGATGGCGGCAAGCGCCGCCACGGTGAGGTGGTCGACGTGGAGGATGAAGTCGATGCCGAACGTCTGGAAGTTCTGCGGACCGCTGAACGCGATCGACATGTTGAAGTACTGGTAGGTCACGACATACGGAGTCGACCGCCGCGTGAGCCCCCACGCGACCAGCAGCGTCAGGAGCAGCGTGACCACGGTGCCGAACATCGCGGTCGCCGAAGACGATCGCCTGGTGCGCACGCTCGACAGCGCGATGATGAACATGGCGAGCGGCGCGATGAGCAGCGCCGGGACCGCCCACGGCAGCGTAGTCGAAGGGTCGAACGTGAAGCCCGAGGACGCTCTGGTGCTCGATGCCGCTCCAGACGCCGCCGCGATGATCTCTGCTGCGCGGGCGATAAGGCTCAGCGAGAGCCCTCCCGGCCCGCGATTCCGAGGCCCAGCGCGACCAGCGCCGTGGCGGCGATGGCGAGCAGCATCGCGAACTCCTGGCCAAGCAGCTGGGGACCGCCCGCCGCCGCGAAGCGCGCGATCCCGGCGAATGCGACGCCCGCCCCCGCGAACATCAGCGGAATCCCGGCCAGCGCCGCGGTCAACTCCCGGCGCCAGGCGGCGGTGAACACGCCGGCCGCGATCAATGCGGCTGCGACGAACAGGACTGCGACCAGGTCAGCTTTCACCGCGCGCGGTCCCGGACCCGCCACGCGGCCGCCGCTCCCGCCAGCGCGACCATGACCAACACCGCGACCGCCTCGGTCGCGAGTAGGTCATGCGCGAACAGAAGGCGCCCCAGGTTGGCCGCCCCGAACGTCCCGCCGAAGTAGCTCGCGTAAGCGAAGTCGCCGCGGAACCCCGAGTACGCGAGGACCGCAAGAAGAAGCGCCGCCCCGATTGCCCCGAGCTGCCGCCACAGAGGACCGACCACGGCATCGACGCGGCGATACTGCGGGCTGGCGAACATCAGCGCGCAGCCGGCGTAGCAGATCAAGACGACCACGGCGACGTAACCGGCCGAGAGGGACAGATAGATGCCCGCCAGGCCCAGCCCGGCCACCCCGAGCGCTGCGCCGCGCTGGTCGCGACGGGTGAGCAAAGCGACCCCGAGCCCTCCGGCGAGTGACACCCCGGAGGACACGTAGAAACCAATTGTTTGGAGGGAGTCCATGGACACTCCGTGGTGGTTAAAAGGGCGGCTTACGTGGCGGCTTTTCTGCTATCGCCCCGGTTCGCGCCAAGCATACAGAATGCCGGCTCCGGCAATTAGGAGGGCGGCGAGCGCCGCGACCAGCGCGCCGGTGGTCGGCGCCACGCTCAGGGCGCTGTACGCGTAGGCCGCCAGGAGGATGAGCCAGGCGAGTCCAAGCGCCCAGGCGGCGACCTGAACAAGGTCTCGCTTGCGCAGCTCGCGGGAGAATACGGCCATGGGGGCAGTATCGCAGGCGCTTGTCGACTTCGCCAAATACCTCCGTCAGCCTGCAGCGCCCGGCATCGAGGTGATCGAGACGCCTCGCTACCGGATCGTCCTGCAGCCGGACTTTCCCATCCCTGGGCCGAACAGCGTCGGATGGGTGCGCTGCCGTCCCGAGGAGGCCGCCGCGCTGATCGACGAGGTACGCGCGCAGGTCGCGCCGCGCCACGTCCCACTGATGTGGATCCTGGACCCGGAGACCGAGCCGGCCGACTTCACGGACTACCTGGAGGCTTGTGGCATCCACCCCGATCCGCATGGGCCGACCGCGGCGGTGATGGTCCTGCCGATCGACGCAGAGATCGAAGGCCCGACGGTCGCCGGCCTGGAGATGAAGGACGCTCTTGCTGACGCGGAGGCGTTCCGCATGGCAGACGCAGTGAACGCCGAAGCGTTCACCTCGAAGACGCTCGACGATGATCCGGCCCGGAGCGCGGCGCTCGAACGGCGGCGCCGCAACCAGATCGCCGCAGGCGACCGCCGCGTGATCCTGGCTACGATCGATGGCGAGCCGGCGGGCAGCGCGGGCATGACCTTGTTCCCGCCGGCGGGGGCGACCATCAACGGCGGCGGGGTGCGCGCGAAGTTCCGCGGCCGCGGCATATACCGGGCGATGGTCGCGGCCCGCCTGGAGATGGCCCGCGAGGCGGGAATCGAAGGAGGCCTGGCAGTCTGGGGTGGCGCCATGTCAGCCCCGATACTGTCCAAGCTGGGTTTCGAAACGGTAGACGAACGCCGCTTCTACCTGGACCCCCTTCCCTCTCCCCACAGGGGAGAGGGCCAGGGAGAGGGGCGTGAAGGGAGAAAGGGCCAGGGAGAGGGGCGTGAAATGAGTCTGGACGGGTAAACGCCCGGAACAACCTCGGACCCTCAGGCCAGCGACTCCACCCACGCGCGATGCAGGGACCCGTACCGCCCCTCGCCCCTCCGCAGCTCGGCCGGCGCCCCATCTTCCACCACCCTCCCCGCATCGATGACCAGCACCCGGTCCGCGATCTCAACGGTCGACAGGCGGTGGGCGATGATGAAAGCGGTCCGCCCGCGCAGCAGCGTGCGCAGTGCGCGCTGGACCAGCCGCTCGGAAGGCAGGTCCAGAGATGAGGTCGCCTCGTCGAGGATCAGCACCCGCGGGTCGGCCAGAAAAGCGCGCGCGAATGCAACCAACTGGCGCTGCCCGGAAGACAGCCGCACCCCTCGCCGCCGCACGTCGGTGTCGTACCCGTTGGGCATCGCGGCGATGAATTCGTGCGCGCCGATGACGCGAGCCGCGTTCTCCACCTCCTCCCGACTGGCACCCGGCCGGCCGAACAGGATGTTGTCCCCGACCGTGCCGGAGAACAGGAAGCTCTCCTGCGTGACCATCACGACCGCGCGCCGGAGATCCGAAACCGCGATCGAGCGCAGGTCGACCCCATCCAGCGTCATGCGGCCAGAGGTCGGGTCGTAGAACCGGGCGATCAGCCGCGCCATGGTGGTCTTGCCCGCCCCGGTCTCCCCCACCAACGCCACGATCTGCCCCGCCGGCACGCGAACGTCGATGTCGTGCAGCACCGGGGTCTCGAGATACGCGAACGTCACGTGCTCGAACGCGATCGCCCCAGCGGCATCGTGCAGGGCAACCGGCGCAACCGGCTCTGGCACGGTCGGTGCTTCCTCCAGGACCCCGGCGAGCTTCTCAAGCGCCGCACCGGCGGCCTGGAACACGTTGTAGAACTGGGAAAGCTCCTGCATCGGGTCGAAGAACTGGCGCAGGTAAAGGACGAACGCGGTCAGCACGCCGAGGGTGACCTGTCCCTGCACGACGAGGTAACCGCCGAACAGCAGCACCGAAGCGGTTGTGAGCCGCCCGAGCAGGTTGATCGCTGGGCCATACGTCGACACCAGCCGGTTCGACCAGATGTTGGCGTCGCGGTAGCGGCCGTTGACGTCCTCGAAGATCTCCTGGTTCCGCGGCTCGCGGCGGAAGGCATGCACGGCGCGGATGCCGCCCAGCGACTCAACGTAGTGGACGATCACCAGCACGATGGCGCGCCGCACTGCGCGGTACGAAAGCGCGGAGTTGGCGCGGAACCACCAGGTGAGCGCGATGACGAGAGGCATCGTGACCAGGGTCACCAGGCCCAGGCGAAAGTCGAGGCGCATCAGGATGACCGTGATCGCCACCACCGAGATCAGGGATGTGATGACCGAGGTGAGCCCGGTGGCCAGGAGCTCGTTGAGAGCGTCGATGTCCGACGTGAGCCTGGAGATGATGCGGCCCGACGTGTAGCGCTCATAGAACGAGAGCGAAAGCTCCTGGACGTGGGCGAAAAGCATCCGCCGCAGGTCGAACAGGATGTCCGCACCGATACGGCCCGACACGCGCAGGAACACATAGTTGGCCCCGGCGTTGACCATCAGCGCGAACAGAAGAACTCCGACCACCTGGACGAGCGCGGTCAGGTTGCCGGCGCGGACGCCCCTGTCGATCCCAAGGCCGACCAGGTAAGGGAGCGACAGGTACGCGGCGGATCGAATCGAGATGAGTGCCGCCGCCAGCACAAGGCGGCCGCGATAAGGCCGAGCCAGGCTCGCGAGCAGCCGGCGGCTCCGCTGCCGAAGGAGCCCGGCGACGCTGGGCGAAAACTCGTCGACCTCCTCCGCAGCAACACCGCGCCACCGGTCGGTCTGAACGGCTGAGCTCACGCCAGAGCCTCCTCGTACTCCTGCGAGAGCAGCGCGCGATACAGCTCGTTGGTGAGCATCAGCTCGGTGTGCGTCCCGGTCGCGACCACCCGTCCTTCATCGATCAGCGCCACGCGGTCGGCCAGCGCAAGCGTGGAGGGCCTGTGCACGACAAGCAGACCTGTCACCCCTTCGAGCACGTTGGCCAGCGCCGCCTCGATAACCGCCTCGGTGTGCACGTCGACTGATGACAGAGGGTCGTCGAGGACGAGCACCGGCGGCGACCCCAATACCGCGCGCGCGAGGGCGAGCCGCTGCCGCTGGCCCCCGGAAAGCGTGTACCCCTGCTCGCCGACTCGCGTCTCGAGCCCCCACGGAAGGTCCCACACGAAGCCGGCCTGCGCGACGTCGATTGCCCGCTTCAGCTCCTGGTCCGACACGATGGGCCGGCCCATCACGAGGTTCTCGTGCACAGACGCGGAGAAGAGGATCGGGTCCTCGAACGCGAATCCGATGTGCGACCGGAGCGACCGCAGCAGTATCTCGCGCACGTCGATCCCGTCGAGCAGAACGCTCCCCTCGGTGACGTCGTAGAGACGCGGCACCAGATACGAGAGCGATGTCTTGCCGCTCCCGGTCCGCCCGACAAGACCCACGGTCTCGCCCGGCTCCACGACCAGGTTCAGGTCGCGCAGGATCCACGCGTCCGATTTCGGGTACTTGAACCCGACACCGCGAAACTCCAGGCGGCCACGGCTGCGCTCGAGCGGCCGCGCGCGTGGTTGGTCGGCGATCTCGGGGTGCGAGTCGAGCACCTCGTTGAGCCGCTGCGATGCGGTCTGGCATTCCTCGCTCATCGAAAGCACCCAGCCGATGGCGTCCATCGGCCAGATCAGCATGAAGACGTAGTTCATGAACGCGACCAGGCCGCCGATGGTCAGCCTGCCCTGCACAACGTTCATCCCGCCGAGCAGAAGGACCGCGGCCAGCGACAGGTTCGGCAGGAAGTTGAGCGTCGACCACAGGGCCGCCCTGGCTCTGATCCCTTCGAGGCTCGTGGTCCGGATCAGGCGCGCCTCGTCCTCATAGCGCTTCTGCATCAGTGGCATCCTGCCGAAGGCCTTGACGATCCTGACGCCGGTGGCCATCTCCTCGATGGTGGTGGTCATGTCGCCGGTCAGGTCTTGCAGCCGGCGCGCGATCACCTTGTACTTGTTGTGAAACGTGTAGCTGAAGATCGCGATCGGAATCATGAAGAGGAAGACCACGAGCGCGAGCTGCCAGTCGAGCTGCGCCATCAGCACGAAGACGACGATGAAAGTGACGATGGTCTGCAGGAACCAGATCAGACCGAAGCTGACGAAGCGCCGCACGGTGGCGATATCCGAGATTGCTCGCGACAGCAGCTGGCCCGACTGCCAGTTGTCGTGGAACGAGACCTGCAGGCTCTGCAGGTGCGCGTAGAAGTCGTTGCGCAGGTCCGTCTCCATATGCAGCGACGCGTTGCCCGAGAAGACGCGGCGCATGAGGATGAACAGGAACTCGAGCGCGCCGATCAGCACGAGCAGGCCGGCGAACGGCACCAGGCGGCCGAGGTCGTGGTGCGTGATCGGGCCGTCGATGATGTACTGGATCACTTTGGGGATCGACGCGGCCGCGGCGAGGCTTCCCAGCTGGGCCAGGCCGAAGGTCACGACGAGCCCAATGTACGGCCGGAGGTACGGCACGTAGCGACGGAGTGCGAGGAGACCCAAAGCGTTTTAGCTTAGCCTCACCTCCCCGCTCGCCGGGGGCCGCGCGCTATCGCGCACGGAGGGGGTGGGGACTATCGAGCTGCCTAACCCGCGAGATCCCTCATCGACACCATGCCGATCACCTTGCCCCCGTCCACGACGGGCAGGTGACGGAAACCGCTATCGAGCATCGTGTGCAGCGCGTCATCGGTGTCCACATCGGGCGCGACCGTTTTCGGGTCGTGCGTCATCCAGGACTGGATTTCGTGTCGAGCCGCGTCGTGGGCTTGGGAAAGGGCGCGCACGGTGTCGCGCTCGGTGAAGATCCCGAGCAGCTGGTCGCCCTGCATGACGAGCACCGACCCGACGCGGTTCTGGGCCATCACCGCGACGGCCTCGCCGACCGTGTCGGACGGCTCGACGACATGAAGATGCGTCTGCATAACGTCCCGAACCCGCCCCACGCTCACATGCTATGCCGGAAAGGGAAAAGCGGCGAGGAGCGCCGTCGCGGCGATGACGACGACACCCGCGTATGCCTCAGCCGGGCCGCGCCGCCAGAGCGGTGCGAGAGCGAGCATGACCAGCACCCCGGCCAGTTTCAGCGCGAGCACGACCCCATAGGTGGTCGTCCAGAGGTCGCTCACATCGTGAATGAGCTCTGAGGCTCGGAGCACCCCGGTCAGCGCGGTGACGCCGAACGCGATGAAGGCGATCCGGCCGAATCTCTGCAGCAGCATCCGCGCCTCGGGACTCGCCCATCCGTCGGGTGGCCTGAGGCTCGCAAGCGCAAGGACGCCCCCCGCCCACATCGCGGCCGACAGCACGTGGAGCTCGGCGCCGAACAACGACCCGGGGCCGTGCAGGTGGACGGGCAGAAAGAGCGCGGCCAGCACTGCAGGCGGAGCCACGAATCCACTGCGGCGCAGGCAGAGAAGCAACGCCAGGCCTTCGAAGACGACGCGGATCGCGACTGCCCAGTCGCGTTCGACCACGAGCAATGCAGATCCCCCCGCAAGGGCGGCCGCGAAGGCGATTGGCATCGGCGGACGCGCCCACGCGATTTGCGGGGTGAGGCGGCCGAGCCGCCTGATCACAAACGATCCGACCCCGGCGAGCAGCCCTAGGTATTCAATCGCGTGGAAGACCGCCGCGACGAGATCCGGTCTACCGCTCACGCGGCGGAGGCGATGATCCCTCCGCCGAGCACGCGGCTGCCCGAATAGAGGACCGCCGCCTGACCCGGCGCCGCGCCGAGAAAGGGTTCGTGGAGCGAGAGCCGGCCGTCCTCATACGTCGCGGGGATGGCCGGCGCGTGGTAGCGCAAGCGTGCGTCGCATGGGAGTGGCTCGGCGGCTGCGCCATCGATGAACGTCACGTCGTGCAGCGCGACCTCCCGCACCGCCAGCTCATCGCGGCGCCCGACGACGATCCGGTTCGCGGGCGCGTCGACGCGAAGCACGAACCAGGGCCCGGCCTCGGCGAGGTCACCGAAACCGCTGCGCTGGCCCACGGTGTAGAGCGGTGTGCCGCGGTGAGTGCCGAGCTCGCGACCGGCCGAGTCGACCACGGCCCCTGTCCGCACCGGCAGACGGGAGGACAGGTAGCGCGCCGTCTGGCCGCGCGGCACGAAGCAGATCTCCTGGCTCTCCGCCTTGTCGGCGACCGGGAGGCCGAACTCGCGTGCGTGCTCGCGCACCTCGGTCTTGGTCATGGTGCCGAGCGGGAAGAGGATCCGCGACAGGCGCTCGCGGTCGAGGTGGTAGAGCATGTAGGACTGGTCTTTCGCGGGATCGACGGCGGTGTGCAGCTCGGGACCATCGATTCCCGGCACAACTCGTGCGTAGTGGCCCGTGGCGAGCCGGTCGAAACCCAGCTCGAGGACGCGCGACAGCATGAGGTCGAACCGCACGAAAGCGTTGCACCGCACGCATGGGTTGGGCGTCCGGCCTTCGAGGTAGTCGCGGTGGAAGGGCTCGATCACCCGCTCGCCGAAATCCTTCTCGAGGTTCCAGCAGTAATAAGGAATGCCGAGGACTGATGCGACGCGGCGCGCATCTTCGACCGCGTTGAGCGAGCAGCAGCCGCCGTGACGCGACGCTTCCTCCGAGTCATCGCGTGGCCACTGCTGCAGCGTGACCCCAACGACATCATGTCCCTGAGCCTGCAGGAGCGCGGCCGCGACGGACGAGTCGACACCGCCGGACATGGCGACAGCGATCTTCCCCATTTATGGGGAAGTACCGCCGACGGCGGACATGGCGATAGCGATCTTCCCCATTTATGGGGAAGTACCGCCGAAGGCGGGGATGGGGCGCGTGTTCTCCACAATGTCCCGCGCCACGATCTCCGCGTCCTCGCCCACGCCGTAGAGAACGGCTGACTGCGCCTTGCGCTGGAAATGCACGCCCATGAAATACAAGCCTGGCACAGCGCTGCGACCGTCGACCTGAACGGGAAATCCCATCTCGTCGAAGACAGGAAAGTGGACCCAGCGGTAGTCGGGCCGGTAGCCTGCGGTCCAGATCACGCTCGTGACGCCTTCGGCGCGCAGGTCGAGCTCGGTCCGTCCGGTGATCCCGGGCGGCGGCGGGACCTCCCAGGGCACGGGCAGACCTCGCCTCTCGCAGAGCGCGGCCACCGATTTCATGAAGGTGCGCGACAGCTCGTCGCCGGAGTGGATGGTCTGGGCCAGATCGTCGGCGAAATGAACTTTGGTTCCGTCAGCGCCGAGGTATCGCCCGACCAGCTCGACCCCCATCGCGTGGAGGGTCCGGTAGTTGAGATCGTGCCCGCCACCGTGGCCCGAGTTCTGTGGGTTGCCGAGCAGGCGGGCCGCTGGTGAAGGCAGCTGGCCGAGAGTGCGATCCCACCAGCCGGTTTCGAGGATCCACCAGACGAGGTCGTGGCCGCCCATCCGGCGCGGCGCCCATGGCGCCCTTCCGCACGCGAGAAAGACTTTGCGTCCTGAGTGGTGCAGCTCCTCGGCCAGCTGGCATCCCGTCTGCCCGCTGCCGATGACCAGCACCGCACCCGGCGGGAGCGAGGCGGGATTGCCGTACTCCTCGGCGAGGAGCTGCGTTACGGTTGCCGGAATCTGATCCGAGTTGGCCGGCAGGTGAGCGCGCTGATATCCGCCGGACGCGACCACGACCGTGCGCGCCCGCAGCTTTCCGCCAGGCAGGCTGAGCACGAAGCCGTCGCCCTCCGGATCGAGGGCGGACACATGGCATCCGTCTCTCACTGGGGCATGGAACGAGTCCGACCAGCGCTGGAAGTGATCGACGAGGGCGGCACGGTCCATGAACCCGTCGGGCTCAGGGCCGGAGTATTCGCCGCCCGGAAGCTTGACGCTCCAGTTGGGCGTGACGAGGCAGAAGGAATCCCAGCGGCGCGAGCGCCAGGTCTCGGCGACACGGCCGGCCTCGAGCACGACGTGATCGACGTTTGCCTGCGTCAGGTACCAGCTGGTCGCGAGCCCGGCCTGCCCGGCCCCAACGATCGCAACGTCAACACTCTCACTCATCCGCGCGCATCTTAGAAGCTTCCCCTCTCCCCCCAGGGGAGAGGGCCAGGGAGAGGGGCGTGAAAGGTAATCTGCGACCGTGCCTAAGCTGAGTGACGTCCAGGCGGGCCGCATTGGCGAGGACCTTCTCTCGGTGTACGCGATGCTGACCACGGACGGCGAGCTGGTGCCCTTCCACGTCGAGGCGGACGACGACCACCGCGACCTGGTCGTCGCGGGAAAGGGCAAGAGCACGTTCGCGTCACTGCAAGCCAAGGCGTGCTTCTCGCTCGGGGCTTCTGGATTCGTGCAGTCGAACGCGACCTATTCGGTGAGCACCATCCCGACCGACCCGTCATGGATCTATGTGGTGGTGCTGGTGCTGAACCTGGCGCCGGTGGTGTGGTGGATCGTGCCGGCGCCGGATTTCAACCGCCTCACCTCGCGGGCTCCGGCGCAGCACGGCCGGAAGGTGGAGCTGCATTTCCGCGCCTACCCGGACCGCGAGGACGCGTTCACCCCATTCCGCACGGAGACCAAGAACGTGGGCCCGCGCCTGCTGGAGCTGATCAACGCACTACCACCAGCAACGAAACCGCAACAAGGCGCGCGCCTGCTGCTGACGAAGCGATGAAAGAGCCCCCTCTCCCCGCAGGGGAGAGGGTCGGGGAGAGGGGCGCGGAAAGAACTATTCGACCAGGTCGCCCTCGGCCGGCTCGACCTTAACGCCCATCGACTCCAGGTATTCGACGCCGCGGTCCAGCTCCTCAGCCTCTCCCATCACCTCGAGGAGGACCCAGCCCTGGTCGCGGGTTACGTCGGCGCGGCGGATGTTGGTCACGATCTCGAACTTGCGCCCAAGCTGATAGATGACCGGTTCCTTCACCAGGGATGGTCCGAAGATCAGCTTCAGACGGCGGCGGCCCACGAGCGCGAGTGTAAGGCTTGACGGAAGGGCTGTGAAGAGGACATGGTGGGGTGGTCTGAGTGGCCGAAAGTCGGGCGGAGTTGAATAGATTTGCCTGTTAATTTCACTTGATGACGAACTGATGTTTGGTATAATTCTTGCATGCTCTCCCCGCTCGATCGGTTTGAGTCTGCCGTCACGGAGTTCATGCGCCAGGCGGACGAGCTGGAGGTAGATCCGAAGCAGCTCCGCTCTCAGATCGACCGGCTGGAGTGCATGTTCTCGCGGGCGGTGCGGCGAGGCGCTGAGCGCGGTGACCACCTGGCTCGGGGCCACTGCAGCGCCGTCTCCTGGGTCATGAGCACCTGCACCATGTCGCAGTCATCGGCCTCCGACCGGCTCTGCGTCGGCAAGCAACTGGAAGCGCTGCCTGAGGTGGCGGAGAGGCTGAGCTCAGGCGAGATCGGCTACCAGTCGGCTTCGGTGATCTGCCACCTGAGCCACAAGCTGGGCGAGAAAGGCGAGCGCCTCGACGAAGCGGAGTGGATCGGTTATGCCCGCGAGTTCTCGATCAAGGACCTGAACCTGCTCTCCAACCACACCCGCTACGTGGTCGACCCGGATGGTTTCGACCGCGAGACCGAAGAGAACTACGAAGAGCGCTTCCTCCAGATCAGCGAGATGGACGGGATGTACCACCTCAGCGGGGTGATGGACCCTGAAGGCGGCTCAGCCCTCAAGTCGGCTGTCGACGCCCTGGCCAAGCGACTGGGCGGCGATGACCTTCGGACGCCAAAGCAGCGCCGGGCCGACGCCTTGACCGAGCTCACCTACCACGCCCTGGAAGCCGGCACGCTGCCCAAGCGGCAAGGCGTCCGCCCCCACATCACAGTGACCACGACGCTGGAGGGCTTGAAGGGCGAGGTTGGCGCTGCCGCCTCGGAGCTGCAGACCGGGATGCTGGTCTCGAGCAAGACCGTGCAACGCCTGGCCTGTGACGGCACCCTCTGCCGGGTCCTGAAAGCGGACTCGGTGGTGGTCGATGTCGGGCGGGCGACGCGGGCGGTCTCCGGCGCGCAGTGGCGCGGACTCAAGGCCCGGCACCGCGGCTGCGCTTTTCCCGGCTGCGACCGGCCCATCAACTGGACCCAGCCCCATCACATCGAGTTCTGGGCGCACGGCGGACCGACCAACCTGCCCAAGCTCCTCCCCCTCTGCTACTACCACCACCGCCTGGTCCATGAAGGCGGATGGCAGGTGGTCCAGACAGAAGAAGGCGTCAAGTTCATCCCACCCGACCACGAAGTGCGGCGCCGAATCCGCACGGGGTGGCGTCCTCCCCATTCATGGGGAGGTGGCGCCGAAGGCGCCGGAGGGGCTGAACCGGAAGCCGCTTAGCGATGGCTGTTCCTGCCCACTTATCGGGAGGTTGCGCCGAAGGCGCTGGACGTTTCCCCAATATGGCCAAGGCCACATCCACGACCTGGTACATCGGCGCCTGGGTGGTGTGGGTCGCGGCGCTGATCGGGTTCTCGATCGCGTACCAACACGTCGATCGAAGCTCTCCGTTCTGGGTTGGCAATCCAAGCCTGGTGGGACTCGGGACGATCGCTCAGCTCTCCATGCTCGTGATGCTCGGAACCTGGATTGGAGCGCTGCTTCGCCTGAGGCGGCTCAGAAGGTGGGTGTGGTTCGCCGGAGTCCTGATCGCGCAGCTGGTCGGATTGGGAATTGTCGGGATGGTGGCCTACGCGATCGCCGGCCCAGACGACCGCGCGCTCTCGCGGCCCCGGATTGGCTAGAAGCTAGCCGCCCGCCACCGCCGGCACGATCGAGATCTCGTCCTTCTCCCCCACCCTGGCCCCCAGGCCCGATCCCAGGCGCACATCTTCGTCATTCAAATAGACGTTCACGAACTGGCGGAGATCCCCGTTCTCATCGATCAGCCGGTCCTTGAAGCCCGGGTACGCAGCGTCCAGCGCCACGATCGCCCCGATCAGGTCGCTCGCCTCGACGTCCACGGTGATGTGGCCCTCGGACAGGCGGCGGAGCGGGCCCGGAATTCGAAATTGCGCCATATCTAGATTGTCACCTTCTCCCGAAACGACTTCATCGTCGGCTCTATTTCCACCCGGTTGGCGTGTCCGTTCACCGAGGTCAGCACGTCCGCCGTCTTCAACCCATGCCCAGTCACATACGCGACCACCACCTCGTCGCCCTTCCACCGCCCCGCCTTCGCCAGCTTGGACAGCACCCCGATCGTCACTCCGCCCGCCGTCTCGGTGAAGATCCCCTCGGTCCGGGCGAGCAGCCTCATGGCCTCGACGATCTCCTCCTCGGACACGGCCTCCACCACGCCGCCCGTCTCGCGCGCTATCCGGTTCACGTACAGGCCGTCCGACGGGTTGCCGATCGCGATCGATTTCGCGATCGTGTCCGGCTTCACCGGCAGCACGCGGTCCGGCGTGTCCGACTGAAACGCGTTGTACACCGGCGAGCACCCCAGGGCCTGCGCCCCCGTGAATGCGGGGACGCGATCACCCCGCACCAGCCCGTACTCGATCAGCTCCCGCGCGGCCTGCCGGTGCCGCACGAACTGGCACCCGCTTCCGATCGGGATGATGATCTCGTCCGGCAGCTTCCAGTCCAGCTGCTCGGCCGTCTCGAACGTCAGCGTCTTCGAGCCCTCGGCATAGAACGGCCTGATGTTGATGTTGCAGAACGCCCACGGCGTCGACTCGACAAGCTGTGAGCACAGCCTGTTCACCTCGTCGTAGTTGCCGCGCACCGCGACCACGTTCGGATCGAACACGCTGATGCTCGCCACCTTCGCGGGCTCGAGGTCGACAGGGATGAACACGAAGCACTCGAGGTCCGCCCGCGCCGCGTAAGCAGCCACGGCGTTCGCCAGGTTGCCCGTCGACGCGCACGCGATCGTCTCGAAGCCGTGCGCCCGCGCCCAGCTGATCGCGACCGACACGACGCGGTCCTTGAACGAGTTGGTCGGGTTCATGCTGTCGTTCTTGAGGTAGAGATTTCGCAGGCCAAGCTCGGCCCCGAGCCGGTCGGCCTTCACAAGCGGGGTGAAGCCCTCGCCCAGCGTCACGACGTTGACCGAGTCCTCGATCGGCAGCAGGTCGCGATACCGCCACATCGACTTCGGCCCCGACTCGATGCGCGATCGGCTCACCACCTTCTTGAGCGCCGCCTGGTCATACACCGCGTCCAGCGGCCCAAAGCACATCTCGCACACGTGAGTGGCCTGGAGCTCGTACTCCGCGCCGCACTCGCGGCAACGCAAACCGACGATCTTGGCCATCGCGCCCAAGTTTAGAGATCGCGAATCTGGAGCCACCACCTCAACGTCCCGCCCGGCTCGAGCAGCGGCGGCGGCGCCGACGGGTCCGGCCTGTCGTTGCCTCCGGTGGCGGGCTCGATCGCGATCTGCCGGTAGCCGCCCAGGTCGCCGTTGCAAATCCAGATTCCGACATAGGGAGTCACGGCCGCATCCCAGCTCATCTCGATGCCGGCTCCCGACCCCCAACGCAGCGCCACCCGCTCCACCGACCCCGGCGCCAGGTGGACCTTGGCGCTCGAACCCTCGCTCGGAGCCGGCACGCCGGTCTCCATCCCCGGCTCGTACTTGAACAAGGGGTGCGCGCACCAGTAGGCAAGGTGAGGTTCAGAGCCCGCATTGCGATAGACGTACGAAACACGAACAACATCTGTCACCTCGATCGTGCGGTCGAGCACCCACGGCACCAGGCGACCGCTCGCGCGCATGAAGACTGAGTGGCGAGTCAGATAGAGCACCTCCCACGACATCCGCCACGCCTCGCCGTGATCGGGCAGCGCGTCCGTGGCCAGGACGTTCGGCACCATCTCGTCCCAACCCCATGCGCCGCCCTCGACGAATCCCTCAGCGCCCGGGTCGTCGACGTCGATGCCCTGGTCGAGCAGCTCTTCGCCGCGAAGCTTCAGCGAGCTGATCCGACCTCCGCGCTCAGGCCGCACCTCGAGCTCCCAGGGATCTCTTTGCAACCTCACAGGGGCTTGTTTCGTAGGCTCTTTACCGATGAGGCTCGCCGCCATCGCCGCTTGCGCCGTTTTCCTGGCTGCCTGCTCGCCCCGCCCGGCCGCGCAAGCCCACCACACGCCCACCGCGTCGCCCACGATCCTGGCTGGGCCCAGCGCTGCGCCCGATCCGACGCCCGCCCCCGACCCGACGCACGTTTTCGTGATCGTCCTCGAGAACCGCAGCTACGACCAGGTCGTGGGCGCCGGATACATCGCGCAGCTCGCGCGGCAGTACGCCATGGCGACCAACTACCACGGCGTCTATCACCCGAGCCTGCCCAACTACCTCGCCATGACCTCGGGCAGCACGTGGGGCGTCGCCGATGACGGATGGCACAAGCTCCCCGCCGGCGGGCTCGGTTCGCAGCTGACCTCGGCCGGGATCGACTGGCGCGCCTACATGGAGGGCATGAGCAACGGCTGCTACCGCAACACCGCCGGTTACGCGCTCAAACACAATCCCTTTGCGTATTACGGCGGCACGTGCCCATCGCAGGTCGTCCCCTTCACGAATTTCACCACCGATATGACGGCCGCCGTGCCGCGCCTCGTCTGGATCACGCCCGACAACTGTCACAGCGGCCACGACTGCAACACCGCGACGGTCGATGCCTGGCTCTCGCAAACCGTGCCGTCGATCCTCGCCTCCGATGCATGGCAGGACAACGGCGTGCTCTTCATCACGTGGGACGAGGGCGAGGACAACGCCAACTCCGTGCTGACGCTCGTCATCCACCACGACCCGCTCCGCCACCAGAGCACCGTCCCCTACAACCATTACTCGCTCCTCGCCACGATCGAAGACGTGCTTGGCGTGGACCGCCTCGGCGCCGCGGCCCAGGCCACTCCGATGAACGACCTCATGGCCGCCGTCCCTCCGGCGCCGCTGAGGAACAAGGCCTAGGCGACCGTTTGCTTCCAGTGCGTGATCGAGTCCAGGAACTCCTGGTCCACGGTGACGCCCAGGCCTGCTCCGGTCGGCACCTTCAGCCGCCCGTCATGCAGCACGAACGGTTCGGTGATGTCGCGGTGGTAGTAGCGCGCTGAGGCCGACGTGTCGCCCGGCAGGGTGAAGTTCGCCATGGCCGCCATCGCCACGTTACCCGCCCGGCCGATCCCCGTCTCGAGCATCCCGCCCATCCACACGGGCACACCCTTCTCCGCGCACAGGTCGTGGATCTTGCGCGCCTCGAGGTAGCCGCCGACGCGCCCCGGCTTCACGTTGATGACCCGGCACGCGCCCAGCTCGATCGCGTCGGTTGCGTTCTGCAACGACTCGATCGATTCATCCAGGCAGATCGGCGTTTGCACCTTCTTCGCGAGCTGCGCATGGGCGAGCACCAGCTCCTCGGGCAGAGGCTGCTCGATCAGGAGCAGACCGAACGGGTCCAGCTTCGCGAGATGCTCGGCGTCGGAGAGTGAATAGGCCGTGTTGGCGTCGACCTGCAGCGGCACGTCGCCAAACTTTTCGCGGACCGCGCGCACGGGCTCCACGTCCCAGCCCGGCTTGATCTTCAGCTTGATCCGCCTGTAGCCCTGGTCGAGGTAGCCGCCGACCGTCACGAGCAGCTCTGCGATCGAGGAATGGATGCCGACCGAAACCCCGCAGTCGACCTCTTGCCGCACGGCGCCGAAGAAGTGGCCGAACGAATCGCCCCGCGCGCGCAGCTCGGCATCCAGGACAGCCATCTCGATCGCGGCCTTCGCCATGCGGTGCCCATGCACCGGGCGGAGTCGTGCCGCCACATCGCCCGCCTCGAGCTCGCTGCCCAGCAGTCGCGGGATCAGGTGGTGGATCAACACGTGCTGCGCCGCGTCGACGTACTCCGACGAGTACGTGGGCTCCTCGCCCGCGACGCACTCTCCCCAACCCTCTCCCTCGCTTGTGATCGCCTTGACCAGCAGGATGTCCCGCTCCGTCTGAACCCCGAACGAAGTCTCGAACGGAGCGACGAGCGACATCCCAATCCGGCGCATCTCCACGGCCTGGAGCTTCATGGATGGAGGGTAAGGCGGTCGTACACGATCTGCGACCACGACTCCATCGCCAGGTAGTACATGCGCATCTCCTCGAGCGTGAGCAGCTCGCCCGCAAGCTTGTCGGTCTCCCGGATCTGTATGTTCGGCGAATCGCCATCGACGATGAACACGACACCGAGGTGAACCTTCGAGACCGGCGATGAGTCCTCGTTCAAAAAGCCGAGCAGCGTGGCCTCGAACCGCCCGTCGTACACGACCTCCTCCTCCCACTCGCGCTTGAGCCCGTCAAGGATTGGATCGCCGGCATCCAGGTCGCCCGGGTTGATATGCCCACCAACTCCGAGCGAATACTGCTTGCGCAGGCGCTTCTCCGAGGACGCGCGCAAGCGGTGGGTCAAGAAGTACCGATCGCCGTGGCGAAAGACGACGTACGGAATGATCTGTTGATAGGCCGGGTCGTGCTCGACCTCCGCCCGCGGCCTGAAGGAGTGGCGCTCGCGGATCACCGACTGAAGGCGCTCCAGGTTCTCGCTGACGAATCCATGCCACGCCCCGTCGGGAAAGATGTCGTCCCGTCTCACGCACAGGACCTGCTCGCTCGCCGCCTTCAATCGCCGGCCATCCGCATCAGGCCGCGGCCGAACACCGCTATGAGCTCCGCGGTGCGGTCGACGTCGTCCTCCCGCACGGGCAGGAAATAGATCCATGCCGCTCGCTCCGTATCCGTCGTGATCATCGTGCGCGCCGAGTCCGCGCTCGGATTGCCGATCGGCCCGTCGGCGTCGGCGACGCAGATCCGGCCGGCCACGTTCACTCGCTCCTTCCCGATGCCGGTATAGCCCTCGCCCTCGCCCCCCAGCCGGACCACGAGCTCTTCGCCCTTCACCTTGTCCAGGTCGTACAGGCCCACCGGCACCTGCAGCTGAACGGAAAGCGCGTTGGCGACATCGACGAGCGAGTTGATGCGCGGCATCGGCTCACCCTTCTGCATCCGGCGCAGCAGCGCCTCGGAGGAGGGACGGACGCGAGTAGGGTCGATGCCGAACTTGCGGTAGAGCTCGCGCGCCCGCTTCAGCTGGCCCACGTCGCCCGCGCGCACAGCCTGTGTCGACCGCTTGACCTCGAGCTCGAAGTCATCGCGCGGCGAAGTTACCTCCAGCTCATACAGCTCGAACGCCACCACGTCCACCTCGATCTCACGGCGGACCTTCAGCACAGATATTCGAGGTGGTCGAAGAAGCCCGGATACGAGATTTCCACGCACTCCGCGCCCTGAATCTCGGTGTTTCCGTCGGCGATCAGGGCGGCGATCGCGAGCGCCATCGCGACTCGGTGGTCGCCGAACGAGTCCACACGTGCGCCCTCGAGGTAGCGCGGTCCGTTGATGATCCAGCCGTCCTGATCCGCCACGATGTCCGCCCCCATCGCCGTCAGGCCCTGCTCCATCGCGGCGAGCCGGTCGGATTCCTTCACTCGGAGCTCGGCCGCGCCGGAGATCACGCTCTTTCCCGCCAGCTGCGTCGCCACCACTGCAAGCACCGGCAGCTCGTCCAGCATCTCGGCCGCCATGTGGCCGTCCAGAACGATTGGCCGGGCCAGGTCGACGGATGAGACCTCAAGGTCCGCGACCGGCTCGCCCGCCTCAAAGCGCGGGTGCGAGCGCTTGATCCGAAAACCGACCGAGGCCAGCGTGTCGGCTAACGCCGTGCGCGTCGGGTTGACACCGACGCCGAGCAACCGGACGCCCGACTTCGCGACGAGACCGGCGGCCGCCAGCCAGAACGCCGCGGAGCTGAAGTCCCCGGGGACGGAGATGTCGACCGGCTGGAGCTGCTCGGTGCGCTCGACGATCACGCGCAGCCCGTCGACCGAGATCGCCGCGCCCATCGCCCCGAGCATGAGCTCGGTGTGGTCGCGGGTCCGGACTGTTTCGACGACCTCGGTCTTACCGTCTGCGTAGAGACCTGCGAGCAAGATGGCGGACTTCACCTGCGCGCTGGGGATCGGAGCCTGGTACTCGATCCCGTGCAGCGGTGTCTTGCCGCCAACCCGCAAGGGCGGCCAGGAGGCCGTGGCTCCCATCTCGCGCAGCGGATCGACGACCCGACCCATCGGCCGCCGCGACAGCGACTCGTCGCCGGCCAGATCGCTCTCGAAGCCCTGCGCCGCAAGCAAACCGGCGAGCAGCCGCATCGTGGTGCCGGAGTTGCCGCAGTCGAGCGGCCCGGAGGCGGCGCGAAGCCCCTGCATCCCGCGCCCTTCAATCCTCGAATCCTCGATCTCCACGCCGAGCGCCCTCATGCACGAGGCCGTCGACTGCACGTCAGCGCCGATCGACAGCCCGCGCACGCGGCTCTGTCCGGAAGCGATCGCTCCGAACATCAACGCTCGGTGCGAGATGGACTTGTCACCAGGCACGGTGATCGAGCCTTCCAGTTTCTTGGCGGGGCGGACGGTAGCGATCACGCCCTGAATGATGCCGGTTCAGCCCGTTGTATCAGGCTTCACCTCCCCGCTCGCCGGGGACGTCGGCGGCAAGGCCGCCGGGTGGGGACGTGGAACCGGAGCTGCTGCGTCCCCACCGCTCCCGCACCGCCCGCGCTTCTTCGAACAGTTCGACCAGCCTTGGGTCGTCGGTCTCGAGGTGGCGGTAGAGCCGCCCCAGCGCCTGACTGATCGCGTCGAGCATCTCCAGCAGGTTCTCGCGATTCGTACGCGCCACGCCCGCGTACAGGTCCGGGTCACCCGCGGCGAGCCGGCTCATATCGCGAAAGCCGCCCGCCGCGAGCTTCGCCGCCTCTGGCCAGTCCTTGCGGCGTGAAAGCGCAAGCACGTAACCGACAGACAGCAGGAATGCCGCGTGGCTCACCCCCGCCACCAGCTTGTCGTGCGCCGTCGCGTCCATCACCACGGGATGCGCGCCGACGGCCTCCACCAGCCCGGTGACTGCGGGCTCGTCACGCGTCAACACCCACGGCGCCCCCTCGAACATCGTGGCATCGGCCGCATCGATGCCCGAGAGCTCCTTGCCGCACATCGGGTGCCCGCCGACAAGGTCGATTCCTTCCGCGGCCGCCCACTCCATGACCGAGGCCTTGGTGCTGGCCATGTCGGTGACGGGCTTGCCCTCGGAGAGCGCGCCCAGCCCGGCGAACACCGCGCGCAGGGCGCTGATCGGCGCGGCGACCACGATCACGTCCGCCATCGGCACCATGCTCAGGTCGGTGTTGGCGGTCGCCACGATGCCGCGGTCCAGCGCCTTGCGGACCACGATCGGGTTGCGGTCGCTGCCGACGATCACCGTGTCGGGCCGCGCCTGCTTCAACGCCAGCGCAAAAGAAGAGCCCATCAGGCCGAGGCCCACCACCGCGACCGTGGGCACTATCTAAGCCAGCTGCTTCTGCATCGCGCCGAGGAGCCGCCGCACGTCCACCATCAAGCGGTCGAACGCCTCGAAGTCGAGCGACTGCGCGCCGTCGGACAGCGCCTGGTTGGGCGTCGGATGGACCTCGATGATCAGCCCGTTCGCCCCTGCCGCCACCGCGGCGAGCGACATCGGACCGACCAGCGTCCACTTGCCCGTCGCCTGCGACGGATCCACGATCACCGGCAGGTGCGACAGCTCGCGCACCAGCGGAACAGCGTTGAGGTCCAGCGTGAATCGAGTCGAGGTTTCGAACGTGCGGATGCCGCGCTCGCAAAGGATTACGTTGCGGTTGCCCTGGGAAAGGATGTACTCGGCGGCGAGCAGCCACTCCTCGATCGTGGAGGACATGCCGCGCTTCAGCAGCACGGGCTTGCCCGAGCGCCCCGCCTCCTGCAGCAGCGCGTAGTTCTGCATGTTGCGTGTGCCCAGCTGGAGGATGTCGGCGTACTTCGCGACCAGGGCCACGTCGCCGGGGGACACCACCTCGGTCACGACCTTCAAACCTGTTTCGTCGCGCGCCTCGGCCATCATCTTGAGCGCCGACTCACCCAGTCCCTGGAACGAGTAGGGCGACGTGCGGGGCTTGAACGCGCCTCCACGGAGAATCCGCGCGCCCTGGGCGGCGACGTGACGGGCCGTGTCGAGGAGCATCTCCTCGCCTTCGACCGAGCACGGTCCGGCCATGACCACGACCTCGTCGCTCCCGATCTTCACCCCGCCGACGTCGACCACCGTATCCGCCCTCCGAAACTCGCGGCTTGCCAGCTTGAAGGGCTTGGTGATCGGGATGATCTCCTGGATCCCGCCGAGGTGCGAGAAGGCGTCCCGGTACGCGTAGGCGTTGCCGCCGATCACGCCGATGACCGTCCGCTCCTCGCCTCGCGAGAGCTCGGTCTTGAGGCCGATCTCCTCCACGCGGTCCACGACCGCGGTGATCTCGGCCTGGGTCGCCTGGTGGGACATCACGATGATCACGGTTTCAACGAACCTCTCATGTAGTCGAGATCGACTTTGATCGCCTCGGCGCCGCGCAGGTAGGCGAAGCGCATCGAGGCCTGCGGTCGTGGCGTGTTGTACAGCAGCAGGATACGGATGCACATCGGAACCCCCCGTGGGTTCGGCTGCTTCACGTTCATGTCGTGTCCACACAGCAGCGGCACCTCGAGCCATCCCAGCTTGCGCGCGGCCAGGGCAGGAAACTCCGCATTCAGGTCGAGCGTCGTCGTGAAGTAAGTGAACGCGATCTCGGTGGCGTCGAGGTCGTTCAGCCTGACCAGCTCGCGCAGCAGCTCCTCGGTGGCCTCGGTGATGGCCTCCGCGGTGTTCGCGCTTGCCGTGGTCGCGCCCCGAATGCCTCTTACCGGCACGCCTTCAAAAGGTCCTTGACGAGTGCAACCGCGTCGCCGCCGCGGTCGATATCGTTCACGATCGCGCTCCCGACCGCCGCCGCGTCCACGGTGCCTCGCAGCGAGCGCATGTGCTCGGGCCTCGAGATGCCGAAACCGGCGGCGATGGGCAGCTGCGTGTGCTTGCGCAACTCGCCAAACAGCTCGTGCATGCCCTCCGGCAGCTCCTTCCGCGCACCGGTGATTCCGGTCACCGTGACGCAGTACACGAACCCGCTCGAGTGCGAGCAGATCGTGGCTATGCGGTCGGGAGGAGTCGTCGGCGCGACCATGAAGATGGTGTCGAGCGAGGCGGACCGCAGCCAGCCCGCGACGGGCTCGGCCTCCTCGATCGGCAGATCCGGCACGATCACGCCCGACACCCCAGCCTGGGCCGCTTCAGCGGCGAACTTGCGCGGGTCATAGGACAGCACCGGGTTGATGTAGGTCATGAGCGCGACCGGTACGCCTTCGGCGGCGATAGCTTCCGCGACCTCGAGCGCGCCCGCGACGGTCATCCCGTGCTCGAGGGCGATCTGGCCCGCGCGCTGGATCACGGGGCCGTCGGCGAGCGGGTCCGAGTGCGGGATTCCAATCTCTATCGCAGCGACGCCAGACGCGGCCAGCTTCTTCCCCACCTCGATCGAGCGCTTCTTGTTCGGATGCCCGGCCATCAAGTAGGCGACCAGCTTGAGGTCGCCATTGGCCTTGAGCGCTGTCGCCAGTTTCGTTCTTTCAGCCACCATCGACTGAGTCCATGTCCTTGTCTCCACGCCCCGAGAGGCACAGGAGGATCCGGCCGCCCGGACCGAGGTCGCGCGCGATCACCCCGGCCTGGTGGATCGCGTGCGCGGGCTCCAGCGCCGGCATGATGCCCTCCAGCTGCGTGCAGAGCTTGAACGCGGCGAGTGCCTCCTTGTCCGTCACAGCGACATACTCGACGCGCTCGATGTCGCGCAGGAACGCGTGCTCGGGTCCCACTCCCGGGTAGTCGAGGCCTGCCGAGATGGAATGCGTCGGCAGGATCTGGCCGTCGCCATCCTGGAGCACGTACGAGTAGGCGCCGTGCAAAACGCCGGGGCGCCCGCCAACCAGCGACGCGGCGTGCTCACCCGTCCTGATCCCTTTGCCGGCCGCCTCGACGCCGACCAGCGACACGTCCCTGTCATCGAGGAACGCGGTGAATATGCCGATCGCGTTAGAGCCGCCGCCGACGCACGCAACCACGACGTCGGGCAGCTTGCCATCGAGAGACAGATACTGCTCGCGGGCCTCGTCGCCGATCACGCGCTGAAGGTCGCGCACCATCTCGGGATACGGGTGCGGACCCACGACCGATCCGATGATGTAATGGGTCGTGCGGACGTTGGTCACCCAATCGCGGATTGCCTCGGTGGTGGCGTCTTTCAAAGTCCTGGATCCGCTCTTCACCTCGGTCACCTCGGCGCCGAGAAGCTTCATGCGGCGAACGTTCATCGATTGCCGGCGCATGTCCTCGGTGCCCATGTAGACGGTGCACTCGAGACCGAACCGGGCGCAAACCGTGGCGGTCGCCACGCCGTGCTGGCCCGCCCCGGTCTCGGCGATGATCCGCTTCTTGCCCATGCGCAGGGCGAGCATCGCCTGGCCCACCGCGTTGTTGAGCTTGTGCGCCCCCGTGTGGCAAAGGTCCTCCCGCTTGAAGTGGATGTGCGCGCCGCCGAACTTCTCGCTCAGGCGGGTCGCGGCGTAAAGGGGAGTGGGTCGGCCGATGAAGGCGCGCCTGTGCCCGGCGAGCTCCAGCTGGAACTGTGGGTCGGCCTTGGCCTCATGCCACACGTCTTCCAGCTCCTGCAGCGCGCTCATCAGCGTCTCCGGGACATACTGCCCGCCGAAGGCGCCGAACCTCCCGTCGACCGGGTGCGTCAGCCCCGCGCGGATGCTCAAGCCAGGGCCTCGGCGAGCCTCACGGCGCGCACGAAGGCGCGGATCTTGGCCGGGTCCTTGATTCTGGCCCGCGCCTCGACGCCGCTGGACACGTCGACTCCGTAGGGCTTGAGCTCGCTCACGACCTTGCCCACGTTACCCGGTTCCAGACCACCCGCGATGAACACCTTGCGTGATGCGAGCAGGGGGCGCGCGAGCTCCCAGTCCCACGTCCGGCCGGTCCCACCCCGCTGGTCCGCGGACCAGGAGTCGAGCATGATCGGGTCGGGCCAGGCGTCCGCGTCCGGCACCATGCCATCACGAATCTTCAGCACCTTTATCACGGGCCGACCCGCCTCGAAGCCCGGCGGCTCGGAGCCGTGGAGCTGCAGCAGGTCGAGGTCGAGGTCGTCGGCGATCCGGCGCACCTGGTCGGGCGACTCATCGATGAAAACCCCGACGATCTTCGGCCGTACCGACAGCTCGTCGAGGATGGCGCGGGCCTCGTCGGGCGAGACGCGCCGCGGCGAGTCGCAGAAGTGGAATCCGATCATGTCCGCGCCGGCCTCGACAGCCGCGGTGGCTCCCTCGAGGTCGCAGATGCCGCAGATCTTGACGCGAATCAAACCGAGAGCTCTTTGATCGTCGCCGCCGGATCGGCTGACCGCATCAGCACCTCGCCCACCAGGACCGCGTCCGCGCCGGCCTCACGCATCCGCCGGGCGTCCGCCGCGGAGTGGACGCCGCTCTCGGCGACGAAGACGACCTCCTTCGGCACGAGCTTGCGCAACCGCTCCGTGAGGCTCAGGTCGACGGTGAACGTCTTCAGGTCGCGATGGTTCACGCCGACCACCTGCGCGCCGGCCTCGATCGCCGCCGCCGTCTCCGCCTCGTCATGGACCTCGACCAGCGCAGCGATGCCCCGGCTCCTGGTCAGAGCGACAAGGTCTCGAAGCTGCTGCGACTCGAGCGCGGCAACGATCAGCAGAACTGCGTCCGCGCCGCAGGCCCGCGCCTCCGCGATCTCGTATGGATCGGTGACGAAGTCCTTGCGCAGGATCGGCAGCTGTGTCGCGGCTCGCGCCATGCGGATGTGGTCGACGCGTCCGCCGAATCCGGCCATGTGCGTGAGGACAGAGATCGCCGCCGCGCCGCCGTCCGTGTACGCGTGCGCAAGGTCGGCGGGCCGGTACTCGTCGGACAGAACTCCCATGCTCGGCGTGCGCTGCTTCATCTCGGCGACCACCGCCAGGTTGGGCTTGCGGAGGGCGCCGATGAAGTCTTTCGGCGTGTAGGCGGCCACCGCCAGCTCTAGCTGCTCGGACCCCAGCAGGAACCGCCTGCGCATCAGATCCTGTCGAGCTTCCAGCACAAGGCGCGAGAGGACGTCCTCGGTCTCTTGGGTCACTCCTGGGAGATTCTGGCCCACCGCTGCAGCACCTCGCCGGCGCGCCCCGAATCGATCGCCTCCGCGGCGAGGCCGATCCCGTCCTTCCAGTCGTGGGCCAGACCGGCCGCGCGCAGCGCCGCCGCCCCGTTGAGGAGAACCACGTCGCGCCGAGGACCCTTCGCCCCGCCCAGCACCTCACGGGCGAGGCGCGCGTTGTCCGCCGGCCCACCGCCCCGCATCGACTCGACCGGAGCGCGCGCCAATCCGAGCTCTGCCGGGTCGAGCTCGTATTCCTTGCGCCGCCCGTCGATCTCGATCACGAACGACGGCGTCGCGACCGACAGCTCGTCCATCCCGTCCGCCGCGTGAAAGACGATCGCCCGCTCGACGCCCAGGCGGATCAGCACCTCGGCCATGCTGCCCGCGAGCTTGGCGTCGGCCACGCCGAGCGCCTGGTACTTCGCGCCGGCCGGATTGCACAGCGGGCCGAGAATATTGAAAACCGTGCGCAGCCCAAGGTCCTTGCGCGGCACGGCCGCGAATCGAAACGACGGATGGAAGATCGGCGCGAAGAGAAAGCCGATGCCGGCCTCTGTGATACATCGCGCCACGCCTTCCGGCTGCAGGTCGATCTTGACCCCGAGCTGCTCGAGCACATCTGCCGACCCGCACAGCGACGAGGCGGCGCGGTTGCCGTGCTTGGCGACGCGAGCGCCGCATGCGGCGGCGACGATCGCGGAGAGCGTCGAGATGTTGAAGGTGGCGAGACCGTCGCCGCCGGTGCCACATGTGTCGAGCAGCGCACCCTCGACCTGGATCGGCGTCGCGACGCCGCGTGCCGTCCGGGCAAATCCGGTGAGCTCCTCGACCGTCTCGCCCTTCATCCGCAGCGCGACGACGAAGCCCGCGATCTGAGACGGGGTCGCGTCGCCGCGCATGATCACCTCGAAAGCGGCCGCGGCCTCGTCCTCGGAGAGGTTCTCACACCGAACGAGCTTGGCGAGCGCGTCTATCACCGGGGAAAGAGTGCTTCCCCTCCCCGCTCGCCGGGGAGGGTCAGGGTGGGGACGTTCGCGTTTGCTGCTCGCCTCAAGAAATTACCCAGGATCTTCTTGCCTTCCTTGGTCAGCACGGACTCAGGGTGGAACTGCACGCCGTAGGTCGGGTGCTTGACGTGCCGCAGTCCCATCACCGTCCCGTCATGCGTCCAGGCGGTGATCACGAGCTCCGAAGGCACCGATGATCGCTTGACGATCAGCGAGTGGTAGCGGGTCGCCTCGAACGGATCGCTGACTCCAGCCATCACGCCTGAGTTGTCGTGGTGGATCCACGAGGTCTTGCCGTGCGATGGCTCATTGCGCACCACCTCGCCGCCGAAGACCTGGCCGATGCACTGGTTGCCCAGGCACACGCCGAGGATGGCGACCTTGCCGCTCAGCTCGCGAATCGCGTCATTGGACACGCCGGCGTCGTCCGGCGTGCCGGGTCCAGGCGAGATCACGATGCCATCGAAGGTAGCGAGCTCGCCGACCGTGACCTCGTCGTTGCGGAAAACGGCCGGCTCTGCACCGAGCTCGGCCATGTACTGGACGAGGTTGTAGGTGAAGGAGTCGTAGTTGTCGATCATCGCGATGCCCATCACATCTCCTCCGCCATCTCGATGGCCTTGAACATCGCGCCCGCCTTCTCTAGCGTCTCCTCGAATTCGCGCTCGGGCTTCGAGTCCGCCACCACCCCGGCCCCCGCCTGCACGTAAGCAATGCCGTCTGCGACCACAACCGTGCGCAGGGTGATCGCCATGTCGAGGTTGCCGCCAAAGCTGACGTAGCCCGCCGACCCCGCATACACGCCGCGCTGGTCGGGCTCGAGGTCGGCGATCACCTCCATGGCTCGGATCTTGGGCGCGCCAGACACAGTGCCTGCCGGGAATGCGGCCCGCAGCGCGTCGAGCGAGGTCTTGCCCTCGCGCAGCTGGCCGCTGACCGTCGATGAGATGTGCATCACGTGCGAGTAGCGCTCGACCTCCATCAACCGGTCGACGTTGACCGACCCGGGACTCGCGACCCGACCCACGTCATTGCGGCCGAGGTCGACGAGCATCACATGCTCGGCTCGCTCCTTCAGGTCGCCGAGCAGCTCCTTCTCCAGGCGCTGGTCCTCGGCGGGATCGGCGCCGCGTCGCCGTGTCCCCGCGAGGGGCCTGGTCTCCACACGGCGCCCCTCCACCTGGACGAGCTTCTCGGGCGACGTGCCGACGACGTGGCGGTCGCCACCAAGCGCGAGGAAGAACATGTACGGCGACGGGTTGATAGCGCGCAGGCACCGGTAGACGTCGAAGGGCGTCGCCTCGAGGCGCTTGCGGAAGCGCTGCGAGACGACGATCTGAAATGCGTCGCCGCCCATGATGTGCTCGCGCGCGGCGTCGACCATGGCGTGAAACTGGCCCGGTGTCACGTTCGACTCCCACCTCGCGCCGTCGAGGCCGCGGTCGGCCGCCGGCGGCTGATCGCCGGCAAGGCTCTTCTCCATGGCATCGATGCGAGCAACGGCGTCGTCGTATTCCTCGCGGTCGGGCCGGTGGATGGTCAGCAGCTGTAGCCGCCGCGTGACGTGGTCGAAAACCGCGAGGTCTTCGGCGCGCACGAATGCGCTCTCAGGCATAGGGGGCCCCGCCCCTCTCGCCACGGGCAGCCGCTCGAAATGTCGCGCCGTTTCATAGCCGAGATATCCGACCGCGCCGCCGTGAAAACGCGGCACGCCCTTGACCGGCGCGGTCTGCTCCGCGGCGACCATCGCGAGCGCCGGAAGAGGGTTGCCGTCGCCAAGCTCGAGGTCACGCGCCGAAACCCCGATGAATGAATAGCGGGCGAGGCGCTCGCCACCCTCGACGCTCTCGAGCAGGAATCCAGGCTCGCCGGGAGGACAGAGCAAGGAGTAAGCGCGGACAGGCGTCAGCATGTCGGCGAGGACTTCTCGGTAGACGGGGATCAGAGCGAACTGCGAGCCAAGGGCCCGCGCTTCTTCCCTGGAGGGCGTGCAGTCTCTCATCTCATTCCTCTCATCTAGATCTTTCCGCCGAGCTCTCTACGGCCTGGCCGGAGGCAAAACCTTATCAGATATTTCCCCCTCCCCCGTTCAGGGGGAGGGCCGGGGAGAGGGGCCTGCGCTAAGACTTCTTGGCTTTCATCTCCCGCTTCACCTCGCGCGCCCTGGCCATCGTCTCCGCGGAGTCGACGTCCGCCACCGTGTGCCAGTCCGCCGCGTGCTTCTCCCACCCCTTCGGCTTGACGTCGAACTTCTTGGCCAGGATCGAGACGAGGATGCGCACCTTCATAACGCCAAAACCGGGAAGCTTCTTGATCCGCGCAGCAAGGTCGTCGCCATCCCGCGCGTCGCGCCACACCGAGCCCGCGTCGCCGCCGTAGTCCTTCACGATCGCGGCGCACATCGCCTGCACGCGCCGCGCCATCGAGCCCGGAAAGCGATGCAGCGCAGGCCGCTCACGGAACACTGCGTCGAGGCGCTCGGGATCCATGGTCGCGATCTTCCGCGCGTCGAGGTGCCCGAGCCGGCGCTTGAGCTCATAGGGTCCGCCGAAGGCCTTCTCCATCTTCACCTGCTGGTCGAGGACCATCCCGATCAGGAGCGCGAGAGGGTCCGTCTCGAGCAACTTGTTGGCGGCCGGGTCCTCCGTCCAGACGATGGGCATGCTTGAGTAGCCTAAGGCGTTATTGGAAGCTATGGGGGAGGGCTACAAACCCGGTTCGCGGGAGGATTTCGACCTGCTGTACCGGACCGCGTATCCACGCGTGTACCGGACGCTGTCGGCCATCCTGAGCGACCCCGAAGCCGCGGAGGACTGCGCCCAGGACGCGTTCGTCCAGGCGTTCCAGGCGTGGAAGCGCTGGCGGCCCGATGCGCCCGCCGAAGCGTGGATCCACCGCATCGCGGTCAATCGCGCCATCTCCTACCGGCGAAGCGCGAAGCTGCGGAGCATCGGCGAGGTGCTGCGCCGGCTGGGCAGTCCGGGGCCCGGCGTCGACCCCGCCGACGCGGCCACGCGGCCAGACCTTCTGACCGCGCTGAGGTCACTTCCGCCCAAGCTGTCGGCAGCCATAGTCCTGCGCCACTACCACGGCTACAACAACCGCGAGATCGCAGCAGCGCTGGGTGTTTCGGAACGAACCGTGGGTTCGCGCTTGCAACAGGCGGGAGAGCGGCTCCGCGCGGTGCTGGACTCCCCCTTCTCACTCGAGCAGCCATCGGCGTTTTCTTCAGAAGACCGTGAGTACTATGTCGAAGACTGAGCGCGACCCACTCGGACCCGGATTCGGTTGGCGATTGCGCTCCGAGCTCGACCGGGTGCAGCCGCGCTTCTCGACGCCGCGCTATCTGAACCCGACAAAGATCCACGCGTGGCGCCTTGCGCCGGCCGCACTGGCACTCGCCCTGACCGGCTTCCTCGGCCTGACGGCGTACGCGGCAACGGGCAGCGCCAACCCGGCCGTATGGACTGAGCGAATCGTCACCGTCGTCCATCCGGTCCCGCCGACCCCCACGCCCGAAGTCACCCCAACCCCACCTCAGCCAAAGGCTGCCCCCGCACCCAAGGCCTCAGCCGAACCAACGGAGAGGCCTGAGCCGACGAGCCGACCGGCGCCGACGGCATCGCCCGAGCCTCGAGAGTCGCCCGAGCCGGGCGACGAAGGTTCGGGCTCAGATTCGAACGATGCATTCCCGACGCCCACGCCGACCCCGGGCGACCACTGAACCGGACTTCCGACATGGGCCCCCATCGGCGTTTCTAGTTCCATGAAAAGACCAGTAGTCCTCATCGTTGGAGCAGCGGCAGGAGCCCTGCTGATCGCCGCGATCGGCGCCTCAGCACACACGGGCTTCTCGCCGACGAAGTCGCCTGGGGTTCACCTGGGCGTCCTGGGCGGTGAAGCGTCAGGCGCTCGCGTCGAGACACCCGAACCAAACGACACGCTGGAAACCGAACCAATCGCGGCCCCGACAGCGGAGCCGGCGCAAGCCCCCGAACCCGCCGACAACGAGACCGAGTCCGACACCGACACCGAGACGGACTCAGACACTGAGACCAACGACGACGCAGCCGGTTCCGCACCTGTGACAACCACCAGATCCACCAGCTCAGACGAGCACGATGGCGGTGGCTCCGGCGACAGCGAGCACAAGTCAGGAAGCGGCGACTAACCCCACCCGAACTCGAATCTCAAAGGGCCGGACCCCAAATCCGGCCCTTTCTCTTTGCCGGGCGGTTCTCAATGTATGGGGAACCCACTCAAAATCATCTTGGGCGCGACCGCGACGATGCTGGTCGCTATCGGCTTAGCCGCGATAACCGGGACCATCCACCTCCCGGGCGAGGGCAATCCAGGCCCTTCAGGGAGCGGCGCGGTGGAGGCGCAGCAAACGACCGCGTCGCCAACTCCGCCGACGGCCGAAGCGAGCCCAACACCCCAGCCCACACAGGCACCAGCTCCGCCACCGGCCCCGCCCCAAGAAGGAGCCCCGCCCGCCAAGCACAAAAAACACTGAAGCAGCTAGGCCGCCCAGCGGACTCCTGGGCTGCGAACTCGCCGCGGAATCTCGTGATCGGGAGGGATGAACGTCACCCCTTCGCCGGCCTGGACCACCTGCCACTCACCCTCGTGCACGAGTCGGTGGTGGTGGTGGCAGAGAGGGAGCAGGTTGCGCAGGGTGCTGGGCCCACCTCTGGCCCGAAATTCGATGTGATGCGGGCTGGTCCAGCTGACCGGCCGGTCGCAACCGGGAAACCCGCAGGTCCGGTGCCGGGCCTTGAGGGCTCGCCACTGCGCCGGCGAGACATTCGGAGTGGCTCGGCCCACATCGACCACCTGGGAGTCAGCCTTGAGGACCCTGGAGAGCATCCCGTCGCACGCCAATCTCTGCACGGTCTTGCTCGAGATCGGCATCCCGGGCTGCAGCTCCGAGGCCGCTGCACCAAGCTCGCCCTTCAAGCCTTCCACCGTGGTGTGGACGGTGATGTGCGGCCGGACCCGATTGCGCCGCGGAATCGTGCCCGCTTGCAGCGCGTGGTGAGTCAGCTCGGTCAGCGCGTCGGCCCGGCGCTGACGCGGCGTCCGCCGATCGTCTGAACCGAGCGGCTTGGCCAGGGCGTCGATCGCCGACTCCAGCGCTGCCCCACCCTCAGGGTCAAGCCATCCGTCGACGCGGAACATGCCGCCCGACTCGCTGATGAAGAATTGGCGCCGCTCGAAGTTCTCCTCCACTGCGCGGCAGAAGCCTTCCGGATCGACCCCGTGCCAGGTGCTGACCGCAATGTCTTTCAGATCCTTGAGCGAGAACTTGCGCGCGTTGCCGATCCACATCTCCTCATCGATCCGAGCCCCGATCTCATTGACGTGCTCCTGCAGATGACAGATCACAGAAGCCGCCTGGTAGCCGATCTCGCCTGAGCTGAGCGCCTGGGCGATCCTGGGCATCGTCTTGAGCTGGGCACCGACGCAGAGCCGGTCGCTGGCCGCGTTCTTGGACATGGCGCAGGTGTTGGCGACCCAGCTACACGCGCTCTGGCCGGCCAGCAGGTGGTCGCCACGCGACCGAGCCCCGTCTACCACTCTGCAGAGGACGCCCTGGAGCCGGTCGATGACCGCCGACAGGCGCTTGGGATCTACGAAATCAAAGTCAGCCGAGAGCTCGAAATCGCGAGCCGCAGACTCCAGTGTTTCGAGCTCGTCTGACATGAGAGAATTATACCAAACATCGGTTCGACGTCAAGCGAAATTAACAGAAAATCTTATTCCACCAGCCCAACTCCAAGCCACCAAGACAAACCGCGGCCACCCCCTCTTCACAGCCCGTCCCACCCACCCAATGCCACAACACAACCCCCAGGCCAGCAGACCACCCCACCCCACCTGTCTTCACAGTCCGTCCTATCCCCGCAGCCCAATGCCACCACGCAATCCCCGGGGCCACAAAGACCGACCACCCCCACCCCTCTTCACAGCCCGTCAACCCCGCGTTGCACAGCCACCACGCAATCCCGGGGCCACCACACCGACCCACCCACCCCTCTTCACAGCCCGTCCCCACCCGCCTCGCAATGCCACCCACCCAGGCCAAAGGCCACCTGTGCCCCCGCCTACGCCCCTACCCCCTCCTCCTCTGCACAAACTCAAACCCGAACCGCCCCTTCACACAAAGGTGCCCCGAGGTGACGGAGTTATCGAGCGGCGAGGTCACCTTGACGATCGAGTTGTCCTGCACGTGCAGCTCGAGCATGCACCCGACCCCGCAGTAAGGACACACCGTCTCCGTTACCGCCTGCCGCCCCTCATCCCACGTCCCCGCCCCGCGCATGTCGTGCTCGCTCTTGAACATCAGCGCGCCGGTTGGACACACCCCGATGCAGTTGCCGCAGTACACGCAAGCGGAGTCAGGCAGCGACGTGTCGAACTCGGTCGAGATGTGCGCATCAAACCCCCGCCCCGCAACACCGATGGCAAACGTGTTCTGCGCATCGACCCCACAAGCCTCGACGCACTTGTAACAAAGGATGCAGCGCGAGTAATCGCGCACATAGAGCTCGTTGTCCACCTTCACCGGCTGCGCCACCGTGGCCGCCCCAGCCCCGAACCGCGAAGGCACCGCGCCGTACCGCTCCATCCACCCCCGCACCTGCGCCGAACAAAGCGACATGTCAACCGACGAGCCCAGCAGCTCGAGCACGAGCCGGCGGCTGTGCCGCACCCGCTCCGAATCGGTCCTCACCTTCATCCCCGCCTCGACCTTCCGCGAACAGGCAGGCACAAGGACCCGCGCCCCCTCCACCTCAACGACGCAGACACGACAAACGTTGACCGGAGTGAGGCTGTCGAGCTGACACAAAGTCGGCGTGTCCACCTCAAGCCGACGGCACGCATCGAGGATCGTCGACCCCTCGAGCACCTCGACCTCCCGACCATCGACGCTCAGCGACACGAACCTCTTCGGAAGCCCAACGAAAACCGTCTCAGCCATTCAGCACCTTGAGCTGCGTCAACCCCGAAGCGACGGCGTTGGCCGCGGTCTGGCCGAGACCGCAGATCGAAGCGTCGCGCATCGCCTGAGCGATATCGCTCAGCAACCTGACATCGGCACTCCGATCGCCATTCCCCTCGGTGAGCATCCGCTCGAGGATCTCCTCCTGCCGCTTCGTCCCGACGCGACAAGGCACGCACTGCCCGCAAGACTCGTCCCGAAAAAACCGAGCGATCCGCAAGAGGACCTGCTTCATGTCAGCCGCCTCGTCGAACACGATCACCGCGCCGGATCCAAGGGTTGCCCCGATCGCGCGCGTCCCCTCGAAGCTCAAAGGCACATCAAGTTGCTGGGGTGTGAGAAACGATCCCGCCGCCCCACCCAGCAGCACCGCCTGGACGCCACCAGCGCCGGCCATCTCGAGGAGCGAACGCAGAGGCGTCCCCATCGGAACCTCGTAGACACCGGGCCTGCTGACGTTGCCGGACACGCAGAAGATCCGCGTGTCGGCGAACTCGCCGTTGACGATGTCAAGCACATTCACCAGCGTCTCGACGTTGTTGACCAGAGTCGGCTTGCCGAAAAGCCCGACCTCGACCGGAAAAGGCGGTTTGTTGCGCGGCTCTCCCCTCTTCCCTTCGATCGAGTTGAAGAGCGCGGTCTCCTCGCCGCAGATATAGGCGCCGGCGCCGCGCCGCACCTCGATGTCGACGTCGAGCAACCCCGCGCCTCGTGCCTGCGAGATCGCGTTGCCGATGCGCCTGCGCGCCAGCGGGTACTCGTCGCGGACGTAAATAAAGCCGCTCTCGCATCCAGCGGCGAAAGCGGCGATCGCCATCGCCTCCACCACCGCGAACGGGTCGTTCTCCATCAACACGCGGTCCTTGAACGTTCCCGGCTCCGACTCATCCGCGTTGCAGACCAGGTAGTGCGGCCGCCCCGCCGCCGCGGCGACCGACTCCCACTTGCGTCCGGTCGGAAAAGCGGCACCACCGCGGCCGAGCAGATTGGCGTCTTTCAGCCGGCCGATCACGCCCGCCGGCCCAATTTCGCGCGCGCGCTTCAGGGCGGCAAAGCCTCCATGGGCCTGGTAGCTCTCAATATCGTCTGGATCGACGACCCCCACCCGCCGCAGCAATCCCCCTCTCCCCTCAGGGGAGAGGGTTGGGGAGAGGGGCGTGAAAAGCGAGTCCGCAGCGGGGCCGAACGGCGCGATCTGCATCGCCTCGTATTTAGCCCCGAATCGCTCGACCAGGGCCGCCGGTGCGTGGTCGCACAGGCCGAGGCAAGGCACGCGAATCGCCCCCTCCACCGGCTTGACCCCTACGAGGCTGCACACGATGTCATCGCAGACGTGCACCACCTTCGCGTCGCGCGGCTCGAGTGCGAAGCGCGCGTAGAAGCTGACCACCCCATATGCCTCCGCGGGCGGGATCGACAGGCGCCGGCACGCATATTCCAGCGCGCCGCGGCTCACCCAGCCGGTGCGGTCCTGGATCGTATGCAGCACCGGAAGAAGCAGGTGCCGCTGCGAACGCGCAGCGCGCCCGCCATAGGCAACGCGATGGTCAACAGGCTCCGGCTCGCCGAGAAGGCCGTCGACCGCCGCCATCTCCTCGGCGGTCGCCGGTCCCCCGGTCGTGCGGATGTCCAACTAAGTCGCGGCCGGCGCGGGAATCTTGTCGATCCGGATGGCGCTCGCCTTGAACTCGGCCGTACCCGACTTGGGGTCGGTCGCGTCGATGGTCAGCACGTTGGTCGCGACCTGGTCAGGGAAATGAAGGGTCATGAAGGCAAGACCGGGACGCAGCGAGGGCTCGAATCGAACGTTGACCTCGACAGAGCCTCGACGCGAGCTAGCCCGCACGCACTCCCCATCCTCGACGCCCAATCGCGTGCCGTCCTCCGGTGATATGAGCAGCGCCTCGCCCTTGCGCAGCGGCGAGGTGTACTCGCCCGTCTGAACGCCGGTGTTGAACGAGTCCAGGCGCCGCCCCGTCGTGAGCCGGATCGGAAACTCCTCGGTGAGCTTGTCGACGGGAGGATCGTTCTCCACGGCGTGGAATGGAGCGCGAGGCCCTTCCACCGGGTCCTTCCACAACCGGCCGTGCAGGAACTGCGTCCCGGGGTGCGACTCGTCTGGGCACGGCCACTGGATCCCGCCGAGCTCGTCGAGCCGCCGGTACGCCATGCCCGCGTGCATCGGCGACAGGGCGCGGCACTCGTCCCACACCTCCTCAGCCGTCGGGTGGCCCCAATCGGATCCGAGGCGTCGCGCGAGCTCGCCGATGATGTCGATATCGTCGCGCGCACCCGGCGGCGGCTCGAGGGCGCGGCGCACCCGCTGCACCCGGCGCTCGCTGTTGGTGACGGTGCCCTCCGACTCGGCCCAGCCCGCCGCCGCGGGAAGCACGACGTGCGCGAGCTCCGCCGTCTGCGTCAGGAAGATGTCCTGCACGACCAGGTGATCAAGCCCGCTCAGGAGACGCACAGCGCGCGTCTGGTCCGCCTCGCTCCGGGCCGGGTTCTCGCCGACGATATAGATCGAGCGCAGCTCGCCGTGATCCATCGCCTCGAACATCTCGCTGAGGTGCCAGCCTTTCTTGCTCGGAAACTCCGCGCCGCCCCACGCCCTGGCGAACTTCTCGTGGATGGCTGGAATCTCGAGGTCCTGGAACCCGGGGAGGCGCGCCGGGATCGCTCCCATGTCGCCGCCGCCCTGCACGTTGTTCTGGCCGCGCAGCGGGTTGAGCCCGCATCCATAGCGGCCAACCTTTCCGGTCAAGAGACCGAGGTTGATCAGCGCGAGCACGTTGTCCGTCGCGTTGTGATGCTCGGTGATGCCGAGCGTCCAACAGATCATTCCGCGTTCCGCGTGGGCGTAGTCGAGCGCGACCTTCTCGATCGCGTCGGCGGGCACGCCCGTCTCAGCCTCCGCGCGCTCGAGCGTGTAAGCCTCGACGCAGCTCGCGAACTCCTCGTATCCAGTCGTGGCACCGGCGATGAATTCCTTGCTTGCCAGGCCGGCGTGGATGATGACGCGCGCCATCGCGTTCGCCAGCGCGATGTCACTGCCGACGTCGATGCCCAGCCACACGTCGGCCCATTCGGCCGAGCTCGTTCGGCGCGGATCGACCGCGATCAGCCGCGCGCCGTTGCGCACACCGCGCAGCAAGTGGTGGAAGAAGATCGGGTGCGTCTCACGCGCGTTAGAACCCCACAGGAAGATGACGTTCGTGTCCTCAGCCTCTTGATAGGAAGATGTCCCGCCTCCGGCTCCGAACACTGTCGCCAGACCGGCGACGCTTGGGGCGTGTCAAGTCCGGTTGCAGCTGTCGACGTTGTTGCTGTGCATGACGACTCGCGTGAACTTCTGGGCCATGAAGTTCATCTCGTTGGTCGTCTTGGAGCAGCTGAACATGCCGAACGCTTGCGGCCCCTTCTGTCGTGCAGCGTCGAAGCCGGCGGCGGCCTTGCTGAGCGCTTCTTCCCACGAGGCCGGACGGAGACGTCCGCCCTCTCTGACCAGCGGCTCGGTCAGACGGGTTAAACCATCGTCCATGGGCTGACCATGTTATTTCTTGTTCGCGGCGACGAACTCCTTGATCCGGCGAAGCCCCAGCTTGAGCTCGTCCTCCGACTGCGTGTAAGCGAGGCGTATGAAACCCTTCCCACCGTCTCCAAACGCCGTACCGGGCAGCACGGCGACGCCGGCCTCATCGAGCAGGCGATCCGCGAGCTCGTGCTCGTCGAAGCCGGTTCCCGCGATGTTCGGGAACGCGTAGAAGGAGCCCTGCGGCCGCGCGCAGCGCATGCCAGGAATCTCGTTGATGCCGTCGACGACCAGGTTTCGCCGGTGCTCGAAAACCTTCACCATGCGGTGCACCGCATGCTCGGACTCAGGTGAGCTGAGAGCTTCGATTGCAGCGATCTGGGTGAATGCGGCAGCGCAGGATGACGAGTTGATCATCAGCGTGTCCAGCTTGGCCGCGAGCGCGCGCGGGGCCACTGCGTAGCCGAGGCGCCAGCCAGTCATCGCGTAGGACTTCGACAGGCCGTCCATCAGCACGGTCCGCTCGCGCATGCCGGGACGCGACAGCGGCGACACATGCTGGAAGCCGTAGACCAGCTGGCTGTAGATCTCGTCGGAAACCACGAGCAGGTCGTGCTTCTGCGCGAGCTCACATACGAAGTCGACGTCTTCATTGGTCAGCACTCCGCCCGTCGGGTTCTGCGGCGTGTTGATGATCAGCATTCGTGTCTTCGGCGTGACCAGCGAGGCCAGCTCGTCGAGGTCGATGCGAAAGCCGCTCTCCTCGCGGAGCCGCACTGGCTTCGGCACCCCGCCGATGAAGTTGACCTGCGATGCGTATGCCGGATAGCCGGGGTCGGGCAGGATCACCTCGTCGCCTGGCTCGATGCATGCGAGCAGCGTGAAGAGGAGGACGTTTTTCGAGCCGGGCACCAGGACGACGTCGTCCGTGTCGACCTGTGTCTTGAGCATCTTGCTGACGAAGCCGGCGACCGCCTCCCGCGCCTCGAAGATCCCGCTCGCCGGCGTGTAGTGCGTGTACCCGTTCTGCATCGCGCCGATCGCCGCCTCGACGATGTTGTCCGGCGTCGCGAAGTCGGGCTCGCCGATCTCCAGATGCACGATGCGCTTTCCCTCGGCCTCGAGCTTGCGGGCGCGGGCGAGCGTCACAAAGGCGCCCTCCGTCCCCAGGCGCGACATCCGCTCCGCAAATCGGACCGCAGTGCTCACGGTTCGAATCGTAGCTTCACCTCCCCGCTCGCCGGGGGCGGAGAGCTTCACCTCCCCGCTTGCCGGGGAGGTCGGGCCGCGGAGCGGCCCGGGTGGGGACCTACGCACCCACCTGAACGGATCAATGAGAGGTGGGGACGTACGCACCCACCTGAACGAATCAGTGCACTCCTACCAGCGAACCACCATCGATCCCGAGCGACTGCCCCGTGATGTAGGCCGCCTGGCTCGAACAAAGGAACGCGCACGCCGCCCCCACCTCGGCCGGCTCGCCGAGCCGCCTCATCGGAGCCCGCCCCGCCATCTGCTCCAGGTCGCCAAGACGCCGGAGAGCATCGGTGCGTATCGCATCTGGAGCCAGGCAGTTGACCGTGATCCGATCCGGGGCCAGCTCAGCGGAAAGGGTCTTCGCCATGCCGGTGACCGCGGCGCGGAGAGAGTTGGACAGGACCAGGTTCGGGATCGGCTGGCGGACCGAGATCGAGGTGATGAAAACGATCCGTCCCTGGTCGGAGCGCTTGAGGTGAGGAAGCGCCCCGCGGACCAGCCGGACGGCGCTCAAGAGGGTGAGCTGGTAGGCCGTGTCCCACGCTTCGATGGGGGTCGCCTCGAAGGTGCCAGGCGCCGGTCCGCCGGCGTTGACTACGAGAGCGTCCAGACCCCCGAGCTTGCGGATCGCCGCCTCGATCAGCGCATCGATATCGGCTTCCCTGGCAACGTCGGCCGCGGTCCACCCCGTGGCAGCGATGGCGATTCCGGTGGCCTCGATGGCTTTTGCGTCACGGGACGAGATGTACACCTGAGCGCCCTCACCGATGAGGGCCTCAGCACAAGCGCGCCCGAGCCCCTTGCTGGCAGCGGTGACGAGAGCGCGCCGGCCCTTGAGCCCGAGGTCCACACGCCAATTCTGAGGTCGGCGCGACGCGTAGGGCTTACCCGGTCGTGTTCACGTACCAGTCCGTCACGTACTGGAACCGATCGCTCGGCTCGATCGCCTTGTTCATGTGCACTCCGTGCACGCGCTGCGAGACCGCGTATTCGTACCGGCCTGCGTAGACGAAGATGGCCGGCGCCGCATCCGCCATCAGCATCTGGAAGTCGATGTACGCCGCGAGCCTCGATGGCGGATCGACCGCCGCGCGCCCGTCCTCGAGATCTTTGTCGATCAACCCCCATCCGCGCGAGTAGGCGAAGTTCAGCGAGCCGGGATCCAGCCCCGAGTGCCACAGCGAGTACTGGTCCGGGTCCGGCCCCACGTCGATCGAGGTCAGCGCCATCTGGTACTTGTGCGTCAGCAGGTAGTCCTGCAGCAGCTTTGATGCAGGGAGCGGCTTGACGTCGACCTGGATTCCGATGTCAAGCAGCTGCCGCGCGATCGCCTCGGCGATCTGCTGGTTGGGATACGAAGCCGCCGCGACGAGCGTGACCTTGAACGGCACGCCCTTCTTCGACCGCATCTTGGTTGAGGCATCCGGCACCCATCCGGCCGAGTCCAGCGCCCTCGCCGCGGCAACCGCATCGTACGGATGGAGGTTTGCCGCCGCCGCCGAGTAGGCCCAGTCCGCCGTAGGGATCGGATTCGGATCCGCGTCGCCCCGCCCCGCAAGCACCTCGGCCACGATCCGCTGCCGGTCCACCGCCTGGACCATTGCGAGCCGTACCTTCGGGTCGCCAAAGAACTGCTGCCCATCTCCATCGACGTTGAACGTCACGAACGAGCTCGTGAACAGGCGCGACTCGTGCACGGTCAGGTCGGTGCGGCCCTGCAGCGTATCGACTTCCTGGGGCTGGATCCCGCCCACAAGGTCGGCGGCCCCAGACAGCACCGCCCGTATCGCAAGCTGCGGATCCGTCGCCGGATAGGTGCGGAGCACGAGGTGGTCGAGGTATGGCTGCGGCACGGCGTAAGAGTTGCGGTCGAGCGTGATCGCGAGCTGGTTGATCGAACCGACCTTGAAAGGTCCAGTGCCGAAGGCACGGATCCCGCTGTAAGGGCTTGCCGCGATCTGCATGGGGGCCATGCCTACGAAGATGTGCTTGGGAATGATCCCCACGCGCAGCAGCTGCGGGAACGAGGCGTCGGGGGCGCGCAGGCTGAAGACCACCTGGCCCGGCCCTCCCGCAGCCACGCCCAGCTGACGATAGCCCTCCGCACCGGGCTGCTGGTACTCGAGGTCCTGCAGGACGTGGAAGGTGAACAGCACATCGTCGACGCTGAACGGCTGGCCGTCGCCCCACATCACACCACTGCGGACGTTGAACGTATACGTGAGGTGGTCCGGCGAGACGCTCCAGTCCTGGGCAAGCACGCCGACCACGTTCTGTTGCGAGTCGACCGCGGTGAGCCCTTGGTAGATCAGGTTGTCGACGTCGCGCGTGCTCGCGTTGGTTTCGAACAGCGGGTTGAGCACAGACGCCTGGCCTACCAGCGCCTCCACGGCGGTGCCGCCCCGCGCCGGCTTCGGTACGGTGGCGACGGGCTGGCACCCGGCCAGGGCCATGACCGCCGCCAACGCGGCGACGAGGAAGCTACCCCGTGAGATGCGTAGTCACCCAGACGTTGGCTATCGAGCAGATGAGGAACGCGGCGACCAGGACCCATGTGGTCCAGTAGATCTGCCGCTCGAGGCCGCGCCGGGTTCGGTAACCGCCGCCGAGCCCGGAATCGCCGCCGCCGATCGTCCCGCCGAGGCCCGACGCCTTGGGTGTCTGAATCAGCACGCCGGCCATGAGGAGGATCGCGAGCACGGCCTCCGCGATGACCAGCGCGTTCTGGAGCTTAGCCATGGGACCCGGAGATTTTACCCGTGGAGCCCGGCTAAGCCCAGACGGAGCCGAATCGCGAGTTGATCGCGTCCCAGTTCAAGGTGTTGAACCACGCCGTGACGTAGTCGGCGCGCCGGTTCTGATACTTCAGGTAGTAGGCGTGCTCCCACACGTCGACGCCGAAGAGCGGCGTCAGCTCGTCCATGTAGGGGCTGTCCTGGTTGGGATACCCCTTGATCGCGAGCTTGCCCTGTCTGTCCGCGACCAGCCACGCCCAGCCGCTGCCGAACTGACCGACCGCGGTCTTCTGCAGCTGCTCTTTGAACTGGTCGTAGCCGCCGAACGTGTTCTTCAGCGCGTCCGCGATGCGGCCGCTCGGGTTGCCCCCACCGCCCGGGCCCATGATGGTCCAGAAGATCGAGTGGTTGGCGTGGCCGCCGGCGTTGTTGCGGATCACAGTGCGGATGTCCTCCGGCACGTCGTTGATGCCCCACAGCAGCTCCTCGACCGTCTTCTTGCCGAACTCAGGGTGCTTCTCGAGCGCGGCGTTCGCGTTCGTCACGTATGCGGCGTGGTGCTTGTCGTGATGGATCTCCATCGTCTTGGCGTCGATGTGCGGCTCGAGGGCATCGAACGCGTAGGGCAGCTTGGGTAGCTCAAAAGCCATATGTGGTCCCCCCTTTCACGAATTGAAGTTGTCCTGACTTAAACCAGTCTAAGAGGTTGAAGATTTCGAACTTGAAGCCTGGGATTTGACCGCCGCCGCGCGGCGCTCGACCTCCGCAGCGTCCCCAAGGTATCGCCACGACTTCGGTCGGAAGTCTGAACCCAGCTCGTACACGCGGGGCACGCCGGTCGGGATGTTCAGCTCGACAACCTCCTGGTCGCCCAGGCCCTCGAGGTGCTTGACCAGCGCGCGCAGGCTGTTCCCGTGCGCGGAGACCATCACGCATGGATACAGAAGCAGGTCGGGCACGATCGCGTCGTACCAGTAGGGGAGCATTCGCTCGACGACGTCTTTCAGACACTCGGCGCCGGGCAGCAGCTCTGGCGGCAGCGCCGCGTAGCGGGGGTCATGTGACGGATGCCGCTTGTCGGAGGAGTCGAGGTCCGGCGGCCTTACGTCGTAGCTGCGCCGCCACACCTTGACCTTGTCCTCGCCGTATTTCTCGGCTGTCTGCTTCTTGTTGAGTCCCTGCAGCGCACCGTAGTGGCGCTCGTTCAACCGCCATGTGCGCTTCACTGGGACCCACGACATTGCCATCTCGCCGAGCGCCAGCTGCGTCGTCTGGATGGCGCGCAGCAGCAGCGACTCGTGGACCACGCTCGGCCGGAGGCCGGCCTCTTTCATCAGGCGCCCGGCCTCCACCGCCTCTTTCGTGCCTCGCTCGCTCAAGGGGACGTCTGTCCACCCGGTGAACAGGTTCTCGAGATTCCAGGTGCTCTCCCCGTGCCGCAACAAGATCAAAGTCCCGGGCCGACTAGAGGTGTTCATGAACCTCCGCGGGAGAAAGCACCTCCCCATTCATGGGGAACTGGCTCCTCCCCACTTGTGGGGAGGTGGCGCGAAGCGCCGGAGGGGCTGATGGAACCCGATCTAGCGATGGCCATAGACCTCCGCGGTCACTTTCACAATATGCGCGAACTCGTCAGCGTCCAGGCTCGCCCCACCGACCAACGCTCCGTCGCATAGAGGCAGCTCGACGTACTGCTGCACGTTTTTCGAGTTGACGCTCCCCCCATAAAGGATGCGGACCTTGCGCGCCGCGCCCGCGCCGATCATCTCCCCCACCACCTTGCGGATGAGCCGCATCGTCCGGTACGCGTGCTCAGGGTCGGCGTTCTTCCCAGTCCCGATCGCCCACACCGGCTCATAGGCGATGACGAGGCGCGCCGAATCGTCCGCCGAGCAGCTGGCCAGACCCGCCTTGACCTGGGCCGAGACGACCTGATCCGACGTTCCGGCGTCGTAGTGGTCCGCCAGCTCGCCGACGCACATGATCACGCCGAGCTCGCTGGAGAGAGCCGACGCCGTCTTCTTCGCCACCATGTCATCGGTCTCGCCGAGGTACAGACGCCGCTCCGAGTGGCCGACGATCACCCATTGGCACATTCCCTTGAGCATCGCGGGCGAGACCTCGCCGGTGTAGGCGCCCGACATCTCCCAGAAACAGTCCTGGGCACCGAGCTTCACACCTGACGAGTCGAGCACCTCGGAAACGCCGATCAGCCACGGGAAGGGAGGCACGATGACCACCTCGACGCGCTCAGAGTGTCCTCGCGCGACCGAAAGGATTCCGCGCGCGAGGTCGAGCGCATCGTCGATGTTCGTCGGGTTCATCTTCCAGTTGGCCGCCACGAGCGGCATCCCGGGCGGGCGGCTACTCACTCACGCTTCCTTGAGGATTGCGATGCCCGGCAGCTCCTTGCCTTCGAGGTACTCGAGCGTCGCACCGCCGCCGGTGGAAACGTGCGAGTAGCGCCCGGCCAGGCCAAGCGCCTCGATCGCCGCGACGGTGTCGCCTCCTCCAACCAGCGTGTAGGCGCCCGAGCGGGCGATCGCCTCGCCGACGGCCTTCGTCCCGTCGCTGAAGTCTTTGATCTCGGCCACGCCGACCGGCCCGTTCCAGATCACGGTGCCGGCGCCGCGCAGCCTTTCACCGAACTGGATGACGGTCCGCGGCCCGATGTCCAGCGCCTTCCATCCGGGCTCGACCTTGTCCGCCTCCATGATGCGCAGGGCTTCGCCCGGTTCCACCTTTCGCGCGCACACGAGGTCTACCGGCAGCACCAGCTTGTCGCCCGCTTCCGCGGCGACCGCTCTCGCCTCGTCGAGCGCTGGTTCCTCGACCAGCCCGCTGCCCGTCGGCCATCCCTTGGCCTTGAAAAAGGTGTTGGCCATCGCGCCTCCGATGAGGAGGAAGTCGACCTTTTTCAGCAGGTTCCGCAGCACGCCAACCTTGGTCGAGACCTTCGCCCCACCGACGACCGCGATCATCGGCCGGCGCGGGTTGTCGAGCGCCTGGTGGAGTGCGGCCAGCTCAGCTTCCATCAGCTCGCCAGCGAATGCCGGAAGGTAGGCGGCCACGCCGACCACCGAGGCGTGAGCGCGGTGCGAGGCCGCGAACGCATCGTTGACGAACAGGTCGCCGAGCGAGGCGAGGCGCCGGGCGAAAGCCGCGTCGTTCGTCTCGTCCTCTTTATGGAAGCGGACGTTCTCGAGGAGGAGGACCTGGCCCGACTGGAGGCTGTCCACAGCCGCGATTGCAGGCTCGCCGACGCAGTCCTCCGCAAACTGGACATCGCGGCCGACCCACCGACCGACGCCTGCGGCGATCGGCTTGAGGGAGAGCTCCGGCTCGCGGTCCTTGGGCCGGCCAAGGTGCGACATGACGATCACGCGGGCGCCGCGCCGCGCCAGGTGCTGCAACGTCGGCGCAGCGGCGCGGACCCTGCTGTCGTCGGCGATGGCGCCGTTCGACATCGGGACGTTGAGGTCCTCCCGGACGAGGACGCGCTTGCCCGTGACGTCGACTGTCGTGATCGAAGCTTTCAGAGCCGCTCCGCCATGTAGTTGACCAGGTCGACCATGCGACAGCTGAACCCCCACTCGTTGTCGTACCAGCTGACGACTTTGGCCCAGTCCCCGGCCAGCATGGCAGTCAGGGGCGCGTCCACGATCGAGGAATGTGAGTCGTTCTTGAAATCGGACGAGACCAGCTCTTCGTGGGAGACCGCGAGGATGCCACGCAGCTCGCCGCTCGCCGCCTCCTCGAATGCCGCGTTGATGTCCTCCGCGGTCGTTGTCTTCCCAAGCCGCACCGTTAGGTCGACGACCGACACGTCCAGGATGGGGACGCGGAACGAGATGCCGGCGAACTTGCCGGCCAGGTCAGGCAGCACCTCGGCGACTGCGCGGTTGGCGCCGGTGGAGGTAGGGATGATGTTGTCCGCGGCAGCTCGAGCCCGCCGCAAGTCTTTGTGCGGGAGGTCCTGGAGCTTCTGGTCCGCGGTGTACGCGTGGATCGTGGTCATCATCCCGGTCTCGATGCCGAAGGAGTCGTGCAGCACCTTGGCAAGCGGGACGAAGCAGTTGGTCGTGCAGCTCGCGTTCGAGATGACATCGTGCTTTTTTGTGTCGTAGCCCTTGTGGTTGACGCCCATGACCACCGTGTAGTCCTGGTTGGTCGCCGGAGCGGAGATGACGACCTTCTTCGTCCCGCCTTTGTCGATGTGGACCCGAGCCTTATGCGCGTCGGTGAAGAGCCCGGTCGATTCGATGACGAGATCTACCCCAAGGTCTTTCCACGGCAGCTCGGCCGGGTCTTTCTGGGTGAGGAACTTGACGGTGTGGCCGTCGACGCGGATGGAATCGCCATCAGCTTTTACCGCCGGCTCGAACGTGCCCAGCGCGGTGTCGTGCTTGAGGAGATGGGCAAAAGTCTTGGCGTCGCCGATGTCGTTGACCGCGACGATCTCGAAGTGCGGCTTGAGCTGCCAGGCCGCTCGGTAGATGTTGCGGCCTATGCGTCCGAAGCCGTTGATGCCGACCTTGAGTGCCATAGGGGCGTGCTCCTAGTGATGTTCGGAGAAGTGTTGAAGGACGCCGTAAATGTTATGCGGAGCGGCGTTCAGGCTTGGAGGAGCGCGATTCTCCGTTCGATATGGCCAGCTGCTGCAGCCTACGCAGACGGTGATTTACGGCCGACTTCGACAGCTTCATCTGACCCGCCAGCTCGCCCAGGTTGAGCTCAGGGTTCTGGCTTCTCCAGCGAGCCATCTCGCGGAGCGCGGGGGGAAGGCGGTCGAGCTTGCCATCAGCTTCGAGCCGCCCGATGGCGGCAGCCTGGCGCATGCCCGATCCGATCGTCTTGCCGATGTTCGCGGTCTCGAAGTTCAGCCGGCGATTCACCTCGCCGCTCACCTCGCGCACCACGCGCACGTTCTCGAACTCCATCACCGCGCGGCTGGCACCCATCAGCGAGAGCAGCCGCACGATCCCATCGCCGTCCTTGACGTAGACGACGGCCTGGCCGCCCCGTTCGGTGACGCCGGCCTTCACGCCCGCGCCCTCGATCAGGCGCGAGATCACAAGCGCCCACGATGCGGTGGGGGCGACGAACTCCAGGTGGTAGCGAGTGCTGGGTGCGTTGACCGAGCCGCAGCCAAGAAACAGACCGCGCAGCATCGCCTTGCGGTCGCATGCCGCATCTGGGACCGCCTGCACGGGCGGTTTCGAGAAAGCGGCCACAACATCGTTCGGCAGCACAAGCTCGATGAAAAAGGACATGCGCTTGCGCGTCTTCACGGCCTGGTACTTGGCCTCCATGCGCGCCACCGCCCGCCCCAGCCGAACGACTTTGCGCGCGACGGCGTTGCGAAGCAGCGAGAAGTACGCGGAGCGTCCGCGCTCGCCACCGAGCAGGCGTCCTCGCGAGCCGTAATAGATGCCGAGCAGCTCGCTCATTTGACAGCAGGGCCGTGCCGGAAGAAGCCCAGCCATCTCGTTCTTGACCTCAGCCGCGAACGAAATCGCGTCTACCTCCAGGAAGGTTATTACCTTCCCCCCTTTCCCATCGAGTCTAACGCGCGAGGGGGCCCTTCCAGTCCACATATGTCTTGACCCTGACCGCGCACAATGTCTCTCAATGCCCGAGATGCGGATGATCGAGGCGGTGCGCAGCGCCATGACCGAGGAGATGGAGCGCGACGAGCGCGTGCTGGTCATGGGCGAGGATGTCGGGCTCAAGGGCGGCGTGTTCGGGGCGACCGACGGCCTCTACGCCCGCTTCGGCGAGTCGCGTGTTCTCGACACGCCCCTGGCGGAGTCGGCCATCGTCGGCGTTGCCATCGGCGCCGCTTTGAACGGACTCATCCCGATCGCTGAGATCCAGTTCGCCGACTTCATACATCCTGCTTTTGACCAGATCGTGAGCGAGGCGGCCCGCACCCGCTACCGGTCGAACGGCGACTGGGGGGTGCCGATCGTGATCCGTACCCCATTCGGCGGTGGAGTTCACGGCGGGCTCTACCACTCGCAGTCCATCGAGGCCTTCTATGCCCACGTGCCCGGCCTGAAGGTGGTCGTGCCCAGCATGCCGGCCGATGCTCACGGCCTCCTCAAATCCGCCATCCGCGATCCCGACCCGGTCCTCTTCCTCGAGCACAAGAAGGTGTACCGCCTGGTCGCCGAGGATGTGCCGAACGGCGACCACCTCGTGCCAATCGGCCCGGCCGTGGTCAGGAGGGCGGGCGCGAACATGAGCTGCTTCGCGTGGGGCTTGATGACCCACTACTGCCTGGAGGCAGCCGACCAGCTCCAGAACGAGGGCATCAGCGTCGAGGTGGTCGACCTGCGCACGCTCGCGCCGCTCGACCGCGAGACCATCCTCGCCTCGGTGCGTAAGACAGGGAAGGCGCTGGTCGTGCACGAGGACAACCTCACCGGGGGATTCGGCGGGGAGATCGCGGCGATCATCTCCGAGCACGCTTTCGACGACCTCGACGGGCCGGTGACCCGCGTCGCGGCCCCAGACATACCGGCGATGCCGTTCAACACTCCCCAGGAGGAGTTCTTCATGCCCAGCCCGCAGAAGATTGCGGAGGCGATGCGAAAGCTTGCCGCGTACTAAGCGCACGACAACATCGACAGTTCGTCCCCACCCTGGCCCGCCTCGGCGAGCTGGGACAGGATCGATGCCCGTCCCCTACATCTCGCGCGCCGAGTACGACCTGCGGCGCGAAAGCGTGGCCGCCGGCATGCAGGCCGCCGGTCTCGACGTGCTGTGCGTCTTCTATCCCGCGCGGGTCGCTTACCTGACCGGCTTCCACCACATCCCGACCGAACGGCCGATCGCGCTCGTCATCGGCTCGAGCGGCCAATCCTCACTCGTCGTGCCGGCAGTCGAGAAGGAGCATGCCGAGTCCTCGACGTCCGTGGACCAGGTGCGCATCTACTTCGAGTACCCCGGCGCCGAGCACCCGATGGAGAGCGTCGTGGGAGTGCTGACCGAGATGAACGCCCGGCCAGAGCGCACCGGCGCCGACCACGACGGCTACGTTCCGTACTGGGGCTACCGCGGGCCTCGGCTCAGCGACCTTGTCGGCGTGGAGCCGGTCGACGCCGAGCTGCTCGTCGAGTCGCTGCGCCGGGTGAAGTCAAAAGCCGAGCTCGAATGCATCCAGCTCAGCTGCGATTGGGCCGCGCGAGCGCACCGCCGGATGCAGGGGGCGATCCAGACCGGCAAGACGGAGATGGAGTGCTACACGCCGGCCGCCATCGAAACGCTCTTTGAGATGGTCCGCGAGATGCCCGGCTGGCGGCCCCGAGGCGGGGACGACACGGGCATCACCGCGATGTTCGTCGGAGGGCGCGAGACAGCCATGCCGCACGGCTTCGTCAAAGGGCACGGGATTCAGGGAGGCGATGTCCTGGTCAGCGGCGCCGCGGCGAACATCGACGGCTACCGCAGCGAGCTGGAGCGGACGATGATCGTCGGCGAGCCCTCACCCGAACAGAAGCGGGCTTTCGAGGCGATGCTGGCGCTGCAGTCGCGAGCCATCGAGGTGATGGCTCCGGGCGTCCCGGCCGGCGAGGTGGAGCTCGCCACGGTACGCCTCGCCCAAGAGCTGGGTGTCACAGAAAATCTCCGCCACCACGTGGGCCACTCGATCGGGCTGGAAGGACACGAGGCGCCCTTCCTCGACCGAGGCGACGACGCGATCCTCGAGCCGGGCATGGTCTTCACGGTGGAGCCCGGCGTCTACATCAAGGAGCTCGGCGGATTTCGGCACTCGGACACGGTCGTCATCACAGAGGACGGCTGCCGCGTGATGACTGACTATCCGCGCGGGCTGGAAGACCTGATAGTCGGCTCTTAGCCGGCGACCGCGGTCCCCTGCACCGCCGGCGCCATCTTGAGCGTGTACATGTGCAGGACCGTGTGGCCGTCGATGTGATGGTGTCGCACGCGGCCGACCGCGGTCGGAGGCAGCATGTCCTTGTCTTCCAGTGTGACCACGGTCTCTTTGGGGTGGATGGTCCGCCAGACCTCGCCCACCATCTCCCGAGGCAGGCTGCCGGGGATATAGACGAAGCGCCTGTGCGGCACAGTCTTGCGGGCCAGCATCTCGGCCCGGGCGAATGCATCGCGAGCTGAATAGTCGCGAAGCCATGGGTCGCTGACCTCCAGCAATTCGTGGTGCTGATTGGGATAGCGGTCGCCCCGATACAGGAACACCGCTCCTCTACCCTCAGCGGCCCGCGCCCCGTCGGCTATTACCGCTTCGGCGGCGAGCTGTTCGTGCGGAAGAATGACGAGCACCTCGGTGACTCCACGCCGCTCGCCGAAGGCGGCGATCGATTCCGCGGCCCTCTGCGGTCGGAACGGGAGGGGGAACACGGCCGGACGCCGGCTGCGGTAGTAGCGGTAGGTCGCGAGCCCGATGATCAGGCCAACCACGGTGAGGCCGCCCCCGAACTTGGTCGCGTCCGGCTTCGCCACCAGGTTGATGAGCCATGCAGCGGCGACAAGCACAGTGGTCACCACCCCAACCGCGAAAAATATCAATCGACCCGGCGTCCAGCTTCTGTATTCGCGCCATCGAACCAGGTCGAGACTGATGCACGTCAAGGCGAAGGTGCCCAGGAGACCGAAGGCGTACAGGTCGCCGAGGGCGTTCAAGTTGCCTCCCGAGGCGATCACGATCACCACCGGGAGCGTGACCGCGGCGAGGATCGCCCACTGCGGGGTGAGGCGCAAGCGGTTGCGCCGCTCGAGCACCCGAGGCAAGAATCCCATCCGCGCAAGCGCGATGAAGACGTGGTAGGCGCCGATGATCGCGGTGTTGCTCGCGAACACGAGGAGCACCGACCCGCTGACGGCGACGTAGTCCGCGAGGAGCTGGCCCGCCACGTGGGCCCCGAGCAGCGAGACGAACTGGTTGGGATCGGCGTTCCCGCTCAGCAGCGTCGTTGACCACAACGTGAGGAGCGGGGCTGAGATCGCCATGGTCAGGACGACCGCGCCCATCGCCCGGTAGGCGGTCTTGCGGCGAGGCGCGCGCATCGCCGGCGCGAGCTGGGCGATGCTCTCCAGGCCCGAAAAGGCGAGGAACGCTGCGCCATAGCCCGTGATCACCAGGGGCAGGTTCAGAGGCGGTCCGTGCATGACCGCGAGGAAGCTCTCGACGATGCCGGACGGTCCGAGATAGATCGCCGTGGCCACGACGACGGCGAGCTGTCCGGCCGCGGCCAGGGTCGCGAAGATCGCCGTCGTCCGCGCGCTCTCTTTGATCCCCAGCACATTCAGGACGCCCAGGCCGACCAGGGCCAGGACGGTGATCGTCATCACCAGCGGCACCACGGACGGCAGGACGATCGCGAGATACAGCATCCCGGAGAGCGCGCTGATGGCCGCGGTCAGGTAGTAGTCGACGAGGATGAACAGCCCGCCGAGGAGGCCCGCGAACGGGTGCAGCGCCTGGGACGACACGTTGACGACGCCGCCGCCCTCCGGGTAGCGCCACGTCACCTCCGCGTACTTCAAGCACAGGAGGACGAAGACGAACAAGGTCATCAGGACGAAGAGCGCGGAGCGCTGACCGAAGTGCCCATAGAGGATCCCGGGCACGTAATAGATGGACGTGCCGATATCGGCGAAGACGACGGCCCAGCACAGGAACGCACCGAGGTTCCCGCCCCGGACCTTGATCCGGCGGCGGGTGGGCAGTTGGTCTTGCGTCATTCTCAAAGCACCGCGCCGCGCATGTGGCTCCAAGGTACGCGCGGCTCTGTTGAGACTCCGTGGGGGAAGGCGCCCGGCCCGTATGGACCCCGTATGAATTCGGCTGCGATCAATTAACCTCGAACCCGATGCCTGATTCGGTAGCCCGGCGCGGGAGCAGGCCGGGTGACCTCCGGGTCGTCGTTCGCCGCCCCGCCAAGCTCCCCCGCACCCTGGGACCGGGAGCGTTATTCGCAGCGTGCTACGGCAACGTCGGGTCGAGCATCTACTACGCGCTCGGCGTCACGGCTGCCTTCGCCCTCGGCCTGACGCCTGTCGCGCTGATCCTGGCCGGGTTCATCTTCGTCACCACGGCCCTCAACTACGCCGAAGGGACGGCCGCCCTTCCCCACGCCGGCGGCAGCTCCAGCTTCGCGCGACGGGCGTTCAACCAGCCGATCGGCTTCATCGTCGGCTGGGTGCAGCTGCTCAACTACACAGCGACGGTTTCCATCTCTGCATATTTCGCGATCGGCTATCTCGGCGTGTTCGAGAGATACAGCCCGATCTTTCGCGAGCTTCGCCACAACGATCTCTGGCACGTCACGGCCACCGTCGTGCTCATCGGATTCCTGATGGTCGTCAACGTGATCGGCATCCAGGAGTCGAGCCTGCTCAACCTGGTGCTCGCCTTCACGGACCTGGTGACGCAGTTCGTGCTGGTCATCCTCGGGCTGATCCTGCTGCTGAACATCCGGACCGTGATCGAGAACGTCCACCTGGGACTCGCTCCGACGTGGGGAAGCTTCCTCGCGAGTATCTCGATCGCGATGGTCACCTACACGGGGATCGAAACCATCTCCAACCTGTCCGAGGAGGCTAAGGACCCCGGCCGCAATGTGCCGCGGGCGACCTGGTGGGTCATCATCGCGGTGCTTTTCGTCTCCGCCTTCCTGCCGACGATCGGCATGAGCGTCTTCCCCGTCCACCTCGACCCAAACAATCATCAATACGTCACCGAGCTCGCGACGCGCTACAAGGACGATCCCGTCGCCGGCATCGTCAGCAAGTTCGTCCAACCGCTCGCCTTCTGGGCCGAGATGTGGGTTGGCTTCCTCGCCTTCACCATCCTCGTGATCGCCACGAACGCGGGCCTGATCGGGATCTCACGGCTCAGCTACTCCCTCGCGGGCTTCGATCTGCTGCCCAAGCGGTTCGCGAAGCTGCACCCCAAGTTCCAGACGCCGTACATCTCGATCGTCGTTTTCGGGATCGTGGCGGCGGTCCTGGTCCTGCCGGGCATCATCGTGCACGGCACACAGATCGACCTGATGGCCGCCGTGTACTCCCTGGCGGCGACGTTTGCGTTCTGCTCCGCGCACCTCTCGGTGATGCGTCTGCGATTCATCGAGCCTGCGCTGCACCGTCCCTATCGCATGCCGTGGAACATCCGGTTTGGTCGGGACAGCATCCCCGTCCTTTCTATTGTGGGTGCGCTGTTCATCGGCACCGTCTTCACGCAGCTGGTCTTCCAGAACATCTCCAACTCGACGTTCATCTTCATGGGGTGGCTCGCCCTCGGGGTGCTGACGTACGTCGCCTACCGGCGCTATCGCAAAGAACCGCTGTGGGAGCCGCTCGAGGTGCCTCCCCCGCACGACCGAGATGTGGAGCGAGTTCCGTTCGAGAGCCTGCCGAGGAGCGCGCGCTACCGGATGGGCCGGCGCGAACGGGTCAGCGGGCATGTCGCGGCGATCCAGCGCCCCCATGAGCGGCACCGTCCCACGTGGCAGCTGGAGCTCGAGCTGTTCTTCGCCCGCCACGGCGCGGTCCGGGGGATCCTGATCGTGCTCGTCTTCGCAGCCATCAGCGGCCTGGCGGTGTTCGTCGACCTGTCCCCGATCGACCCGACCGGTCCGGGCCTGGGCTGGTCACCGGGCCTGGTGATCGTTGCCTTCATCGCCGCCTACCTGCTGAACCGAAGCCACGCCGAGCAATAGCAGTAATGGGAGCTCCTCCCCATTCATGGGGAGGTGGCTGCTCCCCACCTGTGGGGAGCTGGCGCGAAGCGCCTGAGGGGCAGCGCCTGAGGGGCTCGCCGAAACTTGACTACGAGGCTCAAGCCTCCAGCCGGTATCCCACCCCCGGTTCGTTGACGATGTACCTCGGGTTCGCCGGGTCGTCGCCCAGCTTCTTGCGGATCTGCGCCACGACGTAACGGGTGTTGTATTTGTCGCCGACCGCGTAGTCGCCCCACACCTGGCGCAGCAGCGTGGTGTGGGTGACAGGCTTCCCCGCGTGTAACGCGAGGTAGCGGAGCAGCTCATATTCAGTCGGCGTCAGCCGCACCGCCTGCCCGCCCACCGAAACCAGGCGGCGCGCCAGATCGATCTCGAGATCCCCAGCGCGGATCACCGGCTCGCCGGAGGGCACATCCGCCTGCCGCCGCAAGACAGCGCGGATTCGCGCCACCAGCTCCTCTGTCCCGAACGGCTTCACCACGTAGTCGTCGGCGCCGGCGTCGAGCGCGCGCACCTTGTCCTTCTCCCCCGGCATCACGCTGACGACGATCACCACCGCGCGCGTCATGGGCCGTAGGGCTCGCAGCGTCGCGAAACCATCCATCCCCGGCAGACCGAGGTCGAGAAGGATCACGTCCGGCTTCCACCCCGCCGCCTCGCGCACCGCGGCCGTCCCGGTGCCGACCGCCCGCACGTCGAAGTCGTGATAGCTCAGCCCCGCGCGAAGTGCGCGCTGCATCTCAACCTCGTCGTCGACGACCAGCACCCGCCCGCTCACTTGTCTGTCGATTTGTCGGCGTGCGCGCGGCCGGCCGTAACGCCAGCGAGCGGGAGGGTGAAGGTGAAACGAGGACCGCGCCTGCGGTTCTCCGCGCGGATCGTGCCGCCGTGCGCCTCGACAACCCGCTTGCTGATCGCCAGACCAAGGCCGGTGCCCCTGGCGCGCCGCGTCCAGAACGTGTCGAAGACGCGATCGAGGTCTTCCGGCGCGATCTCCGGCCCCTCGTTCTCGACCCACGCCTCGAGCCGGCCCTCCCTCGCGACAGCGCCGATCTCGATCGCGCCCGTGGCCGGTGCCCATTCCAGCGCGTTCTCCACCAGGTTGCTCACAACCCGCCCGGCCTGAAGCTCGTCGACCTCGACCGGCGGTAGATCATCCGGGATGCGCAGCGCGACGTCGTGGCCGGCCATCTGGCTGCGCAGCCCGCGCAGCGATCCGCCCACGATGTCCGCGAAAGCATGCGGCTCGCGGTCCAGCTCGACCCCGGCCTCGAGTCGGGACAGCGCCAGCATGTCGCCGACCATCCGATCGAGCCGGGCCGCCTGGCGGTCCATGTCGGTGAGCAGCTCGCGCTGCTCTGGCTCGAGGCCCGCCCGCGGCGCGGTCAATGCCGTGAGGCCTGCGCGAAGGGCCGCGATCGGGCTCTTCAGCTCGTGCGACAGCGAGGACAGGATCGCCGCTTTCAACCGGTCCGATGCCTCGAAGCCCCGAGCCCGCTCGGTTTCTAGTACGGCGCGGCGCCGATCCAGGAGCAGGTCGGCCAGACCGATCAACGCCGCCACCGTGCGGAGGTCGCCCGGCTCCGAATTGTTTGCGTCGACGCGGAGAGCGGCCACTCCGCCCGCCAGAGGGAGATAGGCCATCTGTGTCGGAACGCCGTGCAGCTTCAAGGGCACGACAACCCCGTCCTTGATCGCAACCCCGACTGCTTTTCCATTCGCGTACGACCATTGCGCCTGGCTCATCTCATCGGCGCTTAACTGCTTACCGGCGAGAAACACCAGCTGGCCCGAGACCATCCCAACCACGGCGAAGCGACTCACTCCCTTGAGCCTGTCGGCACTCTCGGCGACCATGCCCAGCGCCGCTGTCACATCCTGGCTTCGGAGCATCGACGTGGCCAGCTCGTACAGCGCGCGGGAATCCTTGGCCAATGCTTCGGCCGTCGCCTGCGCCCGCCGCTGCGATGCGGCGAGCTGGCTGGTCACGAGTGCCACGGCCAGCAGAACGACGAGCTCCAGCAGCTCGGCCGGCCCGCGAACCGTGAGGGTGCCGACGGGTGGAACGAAGAAGAAATCGTAGAGAGCAAAGGCGGAGATGCTCCCGGCTACCGCCGGGCCGCGGCCCCACCGGGCGCCGAGCCACAGCACCAGGAGCAGGTAGAAAGCCGACAGCCCCGAGATGCGCCCGATCGCCGTAACCACACCGATCGCCGCCGTGATCGCGATCGCTCCGCCGACCGCGACCGCGTAAGGCGCCGGGCGCCGCGTCATGTCCGGGTCGAGTCTACGTTCCAGCGCACTCGCGTCCCGTGCGCGCCCGCCGTGCCGAGCCGCTCGTCGTTGAGGCGGACCTCGATCGAGTCCTCGCCAGGCTCCATCCGAAGATGGAACACGTCTGCCGCCTCGATCGCCGCGTCGATCCTCTGCCGGCCCGGCTCACCGACGTACTGCATGAAGATGGAGTGGTAGACCACGGTCGACACCCCGTGACGCGGCTCGGCAAGCTCGCGCTCCAGGAACGCTCCCGCATCGATCTGTTCCACCTCAACCGGCATCGAGCGAGCGATCTCGATCGCCCCGTCGAGCTGGGCCAGCCGCCCGAGCTGGTCCGCCCAGACGAAGGAGCGCAGGGTCAGCGCGCCTTCATCGGAGGTCGCGTCGATCGGATGCAGGTCGCAGCCCTTGCGCTCGACCACTTCCGCGGCCCGGTTGAGCGGAGGCGGCACCTCGTACGAGTGCTGGAAGCGAACTCTCGAGTACGGATCGCCCCATGCCCCTTCATCCGACTCGTACCGGTAGCGATCCCAGCGCAGATTCAAACCGGCGCTGGAGCCGATCTCCAGGATGCGCAGCGGAAGTCCCGTGCGGTGGGCTACCTCGAGAAATCCGCCGAGCAGCGCGGCGCTGCGACCGACCTCGTTGGTCTGGCAGCCGCGGGGCAGAAGCGCTCGAATCCTTTCGCGTTGGTCGACCAGCGCCTGCCGAAACACCAGCCATGCGGCCCCAGCGTCGCCGTCGCCGCCGGTAGAGGGATAGTGACGTGCAAGCTCGGGCAGCGAGTCCTCCAGCACGAGTCGATGCACGGCGCCCATCAGCCGCAGGCTGAGCGCAGAGCTCCACGGTTCTTGCTCGAATCCGGCCAGAACGTGGCGCACCGGACCGTCGGCCTCGACGTCATCAGCAGCCGCTTCCAGCAGCGATGCGTAGAGCGGCGATCCATCGACAAGGCAGTAGGCGGCCTGACGCCGGAGGCGCCGTGCAACCGCCTCAGTCGCTTCCGGCAAGGGCGAGCTCCTCAGCGCGCTTCGCGTAGCCCGGGTGGGACGGGTGGGCAACGCGGTACCAGGCCAGAGTCTCGGCCAGGGCGTCCTCGAGCGCCGAGGGCTCGAAGCCAAGCTCACGGCGTGCGCGATCGAGGACGTAGCCGGCCGAGCGCCGCGGATCCGGCCCGTAAGGCTTGGCTTCTTCCGGAATCTCGGCAAATGGCATCGGACGCAGCCGAGCCGGTAGGCCGAGCGCCCGCGCGATGCCTTCGACGAGGTTCTTCACGCTCACACCTTCGAATGACGCGTTGTATGCCTTTCCCGTCAAGTCTCTGCGCAGGTCGCACGCCAACGCGCACGCGAAGCCGATGTCCCTCACCCAGGCGAGGCCCGCCTGCCACTCATACGTCTCGCTCGGCACCAGCACCGGGCCGCCATCGGCCACGCGCTGGATGTAGGCGGCGATCCTCAGCGTGTGGTCGGCGGGACCGAAGACGGCGGGAGGCCGGATCACCGTCCACGGAAAATCGGCGAGCCGCGCGAGCGCTGTCTCGCACCAGCGCTTGCCTTCACGGTAGTCGAGAGCCTCTGGCGGTTCTCCGCTGAGCGGCACGAAGTCCTCTTCCCCCGCGGCCTTGCCATGCAGGTCGGGGTAGACGCCCGTCGACACGAAGATGTAGCGCGCGCCCTTGAAGTGCCGCGCCACGGCACTGACTTCGTGCGGCTGGTAGCACGCCAGGTCGAGGAGTACGTCCGGCTCCGTTTGCTGGAGTGCGGCGGCGAGCTGGTCCTCATCGGTCCGGTCGAAAGCGACGTAGCTGGTGAATGTGCCGTACGGGCGGTCCTTCCGGCCGGCAGCAATCGTCTCGACACCGCGCCGCATCAGCTCCTTGCACGCCGCGACGCCGATGAATCCGGCCCCGCCCAGAACGAGAGCTCTGGTCATGAGTGGCGCGGCCGCGCCACTCTATACGTCGCGGGTGACGAAGTCGACATCGACGCCTTCGATCTCGCTCAACCGCGCCGCGAGCTCTGACGCGAGTACCACCGACCGGTGCCGGCCGCCGGTGCAGCCAAACGCGACCACCAGGTGCATGCGGCCCTTCTCCTGATAGAGGGGCAGCAGGTCGCGCACTATCCTCTGCACGTCGTCGAGGAGGCGCGCCGCCGCGGGCTGCTTCATCACGTAGTCGACCACGGCCGGGTCGCGCCCGGTGAGTGGCCGCAGCTCGGGCACCCAGTAGGGGTTGTCGAGGAACCGCGCGTCGATGAGCAGCGCGGCGTCTGCCGGCGCGCCGTTCTTGTAGCCGAACGCAAGGCAGGTTATGAGCGGACGCTCGCGGCTGCGAAGATGCTGCGCCAGCTCGTCGCGCTGCCCCGCCTCGATGCGGTGATGCGCCCTCTCGAACGTGCCGCCGTCGTGCCCGTCATCCTCGCCGTCGTGGACCAGCACGTACTTGATCGCGCGCCGGTCGGCTTCGCGCAGCACCTCGGCGCCTCCGTCGCTGATGCCGAGGACCAGGTCTCCCTCGCTGGCGCCGTCGAGCTCGCTGATGCGGCGGAAGCCGGCCATCTCAAAAGCGCTGATCGCATCCTGCATCCGCTGCTCGGTCGACGCGCCGACGATGACCAGGGTCACGAACAGAGACCGACGCCACGGTCCGGCGCGTTAGGCGCCAAACGCGCCTTTGACTGCAGAGCGAAGGGAGCGTTAGGCGCCAAACGCGCGCAATCGCCGCTCACAGCGTTTCCTTCAAGCGCGCTGCAAGGCGTTCTGGGATCCCGAGCTTCACGATCTCGTCGACCGGCGCCTCGCGGATCGCCTGCACCGAGCCGAAGTGTCGCAGGAGCGCGCGTTTGCGCGCGGGGCCGATCCCCTCGACCGAGTCGAGCGGCGAGGTCAGCGCCTTGCGCGCCCGGACCTTGCGGTGATGCGTGATTGCAAAGCGATGCGCTTCGTCGCGGATGCGCTGGACGAGGAACATTCCCGGCGAGTTGCGCTCCTGCACGATCGGCTCGGCGCGGCCGGGCGCGAAAATCTCCTCGCGCTCCTTCGCCAGCGCGAAGGTGGGAATATCGGCGTAGCCCGCCGTCTCCATCACCTCGAGCGCGGCGCTCAGCTGGCCTTTGCCGCCATCGATGAGGATCAGGTCGGGCCTGGTCGTGAACGAACTATCGCCAACGATGTCCGCCTCTTCCCTGCGCTGCGCCGACTCGAGCCGCTCCAGCCTCCGGCGCAGGACCTCCTGCAGCATCGCGAAGTCGTTTGGACCCGGCGTGTACCTGATCCGGAAGTGGCGGTAGTGATCGTTCCGCGGACGGCCGTCTTCGAAGACGACCATCGACCCAACCGCCGAGTCGCCCTGGATGTTGGAGATGTCGTAGCACTCGATTCGCTTCGGCGGGCTCTCGAGGTCGAGCGCCTGCGCCAGCGCCGCAAGCATCGGCTCCGTCCGGCTGCGGTCGTAGTCGGCCTGGATCCGGAGCTGCTCGAGCTCTTGCTTCGCTGTCTCGGCGAGCTGGGTGACGAGCCCGCGCTTGCGGCCTCGCTGGGGGATCTCGAGAGTGACCGGGCCGCCGCGCTTCTCGCTCAACCAACCCAGGAGCAGCTCCGGTTCGTCGACAGGGCCCGGCAAGATGACTGTGCGCGGCACGTGGGTGGCGCTCGAGTAGTACTGCAGCATGAAGCCGCGCAGAAGCTCGGGCTCCGTGGCGTCCGCAGCGCCGTCCAGCGCGTGTCCGTCGTGGCCGACCATCTTGCTTTGCCGGACGTAGGCGACTTCGACGAACACATCGTTTCCACTCCGGGCGTACGCGACGATGTCCTGGTCGTCGCGGCCGCGGGTCAGGACGCGCTGCCGGTCCGCGATCCGCTCGATCGACTGAAGCTGGTCGCGGTAGCGCGCCGCGTTCTCGAAGTCCAGGCGCCCCGCCGACGATTCCATCCTCTCGTGCAGCTCGCGGACAAGGATGTCCGAGCGCCCCTCCATGAAGAGCGCCACCTCATGGATGCGCGCCTTGTAGTCCTCGGAGCTGATCCGGCGCTCGCAGGGTCCCGGACAGCGCTTGATGTGAAAGTCGAGGCAGACCTTGCCCTGCTTGAAGATCTCGTCCGAGCACGTCCGGAACGGCAGCAGCTGGCGGATGGACTTCACGGTCGAGCGCAGCGATTGGGCCGACGTGTAAGGGCCGAAGTAGAGCGCCCCGTCGCCCTGCACCCGGCGCGAATAGTGCACGCGTGGGAAGTCTTCGGTGACAGGAAGCTTCAGGTAGAGGTAATTCTTGTCGTCCTTGAGCCGGATGTTGTAGCGCGGCCGGTAGTTCTTGATCAGGTTGTTCTCGAGCACCAGGGCCTCGACCTCGTTCGCGGTGGTCACGAACTCGAAGTCATTGGCTCTCCGGATCAGCTCCGCGACCTGCGCAGTCGGCGCGTAGCCCGGCGTGAAGTACGAGCGCAGGCGGTCGCGCAGGCGGAGGGCCTTGCCGACGTAGATCACCTGGCTCCGGTTGTCGCGGAACATGTAGACGCCAGGGCTCTCCGGCACGGCCTGCAGCCGCCGCTTGATCGTCTCCTCGAGGGTTACCGCCATGTGTATGGCGATTCTAGGAAGCCGTAAACTCGGGGCGGTGAGCGACCTGCCGCCGCCCCCATCCTCCGGGGCGCCGTCGACCCAGATCGCCGGCCAGGAGTCGGCGCCTACTTCTGTGGTGCCGCAGGGCCCGGCCTACGTTCCATCCCGCAGCAGCTACAACTCGATGGCCGTGGTCAGCATCATCACAGGCGCGTTTTCGGTCTTCGGTCACATCGTGATACCGGGAATCGGGGGCGGCTCGCTGGCGCTCATCGCGATCGTGACCGGTTTCATCGGCCGTCGCGAGATCAGGCGAACCGGCGAGCAGGGAATGTGGATGGCGACGCTGGGCGTGATCCTGGGCATCGCGCACCTGGCGATCATCGCCCTGATATTCATCTTCTTCATCGTGGTGGTGTTCTTCCTGGGAGGCCTGGCCCTACTCCACCACTAGCAGCGCCGATCGAACTTCAGGCCCGCAGCGTTAACTAACCTGGGATGAAATTCGAGCCGGCTTCGCTAGGATGCCGCCATGTCTGATACATCGTCGGCCTACCCGCCGCCTCCACCGCCGAGCATCCCTCCCCCGGTCTACCAGGGGCCGGCCGCCTCGCCCATGCCGAACTATCAGCCGCCGCCGGTTGCCCAGCCTCCCGCGGGGTACCCCCAGACCTGGCAGCAGAACCCCCAGCAGGGCATTGGCGCCGGCGCGGCAACCGCAGGCATCATCTCCCAGTTCTCGGGCAGGGCCCTGTGGGCTTGCATCATCGGGCTCGTCACGATCATCGTGCCGTTCGCGTTCGGCCGCGTCTTCTTCTTCCTTCCGATCATCGGAATCATCTACGGCTTCCGCGCCATCCAGGCAGGCAAGCTGACCGGCGGGATCGTCGGGATCGTCTTGAGCGCGATCGGGGGCATCCTCACGCTGATCTCCTTCATCCCGACGTCCTAGGCAGGCTCGTCTGCCGCCGGTATCACCAGCATCGGAAGCGCCGCCCCGGCCGCCATGAGGCCGGCCGCGACCCACAAGGCTCCGGTGAGCGACCAGGCAATCAAGGGCCCGGCGACGGCAGAGCCGATCGGACCTCCCAGCTGGTTGAGCGCCATCGAGACCGCGAACATCCTTCCGAACCTTGCTGGGTCCGTCCGCCGCTGGCGCATCGTCAGAAAAGCGATATCGAAGGGAGTCTCGACCAGGCCGGCCACCGCCAGGGCCAGGGCGACGGCCACAAGCGAAGAGGCGAACGGCAGGAACGACACAGCAATCGCCATCGCAAGCAGCGATACCGCCATCAGTTGACGCTCACGTCCCAACGTCTTGAGCCGGCCGACGACCAGCGTCGATATAAGCGTGGCCGCGCCGACAAGCCCCCAGACGTAGCCGACAGCGGCAGGGCCTTGGTGCAGGCGGCCAAGGACCAGGACCGGGATCGCGATCACCAGGCACCCCCATCCGGCGCCGAAGGTGATGAACGTCAGCGCCAGACCGACGAGCGAGCGGCTGCGAAGGACGTACACGAGGCCCGACCATGCCTCGCCGAGGAGAGCGCCGCCGCGGGCTTTGACCGCGGGGTCGCGCACGCGCAACATCGCGAGACCGGCGACCGCGAAAAGCATTCCGGAAGCTGCCAGCGCCCACTCACCGCCGACGATCCCGACGATTACTCCGCCGAGCGGCGCCCCGAGCACCGTGGCGAGTACGTCGCTGCTCGAGTCGAGGGCGTTGGCCCGCTCCCACAGATGCCCGGGCACCAGCGCCGGAAATAGAGACCGAAGGCCGGCCCAGCTCAGGGGGCCCGTGATCGAGGCGACCCCGCAGATCGCAAGCAGCACAGCCGGAGGCAGCGCCTGACGCGCCGACAGACCTGCGATCGACAGGAGCGCGACGGCCCCAACCAGGTAGTCGATCGTGATCAGCCGGGTGCGCCCGTGGCGATCGAGCAGCACGCCGGCAACCGGGGCGACGAGCAGGCCTGGAAACAGCAGCAAGAACGTAGCCAGTCCTGCGAGCTGGGGCGAGTGATAGCGCGAGAGCACGAACAGGACCAAGCTGACGCGCAGCATCTGCCCCGCCACGCGGCCGAGAAGCTGACTTAGGACGAGGCCTGGAAAGCCCCGCACCCGCAGGAGCGCGCCGTATCCAAGCTCAGTGGCGGGTTGTGGTTCTGTCTTCAGCCGACCGCGACTTTTGAACGCCGCGCGCGGCCGGCCCCGTTGGCTGAGACCGACATCTTCCGGCGCGCTTTGGCGAGCGGTTCGCGCAGGTAGTGACCCGTCGCCGAGTCGGCGTTGGCCGCCAGCTGCTCAGGCGAACCCTCTGCGATCACGTAACCGCCTCTTTCTCCGCCCTCCGGACCGAGGTCGATCAACCAGTCCGCCGTCTTCAGCACATCGAGGTTGTGTTCGATGACCACCACGGTGTTGCCGTGGTCGACCAGGCGGTGCAGGACGGTGAGCAGGCGTTCGACGTCGGCGTAGTGCAGGCCGGTCGTCGGCTCGTCGAGCAGGTACAGGGTCCGCCCCGTGTCGCGGCGCGACAGCTCGGACGAAAGCTTGACCCTCTGCGCCTCGCCGCCCGACAGCTGCGTAGCCGGCTGGCCGAGCCGGATGTAGCCGAGGCCGACATCGTGCAGGGTCCTGAGCTTGGTCTTGATCGCGGGCACGTTCTCGAAGACGTCCTGCGCTTCGTCCACAGTCATCTCGAGCACATCGGAGATCGAGTGGCCGCGGAACTTGACCTCCTGCACCTCGCGCGAATATCGCGTGCCGTGGCAGACCTCGCACGGCACGTACACGTCCGGCAAGAACTGCATCTCGATCTGGATGATGCCGTCGCCCTGGCACGCCTCGCACCGCCCGCCTTTGACGTTGAAGCTGAAGCGGCCCGCCTTGTAGCCGCGCATCTTCGCCTCCGGCAGGCTCGCGAAAAGGTCGCGGATGTAAGTGAACATCCCCGTGTACGTGGCTGGGTTGCTGCGCGGTGTGCGGCCGATGGGCGACTGGTCGATGTCGATCGCCTTGTCGAGATGCTCGAGGCCCTCGACCGCGCGATGCGGGCCCGGCCGATCCTTGGCGCGATAGAAATGCTGCGCCACCTTGCGGCTGAGGATGTCCGTGATGAGCGACGACTTGCCCGACCCGCTCACTCCCGATACCGCGACGAAGCAGCCCAGCGGGATGGCCACGTCGATGTTCTTCAGGTTGTTCGCCTGCGCGCCGCGAATCACCAGCTTCTTCCCGGTGCCCTTCCGCCGCTGTGGCGGCACCGGGATCATCCGGTCGCCGCGCAGATACTGGGCGGTGATCGAATTCGGATCGCGGAGGACCTTCTCGACCGGTCCGGCCGCCACGATCTCCCCTCCGTGCTCGCCGGCTGCGGGACCGATGTCGACCATGTAGTCGGCGGAGCGGATGGTCTCCTCGTCGTGTTCGACGACGATCAGCGTGTTGCCGAGGTCGCGCAAGCGGAGCAGCGTGTCGATCAATCGCCGGTTGTCACGCTGGTGCAGACCGATCGAAGGCTCGTCCAGGATGTAGAGCACCCCCATGAGCTTCGAACCGATCTGCGTTGCGAGCCGGATGCGCTGCGACTCTCCTCCGCTCAAGGTGTTGGCCGGACGCTCGATCGTCAGGTAGTCGAGACCGACATCGATCATGAACTGCAGCCTCTCGCGGATCTCCTTCATGATTCCGCGCGCGATCAGCTGTTCGCGCTCGGTCAGGGGGAGGTCGTCGAAGAACTTGATCGCGTTGCTTACCGGCAGCGCGCTCACCTCGGCGATGTTGTGGTCGGCCACTGTGACGGCGAGCGATTCGGGCTTCAACCGGCGCCCCTTGCACGCGGGGCACGGCTTGTCCGACATGTAGCGCTCCAGCTCGGCCTTCAAATACTCCGACTGCGTCTCCTCATAGCGGCGCTGGAGGTTCGCGATCACGCCCTCGAACGGCGCTTCGTACCAGCGCGAGTGGCCGTACTGGTTCTTGTAGCCGAAGCGAATCTTCTTGTCGCCGGTTCCATTCAGCAGCACGTCGCGCTGCGGCTTCGGCAGCTTCGACCACGGCTTGTCCATGTCGATCCCGAAGTACTTGCTGACCGATTCGAGAAGCTCGGGATAGAAGAACTGCGACTTGCTCCAGGCCGCGATCGCGCCCTCGCGCAAAGACAGCGAAGGATCGGGAACCACCAGGTCACCGTCGACGACGAGCTGGAAACCGATCCCCGTGCACACAGGGCACGCGCCGTGCGGGTTGTTGAAAGAGAAATTGCGCGGCTCAGGCTCGGGCACGCTGATCCCGTCGATCGGACACATGAAGTCCTGCGACATGTGTATCTCGGCACCCGCCTCGACCGGCGCGATGATCACCGATCCGTTGCCCAGCTTGGTCGCCGTCTCGATCGATTCGACGAGCCGCGTCCGCTGGTCTGGCCCGATCACGATGCGGTCGACCACGACCTCGACATCGTGCTTCTTGTTCTTGTCCATCGAGATCGGCTCGCCGATCTCGTACAGGCTCCCGTCAACGCGCAGGCGCACGAAGCCGGATTTCCGCACGTCCTCGATCAGTGACCTGTACTCGCCCTTGCGACCTTTCACCACCGGCCCCAGCACCATGACCCGCGTGCCCTTGGGCAGCTTCTCGACCTGGTCGGCCATCTGGTCGACGGTCTGCCGCCGAACCTCGTGCCCGTTCGGGCAGTGAGGGTGGCCGACGCGCGCGTACAGCAGCCGCAGGTAGTCGTACACCTCAGTCACAGTGCCGACTGTCGAGCGCGGGTTCTTCGAGGTGCCCTTCTGGTCGATCGAGATGGCCGGTGAAAGGCCTTCGATGATGTCGACGTCGGGCTTTTCCATCTGGCCCAGGAACTGGCGGGCGTAGGCCGACAGCGACTCGACGTAGCGCCTCTGGCCCTCGGCGTAGATCGTGTCGAAGGCGAGCGAGGACTTGCCGGATCCGGAAAGGCCGGTGAAGACGACGAGCTTGTCTCGCGGGATGGAGAGGGTGACGTTCTTGAGGTTGTGCTCGCGCGCCCCGCGGATGGTTATCTGGTCAGTCGGCATTCGAACCTTCGGTTATCCCCTTTTCTCTCGTGATCGCAAACGTCCCGCTGGCGGTGGCGACCAGCCGCCGCTCGAGGGTCTCGACCCGGCACTCGCCGACCGCGGTCCGCCGCCCGGCATGCACGACGCGCCCGGTCGCTCGCAGGGTCTCGCCCACCCTGGCCGGCGAGATGAAGCTCAGCTTGAGGTCGAAGCTCATCGCACGCGCCACGCCGGGTACCAGGGTGCGCAGCGAGCGGCCCATCGCGGAGTCGGCCAGCGCACTGATCATGCCACCGTGGACGAAACCGGCGTGGTTGGCCATGTCCTCCGAAGGGGTCATCTCCACGGTCGCGCTGCCCTCACCAACCTCAACCAGCCCGATCCCGAGCCACCGCCAAGCGGGCGAAATGTCCCCTCTCCCCTCCAGGGGAGAGGGTTGGGGAGAGGGGCGTGGAACGCTACTCACGGCCCTGACCCTCCGGCACCGGCATGCAGGTCGAAGACGCCCGAGCGACCAGGCGGTCCTGCTCGTCGAACACGTCCGCCTCGCTGAACAGCAGGGTCTGCCGCATGTCGATCACGCGGCCGACGGCGCGCAGCCGGCCCTGGATCGCCGGCCGGAAGAAGTTGATCTTGAGCTCGATGGTGGTGTTCCACATGCCATCCGGCTGGAGCGTGGCGAGCGACATCCCCATCGCCGCGTCCGCGATCTGGGTGATCACCCCTCCCTGGACCACCCCCCCGCCGTGACGGTGCTCGGGCCCGGCGATCAGCTCCAGGACGACCCGGCCGGACCCGGCCTCGGTGATCCGGGCGCCGAGGGTCTCCATCCACCCCGCTGGCGGGGCCTCGAGCAGGGCTCGCGCGCGCTCGGCGTTGGGGATTCCGACCCGCCCCTCCGGCGGCTGCGCACCCTCCCACGCCTGCGGCGCGGGGGCCCCAGCGGTAGCGGGGAGGCCCCTCATTTGAACATGTTCGTTTTCTCTTGACATTCAGATTCGGCTCAACTAGGCTCTAATTTGAACATGTTCAAATTAATCGAACTGGGGTGATAAACATGGATCTCCGACTCATCGACTACCTCATCTATATCGTCGCCAGCGCGATGGTCACGATCTGGGTCGGCCGGACTCTGTACCGCCGCGGCCGTGCCTTCCTGGTTTCCGTATTCAAAGAGGAAGGCCTCGCCGACTCGGTCAACCACCTGCTCGTCGTCGGCTTTTACCTGATCAACTTCGGCGCTGTGGCTCTCCTCATCAACTCGGGTGGAGCCCCCACCACCGTGGCGGACATGGTCCAGGAGACGGCGAGCCGCCTGGGCGTCGCTTTGCTCGTGCTCGGCGCCATGCACTTCTTCAACCTGTTCATCTTCCACATGATCCGCCGGCCCCTTCGCCAGAAAGTCGTCATGCCTCCCAACTACAACCCCTATCAGCCGATCCCGGGGGCTTAGGGAGCTCGATTGGCCGTCGAAGCCCCGAAAACCAAGCGTGGCGAAACGTCGAGGGCGGTCATCCTGAACGCCGCCCTCGACCTGTTCCAGGAGCGGGGATACGAGGCGACCACGATGCGTGCCATCGCGGACCGCGCCGCAGTTTCGCTTGGCAGCTCCTACCACTACTTCCCGTCCAAGGAGCACCTGGTGCTCGAGTTCTACCGCCACACCCATGAGCTGCACGCGGCGGCCATCGCGCCGCTGCTCGCCAGGGAGAAGGACCTCGCGACCCGCCTGCGGGGAACCATCCGCGCGGTGGTCGTGACATGCGAGCCGTTTCACGCCGTGGCGGGCTCGATCTTCAGCACCGTGGCGAATCCCTCCAGCCCGCTCAACCCGTTTGGCGGCGCTGCCAAACCTCTGCGCGACGATGTCGTCGAGCTGTACGCGCACGTGGTCAACGGGTCCGACGCGCGCATCCCCGCGGACATCGCGGAGATGCTCCCGCTGACGCTCTGGCTCTACCAGATGGGCATCCTTTACTTCTGGATCTTCGACCGCTCGCCCGGGCGCCTGCGCACGCTGGAGGTCATCGACGAGACGACCGACTTGATCGTGCGCCTGGTCGGCCTGGCCAACCTGCCAGTGCTGCGAGGCTCGCGCAAGCGCGTCCTCGGTCTCATGAAGAGCATCGTTGAGCCTCAGTTCGCTTAAGGCCCGCGTCGCGTCTTTCTCCAGTTCCGGACCATCGTCTTTTGTTTCGGTGCGGCGGCGATCGCCATCGCGACGTCGGCGTCGTTCTCCTTTTCGGTGGAAACGTCCTCACCCGACAGGCGCCTGCGCAGCTTGATGATGCGGTCACGGACACGCGCCGCATCCTCGAACTGCAGCTCTTTCGACAACCGGCGCATCTCCTTCTCGAGGTCGCGCACGATGGCGAGCAGGTCCTCGCGGGGAACGCCCGCTCCAGCCATGATCTCGATGGCATCGGCCTGGAGGTCGTTCTCGTTGATCTCCAGCGCGTAGATCGCCTTCTTGACGGTCTCGGGCGTGATCCCGTGCTCGACGTTGTACGCGATCTGCCTGTTGCGCCTTCGTTCCGTCTCGTCGAGCGCCTGGCGCATCGAGTCGGTGATCGAGTCGGCGTACATCACGACGTGGCCCTCAACGTTGCGGGCGGCTCGACCGATGATCTGGATGAAAGACCTGTACGCGCGCAGGTAGCCTTCCTTGTCCGCGTCGAGGATGGCGATGAACGCGACCTCGGGCAGGTCGAGTCCCTCGCGCAGCAGGTTGATCCCGACCACAACGTCGACCTCGCCCGACCGGAGCGCCGTCAACACTTCGATTCGCTGCATCGCGTCGAGCTCCGAGTGCAGGTAGCGAACCTTCACGCCGTACTCGCGCAGGTAGTCGGCCAGGTCTTCAGCGAAACGCTTGGTCAGCGTGGTGACCAGCGAGCGCTGTCCCAGCTCGGTTCGCTTCTTGACCTCGGCCAGCAGATCGTCGATCTGGCCTTCCGTGGGCCGGACCTCGACCGTGGGGTCCACGAGGCCCGTCGGGCGGACCACCATCTCGGCCGTCCGCTGCGCGCGCCGCGTTTCGTAAGGCCCGGGGGTCGCGGAGACGTAGATGACGTTCTGCGCGCGCTCCTCCCACTCCTCGAAGCTCAGCGGCCGGTTGTCGAATGCGCTTGGCAGGCGGAAGCCGTACTCCACCAGCGCCGCCTTGCGCGAACGGTCGCCGCCAAGCATGCCGCCAATCTGCGGCACCGCCACATGGGACTCGTCGACAAAGATGACCGTATCGGCCGGCAGGAAGTCCATCAACGTGTAGGGAGCCTCTCCCGGCTGGCGCCGCGTGAGGTGCCGCGAATAGTTCTCGATCCCGGCGCACGTACCCGTCTCGCGCAGCATCTCGAGATCGAAGTTCGTGCGCTGGCGCAGGCGCTGCGCCTCGAGCAGGCGCCCGTGCTCCTCGAACCACCTGCACCGTTCCTCGAGCTCCGCCTCGATGTCGGTCATCGCCAGGCGCAGCTTGTCCGCGGGCGTGACGTAGTGCGATGCGGGGAACACCGTGAATTCCTCTTTGGCGCCGAGAATCTCGCCGGTGATCGCATCGAACTCCTGGATTCGCTCGACCTCGTCGCCGAAGAACTCGACGCGGTACACCCTCTCTTCATTCGCGGGCACGAGGTCGACCACGTCGCCGCGCACCCGGAACCTCAGACGTGCCAGGTCGTAGTCGTTGCGCTCGTAGAGCATCTCGGTGAGCTTGCGGAGGAACACCTCGCGGCGGATCGACTGGCCTTTCTCGATGTGCAGGGACTCGCCCATGTAGTCCTCGACGGAGCCGATGCCGTAGATGCAGCTGACGCTGGCCACGACGAGCACGTCGCGCCGCGTGAGCAGGTCCTGCGTGGTCGAGTGCCGCATGCGGTCGATGTCGTCGTTGCGGCTCGAGTCCTTTTCTATATAAGTGTCGGTGCGCGCGATATAGGCCTCTGGCTGGTAGTAGTCGTAGTAGCTGACGAAATACTCGACGGCGTTCTCGGGCAGGAGTCGCCGGAACTCCGCGCACAGCTGCGCGGCCAGCGTCTTGTTGGGGCTTAGCACCAGCACGGGGCGCTGCAGCTCCTCGACCACCCAGGACATGACGTTGGTCTTGCCGCTCCCGGTCACCCCCGCCAGCACCTGCTGGCTGAGGCCGGACTGCACGCCCTCGACCAGCTGGGCGATAGCCTGCGGCTGATCCCCGGCCGGCTTGAAGGGTGCGTCGACACGAAAGCGGTTGGACATGCGTGGAGCCTAATTCTAAGGCGCACACTTGTTCGATAGGTCTCCTCCCCATCAATGCGATCAAGACGCCTCCCCATTCATGGGGAGGTGGCCCGCAGGGCCGGAGGGGCGCGCTCCTCCCCATTCATGGGGAGGTGTCGGCGAAGCCGACGGAGGGGCTCGTGGTCCTGGAAGGGCCGTATCAGGGAAGGGCCAGGATCATGGCCTCAACAATCGAGCCGGCCTTGAGGCCCTGGTCGCCGGCCGGGACCCGGACGAGGGCATGGGCCCCCGCCACCGACATCAGCCGCGAGGACGACTGAGAGCCCGTCGTCTCGGCTACCAGCTCTCGCCCCTCGTGGCGCAGCGTCACACGCTGATACTCCGTCCGGTCGACGGTTGGTCTGGCGTCGTAACCGAGGCGGACCGGCATCGTGGGCCGCTGCAGCTGGGCGAAGCCCTGCATCTTGCGCAGCGCCGGCCGCACGAACACCTCGAACGTGATCAACGAAGAGACGGGGAAACCAGGCAAGCCAAATGCAAGCTTCACCCCCCCATCCGACCGGCCACTTCGTGGCGGGCCACCTTCCCCGGCGAGCGGGGAAGGCAGCGTTGCGAATGTGAAAGGTTTGCCCGGCTTGAGCTTGACCCGGCCCACGTGCACGGTGCCGAGCGATTCGAGGAGCGGCTTGACAAGGTCATGCGTGCCGACCGACACGCCGCCTGAGGTGACCAGGACATCCGCGCGCTCGAGCGCATCCACCACCAACCGCCGCAGCGGATCCGCCTCGTCGGGAGCTATACCCAGGACCTCGACATCCGCGCCCGCCTCGCGCAGAGCGGCGAGCAAAGCCCACCGATTCGAGTCGGGGATCTGGCCTCGTCCCGGCGTCTTCCCCACCTCGACCAGCTCGTCGCCCGTAGACATCAGCGCGACCCGGGGACGGCGCCGAACCCGCAGCTGAGCGCGACCTGTCGCCGCCGCAATGCCAATCTCCGCCGCGCGCAGCTGGGTGCCTGCCGAGAGAACGTGGTCGCCGGCGCGGAGGTCGTCGCCGACCTTGTGGAAGTTGGTCCCCGATCGCAGGCCCGCGGGGACGGTGACGGTGTCGCCCGCGACCTGGACGTCCTCAACCATCACCACGCAGTCCGCGCCGTCGGGCAGCGCGCCTCCGGTCAGGATGCGGGCCGCCGCGCCATCCGGTATCGCGCCCTCGAAGGGACGGCCCGCGGCGGACTCCCCAACAACACGCAGCGTCCGGCCGGCGTCGGCGGCGCGGACCGCGTAGCCATCGACGGCGCTGGACGGAAACGCTGGAAGCGGAGCGTCTGCGACCAGGTCCTCAGCGAGCACCCGGCCGGCGCAGTCCCCGAGATGGACCGGCTCGATACCGAGGACAGCCGAATGCTCGAGCACGAGCGCGGCCGCAACGTCTGCATCGATCAGGGAATACGCCGAGGCTCGCACTACAGCTTCACCTCCCCTTCCCTTCCCCGCTCGCCGGGGAAGGTGACCGCGCCGCGACGCGGCCCGGTCGGATGGGGACGATTGTCTGAATTATTCGTGGCGAAGCGCACGGGCGGGGTCCTGCCAGGCGGCGCGAAGCGCGGGCAGCAGGCCGCTGACGGTGCTCAGCAGCGCCGCCAGGACCACGGCCATCAGCACCACCGGCAGGTCGCTGCGGAAGACGTCGAACCCCGTGCTGCTGACGGACTGTGTCAGCCGGTCGACAGCAGCGTTGCCGAGGCGCGCGAGGCCAACCGCCACGAGCGCGCCGACCAGGCCGCCCGCGAGCCCGATGCCGGCCGCCTCGGCGAGAAACAGCAGCATCACGTCGCGGGACCGTGCGCCCAGCGCCTTCAGCACTCCGATCTCCTTGGTTCGCTCCAGCACTGCCGTGTACATCGTGTTGGCGATGCCCAGGCACGCGAGCAGCAGCGCGATGATGGCGAGTCCGAGCAGCGCGACTTTCAACTTGCCGAGGAGATCTTCGAAGTTCCGGAACTGGTCTCCGAACGTCTGGGTCTGGAAGCCAAGCGCTTCGACATGGCGGCGCAGGCTGTCCACCGTGAGGCCAGAGTCGGCCAGCAGCGTGATGCTGGCGAACTCGCCGCCCGTCCATCTGTTGGGCCCCGACAGGGCTGACCAGTACGCGCGCATGAACGCGTTTGGAGCGAGCGCGCCGGGTGCGCCGGCGGGCATGTAGTCCGTGGACACGATGCCGACGACGAGCACGTTCATCGGCACGGGGGTCGTTACCTGGTTGGCGGTGAGCCCTGAAGCCAGGCCGCCGGAGTTGGCGACGAAGCCCACGTGGGTGCCGACGGCTTGGGTCGGCGACCTGAATCCGAGCGCCACGGCCTCGCTGTCCGTGAGCAGCACCTCCGATGCGACGTCGGTGCTCGGCATGCGGCCCGCGGTGAGCGAAGGCACGGAGCTTGACGCGCCGAGCGGTGGCAGCGACACGAGCACGCCGGCCGCATTTTTCGCGCTTGGGGTGGCGCCGGGGGCGCCGAATGTGCCGCTCATCGCTACCTGGCCCCACGCGGCGCGCACGTTGGCCAGGCGTGCCAGCGTAGCCAGCGTCGGCGCGTCGAACGCCGGCGTGCGCGCGTCGGCGACCGGGTAGACCGCGACCTGGTGGACCTGGCTCGTGGCCAGGGCGGGCGCGTCGAGAGCCTGCTGGAGCCCCCCGGCCAGGGCGATGATCAGGCTGAGGGCGGCGATGCCGATGGCGACGCCCGTCGTCGTAAGCGTCGTCCGGAGGGGGCGGCGGCCCGCGCTGCCAAGACCGACCTTGAGCGTGTCGCGCCAGTGCATTCGCGCCGGCGGGTCGACAGGTTCCTGGCTCCGCACCGTGGGCTTGCCTGCCTCGAGCTCGATGGCGCGGCCGTCGATCATCCGGATGACCCGGCGAGCCCGTCGCGCCACCTCGGGGTCATGGGTGACCAGGACGACCGTCGCGCCGCGGCGGTTCAGGTCATCGAGCAGGCTGAGCACGCCCTCGCCGGCGGTGGAGTCGAGGCTTCCGGTCGGCTCGTCGGCGAGGATGAGGCCAGGGCGGTTGGCCAGCGCCCGCGCTACCGCGACCTTCTGCTGCTCGCCGCCGGACAGCCGGCCGGCGCGCGTCCGAGCCCGGTTCTCAAGCCCGACCAGCGCCAGGAGGTGCCGCGCCCGTCTGCGCCGCTCCTCGAGCTCGACACCGGCGAGCGTGAGGGGCAGGGCCACGTTGTCCTCGACCGTCATGGACGGGATGAGGTTGAAGGTCTGGAAGATCGTGCTGACGCGCTGCAGGCGGTAGTCGGAGAGGTCGCGGTCGGGGAGCTCGCCCAGGGGCAGCCCGGCGCCGTAGACGTGTCCGGAGGTCGGGCGGTCGAGGCCACCCATCAAGGAGAGCAGCGTGCTCTTGCCGCAGCCCGAGGGCCCTACGATCGCGACGTACTCACAGGGGCCTACGTCGAGGGTGACATTGCGCAGCGCTGTGACATGCATCTCGTCCCGGCCACCGAATTCGCGCGAGACGCTATCGAGCCGGAGTCCGACCGCCTGCCCAAGGAGATCCCTGAACTGATCCTCCCCATTGATGCGGTGCTGCTCCTCCCCATTTACGGGGAGGTGGCTGCTCCCCACCTGTGGGGAGCCACGGACGGGCTGCTCCTCCCCATTCATGGGGAGGTGGCTGCTCCCCACTTGTGGGGAGCTGGCGCGAAGCGCCTGAGGGGCAGGGCCCGAGGGGCTCGCGGGATCTTCCACAGCCGCGAGCTGCTCCTCCCCATTTATGGGGAGGTGGCCCAAAGGGCCGGAGGGGCTCGCCGGATCTTCCACTGCCGCGGGCTGCTCCACGGCCTCTATGGCCACAGGGATCAGGTTCGGGTCAGGCGCACCGTTTCCCTCACGATGCTCTCCATTCCCCTTCCCGTTCCCGATCGCTTCGGGCGGGTCGGCCTCGCGGCGCGCGCGGCGCCGGCGGCGCTTGGAGCCGCTCGACTCACTGGGATCGTTGACAACCGTAGCCACAGCCCCGCCCCTCCTTTCCCCGCAGTCTAAGTGTTGAGTTAACGGTTATTGGCCGGGTTTGGCTACTTGCCTCTCGAGCCAGTTCAAGTAGGCCGACGAGCCTCCCTCGATCGGCAGCTGCAGGATCTCGGGTACCTCGTACTCGTGGTGCGTGCGCACGAATTCCTGGACGGCCGCCGCTTGCGACTCCAGCGTCTTGATCAAGAGCAGGGCTTCGTGCTCGCGCTTCAGCTGGTCCTCCCAGTAGTAGATCGAATGGACCATAGGCACGATCGAGCAACAGCCCGCCAGGCGCTCGACGACCAGCGCCTCACCAAGGCGCTCCGCGTCGTCGCGTCCCCCTGTGGTAACCATGATCAAGACAGCCTTCTCCCCCATGCCCCGCTAATTGTCGGCCTTCCGCGGCCGGTCGAGCCACACCGTGCCCGCGAGCAGCGCGATCGCACCCAACAGCAATCCGCCGATCACGTCCGACTCCCAGTGCACGTCGAGATAGAGGCGATCGAACACCATTAGGACGATGATCACGATCGCCACCGGTCCCGCGAGCGAGCGCACGATGGGCGACGGCGACAGACGGCGGACGACAAACGCGAGCAGGCCGTACACGATCACTGTCCGCATCATGTGGCCGCTCGGAAAGCTGTTTCCGCCAAGACGTCCGGTCAAGAGATCGCTGAGGCTCGGACCGTCAGCCTGTTCAATCGATCGAGGTGGACCTGGATGAGGCAGGTTGTACTTGTAGAAGAGCTCGAAGCCCTCGGCGGCGAAAAACACAAGCACCACAAGCGCGTCCGAGCCAAACCCTTGCTGCCACAAGAAGATGAGCAAGCCGAGCATGAGGACTGTGGTGAGCTCCAGACCGCCAAGCTCGGCGATGGCCTGGAACAAACCATGCAGCGAGGGCTCCCATATGTTGTGCATCGCCTGCGCCACCTGCTGGTCGAGGCTGGCGAACGCGCCTGCCGTGATGGCAATCGTCAGCGCGATGAACGCCACGCTGACGATTACGATCGCGAACAGACGTGGAGTTATCGCTGGCAACGGCGGCAGAAAACTGTGGTGCGGCCTGCGATTCGGATCACGCTCAGCGGGCGGCCGCATGTGAAGCACGGCTCGCCGGCGCGTCCGTAAACCAGCAGCCTGTCCTGCTGTCCGCCGATCTCTCCCCACGCGTCGCGGTACGTGTCGACCGAGCTGCCTCGATTCGTGATCGCGGTCTGCAGCGATTCGCGAAGGGATTCATGAAGTCGCGCCGCTGACTTCTTGCTCACTGTGCCCGCGATGCGATCGGGCCGCAACCGTGCCTTGTGGAGCGACTCGTCCGCATAGATGTTGCCGACGCCGGCGATCGCAGCCTGGTCGAGCAGGACGGCTTTCAACGCTGTACGTCTCTTGTGCAGGCGGCGATACAACTCGTCGGCGGCGAACTCCGGGTCGATCGGCTCGGGCCCGAGTCGCGGCATCTTCTTGGCATCGAGCAACGCCTGTTGCGTGCCGAGCAGCAAGCGGCCGAACCGACGCGGGTCCCGATAACGCAGCTGCTTTCCGTCATCCAGGAATAACACTGCGTGCGTGTGGTTCTCGAGTGGAGCGACCGGATCGACGAGCCGCAGCTGTCCCGTCATCCCGAGGTGCACCACCAGAAACAAATCCTCCACCAGCCCGATCAGGATGTACTTGCCCCGCCGTCCGACCGACTCGATCCGCATTCCAACAACCGAATCGATGAAGACCTCGGGTTCTGGATGCCGGACGATCGTCGGAAAGCTCAGCTCGCAGCGCGTGATGGTCCGACCGACCAGGTGGGGTCGAAGGTCCGCGACTATGGTCTCGACCTCCGGCAGCTCAGGCATCGAGCCCCTTTCGTGCAAAACGCGCGTCTGCGGGCGTGCGAGACGCCCCTGTTTCGCAAGAGGCGCGCAATCCCGCCCTAGGCACGGACCACCGCAAGCTTTTTCATGTCCGCCCAGTTCGGGCCGACCTTCATCTCGACCTCGATCCCGGTCTCGAGCTCGTACGCTCCGGTCATGATGCGAGGCACCTTCTCGGCGAACTGATCGAGCTCGGACCGAGGCACCTCAAAGAGAAGCTCGTCGTGGACCTGCAGCAGCATGCGACCCTCGATCTCGTCGGCGTCGATCTCGCGATGCAGCCTCACCATGGCGATCTTGATGATGTCCGCCGCGAGCGACTGCATCGGGAAGTTGATCGCCATACGCTCGGCCGCGCCGCGCAGCTGGAAGTTCGGCGACCGGAGGTCGGGGATCGCGCGGCGCCGGCCGGTCGCGCTCACGACGAGTCCTTCCTCCCGCGCCTTCTTCCTGACCTCGTCCAGGTACTCGCGCAACCGTGAGTACGTCGACCAGTACTGGCCGAGGAACTCGCGCGCCACGTCACCCGTGATGCCCAGCTGCTGGGACAGCCCGTACTCACCCTGGCCGTAGATCGAGCCGAAGTTCGCCACCTTCGCAAGACGGCGCTGGTTCGGATCGACCTGCTCGATCGGGATCTTGAACACCGCGGCCGCAGTTGCGGTGTGGATGTCCTGGCCGGCGGCGAACGCGCCGAGCAGCTTCGGGTCACCGCTGAGGTGAGCGGCGATGCGGAGCTCGATCTGCGAGTAATCCGCCGACACCATGATGTGGTCTGGGCGGCCGGCCTTGAACGCACGGCGGATCCGCTGCCCTAGCTCGGTGCGGATCGGGATGTTCATCAGGTTGGGATTCGAAGAAGCGAGACGTCCAGTCGCAGTGCTCGCCTGGCCGAACGACGTGTGCACGCGGCCGCTCAGTGGATCCACCAGCTGCGGCAGCGCGTCGACGTAAGTCGATTTCAACTTCGACAGCTGTCGGTGCTCGAGGATCAGTCCGATGATCGGGTGCTTTTCACGCAGAGCCTCGAGCGTGTCCGCGTCAGTCGAGTAGCCGGTTTTCGTGCGCTTGCCAACAGGAAGCCTGAGGTCTTCGAAGAGAACTTTCGCGAGCTGCTGTGGCGCGTTGAGGTTGAACTTCTGGCCCGCGACCTGCTCCACCTCGGACTCCAGGGCGCCAAGCTGCGCGCCCAGCTCGTCCTGCATCTCTTTCAGGTAAGGCACGTCGATCGCCACGCCCTCCGACTCCATGTCGGCGAGCACGCCCGCGAGCGGCAGCTCGATCTCGTGGAAGAGGTAATCGACGCCGAGGTTGCTCATCTCCGCTTCCAGGCGCGGCCTCAGGTTGAGGATCGCCTCCGCGCGCCGTGCCGCAAACTCCGCCGCATCCTCCTCGGGAACCGCCGAAGGCTTCCGCGCGGCGCGGCCGGTGCCGAGCAGCTGCTCGGTGCTGGCCAGCTCCATGTCGAGGAACTCGCGCGCGAGGTCTTCGAGTCGAGGGTCGCGCGATCCAGCGCCGAGAAGGTAGGCGGCGAGAAAGGTGCTGAACGCCCACTCGCGCTTGCCGCCGCCCAGGGAGCGCAGCGCAAGCTCGGTCTCTTTCGCGTCGTGGCCCGAGATCGGCCGGCCCGAAAGAGTGCTGGCAACTGCGTCCATCGCGTCCGGCCGTGCGACGTAGAACGTCCTGCCTGCCGTCGAGACTCCAAGACCGCAGACCCTGCACCCGCGGCCAGAGCCTTCGGTGAAGGTGAACACGCCGACGTCCTGCGAACCGTTGAGCAGGCTCGCCGCCTCGGCGGGATCTTCGACGATCTGCAGCCCGGCAGCCCGGGGTGCCGGCTCGAACGTCAGGCTCGGCTGGACGGGCACCTGGTCGGGCGGCGGAAAACGGGTGAGCAGCTGCCGGAACTCGAGGTTGTCGAAGACGCGTCTCGCGCGGTCGTAGTCATAACGCGTCCACCGCGCCTTCTCGAGCTCGAGCTCGATCGGGACGTCGCGCACGATCGTCACCATCCGCTTGCCAAGCCGCACCCGGTCGGCGTTTTCCTTCAGCGCCTTCTTCAGCCGGCCCTCTGGCAGCTCATCGACCTTTTCCAGCAGCGACTCGACTGTCCCGTAGTCCTGCACGAGCTTGGCCGCGGTCTTGTCCCCCACGCCCGGCACGCCGGGGATGTTGTCCGAGGTATCACCACGCAGCGCCTTGAAGTCGATGAGCTGTGGCGGCTCGAAGCCATAGCGCTGGCGCACCTGGTCGGGTCCGTAGACGAACGTGTCGGTGATGCCCCGACGAGGCACGAGGGCCTCCACCGATTCGGTGACGAGCTGAAGGCAATCGAGATCTCCCGAGACGATGGTTACCGCATGACCGCGTTCGTCGGCGATCCGCGCCAGCGTGCCGATGACGTCGTCTGCTTCGAAGCCCTCGACCCCGTAGATCGGGATCGAAAACGACTCGAGCACGTCGCGGACCATGTCGATCTGGGCGCGCAGATCATCCGGCATGGCGCGCCGGCCCGCCTTGTACTCCACGTATTCCTTGGAGCGAAATGTGGGTTTGCCAAGATCGAACGCGGCGATCGCATACTCCGGGCGCGACGCGAGCACGATGGCCAGCATCGACGTGAAGCCGTAGACGGCGTTCGTCACCCGGCCGTCGGAAGTGCTCATGGGCGGCAGGGCGAAAAAAGCCCGATAAATGAGGCTGTGGGCGTCGATCAAGATCAGGCGCCCGCGTCTACCTTTCGCCACGTTCGAAGTTTACGTACGCAGGCAGCGTCACCCTGAGGGGGCCTGGAGCGTTCAAATAGCAGGGATGCGGAGGACCGAAGGGTAATATGGAGCCGAGGATGAAAAACCTCATCGAGGTGTCGGTGGACAGCATCCGGATACACATGCCGACGGCTCAGCACCTTGTGATCCTCAAAGAGAAGGAAGCGGACCGCTACCTGCCAATCTGGATCGGGTCGTTCGAGGCGCAGGCCATCGCGACCAAGATCTCCGGCAACGCCCTCGGCCGTCCGCTCACGCACGACCTGATGGCGACCGCGTTCGGCGACCTGGGTATCAGCATCAAGCGAATCGTCGTCACGCGCCTGGCCGACCAGGTCTTCTACGCCCGGCTCTACGTGAAGCAGAACGGCCGTGATCTCGACTTCGACGCCAGGCCGTCTGACGCCATCGCTCTCGCCGTCCGCGTCGAGTGCCCGATCTTCGTCGCCTCCGAGGTGATGGAGACCGCCGGCATCATCCCCGAGGCGGACGAGCTCGAGGGCGGCGACAAGGAAAAGACCAGCCCCGTCGTGGACGAAGAGCGCCTCGCCGTATTCCGCGACTTCGTGAACAGCCTGGACCTCCCCGAGCTTCCTGACGAGCCGGGCGCCAAGGACGAACCCGGCGCGCAGGACAGGCCCGGAGGACGTCCCGGCCGGGGCTGACCCACGCCACTGTCCGGCGAGTTCGACCTCGCCGTCCGCGTCATGGTCGCCTTAGCCCTCGGACTCCTCATCGGCGCCGAGCGAGAGTTCCGAGGTCACCCGGCCGGCCTGCGCACGATGGCCTTGATCAGCGCCGGGTCGTGCATGTTCACTGGCCTTGGCCTCATCCCCGACTTCGGGAAAACAGTGGATCCGACGCGGATCGCGGCACAGATCGTGACCGGTGTCGGCTTCTTGGGCGCGGGGAGCATCCTGCGCCAGGGCGAGCTGGTTCGCGGCTTGACCACTGCAGCGTCGATTTGGGTTGCGGCGTCACTTGGCATGGCCGTCGGCTTCCGCTATTACGGCGTGGCCGTGTTCGTGACAGTAGTCGTGGTCCTCGTCTTGTTGGGGCTCAAGCCACTGGAGGACCGAGTCTTCCCGTTGCGCAGAAGCCGGCGCCGTGATGATCCCAAACCAGAAGTACCTCCAGAGTGACCGATCACAAAGTAGCGATCGTCACCGACTCTACCGCTGACCTTCCGGCGCAGCTCGTCAAGTCGCGTGGGATCACGGTCGTGCCGCTGACTCTTCATTTCGAAGGGAGGTCGCTGCTCGACGGCGTGGAGATCAGGCCGTCGGAGTTCTACCGCAAGCTGCCCAAGGCGACGACGCACCCGACTACGTCGCAGCCCTCGCCCGGACGTTTTGCGGAAACGTACGCGGAGCTCCTCGCCAATCATTCGGCAGTGGTTTCGATTCACATCTCCGAAAAGTTGAGCGGGACGTATGCGTCAGCCGTGCAGGGCGCGGAGATGACCGACCCCCAACGCGTGCACGTCATCGACTCGCAGCTCGTGTCGATGTCGCTGGGGCTGATCACTCTGGCCGCAGCTGAGATGGCGGCCCAGTCCAACGCGACGGCCGAGTCTGTCACGAAACGCCTGAACGACATGCGTGACCACGTCCAGACCTACTTCTCGGTGGCGACACTTGAGTTCTTGCGCCGCGGCGGCCGCATCGGGCGGGCAAGCGCGCTGCTGGGATCGGTTCTGCAAGTGAAACCAGTCCTCTGCATCCGCGATGGTCTCGTGACTCCTCTCGAGCGCGTGCGAACTTTTGATCGCGCTCTAAACCGGATCGTCGAGCTGACGCGCGAGGTCGACCGCGGCAAGGGCCTGTGCGTCATCGTTGGACACGCCGATGCAGAGGCCGACGCAGAACGCGTCGCGCGCGAGCTCGAGCCCTTCGCAGAAACGCTGATGATCCAACCGCTCGGTCCGGTGGTCGGGGCGCATGCAGGTCCCGGAGTGGTCGGGGTGGGCTGCTATTCGGCAGACATCCTTCCGCTTGGCATCAAGCCCGCCGCCAGCGCACGGACTCCGGCGTGACGGTCTTGACGACAAGACCTTCGACGGCGAGGGCCTGCAGGTGTGCCAGTCCTTCCTGGAGGGCAAGCCGCTTCTCATAAAGGTTCTCGCGCGGACCCCAGAGCTCAAGCGCTACCTCCCACGCGGACTTCTCGTCGCGCCCCACGATCTCGAGTATCTGGTCGAGCCGGCGCTGATGGTGCGAGGTCAGCCCGTCGACCCGACCGGCCACGTCGGCGAACGGACGCCCGTGCGCCGGCAGGACCAGCGCCGGCTTCCGCTCCGCCATCCGCCTGAGCCCGTCGAGATAGTCGTGGAGAGGATCGGGGGTGCTCTGCGGGTGGAGCCCGATGTTCGGCGACAGCTCAGGCAGGATGTGATCACCGGCGAAGAGCAGCCCGCCGGCCGCTTCGTAAAGACAGATGTGACCGGGCGAATGGCCGGGAGTCCACTCGATACGCAGCGAGTGGCGACCCATCTCGATCAGCTCCGCGCCGTCGAGCTGGACCGACGGCTCAGCGGTCTTTACCACCTGGCTCAGCGCGCGCTGAGAGTTGCTCAGCACTTCGGCATCGCTTGCCGGCACGCCATTGACGAGGACGTGATGCTGCACCTCGCTCACCAGGTGCTCGAGCTCGACGTAACGCGGATGCACAAGCGGGACTTCGAGGCGGTGGATGTACAGGTCGGCCAGACCGGGGCCGGCGAAGACGCCGGCCGCCCCGTAGTGGTCCGGGTGGATGTGCGTCACGACCAGCCGGCGGATTCGCGGCGTGCCGAGCTGCTGGAGGGCGCGGTGAATCGCGTCGAGCGACTCCTCTGCGTTCATCCCGCAGTCGAGCAGGTCGACCTCTTTGCCATCGGTAAAGAGGAAGACGTTGACCAGGCCGTCCTCGAATGGAATCGGCAGGCGAAGCTCGAAGACGCCCTCCGCGACCTCGCTCAGCGCCGCGGGCCTCACTATGCGGCGTTCCAGTGTCGGTCCGTGAAGGTGTGAGACCCGGTCTCGACGGCCATCACGAGATTGTCCCCGACCTGATTAAGATGAGTAGTTGTTCGTACTCGAACGTACTAAAAATGAAAGCGATTCATCCAGGGAGGAGCCGATGTCCGAAGTCCAGATGACCCCCGACCAGATCGTCGAGGCAATGCCCGAATACCTGATCCCCGAGAAGGCAGGGGCGACGAAGGCAACGATTCAGTTCGACCTCAGCGGCGAGCAGACCGGCAAGTGGTGGGTCAGGATCCACGACGGCAAGGCCGAGTCCGGCAAGGGCGACCCCGGTGAGCCGGCCAACCTCACGCTGATCGCCGACTCCAACGACTGGGTCAAGATCATGACCGGCCAGCTCGACGGAACGGCTGCCTTCATGCAGGGCAAGCTGAAGATCAAGGGCGACATGGGGCTGGCGATCAAGATGCAGTCCCTTTTCCGCAGACCGAGCTAAGAGCTCAGAAGCTGAACTTCCAGGTCCCGAGCCTGGAGGACATCTCGGTCTCAAGGTCGAGCAGGCCTGGGTGCAGGTCCATCACCACGACGTGGTGAGGGGTCAACGCGACCCGCCTGCCGTCGCTCAGCTTTTGAGCCTGGACCGCGTTGCCCCACCTGATCGAATCCCCAGGCCGCGCGTTGGTCAGGTTGGTCTGGAGCCAGCTGGCCAGGTCTGGTGAGACGCCGCGCTCATAGGTCGAGATGATCATGTTGGCGAAGTCGCCCGGACACGGGCTGGCAGCTGGGCGCGCCGGGCTGGCAGCCGACACACTCGGGTTGGCGCACGGCATCGGGGTAGGAGGCACGTAAGTGATGTCGAAGGTCAGGTCGAGGCCTGACGGGCTGCCGATCGACTGGGACCGCTCCAGGTACCTCCAGTTGGCCGGGTAGCAGAACCCCCAACCGGCCTGGGGATCCTCGAAAGCGTGGTCAGTCTTTGGACAGTTGAGATCCGCGCCCAACTGCGCTACGCTCGGCACGGCGCGAGGGCTTGAGCCGAACTGGCAACCGGCCAGGGCGAGCGCCAGGGCCAGCGCGGCGATCAACTTCCGGGGGAATGGCAGCAGGGACGGCATTCGGCGCCTAATTGTGCGGGAGCGGGTACGCCTGACGGTGCAGGCGTTGTGAGAGTCGGAATCCAAACGACGGCGAGTCCGGTAATGAGTTTGGAGGGGGGTTTAGCAAATGGCGATTCGGAAGAGGAATGGAGACGCTCCAGCGGAAAGGCTGGAGGCTGACAGGAAGCTCCTCGAGCTCCTGGCCGCACAGTGCGGCGAAGAGGCGGGCCTGCATCGCCCGTTGAACGACGTCGTCGGCGGCGTGATCACGGGGATTCCTGAGGACACCGACCTGGCCCAGGCGCTGTCCGACCGAGAGACGAGCGACCTTCTTGTCCACCTTCTCGACCAGAACCGCGAACAGGTCGAGAGGGCGCTCGAGCGCCTGCGCGAAGGCTCCTATGGGATCTGCGAAGGCTGCGGCCGGCGCATCCCCGAAGCCCGGCTGCAGTACCAGCCGGCCGCCACGCGCTGCGTCGAGTGCCAAGCCCACTGGGACAGACTCAACGGCAGGACGGCTTAAAAGTTGCTAGGCCCCCTCTCCCCTCAGGGGAGAGGGATCAGGGGTGAGGGGCGTGGACAACCCCCGCTTATGTCGGTCTGCGTTTCGTGAGCAGGCCGCCCGCCGCGATGGCCCCTCCCACCACGACCATCGCCGACCCGATCCAGAACCACTTCATGTCCCCGGTCATGATGCTCCCCGGGATGTAGCCGAGCCCCTGACCGGCGAACACCGCGCCGGTCAGCAGCACCAGCGCGCCGACCACGACCAGGGCAACCCTCACGCCACGTCAGTACCGGTCGCGGCTACTTCAAATTCCGCCGTAGACGACCGACTTCTCCTCGGTGTAGTGCAGGTACGCCTCGACGCCGTGCTCCTTGCCAAAGCCCGACTGCTTGGTGCCGCCGAACGGAAGCTCGTCGTGCGCGATCTGCAGCGCGTTCACCCACGTGTAGCCCGCCTCGATCTCCTGCACCGCGCGGTAAGCAGCCGCCATGCTGGTGGTCCAGATCGACGACCCCAGCCCGTACTGCGAGTCGTTGGCCAGGCGCAGTCCCTCGTCGAGGTCCTTGATCCGCCGCACAGGCAGCGCGGGACCGAAGACCTCCTCCGTCCACATCCGGGCGCCGTCGGGCACGTTCTCCACGATGGTCGGCTCGATGAACCAGCCCTTGTCGTAGTCGCCGCCCTTTGGCCTCCCGCCGCCGTAGACAACCTTCGCGCCGCGATCGACAGCGTCCTTGAGCTGCGCCTCGACTTCGGCGCGCTGCGTCTCGGTGTGCATCGGTCCCATCCGGCTGTCCTTGTCGAGGCCGTTGCCAGGCTTCAGCTTCGACGCCCGCGCGACGAGCTTCTCGAGCAGCGCGTCGTACACACCCTCCTGGACGTAGAGGCGCTTCACCGCGAGACACGCCTGCCCGCAGTTGAAGAAGCGTCCGATCGAGATTGCACGCGCCGCGCCCTCGAGGTCCGCGTCGTCCAGGACGATGCAGGGATCGCTTCCACCCAGCTCGAGGGTGATCATCTTCAGCTGCTCGGCTGCGCGGGCCATCACCTTCTTGCCGGTCGGAGTGGAGCCCGTGAGCGCGATCTTGCGGATCTGCGGATGCCCGACAATCGCGTCGCCCGTCGCTTGACCAAGGACGACATTGACGACTCCCTCTGGGAGGCCGCCTTCGATGAGCGCCTCGATGCAGGCCAGCGTCGACAGAGGCGTCGTGCTCGCGGGCTTCAACACCACCGTGTTCCCGGCCGCGATCGCGGGCGCGACCTTGTTGGCCGCAAGCGTGAGCGGGAAGTTCCAGGGCACGATCGCCCCGCAAACTCCGATCGGCTTGCGCACGACGAGGCCATAGGTCGTCAGGTCCGGGAGCCTTACATGTTCGCCGTGGATCTTGTCTGCGAGGTCGGCGAACCATGCGATGTTCTCGCCGAAGCGCTGTGCCTCGATGCGTGATTCGAGCAGGGTCTTGCCCTGCTCCTTGGTGAGGATGGGCGCGATCTGCTCGACCTTCTCCAGCATGTGATGGGCGGCCTTGTGCAGGATCTCAGCCCGCTTGTTCGCAGGAAGCCTCGACCATGTGGTAAACGCCTTCGTCGCGGCTTGCGCGGCCTTGTCGACATCGGCGGCTCCGCCGGCGGGAACCTCGTCGACGACTTCGCCCGTGGCCGGGTTGCGGACCTCGTACGTCTTGCCCGATGCGGCCTTGGTCCTGTCGCCTTCGATGATCATCGTCGCCATACGGCACCCCCTGAGTTCGTTCTTGCGGTACTCAGATAATTATCGGTGTCGCCGTCGGCTCACCGTTTGGAGGGCTCTGTGGTGGGTGTAAATCTCGAAAAGGAAGGCCAGGTCGGAATCCTCGTCCTGGACAGGCCCCCGGCGAACAGCTACGACTACAAATTCCTGCGTTCGCTCGCCGGTGCGATCGACGACGCGCGCAACGACGCGGAGATCAACGCCGTCGTGGTCACGAGCGCCTCCGAGAAGTTCTTCTCCGCCGGCGCTGACGTTGGCGGGTTCGCAGCCGGTACGGGCCGTTCCCGTTTCATGACCGCGCTTATGGCGCACGAGGCCTTCCGCAAGATGGAGAACACGCCCCTGGTCTTCATCGCCGCGATCGCGGGCCACTGCCTTGGTGGTGGATTCGAGCTGGCGCTGGCATGCGACCTCAGATTCGCCGCCGAGGGTGGCTATCAGATCGGCCTGCCTGAGGTGAACCTCGGCCTGTTTCCGGGCTCGGGTGGAACCCAGCGCCTGCCCAGGCTCGTGGGCCTGTCGAAAGGAATCGACCTCATCGCCAACGCTACGACAATGAATCCGGCGCAGGCCAAGGAGCTCGGGCTCGTCGACCGGCTGTTTCCAGACGCCGCGGCATGCCGCGCCGGCGCGATCGAATACGCGGCCAAGCTGGCCGCGGGCCCGAGCGTTGCGATCGGACACGCCAAGCTCGCGATCACCCAGGGCTACGGCGCCCCGCTCGACCTCGGACTCGCGATCGAGCGCGAGGCGATCAGCCGCGTATTCGTCTCGCATGACGCGGACGAAGGCATCAAAGCATTTGGGGAAAAGCGAAAGGCGGAGTTCAAAGGCGAATAGAAATGTGTGGGGCGGTGCCGGAGGGGCTGAACGAGAGAAGGTCCTCCCCATTTATGGGGAGGTGGCGCGCAGCGCCGGAGGGGCCGAAACAAGCTATCCTTCGCCTACCAAAAAACTAAGGAGGTGGCGTTCGAATGACTGAGCTTGCAATGACCGCATCCCGGCCGTCGGCCGCCTCCGGAGCCGCCATCTAGGCAGTCCTCCGCGGGCGGACCGATACCGCCCACGCGTTTTCACCGGAGGACATCGAGTTGTCTGACTTTGATTCCCGGCTCGCCCTGTTGGGCTGGGATCCCTACTTCGACCAAAAGTTCAAATCGATCGCGGAACCCGATTCCGTGCCGGCGCGTGTCATCGCCGACTTCGCCGCGGAGTACGTCATCCACGACGGCGCCATGGCCAGGCGAGCCACCGCGCGCCGGGTCGATCCGGCCGTCGGGGACTGGGTGGCCGTGAACGGCGCTGTCATGAGCGGCATCGTCGAGCGCCGAACGGTCTTCTCGCGCAAGTCTGCCGGCGTGGAGACGCGCGAACAGGTCCTGGCGGCCAATGTCGACGTCGCACTCCTGGTCGCCGCGGCGACGGACGTGAACGCGCGACGAATCGAACGCTATCTCGTCATCGCCTGGCAAAGCGGAGCGGAGCCGGTTGTCGTCCTGACCAAGGCCGACATTGCGGACGCGCCCGACTCAATGCGCATCGAGATCGAATCGGCCGCGGCCGGCGCACCGGTGATCGTCACCAGTGCCGTGACGGGCGAGGGCATCGACAAGGTCACGGCCATCCTTCGACCCGCACGCACCGGCGTCCTGCTTGGCCCGTCAGGCGCCGGCAAGTCGACTCTCATCAACGCGATCCTCGGGTCCGAGGTCATGAAGACCAGAGACATCCACCGCTCTGGCGAGGGACGCCACATGACCAGCCACCGGCAGCTGGTCCAGCTGCCGGGCGGCGGCATGATCATCGACACCCCGGGGCTGCGCGAGGCCCAGCTCTGGGAGGGAGAGGATGCATTGGGCAGCATCTTCGAGGACATCGAGGCGCTCGCCCTGCGGTGCCGATTCTACGACTGCTCGCACGTCACCGAGCCGGGATGCGCGATCAAGGCGGCCCTGGCGGATGGAACGCTCGAGCGCGGGCGATTCGAGAGCTATCGGAAGCTGCAGCGCGAGCTGCGAGCGGTGGCCGCCAGGACCGACGCCCGGATCCGAAACGAAGACCGCAAGAAATGGAAGCTCATCGCCAAGGCGAACCGGTCCGGTGTCCGTCCGTGAAAAGGCAGGGCCTGGCTTTCGCCAGGCCCTTAGGGGAGGCAGGAAGTCGAGTTACTTCTTGCGGTGGATGCCGTCCCAGAACGGCACGTAGCCCTTCGCGATCCGGTCAAGCACCTTGTCGGCCTGCGCCTGCGTGATCACCTTGTGCCCGACGAGCGTCTCGAGCCGCGGCTTGAGGCTGGCGACCAGCCTGGTCTCGAACTGCTCCTTGGTCATTCCTTTGTCTTTGGCGAGGTCGGACACCTTCTGGCCGGCCTTGAGGTCCGCAATCAGCGCTTTGGGCGTGATGCCGAGTATGTCGGCCTCCGACTCGACCTCCGCGCCGCGGATGGCCCGCCGGTCCGCGTGCCGGTCAGTCGAAGGCTGGGCCGCGGCCGGCGCGGGATTGGGCGAAGGGCTCGCGGCCAGCGCGGTGACCGCACCCACGCCGAGGAGTGCGGCGACGCCCGCGGCTCCAACTGTCTTGACGGCGATTGCTGCAAGCGGATTCATCTTCGTTCTCACCTCAGAGTTGTTTTTGGTGACCCGATTGGATCAAGGCTGAGGATGAGGGGACGCTGTCAGAGCGGAGTTGGAGCGGGGTCAGGTTTCTGCAAACAGCTCCAGCCCGGTCGCGCAGCGCTGACTAGCCGCGGGTCCAGAAGCCGTCCGGGTCAAAACGTCTGATCGATGTAAGTTCCGCGTTGGTCGGCGCTGATGTTTCGATTACACGATCAGCGACCTGTAAGGGCCATCCCGTCTCGGCAAGAACTTCCTCCACGGTATGCCCGGGATGGACCGTCGCCAGGAAAGCCTCGCCGCCTTCATCGGGAAACCGCAGCACGGCGAGCGTGGTCACAATGGCCGATGGACCGCCGCCCAGCAGGCCGTTGCGCCGCCGCCACCCGGGACTTCCGTCGCCGTGTCCGGGTGATGTGACGAACGAGACGCGGTCGACCAGGCGCCGGCGCTCGTGGCTCATCAGGGTCACCCAGCGCCGGCTGAGGATCGCGATGTCGGCTCCTCCCCCACTTCCCGGGAGCTTCACGTTCGGCTTCTTCGGGTCGCCGACGTAGGACGTGTTCAGGTTGCCGAAGCGGTCGACCTCGGCGCCGCCGATGAACCCCAGGTCGACATGACCCTGAGCCATGAGCGCCATCGCGTTCGACATCCGGGTCGCCCACAGCGCTCCCACCACGTTCGGGGGATCGCCCATCGTGCCGAGGAATTTTTCTGCAGGCCGGCTACGCATGAGCCCGACTTCGAACAACCCGCGCGCCGTCGGCGCGTGCGAGCTCTGGGCGACCGCGTAGGCAAGGACGGGCAGCCGCATACCGACGAAGACGAGGTCGCCGTCGCGAATTTCGCGCGACGCGACCGCGACCATCATCTCTTGGGGCGTGTAATCAGTCGTCACCGAAGTCCGCCGGTGCAGAAAGCCGGTGGCTCTTGATGCGAAGCGACTCGACGTCGAGACGCCCGAGGTACGACGCTCGGTCACGAAATTCGAGGACCCATTCCCTCAACCACGACTCGAAGCCGTCGGCGGTGCGCGACCGTTCGGCGTAGTCGCGATAGAACGCGTGGTCGCGCCTAAAGAACCCCTGCACTGGCGAGGGATGCGCACCGCCCGCCTCATGCACCACCGCGACGACTTTCGTCTCCGGGAACAGGATTCGGTTCGGGTCGCTCAGGGTCACGCTCGCGTCGACCAGCTCCTCGCAGCTGACGATCACCCGCTCGGCGGCCAGGCCGGCTTCCTCGCTGATGCCGAGCGGCCCCCACGCGTGCGCCCGCCCCAGCTCGTCCGCGCGCTGTACATGCACGATCGCGACATCAGGCCGCACCGCGCTCACCTGGACCAGGTCGCCGGCCACCGCCAGGCCGGGATTGGTGAGCAGGATTTCACTGCCCAGGAGGGTTCGCGTGGGCAGGCTCGGCACGTTCCACGCCGCCGCCCAAAGCGCGAGGGAGATCGAGAAATTCGAGTGGTCGTGCACTTCGAGCGAACGTGGGACCCCATGCTCGCAGGCTCGCCGGTAGCAGTGGCCGAGACCCTCGGACACGTTGCCGACCCAGGCGGCGGTGACGCGGCGCACGCACCCTGCGCCGATGAGCTGGTCGAACAAGGAATCCGAGATGGGCCCGACCAGCTCGAGGTTGCGCCGGCCCTGCCGGATCATCTCGTGCCCGGCGGCGAAAGGGATGAGGGGCTCGAGGGCGGTGCCCATCGCCACTGTGGCGCCATCGGACACGAATCGCTCGATGGCCTGCGCCATCGACATGACTTTCACGTCGTTATTGAGCGATCGATTCCATGTAGGAGCGGTAGTTGCGCTCCAGCTCGGCCATCGAGTCGCCGCCGAATTTTTCGAGGAAAGCCTCGGCCAGGGTCAGCGCGACAACCGCCTCCCCGATCACCCCCGCGGCCGGCACCACGCAGACATCGCTGCGCTCGTAGTGCGCCTCGGTCCTTTCCTTTGTGTTCAGGTCGATCGACTGCATCGGCTTCTTCATCGTCGAGATCGGCTTGATCGCGACGCGGAGGTCGATCGGCTCACCGTTCGTCACACCGCCGGTAAGGCCACCCGCGCGGTTGGTGAGGTGGCGGAAGCGACCGCCCTCGTAATCGATCTGGTCGTGATATTCCGAACCGCGTCGCTCGACGCCCTCAAAGCCGGCGCCGAACTCCACCGCCTTGATCGCATTGATCGACAGCACAGCCTGCGCAAGGCGCCCGTCGAGCTTGCGGTCCCAGTGCACGTAGCTGCCGAGCCCGACCGGCAGGCCGCGGGCGATGACGCGAAACGTCCCACCCAGCGTGTCGCCCAGCTCGGCCACCTCGTCGATCTCGGCCACCATCCGGTTCGACGCGGCGGGGTCTGGACAGCGGACCGGGGACGCTTCGATCTCCTCGACTTTCACGGTGTCCGGATCGCAGCCCTCGAAGCCGATATCAATCGTGCCGATGGACTGGGTGAAGCTGAGGATCTCGACCCCGAAATTGGCCAGCAGCTTGCGCGCGACTCCGCCTGCAGCCACGCGCGTCGCCGTCTCGCGCGCCGATGAGCGTTCCAGCACGTTGCGGATGTCCGTGTGTCCGTACTTGAGGGCGCCCGCCAGGTCGGCATGGCCTGGCCGCAGCCGGGTGACGACCTTCGGCTCATAACCCTCTTTGGCCGCCGTCATCTGCGCCGTCCAGTTCACGTGGTCCTTGTTCTCGAGGACGAGCGTCACGGGGCTGCCGATGGTGAATCCGCCCCGCACGCCGCTGACGATCCGCGCGACGTCCGTCTCGATCTTCTGCCGCCCACCGCGGCCGTGGCCACCCTGCCTGCGCGCGAGGTCGCGGCGAAGGTCTTCCTCGCTGATCTCGAGACCGGCCGGCAGACCCTCGATCACGACGGTCAGCTGAGGACCGTGCGACTCGCCTGAAGTCAGCCACCTGAGCATGGAGGCGATCATAGAGTGACCGCCGTGATTGCCAGATCAAGCGCCCCCATCAGGCCAGGGCCGTGAGCGGCCGTGGCCAGCCTCCCCAGCGAGTGGGGAGGCGAACAAAAGCCCTAGAAGTCGCCTTCATCGATGTGGGCGGCACGCTGTGGCCCAATTCGTGGCCGATCCGCCAGGCCGACGGCCAAGGACGCCGTGAACGGATCGCGGCCGCGATGGCCGGCCACGACGCAGTCGTCATCGAGAGCCTGATCGAAGATCTGCTTCGGAGCAGCCGGCCAGGCGACGAAGCTCGCACCATCACGACCGAGTCCGTGATGGTCGTCGACGCTGTGGAGCTGATCAATGGCTGCCTGGCGCGCCAGGGTCTCCAATCCGACGACCAAACGGTCTCGCGCCTTCGCCGCGCGATGGCTATCCCAGTCCATGACGCATTCCAACCGCTTACCGGGGCGGTAGAGCTGCTGCGGACGATTCGCGAGCTCGGCCTGCGGACGGTAATCACGAGCAACACGTACTGGCGCGACGCCGGCAGCTACTGGGACGACTTCCGGATTCTTGGGATGGCTGAATACATCGACGCCATCGTCACATCGGTCGATGCCGGTCACCTGAAACCTCACCCAGCCGTCTTCGAGATGGCCATGCGTTGGGCCAGCGTCCCGGCGGATCACTGCGTCGTCATCGGCAACCGCGAAGAGAACGACATCGAGCCCGCGCTCGCCCTTGGGATGCAAACGATCCTCGTGTATCCGGACGACCCGAAACCGACATCCAGCCGTGCGCACGCGGTGGCTCCTGATCTGTGGGCATGCGCCCGCGCGCTCAGGGATATGCTCGGTTACGCATGAGGGATGAGGTCACGCGCGAGGTCGAGCGGATCGTGCTCGTACTCGACGTCAACGGGGAGCGACGAGAGCTGCTCGTGCCAGTGCACAAGACGCTGCTCGAGGTCCTGCGCGAGGACATGCAGCTCACGGGCACCAAGCACGGGTGCGAGCTGGGCGAGTGCGGCACCTGCACGGTGCTTGTGGATGGCAAGCCCGAGCTGAGCTGCCTCGTGCTTCCGATCCAGATCCAGGGTCGAGCCGTGATGACTGTTGAGGGGATGGCGCGAGGCTCGGAGCTGCACCCGCTGCAGGAGTCTTTCGCCGAGCTCGGCGCGGCGCAGTGCGGCTACTGCACGCCCGGCATCCTGCTCTCTGCCAGGTCCCTGCTCGAGGCCAATGCGAGGCCATCGCGCGACGAGATCCGAGAGGCCCTCGCTGGGAACCTCTGCAGGTGCACGGGCTACGCGAAGATCCTCGACGCCGTCGAGATGGCCGCGGAAAGAATGCGATGAATGTAGTCGGCAAACCTCTTCCGAAGGTCGACGCTGTGAGCAAGGTCACCGGTCGCGCCGTCTACGCCGACGACATGCTCCCGCCTCGGACCCTTCACTGCAGGATCATGCGCAGCCCGCACCCACACGCGCGCATCCTTTCGATCGACACGTCTGCTGCGCGCCGCATCCCGGGCGTGCTTGCCGTGATCACCGGCGTAGACCTCCCGATCAAGTTCGGCATCCTGCCCGTGACTCAGGACGAGCGAGCACTCGAGCACGAGAAGGTGCGCTACGTCGGCGATCCCATCGCCGCGGTTGCAGCAACCGAAGAGGAGATCGCGGCTGCCGCGTGCGACGCGATAAAGGTCGAGTACGAGGTGCTCGACCCGGTGATGTCGATCGACGCCGCACTGCAAGAGCCGAAGGACGAGCGCATCCAGGACTACGGAGGCCCGCACAACATCCACAAGCTCGTCGCGCTCGAGTTCGGCGACGTCGAGGGCGGCTTCACGCGAGCTGATCACATTAGAGAGGACGTGTTCTTCTTCCAGGGCAACACACACCTCCCTATGGAGCAGCACAGCGCAATCGCAACTTTTGTGGACGGGAGATTGACGCTCTGGTCTTCGACGCAGGTGGTGCACTACGTGCATCGCGCGCTGGCCAAGGTGCTCGAGCTGCCCATGAACAGAATCCGGGTCATCGGCGCCGCGCATGGCGGCGGCTTTGGCGGCAAGACCGATCCGTTCGCACACGAGATCATCGTCAGCAAGCTCGCGATGCTCACCGGAAGGCCGGTCAAGTGCACGCTCACTCGCGAAGAGGTCTTCTACGCGCATCGCGGCCGCCATCCGGTGCTGATGTGGGTCCGCACCGGCGTCACCGCGGACGGTCGGATCACCGCCATGCATTTCAAGAGCGCGCTCGATGGCGGCGCGTACGGCTCGTACGGAGTCGCCTCGACCTTCTATACGGGCGCCCTGCAGACCGTGACCTATGACATCCCTGCTTACCGATTCGAGGGCTGCAGGGTGTTCACCAACAAGCCGCCCTGCGGTCCCAAGCGCGGGCACGGCACCCCACAGCCGCGTTTCGCCCTGGAGCTACACCTGGAGAAGATCGCGCGGGATATCGGACTCGATCCGGTCGAGCTCAAGCGGCGCAACTTCGTGAAGCCGAACACGCGGACCGTGAACTGGCTGCGGGTCACATCGTGCGGCCTCGACGAGTGCACGGACAAGGTCACACGCGCGTCTCACTACCACGAGCGAGAGAGGCGGCCAGGGCACGGCATGGGTTTCGCCATCTCGAGCTACCTGTCGGGCGCCGGCACCGCCATCTACTGGAACGACATGCCGCACTCCGAGGTCCAGATCAAGGTCGACCGCGGTGGCGTGACGGCGTTTTGTGGCGCCATGGACATCGGCCAGGGCTCGGACTCGGTCCTGGCGATGATCGTGGCGGAAGAGCTCGGTCTCCAGGCCGCGGACGTTAGGTTGGTCACCGCCGATACCGACACGACACCAATCGACCTCGGCTCCTACTCATCGCGCGTGACGTTCATGGCGGGCAACGCGGCCCTCGAAGCAGCGCGGAAGATGCGTGCCCTGCTGGTGGAGGCCGTCGAGGCAAGCGGCCGCAAATACGACGACGTTTCATTCGAAGAGGCAAGCGTGCTGGCGGAGGCTCGCTTCGGCACGCTGACGACCGCCGGAAGCTACACGCCGCCGAAGATCGCCGGCCCGTACAAGGGCTCCGGCGTCGGACCCAGCCCCGCCTACAGCTACTCGGCCTGCGTGGTCGACCTCGACGCCGACGCCCGCACCGGCCTCACGCGGGTCAACAAGGTATGGATCGCCCACGACGTCGGACGTGCCATCAACCCGCTGCTGGTCGAGGGGCAGATCGAAGGCAGCGTGTACATGGGCCTGGGCGAGGCGCTGATGGAGGAGCAGACGTTTCGCAAGGGCCTGCACAAATGGCCCTCGATGCTCGAGTACAAGTCACCGACCTTCCTCGACATGCCGGAGGTCGAGACCTTCATCGTCGAGACGATCGATCCGGAGGGTCCTTACGGCGCGAAGGAGGCTGGACAAGGTCCGCTGCTTCCTGTCCCGCCGGCGGTCTGTTCCGCCGTGTACGACGCGCTCGGAGTGTGGATCGACGAGATCCCTGTCACCCCGGAGAAAGTCGTCGAGGCACTGCGACGAAAGGAGAAAGGCGAACCCCCGCGCTACGGCCCGCCGCGCTTTCCATCGATTCCATATCCAGAGACCATCAAGGTCGCACCGCCAGGGAAAGATGGGCGGGTCGCGCACCAGGAAGGGACCTGCTGATTGCTGCGGCTGCCTCGATTCAAGTTCCTGCAGCCGAAGACCGCACGCGAGGCTGCGCGCATGGCGGCAGAGCTGGGTCCTCGGGCCATGTTCGTCGCCGGCGGCACCGACCTGTTCCCCAAGCTTAAGCGCCGGCAGTTCGACGTGGAGACATTGATCGGACTCGAGTTCTTGCCCCGAGCCATCCACAACGGGTCCACGGATTGCACCGTCGACGCTCTCGTCACGCTTGCCGTGGCCGCGCGCGACGAGCACCTGACAGCGCGATTCGCCGGCTACGCCGAGGCGGCCGGCCTTGTGTCCTCCCCACCGCTGCGCAACGCGGGGACGATCGGCGGCAACCTCTGCGTCGACACGCGATGCAACTACTACGACATGACTTACGAGTGGCGGAAGGCCGCGGGCTTCTGCATCAAGAAGGACGGGGACATCTGCCTCGTCGCACCGAGCAGCCCGCGGTGCTGGGCCGTCTCATCGTCCGACACCGCGCCGATGGCGATCGCCCTCGGCGGGACGGTCAGCCTCACCGGGCCGGACGGCGAGCGCGAGATGCCCGTGGCGGCGCTCTACAACGACGACGGCATCGAGTACATGGCGAAGCATCCGGCTGAGATCGTGACGAGCCTTCGACTCAGCGCCGGCGCCGGCACGCGAAGTGCGTACGTCAAGTTGCGGCGACGGGGCTCGATCGACTTCCCGATCGCCGGCGCGGCGGTGGCCGTGGAGCTGGACGGAGACGTCGTCGCGGGCTGCCGGATCGTGCTCTCCGCCGTCGCCTCCCACCCGCTCGAGGCGCGGGCGGCTGAAGATTTCCTGAAAGGCAAGCGCCTGGATCAGGAGACGATCCGCGAAACTGCGGACATCGCAGCCAAACCCGCCAAGCCGCTCGACAACGCCGACCTGAGCCATTTCTGGCGCAAGCGCATGGTCAGGGTGGTCGTGGAGCAGGCGTTGGAGAAGGTAAGCGACCAGCGCGCGGGCCTCGGTGGTTAAGCTTCTAGGTCGCTTGTATCCCTTGATTCATTATCGATTTATCCAGAGATTCCAAAAGGGCCAGGGAATGGTCGAGTACGCGCTCATCCTTGCCCTGATCGCGCTGATCGTGATCATCGCGTTGATTGTGACCGGCGGCCAGCTGATAAACCTCTACTCCAACATCACCGCGACGATGTGCAACTACCACGTGGGGTGCTGACCAACCCCGAGTCCAGGCAACGTGGTCAGGCCCTGGTCGAGTACGCCCTCATCCTGGCCCTGATCATCCTGGTGGTGATCATCGCCCTGCTCCTGACGGGCAACCAGGTGACGAACCTGTACTCGAATATCACCGCCACGATGTGCAATTACCACGTAGGGTGCTGAGTCCCTAGTCCGGTCCGCGTCCGAAGGTGATCGTCGGTGCGATCGGCACGATGTCGCGATCGTCGGTCTTGACCAATTGCCAGCCGCCCTCATGAACTTTCCAGTGATGCCGGTGACAGAGCAGGACCAGGTTGTCCAGGTCGGTCGAGCCACCGCGAATCCAATGCACCAGGTGATGGCCGTCGCACCACGATGCCGGCCGTTCGCAGCCGGGCCACACGCAATGTCCGTCGCGCGCGTTTAGGGCCCGCTTCGCCGGTCCGGCGATGACTCGCCGCGAGCGGCCGATGTCGATGACCACCGACTCCTCGCTCAACAGCACCCGACTCACGCTGCAGTCGCACGCCATGCGCTCGATGGTCGACGACGAAAGTGGAAGCGAGAACTCCATCTCCCCTCCTGCGGCGCCAACCATCCCCTTCAACGTTTCGATTGTGGCCGTGACGTGAAGATTTGCCGGCTTGCCCCCGCAGGCCAGCTCGACCAGGGCGTCGGCATAGCGCCGCTCTAGCTCCCGGTCGTCGCCAGCCCCCGACTTGCGCGCCAGCGGCTCCAATGCGGTCCGCACCGCAGCCCCGCCAACCGGGTCGAGGACTCCGCTGACGAGCAGGCAGCCGTCTTCCGCGGTGCTCAGCGACAGCCGCCGATTCTCCACCAGCTCCGTCTGTTCGGCGCAGTAAGCCTTGGCGTCGACCGCGTGCCGGAAATGCAGGCTCTTGTAATAGAACTTTCCGGGAGAAGTGTCCCTGGCCAGGGGCAAGAGCATCAATTCGTCGAATTTCGCGCCCACGACTTCGGCTGTCCTCGCCATCACCTTCAGGTGCGCGTAGCCGATCTCGCCGTCGTAGACCGCCTGCTCCGACTCGGGCATCCGGTGCAGCTCCTCGCCAACGCGAATGCGGTCCCACGCAACCGTGTTGGTGACCTGGCACTTGAAGCGCATCCAGTCGCCGGCGCTGTTGTAGCCCTCGCTGTCCCAGCGCCTGGTCGCGGAGAGCTCTGCCGCCAGCCGGCTCGCCTTGAGCTGGAGGATGCCGATCAGGTGCTCGGTCTCGATCAGCTCGCGCGCGACGTTGTCCTCGGTGTGCAGACGCTCCGCGAGGATCATGAAGTGATGGTACCAAACAAATGTTTGCCGATCAAGAGATCTAACAGGAAATTTCGGCGCCAAGGTGAACTTGCCGTCCAAATTCTTCGCCGAACGTCGTTCCCTATCCAGGAATTACATCTAGTCGCCGACCGCGTGCGCTGCCGCCTGCGCCGCCCGTTCCGCATTCCGCCCGATCGTGTCCATGTCTCCCTTCGCCAGCGCCTCCGGCGGGAACAGCGAGGCGGTGAGCCCCACCGCCTTGACCCCCAGGCGGAGGTAGGCGCCGATGTCTTCGATCTTCACGCCACCGGAAACCCAAAAGGGCACACCGCCCATCGGTCCGTTCAGCGACTCGATGTAGCGCGGACCGCCGACCGGGGTGATCGGGAAGACCTTCACGAGTGCCGCGCCTGCGAGACGCGCCTGGTAGATCTCGGTCGGGGTCAGCGCGCCCAGGACGCAGAGGATGTCCTCCTGGCGGCAGGCGTCGGCGACCTCGGGCAGGAGGACAGGAGTCACCACGAATGACGCTCCCGCGTCCTTCGCCTCGCGGACAGCGCCCGGATCCCAGACAGTGCCGACGCCGACTGGGTACCGGCCCATCGTCGTCGCGATAAGCCCGCGGATCATCTCGAAGCACGACGGGACGGTTTTCGTCACCTCGATCGTCATGACGCCGCCTTCCATCGCGGTCAGGCAGGCCTGAAAGCCCGCTTCGGCGTTGTCGGTGCGCAGCACGCCGCACACACCGTTGGGAAAGGCTTCGGCGATCGACTTCATGGACAGGTTGAGATTAGTCGAAGGCGGCCACCATCCCCGGACACGCGGTCAGGCCCCGTTCGAAAGTGAATCGCCGATTCCGCCTCGCTGTATGCAGCGGTGCTTCTCGAGTCAGTGGATTCGGCCCCGTTGGCGCCAACGGGTCGAAATTCCGTCTGCGTGCCTCGCCCGGCCACACCTTCTGAACCGGTCCTCAGTATGCTGGTACATACGTATGACCGGGGCGACCGCGACTGAGAGCACCCGAGACCAGATCATTCACGCGGCGGCGGATTCCCTGCTCGAAAACGGCTACTCGGGCACCAGCGTCCGCTCCATCGCCTCCAAAGCCGGCGTGGCGATCGGCAACCTCCAGTACTGGTTCCCGACCAAGTCCGAGCTCCTCGTCGAGGCGTGGCGCTACCTGACCGCCAAGTCTGTCGAGGAGCTGCGCCGAACCCTGAACCAGCTCACCGACCCGCTGGAGGTGCTCGAGGTCGGGGTCGAGTCGCTCTGGGATTCCCTGCGGCGACTGGGCGATGTCCAGCTCGCCGCCTTCGACCTCCTGGTCCAGGCTCCGCGGACCGAACGCCTCCGGGCCTATTTGCCCGAGCTCTTCACGCGCTACCGCGAGGTGATCCAGGAACAGCTCGACCGGCTGGAGGAGGACGGACGCATCCGCCTGACCGTGCCGCGCGACGTCCTCGTGCCTCTCGTCCTGAATACTGTCCTCGGCTTCGGGCTTTACTACGTCGTGACCCGCGACGACGAGTCCTGCCTGCGCGCCCTTTCGGCATTCCGCCAGCTCGCGGGCAGCGTCATCGAGGCCGTCTGATGGGGGTGCAACTCCTGGATCGCGAGCTCGACCGTCTCGAGGGACTGTGGTCCGACGGCCTGTCCGATGCCTATCGCGACTACCTCGACGCGGTCCAGCATTTCGAGCCGGACCTCCAGGCCAGGCTCGCCCTGGCCGCGGCGCTGATCGAGCTCGGTATCCGGCTCCAGGGTCTGGGCGGACGCGCCGCCCCGCCGACCACGCTCCTGATGGGTGACCTCTGCCTCGCACGCGGCTCCCGCATCCTTGCCGACAACGCGCCTCTTGCCGTCCAGGTTGCCTTCGCGCGGGCCGTCGAATCGATGTCGACGGCGGCGGCTTCCGAGCAGCCCGCGCCTCCGGTCCGAGACCTGCTTCGGCTTTCCCTCGGGGCACAAGGGTGAGCGCGGCGCGGCTCGAGTTCGCGACCTCCCAGGCCACCCAGTTCATCGATCTCACCGAACGGATCCGAGAGCGCGTCGAGCGGGTCGGGCTCCGCACAGGGCGTGTGCACCTGCAGTCCCTGCACACGACAGTTGGACTTTGTGTCAACGAGAACGAGCCGCTGTTACATCGCGACTTCGAAGCCATGCTCGAGCGCATCGCGCCCCGCGGCGCAGGTTACGAGCACGACGACTTCACGCGCCGGTTCGACGTCGCCGTCGATGAGCCGGTCAACGGGCACGCCCACTGCCGCCAGCTTCTCCTCAGCGCGTTTCTCACGCTGCTCGTCGAAGAAGGCCAGCTGGTGCTCGGGCGCTGGCAGTCCGTTTTCGCAGTCGAGCTTGACGGCCCACGCGATCGCGAGCTCGCGCTGCAGCTCGAAGGCGAATTTGCTCGACCGATCGCCAGGGAGATACCGGAGTCGCTCGTCGAAGTCGAGCTCGCGCGCCAGCTCATGGTCGACCCCGAACCGGTAGCGGTGCCGATGCGCCGCCTCGTCGAGGCTGGAGGCAAGCGGCTCCGGCCGAAGCTGGTCCAGCTGACGGCCGGCATCGGTCCGCGCAACGACCCGTTGCGCGCTGCGGAGCTCGCGGCGGCGGTGGAGCTGCTGCACAACGCCACGCTCATCCACGACGACTACGTCGACGAGAGCACGCACCGCCGAGGCCGACCGACCGTTGCTGCGGCCGAAGGACCGGAGCGAGCGATCGCGGTGGGCGACTACTACTTCGCCAAAGCGACGCGGCTCATCGCCGAGATCGGCAACCCAGCTGTCACCTCGGCCCTGGCCGAAGCCCTCGAAGCGATATGCGCATCGCAGATCGACGACGTGGCGCTGCGCGGCGCCTTTCCCGGCGATCGAGAGTCGTACCTCCGTGTCGTGCGTGGCAAGACTGCTTCGCTGTTCGCCGCTGCATGTGCGTCTGGCGCTCTGCTGTCAGAGGCGACCCCGGAGGTCGTCGGCGCGTTGCGCCGCTACGGCGACCTCCTTGGTACCGCGTTCCAGATGGCGGACGACATGGTCGATTTCAGCCCCAGCTCGGGGAAGCCTGTCGGGCTCGACATCCGGCAGCGCGTGCTCTCGCTGCCGCTGATCTACGCCGCGGAGGATCGCGAGGTGGGTCCGGAGGTCAGGCGCCTGCTCGAGGGCGCCCTCGGCGACGCGGAGGTGGGCCGGGTGGCGGAGCTGGTCACGGCCAGTGGTGCGCTCCCGCGCGTACGCCAGGAGGCCGACGCGCTGATCGAGGCGGCCGTGCGCGAGCTCGAGACGGTGGAGCTGGACGGCCTGCGCCCCACGCTCGTGGGCCTGGCCCGCTCGGCGGTGGATCGGAATTCCTAGCTAGGCGGCGAGCTCGAAGGTAACCGCGACCGTCACGCTGACGGAGCTCACTCCGGGCTGGATCGCGACTCCGCCCCCGCCGCCCTTGCCACCGCACTGGTCGCACGAGAAGCCACCGGTCGTGGAGACGATCTCAGTCACGCCGATCAGTCCCCCGACATGATGGCCGGACAGCTGCGCCCAGTCTTGCGCTTTCGTCTTGGCGTCGTTGATCGCAGCCGAGCGCGCGGTCTTCAGCATCGCGCCCTGATCCGCCACCGAAAGATTGATCCCCTGGATCTGCAGATCGTTGCCGACGGCGTCAACCGCCGCCTCGATGAGAGGCGTGGCACTGGTGACGCCGTGCACCGTCACGGTGATCTGAGTCGATGCGTTGTAGCCGTTGATGGTCTGCGGGCAGCAGTTGGTTTGCTGCGACACCGACACGCCGGTGGTCTGGATGTCCTTGTCCTGGACGCCCTGGTTGTGAACCGCGCTCAACAGGTGGCTCATGTCGGTTGCCGCGACCGAGACCGCGTCTCTCACATTCGGCCGCGTCGCGGTGACGCCCAGATACAGCTGGGCCTGGTTTGACGTCGCAGAACCGATCCCGACACCGACGACCGTGATCGTGTTGCCGGAGGTCGAGGCGGCGAGCGTGAGCACCGGCGGAGGAGACGATGCTGCGCCGGAGGGTCGCGACAGGTTGACCGCCAGCGCTGTGACACTGGCGGACGCGACCGCAATGAGCAACCCGCAGACCACCAGCAAACGGTTCTGTGCCGACATCATTTTTCGATGTCCTCCGTAACGAGCTCCGCCTCTTGCCAGCTAGAACTCGCCGGCAGAGGGGACGGTTACTGTGCCCGGCCGGAGAGAATCCCGACGGTGCCCATCGCCAGCCCGTGGAAGTGGACATCCGACCAGCCCGCCTGCATCGCCAGGTCGCCGAGCTCGCCCGGCGTGCGATAGGAGTCGATCGTGTCGCTCAAGTATCGATAGGCGGCCGCGTCTCCCGAGATCAGCCCGCCGACGGCCGGGAGAAGGGTGCGTAGGTAGATGCGGTAAGCGCCGCCGACGGGGCCGCGCGGCGGGCGGACGAACTCCAGGACGACCACGCGTCCAGATGGCTTGACCACGCGGAGCATCTCGCGAAGGCCGCGTACAGGGTTCGCCAGGTTGCGGAGCCCGAAGGCGATTGTCGAGGCGTCGAAGCTCGCGCTCTCAAACGGAAGGTTGAGCGCGTCGCCCTCGAGAAACTCGAGCCCTGGATGCTCCCGCCGCGCGACCTCGAGCATCTGCGGGCTGAAGTCGAGCCCCACCACCCGTCCCGTCGGACCCGCGCGCCTCGCCAGCTCTGCCGTCAGCTTGCCCGACCCGCACGCGACGTCGAGCCCCGACCCTCCCGGAGACAGGCCTGATTCGCGCGCGGCGCGGCGGCGCCAGCCGGAGTCGGTCCCGGCGGACAGGACTGTGTTGATCGTGTCGTAGCGGTGCGCGATCCGGTCGAACATCGACCGGACTGCTTGTGGGTCGCGCTCGCTCAGATTCGCTGCCAGATCGACGCGATGCCCTGGCCCACGCCGATGCACATCGTGGCCAGGCCGTACTCCGCGTCACGGTGCGCCATCTCGCGCACGAGCGTGCTGACCAGGCGCGCACCGCTGCTGCCCAATGGATGACCCAGCGCGATCGCGCCCCCATTGACGTTGACCCTCTCCTCGTCGAGCCCCAGGAGGCGAATGCACGCCAGCGACTGCGACGCGAACGCCTCGTTCAGCTCGACGACCTGCATGTCCGACAGCTGCAAGCCCGCCTTCTCCAGCGCTTTCAGCGACGACGGCACAGGCCCGATGCCCATGTAGTCGGGGTGCACGCCCGCCGGGGCCGCGGCGACCAGGCGGGCCAGCGGCTTCAGGCCGCGTTCGCGCGCTTTGGTGTCGGACATCAGAACGAGCGCCGTGGCGCCGTCATTGAGGGGCGACGCGTTGCCCGCGGTGACCGAGCCGTTCTCAGCAAAAGCGGGTTTCAATTTGCCGAGCGCCTCGAGCGACGAATCCGGACGCGGGCCTTCGTCAACCGCAAATGACAACGAGTCACCCTTCCGCTGCGGGACGAGCACCGGCACGATCTCCTCGGCAAGCCTGCCCGACTTCTGCGCGGCAACTGCGCGCTGGTGGCTGCGCAGCGCGAACGCGTCCTGGTCCTCGCGCGACACCTCGTATTTCTGGGCGACGCGCTCCGCGGTCTCCCCCATTTGCAGCGTCCCGTACATCGCGGCCATCTTCGAGTTGACGAGGCGCCATCCCAACGCGGAGTCGTAAGCGGTCTGAGGTCCTCGGGGAAATCCGGCGTCCGGTTTGGGCATCACCCAGGGCGCGCGGGTCATGCTCTCGACGCCACCCGCAACCATGATGTCGGCCGCGCCCGACTGGATCTCACGCGCCGCCGCGATGGTCGCCTGCATCCCCGAGCCGCACAGGCGGTTCACCGTCTGGCCGGGGACCTCGACTGGAAAACCCGCCAGGAGGAGCGCCATCCGCGCCACGTTGCGGTTGTCCTCCCCTGCCTGGTTCGCGCAGCCGAGGATCACGTCCTCAACCTCAGCTGGCTTGACGTGCGCGCGTTCGCAAACCTCTTTCAGGACGACCGCGGCGAGGTCATCGGGCCGAATGTCCTTTAGCTGACCGCCATAACGCCCCATAGGCGTCCGCGCGGTCGCAACGATGACCGCCTGGGGAGAGTTCACCTCCCCGCTCGCGGGGGAGGTCGGCGGCGAAGCCGCCGGGTGGGGACTATCAAGTTTGCTTTGCCGCCCGCCGGGCAAGAAAGTTCCGCACGCCTTCGGCGAACTCCGGGCTCGCGGCCTGGGCCTCCTGCAGATACGACTCGAACTCCAGCGCCTGCTCGAAGGTCGACTCCAGCGCATGCGTCACGGCACGCTTCGCGCCCGCCAGCGCACCGCGCGGCTGCGCCGCCAGGTGGCCGGCCAGCTCGCGAACTTCTGCCTCGAGCTGATCCGCCGGGACGATGCGATTGATCACTCCCAACCTGTGAGCGTCCGCCGCCGGCAGCGGCTTGCCGGTGAAGAACATCTCGTACGCGATCCCAGTGCCCGCGAGCCGAGGGAGAAGCCAGCTCACGCCGCCATCGGGCGCAAGACCGATGTTCACGAATGCTTCGAGCAGATACGACTCGGGCGTCGCGATCCGGATATCACACGCGAGGGCAAAGCTCGCGCCGATGCCGATCGCGGGCCCGTTCATCGCCGCGATCACAGGCTTGGGCATCGTACGCAGGCGCGTCAGCATCGGCATGTACTCGTTGCGCAGCACGTTGCCGACGTCCTCAGGCGTCCGCAGTCCAGCGCCTTCAACCATCTCGGTGACATCGGCGCCGGAGCAGAAGGCGCGGCCCGACCCGGTCAGCACTACCACGCGAACCGCGTCGTCGCGCTCGGCCTGCTTGATCGCCTCGGCGAGCTGCTGGCGCGTGAGCGCCCCGATCGCGTTCATCTTCTCCGGCCTGTTGAGCCGGATCAGGCCGATGCCATCGTGCGTCTGAACGTGTACGTGCTGTTCGACCTCAGTCGCCATCTCTCTTCCTACCTTCCTTTGAATACGCCTTTTCGTTTCTCGAGGAATGCGTGCATGCCTTCCTTCTGGTCCTCGGTCGCAAACAGGAAGTAGAAGCTCTTGCGCTCCGACGCCAGGCCCTCGGCAAGCGGCGCCTCGAAAGCCTTGAGGACCGCCTCCTTCGCCATTCGCGCCGCGAGAGGTGGTTTCTCGGCGACCTGCCTCGCCATCCGCTCCGCCACCGGGATGGTCATCTCGGCCGGCACGACCTTGTTCACAATGCCCAGCTCGTGCGCGCGCTGCGCTGTGAGAGGCGCGCCGGTGAGCATGACCTCCATCGCCGCGTATTTGCCCGCAGTGCGCGGCCACCTCTGCGTGCCGCCGGCGCCGGGGATGATGCCCAGGTTGATCTCGGGCTGTCCGAAGCGGGCTGTTTCTCCAGCAACGATCATGTCGCACATCAGCGCGACCTCGCATCCACCACCGAGCGCGTAGCCGTTCACGGCGGCGATCAGCGGCTTGCTGAATCCGGCCAGAGGCGCCCAGCGGCCCGTCTGGTCGCGACTCAGCTGGTCCACCGCGGAGCGGTCGGCCATGTCGCCGATGTCGGCGCCGGCCGCGAAGACCTTGGCGCCGCCCGTCAGGACCACCGCCCTGACGGAGTCATCGGCGTCCAGGTCCGCCAGGGCACTCGTCAGCTCGTGGATCAGGTCCGGGCTGAGGGCGTTCAGGACCTTCGGCCGGTTGAGCGTCACGGTCGCGATCGGCGCTTCGATTTCGACCAGGATGTGCTCGTACGCCATCGCGTCTATGATCGGCTAAATGCCGGACCGCAGGCTTTTCGACAGCTACGGGCGGATCGCCGACGACCTTCGGATCTCAGTCACGGACCGCTGCAACTTCCGCTGCATCTACTGCATGCCGGCGGAGGGCCTCAAGTGGCTCGCCCGCGACGACATCCTGAGGTACGAGGAGATCGTCCGCCTCGCGCGGATCTTCGTCGAGCGGTACGGCGTCCGCACCATCAGGATCACAGGCGGCGAACCGCTCGTCCGGGTGAAGCTCGAGGAGCTCGTCGGCATGATCAACGCGATCGACCCGACCCTCGACATCACGATGACCACGAACGGCGTGTTGCTGCGGCAGAAGGCGCAGGCGCTCAAGGACGCGGGGCTGAAGCGCATCAACATCTCGCTCGACACGCTGCACATGGACCGCTTCCAGGAGATGGCGCGCAGCGACGCCTTCGTGCGGGTGATGGACGGCATCGCCGCAGCGCGGGAGGCGGGCCTGGGTCCCATCAAGCTGAACATGGTCGTCATGAAGGGCCGCAACGACGATGAGGTCGTCGACTTCGCCCGGCTCGCGCGGGCGGAGGGCTATGAGGTGCGCTTCATCGAGTTCATGCCCCTCGACGGCGACAACATCTGGACCAACGAGCAGGTCGTGCCGAGCCTTCGGATCCAGGAGCAGATCGAAGACCAGTTTCCTCTGGTCGCCTACAACGACCCGCGCCCGGGACCCGCGACCCGCTACACCTTCGCCGACGGCGCACCTGGCGGCATCGGCTTCATCTCGTCGGTCAGCCAGGCCTTCTGCACGACGTGCAACCGGATCCGCCTGACCGCCGAAGGCGGGCTTCGCACGTGCCTCTTCTCGCTGCATGAGACCCCGCTCCGCGACCTGATGCGGTCAGGCGTCTCCGACGACCACCTGGGATCCGTGATCGAGGGAGCGATCTGGCGCAAGGAAGAAGGCCATCTGATCAACAAGGCTGGCTTCATCAAGCCGGCCAAAAACATGTCGCAGATCGGCGGCTGAGGAAGGCTCCTCCCCATTCATGGGGAGGTGGCCCGGAGGGCCGGAGGGGCTGCGCCGGAGGGGCTGGCCTAATCTAGTCCCGTGACGGACAAGCCCGACCAGGACGTGACTTACTGAATGCTTCGACCCGAAGAGGCTCAGCGGCCCTTCACGGTCACCGAGCTCGCCAACGAGATCAAACGCGAGCTGCGCCCCCTCACCGCGCTGCTCGTCAAGGGCGAGGTCAGCGGGATGAAGCGCGGCGCGAAGGGCCATTACAGCTTCGCCATCCGTGACAACCAGAGCTTGATCAACGGCTTCCTGTATGCGGACGACGCTCGCCGGGTCACGACTCTGCCGGAAGACGGGCAGGTGTTCATCTTCCGTGGGCGGGTCGACTTCTGGACTCAGTACGGAGCCCTCCGGTTCATCGTCGACCAGATCGAGTTCGACGACATCGGCAAACTCAGGGCCCAGCTGGAAGAGCTGAAGCGAAAACTGGAGGCAGAGGGCGCCTTTGCCCCGGAGCGCAAGCGCCCCCTTCCTTTTCTGCCGCGAGCGGTCGCGCTCCTGACCTCGCCGACAGGGGCCGTCATCCACGACCTTCAGGAGACCATCCTGGAGCGCTACCCCAACATGGGCATCGTCGTGTATCCCGTGCAGGTGCAGGGGGCAGCCGCGCCGATGAGCGTCGCCCGCGCCCTGCGGCGCTGCAACCAGGAACAAGCCGCGGACGTGATCGTGCTCGCGCGCGGCGGCGGCAGCTTCGAAGAGATGTGCGCCTTCAACACCGAGGTCGTGGCGCGCGCGATCCTCGAGTCGAAGCTGCCGGTGGTGACCGCGCTCGGCCATACCTCCGATCGAACCGTGGCCGACCTGGTCGGCGACGCAGAGTGCCGCACCCCGACCGAGGCGGGGGCGCGCGTGGTGCCCAAGAAGTCGGACCTCATCGCCCAATTGCGCGAGCGAGACCGACGGCTCGACCGCGAGATCAGGCAGCGGGTCAGCCGCGAGACGGAGCGCATCGACCTCAAGCGGCGCCGCCTGCTCCAGGTCCTCCCCGCCCTCGTCCGGCACCGTGTAGAGAGGTTGACCCGAGCGGCGGCCGAGCTGGGTCGCCTGAGCCCGGTCGCCCAGGTGGCACGCCGCGAGGAGGCGCTTCGCGACCGGCGCCGCCGGTTGGACAGCGCAGCCGCCTCGCGCCTGGCGAAAAGCACCAGCTCCCTCGCCGCCCGCCGCGCCCCCGACCGCCTTGCACGCGCGCTGGCGGAACGGTTCGGCGTCGCCACGCGTGCGCTCGCCCACCGCGAACAGCGGCTGGTCGCGCTCAGCCCGGACGGCGTGCTCGCTCGGGGGTACAGCATCACGCAGGACGCCGAATCGGGCAGCGTGATCAGCTCCGCCGCCGCCACCGGCGTCAACCGCCGGGTTCGGATCCGCCTGGGATCGGGTCGCCTCGGCGCCCGCGTCGAGGAGGTCGAGCCGTGAGCCAGGACCTGACCTATGAGCAGGCGCTGGAGAAGCTCGACGAGAGGCTCAAGGTGCTGGAAGACGGCAACCTGTCGCTCGAGGACGCGCTCAAAGCCGTCGACGATGCCCGCATCTACCTGAAGATCTGCACCGAGCGCCTCGACGCCGCGCGCAAGAAGATAGAAGTTCGCGCCGAACCCGAAACTAGGGAGTAAGACCTCCTGCCGGAAGCGCAGCCGGTCCGTCCGCGGCAGGTGAGCCGGACTCGAGCTTCTGGTCCATCGCCCGCAGCCGTTCACTCAGGTTCTTGATGAATTCCAGCAGCACCTCGGGGTGTTCGGTGACGATCGCGTGCAGACGGTCGCGGCGCAGCACGCGCACGGTCGTGTCGGTGGTGGCCTGGGCGCTCGCGGATCTCGGCTGCTCGTCGAAGACCGACATCTCGCCCACGACGGTGCCCGCGCCGTGCCTCGCCAGCGTCACTTCGATCGCCGCGTGGTCGAGGTGGATCCGAATCTCGCCGTCGACGACCACGTAGAGCTCAGCACCTACATCACCTTTGCGGAAGATGAGCTCGCCCTTCACGTAATGCCGCGTGACCATCAGCCGGTCGATGCTGGCCAGCTGCTCGAGGGTGAGGGTGCTGAAGAGAGGAACCTGTTTCAGCGCGATCAGCTCTTTCATGTGTTCATTGGGTCCGTGCCTGGCCGCTTCCGCTGTTTCGCGCACCCACCTGTCGGGATGGCCGGCGAGGGCTTCGAGCTCCGCTTGCGTCAGGGGCCGCGCCAGAACCGGGTCGAACTCGCCCGGGTCGAGCAGGCGCACCAGCGGCCCGGCGAGCCAACCCGGGCCGAAGTTTAACAACGTTTCCAGCGCCTCCACCCTCGTTTGGATGTGCATCGAAACGAGTCCGCGCTCGACCGTGGCAAAACCTCGCTTGCCGTGGAGAGCGCGCATCGCGGCCAACCCTGATTCGGCCGCACCGTGGATGTAATCCTCCAGCCCGATGCGCAGCAGCGCGTAGCCGGCCGCCTGGTCACCGTCCATGCGTCGCATTGCGCCGGAGATTCGAGCGGACAGCCGGGCCATCTGGGCGCCGCCCGCCAGGCGCGTGTCCAGGTGCTCCCGCACACGCTGATACAGCTCCGGGCGGCCGCTTCGCACCAGGGCCTCGACTGCGGCAGCCGACGTCTCATCGTGCAAGAGAAGGAGCGGCAGCGTGAGCATCAATGCCTCGGGCGCTTGGGCCGCCATCGCTTCTGCGGCGACGCGCCTGACGTCGCGGTCCGCGCTCGCCAGACAGCCGGCCAGTGCCTCGGCAAACGCCTGCTGGAACTCCGCCGGCGGCGTCCACCGTACCGCCTGTCGCAGCGCCTCCCGCCGGACGCCGACGTCAGAATCCCGGAGGCACCCCAGCAACGGCGCAGCCACGCCCGCGACCTGGCCCTTCATCCGGGCGAAGCTGCGGATCGCCTCGAGTCGCACGCGAGGATCGTCATCCGACATCGCCCCGACGACCGTCTTGTCGTCCCCGACGAAAGCCGCCGCCCACGCGGCCGCCGCCCGGTCGCCAGGAGCGCTCGAGTCGTCGAGCGTGCGGAGGAGCTCGTCGGAACCTTGCCAGCGCTCCTTTTTCATCACACCCGCTACCGCCGCTGCCGCCTGCACCCATCCGTCGTCGTCGGCGCGCGCCGCTTCGAGCTGATCGAGCGTGACGCGGTCCGGAGGGGCCATCTGAAACGCGAGCCGCCGCACAACGGTATCCCGGGACGCAAGCAGCTCGGGCAGCATCGACGTGAACGTCTCCGGCGAGGACTTGGCCAGCGCCGCTGCGGCGAACTCTCTCGTCCGGTCGTCGGCGCCGCGGATGTAGCCCTGCAGCTCGGCGATCTGGTCGGGGGTCGGGCGTCCGACCGCCTGCTGGAAGTCGGCGAGGCTCAGGGCATGCGTGCGCAGCCGCGCGTAGATCGCGTCCACGTAAAGGCTCCTCACGCGCCACGCAGCAAGGATGAAGAGCGCGCCGATTGCGACACCGATCACGGCGAGTACCGCGACGCTCGCCACGATGGCCGGCTGAACGAGCAAGAGTCCCACCCCGGCCAGGACCGCCGCCGACGGAAGAACGACGTTGTCGAGCAGGAATCTCAGCCTGGGCACGACCTGGGCCGGCAGCGCCCCCCCGAGGACGCTCTGCGCGGGATCGTCGAGCCCGGTCTGCAGACCGTTGCGCACGATGAAGAGGAATAGCGCGGTGCCCAGGACCGGGTTGATGGCGACGGCCGTGAAGCCGACCAGCGTGAAGGCCGGCAGGACCAGGATCGCGTTCTTCACGCCGAGTCTGTTGAGCACCCACGGCGTGACGAAGAGACTGACGACGAGCTGCACGACGTAAGTTGCGAGCCACGCGTTGCCGATGAGGATCGTCAGCTCCTGCAGGTTGTTGTGGGTCGCGGAGACGAAGAGCACAGCGACGAGGTAATCGCCGACTCGGCTTGCCACCTGGAACACGAGCGTCACGAGGACAAGGGCGAGCACGAGACGGCTGCCGGTCAGATACTCGAAGCCGCGTCTGAGCATGGCGAGCGTGCCGTGCCGCTTCCGCTCCACCTCCTGCTCGACGAGAAGCTGGTCCGCGTCGTCGATGAAGGCAGGTCGAAAGAGGGTGCGCTCCAGTCCCACCGACATGACCGCGGCCGCCAGAGAGCCGAATGCCCAGACGAAGATCAAGGGCTCGGTCGCGAAGACCGCGACGATCGTGGTCGTCAACCCCGAGAGGATGTAACCGACACTCGAGCCCGCGGCGATGACCGGGAAGACGCGCTTGCCCTCGAGCACGTTGAAGTGCTGCGTCGCGAAGCTCCAGAAGTTGAGCATGACAAGCTCGAACGCGACCGAATAGACGACGTAGGCGCCGAACGCGGTTGTCGCGTCTTCGCGGATCGCGTAAGCGGTGAACACTCCCACCGCTGCGACTGCGTTTGCGACCAGGACGATCCGGAACGCCCTCCCGACGCCGAAGCGCCGCGTGAGCGCGCCCTGCAGCGCAGCCATCGGCCACGCGGTGAGGGCGAGCACGATGAAGAACAGCGGATAGGCGTGAGGACCGGCCTTGTTCAGGAAGATCGACTGGGCCGCGCTGAACGCGGTGTACATCGCCCACCCCACGACGATGGCGAAGCCCGCCACCTGCAGTGTCCGCCGGAGCTCGGTGCGGCGGACGTGAAGAATCTTGGCGAGGAGAGGCGACACCGCCTCCGGTCGTTGGAACCTAGGTCTGCTGGACGCTCGCGATTTTCTGCAGCGCGGCGATGCGCTCCTCGATCGGCGGGTGGGTGTCGAAAAGGCGGCTGAAGAAGCTGCCGTGGTGCTCTGACGGGTTGTCGATCATCATTGCGGCCACCGCGTGGTTGAACCGCTCAGGCGGCTTGTCGTTCTGGGCGATCTTCTGCAGCGCCGAGATAAGTCCGGCGGGATTTCGCGTCAGCTCGACACCGCTGACGTCGGCCAGCGACTCGCGCTGGCGCGACAGCGCCAGCTGCATGAGCGGGCCGATGATGAACGCGACCAGCGTGAAGAGAATGCCGATTGCCAGGACGACCAGCGCGCCCTGACCGCGCAGTCGCATGCGGGCGATGCTGTTCCAGAAAGCGCTCGCGATGAGCGCGGCCATGCCGATCATCGTCGTGACCACGAGCAGCAGGCGCACGTCGAAGTTCTTGACGTGGCTCATCTCATGCGCCAGGACGCCCTCGAGCTCCTCGCGGTTCATGATCTGGAGCAGCCCGGTCGTCACGGTCACTGAAGCGTGGTTCGGGTCGCGCCCGGTGGCGAACGCGTTTGGGCTCGGGTCGTTGATCACGTAGACCTTCGGCATCGGGAGGCCGTCGCCGATCGCGAGCGCCTGGACCACGTTGTAGAGCTGCTGGTACTGCCTCGGGTCGGCGGGCTGCGCGCCCATCGCGGCCAACACTGTCGAGGAGCCGAAGTAGTACGCGTACAGCGCCGCGGCCACGCCGAGCAGGCCGAGGACAATTGCACCCGCGATCGCCCCACCCTGGCCGTAGGCCAGCGCCCCGACGATCAGCCCGACAACCAGCCACACGATCAGGAAGCCGGCGATCACGAGGATGCTGTTGCGCTTGTTGCGCGATATCTGGTGATACATCTAGGTTGGTTCTCGATTGCCGCGGAACGTGCTGCGCACACGGTCGGCGACATAGCGGCCCCATATCTGTACCCACACCAGGCCGTTGCCGAACGCGGAAACGTCCTCGGAGTGGTGCTTGAAGTGATATGTCCACATTGCCCGGTGGCGTTCGTACGAGATCTGACGCTGACGGTTGAGCGGTTCTGGCTTGATGCGGTGCACCGCGCTCGCCGACGGGAGATAGAAGATCTTCCAGCCGCCAAGCTTCAGGCGATAGCAGAGGTCAAGGTCTTCGCCAAACATGAAGTAGCGCGGGTCGAAGAATCCCACGCGGTCGAGCGCGGACCTGCGGAGAAGCAAGCACGCTGCCGTGCCGGCGTCCATCTCGTGCACCTCCGATTCGTCGACGTGGCCCATGTTGGCCCGGCCGAATCGAGGACTTTTCGGAAAGATCTTGCTCAGCCCGACCGTCTGGTAGAACAGCGTGCTCGGCAGCGGAAACGCGCGCCGCGCGTCGGGGTCGACCTTGCCGTCCGGCAGGAGCAGCCGCGGGCCGACCGCGCCCGCGTCGGGCCGGGTGAGAAGAAGGTCAGCCAGCCGTCCCACGCACTGAGGATCCAGTGCGACGTGCGGGCTCAGGAGCAGGACGAAGCGGCCCTGGCACCGCTCGAGACCGACGTTTGCAGCGCGCCCATAGCCGAGGTCTTTCGACTGGACCAACACCGTGGCCTGAGGGAATTCATCGGTCACTGCGGCTGGTGATCCGTCTGACGAGTCGTTGTCTACGACGATCGCCTCGACCGGTACGTCGGCGCTCGCGAAAAACGCCTTGAGGCACTGGAGCAGCTCCTCTTTGGCGTTGCGGCTGACGACCAGTGCTGAGACGAGTGGCTTGGCGGATTCAGGCATCGGCCCTGAATTATCGCGTTCGTGCCACTAGAATCGGCGGACGTGCAGCGCCTGGGTCTCGGCCAGCGCCTGGCCCAGATCCGGCGCAACCGGTTGGTCCGGCAGAACCTGGTCCTCTTTTCCGGCGGACTTGTCGCGGGCGTCGGGGGCTTCGTATACCACGCGATAGCGGGCCGCATCCTGGGCCCCGAGACGTACGGTCAGGTGGCGTTCCTGATCGCGGTGTACGCCGTCGGGACGGGCCCCGCTCTGATCCTGGTCGTCGTCCTCGCCCGCTACACAGCGATGCTCAACGCCCGTGGCGACCCTGGCGTGCGCTCGCTGCTGGCGCGCACGGTGCGCCTCATCGCCATCCCCTGCCTGCTGTTCATCCTGCTGACGACGCTGTTCGCTCGTCCCATCGCGGCGTTCGAGCACATCGGCTCCACGCTGCCGATCCTCATCCTCGGCTTCTCCATCGCCCTGATCTGGCAGGTCGCGATCCCGCGCGGCATCCTGCAGGGGCTGCAGCGCTTCACGGCGCTCTCGCTCAACCTGTCGCTCGAGCTGCTGATTCGAACGACCGTGGTCTTCCTTCTCCTGAAGGCCGGCTACGCGGTTTCAGGCGCCATGGCCGCAGTATTCGTGGGACTCGTCTTTGTCTTCTGTCTGGGTCTCTACTCGCTGCACGACCACTTCCGGGGCACCGGCACTCGGGTCAGGCTGCGAGTCATGGCCGGTTTCTCACTCACCGCGGCCGCCGGCATCATCGGAGTCCAGATTCTCTACAACCAGGACGTGATCCTGGCCGAGCATTACCTCAACGGCCACGACGGCGGCATCTACGGCGGGCTCAACAAGATCGGCACGATCCTTTTCTTCCTGACCCTCAGCGTGAGCCAGGTCCTCTTTCCGCGTGTGGTCGAGGCGGTGGCGAAGGAGCAGCACCCCGGGCGGATCCTTCTCTCGTCCGCGGGCATCCTGACCGCGCTGGGCGCCGGCGCGCTGCTGGTCTTCGCGGTGGCGCCGGGCCTGGTCGTCGGAGTCCTGTTCGGGCCCAGCTTCAAGGACGCTGTGCCACTTGTGTTTCCGGTCGGAGTCATTGGCCTCGCGCTTTCGCTCGACAACCTTCTGGTCCAGTTCTTCATGGCGGTGCATGACCGGGTATTCGTGCCGATCCTCGCTCTCGGCGTGCTGGCCGAGGGAGTCCTGATCTTTCTCTTCCACGCGCGCGTGGGACAGATCGTGCTCGACGTGCTCGTCGCCCTGGTGGGGCTGTTGCTCCTGCTGACGATCCGCTGCTATCTGCTGCTCCCCACGCTGCACGCGGAGAGCGTCAAGGAGCCGGAGCCCGTGCTCACCTGAAAAAATTCAAGTCCCGCCACCCCGAAGGGCTGCGGGACTTAAAAAACGCTCGGCAACGACCTACTCTCCCGCCGGGTTACCCCGGCAGTACCATCGGCGCTGGAGGGCTTAACTACCGTGTTCGGAATGGGAACGGGTGTCTCCCCTCCGCCATGGTCACCGAACAGAGGGAATTATAACGGGCGAAGGAGAAGCTTCACCTCCCCGCTTGCCGGGGAGGTCGGCGGCAAGCCGCCGGGTGGGAACGCTTCACCTCCCCGCTCGCCGGGGAGGTCGGCGGCGCAGCCGCCGGGTGGGGACGTCCAAACTTGCTATCGGGTACGCCGGCGCATGGGGGACGTCCTAACTTGCTATCGGGTGCGCCGACGTCGCGCGCGAAGGCTCTTGATCTTGCGGGCCTCGGCCGGCGGGACGTAGTGCGAGCGCCGTCGCATCTCGCGCACGAGTCCCTGTTCCTGCACCTTGCGGCGGAACTCGCGCAGCGCCTGCTCGAACTCTTCGGGGTCCTTGACTACAATTCGCACGACCCAAGAAGGATACAGGCCTCACGGCGGGGCCCGCTGGCTTAACCGGAGGCGCGCCTCGTTGTATCCAGCGGGGGCCATGACGAGCGCCGATTCAGCTCCATTGGCGCCAACGAGGCGCAATCGGCGCTAGGGGTTCACTCCGGCCAGGGTCACGGTCGCGGTGTGTGAGCCGCCTTGATCGACCCATGTCACCGAAACCTTCTCGCCTGGGAGATGCGACTTGATCGCCGTGCCCAGGGTGTCGGTCGAGGTGACGGCGGAGCCACCGACGTTCGTGATGACCGAGCTGCGCGTGATCCCTGCTGCCTGCGCCGGCGACCCGGAGGTGACCGCGACGACCAGCGCGCCCGAGCTCAGTTTGAGACCAAGCTGCGCTGCACTGGTCGAGTCCAGGTTCTGCACCTGCACGCCCAGGAATCCAAGCTGTCCGTAGGTCAGGTCCGACGCCTGCTCGTGCGCCCGAATCCGGTTGACGACGCTGAGTGCGGTGTTGGAGGCGACCGCGAATCCGATGTTCGACGCCGAAGAACGGAAACCCTGCGCCTGGCCGGCGGTGATCATGCCCACGACCTGTCCGGACGTGTTGACCAGCGCGCCGCCAGAGTCACCTTCGTAGATGACCGCGTCGCTCTGAATCATGCCGTTCAGCGTCTCCGACTGGCCGCCACCCTCGCTGGCGGTGATGGTCTGGTCCAGCGCCGTGACGGTGCCCTGGGACGCCGGCGGCGTCCCACCCTGACCGAGCGCGTTGCCGATGGCGACGACCGTGTCGCCGACCTGCACCGAGGACGAGTTGGCGAACGTCACCGTCGGCAGTCCCGAGACGTTGGAGTCGATCTGGATCACCGCGACGTCCTGCGAGATGTCGACGCCCACGACGTGGGCCGTGTAGGTCTGCGAGCGCCCTTGCACCGTGACCGTGATGCTGGTCGACTGGCTGACCACGTGGTTGTTGGTGAGGATCTCGCCGGTCGAGCTGATGATCATCCCGGTGCCGGCGGCCTGGCCCGTCCCTACGACGGTGTTGATGTCGACGATCGCGGGATCGACCTTGGCCGCGATAGCGTCTGCCGTCGTCGAGCTGCCGGCCGACGGATTGGCGCTCGGGCTCACCGGCTGGATCGGCGTTTCGCCGGGTGTCGTCGTGGCCTGCGCGACGGGTCGGTTGTTGACCACGCGTGCGAGGCTCCAGCCGATACCGGCGCCCGCTCCGGCGGCGACGATCGCGATCAGCACGACGAAGGCCGCGATGCGATGCCACAGGGAGGGCGCCTGCGGGGGCGGGGCGGCCATCCACGCCGGCGACGGTCCCATGCCCTCATAGCCGGGCGGCGACAAGAGATTCTGTTCTGGCGGCGTTGGCGGTGCGCCGGTTTCGTTTGGATTTTGTTCTGACATCAGGCTGTCCTCCGGTGATCTCCCTTTTACGGACTTGTGCCTTCTAGGGTGTCCCGGCAACCTGTGAGGCGACTCGACGGATCCTTAGCGTTCCCTGGGAAATTGTGGACCTCGTCAGCGCTTCGAAGGCGACGCGGAGGGCGACGCGGACGGCGATGAGCTCGGCGACGCGCTTGGCGATGCGGACGGAGTCGGCGACGGTGACGGCGAGGCCGATGGAGACGAGTGGGCAGTCGCCGCCTGGACCTCTCCAGGCGCGGTCGCCTGGGGCTCTGGCGGTGCGGGCGGCGCCGCGAGCGAGATCAACAGCATCAGCACGATTGCGACCGCGCCGATAGCCGCGGGCATGGCGAGCCTCTCCGGGCCAGGCCGCGCACCAGTGCTCTGCGCCGAGTTGCGGTAGGCGCGTCGCAGAGGCGTCAGGTGGATCCCCTCGGCCGAGGCTCCTGCCCAAACGGCATTGGCGTAGATCGCCGCCTGGAACAGCAGGAGCAGGGCCAGCGCGGCGGTCGAGATCGAGGGCGCGCGGGCCAGCATCACAATCGCCGCAGCCACGCCCGTGACCGCGAGCATAGTCTCCATCTGCGCCGCGCGCAGCGCCTTGATGAGTGACGCCTCGCTTTCCTTCATCTTGGGTGTGCGCAGGAACGCGGTATGGAACCGGATGAGACCGCGCAGACATGCGAGCGTGACGACCCAGCTCAGGGCAAACCAGACCTGGAGGCCCGCGATCGCGTCGCGCCACGTGCATCGCGTCTTGATCTTCATCGCCCACACGGCGCGGAGCAACCCCGACGCGAGGAACGCGATCGGCAGACCGAGGGCCAACCCGGTCATCCTGCGGATCGGCAGCTGATGATGCATGGCCGTCGACAGCGCGGTGAGGAGAAGCAGGACCGTGAAGATGAACATGAGCACGTCGCCGAACCACTGCACGTTGCCGAGCAGGTAATGCACCCGCTGCGCCACGGTCAACCCCTCACCCTGGCCGGGCAAGAGCAGGCGCCGCCAGTGGAGGCGCAGGATCTGCACTCCGCCCAGGGCCCATCGAAAGCGCTGCTTCTTCAGCCCGTCGAAGCTCAACGGCATGAGCCCATGGCCGTAGGGCTTCGGCACGTAGATGCCGACGTGCCCGTGCGCAAGCATGCGCAGGCTCGCTTCCGCGTCCTCGGTCACGATGTCGGGGTTCCAACCGCCGATCTCCTCCAGCGCCTGGCGCCGGATGAGGCCCATGGTGCCCGCGAAGATGATCGCGTTCCGGTGCGCGCGGGCGGGCATCGTGATCTCGAAGAAATAGCGGTAGCTGTAGTAGAGGCCGCGTAGATACTGGTCGTCCTCCCAGTCGCGATAGTTCTGCGGTGTCTGGACGAACGCGACCTTGGGGTCGGCGAAATGGCCGACGGTCGAGCGCAGCCAATCCGGCCTGACGACGTAGTCCGAGTCGACCACCGCGATGATCTCGACTTCTTTGGGCAGGCGTCGCGTCGCTTCGTTCAGCGCGCCGGCTTTGTAACCGGGCCAGTTCTCGAGGTGCATGAACTGGAAGCGAGGGCCGAGCTTCTCGCATCTGGCCTGGAGCGCCGTCCAGGTCTCGCGGTCGGGCGTGTTGTTGTCGACCACCTGCACGATCAGGTCCGGATAGTCGAGGGCCGCGAGCGCGTCGAGCGTCTCGCCGACGACCTCGAGAGGTTCGTTGTAAGCCGGGATCTGGACCGCGACCTTGGGGAGGTAGTTGGGATCGCTCGAATGCGGCCGGTCTGAGGTCCGGCTGATCGTGTCAACGATCTCGAACAGATAGGACAGGGACAGCCCCAGCGCCGCGAGCTCGAGCACCAACAGCACGCTCGATGCGATCAGGTAGACCGCGTCCCGCGCCACCACGTAGGTGATCGAGCCGGCGTACAGGAGGTAGGCGATTGAGGCGAGGGTCGCCGCCGCATAAAGCTGGGCGCCCATCCAGCTCCACCGCCGCATGGTCACTCGCAGCAGGGCGGTAGCGACGAAGGCGACGGCCCCGAGGATGATCTCGAAGTCCGGAGTCTGGCTCAGGATCGACGCGTTCCAGGTCACCAGGGCGATCAGGAGCACACCGACCGGCAGACCGATCCAGAGGCGAGCCTGGATCAGGCCCGGCCAGAAAGCGGCGATCGTGGCGACAGCGCTGAGCGCGCCAAAGAAAAGCGCGGCATGAAGCAGCACAGAGAGAGAACGCGGGTTAACACTTTTTGACCTACGCGGATCGAACGAGCTAGGCCGTGACTTCCTTCGCGGCGGCGGCTTCCATGTGCTCCGCCAGGCGGTTCAGCAGCCGCTTGAGCTCGGCCCGATCCTTGGGCACGAGCTGGGAGATCGCCGACGCGAGGCGGCCGGCCCCCATTCCGCGCAGCCGGTGGAAGAGCCGGTCCGATTTCGGCGTGAGCTCGAGCCACGTGAGGCGGCGATCGTCGTGGTCCGGGACGCGGCGCAGATATCCCAGCTCCTCCAGACGATCGACGAGCGGGACCAGGGTGCCTGGCGTAACGCCGAGCCGGCCGGCCAGCTCCCTGCCGCTCTGGCGGCCCCAGCGCCGGATGGTCGCGAGGGCGCGAAACTGGCCCATCGTCAGCTCGACGTCCATCAGAAATCTCAGAAAGTCATCGGAGAACGCCGCTTGCTGGCGGCCGAACGCCAGCATCACCGAGCGGAGATTTTCCTTTGACGCTGGCGTGGCTTTCACCCATTCGAATTTACCAAATGACTTGACTCATGTCAATCATTTGATATCATCAAACGGTTAGAAATGGGGTTTGACCGATGCTGATTCGCCTTCTGCGCACCTATGTTCGGCCATACGCGCGAGAGGTAGCGGTCGTCATCGCGCTCGTGCTGATCCAGTCCATCGCGAACCTCTATCTGCCCAACCTCAACGCCGACATCATCAACAACGGTGTCGCCAAGGGCGACATCCCGTACATCTGGCGGACGGGTGCGGTGATGCTGGGCATCACGCTGGTGCTCGGCCTGATCGCGATCGCGGGAGTGTACTGGGCTTCGCGAGCCTCGATGGGAGTCGGGCGGGACCTGCGGGCTGCGGTATTCGGTCGGGTCCAGGGCTTTTCGGCGCAGGAAATGAACCGCTTCGGCACTGCTTCCCTGATCACTCGCAACACTAACGACGTTCAGCAGATCCAGCTCTTCATGCAGATTGCGCTCACCCTGATGGTGAGCGCGCCGATCATGTTGGTCGGCGGCGTGTTCATGGCGCTGCGGACGGATGTAACCCTCTCCGGGCTGCTGATTGTGGTCATACCGCTCCTGGCAGCGATCGTCGGCTTCATGCTCTGGAAGGCGGTGCCACTCTTCCGGTCGATGCAGGTGAAGATCGACCGGATCAACCAGGTCATGCGCGAGCAGATCATGGGGGTACGGGTCATTCGCGCCTTCATTCGAACGCCCTATGAGGAGCGCCGCTTCGCGGAGGCGAATTACGACCTCACGTCGACCGCACTTCGCGTGAACCGGATCTTCGTCTTCGCCTTCCCCGCCCTGATGATCGTGATGAACGGCACGACGATCGCTGTGCTGTGGTTCGGCGGCCATCTCGTCGACAGCGGGCAGATGTCCATCGGCAACATGACCGCCTTCCTCATGTACATCATGCAGATCCTCTTCTCGCTGATGATGGCCGTCGGGTTGGTCATCCTCGTGCCGCGCGCCGAGGCAAGCGCGGCGCGCCTCCAGGATGTGGTCACTACAACTCCATCAATCGGAGAACCCGCCCACCCGGTCGCACCGAGCGGGATCTCTGGAGAGGTCGAGTTCCGCGGTGTCACCTTCGGCTACCCCGGCGGCGAGAAGCCGGTGCTGCAGGAGCTAGTCTTCGATCTGAAACCCGGAGAGACCACCGCAATCATCGGCGGCACCGGCGCGGGCAAGACCACGCTGCTCAACCTCATACCGCGATTCTTCGACGTGAGCGAAGGCGCGGTCCTGGTCGATGGTGTCGACGTACGCGAGCAATCGCTGGAAGGCCTGTGGAGCAGGATCGGCCTCGTGCCCCAGCGGGCGTATCTCTTCGGCGGCACGATCGCCGACAACCTGCGGTTCGGCAACGAGCAAGCCACGGACGACGAGCTCTGGCATGCCCTCGAGGTGGCGCAGGCGCGTGATTTCGTCGAGACCATGCCTGGCGGCCTCGCCGCCCCGATCGACCAGGGCGGGACCAACGTCTCGGGCGGTCAGCGACAGCGGCTGGCGATCGCCCGCGCCGTGGTGAAGGGACCGGCGGTCTATCTGTTCGACGATTGCTTCTCTGCTCTCGACGCCGGTACCGACGCGAGGCTGCGGGCCGCGCTTCGCGCCGAGACCAGGCGGTCGACCGTTTTGATCGTTGCCCAGCGCGTCAGCACGATCATGCACGCCGACCGGATCATCGTCCTGGACGACGGCCGGGTCGTGGGCATGGGAACGCACGCCGAGTTGATGGTCACGTGCGAGCCGTATCGCGAGATCGTCGATTCGCAGCTCGGCGAGGCGGCGGTCGCATGATCAACCGGCCAGGAGGGGGCGCTCAAGCCCAACGGCGACAACCGGGCGGCTGGATGGGCGGCATGGGCGGGCCTCCGCCCGCCAAGCTCAGCAACCCGCGCCAGACGCTGGGCAAGCTCCTCGCCCGCCTGAGACCCGAGCTGCCGCTGATCGTCTTCGTGACCCTGCTCGGTATCGGCAGCGTTGCGTTCTCCGTCATCGGGCCGAAGATCATCGGCAGCGCGACTGACATCATCTTCAACGGCATCGTGGGCAAAATGCTGCCGGCCGGACTTACCAAGGCACAGGCCATCGCTTTGCTGCAAGCGCACGGCCAGGGCCAGATCGCCCAGATGCTCTCGGGCATGAACGTCACACCCGGCAAGGGCATCGACTTCAACACGCTCGGGATCATCCTGCTGCTCGCCGCGGCGGTCTACGTCCTTTCATCTGTGCTGATGTGGGCTCAGGGCTACATCCTGGCCGGGGTCGCGCAGCGCACCGTCTTCGCGCTGCGTCGCGACGTCGACGCCAAGCTCGCCCGGCTGCCGCTCAAATATTTCGACAGCCACTCGCACGGCGACATCCTCAGCCGGGTCACCAACGACATCGACAACATCACCACGACGCTTCAGCAGGGCATGAGCCAGATCCTCACCTCAGTGCTCACCGTGGTCGGCGTGCTCGCGATGATGATCTGGATCAGCCCGTTGCTCGCATTGATTGCGCTGGTCACGGTTCCGCTGTCGGTGGTCGTGACTCTGCTGGTTGCCCGCCGCTCGCAGAGACAGTTCGCGGCGCAGTGGAAGTGGACAGGAAGCCTGAACGGCCATGTCGAGGAGATGCACACAGGCCACGCGCTGGTGCAGGTCTTCGGCCGGCGCGCCAAAGCGCAGCAGGTTTTCGACGAGCACAACAGGCACCTCTACGAGGCGAGCTTCATGGCGCAGTTCCTCTCCGGTCTGATCCAGCCGGCAATCCAGTTTCTGTCCAATCTGAACTACGTCGCGATCGCCGTGATTGGAGGCTATCGCGTCGCGACAGGGACCATGACGCTCGGCGACGTGCAGGCATTCATCCAGTACTCGCGGCAGTTCACGATGCCGATCATGCAGATCGCCGGCCAGATGAACCTCCTGCAGTCGGGCCTTGCGTCGGCGGAGCGGGTGTTCGAGCTGCTCGAGGCGGAGGAGGAAGCCCCCGACACGGTCACCGGGGCTGAGCTTGGCGACGTGACCGGCGCGGTTGCGCTGGAGCGCGTGGACTTTCGCTATGAGCCTGATAAGCCGCTCATCACCGACTTCAACCTCCAGGTGCGCCCGGGCCAGACGATCGCGATCGTCGGCCCCACCGGCGCGGGCAAGACAACGATCGTCAATCTCCTGATGCGCTTCTACGACATCGACTCGGGCCAGATCTCCATCGACGGCGTGAATACTCGTGACGTGTCTCGCGACCAGGTGCGGAGAGCGTTCGGCATGGTGCTCCAGGACACATGGTTGTTCGCCGGCACGATCCGCGACAACATCGCGTACGGGAAGGAAAGCGCTACCGAACAGGAGATCGTCGCCGCGGCCCAGGCCGCGCATGTCGACTCGTTCGTGCGCACGCTGCCCAAGGGTTACGAAACCGTGCTCGACGAGGACGCGTCAGATCTATCGTCCGGCCAGCGCCAGCTCCTGACCATCGCCCGCGCATTCCTGGCCGACCCGAGCATCCTCATCCTCGACGAGGCGACGAGCAACGTCGACACTCGGACCGAGGTCCTCATCCAGAAGGCTATGGCCAGCCTGCGCCACGGACGGACGAGCTTTGTGATCGCCCACAGGCTATCCACCATCCGCAACGCAGACGTGATCGTGGTCATGGACGGTGGCAGGATCGTCGAGCAAGGCAGCCACTCCGTGCTGCTGCAGCGAGAGGGCTTCTATTACAGGCTCTACAACAGCCAGTTTGCGGAAGCGTGGTCAGGCGACGGCCAACCTCAGCGCACGCTCGCGGCGGTCTCGAAGAACACCTCGTCCACGTAGCACCAGACCCACGCTTCGCCCGGCTCGTACGACGCTATGACGGGGTGATTCGTCTTGTGAAAGTGCTTGGTGGCGTGGCGATTCGGCGACGAATCGCAGCAGCCCACGTGTCCGCACTCGAGGCAAAGCCGCAGGTGGACCCAGCGGTCTCCACTCGCCAGGCATTCCTCGCATCCCGCGGGCGGGTTGGGCTTCGGAAAGTCGAGATCGTCGGTGATGTGAGCGCATTTGACCCCGGCCATCGCCCTTCTCCTTATACGCCACGCTTGGTGCGAGCATTTATCTGACCGAATGGCAGCGACGCTCTGGCTGGCGGGCGAGTCGGCTCTTCTGCCCAGCCGCATCCAGATGGCGTTCACGCTGGCGACTCATGTTCTGCTCGTGCCGCTGGGGGTGGCCCTGCCGTCGCTGACCCTGCTGATGGAAGGCATCGGCCTGGCGAGAAAGGACCCGGTCGCGCTGAAGATCGCCCGCCGGTGGTCGGTGGTCATGGCCGTCCAGTTCGCGGTCGGGGCCGTGACGGGCACCATCCTCTCTTTTGAGTTCGGCCTCCTGTGGCCCCGGATGATGGCTCGCTTCGGGGCGGCGATGGGAATCGGCTTTGCGGTCGAAGGCCTGGCCTTCTTCCTCGAGGCGATCTTCATCGGCATCTACCTCTACGGTTGGGAGCGGCTCCAGCCCAGGACGCATTTCCTGCTTGGCCTTGCGCTGCCGCCGGCGGGCTTGCTGGGTACGGTCTCCGTCCTGGCCGCCAACTCATTCATGAACACGCCAGGCGGCGTCAAGCTCATCAGCGGGCAGGTGACCGACGTCGACGTGATGGCCGCCCTGTTCACCCGCTCGCTCGGCTATGAGTTCTGGCACTTTCTCATCGCGATCTACATGACGACCGGCTTCATCGTCGCGTCCATCTATGCGGTGGCCTGGCTGCGCGAAAGGCGGGACCACTATCAGCGATTGGCCTTTGCGGTGCCCTTCACCGTGGCGGCCGCTTTGACGCCGGTGCAGCTGGTGATCGGCGACCTCTCGGCGCGCGCGCTGGTCGCCGACCAGCCCGCCAAGTTTGCCGCCATGGAGATCACCTGGACGACGCGAGACCACAACCCTGAGGTCGTGGGCGGGCTGATCGACGGGTCGGGGGTGATCCATTTCGGACTTTCCATTCCCTCACTCGACTCGCTGCTGGTCGGCTACTCGGCCGGCACCGTCGTGCCAGGGCTCACCAGCGTGGCGGCCGACGCCAGGCCCAGCATCGTCGAGGCGAACATCACGCATCTCGCGTTCGACGCGATGGTTGGCTTTGGCACGGCCGGCGCGTTGCTGGCAGCCTGGTACTTCTGGGTCCTGGTGCGCCGCCGCCACCTGCCCGACTCGGTGTGGTTTTACCGCCTGGCGGCACTGGCGGGGGTGGGTTGCTATGCAGCGGTCGAGGCGGGCTGGGTGACGACCGAGGTCGGGCGCCAGCCGTGGATCGTCTACGGGTTGATGCGGGTCGCCGACGCCGTCACCGGCGCGCCGGACTCGTTTGTGTGGACGATGCTCCTGACCCTCGTCACCGTCTACGCCCTGATCGCGTACTTCTTCATCTACCTCCTGGTCAGGCTCGCCGCGCGCTGGAAACGTGAAGACTCGCTCGGAACATTTGCGCCCGAGGAAGGTGCGCCCTACGGCCCGCGACCCGGGAAGTTCGGCCGGGTGGGCTCTTGAACGACTTGCTTCCAAACCTTGTCGCGCTGGTCCTGCTCGCCGCGATCACCGCATACAGCACGGCGGGCGGGGCCGACTTCGGCGCCGGCATCTGGGACCTGCTCGCTGGAAACGGCGGCCGTGGACCCGAAGCTCGACGCCTGATCGACCATGCGATGGCGCCGGTTTGGGAAGTGAACAACGTCTGGCTCGTATTTGCGATCGTTCTGTGCTGGACAGGGTTCCCGCCGCTCTTCTATGCGACCTTCGACCGCCTCTATCCCCTGTTCGCGCTGGCCCTGATCGGGCTCGTCCTGCGCGGTGCATTTTTCGCCTTCCGGCACATCGCCGACAATCCGCGAACCCACCGTACGGCAGACCTGGTGTTCGGCCTTTCGTCAGTGCTGACGCCTTTTTTCTTCGCAGCCTCGCTCGGAGCCATCGCCTCGGGGCGCGTCGCGAGCGGATCGGTGCTCGAAGCTTCCTTCAGTCCCATGTCGATCTCATTTGGGCTGGTCTCGGTGGCCGCGACGGCGTTCACCGGGGCGTCGTTCCTGGTGGGCGACGCGCGCCGTTACGGGGCGCCGGAGCTGGTCGATTACTTCCGACAGCGCACCGCGGCCGCGGCCTTGGTGCTGATCGTCATCGGCACGGTTGCGCTGGTCGTGATCGGATTTCAAGCCCCGGCCCTGTTCAGGTCGATGCTGGCGGGACCAGGCTTGCCCTTCGCAGTTACCACCATGGTGTTGACGCCCCTGGTGGCTTTCCTCCTATGGAGGGGAATCTTTCGCTGGTACCGCGTGCTGACAGTGGCCGCGGTCGGGTCGTTGGTCTTGGCGTGGGGTTTCGGGCAGGCGCCTTATCTTCTGCCGGGGCGGCTGACGATCGCACAGGCGACTGCGCCGGAATCCACCCAGGTCGCGCTCCTCGCAGTGACATTCGTTCTCGTCATCGTCGTCGTGCCATCAATGGCCCTGCTCTACTACCTCGACCAGCGAGGCGCTCTCGGCCCGACTGAAGCCTGAGCGAACCTGATCGTCACCACGGCGGATGATCCGCTAGGTTGACGGCCCGGACTTTTTGGGCATAATCGCCACGACATGCCGATACCTCCCTCGCTGGCCGACCGTCCGGGTGCCCTGCTCGTCATTGCAGCGAGGACGGGACAGGAGCTGGCCAAGCGGCGGCTCGTGCCGATGGGCCTCAACGTCCAGATGTGCGGCGTCCTCAACCTGCTTGCTCTGGGACCTATTTCCCAGCACGCCCTCGGCGACCAGCTCGGCATCGACCGGACGACCATGGTCGAGCTGATCGACGAGCTCGAGCACCAGGGCGTCGTGGTACGCCGTCGGAATCCGGCTGACAGGCGCTCCTACGCCCTCAGCCTGACCCCGCGCGGGAAAACCGTCCAGAAGCGGGCGAGCCGGGCCTTCGACGGTGCGACCGACGAGTTCTTCGGCCCTCTCCAGCCAGGGGAGCGCCAGGCGCTGGCCGACATGCTGCGCCGGATGATCGCGTCGGCTGATCAGACGATGTCGGGCAGCCGTCCCGATTAAGTCATCGCTCTTGATCATCCCTTAAGGGAATCATCCCTTTAAGGGAATAACTCCTCTGGAGCGCGGCTTCTGGTGGGTCATGCATCCCACCACCCAACTCTCAGGAGGTCGCCCGATGAACGTCAGCGCGAGGGGTGTCACGCTTGGTCCTCGCACTCGCCAACTCGTCCGCTTCTCCGCCCGTCTGATCAACCCGCTGACGCTGCTGATCGCTGGGCGGCGCTGGATGCCGATCGTCGGCGTGCTTCGCCACCGCGGTCGAAAGTCCGGCCGGATTTACGCCACGCCTCTCGGCATACGCCCGCTCGGCGACAGCTTCGTGATGCCGCGGACGTTCAGTGAGCAAGCCGCCTGGTACCTCAACGTCAAGGCGGCCGGATGGTGCGTCATCACCTACAGGGGACACGACTACACGCTGATCGACCCGCAAGTCATCGATTACTCGGCCGCAGCGCCGGCATTCCCGCGCTACGAGCTGCTGCAGTTCCGGCTGATCGGGATCAAAGAATACCTGCGCATGCGGCAGGCACCGGCCGGATGGTCGCCACCCACCTCTCACGCGCCTCTGGGGGCGCCCGCCGGAAACCAACAGGAGAAAAACTGAAATGACAAAGTCTCGCAACCTCACGTTCGCGTTGATCGTGATCGCGTTCGCGCAGCTGATGGTGGTGCTCGACACGACCATCGTCAACGTGGCGCTGCCCTCCGTCCAGCGAGCGCTTAAGTTCAACTCGACCGACCTCGAGTGGGTCGTCAACGGATACTCGCTCGCGTTCGGTGGCCTGTTGCTGCTGGGTGGACGCGCCGGCGACATCTTCGGGCGCCGCCGGATGTTCATCGCGGGCGTCCTTCTCTTCGCCGCCGGCTCGTTTGCAGGTGGGTTCGCGGTCACCTCGACGTGGCTGGTCGTCGCCCGGGTCATCCAGGGTGCCGGCGGCGCCATCGTCGCGCCAACGGCGTTATCCCTCATCGCCGAGACATTCGCCGAAGGCCCGGCTCGCAACCGAGCCCTGGGCATCTACGCCGGGGCGGCCGGCGGCGGCGGAGCTGTCGGCCTGATCCTCGGCGGTCTGATCGTCAACTACCTGTCGTGGCGGTGGGTTCTGTTCGTCAACGTTCCGATCGCCGCGGCGCTCGCGATCGCTGCACCCCGCGTGCTCGCGGCGTCGGAGGGCCGCTCCGGCCGGCTCGACCTCCCCGGCGCGGCTTCGGTCACCGCAGGCATGACGCTGATTGTCTACGGCCTGTCGCGCGTCGCCACGCACAGCTGGAGCGACAACACGACTGTTGCGACTCTTGGCGCCGGCGTGGCACTGCTCGTCCTGTTCGTCCTGATCGAGTTGCGCAGCAAGCAGCCACTCATGCCGCTGGCGTTGTTCAACAACCGCAACCGGAGCGGCGCCTTTGCTCTCCGGATGCTGGCCGGCTCGACGACACTTGCCGTGCTCTTTTTCCTGACCCAGATCGTGCAGAACGTGCTGGGCTACAGCCCGCTGCAAGCGGGCTTCGCGTTTCTCCCACTCGGCATCGGGGTTGTCGTCACTGCGCAGGTCACCTCGCGGTTGATCGGACGCATCGGACCGCGAGTGCCCATCACGCTAGGTGCGCTCATCATCGCGGGCGGCCTGCTGTGGCTCTCGCGCATCACCGAACACGCGACGTACGTCGTCGACATCCTGCCCGCGCTGGTCGTCCTGTCGATCGGCCTCGGGCTGGTCTTCTTCCCCACCACCGTCGTCGCCATCTCAGGGGCAGTCAGGAACGAGGCGGGTCTCGCCTCGGCCGTGCTCAACGTTAGCCAGCAGCTGGGCGGGTCGATCGGCCTTGCCGTCCTGGGCACGGTCGCCGCAAATGTCACGAAGAGCCAATTGCTCAACGTGCGGCCGACACACACAATAATCAACGAAGCCCTGATTACCGGTTTCACGAGCGCGTTCGAGATCGGAGTGGTGGTCGCTTTAGCCGGCTTCGTGCTTGCTTTCCTCGTCATCCGCGTCGCCGCGCCGCGACCCGGGGCGCAAGCCTTGCCTGAAGCGGCCTGATAACACAGTCGGGGAGCGCGCGTCCACGACCGGACGCGCGCTCTCAAAAGCTCGCGTCGAGGAAGTCCGGATCGCGCGCCGACTGTAGGCAGGAATCTCAGTTAGCCGCTCGCCAGGTCGGTCAGCGAGTGCATGGCGGAACGAGTCGCTGGATAGATCTCCCGGTAAACGGCGTAATAGTCCGCGTACCTGCGAGCTGTAGATGGGTTCGGCTCGCAGACGTCGGATCGAAGCGAGATCTGCGCCGTCGCCTCGGCCACGTCGGCGTAGACACCCGACGCGACTCCGGCCAGCAGGGCGGCCCCATAAGCAGGCCCTTCGTCGGCCTCGGTGCGGACGATCGGACATGTCATCACATCAGCCAGTAGCTGGCGCCAGAATGCGCTGCGGGCGCCGCCGCCCGTCGCGCGAATCTGGTCCGGTTTGATGCCAAGGCCGACCATGATCTCGAGCGAGTCGCGCAGGCTGAAGGCAACCCCTTCCATGACCGCGCGCGTCAGATGACCCTGCCCGTGGCGCGACGTCAGGCCGACGAAGGCTCCGCGCGCATGCGGGTCCATGTGAGGCGTGCGCTCGCCAGTCAGATAAGGCACGAAGACAAGCCCCTCCGCGCCAGGCGGGGCCTGGGACGCGAGCTCGCCCAGCTCGTCGTAGTCGGGCTTGCCCACCACCTCACCCCACCACCGCAGTGAGGCGCCCGCCGCGAGGGTGACGCCCATGAGGTGGTAGCGGTCGGGAACCGCGTGGCAGAACGCGTGGAGCCGGCCCGAAAGATCCAGCGACAGAACGTCGGAGTGAGCAAACAGGACTCCACTCGTCCCGATCGAGCAGCTCACAAGGCCGTCACTGACCACTCCGTTGCCGACCGCTGCCGCTGCGTTGTCCCCACCGCCGGCCGCGACCACGACGCCCGCCGGCAATCCGAGGTCGCTTGCGACGTCCGCTCGCACCTGGCCCGTTGCCGCCGGCCCTTCGTGCACCCGCGGCAGCCACTCGATCGGAATCTGGAGCGCGTCGACGATCTCGCGCGACCATCCGCGCTCTTTCAGATCGAGCAGCAGGGTGCCGGACGCATCGGAGGCGTCGGTCGCCTTCTCGCCCGCCAGCCTCAAGCGCAGGTAGTCCTTCGGCAGCAGCAGGCTGTTAAGCCGCCCATAGGACTTCGGCTCTTCGTCGCGCAGCCACAGGACCTTCGGGGCCTGGAACCCGGTCAGCGCGGGGTTTCCGGCGACCTCGATGAGCCGGCGCGCGCCGACCTTCTCGGTTATCGCCTCACACTGCGCCGCCGTCCTCTGATCGTTCCAGAGGAGCGCTGGCCTGATGACCTCATCCGATTGGTCGAGAAAGACCGCGCCGTGCATCTGGCCGGTGAGACCGAGGCCGACGATGTCACGCCCAACCTTGACTGCGACACCGGCGATCGCCCGTCGAGCTCCCTCCCACCAGTCCTCCGGCCGCTGCTCAGACCATCCCGGCCGTGGGCTGGACGAGGGGTGCTCGACGCTTACCTCGGCACGAACCGTGCCCTGGTGGTCGATCGCGATGCAGCGGACTCCGCTGGTCCCGACGTCGAGGCCGAGGAGATGGCTCAATGAATGGCGACGCCCCTTAGGATTCAGTTCGATGCCGACAGCGGTCTGGACGGGCTCATTGTCGCTCGGCCTGGTGGTCGTGCCCGTACGCCTTTATCCGGCCGTGCGCAAGAAGAATGTGCGCTTCCACGAGCTCGACCGGGCGGGGCGGCGCATGCGCCACGTGCGCGTTCCCGAGTCGGAAATCTACCTGCCCGTGCCCGAGCCGGAAACGCGCTTCTCGGTCGGCCCAGTACAGGAACGCGGCCTGCCGGTCGAGCACGCTTCCACCCCCGAGGTCACCTACGAAGAGATCAACAAGGGGTACGAGGTGGCTCCCGGACAGTATGTGAGCATGACGCGCGAAGAGGTCGCTTCGCTCGCGCCCGAGCGCAGCCGTGTGATCGACGTCCAGCAATTTGTCGACGTGTCCGCGGTCGATCCGATCTACTTCGAATCCCGCTACTACGTAGTCCCAGACCGCGATTCGACTTCGCCGTTTCGGATCCTCCGGCAGGCGCTGGCGGCGGCGGACCGGATGGCGATCGCCTGGTTCACGCTGCGCTCGCGGCGCTACCTGAGCGCGATCCGTGCGTACGGCGACGTGATGCTGCTGACGACGATGGTTCACGCGGACGAGGTCGCCGCCGCCGATTTCTTCATCCCCGACGCTGACGCGGCGGCGACCGACAAGGAGCTGAAGATGGCGCGCCTCCTGATCGACACCCTCTCCGGACCATTCGAGCCCGAGCGATACCCGGACGAGCACAGGCAGCGCCTGCTCGACGCGATCGGCGCGAAGACTCCCAGCCTTGCCGAGTCGCCAACCGCGCCGTCTCCGACACGGATCGTCGACCTGATGGCGGCGCTCGAAGCGAGCGTGAAGGCGGCGAAAGCCGCCCGCGC
>VBIW01000050.1 GCA_005880915.1 Chloroflexota bacterium | reverse complement strand
GCGGCCCATGTCGATGACCACCGACTCCTCGCTCAGGAGCACCCGACTCACGCTGCAGTCGCACGCCATGCGCTCGATGGTCGACGACGAGAGTGGAAGCGAGAACTCCATCTCCCCTCCCGCGGCGCCGACCATCCCCTTCAACGTTTCGACTGTGGCCGTGACGTGAAGATTTGCCGGCCTGCCCCCGCAGGCCAGCTCGACCAGCGCGTCGGCATAGCGCCGCTCTAGCTCCCGGTCGTCGCCAGCCCCCGACTTGCCCGCCAGCGGCTCCAATGCGGTCCGCACCGCCGCTCCGCCAACCGGGTCGAGGACTCCGCTGACGAGCAGGCAGCCGTCTTCCGCGGTGCTCAGCGACAGCCGCCGATCCTCCACCAGCTCCGTCTGTTCGTCGCAGTAAGCCTTGGCGTCGACCGCGTGCCGGAAATGCAGGCTCTTGTAATAGAACTTTCCGGGAGACGCCTCCCGGGCCAGCGGCAACAGCTTGGACTCGTCGAATGCCTTGCCCACGGACTCGGCAGTGCGTGCCATCACCTTCAGGTGCGCGTAGCCGATCTCGCCGTCGTAGACCGCCTGCTCCGACTCGGGCATCCGGTGCAGCTCCTCGCCAACGCGAATGCGGTCCCACGCAACCGTGTTGGTGACCTGGCACTTGAAGCGCATCCAGTCGCCGGCGCTGTTGTAGCCCTCGCTGTCCCAGTGCCTGGTCGCGGAGAGCTCCGCCGCCAGCCGGCTCGCCTTGAGCTGGAGGATGCCGATCAGGTGCTCGGTCTCGATCAGCTCGCGAGCGACCTGGTCGTCGGTGCACAAACGCTCCGCGAGGATCATGAAGTGATGGTACCAAACGAATGTTTGGCAATCAAGAGATTTACCTGGGAATTTCGGCGCCCAGGTGAACTTGCCGCCCATGACTGGCACTCCGGGCTCTGCTCACGCCACTCTGAACGACGTTCGGCGAAGGATGCGCGCGAGGAGGCTAGGCGGCAGAAGGAGACTTGGAAGCCAGCATCGCCGCCTTGCTTCCCAAGTCGCGCGCAGGCAACCGCGGCCTAGTGCCACATGTGGGCGGGAACTTCACCTATGCCGTCTGGCGTGGGCCCGTGCGGGCCTGCCTGACCGTGAGTGCGCGCGCCACGTCGGCGGGGGAGATGATGCCGACGAGCTGTCCATTGTCGAAGACCAGCACCCGCTGCTCGAGGCCGGCGCCAACCCGCTGAATGAGCGCCGCGAGGTCCTCCCGTGGATTGCTCACCGGCACCTCGGAGATGAGGCGTGCGCAATCGACCAGGTGTTTGTTGCCGCGGTCTGCGCTGGGAACGCGGACCAGGTCGGACAGCCTGACGACACCGGTCAGCTTGCCTGAGGGGTCGTGGACGGGATAGGTCGTAAAGCTGTGGTCCGGCGCAATCGATCCCAAGAACTGCTCGACCGTGACCCAGTCCGGCAAAGTCACCACTGGGGAAGTCATCGCGGCCGAGACCGGCACAGCGCGCAGCAGAGTCCGGATCGTCGAGCCGGCCTCCTCCGAGGCACCTGCGGACAGCAGGAACCAGCCAAGGATTGCAATCCAGACTCCGTTGAAGACGGCCCCGAGCAGTACCTCGAGGACGCCGGCCGCGATCATCAAGTACGCAAACACACGGCCCACTCGGACGGCGTTGTGTACGCCTCGCTGCCGGCTTCCCGACCGCCACCACAAGAGCGAGCTCAGCAGCCGCCCTCCGTCGAGCGGAAACGCCGGCACCAGGTTGAAGAGCGCCAGCGCAAGGTTGACGAAGGCGAGCCAACCGAAAAGCCCGGACACCAGGTCGTTGCCGGACGTCAGGTAGAACAATCCAACCGAGATTGCGGCAATGACCAGGCTGGTCAGCGGCCCAACGCCGGCGATGAGTCCTTCGGAGCGGGCGCTCGCGGGCTCACCTTCGAGCCTCGACACTCCGCCGAAGAGCCAGAGCGTGATGCCCGCCACCTTCACCCCGTGGCTTGTGGCGACCAGCGCGTGCGAGAGCTCGTGTGCCAGGAGCGACACATAGAAAAGAACGGCGCCGGCTCCGCCGACGAGCCAGTACACGAGCGCCGCGTGGCCGGCGGCGTTGGCCGGAAGAACCGCCGTCGCCAGCGTCCACGTGACCAGGGCGAAAATGAAGATCAAGCTCCAGTTGAAGCCGATCTCGATGCCGAACAACCGCCCGAGCTTGATGCTGGGGGTCACGTTTAGCGAGTCTACAGTTAGCTGATGCGACCGGCCACCCGGCCCGGTGACGCGGACGCGCGCGTCCACACTGGCAGTCCGGCGATGCTCTTCGATCTCGACGGCACGCTGCTCGACAGCGTCTATCAGCACGTCCTTGCGTGGCGGGAAGTGCTCGAGACGTTCGGCATCCCGCTCTCGATCTGGCGCATCCACCGGCGCATCGGTATGAGCGGCGGTCTTTTTCTGCGCGCCCTAGTTCGAGAAACGGGGCGCGCCCTGACGGCCGCGGACGCAGACCGCCTTCGCGACCTGCACGCCGGCGCCTACAGCCGGCGTCTTGGTGAGGTGAAACCCCTCCCTGGCGCGCAGCAGCTGCTGGATATGCTCACCGCCCAGGGCGTGCCCTGGGCAATCGCCACCAGCGGCAGCGACGCCACTGCTCGCAGATCTCTGGCGCTTCTTCGGGTCGACCCGCACGTGCCGGTGATCACGCGCGACCAGGTCGCGTATGCAAAACCAAACCCAGATCTGTTTCTGGCCGCGGCCGAAGCGCTGGGCAAGCCGATCGCGGATAGCTTTGTCGTCGGGGATAGCGTCTGGGACCAGCTCGCCGCCCAGCGAGCGCATGCACTGGGTGTCGGCGTGCTGTCCGGAGGCTATGGGCGCGAGGAGCTCGAAAGCGCCGGCGCGTACCGCGTCTATGACGATCCGCAGGACCTCCTGAACCACATCGATGAGCTCGGAATCCGAACTCACTCGTAGCGCCCGCGCTCCGTGGAGCCACAACCTGCAGTTCCATCCCTGGCTCCTCGATCGCATGCCTGTGCCGTGCGATCGGGCGCTGGACGCCGGCTGTGGGGAGGGACCGTTGACGCCGAAGCTGGCGGCCCGAGCCAACCACGTGATCGGCATCGACAGGTCGCCCGAGGTGATTGCGATTGCGCGGCAGAACGCCGCGCGCGACAACATCACCTATGTCGCCGGTGACTTCCTGACCTATCCGCTGCCCCTGGAAGACTTCGATTTCATAGCCGCTGTCGCGGTGATTCATCACATGCCGTTCGAAACTGTGATCAATCGCTCCGCGTCTTTGCTTCGCCGCGGCGGCGTGCTTGCCGTGGTGGGGCTCGCGCTCAATCGCTCGCCGGTCGACTACGCGTTCAGCGCGGTGTCCGTGCCGATCTCACGAATTGCTCGGCTCCGGCGGGGTTGGTGGCAGACCACAGCCAGGGAGATCGACCCGGACATGACCTTCGGCGAGATCAGCCACGCCGCGCGCACGCAGCTGCCTGGAGTCGAGCTGAGAAGGCGGCTCTACTTCCGCTACACGCTCTTCTGGAGAAAACCCTGAGCGTGCTACGTTGAGCATGGCTGTGCGGGTTCCGTAGAACCCGAAACTTTGGGGGGTGCGCAATATGAATAATGGACGTCGCGTCTTGCTGGCTTGCGCCGGCGTCGCTTCAGTAGTCGCCGCGGAGGTCGGCCTCTCGCCCGGGACGTTGGCGGCCAACCCGCCCGGCTACAGCGTCGCCAATGTAGGCGCCTACGGCGGCGAGCCATCGATCGTCTCGGATAACGCGGGCCAGCTCTACGACACGACGCCTAGCGGAGGAACGATCACCTACACCTCGACCGACCACGGATCGGCCTGGCGGCAGGTGACCACTGCCGATCCGAACAGCGGTGACGACTGCATTGCCACAGACCAGGCGAACTCCGTATACCTGTGTAACCTCGCGGGCAGCCAGGGTGTCGCCCCGCTGCAAGCCGACGTCTGGAAGTCTGTCGACCACGGGACGACTTGGGCTCACGGCGCGGGAGCGATTCCTCAATGCGCCACCAGCTGCAGCCCCTTCGGCGTCGACCGTGACTGGGTGGCTGCCTCGATCCTTCCGCCCGCCACCTCAACATTGCAGGCTGAAGTCGTCCTGATGTACCACGACTTTTACGGCCCGAGCCAGATCTGGGTCAACATATCGCACGACGGCGGGGCGACCTTCGGCGCACCACAGGAGGTCCTCGCAAGCCCGGCGGTCAAACCTGGCGCGGTGGCGGGTACGCTGGTCGCGCAGGGCTACACGTTCTGCAACACCGTACCGGCCGGCGTCGGCATCGCTCCTCCTGGGACGCCGCATGCGGGACGGATCTTTGTCGCATGGATCGCGGCGGACCTCGCCCAGAACGCCACCGGTTGTAACGTGACGATGCTGCAGTCGTTCCACACGCTCTGGATCTCTTACTCGGACGACAAGGGCCTCACGTGGACGCCGCAGCAAGCGTTCGACGCCGGCTTCGGCCACGACGCCTCGACGCCGTTTGTCGGCTTCACGCTCGACAAGGCCGGCAACCCTTACTTCGGGTTCACAATCAACCTGAGCTCGAACCCGGCCACGTGCTCCGCGGAATCCACAGCAGGCACCGTCCAGTCCGACACGTCGTGCGAGTACGACATGTATGTGGTCTGGTCGAGCAACGGCGGGCTCACGTGGGATGGCGGGGGCGGTTTGATTCCGGGCAGCGCGGCCCGGGCATACCGCGTCAATGCGCCGACTGAGAGGGGGACGCATTTCTTCCCGGCGATCGCGGCGGGCGAGCCGGGCAAGGTCGATGTCGCATACCTGCGCACGACCGAGATCGTGCCCACGGATGCATTGGGCAAGGCGGACCCAGGGGGATGCGCCGGACCCGGACCCGCGAACGGCAACCCGACCACCTATCCGCCCGCGTGCAGCTGGAACCTCTACGCTGCGCAGTCTCTCAACCTCGGCCTGGGGCCGGCGAGCGCCACCTGGAGCGTGACTCAGATCACCGCCACGCCCATGCACGTCGGAGATATCTGCAACCTGGGCATCTTCTGCGTCGCTCAGAGCTCGAATCGAAACCTGCTTGATTTCATCTCAGAGGACATCGATCCGAAGGGCTTCGCGCATATCGCGTACGCCGACGACAACACCGTGAACAAGCTGCGGGCAGCGAATCAGACGTCAGGGAGCAGCATCAAGTAATAGCGGCCTGGCCGGGAGCCGTTTAACGGCTCCCCGGCCGGGAAGAATCACGATATGAACCAGCTGAAAACCGCCTTCCTGATGGTTGCCATGACCGTCCTGCTGGTGCTGCTCGGCCACTTTCTACCGATTCCCGGCGGGATCTACTGGGCGCTCGGACTGGCCGTGGTCATGAACGGCGCCGCCTACTGGTTCAGCGACCGGATCGCCCTCGCTTCGGCCCAGGCGCAGGAGGTCACTCCGGCCCAAGCGCCGATGCTCTACCGCCTGGCCAACCGGCTCGCGGCCCAGTATCGCGTACCCACGCCGCGGGTCTATGTCAGCCCGGACCCCTCGCCCAATGCGTTCGCCACCGGCCGCAATCCCTCGCACGCGGCGATCTGCGTCAATGAAGGGCTGCTCCGGATCCTTGACGAAGAGGAGCTCTATGGCGTCCTGGCCCACGAGTTTGGCCATGTCAAGAACCGCGACATTCTGATCAGCTCGGTCGTCGCTGTGCTGGCCGGCGCGATCACCCTCCTCGCCAACATCGCCCAGTGGGGGCTGATGTTCGGCGGCTACGGCAGTCGCGACGAGCGCGACCAGGGCGCCGGCGGAGCCATCGTCGGATTGCTCATGATCTTCCTGGCGCCGATCGCGGCCCTTCTGATCCAGCTCGCGGTCTCCCGGTCGCGCGAGTACGAGGCGGACCACACCGGAGCCGAAGTCTCAGGCGACCCGCTTGCGCTTGCATCTGCGCTGCGCAAGCTCGAGCGCGCCACGCAGGTCATACCTTCGCAGACCGCCCAACCGGCATTCGCCCACCTCTACATCGTGAATCCGCTCGGCGGGCAGAGCCTGGCGGGCCTCTTCAGCACGCACCCGCCTCTCGAGGAGCGGATCCGCCGCCTCGAGGCGATGGCTGGCGGCATGCGGCGCGCCTCCTGACCAGGGTGGGTACGACCTGGCAGGTGCGCGAATACACAGTCAGGCCAGGTGAGATGGAGGAGTGGCTCGACGAGTGGCGCAAGCGAATCGTCCCGCTCCGCGAGCGGCACGGCTTTCGCATCCTCGGCGCGTGGTCGGTCGACGGGACGGACCAGTTCGTCTGGATCATCAGCTATGAGGGGCCGAAGTCATGGGAGCAGGCGAACTCCGACTACTACGAGAGCCCCGAGCGGAAGGCGCTCGACCCTGACCCGGCGCGACACCTCGCCCAGACCCAGACCCGTCTGATGACGGCGGTCTAAGCAGCCTCCGACAGATTCAGCGAGAGCTCGATCGTGACCGCCGGCTGAACGGTCGTGAAGCCGATGTTCGGAGGGCTGATCCCAAAGGCGGTCATGTTGGTCGAGATCGACCCCGCGATCTGCGCGGTCGTGCCACTGACTCGCAGCTGCACGGTGGCGGTCACATCCTTCGTCACGCCCCGGATGGTGAGCTGGCCGGGGACTGAGACGGTCATCGTCTGACCCGACTCGACACCTGCCGGCAGAGTCACCGATTGAGCCTGGAAAACGGCCGTCGGATAACCGCTGACGTCAAGGGACTGAGAAACGATTCGATCACGGTTGGTCACGTTGTAACCCGCGACCTGGTCCACGCTGGCCAGGCTGGCAAGCTGCGCTGTGACCTTTGCCGACGTCATCACGTAAGTCGTGCCCGTCTGCGTGATCGTGACCTGGCCCGACACGCCGCTGGTTCGGGCGACGGCCTCGTGCGTCGAGCTCTGTCCGACGAACTGCTCAGTGACCCTGTAGCCCACGAGCGATCCGCTCGTGATCTGCCAGGTGCCGGCGCCGCCGGCACTCGAGACAGCCGACGGGGACGCGCTCGGTGAGGCCAGGGCAAGCGATGACGGGCTCGTCCGCAGCCCGGAGAAGAAGTAGGCGTACGCGCCGCCGGCGCCAAGAAGGGCCAGCACAGCGACCGCTGCGATCGGGATCCAGACTTTGCGTGACACGCCTTACATGGTCGATCACGCCCCTGATTCGACACTGTGAGAATGCTGGGAGAACGCTGTGGAGCTTAGGGCTGCTCCTCGTCGCTGATCACAGTGTCCTGGGACAGCTCATCCTCGTCGCTGTCCGCGAAGAGGTCCCGCACCTCGCCGCCGCTCGACTCGAAATCTCCTATGCCCTCAGTCGAGTCATCCTCGACCAGCTCGCCGGCGCGCTTCGACTCATTGAGAAGCTGTTCGAAGGCGCGCTGCGCCTCGTCCGGGGTCGCGTATTGGAAAAATTCCGTGCCGGCAGGGATCTCCGCGCCTTCAGTCTCGTCCATGCCGTGCCGGAGCACATAGCTGCGGCCGTTGTCCGGGTCGTGCAGCAGCGAGAGGAAGCGCTCGCCGCTGAGCTCCGCGCGCCGCTCCGCCTGGCCGTCGTTCTCCAGCTCGAGCAGCCGGCTCAGGATCTCTTCCTCGCTTCTTTCCTGCATGAATGGTCCCTTCATAAACTACGCTCATCGAGGTGGAGAGAGCTTCGCCGGCGAGACCCGCAGGCACGTTGATCGAATCGCCTGACATCACGCCAGAAGAGCTGCAGCTCGCGGTGCGCAATCATTCGATGCCGCTCGAGGCGCTGCGCTACGCGATCACACCGGTCGGACTGCACTACCTGCTGATCCATTTCGACATTCCAATGGTCGATGCCTCAAATTTCGAGCTCGCCATCGGCGGTCACGTGCGCAAACCGCTTCGCCTGACCCTCGATCAGATCCGCTCGCGGCCGGCGAAGACGCTCGCCGTCACGCTCGAGTGCGCGGGCAACGGACGCGCTCGCCTGTCACCGAGGCCGCTGAGCCAGCCGTGGCTCGTAGAGGCGGTCGGCACGGCGGAATGGACCGGTACGTCGCTCTCGGCGGTCCTGGACGAGGCCGGACTGCGCGAAGGTGCGGCCGAGGTCGTGTTTACCGGGCTCGATCGGGGCATCCAGGGCGGCGTCGACCAGTTCTACGAACGAAGTCTTTCCATTGCCGATGCGATGCGCGACGAGGTGCTCCTCGTGTACGCGATCAACGGCCTACCGCTGCCTCCGCAGCACGGCTTCCCGCTCCGCCTCATCGTCCCGGGTTGGTACGGCATGACCCACGTCAAATGGCTGCGCTCGATCATGGTGATCGATCGCGAGTTTGCTGGCTTTCAGCAAGCGTCCGCCTACCACTTCCGCACCAAAGACGGTGACCCGGGCGCCCCTGTAACGCGAATGCTTCCGCGCGCGCTGATGGTCCCGCCCGGTGTGCCTGACTTCATGTCGCGCACCCGTTTCATCGATCCGTCGGCCGTCGTCATCGAAGGCCGCGCGTGGTCCGGCTGTGCGCCCATCACCGGTGTGGATTTCAGCCCTGACGGTGGCGCTTCCTGGGTTGCCGCGGCACTCGAGGATTCCGATTCGCCGTACGCATGGCGGCGCTGGACGATCCGGTGGGACGCAGCGCGGATGGGCGACTTCGAGCTGTGCGTGCGTGCATCCGACGCGGCCGGCAACGTACAGCCGATCGAGACGAGCTGGAACCTCGAAGGGGTCCAGAACAACGCCGTCCAGCGCGTACGCGTGGTGGTCGGCGCGGCGGAGGCGAGACAAGCGGCGGCCGACTCGCTTTAAGCCTTAGCCTGAGTGCGTGGCGCGCCAGACGTCAACCGACGAGGCTGTCGCGCGCCTGCTCCAGGCGTGGCACGGCGAGGTCCAGGCCCGGGCGACGTATCTCATCCTGGCGCAGCGCATGGGCGACTCGCGCCGCGCGGAGATCATCCGCGCCATCGCCGACGCTGAAGGCTCACACCGCGAGCGCATCGAAAAGCGCCTGCGTGAGCTCGGCCGGCCGGTGCCCGATCCGTCTTCAGTGAAGCTGTCGCTTCTCCAGCGTCTGCAGGCGCGCCTCGCTCCCGTGGAGACGGTCATCTCGAGGATGGAGGAGGCCGAAGAGGTCGAGATCACCGACCGCTACAAGAGGCCGACCGGCGATCCAGATACAGATGCCGTGCTCGAGTCGATCCGCGTCGAGGAACAGGGCCACTCGCGCTCCCTAGAGTCGATGGAGGTCGCGCACCGCGCGACCGAACCGGCGCCCTCGAGTGTGCAGAGCCGGCTCAACCGGATCCTGGGTCGCGAGTCGTGGCATCGGACCGGGGCTGGGTGGATCTCAGGAGCCATCTACGGCGCCAACGACGGACTTGCCGCTGTGTTCGGCATCGTCGCCGGTGTTTCCGGCGCGACCGGCGGATCCAGCTTCGTGCTTACCGCCGGCCTGTTCGGGGCCATCGCCTCGGGCCTCTCGATGGCCACGGGGGCATTCCTGGCCGAACGCTCGGAGAGCGAGGTCGCCGCAGCCAACGTCGAGCGCGAGCGGCAGGAGATCGTCGAGCATCCCGACGAAGAAAAGGAAGAGGTATCGCTCTTTTACCAGCTCAAGGGCATCGACAAGGACACCGCTGACCGGCTCGCCGAGCAGCTTGCCCACAACCCGGACGCGATGTTGAAGCTGCACGCGCCCGAAGAGCTGGGTGGCACCGAGGCGACCGGCCGGCCAGTGCAGGCGGCGATCGCTGCGGGCGTCAGCACCTTCATCGGGGCCATGGTGCCGGTGATGCCGTTCTTCTGGCTGCGCGGCACCAGTGGAGTGATCACTGCCGCCGTCGTGTCCCTGATCGCGCACTTCCTGGTCGGCGCGTCGAAGGCGTTGTTCACGCTGCGCACGTGGTGGTCCGCCGGGCTGGAGATGACACTGGCGGGCGTGATCGTCGGCGGCATCACCTACGCCCTGGGACTGGTGCTGCGAGTCGGCGGCTGAACTCCCAATCGATCGCCTGAAGGCGGCGAGCACGTGGATGTGGGCAACTTCGCGTTGGCTGCAGTGGAACACGGAGCGAAGGTGACCGCGTGTTACCTGACGCCGCGGATGATTGAGCTGGGACTCAGCTCTTCCTACCTGAACGTGCTCGCCTCAAGAGCTGTCAGCTAGCCTTCGCGGACTCGAAGGACCAGACCGCGGACGAGATCGACGCGATCGTCTGCCACCCGGCGCCGCCGCCCAGCCCGTCCGTCATGACAGTCAGCACGTAAGCGCCGTTCGGCCCAGACTCGACCAGGGCGGCGTCGTTCTCCTCCGCATCCAGCGCGCCAGTCTTGTGCACGACGACGCTCCTTGCCGCGACCCCGGCTGGGATTCCGGCCTCGGTGGCCGTGCCGACAAGTAGTGGGTAGAGCCACGCTTGCGCCGCGGCTCCTCCGAGCTTGCCCTTCGCCTCGTCCGCCCACAGGGCGGCGAGGTCGGAGGGGGAAGTCGTGTTGTCAGTGAAGAAGACCGATGCCGTCGCCCCGGCGGACGCGGCCCAAGCATTCAGCGCAGCAGCTCCGCCAAGGTCGCGCACCAGCATGTGCCCGGCCGTGTTGTCGGATACCAGACCGGCTCGCCGCGCCAGCTCAATTCGTGTGAAGCAGGCGCCGTCGGCGTAATCGTCATACCAGCCGGCCTCGTAGTCGCCGTCCTGGTAGCACACGAGCCCATTCGGATCGGTCATGCCCGCCGCAACGTTCTGCGCTTCCATCATCAAAGCGGCGAGCTTGTAGGTGCTGGCAGCGATGAAGACCTGCCCGCCATTGAAAGACCAGACGAGCGGAGCTGCCCCACCCAGTTCGATGACGGCCACGCCTACCGAACCCCCGCTCGCCTGGAGGATCTGTTGAATCGAGGCTGTAAGCGTCATGGGGCTGCGCGCTACGAGCTCGTTAAGCGCCGAGACGAGCTGACGCGTGGCGGTCACCGTAACGACCGCGGCCGGCGGCTTCGCCATGGACGGGCCCGCGTTGGTGGTCGCGTACACATCAATGCCGGTCGGAGCCAGGACGATGAAGATCACGCCTGCCGCAATGAGGGCGCGCGATGCCAGACCCATGTGAGAAAACTTGCCGACCACAACTCGGACGTTGCTGCGCGACCGCTATGAATTTGCTGTGCGCCAGGTAAGGTTTTTGCAAACTACAGGTCGGGCAGCTTCTCCACTTCGACCACGCGTCCAAGCAGCGCTGAGATGACACGCTCGGAGGTCTTTGGATCTCCGCTCGTCCAAAAGCGTTCAAGGCCCGCGGTTCCACTCGCCGCCAGATGGCGTTCGTCGAGCACGCGGGCGAGCTGACGAGCGACCGCTGCGCCGGTCTCGATGAGGGAAACGTTCGGTCCGGCGATCTTGCCAAGGAGCGGCTTGAGGAAAACGTAATGAGTCGAACCAAGCACAATGGCGTCTGCTCCGGCGTCCAGCATTGGCCGCACGTAGTCCTCGAGCATGCGCGTCACAACGGGACCGTCGAGGTCGGCGGCCTCGATGTGCTCGACCAGCCCGGGCACGGGCTGGATGATCACCCGGACCTCGGCCCCGAAGCGGTCGAGTAGCGACGCCAGGCGGTCAGATTCGCTCACGGCGGCGGGGACGATCGCGCCCACGACCCCCGTTTTGGTGGCACTGACTGCCGGCTTGATCCCTGGCTCGATGCCGACCACTGGAATCATCAGCGTGCCACGCAGCGCCTCGGCCGAGCCGGCGGTGCCCGTGTTGGAGCCGATGACGATGGCCTTGATTCCCTGGCCCACCAGGAACCGCGCGATTTTCAGACCCCGCTCGCGGACGAACTCCGGTGTTTTGTCGCCCCAAGGGGCGTTGGCCGAATCGGCCACGTAGTAGATCGACTCCGCGGGCAGGACGAAACGGATCTCGCGCAGCACGGACAGCCCACCGACACCGGAGTCAAAGAGGCCGATGGGCGCCTGGCTCACGAGATGATTTTCGGCGACTTCACCAACGCCCAAAGTGCACCATCGACTCAAGCGGGCGCCGCCGCGCCGTAAACCGCGCGGGGTCGAACTCCTCTTTGTCTTGGGGATAGCCCAGGGCGATGACACCGACGAGATCGCACCCTTTGGGCACCCCGAGCTCAGCCAAAAGCTCGGCCCGGCCCCAGTTCACGCCGAAGAACACGGCGCCCAGGTGTTCCTCGATCGCGGCCAACAAGATCAGCATCACGGCCATTCCCGTGTCGACGTCCCAGTACGCCACCGGCCAGGCCTCGGCCTTCTGCAGCCCGAAGCGCTCCTTGTCCGGGCGCGAGTAACGCTCGAGGTACGCAGGCGTGTTCGAGATCGCCAGCACGTAACAAGGGGCAAATTCTTTGTCTTCCTCGTACGGGAACTCAGGATGATTGGTCACCTCAAAGAGCCGTTTGACCTGGCCGGATTCATCGAGCACCACGAAGTCGAACCCCTGGCTGAATCCAGCTGACGGCGCATGGCGGGCTACCTCCAGGACGCGCAGGAGGACCTCACGAGGAATGGGACCAGGCTGAAATTGACGTACCATCCGGCGCCTTCGGACGAGCTCCCGAAATTCCATTTACCAGCCTCCTGGCCGCGGGTGGGCGTTTTCTCTCTATGCCGAGACCATGGATCTGGGGTCTCATTCTCGGCCTCCTGGTGGGAGGCGGGGTTGTGATCGTCAGCTCGATTCGGGTGGGTTTCAGCGCTCCGCTGCTGATGCTTGGGCTTGTGCTGTTGGTCGTGTTCGGCGCGCTTGGCCTTGTGGGCTCTGTCGTCGGCCGGCGCACGCACTTAGACTGAATCCCCTATGGGGGAGCGCGTCGGCATCACGCCGAAGAGCTGGAGTGCCGAATTGCACCACGGCGTGCTGCACCTCGGCAAGCGGTGGTATGTGGTGAGCGCGGAGCTCGACGACCGGGGACACGCCGAAGGAGTCAGGCTCGATGGTCCATATCCGGACCACGACTCGGCTGAGTCTCAGGCGCGGCGGATGCAAGACAAGCCCGCCTAAGGCCAGGTGCGCGTCGCCGCCATCTCGGACATCCACGGCAACCTGCCGGCGCTGGAAGCTGTTCTGGCAGAAGTCGAACGCGAGAAGCCCGACCTGACCGTGGTCTGCGGCGACGTCGCCTCCGGGCCGATGCCTTCCGAGACGATCGACCTGCTCAAGACTCTTCGTCAGACTCGCTTCGTCCAGGGCAACGCGGATCGGGGCCTGATCGAAGAGTTCGACGGCAAGCCAGCGTCCGCCATGCCGGGCCCATTTGCCGACTGGTCCGCCGCCCAGATCGACCGGGAGCAGCGGGATTTCCTGGCCTCGTTCGAGAACATGGTGGCCGTCGAAGATGTCGACGGGCTCGGCCGCGTCCTGTTCTGCCACGCCACGCCGCGCAACGACACTGACGTGATGACGGTTGAGACTCCCCTCGAGCGCATGCGCGCTCACCTGTCAGGGGTCGATGCGGACGTCGTCGTCTGCGGCCACACTCACATGCAATTCGACCGCATGGTGGACAAGGTCCGCGTCGTCAACCCCGGCAGCGTGGGCATGACCTACGGGGAGCCGGGAGCGTACTGGGCGATGCTGGGACCTGGCCTGACAATGAGGCGGACCGACTACGACCGAGAGGCAGCCGCGACGCGCATCCGAGCCAAGGACTGGTCGGGCGCCGACGAGTTTGCGCGCAAGAATGTGATCAGCGCGCCCTCGATCGGAGAGGCGATGGACTTCATGCGGAAGATGGAGGCCAAACAGGCCGGCGCCTAGCGCGCGATAGATCCGGACGTGAGGTCCGGGTTTTACGGCTTCCGGTAGGCGGAAAGGGTGCCCGCGTCGGCCGTCGCGAGGTCGGTGACGATGTGGCGCTCGGTCATATGGATGACATGCGCCGCCGGGACCTCGACCAGCTTTCCGTCGGGGCTGCGCCGCACGACGACGCCATGAAAGATGTCCTCATTCTGGTCGCCAAGCATCGATTCCGCAGTCCCGATCTCGGAGCCGTCCTGCGCGACGACCACGGCGTGTCGCGGCACCGCCGTCCAGGCGACCGGCGTCTCGTCTTCGAACATGCTCGCCTACAACTCTACCGGCGCGTGAGGCGCGGTCGTGGCTAGCGCCGCCCAAACGTTCAAGATTGTGAGATGAGCAATTACAGCCCGCAGTTGTCCCTCTTTGTCCTGGCGCCGCGACTGCGTCGCGCGTCGAACCGCGCGGTCAGCATTTACCTTCCCGCGCGCTCGGAGGGTTACGACGCTCGCTTCTACGACATCGAGTTTCGAGATCTCATGCATCGCTACATGGACCGGCTCAACGCCAAAGATCGCGAGCTGATGGAATACGAGCTGCGCCGCCTGCGCCACTACGTTGCTGTTGTGCGCCCGGCCGGTTGTCCCGCCTTCGCCGCGTTCGCCGATGAGCCGCACGGCGTCCTCGAGCTGATCAAGCTGCGTGACGAGAACGAGGAGCGCCTCGAGGTGGGCGAGCTCTTGCTGGCGCCGATCCTGCGGCAGTTGGAGCACTACCCGCCCGCGCTTATCGCCGTTGTCGACAAGGAGCACGCAAAGACGTTCGGCGCCATCCTCGACGAGATCGTTCCACTCCAGCAGCTGAACGGTGCGGAGGTGCGCCACACACGTGCGGGTGGCACATCGGCGCCGAGCAACCAGCGCAAGGCTGACAACACGGCCAAGGCCAACCTGGAAAATGCGATCAAAACCGTCGAACGCGAGATGGCGTCAGGGGCTTATATCCACCTTTATGTCGCCGGCCCCGAGGAGGCCCGCACGACGTTCGAGCGCATGCTCCCTGATCGGCTCAAGAAGATGGTCGCCGGCCAGCTCAGCGCATCGCTCGACTCCGCGGAGCTCAAACACGAGTTGCGGGAGAAGGTGGCGGCGGCGACCAAACATTAGGCCGGGCGGCGAAGCACCAGCTGGGTCTGGGTCACCTTCGCGATGAGCTTGCCCGCTTCATCGCGCACGGCAGTCTCGACCACGATGGTCGTGCCACCTCGGTGCAGTGGAGTCGCTGTCGCGCTTACGGCGCCGCCGCGGACCGCGCCGAGGAAGTTGGTCTTGGACTCGATCGTCGTGGTGCCAGTGCTGCCTTCCGGAAGGTTCAGCAGCGCGCATGCCCCGCCCGCTGAATCGGCCAGAGCCATGATCACGCCACCGTGCAGGATCCCGTTGGCCGTGCAGAGGGACGGGGCCCAATCCATCGAGAGAACGACCTGGTCCGCCGAATAGCTTTCGGCTCGCAATCCAAACGTGACTGCGAGGGGCATGAGGTCCTGGATCGCTTGCGTAGCTTCCCGATCGGTCATACGGCGAGTATGGGGAGTAAAGGGTCGCCCCGCGACGTTTCATTGTTAAGGGGTAGAGCATGGAAAAAACCAATCCGATCGCCGAGCTGAAGCGCCTGGGTCAGAGCGTCTGGCTCGACCAGATCGACCGGGCAATGATCCGCGCCGGCGAACTTGCCCGCTACCGTGACGCCGGGGTGAGCGGGGTAACCGCCAACCCAACCATCTTCGCGAAGGCACTCGAGAGCTCGGACGTTTACGCCGACGACGTGGCGCTGCGGCTGGACCGCGGCCAAAAGGCAGAGTCGATCCTGTGGGACCTGCTCATCGAAGACGTCCAGGCCGCAGCTGACATTTTCCGACCGATATTCGACCGGGAACACGGCGGCGATGGCTTCGTCAGCATCGAGGTATCGCCCGAGATCGCCGGTGACACCGATCGCACAATCGAGGCGGCGCGCGAGCTGGCGCGAAGGTGTGGGCGACGCAATGTGATGGTGAAGATCCCGGCCACGCCGGAAGGATTGCCGGCGATCCAGGCGATGATCGGCGAGGGCGTCAACATCAACGTCACGCTGATCTTCGGGATCGAGCGCTACGTCAAGGTCGTGGAGGCGTTTCTTGGCGGACTCGAAGATTTCTGGAAGAAGGGCGGTGACCTGAGTCGAGTCCACAGCGTCGCGAGCTTTTTCGTCAGCAGAGTCGACACCAAGGTCGACGAGCAGCTGACCAGGAAGATGGCGCAGGTCGACGGACCACGAAGGCCGGACCTGGATGCCCTGCTCGGCCGCGCCGCCATCGCCAACTCGAAGCTGGCCTATGAGATGTTCACGCAACTTCACTCGGGACCACGTTGGGACAGCCTTCGTGAGGCGGGGGCGTCGGTTCAGCGCTGTCTCTGGGCAAGCACCTCGACCAAAAACCCCCGTTACCGCGACACGATGTACGTGGAGGAGCTGATCGGCCCAGCGACCATCAACACCATGCCACTGGCGACGTTCCAGGCGTTCCGGGACCACGGGCGTGTGGCATTGACGTTGCAGCAGGACGTCGACGGAGCCCGTCGCGTGCTCGACCAGCTCGCGATGAACGGCATCGACCTCGCGGCCATCACGCAGGAGCTCGAGGATGAGGGCGTGGAGACGTTCGCCCGGTCGTTCCGCGAATCGATCGAGCACCTCGCCAAGGTGAAAACACCACGCTAGATTTGTGACCTTGTGATCAAGGTCGCGGTCATCATGCCGGGCGAGATGGGCGACGCCGCCGACCTCCTCGTCGACGTGCGAGCGCTCGAAGCCGCGGGCGCAGAGATGATCGGGCTCGAAGGCGACGGGATCGAGCAGCGGATTCTCCTGGGCGCAATCGCCGCCGTCACCCATCGCATCAAGCTGCTGCTGCCCGACGTCGAGGTCGAGCCGATCCTGCAGAGGCTCAGCCGGGGCCGGTCGGCGGTCGGACACCCGGTAGACGAGACGTGGATCTCCATCCCCATGCCGGCCGACCGTGAATCGTGGGCCGCCACGATGCGCGACCAGGAAGCGGCCGGCGTGACAGGCGTGATAGTTCCATGGGACCCCCGCCTGATCGATCTGCTGCGCAACCCCGAGCCCGAAGACCGCAGCGACCTGTTGATGTCAACAGGCTGAAACTTGACAGGAACCTGGGCCTAAGTTAGCTTCGAGGCGCTCGGGGATGGGTTTGCCGACCGTCTCACGTCGGGAATTCCTCAAGGTCGGAACTGCGGGCGCCGGCGCGCTTGCTGCCACCGGCCTCGGCTTCGACATCGCATTCGCCGAGTCGACCAAGATCAAGCAGAGCCTGCGGATCGCCGGTGCCAAGGAGCTGCATTCGATCTGCCCCTACTGCGCGGTCGGCTGCTCGCTCGTTGCATACACGAGGCAGAACAGCGACGGGACCACCCAGCTGCTCCAGATCGAAGGCGACCCGGACAGTCCGATCAACGAAGGCCGCCTGTGTCCCAAGGGGGCAACCGCGATGCAGCTAGCGACATCACCGCGGCGCGTCGAGTCGCCACAGTACCGCGCATCCGGCGCGACCGGCTGGAAGAGCGTTTCCTGGGACTTCGTGCTGGACAAGATCGCGCAGAACATCAAGGCGTCCCGCGACGCCACCTTCGTCACTACGGATGGCAACGGCAACACCGTAAACCGTTGCGAAGGCATCGCCTTCGCCGGAGGCGCCGCGTTCAGCTCAGAGGAGGGCTACTTCGCCACCAAGCTGATGCGCGGCCTGGGACTGGTCCATCTAGAGCAACAGGCCAGGGTTTGACACGGCCCCACGGTGGTCAGTTTGGCCGCCACATTCGGAAGGGGAGCGATGACCAACCACTGGCGCGACATCAAGAACGCCGACCTGATCCTGATCAACGGGGCCAACCCTGCTGAGGCGCACCCCGTCGGCTTCCAGTGGTTCATGCGGGCCAAGCTCGACCGCGGCGCGAAGATCATCCACGCCGACCCGCGTTTCACGCGTACCTCGGCCGTCGCCGACATGTACCTGCGCATCCGCACAGGGTCGGACGTCGCCTACTTCGGCGGCCTGATCAACCACGTCTTGCAGAACAACCTCTTCCACGACGCATACGTCCGCAACTACACCAACGCGTCCTTCCTCGTCAAGGACGGCTACGCGTTCACCGACGGCCTCTTCTCCGGCTACAACGCGGCGACCCGCACCTACAACATCTCGTCCTGGAGCTACGACACGGATTCCGCGACGGGATTCGCGAAACGGGACATGACCCTGCAGGACCCGAGGTCGGTCTTTCAGTTGATGAAGGCCCACTACGCGCGGTACACACCCGACATGGTGTCGAGCATCACAGGCATCCCGGTCGCCGACTTCAACAAGGTCGCGGACCTGGTGGGTCAAATGGGCAAGCCCGACAAGGTGATGACGATCGTGTACGCGGTCGGTCTCACGCATCACACCACGGGCGGACAGCTCATCCGCTCGGGCGCCGTGCTGCAGCTGCTGCTCGGCAATATGGGCCGCCCGGGCGGCGGTATGAACGCCGAGCGCGGCCACGCCAACATCCAGGGCAATACGGACCACGCGATCTCGTGGGAGATCCTGCCGGGCTACCTGAAGATCCCCGCGCCGGGACAGAAAACGATTGCCGACTACGTCGCCCAGAGCGCGCCAAAGAAGTCGGACAAGAACTCGTGGAACTTCTTCGGTCTCAACTACGGCAAGTTCATGGTCAGCACGCTGAAGGCGTGGTACGGGGCCGCGGCGACCAAGGACAACGAGTTCGCATTCAATTTCGTACCCAAGCCGGCCTCCAACGCGTCGTGGATGACCATCTACGACCAGGCGCTCAAAGGCAAGATGGAAGGGGTGATGCTCTCGGGCATGACCGCGGCCAGCATCGGCCCGGATACGAACCAGGTGCGAGATGCGCTCGGCAACCTCAAGTGGCTGGTGGTCATGGACGCATTGCCCACTACGAGCTCCGAGTTCTGGCACGCGCCAGGTGTCGACGCGAGCCAGGTCAAGACCGAGGTTTTCATGCTCCCGGCGACGCACTGGATAGAGAAGGAGGGATCGTTCGTCAACAGCGGACGGTGGTCGCAGTGGAAAGACCAGGTCCTGCCACCCCAGGGACAGGCCCGCCACGACCACTGGATCCTGGCCGACCTCTTCCAGCGTGTGAAGGCGCTCTACAAGACGCAGGGCGGCAAGTTCCCCGACCCGATCATGAGCCTCACCTTCGACTACAAGGACTCACTCAAGCCGGACCTGGACGAGATCGCAAAGGAGATCAACGGCAAAGACCTGTCCACCGGGAAGCAATTGACCACATTCGCCAACCTCAAAGACGATGGCACCACGACCACGGGCGACTGGATCTACACCGGAAGCTATCCGGACGCGGGCAACCTGATGAAGCGCCGCCAGGGCATTCAGGACCCGAAGGCCAACGATCCGACGGGAATGGGCTTCTATCCCAACTGGTCATGGAGCTGGCCGCTGAACCGCCGCGTGATGTACAACCGAGCGTCGGCCGACCTCGACGGCAAAGCCTGGGACCCGGCGCGACCCGGCATTACCTGGGACGGCAGCAAATGGGTGGGAGACGTGCCCGACTACCCGCCGACCATGAACCCGCGCGATCCTGCGTCCTGGTTGCCTTTCATCATGAACGGCGAAGGGGTCGGCAGGCTGTTCAGCAACGGCATGGTCGACGGGCCGTTCCCAGAGCACTACGAACCGATCGAGTCTCCGGTGGCCAACCCGCTGCACAAGGCCAACTCGGCCTCGCCCGTCGCGTTCCTTTACGACCAGGCCGCGGGCAGGCCAAATCGCTTCGGCACTCCGACCGACTTCCCTTACATCGCCACCAGCTACCGGCTGACCGAGCACGAGCATTACGTCACGCAGCACGTCCCGCACCTCGTGCAGCTTCAGCCGAGGCCGTTCGTCGAGATCCCATATGAGCTGGCGAGCAGCAAGGGCATCAAGAGCGGCGACCACGTTCGTGTGAGCTCGAAACGGGGCAAGGTCGAGGTCCTGGCACTGGTTACCAAACGACTTGGTCCGATGACGGTCGCGGGGCAGAAGGTCTACCAGATCGGGATCCCGATTCACTGGGGCTACGTAGGTCCGGCCGCAGACAGTGACCCAAGCAAGGGGCGCTACTGGCTCGCCAACGCCCTGACGCCGTTCGTCGGCGACGCCAACGCTCGGACCCCCGAATTCAAGGCGTTCCTCGTCAACCTGGAGAAGATCTGATGCCTGTCGCTCTGACTGCAAGTGACGTCTGGACCGAGCGCAGACGGCGCGTCGGCGAGCTGCGTGTCCGCCAGGGCTTCGCCCGCCAGCTGCTCGACTTCTACGGCGCGCTGCTTTCTGTCCAGGAGAGTGCCTATCGCGATGCCGCGGCGGCGTCGCCTCCCGCAGCGAGCCTCGCCTCCTACGTCGCCGAGGTGGTGGTTCCGAGCGTGCTCGATGTGAGCGTCTCCACCGGGCCCGAGCGGATGCGCTCGGATCTCATGAACCGGTTGGAGAGCCAGGATCCACGCGACATCGTCGAGAGGTGGATCCGGAACGAAGACCAGCCCGAGGTCGACCGTTTTCTCGCCCGCGCCTCGCTCGGCCCGGTTTTGGAGGCAGCTGGCGCGGAAACGCGGGCAGCCTGCGTAGGACCGCACGACGCCCGGCATTGCCCCGATTGCGGCGGACCGCCGCAGCTGAGCTATTTCGCCCAGGCGCAGGACGACCTGGCGACCGGTCCCCGCTTCCTCCTGTGCGCCCGATGCGGCGCGACCTGGGGTTACCCGCGGATGACCTGCGCCGCTTGCGGCGAGGACTCGAGCGCGAGGCTCTCCATCTTCAGCGAGCGTGGCACGACCTCCGGCGAGCGGGGGAGCCTCGTGCGTGGCTTGCCCCACGGCGGCGCGCCGGCGGCCCATCATCCGGCGCTGTTTCCGCACATGCGAGTCGAGGCATGCGATTCCTGCATGCGGTACCTCCTCAGCGTCGATCTGGCCTCGGACCCGCAGGCGGTCCCTGTGGTCGATGAGCTCGCGGCCATCCCGCTCGACCTCTACGCCCGCGACCGCGGTTTGACCAAGGTCACCACCAACCTGATGGGATTTTGAGCGTGGCGACCATCAAAGCCGGCGAGTCGTACGGCTTTTTCACCGACACCAGCATTTGCATAGGCTGCAAGGCATGCGAGGTTGCGTGTAAAGAGTGGAACCAGCTGCAGGGTAACGGGCCCGCCTTCCTCGCGGACAGCTACGACAACACCGGGCAGCTTGACGCGCAGAACTGGCGTCACGTGAAGTTCATCGAGCATGTTCCGGACCAACCGGCCACGACAGGCGATGGCACCGCGTGGCTCTTGATGTCAGACGTTTGCAAGCACTGCAAACAGGCAAGCTGCATGGAGGTCTGTCCGACCGGGGCGATCATCCGGACAGAGTTCAACACTGTTTTCATCCAGCAGGATGTGTGCAACGGCTGCCGGAACTGCATCGCGGCGTGTCCGTACGGCGTGATCGGCATGAACCAGCAGACGGGTACCGCGCACAAGTGCACGCTGTGTTACGACCGGCTGCAGGGAGGTCTCGAGCCGGCTTGCGCGAAGGCCTGTCCGACGCAGTCGATCAAGTTCGGACCGCTTGCCGAGCTGCAGCAGGCGGCGGACGTCCGACTGGCGGCGCTGCAAAGCCAGGGTGTGACTCAGGCCCAGCTGTACGGCCGGGACGACAAGGTCTACGGCGGCCTGAACGCCTTCTTCCTTCTCATGGACAAACCCGAGACCTACGGCCTGCCGAGCCCCGCCGACGCGAAGCTTCCAAGCCGGAACGACCTCGGCGGGTATGTCGGCGCGGCAGTGACGGCGGTGCTCGCTGTCGTCGCGGGCCTGGTCGCCTTGAGGCGGCGGGTGACAGGGTAGATGTTGTTCCTCGCCGAGCATTTCGTGCGCGCCCCTCAGTGGACGTGGTACATCCTTTTCTACTTCCTGTTCGCCGGCCTCGCCGGCGGCGCTTACGTCGTGGCGACGCTCCTCCGCCTGTCGGGTGACCCGCGTGACGAACCTGCGGCCAGGGTCGGTTTTTACGTCAGCCTTCCCGCGACGGTAATCTGTCCAATCCTGCTGACAGCCGACCTCGGCGTGAGCTGGACGCGCTTCTGGCACATGCTCGTCAATGTGACGCCCGGTGACACTGGGCTCAATTTCAAGTACTGGTCGCCGATGTCTGTGGGCGCCTGGGGCCTTCTCGTCTTCGGCGCTTTCGCGTTCGTGTCTGCGGTCGACGCCTGGCTCAGCGACCGGCGGGGCAAACCGCTCCTACCGCTGGTGTTGAATCGCGCGTTCAACGTGGTCGGGGCGGTGTTCGGAATCTTCATCGCCTCCTACACAGGTGTCCTGCTGAGCGTCAGCAACCAACCGATCTGGAGCGACACCTGGTCGCTGGGGGGCCTGTTTCTCGCCTCCGGCCTTAGCGGTGCGGCGGCGCTTATCGCACTCCTGATGCGTTATCGGCCGGAGGCCGCCTACAGCATCGCCCGGTTGCACCAGGCAGACGGTTACTTCTCGGCGCTGGAGCTCGTGCTGATCATCGTGTTCTTCGCCACGATCGGCGCATCCAGAGACATTCCTCGGGTCCTGCCGTGGCTGGCACTTTGGGCGCTCGCGATCATTGGTATCGCCGCCTCGCTGGTCGAGGCCCGCGGACACTTTCGGGTCCAGGCTTCAGGCGGGTCGGCCGTTGTGGCCGGTGTCCGCATGGACACAATCGTTGTCTCGCTCCTCGTTCTGCTGGGCGTCGTCGCGCTGCGGGCTGCGGTGATCTTCAGTGCCCAGTAGGGAAGACGTCCTGGCGGTGCTGTCCGCCATCAAGGACCCTGACCTCGGCCGCGACGTCGTCAGCCTGGGCATGATCAAGGACCTCGCGATCACAGACGAGGGCAAGGTGACCTTCACATTCGAGCTGACGACCCCGGCATGTCCGGTGCGGGACCGATTTCAGTCGATGGCGCGCGACCTCGTCGGCGGCATGCCGGGCGTGACCGCGGTCGACCTTCGCATGACCGCGAATGTCCGCGTGCCATTCAACGGCGCGTCGCACACGGGCGCCATTCCCGGCGTGAAGCACGTCATCGCTGTTGGTTCGGGCAAGGGCGGCGTCGGCAAATCGACCATCGCTGTCAACGTCGCGGCATCCCTCCAGCTGGCGGGGGCGAGGGTCGGCCTTCTCGACGCCGACATATACGGTCCTTCCGTGCCAGGGATGCTGGGCGCAGGCGATTCACCCCAGGTGCGGGATATGAAGCTCATTCCGCTCGAGGCCTTCGGCCTGAAGATGATCTCGATCGGCTTGCTGGCGGGAGCCGACAAAGCCATGGTGTGGCGCGGGCCGATGGTGGCTCGCGCTATCGAGCAGATGCTCACCGACGTCCTGTGGGGCGAGCTCGACTACCTGATCGTCGATCTTCCACCGGGCACGGGTGATGCGTCGCTCACGCTGGCGCAGTCCGTCCCGCTGTCCGGAGTGGCGATAGTGTGCACACCGCAAGGGGCGGCGATGAGGATCGCGCTAAAGGCACTGCAGATGTTTCGCGGGCTCAACGTGCCCGCCCTGGGGCTCATCGAGAACATGAGCTGGTTCGTCTGCAGCCACTGCGGTGAGGAGCACCACGTCTTCGACCATGGCCAGGCGGAAAGTGCCGCCAGGCGCCTTGGGGTGCCTTTCCTGGGCGCGGTTCCCATCGAGTCCGCGATCCGGGAAGAGGCAGACGCAGGCGTGCCGGTAGTGACCTCGAGGCCCGACACAGCCGGCGCCCAGGCCTTGAGCAGGGTCGCGTCGGCGATCGCCGCTCGCGTCGCGGTCCAGAGCTTTCGCCAGCTGCCCGTGATCAGCGTCAGGTAGATCCTGGAGCCTCTGTCTCCAGCTTCTGCCGGACCTCCTGGATGAACTCCGCCAACGCGGCTTCGTCGATGTCGGGGATGGCCAGCTTCAGCTGCTCGGCCGCGACGCCTGCCAGGTAACACGTAAGCGGGGCGAAACGCCGCTCCTGGGTGTGAGCCGCGACCCGGGCAAGCTCGAGCAGCTCCAGGGCTACTCGAGAGTCGAGCACCGGCCTGGTGATCGTGGCGCCGCGTCGCTGCGCCGCCTCGACCCACTCCTGTCCGAGAGCCTCGAAGAATTGATTCATCCATCAGACAGTAGCCTTAAAGCCTGCGATGGAGTTCACCACCCGGCCTGAGCTCAAGGCCACCTTCGGAGTGGTCAGCTCAACCCACTGGCTTGCGTCGCAGTGCGGGATGGCCGTGCTCGAGAGGGGCGGCAATGCGTTCGACGCCGCCGTCGCCGCGGGCTTCGTCTTGCAGGTGGTGGAACCGCACCTCAACGGTCTCGGGGGAGAGGTGCCGATCATCCTGTGGGACGCCACGCGCGGTAAGCCGGAGGTGATCTGCGGTCAGGGTCCGGCTCCATCGTCAGCGACGATCGATCGGATCCACGAGATGGGCCTTGGCGAGGTGCCGGGCACCGGACTCGTCGCGGCATGTGTGCCTGGCGCGTTCGGCGGGTGGATGACCCTGCTGCGAGACCACGGGACCTGGCGGCTCGCCGAGGTCATGCAATTCGCGATTGGATATGCGGAGTCGGGTTATCCCCTGTTGCCGCGCATCGTCGACACGATCGAGATGGTCGAGCCGCTGTTTCGCGAGCACTGGCCGAGCTCGGCAGCGGTGTACCTCGAGCACGGTCCTCTTCGCGCTGGGCAGCGGTTACGCAACCGCGACCTGGCGGCCACCTACCGCCGGCTGGTGCACGACGCTGAGTCATCGGCGTCCGGGAGGGAGGAGCAAGTCGAGGCGGCGCGGCGCTCCTTCTATTCGGGATTTGTTGCCCAGGCCGTGGAGAGTCACTGCCGCAACGAATTCATGGACAGCTCCGGGACAGCCCATCGCGGCCTGCTGAACGCAGGTGACCTGGCCGCCTTCGAGGCACGACGCGAAGCGCCGCTGACAGTTGACTTCAACGAATGGACGGTCGCCAAATGCCGCCCCTGGAGCCAGGGACCTGTCTTCCTCCAGCAGCTGCGCCTGCTTCGACCACTTGACATCGGCGCGACCGACTTTCTCTCCGCCGCGCACATCCATCTCGTCATCGAGTGCGCCAAGCTAGCGTTTGCCGACCGCGAGGCGTGGTACGGCGATCCCGACTTCGCGCGAGTGCCGCTCGACGAGCTGCTGTCGCGCGGTTATGCGGACGAGCGGAGCCGCCTCGTGACCGATATGGCCTCCCTCGAGCTGAGGCCTGGGCGACCCGGCGGCATTGAGCAACGCCTCCCGCGACGCGCGGCGCAGAAAGTGAGCCCAGGACATTGGACTGGCACCGGATCGCAATCTCTCGGTGCGGTCCGCGGCGACACCGTCCACGTTGCGGTCGCCGACCGTCACGGCAACCTGGTCGCGTGCACGCCAAGCGGCGGATGGCTGCAGAGCTCGCCGGTGGTTCCGGGCCTCGGTTTTTGCCTCGGCACGCGCGCCCAGATGTTCAACCTCGACCCCGAGCATCCCAACCACCTGGAAGGAGGTAAGCGGCCGCGGACCACGCTGAGCCCGTCGCTCGCCCTGCGCGATGGCGCACCCCGCCTCGCGTTCGGCACGCCGGGCGGGGACCAGCAGGACCAGTGGACGCTCGAGTTCTTCCTCGCCCACGCGGTGTTCGGCCACGACCTCCAGGCGGCGATCGACGCACCCATGTTCCACACCACGCACTTCCCAAGCTCGTTCGCGCCTCATGAGGCGAATCCAGGACGGGTGCACTCCGAACCGATGGCGCCCGGTGTGCTGGAGGAGCTGCGGCGGCGGGGTCACGAAATCGTGGAGGCGCAGGCATGGTCGCTCGGCCGTACATGCGCCGTTGGAGTGGACCCTGAGACCGGAATCCTCGCGGCTGCCGCCAACCCGCGTGGGGGCCAGGCCTACGCGGTCGGCCGCTGACTGCGGGCTATCGCCGCTCCGTCCAGCCGGTCGGCCAGCAAACGCAGGCGTGCTGCAGCCCAGAGCCGGACTGGTACAGGGCCGCCCGGCGTGAGCCGAGCGCGTCGCTCTGCTGCGCTCGCCATGGCGCGGTGCCGCTCGAGCATGAAAGACTCTGCGCTGTACGGATCCATTTTCCCGATTATAGCCCTTTGGCGGTCTAAATAGGTTTAACCCTAATAAGACCCTCTCGACCAACCCTGTTAACATAGTCGTGCATCTATGCCAGCGATGGAGGAGAAGCTGCCGGCCGCCACGCCCGTTGCGCCCTCGGCTGCCCTGGAGCTGATGTGGGTCATGCACTTTGTGGAGGCTGACCACGAACACGAAGGAGCTTTCGCTTCACTGGAGCCTCAGCGGCGCCGGCTTGGCCCCGAGCTGACCCGGCTGCGGAACGATGGTGTGCCGCAGTACTCGACCGAGCTGATCGTCCTGGCCCATCGCGCCGGCACCCTGCTCGATGTCAACCTGGATCGCTTCTTCGACCGCATCGAGGAGTCAATCGCAGATCGTTCTGAACTTCCGTCCCTGATCTCGGAAAGCACCGCCGAGGTTCAGGTTGTGCGCGAGCGGCTGGAGAGGCTGCGCACCGATCCAGAGCACCGCAAGCGATATGTCGGGCTGCTGAAGGTCCTCTGGGGCTCCGTCGGGGACGAGTGGCAACGGGAGGGCCGCCCTGCCGTTCTGGTCGAGGCGCGACGCTGGACCCGGGCCCTGGAAGAAGGCACCGCTTACAGGCAGCTGCTGCAGTCCCCGCAACTCTGGCCGGCCAGACCCGATCTCGATGCTGTCGCCGACGCCGCAGCCGCGGAGGGCAAGCTGGTACTCACGCCTTGCTGGTTTGGCGGCAAGATCCACGTCATCGAGCTCGACGGGGCCATGTATGTCGGACGTGGCATTCGTCACGCTGAGCGTTCATACAAGAAGGTGGCGGCGGAGATCTCGTCCAGCATCAAGGCCCTGGCGGATCCGACGAGGCTGGCGATCCTGCTGCGACTCGCCCGCGATGCGGCTTCGGTTACAGAGATCGCGCGGCAGTTCAACATTTCACAGCCCACGGTCAGCGCTCACGTGCAGGTGCTCCGTGAAGCCGGGCTGCTCGACGAAAAGATGGTGGGCCGCAGCGCGAAGCTGAGCGCCAGCGAAGAGGGCTTACGCCGACTCTTCGCCAATGCAGAAGAGTCGCTGCTCCGAATGTTTCGATCCTAGCGGCTGGCGACACGGCTCGAGTGAGTCGACCAGTGGCGGGAAAGGCGATCAGGAGCGGAGCCTGGGGTCGAGCGCATCGCGGAGCGAGTCTCCGAGAAGGTTGAAGCTATAGACGGTGATTGAGATCGCCGTGCCCGGCACGATCGCAAGCCAGGGATCGTTACTCAGAAATGAAGCGCCCGAGTTGATCATCTGGCCCCAATCCGGAGTTGGGAGCTGCGCGCCCAGTCCCAAGAAGGACAGAGTTGCTTCGGCGAGGATGGCAAAGCCCGCCGAAAGTGAAACCTGGACGATCACGGGGTTCAGCATGTTCGGGATCAGATGCCGCAGGATGATCCGCAGCGGAGTGGCGCCGAGCGATCTCGTTGCCACCACGAAGTCCAGCTGCTTCAACTGGAGCACCACGGCCCGGACCAGTCGCGCGTAAACGGGAATCGCGACGATGCCGATCGCAATCATCGCATTGCGCAGCCCAGGTCCGAGCGCGGCCACGACTGCGATCGCCAGGATGAGGCCAGGGAAGGCGAGCAGCGCGTCGACGAGTCGCATGAGCAGAAGGTCAGCGATCCCACCCGCATAGCCGCTCACCAGGCCGATGAGCCCGCCTCCCAACAGCCCCACGGCGACGGCCACAAAAGCCACAGGGAGTGAGACGCGCGATCCCCAGAGCACGCGGCTCAGCAGGTCGCGTCCGAGCTCGTCCGTGCCCAAGACGTGGCCTGGACTTAGCGGCGGGAGGTAGGAGTTGTCGGCGTTCACCGCGAGGGGGTCGTGGGGCGAGATCACCGGCGAGAGGATCGCGATCAGGAAGAGGAATACGACGAGCAGGATGGCTGCCGCGACCTTCCTGTGCGTGCGGACCAGCTCGAGCAAGGCGACCCGCGCGCGCACCGTGGGTTCCTGAGCGGCGACTATCGCAGGTGCGTTGCTCATGCGTATGAGATTCGGGGGTCGAGCCAGGCGTAGACCAGGTCGACCAGGAGGTTGGCGCTCATGTAAGAGAAGGCCGCGAGCAGCACAATGCCCTGGACGACCGTGTAATCGCGATTGAAGATCGACTCGACTGCCAGCCGCCCCACGCCCGGCCACGTGAACACCGTCTCGGTCACGACTGCTCCTTCGATGATTCCACCGATCTGGAGACCCACGATCGTCACGACGGGGATCAGCGCGTTCTTCAACGCATGCACAAAGACGACGCGCCGCCACGAGGCTCCTTTCGCCCATGCGGTGCGGATGTAGTCGTGGCTGAGCACTTCGATCATCGATGAGCGCGTGAACCGCATGTTGATCGCCGCCCCGGCAGTGCCGAGGGCGATGGCGGGAAGCGCGACGTGGTGCAGGCTTTCCAGCGGATCCTGGAAGAAGGGGACGTAGCCCCCGAAGGGGAACAGCCGCAGGGATACCGACAACACAAAGATCAGCACTATCCCTATGAAGAAGTTGGGGATCGAAACGCCGGCCACCGTGACCCCACTGGCGAGCTGGTCGGCGACGGAGCCCCGCCGGACAGCTGCGATGGTGCCCAACGGGATCGCCACCAGAAGGGACCACGCGAGCGCGGTGACGCCGAGCTCGAACGTAGCCGGCAGGCGCTCGGTGATCGCGATTGCGACCGGTTGGTGCGTCGTGATCGAGCGCCCCCAATCGCCGCGCACGATGTGGCCCAACCAGATCACATACTGGACGTAGAGGGGCTTGTCCAGGCCCAGCTCCTGATGGATCTGCGCGATCGCCTGCGGCGACCGATCCTCGCCCAGGATGATCAGTGCGGGATCGCCGGGGCTGAGGTGGATGACCAGAAACACGCCCACGGTGACCAGGAACGCCACCGGCAGCATCAACAGCAGGCGCCGGAGGATGTAAACGGTCAATTCCTGGCCTCAGACCTCCGGCACCGGGTTGGTTGCGTGCTTAGCCCTTCCAGACCTCCGCCATCCGGATCATCAGGTCGGGATAGAGAGTGAAGTTGTGGATCTTGGTGTCAGAGATCTGCGCGCTGACTCCAAACGTGGTGAAAACGTAAGGCGCCTCTTGCGCGATCTGCTTCTGCGCGCTGTCGTAGTCCTGCTTCCGCTTGCTCTGGTCGGCATTGGTGCGAGCGTCGTCCAACCAGGCATCGACCTGAGAGTTGCTATACAGACTGTCGTTGAAGTCGCCGCCCGTGTGCCACCAGGCGTACATGTTGCCGTCGGGGTCGATCCTGCCGGACCAGTTCACGTTGCAGGCCTGGAACTGGTGGTTTGCGCATTCCTGCTGGTACGTCGCGAACTCTTCAGTCTGGATCTGCATGGTGATCCCAGCCTGCGCCAACTCTGACTGGAGGAGCTGGGCCGCTTGCTGGTTGACCGGGTCAGAGGTCGTCTTGAATGTGAAGGTGAAACCGGTCGACGTCGACTTTGCTTTCGGAATGTCAGCGTGGTCGAAGACCTTCTCACTCGAATCGAATGCCCAGCTCGAGGGTGGTATCGGTCCATACGCCACGACGCCGATGTTGAAGTTGATGTTTTTCAGGATCGAGTATCGGTCAACGGCCAGCGCGACCGCCTGGCGCTTTGCAAGGTCGTTGAAGGGCGGGGCTCCCGCATTCAACTCGAAACCGTTGAATCCGATCGCCGGCATGTCACGGTAGGTCAGGCTCGAGTTCGCCTTGACCCCGGCTACGTCCTTAGCCCCGATCGTGCGCGCGATATCTATGTCACCGGTCTTCAGCGCGGCCACGATGGCGTTGACGTCGGGAATCGCTCGGTACGTGACGCCGTCAAGGTAGGGAAGCCCAGACCTCCAATAGCTTGGATTCTTCTTCAAGGTAAGGTGATCGTTGCGCTTCCACTCGACGAACTCGAACGGACCACTGCCAGCTCCCACTGGAGCGAGCGAGAAGTTGGCGCCGCCCTTGGCCACGGCATCGAGCGAGACCATCATGCCGGCGCGGTCGACCAGCGTGGCGAGCAGCGTTGCGTTGGGCTTGCTCAGGTGGAAGATGACGTGGGTGTCGTCGACGACCTCGACGCTCTTCACGCTGGACAGATCGGACTTACGGCGAGAGTTGGCGGCCGTCTTGTAGCGGTCGATGTTGGCTTTTACAGACGGCCCGTTGAAAGGCGTACCGTCGTGATACTGGACGCCCGACTGCAGCGTGAACTTGTAGTTAAGCGGGTCGGACACGTCCCAGTTCTTGACCAGCCCCGCTTTGATCTTCAGCGACGGGTCAATGGTGAAGAGGGCGTCGTACATGTTGTAAAAGACCTCGCGCTCGACCAGGAGGGATGAGTCGAGCGGATCGAGGGTGCGCAGCTCGCTTTCGAGAGCGATCGTCGCGCTGCCGCCTCGCTGCGGGGTACCCGCGCTGTTGCTCGTCCCTCCGCTCGAGCCGCCACAGGCGGCAAGCACCAGAAGCCCTATGAAGGCAAACGCGACTCGTCTCATCTTCGACTCCTCCCCGCGGCCCGGACCAAACGCCCGGCTCGCCTTAAATTAGGCGTCGCCCAAACGGCGGGTGTCAACCTCTGAACTCGGCGATATCCCTCTCGTCCGGGCGGCGACCAGGAGCTCGAGGGAGTCCACCAGGCGTGGTCCCGGCCGGTTGAAATAAGCCGAGCCGTCGAGCACCACGACGCGTCCGGCGCCGGCCGAATCAATCTGGCGGCGCAGTGAGTCCGCCTCTTTCTCGGCGCGGGCCTGGTCGAAGCCGCACGGCGCAAGGACTAGCAGCCCGGGCTGGGCCAGCCTGACGCTGTCCCAGGTCAGCGCGGCCGATGGCACGCCAGGCCTCCCCAGCGGGTCGTCGATCCCGGCCAGGGAGACGAGGTCAGGTGTCCAGTGGCCTGCTCGATACGGCGGGTCGATCCACTCGAGGAACACACCACGGACTCGCGGGAGCTCGGCCGCTTCCAGCGAAGCCGCCTCGATCCGCCGGCGCAGGCTCGACATCAAAGGTCGCGAGTCGGCGCCACACGCATCGGCCAGCTCTTCGATGTCGGCCAGCACTTCCGTCAGCGTGTGTGGGTGCTGCCTGATCATGGGCACGCCGGCGAGGTCGCCGGCGACCTGGTCCGCAGGAATTGCGCAGACGTCGCAGATGTCTTGCGCGACGACGAGGTCTGGGTCGAGGCGCAGGATCGCATCGGTATCGACCTCGTAGAGCGACCGGCCTTCCCTGGCGGCCAGGGCGACGGCCGCATCGATGTCGGCGCTGGCGCGGCCGCCAAGGTCGAGCGTCGAGCGCGTCACGACCGGCAGCAACGCAGCCTCGGGGGGAAAGTCGCACTCATGCGTGACCGCGACGATCTCATCGCCCAGGCCCAGCGCGAACAGAGCCTCGGTCGCGCTGGGCAGCAGTGAGACGATCCTCATTCCGGTTCGGTCAGCCGATCGACCACCTGTCTCAGCACCTCATAAGGCTGCGCGCCAAGGATGAGGTAACGCCTCCCGAAGATGTGGGCGGGTATCGCGTTGATGCCGACCGACTCCGCGGCGCGGCGGTTCTCGTCGATGACCGCGTCGTATCGCTGTTCTTCGATTGAGGTCCGCAGCTCGGCCGCGTCGAGCCCTACGCCGGTCCCGATGCGCACCAGGTCGTCGACGTCTTCGAGACGGCCTGTACCTTCCCAGTGCTCTTTGAGCAGGGCGTGATGCATCTCGTCGAACAGGCCGCGTTCGCGCGCGAGCTCAGCGGCGCCCAGGGCGCGGCGGGAGTTGATGATCACGTCGCGGTGGCGCATCTCGAGCCCGACCGATTGCGCGATCGTCTGCAGACGAGACTCCATCTCCTCGGATCGCGCGCGGCCAAAATAGACGTCGCGGGGAATGCCTTCGACCGGCGCGGCGGGATTCAGCTCAAAAGGGAGCCACGTCACGTTGACGAGCCCCTCGCGCTCCAGCTGTTCGACCCGAACCGAGTCGATATAGCACCAGGGTCAAACATAATCCGAAAAGATGACGAGGTCGACCGGCGCTGCTTCAACCATGCCTTCATACATACGCTCAGCGAACCTTCAGGATTCCTTTGGCGAGCCTTAACCTGCCGGTGGCACAATGGATTTCGAGGGTGGAGGGGCCCCAGATGGGGCTTGCCGCGTCAGCTCCGGAATTCAGGAGGTATGCACATGGCAGACGCGAAGACATTCGTCGTGAATGCGCCGGTGTGGGTCGATCTCTCGAGCACCGACCCCAAGGCGTCGCGCGACTACTACTCGAAGCTCTTCGGCTGGAAAGTCGAGGTCGAACCTGACCCGAAGGCCGGCGGCTACGCGCTGGCGAAGCAGGACGGGAAGGACGTGGCCGGCATTGGGGGGACCCAGGACCCGAACGGTCCGTCTGCCTGGATGATCTACATCGGCACGAAGGATGCGGACGCCCTGGCAAAAAAGGTCGAGGCCGCGGGGGGCAAGGTGATCGCGCCCCCGTTCGCCGTTTTGAAATCAGGCCGCATGGCCGTGTTCCAGGATCCGAGCGGAGCGTTCATCTCGGCCTGGGAGCCGAATGAGATGCACGGCATGGAAGTGATTCGCAGGCCGAACACGTACGGCTGGGCGGAGCTCAACGCTCGCGGGATCGAAAAGGCGAAGCAGTTCTACAACAAGGTCTTCGGCTGGGCCGAGAAGGTCATTCCAATGGGCGAAGGCCAGGGTGACTACACCGAGTTCAAGCTCGGCGACGAAAGCATCGCCGGCGGCATGGAGATGAACTCGATGGTGCCGAAGGAAGTCCCGTCCTACTGGATGGTCTATTTCGGCGCGGTCGACGTCGACAAGGCGCACAAGAAGGCGGTCGACCTTGGTGGGCAGGAGATGCTGCCGCCGGCGGACTTTCCCGGTGGTCGGTTCTCGATCCTGACCGACCCGCAGGGTGCGGCGTTCGGCATCCTCAGCACAGACCCGAACCAGCGTTAACAAAGCCAGAGCAAGCGGGACCGGCGGGCCGCAAGACCCGCCGGTTTTTCTATCTTGAGGGGGTTGAAAAAGGACCCAGAGGCGGAGAGGTGGTTCGCCGGCAAGCCTGCGGAAGCAATCCTGCGGCGCGTGCGCGAGGCCATCCTCCGTGCCGACCCGCGCATGACCGAAGGCACGAAGTACGGCACCGTGACGTTTCGCTGCGGTGGAGACTTCGCCAGCTTCGTCCAGCACGACAAGAAGACGGTCAGCCTGATGTTCAATCGCGGCGGCACCATTCCGGGCAAGTTCCCGCACATGGAAGGCACCGGACGGGCCGTCCGCTTCATGAGGTTTGCAGGCGTGGCCGAGGTCAACGCGCGCGAGGCTGAGCTGGCCAGGGTCGTAGTCGCATGGTGCGACCTGATGTCAGCGCCAAAGGCAAAAAAGAAGATCGTCCGTTAACTCGAGCCCTCAGACGATGTGAGGAACCGAGTAGGAAATGATCCTCTCGACCTGAATCTTGCCGTTCTCGTCGAGCACCCAGGTCTGGGCGGAAGGAAACGTCTTCGATCCGATCGGGCCGCCTTCGGTGTCCACCTCGTACATGACCAGCGCGTTCCGAGCATCGCCGACGGCGGCGATGACACGAAGGCTGCCGGGGACGACCTGGGTTGCAAATTGTGTCAGCCCCCTTGGCCCGTTCATGTACTCCTCGATTCCGACCAGATGACCAGCCGGACTGAAGAACTGCACGTCATCCGCAAGGTTGCCGCGCGCCGTCTCTAGGTCGTGGTTGCTCCATGCCTCGAGGTGAGACCGAACAAATGCGACTGCGGGCGATTCCATCAGCTCTCCTCCTTCACGAAAGTCATTGCCTCCTGGGCCAGGGGCAGCCAGCGCTTGGTCGATGTGGGCGAGAGGACGAACCATTCGCGCATGGGCTTGCCTTTGCCGGCGTCGAAATGCGTGCCCTCGCCCTGCTTGACGAGATGGTCGACCCGCTCGCGCGGAAGCTTCAATACCAGCTGGTCTCGTACCAGCATCGCGAAGATTCGTCCGCCGATCTTGAGCTGCCCTGACGAGCCGAAGCCCCTTCCCTGGCTGAGGTTCGTCACTCCTGGACCGCCGGCGATCTTCCGGATCAGATCCGCGTATCTCAGCTCCGGCGTCATGACCCTCTCACGATCGACTAGCGGAAAAGCTCCTCGCCACCTGGGCGGCTATCCGCGCGTTGTTGATCACGAGCTCGACGTTGACGTCGAGCGATCGACCGCCTGACAGCTCGGCCATCCGCGCCAGCAGCCGAGGCGTCACCTCACCTCCGGACACGTCGTGCATCTCGGTCGCAGCGCGTAACGCCATCTCCTCGGCGCCGTCGAGCTCTGTCGGCGGCGGGATCGCGACGACGACTCCTCGGCTGCCGGTCTTCCACGCTGCGTCCAGGACCCTTGCGGTCTCGTCAGGTCCATCGACGCGCCCGCTGACCGGACATCCACTCCGCCGCGCATAAAACGCAGGGAACTCGTCGCAGCCGTATCCCAACACGGGCACGGAAAGGCTCTCCAGCCGTTCGAGCGTCAGCCGCAGGTCGAGGACGATCTTGGCGCCGGCGCAAAAGACCGCGATCCGGGTAAGCGCGAGCTCGTCCAGGTCGGCCGACTGGTCCTCCGGGTGCCCGCGATGCACGCCGCCGATGCCGCCAGTAGCGAGGAATCGGATCCCCGCCATCGAGGCGGCGCGCGCGGTGGCCGCCACCGTTGTCGCTCCCACGGCGCCCTGGACCAGGGCAGGCCCCAGGTCACGCGAGCTCACCTTGATCGCGTCCGAGATCATGCGCTGGAGCTCTTGATCGTTGAGTCCGATGCGGACGCGGCCGTCGAGCACCCCGATGGTCGCGGGCACGGCGTCTTCCTCCCGCACCGCGGCCTCGCATCCACGCGCAGCTTTAAGGTTGTGTGGCGCGGGTAGGCCCTGGCCGACGATAGACGTCTCGAGCGCGACCACCGGCGTGCCGGCCCTCAGGGCCGCGGCCACCTCAGGTGAAACCTGAAGTACGTCGCTCAGCTCGGGCGCGCTCCGACGAGCAGCACGGACTGCGACGCAGCCTGGACAGCACTCTCGGCGGCTTCGACTGGCTGCGCCCCGCGCAGCCACGCGACGCAGAACGCGGCCGCGAATGCGTCACCGGCGCCCGTCGGGTCGAGGGCTTTCACCTCGGGCGCTGAGATCGTGTGGCCGAACACGCGGCATCCGGCCGCCCCCAGCTTGAGGACGGGGACCTGGGCCAGGCTTTCGAGCGGGACGGCCAGCGTGTCAGCCTCAGGCTCGGTGGCGAAGAGCAGCTCCGGTTTGAGGCGGGCCAGAACGTAGGCCATCCGGCTAGGTCCATACGCGCGCAGGCCCGCGGCCGATGAAAGGTCGACCGCGAGCATTCCACCGGCCTCGCGCACCACCCTGATCGCCGCCCGGGTGGCTGCCGCGATTGGTTCGACGAAGAGGGAATAGCCCGGCACATGGAGAAGCCGGGTATCGCGGAACCACGCGTCCTCGAGGTCGCCGGGGCTGAGTCCGACGCTCGCGCCACGCTGGGTCGCCATCGCGCGGCGTCCGTCAGGACCCACGAGGACCGCAATGGCTCCGGTCGGTTCCTCGGCCCACACGGCGCGAACCTCGACGCCCCGCGACTCGAGGTCGGCGACCAGCCTGCGGCCCGACTCGTCATCCCCGACCCGGGTGACAAGCCGAACTGGCTCGCCCAGCGCCGCGGCCCAGGCGCAGAAGTTCGCCGCCTGACCCCCGCCTCCGATCGTGATCGCGGCGGGCGAGTCGTCGTCAGGCTGGAGCGGGCCTTCTGGCACGATCGCGATGTCGAGGACGAGGTCGCCGATGGAGACGATCAAGACTTGACGAGGATAACGACCGGAAAGCCCTGGTACCACAAATGTAGTAGGCGGAAATCATGCACTTGCGGCTGGTTTCGACTACCGCGCCCAAACGATGATTCGGACTGCCGGGAGCTGGGTCGCCCGGCGCGTACAGGCTGCGGGGGGTGGGCCATGCGCCCGGCGCCTGGCCCTTCACCCTCCAGGCCGCTAGTCTCGGAGAAGTCCAGACCTCGCCAGTTGCTCCCTGAGCCCTGCCTCGAGGCGCTCGTCGAGCTTGCGGACCGGAGGCGCCGACCATGGCTCGCAGATGCCCTGCATGTGCAGAGCCGCCTTGATCGCGAGCGGGAAAACTCCGGCGCGAACGGCCAGCACAAGCTCGAACAGCCGATCCTGGCTTTTGCGCGCCGATTCGAGGTCGCCGCGCACGTACTCGTCATAGATCCGCACGACGAGCGCCGGTGCGATATTGCCCGCGCCGCAAATCGTCCCCGCGCCGCCAATCGCAAGCGATGCGATGAGCATCGAGTCGCTGCCCGTGAAGACTCGGAACGACGGCAGGTCTCGAGTCGCGATGCACAGTCCCTCGAAGTATTCGAAGTCACGGCTCGAATCCTTGATCCCGGTGATCGTTCCTTCGCGCGCGAGCGTGGCCACTGTGGCGGGCTCGACCACCACCTTTGTGAACTGCGGAATGTTGTAGAGGAGGATCGGCAGCGGCGCATCCTCAGCGAGCTGCCGGTAGAAGGCGAGCACACCTGGCTGGTCCATCGGGTAGTAGAAGGGCGGTGCCACGAGCACCGCGTCGGCGCCTAGCGTCGCGGCGGCCTCGATCTCGGCGCGCGACGCCGACACGTGGCTCTGCGCCACGCCGCAGATCACAGGAACGCGTCCATGGGCGGCTTTGACGACGGCGTCGAGGACCTTGCGGCGCGATATCTCATCCAGTGACGCTGTCTCGCCGGTCGATCCAAGCGCCAGCAGGCCGCGAACGCCTCCGGCGAGGACGTGCTCGACGAGCCGCGCGACGGCGGGTTCGTCGACAGCGCCGTCGCGTTGGAGCGGCGACGCGAGCGCAACAAGGACGCCGGCCAATGATTCCGTCCGGAACACCATCCTCAGCCTAGCGTGGGCGCCTGATCCCGATCATGACTTGACAGTGGCCAGAAGCGTCACTGAGAATCGATGGTCGGGCGTGGGCTGGGGGGCTCCGCAGTGTTCATTTCATCCGAAGCACGCAGGGGTGCGTGCCGTTGTGGAGAGGGTGCTATGCGTCGAATCCTGTTCGTCGTCGCTTCAGCCGTCGTGGTCCTCGTCGGCAGCATCACGCCCGGGCTGGCCGGGACTATCTCGCCTCATGACGTGGCCGGGCAGGAAAGCCAGGACGCCGCGGACGCGGTCAACTGGTTCACGTCGCAGCGATTCGCGCCCAACGGCGCGGTCGACCAGAACGCTTACGCGGCGGTCGCCGGTCAGGCGTCGAGCTTGCCGGTCACCGCTGGGACATGGACCGAGCGGACGAACCTTCCGGGTGCTCAGGGCAACGACTTCTCGGACAGCCCTCAGTACATCGACCCGACGAGCAACTTCAGCAACTCGGGCGCGGGCGACCGCTGGGTGGGCGGCCGCATGACCTCGCTCGCGGCGGCTCCTGACGGTGCGCTCTTTGCGGGCGCGGCTGACGGAGGCGTCTGGAAGTCGACCGACAACGGCACGACGTGGGGGCCGGTGACCGACAGCGCCGGCACTCTCTCCATCGGAGCGCTCCTCGTCGTTCCGAAGTCGGGTGGCTACACCCTCTACGCAGGTACCGGAGAGGCAAACACCAGCTCCGACAGCTACGCGGGGATCGGAGTGCTTGCCTCGACCAACGGCGGCTCGACCTGGAGCCGCATCGGCGGATCCGCGCTCAACGGCGCCCTGATCTTCCGCCTCGTCCAGAACGGCAGCAAGATCCTGGCCGCGACGTCACACGGGCTGTTCGTGTGGGACGGGGCAAGCTGGACGTCGACCCTTCACCCGGCGTGCGACCCGGCAACCTGCACGGGCAACGTCAACCTGAAGGTCGGCAACATGATCACGGACGTGGCGGTCCGTCCGGGCACAAACGGCCAGCAGGTCCTGGCGGTGGCCGGCTATCGTGGCGGCGCATCGACCAACGGCCTGTACCTGTCGAATGACGGCGGTGCCACCTTCACTTACCTCTCGAGCCCGAGAGGCTGGCCGCTCAACCAGGACGAAGGTCGCACCACGCTGGCCTTTTCGGCCGCAGGCGATCGCCTCTACGCGGTCGTCCAGAGCCCTTACCTGCTGAACGTCGGCACCAATGGCAAGACGCTGCTCACGGGCGCGTTTGCTTCGGCCAACGGCGACCCGAACGGTCCGTGGACCCAGATCGCGCAGTCCGAGCAGCTCGCCAACAGCGGTTCGGCGCAGTGGTGGAGGCGGATCGGAACCAAGCACTATGGCCCCGGGATCCAGGCCTGGTACAACCAGTTCCTGGCGGTCGACCCCGGGAACAAGGACCACGTCTATCTCGGCCTCGAGGAGGTCTACGAGAGCCAGAACGGCGGCGGCAAGTGGCAGACCATCGCGCCGTACTGGAACTTCGGCTTCAGCTGCTTCTCCTATTCGCCATTCGAGGGCACGTGCGACCACAACCAGGCGCACTCCGACCAGCACGCAGCGCTGATCAATGGCAGCACGCTCTACGTGGGCAACGACGGCGGCGTGTATTCGAGGTCGCTTGACAATCACTCGAGCGGCGGCTGGACCAACAACAACCAGCACCTCGACGCGCTGCAGTATTACTCGGCCGCCGGCAGCGGCGACTCGATCATCTACGGCGGCCTGCAGGACAACGGAAGCAACAAGGTCTTCACGACCCCGACAACGGTTCAGGACGACAACCACAACCCCATCAGTGTCAGCTCGGTCCAGGTCTTTGGCGGCGATGGTGGCTATACGCTCGTCGACCCCGCCAAATCGCAGAATGTGATCACCGAGTACACCGGCCTGACCGCGCTCCAGTCGAGCGACGGAGGCGCCAACTGGCACTTCATCAACCCGCCAGACCCCGACCCGCGCTTCATCTCACCGATCGGTATGGACCGCACCAACCCCGCTCACCTGGTCGCTGGTGGAGCGATCGTGTGGAACTCTGAATCGGGTGTCGCCGAGACGAACACCCCGGGCGCCTGGCAGAACATATTCGACGTCCGCACGGCCCTTGGCGGCAACGCCGCTTCCCAGGTGACAGCGCTCGACGCGATCACGGTCGGCAAAACGCAGTACGTGGCGGCGGCCTGGTGCGGGCCCTGCAACGTGAGCTTCGGCAGCGGCACCGGGTTCCACGCTGGAATCGTGCTGTTGAAGAACGGTGGCGCAGGCTGGCAGCCGACCGCTCAGTACTGCACCAAGGGGACAGGGTGCGGCACCGACCTGCCCAACCGCTACATCAGCGGCGTGCGCATCGACACTGCGAACCCGAACCACGCTTACATCTCGCTGTCCGGCTACTCGCGCAAGTGGATGATCGGACCGGACGACCCTGGCGTCGGCCACGTCTTCGAGACGACGACTGGTGGTGCAACCTGGGCCAACCGCTCCGGCAACCTGCCCGACGTTCCGATGGACGACGTCGTCTTCCGCGGCGGCGTCCTGTATGCGGCGACCGACTTCGGAGTCTTCAGGTCCTCCGACAATGGAGCGACCTGGACCAGGTTCGGCAGCAACCTGCCGAACGTGGTGGTCGACCAGCTGACGGTAGACCCTCACGGCAACCTTGTCGCTGCCACGCACGGCCGCGGCATCTGGACGATCGCCGCTTCCTGACGACTCAGAGTTGAACGGCCGCCCGCAGCGGGCGGCCGCTCTTCAATCTCTCGCGGCCGACACGATCCGGTTGCGCATCGTGCCGATACCCTCGACCTCGGTCTCCATCACGTCGCCAGGATTCAGGAACTCTGGCGGCGTTCGCGCAAACCCAACTCCGTCAGGCGTGCCGGTCGCGATGAGCGAGCCGGGCAGGATGGTCATCCCGACCGAGACCCACTCGATCACCGCGTCGACCGGGTAGATCATGTCGCGCGTGTTCCCGTCCTGCTTCACCGTGCCGTTGACGAGCAGGCGGAGGTGCAGCGACTGCGTCTCGGGCATCTCGTCGGCGGTGACGATCCACGGACCGGTCGGGCAGCTGCGGTCGAGGCTCTTTCCCTTGAAATACTGGCCGCCCCAGCCGCTCTGGATGTCACGAGCGGTGACGTCGTTGAGGGCGGTGTAGCCGAACACAAAGCTCCGCGCGCTGCCGCGCTTGATGTTGGCGCCTCGCTTGCCGATGACCACGGCGAGCTCCACCTCCCAGTCGATCTTGTCGCTGATCGCCGGATCGATGGCGATGTCGGCGAACGGCTCCGTCAGGGATGTGATCGCCTTGGTGAAGATGGTCGGCGGGCTGGGCTCGCGGCCTTCGATGACGGCCGTTTCCTGGGCGTGCTTCTGGTAGTTGCGTCCGATCGCGATCACGTTGCCACGCGGATCGGGAAGCGGGGAGAGGAGCTCGACGTCAGCGAGGCGGCGTGCTTTCGACTTCGAGGAGGAGAGCGCAGCCCTGGCGGCCGCGAGCCCTTCCTCACCCGAGTCGATCAGCGACAGCATGTCGCCGGGCTCGGCAACCTCGACCACCTCGTCTTGCTCCCGCAGCACTCCAAGCCGCGAGCCGCCGTCGACACGGAATGTGACCAGTCTCATGACTTTTCGTTCTCCTTCTCGTCCGATTCCTCACGCGCCGTCCTCGCCGGCCCGGCGCCCAAAAACAGCTCCTCGAAGTCCGGCCGGCGCAGCAGGTCTTGCGGCCTGCCCTCCAGCCTCGTCGTCCCCGATACCAGCACGCTTGTCCAGGCGGCGATCTCGAGCGCCGCGCGCGCCCGCTGCTCGACGAGCAGCACGGCTTTGCCAACCCCCGCCAGGCGCTTCACATGCTCGTGGAGGAGGCTGTCGGCGAGCTTGGGGCTCAGGTTTGCCGTCGGCTCGTCCAGGATCAGGACTTTCGGATCGAGCATCAGGACGCGCGCGATGGCAAGCATCTTTCGCTCCCCGCCGCTCAGCTTGTCGGCTCGTCGCTTGAGCATCGGCGGCAGCGCGGGGAAGACCTTTCCGACCTCGTCGACCCGCTCCTTGATGCGGGCTGCGGGCAGGAGATATCCGCCCATCTCCAGGTTTTCCAGAACCGTGAGCGGCTCGAAGATGTCATTCACCTGTGGCACGTAGCCGACGCCGCGCCGCGCCAGCTCTTCCGGCGGCCGGTTGGTGACGTCGTCGCCGTCACCCAGAACGACCCGCCCGCTGGTCACGCGCAAGATCCCGACCAGGCTCTTCAGCAGCGTGCTCTTGCCCGCGCCGTTGGGGCCGATCACCGCCACGATCTCGGCAGGCCCGACGGCGATCGACACGTCGCGAATCACCGGGACGCCGCCGTAGCCGGCCGTGACCCCCTCCGCCCGCAGGCTCGGGGCGGGGCGTGGCTGCGCGACCTCCGGTTGCCTATCCAACAAGGTAAGCGTCAACAATCTCCCGCTGGCGCCGCAAGCTCGCCATGGTCCCGCTGCCGATGAGCTTGCCCTGTGCCATCACGAACACCGAGTCGCAGAGCTCTTCCACGAGGTGAAGCTCGTGCTCGACCATCAGGATCGTCAAGCCTTCGGTGCGCAGCACCTGGAGGTAATACTGGATCTGCTCGATCACTCTGGGGTGGACGCCGGACATCGGCTCGTCGAGCAGCAGGATTCGCGGATGGAGCATCAGCGCCCGCATGATCTCGATCAGGCGCTTCTGTCCGCCGCTCATCGTCCCGGCGTAATCGGACTCCTTGGCGCTCATCCCGAATCGCTTGAGCAGCGCGCGGGCCTCGGCCACGATTCGTTCCTCATCCCGCATCCAGTACCGCCTGCCCATAAGTGCGCCGAAAAGTGAGTCGCCTCGGTTATGAGGCGCCGCAACGAGCAGGTTTTCGAGCACCGTCAGGCGCGCAAATTCCGACGGCAGCTGGAAGGTTCGCACCAACCCACGGCGCGCCCGCGTGTAGGCGGGAAGGCGCGTGATGTCCTCGCCCTCGAGCAGGATGCTGCCGCTGCTCGCGGGGAGGGTGCCTGCGACGACGGCCATGAAGGTCGACTTGCCCGCGCCGTTGGGTCCGATGAGTCCGGTGATCTGTCCCCGAGGAACCTCGAGCGAAACCCCGTCCACCGCATGCATGCCTTCGAAGTGGCGATGGATGTCTTCCGACCTCAGCATCGGGCCGTCAGGTTGCACGGACACTTTCCACCAGCTCGACGTCTGGGCTTCCCTCGAACACGCGCCGTCGCTCCGGGCGCACGCCTTCGGGCCGGAACCAGAGGAAGCCGAGGATGCACAGCCCGATCACAACCCACTCGAGAGCTGGGATGAGGTTTGGCGGGCCGAGGTTCATCCGGATCATCAGCCGGGTCACCTCCTCGAGGCCGACCGGCACGAGCAGCGCTCCGAGAATCGCGCCCAGGTTGTTGCCCCGCCCGCCGACGATCAGCGCCGCGAACAGGATGATCGTCTCCGGGTACTGCCACGTCGACGGCGCCCACACGCCGAGGTAGCCGACGAGAATGGCACCGGAAAGGCCGGCGATTGTCCCGCCGACGACGAAGATGGTCATCTTCATCGCGACAGGATTCTTGCCCAGGGCGGTCGCGGCAAGCTCGTTTTCGCGCATCGCTCTCAGCGAGCGTCCATACGGCGAGTTGACGATTCGAGCCGAGATGAACCACACCAGCGCGACGCACGCCGCGGTGAGCCCGATGAGGAGGTAGGGGTAGTAGTCGGCCTGGGTGTCGAGCTGGTCCTGCAGCGGCTTCGGGACCAGGGCGAGGCCGGCCGCTCCGTTGAGGAAAGGCCTCGCGTTGTTGATCACCTCATTGGCGATGATTGAGGTCACGAGCAGCGCGATCGCCTGGTAATCGCTGCGCAGCTTGCGGAGCGCGACGAAGCCGATCGGGATGGCGAGCAGGCCGCCGACCAGGGCGCCGCCGACCCAGGGAAGCGGAAAGGGCAGCTGGAAGCCGCCGAAGTAGACCTGGAAGCTGTAGTCGGGGTTCGAGTCGGGTGGCATCGACAGGACGGCCGCGGCGTAGGCGCCTGCGGACTGGAAGACGATGAAGCTGAAGTTGACGATGCCCGACACTCCGAACTGGAGGTTCAGCGCGAGCAGCGCGATGATATCGACCCCCGCGTAGATCAGCAGGTTGGTCGCGTAGAAGGTGTTCATCCGGCGGCCGCCAGCGCGCCGCGCTTGGCCAGAAGGCCTTGCGGGCGAAGCACCATCACCAGGACCAGGAGCGCAAAGGCCACGACCTCCTTGTACTCGGGCGACCACGCAGCCGCGCTCAGCTCGGTGACGAGACCGATGACGACTGCCCCGATCATCGCGCCATAGGGCTGGCCCGCACCACCGACGACAGCTGCTGCAAGCGCTGTGATCAGGAACCCAGCGCCGTTGGCGATGGCAAACGAGTCTGAGTTCAGTGCCGCGACCACTCCAGCCACACCGCACAGTGCGCCCGTGATCAGCCACACCATGTCGATCACGCGTTGGGTGGGGATGCCGCAGTTGCGGGCCAGGGTCGGATTGGCGGCGGTGGCTCGCATGGCTTTGCCCAGCCGTGTGTAGCGAAGGAGGGCATGGATGCCGAGCATGATCGCCACTGAGAGCACGATGATCACGATCTGGTTGTTGGTCAGGACGATGTCACCGATCCGGACCAGGCTTCCGCCATGCTCCTGGTACGACACGCTGAAGTAACCGACGATCGGCAGCAACACGTTGGCGATCATCAATGAGATGGCGAGGGAGACGATGACCATGCCCAGCAGCGATGTGTTCTTGCGCTGGAAGGGGGCGTAGACGAGGCGGTTCAGGAGAAAGGAGAACACGGCGCCGAAGACCGCGCCCGCGATCATGCCGGCCCAGATCGTGACTCCGGCTCGATTGAGGTAGTAGGCGACGTAGGCGGACGCAATCATCACCTGGCCGTAGGCCAGGTTGATCATGTTGGTGATGCCGAACTGCATGGTGAAGCCCACGGCCGCGAGGGCGATCACAGACATGCTTACGAGTCCGAAGCCGAACGCCGCTGCGAAAATGCTCACGGCGTCCGGCTCCTTCCTTTCCCGGGACTTACTTCAGATACCGCCTGCCTGGCTGATCCTCTCGGTCTGGGCGGTGGTCAGGTCTTGCACTTTGACCTCGTCGCCCGCCGCGTTGTACTTGACCAGGATGTAGCCCGATACGGAGTTGTTGTACTGGTCGAAGGTGTTCGCGCCACCGGCGCCGACGAAGCGGATCGACTTGCCGGCCTTGAGCGCGTCCACGCCTTCCTTGTACGTGTGGACCTCGGTCGCGCCCGATGTCCCGTTGGCGATCTCCTTGATCTTCGGGTTGTACACCTTTGGGTCCTTGCTGTTGGTCTCCACCATGGCGAGCGCCGACATGATGATGCCGTCGTACAGATGCAGCGTCGATCCGCGCTGCTTGTATTTCGGCGCTTGCGGGAACGTCGATGCGGCAGCGTTGAGGTTGGTCAGGAACTCGGCGTAGGCCGGGCCTGAGAAGCTGTAGCCGAGGTCGACGCCGCCGTAGTACTTGACGATGTCGTCGACTCCGATCGCGCCCTTGACTGCAGCGAACCACTCCGGGTCGATCGTGGCCGAGGTGCCGATGATCGGGATCATCTTGCCGCTGTTAAGCGTCTTGAACTCACCCAGGAATGTTCCGGCCGAGCCGATGGCTTCGGTAAAGATGACGTCGGGCTGGTACTGGATCACCTGGGTGACCTCGGTCCGGTAGGACGAAGCGCCCAGCTTGATCGGGAAGTTCTTCACCTGCCCTCCGAGCTTGGTGAACGCGTTGGTCGCGGGCTCGACGAACGCCTGCGACCCGATGTCGTCGCCGAAGACAAGGGCGGCCTTGTGGAATGGCGCCGGGCTTGGTCCATAGAGCGCCCAGCCGACCATCGCGTATGCGTCATAGATGTCGGCGGGGACGAGGCGGTGGAAGTACGGGAGCTTGGTCTTGTTGAACTCAGACTGCCCCGTCATGCAGAACATCGGGATGTGGGCGCCGTTCACGATGGGCGCAACTGCAGACGCCTCATCCGAGGTGCAACCGACAACTGCCATCAGGTTGGAGTTGCTGGCCACCATCTGGTTGGCGGCCGGCGCGGCGTCCGCCGGCTCACCGCGCGTGTCGAACTGCTGGCACTTCACCTGACGACCGCCGACGCCTCCGTTGCTGTTGATCGATGGCGCAGCGGCAAGGCACGCTGCGTAGTACGCAGGTCCCAGGTTGGCGTCGACCCCTGAGAACGGCGCGAGCACGCCGACGAGCAGGTCGCCGGAGCCGAGTCCGCCTCCGGTGGTGCCGGAGCCGCCGCCGCAGGCGGCCAGCATAAGAAGCGCGAGTGAGCATGCCGCCGTGCCAATACGCATCCGTGCGTGGGTGGTCTTCACTGTTTCTCCCCTGTAGCGAAAACGACCGTCGAATTGTCGACATTATTGACGATAATCTGTTGGACAGCAAGCATGAAGACCATGGGCCCCCGTTCGGACGCTTATCACAAGCTGCGCGAGGCCATCGTCAGCGGGCAGTACCACCCCAACGAGCGGCTGGTCGAAGCGTCGATCGCGCAGCGCATGGGCGCGGGCCGGACGGCTGTTCGCGCGGCCCTGGTGCGGCTGGACCAGGAGGGCCTGGTCGAGATCGAGCGGAACCGCGGCGCGCGCGTGCGATTGATCTCGGACCGCGAGGCGCTGGAGATCGAAGAGGTCCGCGCGGCGCTCGAAGGCATGCTCGCCCGGCGGGCGGCCGTTCGCGTCACGGCCGAAGACCTGCGCGCATTGCGCCAGGTCATCTCCGAGATGCGCGAGCGCGTAGGGGCGGGTGACTCGATCGGCTACTCCGAGCTGAACGCCACGTTCCATCAACGGATATGGACCGCCGCCGACCATCCGACCGCCAGCCACCTCCTGGGAAGCCTGAAGTCGCAGGGGATCCGGTTTCAGTATCAGACCGCTCTGCGGCCGGGCCGCGCCCAGCGGTCGCTACGCGAGCACGAGGCGATTTTCGGAGCGCTCAAAGCGCACGATGAGGACGGCGCCGAGACGGCGATGCGCGAGCATCTGGCCGAAGTCCTCGACACCTTGCGATGGGCCATCGACAGCCAGCACCGCGCGGCCCGCTGGCTCCCTGGTTAGTCGCGTTTTCCCACGGCTTCGGCCAGCTTTGCCAGACCGTAAAGCGCCCGCAGGAAGGGAACATCGACGTCGCGCCAGTCCGCGATCTCGATCACCGCTCCCAGCAACGCGTCGAGCTCGAGCGCTTTGCCGGCCTCCATGTCTTGCAGCATCGAGGTCTTGTGCTCACCGACGGCAGCTGCTCCCTGCATCCGCTTCTCGATGCTGACCGGCAGCTCGACGTCGATCGCGCGGGCCACCGCCGCGACCTCTTGCATCAGCGCGCGGATGAGCCGGCGGCTGTCCTCGGACTGAAACATCTCGGCAAGAGTGGCGCGCGTCACCGCGCTGACCGGGTTGAGGGTTGCGTTGCCGAGCAGCTTCAGCCAGATCTCGGGGCGGAGCCGCGCTTGCACCGGGGCCTTGAAGCCGGCGGCGGTGAGCATTCCCGCGATTCTCTGCACCCTCTCGGTCTTCGCGCCGTCGGGCTCACCTATTGAGAAGCGGTCGCCCTCCTCGTGGTCGATGACACCTGGTTCGACGATCGTCGCGGCTGGATAGACCACGCACCCGACCACCTGCTCGAGGGGAATGCTTCGCGCGATCACTCCGCCCGGATCGACCGACTGGAGGTGGCGGTCGGGGAAGTACCACCAGGGAATGCCGTTCATGGCCCCGACAACCGAGGCGTCTCGCCGCAAAGCCCCGCCGACGCGCTCGGCGACACCCGGAATGGTGTGTGCCTTCAAGGTGATGAATACGACGTCGGCCCCCGCGACGGCGCTCAAGTCATCGGTGCAGGTGGGGCGGGCAGTGAAGTTTCCTTGCCGGCTGTGCACGGTGACGCCGTTGGCTTGCATCGCGGCCAGGTGCGGGCCCCGCGCGATGAGGATCACGTCCTGCCCGCTGCGCGCCAGGTGCGCGCCCAGAAGGCCGCCGATCGCGCCCGCGCCGACGACGGCGACCGTCATTTGGGATTGAAGGCTTCCGCCACCGACCGGCGCTGGATCTTTCCGGTCGCGGTGCGCGGTATCTGCTCGACGAGGTAGACCTTTTTCGGCACCTTGTGGTCAGCGAGACGTTCGCGCGCAAAAGCCAGGAGCTCCTTCTCGGTCGCTTGACCTTTGAGGACGACCGCGGCGGCGACCTCCTCACCCCAGGCCGCGTGCGGCGTCCCGAACGCGACCGCCTCCGCGACGGCAGGATGCTGCAGCAGAACGTCGTCGATCTCCCGCGGCGCGATCTTCTCGCCGCCGCGATTGATCATCTCCTTGAGCCGGCCCACGAGCGATAGATATCCATCGCCGTCCAGAAGGCCCTGGTCTCCGGTGCGAAACCAGCCGTCGGTAAACGACTTCGCGTTGGCTTCCGCGTTGTTGGCGTAGGCGTCGATCACGCTCCGTCCCTGGATCACGACCTCGCCCGGCACCCCGGCTGTCACCAGAGCACCTGACTCGTCCATGACCGCAATCCGGATACCGGTCTCGACCCCGACCGTGCCAGGGCGCCGGTCACCCGGAGGCAGGGGGTTGGACGCCATCTGGTGCGAGGCTTCCGTCATTCCGTACGCCTCGACCACCGGTGCGCCGAACCGCGCCTCGAGCTGCCGCATCGTCTCGGGCGAAAGAGACGAAGAGCTCGAGCGGATGAACCGCAGCTTCTCGGCCCCGGCGGGCCGTTCACCCCGGTTACGCAGCAGGAGCATCTGGTGCATCGTCGGGACGGCGGAGTACCAGGTCGCGCCATGTTCGGCCGCGGCGGGCCAGAACGTCATCGCGTCGAACCCCGGCGGCACGACCACGGTTCCCCCGGACGCGAAGGTCGCCATCGTCGAGGCCATCAGTCCATGGATGTGGAAGAGCGGCATGACGCACAAGGCGACGTCATCTGGCGTCAGGCCGTAGGTACGCGCGATGTTTTCGGCCGAATACGCGAGGTTGCGGTGTCGCAGCGGCACGAGCTTGGGCCGGCTCGTCGTCCCGCTGGTGTGGAGGACCAGCGCGACGTCGTCGCCATCCGGCTTCTGCGCGGATCGCGACCTGACGCGCGGGGCGTCGCTGTCGAGGACGATGCCGCCGCGCTCGTCGAGGCTCGCCTCGACCAGCAGCACCCCTCGCGGGAGCGCGCGCCTGGCGGCCGGCGCGCCGTTTGGCGGAACCACCAGCGCCCGTGCCCAGGTGTCCTCGAGGTAGAACCGGAACTCTTCCTCTTTATATGCGGGGTTCAACGGTGCCGCTGTGCCGGCGGCGGCCGCAGCGAGGAAAAGTACGATGGTCTCGACGCTGTTCGGAATCACGAGGGCGATCCTGTCGCCGCGGCCCAGGCCCAGCTGGGCGAGACCGTCCGCCGCGGCAGCTACCTGCTCGCGAAGCTCGGCGTAGGTGAGGCGTGGACCGCCAGGCACCACGATCGCAGGCGCGTTCGCGTCGCCACTATGCATCGCGGCGTCGAGCGTCTGCCTCATGACGCTTGGGGCAGGCGCATGCCGATGAGGCGCGCGCACTCGCGCATCAGCTCAAGAATGTCCTGCTCTATCTCCACCTGCTCCTTGCTCGCACCGCAAAGGGTGCCGAAAAATCTCCCCCCGGGGGTGAAGACAGGGTAGGACACGAAGGTGCGAATCTCGAGCAGCCTCGCGACGCTGCTGCTGGGAAACTGCTTTTGCGCTTCGGTCGTGTAGTTGGGCCCGCCCTCCACGACGAAACGGCAAACTCCCTCCGACCAGGGGAGTGTCACGTCCTCAGGGATGTGGAACTGGTCGCTTCGATTGACCGAGAAAACGATGTACTGCTCGTCCACCGTCAACCGAGTTTCCGCGAGGTAGGTCGAGCTCAGCCCGGTCAGGTCCGCGAGCCGGGACAGGACACCCCGCGTCACCGTCTCCAGGTCGCTGCCCGCGGCCGCGGCCTGCTCGAGCAGCTCTCGTGCCGACGGGGCCATGCGCAGTACGGTATCAACGTTGATTCGCAACCTGGTCGGCTCGGAATGGCGTGTACCGCCCGAGGATGCCTCCTCGCTGCCGATCTTCAACCCGGCCACCGGCGAGGTGATCGAGCACGTGCCGCTTTCCGGCGCGCGCGAGGTAGACGCCGCGGTCCACGCGGCGGCTGAGACGTTCGAAGGATGGTCCAGGACCGCGGTCATGGACCGGGTCCGGCTGATGTTCCGCTTCAAGTCGCAGCTCGAAGACAGATTCGAGGAGCTGGCGTCGATCGTCACGCGTCATCACGGCAAGACTCTCGACGAGGCACGCGGCGAGGTGAGACGCGGGATAGAGGTGGTCGACTTCGCTTGCGGCGCGCCAACCCTGCTCCAGGGCCGGACGCTCCGCGATGTTTCGGCGGGCGTAGACCAGGACCTCTATCGCTTTCCCGTTGGTGTTTGCGCGGGCGTGCCGCCGTTCAACTTCCCGGTCATGATCCCGCTGTGGATGTTCCCGCTCGCGGTCGTGGCGGGCAACACCTTCGTGCTCAAACCCTCAGAACGCACCCCGCTAGGCGGTCAGCGACTGGCCGAGCTGTTCCTCGAAGCAGGCTTTCCGCCTGGCGTGCTCAACATCGTCCACGGGGCGGCGGATACGGTCGATGCTCTGCTCGAGCACCCCGGTATCAGCGCGATCTCGTTCGTCGGCTCGGCTCCGGTCGCGCGCCACGTTTACACCGCCGCCGCCGCTCACGGCAAGCGCGTGCAGGCGCTTGGCGGAGCCAAGAACCACATCGTCGTGATGCCCGACGCGGACCCCGAGCTTGCGGTGCCGGCAATTCTCAACTCGGCCTTTGGCAACGCCGGCGAGCGCTGCCTGTCCGGGTCCGTCGCGGTCGCGGTGGGTCCGGCCGCCGATGCAATTCTCGATCCCCTGCGGGATGCCGCCTCCAGGATGATCGTCGGACCTGGCGATCAGCAGGGCGTTCAAGTTGGCCCGTTGATCCGCGCCGAGCACCGCGACCGCGTCGCCGCCTACGTCGACAAGGGTGTCGCCGAGGGCGCGGAGCTCATCGTCGACGGCCGTCAGGAGATGTCCCGACCGGGATTCTTTCTCGGCCCGACGATTCTCGACCGCGTGACCTCACGGATGGCGGTCGGGCGGGAGGAGATCTTCGGCCCGGTGCTGTCGGTCTCACGCGCGGCAACTCTCGACGAGGCCATCGCGCAAGCTAACGCCTCGCCGCTCGGCAACATGGCCACGATCTTCACTCAGTCAGGACGCGCGGGCCGCGAGTTCCGCGAGCGAGTCGATGCGGGGATGACCGGCATCAACGTGCCGATCGCGCAGCCGTTTGCGTTCTTTCCTTTCAGTGGTTGGAAGGGCTCGTTCTTCGGGGACCTCCACGTGCACGGCACGGACGGAATCGACTTCTATACCCGGAAAAAGGTGGTGGTGACTCGCTGGTGATCGGCAATCTCTTCTCCTGGACGTTTACGGCCCTGTTCGGTGTGATCACCCTCCTGCTCGGGTTTGAGAGCTGGGCACTCCTCACGAACCACACTCCGATCTCGGACTACATCAGGCCGGCCGTCCACTCGTATCCGGGGGCGGCCTTCGTCATCGCGGTCGTGATTGGCATCCTGCTCGGCCATTTCCTGTGGGGTCCGGCATACGGCCGCACATCCCCGACGGGGCCCAAACAGTGAACTTCAGACCCGAAGCGATCCTGTCACTGATCGCGACCGCCTTCTCGCTCATCGCATTCCTCCTCATGCTGGAGGAGTCGCTCGCGCTCCGTGCTGGGCGCGACCCGATGACCAATGGCGTTCGGGCCTGGGTGCGGCGATTTCCACGCGTCACCTACGCGCTCGCGGTCGTAATCGGCATGCTGCTCGGCCACCTGCTCTGGCCGTAGACCTCGCGGCGGCGAATGGCCGCCGGACCGAATGGATCGGCACCGCGATGGTGCTCATCTCGGCGGTCGCCTTCGGCACGCTGTCGATTTTCGCCAAGCTCGCGTATTCCGCGGGGTTGAGCACCGAGCAACTGCTCGCGTTTCGATTCGTGCTCGCCGCGCTTGGCATGTGGGTGCTGGCCCTTGCGGTGGGGCAGAACCCGCTGCGCCTGGCCCGCCGCCAGGTGCTGAGCCTAATTGCCCTCGGCGGTGTGCTATACACCGCGCAGGCGCTCACCTATTTCATCGCCCTACGCACACTCCCAGCCTCGCTTTGTGTGTTGATCGTCTATATCTATCCGAGCCTGGTCGTCATCGCAGGCTGGCTCTTCCTTCGACGCGAGGTCTCCGTGTGGACGGGCGTAGCCCTCGTGGCGAGCTTCGCGGGCGTGGCCATGCTTGTCGGCGGGGCTCAGCTCCTCCTCAACTCCGGCCTGATCTTCGCCTTCGCGGCGCCGCTCATGTACACGACGTTCATCCTTCTTGGCGAGCGCGTGATGCGCGCCGCTCCAGCGGTGGCCGCGAGCGCCGTGATGATGTCCGCTACAGCGGTCGTGTTGTGCATCGTGGCCGCGATCGAAGGCCGCCTCGCACTGCCCAGAACGGTTGACGGTTGGGCAGTCAGCGTCGGCATCGCGATCGTCCCGACCATGATCGCGATCTCGCTGTTCCTGGCCGGTTTGCCGCGCATCGGCGCGGCGCGGGCGTCGCTGCTCAGCACGCTTGAACCGGTGGTTACCGTGGCGCTCGCCGTCGTGCTGCTCGGCGATCGATTCTCATTCCTCCAGGCCGCGGGGGGCGTCCTGGTGCTGCTGGCCGTCGTCGTGGTTCAGGCGGCCCACCTCTGGCGCCCGGGGCTGCCCGCGGCTCTCAAATAGCGAGCCGGTCGCGCAGGTCGCTGAGTATCGGATGCAGCTCGTGAGCGCCGAGGACGGTGGAGGTGTCGATGCCCCATTCCCTCTTCGCGAGCAGGAACGGGTGAAGCTGCGCGCCACCGATCGAGCCATGGCCGCCCGCCTGGTTTTCGAAGTTGACCTGCTTGTCACCGACGAGCGCGCCAAACACGATGACGTCGCCGGAGGCCTCAAAAGAATTCAGGCGGGACAGCTGGGCGGCCAGGATTTGGGGGTCGTCGTAGCGCGAAAGCGCGGCGGTCAGCGCTGCACCGCGCAGTTGACCCCGTCCGCTCCAGAAGAGGTCCTCGTCTCCGTCGCGCGCCATGACCAGGGCGACCTGTTCGAGACGTTGGAGCGACGGCACCAGTTCTGGATGCTTGTCGGCCAGCTCGGGGTAGCCCATCCTCCGGCCTCGGTCTGCGAAGTAGAGGTGGGCGAGACCGCCGGACATCGTGACATGCAGCCGGCCGGTGGCCAGGTCATCCGGCGCACCGTACGCCTTGCCCTTCATCTCCTGGACGTGGAATCCGGGAAGCATCTGCGCGAGGACCGCACCAAGCGGGCGGCCGCTGGCCGAGGCGAAAGGAATTGTGTCGACGTGGCCGTGATCGGAGAGCAAGACCATCTCGTATCGGTCGCCGCGCGCCGAGGCTATCTTGCGGACGGTGTGGTCGACGTGTTTGAGGGCGCGTCGCGCTGATGGGTCGCCGGGGCCGAACGCGTGCGCGGTCTCGTCGAAAGCGTAGAAGCCGGCATAGATAGGGGAGAAACCCTCACGCATCGCCTTCTGGACCGCGTAGCGGGTCAGGTGGTGGACGAAGATCTCCTCGACCACGTCCGTCACCACATAGGGACGCGCGGGATGGCGGCCCTCGCCACGCGCGGTCGCATAGTCTCTCGCGGTGCGGCCGACCATGGCCACCGTCTGCCAGACCCAATCCCCCAGATGGACAGGATTGGCAAGGTAGGGCACGAGAACGGCCGCTGCTGACCGCGATTTGCTCTGCTGCCCGTAGGTGCGGTCCTGATAGGCGATGCCGAAGTCGTCTGCCGCGCCGGCTGGATAGCAGGCGGCGATGCAGGCGCCATCGTTCGTCA
>VBIW01000223.1 GCA_005880915.1 Chloroflexota bacterium | reverse complement strand
TCTATGACCTCGAAGGGCTGTGGGGACGGATGCCCGACCAGCAGGTGGTCTGACCACCGCGCCGGTCCTCGAGGTCGAGCTGGTGACCCGCCGGGGCTGCCACCTCTGCGACCTCGCCCTGAGCATGCTCGAGCGCGAGGCGGAACGGCGTCCGCTGCGGGTGGTGCTCATCGACGTCGACGCCGACGCCGTCCTGCTCCGCCGCTATGACCTGCGGGTGCCGGTGGTCCGGGCCGCCGGGCGCGACGTCTGCGAGGGCATGATCATGCCGCTGCAGCTGCGCGCCGCCCTCGACGAGGTGGCCGCCCTGCGCGGCTGAGCCCACCGAGAGGGAGGCCCTGGTGAGGACCTCCCCCCGGTTGGAGGGGAAGTGCGGGCTCGGGCCCGGCGGCGCGGGGGCGCCGGCGTCGGGCGAGGAGGATGCTACGGTACCGGTCTACGCCGCAGTGTGTCAAGTTGCGTCATGGCGACCGCACAAACAGCTCAGCCGAGGTTCCCCGGCACCGGTGGGGAGACGATCGGCCCGCTGAGGATGTCGAGGATGTTGTGGATCCCGACGGCGAGGGCCACCGCGGCGAAGGCGATCGCGGCCACCAGCAGGGCCTGCTCCCAGCGCTGCAGCGGCCGGCCCCCGATCCCGGCGACCGGCGGGATGAACACGCCGAGGAGCGCGCCGCTGGCGAAGCCGCCGATGTGGACGTAGTTGTTCACCCCGGGGATGGACAGGCCGATGAACAGGTTGAGCACCGCGATCAGGATGATGTACTGGCGGATGCTGGTGGCCAGCCCGGCGGGGACGTTGCGTCCCTGGACCCGGCCGAGCATCAGCAACAGGCCGGCGAGGCCGGCGATCCCGCCCGACGCGCCGATGGCGGGGACGCCCGGGAGCGAGCTGCTGACCCCGATCGCGGTCAGGCCCACCCAGAACAGGCCGCCGAGGACCGCGGTGAGCACGAAGGTGCCCAGCAGCACCAGGCGCCCGTAGAGCTGCTCCACCAGGCGGCCGAGGAAGAACATCGCCAGGGCGTTGCTGCCCACGTGGTATGGGCTGGTGTCGCTGTGCAGGAAGGCGCTGGTCACGTAGCGCCACCAGTCGTGGGAGAAAACGCCACTGTTGGCCACAGCTCCCAGCGCCAGCAGTGGCTGTGAATACTCCTGGAGGTGGGTGATGGTGTCGGTGGGGATGTGCTGGCTGAGGTTGCCTTCGACCGCCTTCTCGATGATCCAGATGCCGACGAACACCGCGATCAGCGCGTAGGTCACCGTCGGAGTGGTGATCATCGCGCTGCGCACCGGGGCGACGTAGCCGCCGGCGACGGTCTGGCGCTCGGCCAGGTCGACCGCCGCCAGGGTGGGGGCGGGGCGTCCCTGGAGCAGTTCGCGGGCGCGGTTGCGGATCTCGCCGGCGCCGGGCAGACCCGAGGGCGGCGGCAGCAGCACGGCGGTCTCGGCGGTGGCCGGGTCGACGGCGATGGCGCCGACCCGGACTGCGCCGCTCGCCGGGGGCGGGGTCGCCGGCCGCGCGGCCGGATCCGGGGGCGGGGTGTAGAAGCCGACGAAGGCGGCCCGCCGCCCGGTCCACTGCGCTGCGCCGAGCTGGTAGGCGCCGGCCAGCGGGCCCAGCCGGGCGTCGCGGTCGTCGGTGAGCCGGAGGTGGTGGCGGGTGACCAGGTCGAGGGCCACCGCCAGCGCCAGCGGTGGCGGCCCCTGCGGCGGCGCGACCTCGCCGGCCGGGGCCGTGTCGCTCATCGCGCCCAGTCTACCGACCTCCCCCGGCGCGACCCGGGCGCCGGATCAGTGATGCGGCGGCTTGGTCGGCGCCGGTGCCGGGCTGGCCGCCGGCGCGCCCGGCTGCCCCGGGGCCCCGGGGGACGGCGAGGGCGTCGGCTTCCTGGGCACGAACTGCCCGCCCCAGGTGCAGTTGTTGTTGGGATCGGGCTGGGGCGCGTAGTAGATGCACCCCGAGGACACCGCGGTGCCGGGCAGGTAGAAGGTGCCGTCGTCGCCGCCGCCGGTGCTGATCACGTCCGGGGGCTTGGTGTACCAGACCTTGGGCTGCCCCTTGAGCGCGGCCTCCATGAACTGGTGCCAGATCGGACCGGCGCCGGTGAGGCCGATGGCGCCGGGGTTGAGCGGCCCGCAGTCCGGGCTGACCGGGGTCAGGCCCAGCGCCCTGACGTCATCGGGACCCAGCGGGTCCTGGAGGCTGGTGCCCGCGGGGAGGCGGCGGAGCATCTGCGGGGTGACCTTGCTGGGATCGGCCAGGCACGACGGCGAGGGGTTGCCCACGAACACCACCGTGGCCAGCTGCGGCGTCCAGCCCACTGTCCAGTTGGAGGCGAAGGCCTCACCGGTCCCGGTCTTGGCGCTGGCCCGGCGGTCGGGGAGGACCAGGTCGGAGTTGGCCGGGAACTCCGGGGTCCGGTTGCGGTCGTTGCTGGTGATCTCGTTCATGATGAAGGCGACGTTCTCGGGCACCACCCGTCGCGACTCCGACTTGGCGTCGTGGGTGTAGAGGACCCGGCCGTCGTTTCGGCTGACGATCTTCAGCACCGGGGCGGGGTCGTGATGGACGCCCATCGCGGCGATGGTGCTGGCGCCGTCGGCGAGCTCGAGCGGGGTGATGCCGTAGGTGATGCCGCCCAGCGTCGCCGCGTACTGGTGCGCGTCGGGGCGGTTGCCGGCGGGCACGAGCCGTGGCTCTGCCGGTCGTAGTTCTTCGGTGAGTAATAGGTGCTGTTGTCGAGCTTCAGCGACAGGCCCGCGTCGGGGATGACCGTGCTCATGGTGTAGTCGTGGGAGGCGAGCGCGGCGGTGTAGGTGAACAGCTTGATCGTCGACCCCGGCTGGATCTGCTGCAGGGCCATGTTGACCTGGCCCTCGTACGGGTCGTTGGGGTCGAAGGTGCCGACGATCGCATACACCTCGCCGTTCTGCGGGTTCATGCTCACCAGGGCGCCGTCGTGCGCGTTGTACTGCTTCTCGACCTTGACCACCTGGTCGTGCACGGTCTGCTGGGCCAGGGCCTGCACCGACGGGATCAGCGCGGTGGTGACGTCCCAGCCGCCGGGCTTGATGTAGGCGCTGCCGTAGTGTTCCTGCAGCCACTGCTGCACGTAGTCCACGTAGTTCGCGTCGAGGTTGGGGTCGAGCTCGGTGTAGGAGTGGAGGTCGAGCTTCTCGGCGAAGGCCGCGTCAGCCTTGACCTGGCTGATGTGGCCGTTCGACACCATCGCCTCCAGCACGGTGCGCTGGCGCTGCTTGGCCAGCGGGTTGACGTCCTGGTTGACGGTGTGGATCAGCGGGTTGAGGACGTAGGGGTCGTTGGGCAGCCCGGCGAGCATCGCCGCCTGGGCGAGGTCGAGGCCGCGCGCAGTGGTGTGGAAGTACGCCTCGGCCGCGGACTCGATGCCGATGGCGTGGTTTCCGTAGTCGACGCGGTTGAGGTACATCTCCAGGATCTGGTCCTTGGAGAAGTTGTTCTCGATCTCGACGCCGAGGATGAACTGCTTGATCTTGCGGTCGTAGGTCCGCCCCTGGTC
>VBIW01000096.1 GCA_005880915.1 Chloroflexota bacterium | reverse complement strand
CCGGCATCCTTAGCCCTGTCCTTGCCGCCGGTCTACCTTTACTTCACGGGGTCGGCCAGCCGCCCCGTATGCCCGAGGGGTTGGAGCAGTTACGAGTTGCATGTGCCGGCAAAACCGCGCACGCCGAAGAGACTGCGGTCTTTCTCGCGCGACGCACCGCCGATCCCCTCGTCTTAGCCGCGGTAGAGATGTACCTATCCGGATATCTGTTGAACACCAGCGGTGTGCCCCACTCCCTAGTCTCCTTGACGCGCGCTCGCGAACTGGTCCGCGCCGCGCAGGATCCCGAACTTGAGATACAACTTCGCTGTTTGGAAGCGTCGCTGCTTGCATATGCGGGCGACATTCACCAAGCACTAGACATCGTCCTTTCTTTGCCGGATCCACCGACCATGGAGCGAAGCCTCCAGGCGGCGGCGGATGGGACGCGGTCGCTCCTGGATCGATGCTCTGGCAATAGTCGAGCCGCGTTAGGGCGGCTGCAGAAGGCACGCGACGAGGCCATGTGCCAGCCTCAACTATGGCGTCATCTTACCGCTGAAGCAGCGAGTCTCCTTATCGCGACAGGAGACAGAGCGGGCGCGCTCCGGCTTCTCCCGACGGTCGCTCTGGTCGACCCAACGGATGCCGCCTTCGTTGCCGCTGCCTGTGGCGAGATCGACCATGCCAAACATCTCTTGGCTTCCTCCGTGTCGAGCTCTGCGCTTGGAACCGCCCGACAACTTGCCGTCAACGGATTCGTCGCTCTTCATGAAGGCCGCATGAGATCGGCGGCCCAGCACCTAGCACGAGCGGAACGCGTCTTCCGCGCATTCGGCGTGCGTTTCCACGCCATTGGCTGCACCGTCGCAGCATCCTTTGCTCTTGAGGCTGCTCGCCGGGGGACGGGTCGGTCGCCGGCACTTCGCGCCCTCAAGGAGATGTCGTCACTGGGTCTTCGCTCGTGTGCCTGGCTCGAGCCTCAGACGGCCGAATGGCTCATTCAGGTAGGAGGTCGCGACGAATGTCCTCGTGCTCTTTCTGAACTCCTTCGTGGAGCGCCGCCATGTGCGAGCGTCAACGATATAGGCGCGCACGCGGGATGGGCGCTGGCGATTGGCCTGACTGAACGCGAAGCGCAAATCGTCCGCACGTTGCTCGACGCGCTGGCGCACGGCGAACAGCAAAGGCGAGAACAGCAAGCGGATGATCTCGGCATTACACCCGACACACTGCGCGTTCATCTCTGGCGAATACGTCAGAAGTTAGGAGTGACCCACCGCGGCGATTTGGCCCTGGCCCGAGCGCTCGATGCCTGGTACCAGGGCGACCCCGCCTCTGTTGCGGCAACTCCTACCGTCGGTCCGGTCGTATGACCCCTTGGAGATGCCGAGCGATCCCGGGGGCGGTGTGTTTCGTCGCCAATGGGAGCAGGATCGGATCGAGAGCGTGAGACAGGTTCGCAACCTGCTTGCGCATCCACTTGGCATTGGCGCCTTGCAGGTTGAGAACAAGGGCGTCTATGCCACATCGGACCGCACGAGGAACTCTCTTGGACCGCCGAAGGCCGCGCTGGGCTCGCGATGTTTGATCGGCGGTTAACGTCGATCAACCCAGATCCGGGGGAATATCCGAGCAAACCGGAGAATTCGCTTCCTGAGTTTCCGCGTCATCTCGTTGTCCGTGAGCTGATCCTTTGTTCCCCCTCGATGAAGACAGAGCACTGTGATGCTTGCGGCCGCACTCTATGCGTTCCGGATGTTGAGACGACGCAAGCCGCTCCCGCTCGCAGAGATGTGAAATCGAATCACGCGGAACAGCGATCACGCGTCGTACCATCCGCGGTGGGTCACTCTCTCGCTCCTGGGAAGGAGCGCGACACAATTGCGAACCTTGACAACCGAGATCCTGAGCTTTGACGAGATGCGACGCCACACGCCGCTTGACGCGGTCATCGACACCTTTTTTTCGCGAACCACGATCTCTCACCCGAGACGGAATCGGCGCGCGTGAAGTCGTCTACTCGTCCCGCGCCGATTGCTCAGCGCGGGTATCGAGAATAAAGCGCACGAGCGTTAGCGAGGCACCCGCGACCAGACGCGCGTGTCGCGCGCGAAGGCGAACACGACGAGGGCGGCCGTGCCCCGTGCCGTACATGTTCCGAAGCTCGGCCGTCCCCACAACGATCTGCGCGAGGCTCGCCAGGACCTTCCGGATCTCATCGGCGCCGGTGCGCTCCGTTGGCACCGAGTCGACAGTGAGGTCCAGCGTTTTGGCTGCCGCCTTGAACAGCTGTGGGATCTTCCACTCGCTGTCGATGGCGGTGCCCGCGTCCTCGAGGAGGAGCTTGCATGTCGCCTCCAGCAGTTCCTTGGCGGTACCGATCGCCAGTGCCGGGTCGACCTCAACGTTCTCGAGGATCCGTTGCTCGTACGTGCGGAACATGTGCGGGTCTTGGAGCGAGTGCGTGTCGATCTCCAGGATCTCGGGACGCGCCGGCGTGATCCTGCCTTCCGCCGAGATCGCATAGCCATCCATCTTGAGACGGCGCTCGAGCTTTGCGCGCTCATCGGGCGTCGCCTCGCTCAGGATGTGTTCGTACAGGAGGAGCACGCGCGCGACATCGGCGCGACTCTCCCAATCGACTGCGGCGTAATACTCTTCGACCCGATTACGCCGCTGCCCACCAGGGCGCTGGTCCGGTGGAAGGTCAGTTGGCGCGATGGCGACGGCCGAAAACTGGTCGTCGATGTAGGCGAGTGTCGTTCCAACGAACCACTCGCGGAACGCGCGTCGGGTGAACACGCTCGGTGCCTGCATCCCACTGATGATGCGACTGCGCCCGGTCGCGAACGCCCGTCACCTCGCCGTGGCTGGCGTGCCGCGCGACACTGGAGAAGGGCGAGAGCGCGCGAGTCTCGACGGGGCCCACGTCGCAACTGAAGTGGGACGATCTGACGGCAGGACAGCGCGCGAGGCGCAGACGCCCGCCAACCTAGCCGGGCTAGCAACCGTCGTTATCGTGTGCCAGTCAATTCGATGACAAACACTGCTGACTCTTCCAGAAGCGAACGCGCCGCGATCGTGTTCAGCGCCGGCGGGATCAAGTTCGCCGTTCACGCTGGTGTGATGGTGGAAATGGAAAAATGGAAGAGCGGTGGGCAGTTCTGGCTCGAACGCTTTCCCGTCCTAGTAGGCACGTCCGCCGGCGCGCTGTCCGCGGCGCTCTACGCCTGCGGTACTCGCCCAGTCACATTCGTCTATTCGCAAACATGTTCAGCGATCGATCGATGAGTAAGCAGCTCTTTGACTCAACCTCGCCGGCGCGGCGGCAATCCTTCTGACACACGAGGCTCGCCACGCGCTCGGTATGGTCCGCGGCCTCCCGATACAAACGCTGCTGGAGACGGTGTTCTCGAGAGGCGTGCGGGACGAATCACCAGCGTCCATCCGCACGAAGCTGATAAGGAGCCGTTGAACTCGAAGCTCCGCAAGTTCCTGCTTGAGTCTTGGGCCGAACGTCGTCGCCGGGCACGGAGCTCCGAGTACTACGCCGATCAGTTGTCCTTTGGTGATTGCCGGATGGAACTGTTTCCTATTGGAGTGAAGTGCACGAGGCGCACGCGGGTGGAGCGCAGGCGGTGCTGGCGGAACTGGATCCCGGTCTCCTTGGCGATGAGGTGATGCAGCCGTCGTGCCATGGAATGCCAGCCGAAGCTGGTAATGCAGTCAGCGCCGGGAAGCGGCCGTTCGGAGGAATGCTCTCTAGCAATTGCCGACTTCCCGGCTGGGACCACCGTTGCGTGACTAGTGCTCGGTGATGAGGGCCAGCCCCAAGGACCACGTACGATCGGGCAGTTAGTGAGTATGACTATGACCTCGCTATACCTGGGGCACAAATCATGCTGTGGTGCCCGGCGGGTGAACAACAGAGGGGCGGAAAGGGTGATCCCCAGCGAAATGAGCGCTCCCTAACTCTCGCCCGGCGCCCGAGGCGCTCGCGATTTCGGAAGCGTAGGGCGCATGGCTCATTAATTGGAGGAAAGAACGTATGCGGTTGCGCACCCTTCTGATCGGGCTATGCATTGCTGTGCTCCTCACTGCCACGGGGTCTCCTGACGCGCGCACTCGCGTGGCCTATGCCGCCGACCCGCCCGGGATGCCCGAGCTGCCCCCCGTGGTCGCGCGCGAAATCCCGCTGTCAACCGACCGGCTCATCCAGTTGCTGAGGCAGCATGGTCTCGCCTTGGTAACCACGCACATGCTGCACCGTTTTACGATTCCGCTGCCGTCCGTCCCTGGGATGCATTACGGGACCCAACTGACGTGGACCTCAAACTGGGGTGGCTACGTGGCGGACACCATTAACTCAGACAACGTCGTCCATGAGGTGCGGGCCTACTTCACGACCGTTTCGATTCCGACCAGCGCGTACTCGGTCGCCGCGTGGACGGGGATTGGGGGCTGGCAGGGACACCCGATGGCACAGACCGGCGTGGACATGGCATGGGTCCGCAACGGTCAAACGGGTTGGGCTTGGCTCGAGCTCGTCAACGACGGCAACGGCCCACGCTGGATGTTCCCGGCACCGGCGGGACATGTGATGTTCAGCAATGTCTTCTACGACGCGCCCAACAATGGGTGGGTTCTGTACATTTCGGACCAGACGAGCGGGAGTTGGGCCAGTGGCGAATGGACCTTTCCGACTGGCCAGGGCAGCGCGGAATGGATCGTTGAAGTGCAACCGAGTGAAGCCGTACCGGCGTTTAGCCCGGTCACCTTTACGAACGCGATCTGGTTCAGTCCGCAGGGCGCGCAACGAATTGACAGCCCATACGCGGTTACGACCTGGAACGTTCAACTACGCAGTCCGGTCAGTGGCTGCGTCACTCCCTTCAACTTGCGCCCAGATGGCGCCGGGAGTGACTTCGACGACTACTCGGCTACCAGCTGCTGACGCCTATGAGAAAGCAGGCCGGCGGCGAGCTGCCGTCGGCCTGGTCCCAGCGATAGGGATCTGGCCAGCACAGCCACGCGCTCGTCGGCTGTCGTCGACCCCCGCAATCGTCGGCGCCCCGACCCCGCCGACGCGGTTCGACGACTTCAGTGGCCGCATGTCCCTTTTTCGCCGGTCTCGAGCGTCTAATAGATATAGCGGATAGATGGAAACCATCGACCTGCGGTGGGAACGCCTCTACGCGGAATGGCGCGCTCCCCTCTATCGGGCTGCCGTGGTCCTGGTCGGGCCCGCTGAGGGCGAAGAGGTCGTTCAGGATGCCTTCGAGCGCGGTATGAGAACCGAACACTTCTTCGACGAGGTTCGCGAGCCGTTCCCGTGGCTGCGTCAGGTAGTGGTCCGTTTGGCGCTCAGCCGGCTTCGTCGGCGCGCTTTGTGGGAGCGGGCCCGCCTTCTTCTCGATGGGCACCAAGCCTCGGCCTATCCCGATATCGCCTGGGCGCTCCGCCGTCTCGCCCCCACCCAGCGCGGCGCGGTCGTCCTCCGTTACTACTTCCGGGCTGACTACGCCGAAATTGCCGAGACCCTTGGTCTCAGCCAAGCCAGTGTCGCGAAAACCCTGGCCCGAGCGAAGGCCGCGTTGCGAAGGGACCTGACCTAGTGGACGAGGATCTCCGGCTCGAGGCATGGGTCCGCGAGGGTATCGATCGATATCCGGTTCCGGACCTCCCACTCCGTCGCCGTGGCGAGGGGAGCGGCCGGCCCCGACTGCTTGCACTGCTCGCCGCTATCGCGCTGCTAGTTGGCGGGGCCGGTCTTGGGCAAGCGCTGAACTCGTACCGGACGGGGGTGGCCAGCGCGACGCCAGATCCAGCGCTGGCGCCGCTGCCATCCAGCCTGGACGCGGCGACCGTCCTCGTGCTCGTTCGCGGGTGGGACCTCGGCCGGATCGATCGGATCGATGCGAAGCTGGTGACCTTTGAGGAGTACGTCCGGATCGCGGGTCCGGTCCGCAGTCACGCGGGAGATCCCCAGGCAACCGCGGTAGGCGGATTCGGAATCTCCGGCGATCCGGCAAAGCGGTCGGTCTGGGTGGTCGCGGTTGGTGGTGAGCTGTGGCCCTACGGTCGGGTACCAATTTTCTACGGTCTAACCCCGCCGACAAGCCCCACACCGTTTCCGCCCTACCGATGGGCAGTGTTCCTTGTCGACGCGATCCCAGGTGAGATTTTGACGGTCGGTGACGCGGGTACCGAAGATAGCTGGCCCAGCGCTTTCGACCGGTTACCGGACCACCGGGTAACGGCGCCGGTTCGTGCCACTCCCACTGCGCCGCTCGCGCCACTCGCAGTCCGGGTTGACGCGGGCGAGGCGATTTCCCGGACGGTGCGCAGCGGCGCGGCCAGCTCGATCATTGCGATCACTCCGAAGCTCATGACGTGGGCAGAATTCAGCGCCACCGGCGGCCCCGCGGCGCACCGCCCGGCGGGAATCGCCGATGACACTCCGGTGTGGATCATCGCCGTCGCCGGGGCGATCCTTCCCCAAGGGGGCGGCGCGCCGCTCGCGTGGGGAGTGTTCGGCGTTGATGGGCGCGATGGTTCGATGCAGCTGCTCGTCGCCGGGGCTGGTTCATGGCCATCGTTCTTCGATGGTTTGCCGAATCACTCCGCGCAAGTCACCGCCGGTCCGTAGAGGTCATGCCCGACTCTGGTCAGGTGAATCGAGCCACGCGATCTCTTCGCTTCACGATCAATAACAGCACCCTACACGGGCACCGCAACTTCCTTTGGGTTGAGGTCTGCGACTCGCAGATCGCGGAGTCGACCCAGCCCGCCTCGTGCAGAAGCCGATCTCGAACTTCTTCCGGTGCGACCTCCCGGTGACCAGGTTCCGAATGCTGGCGCACACAGGCGACGCCAAATTGGAGCCCTTTCGAGGAACTCAAGCCAACAGAATCCCCGTCTGCTCTCCCCTTATAGGGTCATATGATTAGTCTTCACGGGACGCAGATCTCGTCAGCCATGCTCGGCCTTGTCGTCGTGGCCCTTTTTGGAGGCCGCATCGCGCCGTACGAGCCCATCTACTTCGTTGTCGAGCACGGCGCCGATCCGCGCCCCTATGTCCCAGGGCTGGTGTTTCCGCTGGGCTCGGATCTGCTCGGCCGTGATCTGTTGAGCCTCGTGCTCACCGGCGCGCGGGCCACACTCACGATTGTCTTAGTCGCTGGCCTTGCGCGAGTCCTCGCTGGCGTGCTGGTCGCGGCGGTCGGCAGTTTGTGGCGGCCGATGCGTCTCCTCACCGAGACGGTCGCCGATCTGGTTGCCGCGGTTCCGGCCACGCTCGTCGCTCTCATCCTCATCAAAGCGTTCGTCAAGACCGACACCAGCATTCTGGTTTTGATAGGGGCGCTGCTTCTGATGGGCTGGGCGGGACCGTACCGCGTGATCCGTGCGGAGGTCGACCGACTCGCTCGCGCGCCCTTCACGGAAGGTGCCCAGGTCTTGGGGGTCAGTCGGGCCCGTCTCTTCTGGACACATCACCTGCCGCACTTGGTGCCAGTCATCGCTATCAACCTGACCCAACAGGTCGTTGCCTCGCTCGTTCTCGTCGCGGAGCTCGGAGTGCTTGGCGTGCTCGTCGGTGCAGTGCGCTCGATCAACGTTGAGGAGTCGCTCGCCACGGTACGCGTCGGTCCACCCATGTCCGCGCTCGTGCCTGATGTGCCCGAGTGGGGCGCGATGCTCGCGAGCTCGCGCACCGTCGAGGCCCTGTGGGCTACGCGCTGGCTGATCTTCGTGCCAGGCGCGGCGTTCGCCCTCACCGCCAGCGCCGTTGCTGCGATCGGCTTCACGCTCGCACGACGGTACGCGCGCAAGAACCTCGCGTACGACGCACGGGGAGTCCTGGCCGTCGCGCTCGTCGTCGCTGGGCTCTTCGTTGTCTCCGGACTGGTGCCCGAGCGCTACGCCGAGGCGCGCGCGTGGGCGGCCGAGGCGCGCGCTGAATCCCAGCCCGCACCCGATGTCGCCAGTGCCTTCGAGCAAGCCGGTCTGCGTACGTACGCCGCGGTGCGGGAAGTGACGAGAATCACGTCCACCGGGCCCGCGACCGTGACGATCGGACAAAACCGCGCGGCTGAGCTCTATCCACGGCCGAGCAACCCGCCGGCGAATACGACCCACGTTCGATCCGTCGTCGCCGGCAGTTATGGCGGGGGCGTCGTTGACGCGCCGCTGGTCTTCGCGGCGCGGGGCATCGTTCCGAAAGAGCATCCGCCTCTGCTGCCTAGACCGGGACGACCAACTGTCCCGCCGCTGGGGCCACTCATCCAGTCCTATCCCGACGACTACGCGGGCATCGACATTCGTGGAAAGGTCGTGCTGCTGGTCCGCTTCATGGGCGTCGACGTGCCTGGCCGCGGAACCGCGCCCGGCTTCGAGGTGTCGGGCAGCATCAGCGATGCGGTCAGGCGCGGCGCGGCCGCTGTCGTCTTCGTCGATCCCGAGCTGGGTGGTTATGCGAAGAGCAGGGACCCGTACGTCTTCACTGAGCAGGATGATCCCGCCGGGAGCGCCTCGGGCGTGCCAGTCGTCGTGCTCGATCCTTCGGCGGCCGAGACCTTGGTCCGCCCGCTCAACTTGGATCTGAGTCCGCTGCTCGGCTATGACCGTGTCGGCAAGGAATGGGGGCCGTCAGCCGCACGGGACACGACCGTCACCGCACGAGTCGAGGTTCCACTGCGCGAGGATACCGAGCCGATCGCGAGCCGCATTGGCCAGCTCCCTGATATACCTGACGGAACCGGGCGCGTCGTGGTGTGGGCCGCCCGTAACCTTGCGGATGATCGACTCGACCCGACTCGGACCGCGGTGCTCGCGGCCTTAGCCCGGCTTACAAGCGTGCATCAGGCGCCATTCATCTTCGTCGACTTCGATCCGCATGCGGACACCCAGGCGGTCGCTGCGGCCCTGAGAGGCGAGCGTGTGGTCCTCGTGCTCGTCCTGCAATCCCTCGATGGTGGCCTGCTTACGTTCGAGTCCGCGAACGGTGACTCGATTCCCGCGTTCGACTACTACGCCAGAGAAGTGGGCGCGCGGTACGAGGTGACTCGTACTACCGCGACACTTGAGCAGACGATCAGGCCGCTGCCCGGAGTTAGGACCGTCGTTCTCGGCAGCCGTGGACCGGGCGGCGTCTCGAGTGATGCCGTGGCCGTGATCGGCTACCTCGCCGGTCGGCTCGCGCTCGGCGCACCGGAGCTTCCGCGGTGAACCCCAAGGCTCAGCGCCTGCTGCGCGTACCGCTGACGATCGGCGCAGCCTGGGCGATTCTCGCGACAACCGTTCCAAGCTTGATGTCGAGGTACACGCCCTACGTCACCCGGCCCGGTCTGTCATGCGGGCGGAACGCTTTCGGGGTACCGCAGGGCGCGGACGTGCCGGCGGGTGGATGCACGAGCGTCGCCGATATCTACGGCCTGCCATTCATGAACCTCCTCATCGACTCGACCCTCCGCAGCCTGGCGCTGCTGATTGGTGCGGCCGTCCTCGCGCTCATCCTCGGCACGCTCCTGGGTGTTGCGGCCGCGCTCGGGCGACGACGCGCCTTCGCGAGTGGCGGGATCATCGGCATCACGACCTTGATCGCGGCCGTGCCCGCGTTCTTCGTCGCGTACTTCCTTCAGATCATCGTCATCCTGCTCGGCGAGTCTTCAGGCCGCGGCCGTCTCCTGCCCGTCTACGGCTTCGGCTACGACGAGCACCTCTTTCTTCCGCTCCTCGCGGTTTCCCTTGCCGCTATCGCCTATACGGCGCAACTCACCGCTACGCGCATGCAGGACGTGCTCGACTCCGACTTCATCACAACTGCGACTGCTAAAGGTCTGCGGACGCGGTGGATTCTCGGGATTCACGTCTTGCCACATGTCCGTCCCGTTCTCCTGGAAGCCCTCGGAAGTGGTCTGCGCGTGTCTGTCGCCAGCCTTCCGATCGTCGAATATCTCTTTCAATGGCGGGGAATCGGTCAACTCGCGCTCGAGGCCGTCGGCGTCCACGACGCGCTTGGGCTGGTGTTCAGTGCGGTCGTGCTGGCCGCCCTATTCGCGTGCCTTTCGGCGATCGCCGATCTCTCGCGGCCCGGTGCTCTCTATCGCGCGACGTAAATTCGCCTACCGAAGAAGCGCGCCTCCTCTCATGGCCGGGGATTGCCCACGCATGGCGCCGCCATGTGAGGGCAAGCCCCACCAGAGTTAAGGTCGACAGGTTCTTGGTGGAGACCAACCGAAACGGCAGCCAGTTGGCCTTCGATGACACTCGGCGGACCGCTGGGCATGCCTAGGGCAGCGAGGTCGTCTCCAGCATCCGCAACACGGTTGCCGTTCGAGGCTCCCCCGGACGCCTCCCGTCGAGCCATTCGAGAGCGACTCCGTTGAGGTAGACGTAGGTAAACGGCTCGACGCTGGCGAGGCGGACAAGGGTCTCGAGCTTGCGGTCGTAGGTCCATGCTCCCCCGCTTTGTCCCCACGCGACAAGCCGGTCCGACAAATACACGAACTGCAGGTGCGGTGCGGTCTGACCGAGGGAGCGATAGTCGACGACGACGCGATCACGGCCGGTCGCCAGATCCCGGAGCAAGACGGCTCTGAGCGAGTCATCGATCCAGGCCAGCGAGCTACCGTCGATTGCGTAGTAGCCCGCCCCTTCAATGCCCAGGTCGGTCTCGGCGGCAGTAGCGAGGTCATCGGCGACCAGACGGGTCCCCGACACCGCCGAGGCGACGTGGCGGGCAACGATCACCGTCGGCCACGCAATCACCGCGCCCAGGGACTCGGGGGCCAGCACACGCACCGTGCCCGCGTCGAGGTTGGCGATGAACGTGTCGGCGTGACTGCCAAGGGGTGCTTCCGCTGTCCCTGCCGACCACACGGCCATACCGTGATCAACCCTTGGCTGCACGTTCGGCGTCGGTACCGGTCGGTCGTCTGGGGCGTGTGCCGCACTCGCGACCAGTTTCACCGCACGCGTCTGTCGGTCGTACGCATAGAGTTGCCAGTCTTCGAAGTTCGGCTGCAGCGACGCCTCGACCCACACGACCCAGCGGTCATCGGCATCTCCATATAGGACCTGGTGTCGTGGGCTGGGCAAGTGCCGCAGCAGCACCAGTTCGTGTGTCGCCCTGTTGGCAAGGACCACATCGCGGAACTCGTCGTCGCCGTGGTCATGCGGGACGAACGTGGCGCCCAGGCTGTACTTGCCATCTGGTGTGGGGACCACATCAACGAACCCCAACCCGCCGGCGAGGAAGTGCCAGACATCGAGCGTCCGTACCTTCACGCCCGGCCACGCCGTCTCCACCGGCACGTCGTGCACCGCGCTCGCCGATGAAGGCGTCGGTGCGGTTGCCAAGGCCGTGGCGCTGGCGGGGACGCTCTCCGTGGCGCCGGCGGGCTTCGTACCCGCCGGCGCACACGCCGCGATCAGCCCGACCAGAGCGATCGCGAGGTTGAGACGCCTACCAGACGTGACCGTAAGGAAACAGACCCATCATGTAATACATCGACGACGACGGATAGTTGTAGTTATAGGCCTGGACGCTGGTCCATCCCACCACGGAGTTCGCAGCCGGGTCGACGTAATCGGTCCCCGCTCCGTAGTTGCTGTAGCCGAAGGCCGCGATCCAATGTTTGATATCGACATTCGGGTGTCCCCACAAGTGCGTGTTGCCGACCTGCTCCCACACATCGGGCATGGTCGGCCAGTAGTTGTCGATGTCGTACGTCAGCTCTGTTTCGTACGAGCCTTCGGTGCTGGGAAGTTCGGCGGCGTAGAAGCCGGTGTAGACGCCGGTGCGCCAGTAGTTGAGCGTCCCGGGCACCGGCCAGTCGGTTTGCGATACATACCAGGGTGTGTTGCCCCAGTAGTCGGTTTCCAAATACTTCTGGCTGGTGGGAGCACCGGGTCCGCACGAGCCTCCAATACACGTTTGGCTCAGTGACTCGCCATCGTGACTGGTCGAGAACCCGAGGTAGGCCAGCACGGAGTACGCGGCGCCCGCGCCGCAGTAGTAGGTCTTCTGCTGAGGTGCCTGTGACATCGCGAGATCGTGCGATTGGCAACAGGCGAACATGGGACTTGCGAGTCGGCCGCCGGCCGTCGTCGGCGATCCGTCTGCACTGGTCGCCCACGGTGCGATGGGGGAAGGCCCGAACCACTTGGCTTCGAAGGCCCGCTGATCGAGTCGATAGCGGTCCATGGGAATCGTGCCCGCACGGGCAGCGGCGTACTCGCTTGCCATCGCACGCTTCGCCTCGACGAAACCTGCGACGGGGGCGCCCTTCCCGGGGATTCCACCGGCGGGCTGCACCGAACTGCCAATCAGGGGCGTGGCTGCAGGTGGTGGGGGTACTCCGGGATCTGCCGATGAAGGCGTCGCCGTCATGACGAGTTGTGCGAACAGGATCAGGCTCGCAACGGATAGGACCGCGACAGGCTTGTGTGACTTTCTCATATCTTGCCATCGGCGTTCGCGCCGACCGTATAGAAACTGCGCAGGCGACGGACGCCACTCCTATTCTTTTCTCTCTCGCCGCCGAGGGCCCTCGGGCGCGAGCGAATGATTCGGCGACAAACGCGCCAAGGTCAAGCGACAGTTTAGTAACTCTAGTATTTCCAGGATTCCCGACATTACTTGGCGCACCAAGTACGGGCAGCGTTTGTCGTCGAATCCAAGACCGCGGCGCGCCAGGTGCTCCCCGCCACGTCTGCCTACAGCGTGAACGCACCTACGTCCGCGCCAGTGCGCGACCACTAGTACTTTCGGGGCGAGCTCCTGCGACGCGCGATGGCACCCTCATCCATCCGATGGGTTACCAGGTGATCACGGTCGTGCCCTAGGCATCCCTCGCGAAGCGTCGATTCGCTCGATCAACGGGCGCGCCTCGCGGACCTTGAACCCATCGGTCTGACCGAGCGATGCACAACCGGGCAGCAAACGCACCAGCAATTGCAGGTTGTAGGCGCCCTCGAGCAGTGCGCGCCAGTCTTCTTTCTTCGCGTGGGCGTGCTCAAGGGCTAACTGGTCGAGGACTGCCGCTTGCTGCTGCAAGACGCGGCCGACCGCCCGCACCGAGTCGTCTTCGTCGCGCGGCGGGGACGCCGCGTCCCGAGCCGCGCTCAGTCGAAGGTCGTCGCGTTGCAACCGAGCTGGACGATGCGACGGTGAGTGAGCCACCTGCCCCTGGCTGAACTCTCGGCCGATCGCATGCCGTCGTCAAGACCCAGCACGGTCCCCAACTCGATCGGCCGCGCGCCGCGCGCCCTAGCTCAGCATGGGAACGGCGGCGTGCAGGCCTTGGTCTGGAGTTCGAACAAGAATGCGACGAACGCGGCGATCCCGCTTGCCACTATGAGACGCAGTGCAAGCTCCCACATCGCGGACCTCCCCGGCATCGGCCTGGATATTAGGTCCGCCACACTACTACTTGTCCCTACATGACATGCGCAAGATGTGCGGTTTCTCAGACGGGGCTGGATACTTGGGCCACCGGCCCACGAACTGCGCCGAACATGATGGCCCAGCCGAGGACGGAGTGGTCGTCTTTTCGAGGCCGCGGCCTTAGGAAGGGGTTAGCGGAACGTCGGGCGATGCAGCTCGAGCGTTTTCTTTGCCTCGCCGTACGCCGCCTTCCATTCACCGCGTTCAGCAAGCATCTCCGCGTAGGCCTCATGCGCTTCCGCTCGGACCCGTGGGGGCTCGCTGCCGTAGGCCTTGATCGCGCCTTCCATCGCTTTTCGGGCCTCGGCAAGGGGCGCCTTCCGCGACGCCGCCAACCGCGCGAGAGTCAAGAGTGCCTTGCCTTTGGTCCTCGCCGAGGCGGCCGGATGGTCTGCCGCTGCCTGCGCGAACTTGCGGGCCTGCTCCGATTGACGCTGTGCTGTGGCAAGCTGGGCGCGGAGGCTCAGGAGCCGCGCCTCGAGCGAACCGAGCTTGGACTCCTTCGCGATCCGCTCCGCGCGCGTGAGCGCTTTCTCTGTCTCCGCGTAATCTTTCCGGGTGAGGTAGATAGCCGCGAGGTTGTGCCAGAGTTGTCCAACTTCGTGCTGTCGGCGAAGCTCCTCGTACAGCTGCAGACTCCGGCGCGCGTACCCAAGTGCCGCGTCAAGGTCACCCTCACGCTGGCGGGTAACCGCGAGGGTCGAGTACAAGCTCGCCAGCGCCTGCGCGTCGACGACATCATCCGCGAGTGACAACGCCCGCTGCGCCTGCAAATCTGCCGACTCGTTGTCGCCCGCCCGAGCGAAGATCGCCGCGAGGAGGCTCCGCAGCTGGAGCTCAAGCGTGCGATCGACGATTCCGCGTGCGCGCATCGACGTTTCGCATTCGATCGCGAGTGTCAGCGCGTTCCCGGGTTCATCCAGGCGAGCGTGCGCGAAGGCCCTGTCGTATAGGGTGCGACTTGCGAGTTCGCGCTGACCGAGCGCCTCGAACGCGTGTGTCGCCTCTTCGAGTGGGCGTAAGGCGTCGCGAGGCTGGCCCAGTTCGACGAGCGCACGCCCTTGGGCACGCAGCGCTCGCGCGCGCAGGGCACCGGACGCCTGCGCCAGGGCGGCCCGAATGGACTCCACCGCCTCGGCGGGATTGCCGGCGGCGAGCATCTGCTCGCCGCGCAGCATCAGCAGTTCAACGCTCCGCTCAGACTGCGAGCTGTTCGCCATCAAGTCCGAGACCGAAACACCCAGTCGCTGCGCCAGAATGCCGGCCGCCCGCAGAGACACGCGCGTGCGACCAGTCTCGAGGAGGCTGATGAATCCAGTCGAGAAGTCCTTCCCCGCCAGCTCAGCCTGCGTGAGACCGCGCTGCACGCGCAGGTCGCGCATCTTCGTCCCCAGACCCGGATCGATCGGACCTTTCGCGCGCTGATGCACGATGCGATGTCGACGAGTCGAGGACGGCACTTCGTTTGAGGATAGGACTTCTGGCGTTTCATTGTTTCAGTTAACCGTAGTAAAGAGGACTCGCATCCAACGCCCTGACGGACCCGGAACGGCCGCGAGGACGTTCGTTCCGCCAACGAAGGTCACCCCCTACTAAACCCTCGGTGGTCTCTGCGCCATTCTGCCAAGGATCAGTCCGATCAAGAGGACGCTTTCTGCCCGATCGCCTCCCCGCTGATCAATCCGAACACGATGCCTGCGAGCGTGGTGTCGAACCCGATGAGCTTCGAACTCCAGTCCTTGAGCTGCGAGCTGGTCACGGTTGCGGCCTGCGCATCCGCCAGGCTCGCGACATAGGTTGTCACGCCCATAAGGATGACCAAGAGCATGGTTGCGCCGACGAATGACGCCCACTTCGGCACCAACCCCCCGTCACCCGGCGCGACCTGCGCCGCAATCTGTTTGGCGAGGCTAGACGCGTCCTGGGGGTTCGGCGCGGGCCGGAGATAGGCGTCTTTGATCGCCGCGCGAACCTGCGGATGACGAGCCACGCCCGGATCCTTGATGGCGAGGTCCTCGACTGCCTGCGACGCCAACTGGTCTGCGGCGGCGGGCGCCGGCGGTGCTGCAAGCAGCGCGCTCTGGATCGCCTTCTCCAATCGCGGTGATGGGCGGGCGTGTGAGTCGAAGAACAGGCCCATGTGGCTCCCCTCCAAGCTGACGACGTCCGTCGCGCGTCTAGTATTACTAGTAACCGCGTCCCGGTAAATCAGGGCGCCTATCGCCTATCACGGCTGGCATGGAGGAACCTCTAGCAGGCCCTAGTCCCTGTTACAGGGAACTCACCCTGGTTCGGCCACGCAACCTCGGACGTGACTTCGCGCTCGAGAATGTGTCGCTAACCCTTGACTTCGTAAAACCGACGCAGTAGCACGTGCATGGCTCTCTCCACCGAGGGCCAACTGGGAGGGAGGCTCCGCCGGACGCTGGACCGCGCCGTCAGATGCCTACTGCGCGGTGAGCCTGACGGGTTTTGCGAGCGGCGTCCTCGAAATGGAGCGTCACCTCGTAAGGGAGACGAGAAGTGGCGAAGACGATGGAGCGCGAGCCAGCGGTCGGCACCAAACCCACCACACATCCTGCAGCAGCCAGACGGAAGCCCATGGGGATGTCGATCAACATCGGGCTCAACGGCGTTGACCCCAATGGCTATCAGGGGTGGGCCGGACCACTCAACGGCTGCGAAGCGGACGCGCGGGACATGCAAAACATCGCGACGGTGCGAGGCATCACCGACAGCCAGTTGCTCTTGACAAGGCAGGCGACGGCCGCGGCAGTCGTCAGTGCCATCAGCAAGGCGGCCACTCGCCTGAAGACTGGGGACTTTCTTTTCCTGAGCTACTCGGGGCACGGCGGACAGGTTCCGGATCACAACGGCGACGAGCGCAAGGACGCGCTCGACGAGACCTGGTGCCTGTACGACCGAGAGCTGGTGGACGACGAGCTGTACGCCCTGTGGGGAACGTTCGCATCGGGCGTTCGCATCTTCGTTCTGTCTGACAGTTGTCATAGCGGCAGTGCTACCCGCGAGTACCTACGCGAAACGAAAGCCGCGCCTGATCCCCTCGCGGAGGGTCGGACCATCAAGGGGCTGGACGAGCAACGTGCGCTCGAGATCTATGCCGCCCACAAGGAGATGTACGACCAGCTTCAGAAGGACAATCCCCATGGCAACAGCGCAGCAGTGGGGGCGACAGTGATCCTGATCTCGGCGTGCCAGGACGAGCAGACCTCGCTCGACGGTGTGAGCAACGGCCTGTTTACCGAGAAGCTCAAGGAGGTCTGGGCGGACGGCGATTTCACGCGGGACTACCGCGCCTTCAAACGCGCGATCGCGCGCAAGCTGCCACAACGGCATCACCCGAACTACTTCGTCGTCGGCGCCGCCGATCCCGCTTTCGCGCAGCAGCAACCATGGACGGTGTGATGCGAATCGCACTTGCCGGAGCCCGACGCTCGCGCTCGGCGAGCGTCGGCGGCACCCAGCCGAGGCGCCGTTTGCACGGCGAGCGGTCGGTAGCGGTAGCCCCGCGATGAGGACGAGCGTGCCGCTCATCGAGTGGTTCGCGCGGTTTGTGGTGTGCCAATCGACGGACACGGTGGCAGGCGTCGCAGCCCGCATCAGGACGGAACAGGCTCCCGTCATTCTGGTCCGTCGCAGGTTGGGGGCTGAGACCCGCTACTACGTCGTCCGCGTCACCGATTTCAACCGTACGGTCCGACCGGGCAGCGCATCTCTCTTGCAAGCCCTCGGTCTGCAGAGCGCTCCGCCGGCAGTGGTCGTGGCACGTCAGGATCTCGCGCGCGATCAGCTCGTCGGTGGCGCGAACACCGGCGCGGTGATCCTCGATGCGGGCGGGTCGCCTTGCGAGGTGGGTCTGCTCACAGACGGAGTTGTCTCCGGCTTCGCACCCACACCGAGCGAACATCTCACTCCGCCTGCACCGAACCGAGAAACGCCGTTCGCGGGCGACGCATTCGCTGCGAAGCGCGAGATTACTCGGGATGAGGAATCACCCACTCGCGGAGCGCTCCGTGGGTCCATCAGCTATGTGACCGCGCCACCAGGACTGGGAGGGGGCGCGGCGGCATCTCCGTCACGACCCGTAGCTCGCGCGAGACCGCCGCTCGGAACAGCTCGGGCCAGGGCATCCCGGACGTTGGCGCGCGCACCCGTTCGGAAAAAGGCCGAAGCGCTCCACCGCGGACCGACGAAAAACGGGGGTCCGCGTCGGACTCGTGGCGCACCCGGGTCCGTCCGCCGCACGCCGAAGCTGCGCACTCGCGCTCCAGCGCCACTGCCGACGGCGGCGGGCGTTGGCGCAGTTTCGAATGGCGGTCCGCGACGAGCGACCGAGGATCGGCGCGATCCACCCCGCACGGCCTTTAGCCGTATCTCTGGGCCCGACCGCGTGGTCGTCGGCGACGAGTTCGCAGTATCGATTGGTCTGGCGGCGGAGCCTCAGTCGGGTGTCGATGGCGCTATTACTCGAGCGCCGTCGATGCCCCCGGGACCCTACACGCTCGACATTCAAGTGAGTGCCGACGGGTTCAGCAAACGGCAAGGCGAGTACTGGCGTCACTCGCTGCGCGTTACCTATGACGAGCCCACCCCCAGCTTCGAACTGCACCTCACCCCGCGTCCGCAAAAGCGGGCGCTCGTCCATCGCCAGATTCGGGTGAAGTACGCGATCGCCGGCCAGGTCGTCGGTTTCGGAATCCGGACGGTCGCTGTCGGCGCAACCGCGCGAGCTCTCCCCCGGGCGATGCCGCGCCAACGGTCCACGGCGTCCCTCAGCGCTCCCGCCGGTGTACCAGCGGTGGACCTGACAGCGACGATCCGTCTGGATGAGAGCGAGCCGGGCCGACTGGAGTGGACCTTCGACATCGCGCAGGGTTTAGTCGCGTCGCTGCCAGATGCCGCGCTCTACAAGAACATCGGCCGAACGCCGCGGGACTTCGCCAGCCGCCTCGCGGCCAATATGACCGCACGTGAGGGGAAAGCCGGCGTTGCGAAGTTTTTGCTCGGTTCGGGAGCGACGATTGCGAAGCACATCCCGCGCGAGTTCTGGAACGTGCTCCGCGCCCTCGCTCCGCAGGTCGCGCCTCGCCTGCCGACAGTCCAGATCCTCACGGAAGAGCCGTATGTGCCCTGGGAACTGGCTGAGTTTCCAAAGCCGCTACTGAGCCCGACGGCTCCCCCTTTCCTTGCGGCGCAGTCGACCGTCGCTCGGTGGGTACCCGGCTCAGGTGCCGACCCGCAGCCAGCGGCGGTACCGCCCGATCAGGCTCCCGCGAAGACGATGGCCGTCATTCGTGGCCAGTACCCCGACGGCGGCCCGTATGGACCCCTCTACCAGTCCGCCGAGGAGGCCCGCGAGCTGATCGCGAGTTACGCCGCAACTCCGATCGACGCGGGAACCCTGGCGGAAGTCCTTGCCAAGCTCGGCGAACCGATCGGCGGAGTCCTCCACTTTGCCTGCCACGGGAGCTTCGAGCCTACCGGTACGACCGATGGTCTGATCATGGTCGACGGGAGTTCCCTGGCCCCTGAGCAGATCAGTGCCCTCGACCTAAAGCGGCGCCCATTCGTCTTTCTGAACGCATGTCAGGTCGGTCGCAGCCAAGAATTGTTGGGGGACTACAGCGGGATGGCGGAGGCGTTCCTGGTCGCAGGTGCGTCTGGCGTGATCGCGCCACTATGGGCGGTCAAGGACAGCGTTGCTCGCGAGATCGCGGAGACGTTCTATCACCGGGTCTTCCAGGACCGCGCCGCGCCGGGCGACGTGTTGCGCGAGGAACGGTGCCGGTTCGCGATGACCGACGCGGCCGAATCCGCGACCTGGATGGCCTACGTCTTTTTTGGCCACCCGGCGCTCAAGCTCGCGCGCTAAGCGCTGCCCGCGGTCAGGTTCAGCATCGGCGACAAATCGGTGAGCGACCACCACGGTCATGTCACAGCAGCGAGGGAGGGACGACGTGAGCGATCAGGGATTCAATCGGGCGAATCGCGCGCAGTTCGAGCACGTGGCTCCGGGCGGTCGCATCAGCGGCACACGCGAACGAGGCGGGATGGATCTGCAGCCCGGCGACTTCATCCTGACGCACGGAGCGGAGCTTTTCAGTCAACTGATCCGCTTTGGCCAGCAGCTCCGCTTCCGCGGCGCGGACAACATCTACACCTATTGGAATCACGCCGCCCTGGTCGTGTCGGCGGACGGCGCGATTGTCGAGGCGCTCGGAACCGGGGTCGCCCACCGCTCGATCGATGAATACGCGAACACGCAGTTCACGGTGGTTCGGATCGACGCGTCGAGTGACGATCGCATAGAGGCTGCAGCGTTTGCGGAGCGCTGCGTCGGGCTCCAGTACGGATACACGACGATCGTTAGCATCGGACTCTCGCTGCTCACCGGCGGCAACTTCAACTTTGGGTTTGCGGGCCAGATGATTTGTAGTGGTCTCGTCGCTCGCGCGCTGGAGCGCACGACGGCGATCTTCGCCCAAGACCCCTCGCACGTCATGCCCGCCGAGCTCGCAAGGATTTACCGCGTGGCACCGCCCCCGGCTGGCAGTCCAAAGGGCCGTCCGGTCAAGCGTGTTGCGCGCACGGCAGGAGAGACGTCGACCGCGGACCCACCGCCGCTCGCGGGCCCAGTCAGTCCTGCCCGATCGCAGACGTCTGCGGAGGCCGGACTCGACGCTGGGAGGCCCGGGACGCACGTCGCGGGAGCATCACCCGTGACCCGAGCTAGACCGGATCAGTAGGCCGCGGGGGCCGCCGCGATTAGATCAATCGCGTCCTCCGATTCCGCGGAGCGTCGGCGACGGGCCTGGCCGACCCACCCCGAGTGAGGTCCCCGGGACAAGTCGCGGATCTATCCGGTGTGTGGCGCCCTCCTGAGCTGCTTGACGTGAGGTATAGCGTTCCCATGTCCTGCTGAACAGACAGCGCTAACCGCCCGGAAGTGGCGGCAGCGAGCGCTCCAATGTCAGCACGGCGGTCGGAGCAGGCCGGCTAAAGGCTCGCCGATGTCTGACCGGTCTCCCGTGGTCGGGGGCGAAGGGGAGGTACGGACGGTGGCGGAACGGTCGGGACGAGCGCAATCGCGTGCGGTCCGATTCACCATCGGCTATGACGGGCCCACCCTCCGGGTACTCGATCGGAGCACCGTCGAGATGGCTACACCCCCGAGCGATCCTGTCCGCGGCTACGAGGGCCAGAGCGGCTTCTGGTACGAGCTGCACGATGCGAAGGGCGGGATCCTCTATCGGCGCATCGTCGCGAACCCAATCCAGTTCGACGTTGAAGTCCATGACCTCGAGACCGGGTCGCGCCGTGTGCCCGTCGCGAAGCCCCGCGGCGTATTCGTTGTGCTCGTGCCCGACCTGCCGGATGCCGACAGCCTGGTGCTGGTAAGCAGCCCGCTCGAACCGGAGAAGTCAGCGGCGGCCGCGGAGGCCCTCGTACGATTCCCCCTCGCTCCGCCGCGGAGAGCTGGGTAATGGGCACGGCCGATGGCGCCATCGTCGGCGCGACCAAGATCCTCGACCACGGCTCGGACACGGATCGCTGGACGATCGTCATCGTCGCGGAGGGGTACCGCACGGCCGAGCTCGCCCAGTTCCACAACGACACCCAGAACTTCCTGAACACGCTCCTTACCACCGCCCCGTTCGATACGTTGCAGGGAGCAATCAACGTCTATCGACTCGACGTCAGTTCGACGGACAGCGGCGCCGACGATCCGGTCGGCTGCGGTGGCACCGGCGCCACACCGGCCACGTATTTCGACGCGAGCTTCTGCGGCAACGGGATCCAACGCCTCCTCGTTGTCAACACGACCGATGTCCTCAACGCGGTGAATGCGAACGTCGTGGCGTGGAACGTGATCATGGTTCTCGTTAACTCGCCGATCTACGGTGGCAGCGGTGGAGCGGTGGCCACAGTTTCTCGGGCGCCAGCGGCCAACGAGATCGCCCTCCACGAGATCGGGCACGCGGCCTTCGGGTTCGCCGACGAGTACGAGTATTACGCGGGTTGCGGCGTCGATGTCGGTCACGATCAACACCCCACCGTCGAGCCGACGCAGCCAAATGTCACGATCAATAGCAACCGGGCGACGATCAAATGGGCCGACCTGGTCTTGGCGACCACGCCGATGCCGACCACGACCAATGCTGACTGTACGATTTGTGATCCGCAGCCCGATCCGATGCCGGCTGGGACGGTCGGCGCGTACGAGGGCGCGCACTACTACCACTGCGGTGCCTTCCGACCGCAGTTCAACTGCCGGATGCGTGCGCTCGGTTTTCCGTACTGCGCGGTGTGTCGGCGACGCATCGTCCAGACGCTCACGCCGCACCTGCCAATCAAGTCGATCCTCAAAGACCTCAAGGAACTGAAGTTCGAGAAGTTTGAGCACAAAGAGTTCAAAGTCGAAAAAATCGAGAAGCCGGAACACAAAGAGATCAAGATCGAAAAGATCGAGAAGCCCGAACACAAAGAAGTCAAAACAGAGAAGTTCGAGAAGCTGGAGAAGTTCGAGAAGCTGGAGAAGATCGAGGCAAGGGAGAAGAGCGAATTCAAGGAGCGCAAGCCCGAGAAGTTCGAAGTTGAGCTCGACAAACGGTCACTCGAAGGCCCCAAGTTCAAGGACGCGGAGCTCGAACCCTTCGATGAGCGCTCGATGTCCGAGCGCGTCGCGCGGTTGGAGTCGTCGATGGCGCGCATGAGTCACTTCATCACGCCGCAGCAGCGGCCGGATCTGAGCCGCGGGGCGCTGAGCACGGATGGCGACGCGCGACCGCGCACTCCAGCAAAGCGATCGCGTCCTCCTCGGCGGCCTTCTGGCGCGAGGCCTCCTTCGCGCTGAAGGAGACATCGTTCGCGCCTCCCGCGCGTGACACACGGCGTATCGGCTTGATTGTGTGCGAACCCGACGATGGCACTGCCCACTGGGTTCGCGAGCGGCTCGCCGCGCGGGGTCTCGTAGCGATGCTCCTTACCACGGAAGAACTCTGCATCGGATCGGCCTGGGAACATGCCCTGGGCCACGGTCGCGCGGACTTCCAGCTCGTGATCGGCGATGGTCGCCTCCTGCGCGCGCAGGATGTCGCCTGGGTACTGAACCGGCTGATGCGCATTCCGGAGGGCTACCTCGACACAGCCGAGCCGGCAGACGTTTCCTACGTCGAGCAAGAGTGGCGTGCGCTCCTCTGTAGCGCGCTCCGCTGTCTGCAGCTGGCCGGGGTCCATGTCGTGGAACCACCCGACCCCTACGCTCTCCCTGGCCGATGGCGGTCGCCGCTAGAGTGGGAACTCCTCGCTGCTCGCGCAGGTCTCCCGGTCCGGGCGCTTGTTCTCACCGACGAGCCAGGTGCGCGTCGCACGCCCGGCTGGGCGTTGATAGTCGGCGAACGCGTGTTGACCGATGGCCAGCTTCCCGAGGAACTGACCGCACCCTGCCGACGGCTCGCTGGCCTCGCCGGGCTCGCAACCCTGCAAATCGTGTTCACGTTTGAAGAAGGGAACCTCCCCACGTTCTGCGGGGTACTGCCATTTGCCAACCTCCGTCTCGCCGGCGAGAGGTCCATCGACGCGCTGGTCGCGTTGCTGTCGTCATGACCATCCTCCTTTGTGGCATCCGATCGGAGCCACCGTTGGCCCTGGTCGCGGCCGAACTCGAGCGCATGGGCGCGCCATTCCATTGGTTCGACCAGCGGCGGATCCATGCGACCAGACTCGCTCTTGAGATTCAGGGCACATCCATCGCGGGAACGTTCGATGATGGTGGCGAGCGGGTCGAGCTGGGCTCGATCCGCAGCGTGTACGTACGCACGATGGATGACCGGCTGCTGCCGGAGATCGAAGCCGAACCGGCGGGCAGTCCGGTTCGTCAAAACTGCCGCGCGCTGCACGACCGCCTCATGGTGTGGCTCGAGATCACGCCCGCCATGGTGGTAAACCGCGGCCACACGCAAGGCAGTAACGCATCGAAGCCCTATCAATCGCAGCTGATCGCGGCGGCAGGATTCCGGATACCTGAGACATTGATCACGAGCGATCCCGCTGCCGTCCTCGCGTTCCGCGAACGCCACGGTCGTGTTGTCTACAAGTCGATGAGCGGCGTGCGGTCTGTCGTCCATATGCTGACGGACCTGGATGTCCAGCGCCTCGATCGCATCCGCTGGTGCCCAGTACAGTTCCAAGCGTTTGTGGACGGCGTGGACGTGCGGGTGCACACCGTTGGTGAGACAGTATTCGCCGCCCGAATCACGAGCTGGGCAACCGACTACCGCTACGGGGACCGGTTCGGGGCACCGCCAGCGACGGTCGAGCCCTACGCACTCGATGATGATCTGGCAGTCCGCTGCGTGACCCTGGCGCGGGACTTGGACCTCGAGCTCGCGGGTATCGATCTGCGCATCACGCCGGAGGGAGAGGCCGTGTGCTTCGAGGTCAATCCGAGCCCAGCGTTCTCCTATTACGAGCAACGCGCAGGCCTGCCGATCGCCGCCGCACTCGCGCTGCGGCTCGCCTCGGCCTGAGGCGCCTGCGGCGGGCAGGCGCTTACGCCGCCGCATTGCGGCCGGATGCGTGGACCTCCCGAAGGAAACACTGTCACGCCGGGCAGATGACACGGGTCGGCGAATCGTCGAGCCGCTGCGTCGCCGTACAGAATGCCGATTCAGAGCTCAGTAGTAGGTCTCATCGCGACCGGTCGGCAGCCGCAGGCTCATGCGCTCCGAGAGCATCGCTGCACGATCGGCCGTCCAGCTGACCTTCAACTCAAGCACAAGGCTGCCCTCCCCAGGGCCGTTCACTGGCGACCTGCCTGCGCGCGAGAAATCCAGAGGCGGCGTCTCCAGAGTGAGGTCCGGGTGAATCACCCGCGAGGTAATGCGCGGCACCCAGGTGAGGCTGTTGTATCCCAGTCCGCCCGTGAGGTGATCGCTCAAGCGCCACTGCACCGAGTGCTGACCGCGTCCGACACCATCCTCCGAGGGCCTCAGGTAGGGGTAGTTGAGACAGCGCACGACGACGCGGGGGTTCGCGGCCGAGACTGGACCGGTGTTCTGGAGCTGGAACGAGATCCCGCTCAAGCTGTTTCGGACTCGTAAGGCGAGCTCAGGTCGCTGCTGCGCATCGTCATACGCCAAGACCGCCGCAACGAGTGCAACCGCCCCGGCGATCGCGCCGAAGACGGAGGCCGCGGCTTGGATCACGCCGGCGGTGATTGCAGCGTCCCAGTCGCCCCGTCGCATCGCCCAGATTGGCACGCCAACGACGAAGAGGAAGAAGGTCACGAGGATCGCGAGCACGAGCGCGATGACGCCGGCGCGCGGTCGGCGCCTTCGACGCGATGTCCCGTGACGGGCGACGGTCGTGGCCGGCTCGTCGGCGCGCAAAACCGATGTCATCGCGGGGATGTTATCGGCGAGAGCGATGGCTCGAACCGAGGCGTCGACGAGGCCTCGATGCGAAGCTCGCCCTCACCCGAGCCTGCGCCCGTTTCCCTCCCTAGATCACATTGATCGTGGCTTGGGCCTCAAGCGGACACGGGAGGGACGGATCGAAGGTGATGTGAATAGCGCTCGACACGAAGAACCCTCCGATGTGCTGCGCTGCGATCTCGGGCGCCGTGCCCGGCTTGGTCTGGTTCACGTCTTGGGCAAAGACGTAGACGCGCCAGATGCCTTCAACGGAGAGCCGATCCTTCAGGAGCAGTTTGTACGCGCGTTCCAGATCGAGGGAGCCAGCGTAGATGCCATCATTGGCGCCGGGATCGAACCCGAGGCCGTCGTCAGTCATCGGTACGACGAAGTAGAGACCATCGCCGGGCGATCGAAACAGAGCAAACGCGTACAGCTCGGGGCCGCGAAACAGGTCGCCGGTGCCCTTACGGAACTGCGCGCGCACCCACAACGGCTGGAACGGATGGACGGCGGCCGGCGTGTCGACCTGGACGCCGTCGGAGACGTGCACGTTCTCCTGCGTTTCGCTGACCGCGTAGTCGTACGTCTGCCCAGTGGTAAAGCGCGTGTACGACCACTTCACCTCGGCGGCGTAGGCCTTACCGGCGTTCGGAGCCTCGGGAAGGGCCCACGTGGCGACGACCTCCTCCCCCGTCGTCAGCTCGTTCTTCGCCGGCGGCGTCTTCTCCTGCCCACGCCAAAACGGATCGGCGGCATCTGAGAGCGCAACCGCCGCCGCGCCCACCGCGATGGCCGAGGCTACACCCGCTACGGTGTAGTCGCGCTTCGGCCCGGCGCTCGTGTCTGGCGTGCAGCATGTGACAGACGGCTGCGTCTCGTCGAACGAGCCACTTGCGCCAAACGATGCGGTCCCGTTTCCGGTCGCTGCGGCAACGATGGCAACGATGGCCGCGATGATCGCCACGATGATCGCGAGGATCTTCCACCACGGATCCGAGAAGGGCAGGTCCCCGTGGGTTCCGGCGTATGACGGATTGGCTGCCCAGGCCAGTCTCATTCCGGTCGGGACCCATGGCCCGCCCTCGGGCGGGCATTCGCACTTGCCTTCGCGGTCTCGCGTGCCCCACGTCGGCCGCTGGACGATCGCGCTGATCTTGGAGACCGTCAGTGTGCCCTCCTCCACCGTGCAGCGATACGTGTTACTGGCCGCGTCGAAGCGCGTTTGGGAGACGAAGATCTGGGAGATGGTTCGGCGGGAGTCAAAGCCATCTGCCTTGGCCACAAAGCTCACGAGCCGCTTCCCGGGAGCTGCGTTCATGAAGTTGGCGTCCCACATCACCAAGACGGTGGCATTCGCGGGTATCGCGGCGAACCAGAAGGTCTTCGCGGTCGGGACGATGCCCGGATCGCCGACGCTCTCGATGTACAGCGTGACGTTGGTCAGATGGGCGCCCGATGTGTTCGTGTAGTGGCACGCAATGCGTAGGTTGTAGAGCGCGTTGTCGAAGATGCCGTCAGGCAAAGAGATGTTGGTGACCGGCTCGATCGCGAACGGTCTGGTCAGGACTTGCATTGGGGTGGCGGTCATGACGTTCGCTCCTTCCGGTCGGAGATGACGACCAGGGCGAGGCCGCCGAGGACCGTGTCTCCCTGACGTTCGACCACACGGACGAGCTGGTACTCGCCTTCGGCGAGGTTTTTCGCTCTCACCGCCACCTGAACAGCTGCCGCGCTCCCGTGTGGCACGCGCAGTTCCAGCTTGGGCTTGCCGATAGGATCATGCTCGCCCACACAGCGCTGGACCTGATCGAGGCCAACCTCGATGGTGGCGGCTCGCGCTGGTCGCAGTTTCGGCAGACCAAGCCTCGCTAGCGTCTGGGCATCGAGTTCGCCTCCGAGCTCGGTCGCAATGCTCACCGCCTCCTCGCGCCGGGAAAGTCCCGAGACGGTCAGCATCAGCGTCGCGGCCTGGGTCGTCGCGACCAGGACGCTGAGGTTCTTCTGGGCAACCTGCCGGTACGTGGGCGGATCGAAGGGATCCGGCACCGGGCTTGGAAGTGGATCGTTCGGGTGAATGGCCACTGCGACGAGGCACTCGTGGCCGCCGTTGACGATCGCGGGCATCCACGGCACCAGGCAGAGAACGTCCTGACCGCCGCCTCCCGGTACATCGGCATAGGCGACGCCGACCAACGTCGCGTTGCTGCGCGTCACCTGGAGCGCGGGATTCGCCCAGTAGAAGTCGATCCGCACGCCTGCCGCGTCCGTGTTGCCGCTATTCGCAACGTGCGCCCACAGGTATGCGGGTTTCCCAGCGATGGGTGCACCGGGACTGCTGTTCGGATCAGCGCCCGGGACAACCCAGATATCCGGGCTCAAGTACCAATACGGATTCCCATCGCGTATCACCAACTGCACTGACATGCTCGCCCCCTCCAGGTCACGACCAACGAGAAGCGACATCGACCAAGCCAGCGCCACAAGCAAGCTGCTTCGCATCCGCACTGGGATCTCGCCCTACTCGCTTCGGAGTACCGCCTGCGCGACGTCGCCCTGACCTCCTCCCAGATGCGACCCCAAATCTCACTGACGTCCGCGCAAGAGCACGAGGTCTAGTGGTTCGTAGTATTGCTATACGGTAGTCAAGTCAAGCGTCTGCCATTCACTTATCCACAATTCGCGTTCAGGTCTCGAGTTCATCGCATGCTTGCTCGTAGTCGATTCGCGGATGAAGAATTCGACGGTCTTGCTTCGCGTTGACGGCCTCGACCACGGCGACTGTTGCATCTAGCGCGTTCCCGATCACGCCGATGGACGCCTAGTGAGCGGGTACCTGGTGATCGCTAGCCTCGGCAGGTATGTGACGCCATGGGATCCGCTCGCTCAAGTGCCGAGAACGGATGCTCCCACATGAGACCGCCCACACGCTTGAAACCTGAGCAACCCCGCGTTTCGTGGCGTTGCCCTAGCGCTAGAAGGGCACGGGCCCGTAGTACCCCGGGTCGGCCATCCACTTCGCCCGCGATCTGCCGGCGAACTCGTGCTGAAAGTTCGGCGCCCCCGCCATCGCCTGCAACTTGTCGTACGCCTCGTCCATAGTGAGTTGGCCGGCGCCTACCAGTGCGAGCATGACCTGCGGCGTGCAATAGGCGTCACACCCGGGGTAGCGGAGCGGGAAAACGTTACGGGCCATTTTCTCGTCGATTACCGCATTCCACCCGCGGCTCCCGGCAACAACGATTGTCTCGGCCTCGCCTAGGTCCTTCCCATTGCGCGGTGACTGGAGGAAGAGGCTCGAGTGGAGGCTTAGCGTCAGGCGTTCCTCGTTGCGCGTCGGGGTCACCTGTTCGATCAGCCCCGAATCGATCGCTGCGAGTGCAAGCCGAAGGAACGACCGCTGGCCAGATCGCCGTTTGAGCTCGCCGTATACGACCGGCGTGACCCTAAGTCGGCCGGGTGCCACGCTCGCCAGCACGTCGATCAGACCGACGCTGCTGAAGCCCCCCAAGGGTGTCGCATCCAACACCCAGACTCGTGTATTACTTGTCTCCTGCTCAAGAACCACACAGCCATGCTAGGTGGAGGCGAGCACAGCGGCGACGGCGCGGGGATCGCCGTCAAGGTGCCGCTTGATCTGTGCGCGATCGAGAACCCCTCTCTGTTGCGCGTAGCGCAATCGCTCGAGCAGTTCCGGAGGCCACCGTTGCTCGACTGGTGGCCGCTGCCGATAGTCAGTGACACCGAGGCTGTACTCCAGGGCGCGTCGGTCCTCGTCGCGCCAGCTGTTTGCCGTCGTATGGGGAATCAGCCGCAGGTTCGCCAGCTGATAGCACATGGCTTCAAAGCTCACCCCGAAGTGGTTCGCAAGCCAGAAGGCGTGGACAGGTCGTTCGGGCCGGTCGAGTCCGAACCGCCGCTGGAGTTCGGATCCGATTCCGTTCCTCGGCATCAGGAAGTGGGCGGCGAAGCTGTTGCAGAGCTTTTCTGCGCGGCTGCGTGACGCCCAGATGTCGAGGTCGACGGTGACGAGGTTGCCGTGAAACACGTGGTGTCCCAGCTCGTGGCCCAATGTGAACCGCTGCCGGACCCGGGGACGTGAACCGTTGAGCAGGACGATTCCCAGTGGACTGGGCACGTATACCGCATCAGCGCCAGGTGCCCCGAGCGGCCGGACGACGACCAGGCACCCCACCCGCTCGAGGAGCTCGATCATGTCGGGCACTGGGCCATTGCCGAGACCGACGGCCGCTCGCACGCGCTGTGCGATCTGTGCGGCCTCCTGAAAGCCCTTCGGTGATTGCGACGGCAGCGCGTCCGGCTTCGGGATCTCGGCCTCGGGCGTGAAGTCGCGGAGGGCCTTGATGCGGTAGGCAAACTTCTCAAGCCAGCGCACCGCGCGATCGTTCTCTGCCGTGAGTGGGATCGCGTCTGCCAGCCGGAAGAGCGGCTCGCCCGATGGTTGCGCTTCGAGGAAGGACTCCGGGGCAACTCGAGCCGCTGATGCGATCCGCGCGAGTTCCGGCACGGTGACCGCCCGCTTTCCCGACTCAATCCGCGACAGCGTCGACTGGGTCAGTCCGACCGCTTTGGCGAAACGGACCCCGCTCTCAAATCCGGCTCGCACGCGCGCGTCCCGCACGCGCTGTCCTACTTCGACGTCAGTTGGCACGTGGCTCAGCACGGTGTTCCTCTCCCGGCTAGCGCGCGTCCGCTGCAACTGCCGTGGCCTGGTCGGCACAGTAATGCATATGTGCATAACGGCTGGCAAGTGGTATTTCGTCCTGGCCTTACGATGCGCCTGCGTGTTTGCTGCCCTAGTCAGATGTGCATAGACTGCACCGGGACTGGCAACTGTTTATGCAGGAGGTGAGCCACATGGCAGCAACCGACAGACCCGCCGACGGCGCCAACGAGGGCCCGACTGGCGCGGCGTTCGCGCACGGGATCTTGCCAGACGAGGTCATCAAGGATCCGACCAGCGAGGCTGCTCTCATTTTCGTCACGCTTGCGCCCTCACTCGACCGGGCGGGTGTTATCGCGTGGCTGCACGCAGCGACCGGGTTGATGGCGACGCTCGAAGCGCAGGTCGACGGGCTGCGACTCGCCACCGCCCTTCCAGCATTCGGACCCTCGTTCTTCACTTTGGCAGGTGCCGCCCGTTTCGACCTTCAGGGCCGCGCCCCTCATGAGTTCGCCGACCTCCCAAGCGTTCCGGCGGCGCGATCGGTCGTCGGTGCCGATCTGGTCTTTTACGTTCTGGCGCGGTCCCACGCGCAGCTGGCTGATTTCATTCTTGGCCTCTGGGCTACGCGCGGCGCCGGCCTCGCCACGCTGACGATCGAGGAAGGATTCCAACGAGGAGACGGCCGCGAGCTCTTTGGCTTCCGCGACGGCCTTCGGAACATTCCTGGCCCGGATCGACCCCGCATCGTCTTCGTCAGCCCCGACGCAGCTGATGAGCCTGACTCGTCAGAGGGCGGGAGCTACATGGCCTACCTCAAACTGCCTCAGGACGTCGATGCGTGGAGCCGGCTGACGCCCGACGAACAGGAGCGGCGTCTCGGCCGCAGACGCGCTGACGGTTCGCGCGTAGATCTGACCGCCGGAACCGACCCGCACTCCGAAGGCGATTACGCGGCAGCCGACGTGCCCGCAGCAGCCGCCCATATCCGCAAGGTCCGTCCCCAGGGCGGCCTCACCAGCCAGGTCTTTCGGCGAGGCGTTCCTTTCGTGCAGGCCGAGGGAGGCGTTGTCACAGCCGGACTCCAGTTCGTCAGCTTCCAAGGCTCGCTCGACGACTTCGAGACGATGCTCCAGCGCTGGATGCTCGCGAAGGACTTCAAGACCGCGGGCGCCGGCGTCGATCTGCTCTTCGCCGACGGTCTCGTCACGGTCGAGAAGGTCGGCTTCTTCTTCGCGCCGCCAGCCGACCCGCGGTTCCTTGGTGCGCGGTTCTTCGACGCGCCGCAGCCGCGGCGCGGCAAGGGACGAATCTTCGTGCGAAAGAAATTGATCGACGCGAACGGAGCCAAAGTCGACGGTCAGCTCGACGGCGCGGTCTTTCAAGCCCTCAGAAAGGACACGGGCGCATTGCTTGGGCCGACCTTCACTACGGAGTCGAGCGGTCACGCGCTTTCGCCGGAGGTTCCGATAGGTGTGCCACTGCTCGTGCGTGAGGTGCAGCCACTGGCGGGGGCGACCGCGGCGCCCGACGCCGAGATCACGCTCGACGCACCGCGTGGCGTCGTCGAGATCCGCAACGTGATCCCCGCACCAAATCCGCCGCCATCGCCCTACCACGGATGAGCAGCGAGAAACGCCCGTCCCGGTGGGACCGTGTAGGCCCGCGCGCCGACCCTCTGCTGCAAAACGCGATCGCGGTTCGCGAACGACCGCCGATTCACCGCGAATACCACCGCCAAACCTTCGGCGACCGGGCGAGGTTAAGGAGCAGACGGTGGGCTACATCACAGCGCGACACATGGTTGGCGGCCAGCTTCACCAACATATCGCGGAGGTTCGGTGGAGGAATCCCGCCGACAACACAACAGGGCAGAGCACCCGCGAGACGATGGTCGATTGGATCAAGAACAAGGGGGGACAGGCATATGTGAGCGATGGCAACACCCAGGTCGCCGTTCGGGTCGTCGAGGCGACCCCTCCTTATATTCGAACACACGCGGACGGCGTGTGGACGGACAACCTGCTGGCGCTCCCAACGTTCTGAACCCGCACAAAAAATGAACTCAGGAGACGTGGTGTGAACAGCGATGAGACCCAGGCACTCGGCATCTTGCTGGTCGGAGGCCTTGCGATCTTCGGGACGATCGCGGCCGCCGTGCTGATCGCACGAGCTGCGAAGCCGGTCATCGATCGGGTTGCGGCGGTCGACATCGACGAACTCGCGCGCGGCTTTGGCGGCGGGTTGGCTGACATCGCTCGGCGGCATCGAGGGCTCGTCGAGGGCGGTTAGCCCAGCCGGAGTCAAACTCAGACTGGCCACGGCGAACTCGATCGCTTTGGCCGACCTATCTCGGAGGACCGCGATACTCCTCGATGCTGATCAGCCGGTAGTGCTTTTGGAGAGTGCCGGCGGCCTCTTCATCAGAAGTCGGCGCTCCTGCAGTCGGCGTCGGTCACCTCGCGGTCACGCAGCTGGATGCCGGCTCCAATCTGGGGCGATCACCCAATCGATCCCGTGCAGATTGAGATCATCGAGCGGGCCGATGAGAGGTTCACATGAGACGAAGCGAACGGCGGCTGGGATCCGGAAGGTCTTGCACATTCGCAATAATCCCTCCGCCAAGTGTCGCGTCGTTCTATTCTCTCGGGAATCTCAGCGCCTAAAGCTACCGTCGTCCCACTCGTGCCGCTGCGTCCGCGAGCTAGGGGGAACTAGCGCAGTGAAGTCCCGTTGTCGTATGACTCGCCCGGATCGCGATGAGTAACTTCACGCCGCGCGTACGCGGACATGCCGGAAGGCCACGCGGTGTCCGGGGTGAGCCTGAAGGCCGACGAAGGTTGGTGCCCCCGGCGCGCTCGGGCGTCCACGAGCTGGGTTCCGACCGACGAAGCGGGTCGTTTGCAAGCCGTTCAAACGCACCACATATGTGTCGCCGCGGACTTCGATCTCGTACCGGTTCCAGACGCCGGCTGGATTGGCCGGCACTAACGTGAAGTCCTGTTGAGGTTCGGCGTAGATGGCGCCTGTTCGGTGCATCGGGGCGCCGTCGGGCGCGCCGAGTGCATCGATTTGGATCTCATATCCGAAGTGTGTGGCTACCCAGGCCGGGTTCTGGTAGCCCTTGCTGTTCGGGTCCGGGAACCGCACCAAGACACCTGAGTTGTCGTCTTCGCGTGACGCGCACCACTCGAGTCGCAGCACGAAGTCAGCGGGAAGCGGAGTGGCGCACCAGTACAGCCCGAGATCCCACAGTCCTTCACAGACGACGGTATCGCCATCGCTGATGAACCGGCCCTGGGGTCCGGTCGAATGCCAGGCCGCCCTGCCAAGCAGCAGCTCGAAGCCGTCATCAGGCAGGGGCGGCGGGTCGGGGACGATTTTGCTTGCCATTCGCCGCGCGAGCGCCACTCCGGTGAGCATGGGGTTTGACGATCCGATCGTCGGGAAGAGCGCCGGTCCGATCGCATAGACGTTCGCCACGGCATGAAAGCGCCCGTCGGGGTTAGTCACCGAGCGCGCCGGATCGGTGCCCATCGCGAGCGTGCCCGCCTCGTGGTGGGTACTACCCGGGCGATCGGGGATATCGGAGATCACTTGATAGTTGTTGGCCCCACCGGCGAACGCAGCGGCGACCGCGCGGGCCGCCTGGCCCATGAGCGTGCGGAGCTGTCCGTCATTCGCGCTCTCGACGATCCGTACCCCTGCACGGGCCTCGCCCAGCTCGTCCGAACCGCCGCTGAGGTCGACCGTGCTGCCGGGGTTGTTTGGCTCCATCTCCCCGATCTGCCGGATCGTAACCACGACATCGGTGTCGCTGGCCTGGTGGAAGTCGGCGAAGTGCTCGATGTCGGGGATCTTGCGGAAGAGCTTGAGCTCGTTGTCGGTGCCGACGGCATCGAGACCCGCGGCGGTGATCTGCAGGTGAAAGTGGCGTGCCGCACCCCCGATCTGGGTGCGCCCTTTCACAAAGAGGGCGGCGGCTTCCAGCGACCGCACGGCTGCGTCCACCCCGGTGCGATCGCGGGGAATCCGGATCTTGAGGTCCGCCCGCAGGTGAGCCATAAGGTTACGTCCCATCTGAGCCGCGTTGGCGAGATCGGCAAACGATCGCAGCGCCACCCGCGTGTTCTCGATGGTTCCAAGGGCGAGGATCGCCACCCCGCCTGCCGGGATGTCCACCGCTCCCTGATTGGTGTGGACGCGGATTGCGCGCATGCCATCGTGCTCGAGTCGGGTCACATGGCAGCGCGGCACGATCATCAACCGCTTGCGGGCGTCATCACCGCTGCTCTCGGTCTGCGCAGCACGCGCGGCCGCGAACAGCATCGGTATTGCGCTGAACTTGTTGAACGGGAAAAGCCCGCTGGGGGCGCGCGTCTGCACGGCGAGTGGGGCTTCTAGGCGGAGCGCACGTGCATCGCTCCCCGCCGACGGAGCAACGATCACGTCAGGCAGATCGTTGACAGGGACCGCGCCGGGAATCCCTCCACCGTCGATGGCCGCGAGCAACGAAGCCCGGAGCGCATCCTGAAGCGGACCGGAGATGAAGTCGTTCAGATCGGACACACCCGTTTGGGATTCGGCCTCCGGGTAGAGTCCAGCCAGATCATTCACCACCGCCGCTGGCCAGTCGGTGAGCTCGCTCGCGAGCAAACGCGGCGCCCAGCCACCCCAGTAGGCCGAGCGCCCGCCGACACAGTAGGCGAGTCCGGGGAACTCGACGTCCGAACGCCACGGGAGCCCCCAGACCTCGAACTGTTGCTGCCAAGTCGGGTCAGCGCCGGTCTCTAACCTCGCCAGGGTCGTCGGTCTCGCCGCGGAGAGGCCCATGAGCGGCAGGTTCTGCACATGCTCCGTGAAGACGAACGGTCCCGCCTCCAGCACGAGCACACGGTGTAGGTGGGCGCTATCCCGACGGAAGATCGTGCGCGCGACTGCGGCTCCGAAGCTTCCGCCGCCACAGACGATCACATCGAAGGGCCGCCCGTCCGCCCCACCCGCAAGCCGCACGCTCGCGCGCGCTTCATCGAGGCCATTGCACACGTACCGCGCCAAAACGTCGCGACCCAAGTCGGTGTCGATCGGCCGCACTGCGGTCATTCCGCGGTCCTACTCCGCCCGGCGCGCGCGCGGGTCACGCGGCACGGACCAAAACGAGATCGTGTGAACGCCGCGCTCACCGCGAAGACCTGGATGCCTCGCACGGTGCTCGACTTGGATCGCATTTCACCAACGCCGGCTGACGCCTCCGGCGAGCGTGCGGACGCGCCGGACTGATGGCCGCTTCCTGCGTCGGGTGCGTTGACGTCCGCCTTCCTCCGGCTGGTTCCACTGCCCACTTGCCGTGGCGTCGCACGACGTGGATGTCTCCGCCTTTCGCCATGAAGACACCTCCCAGGAGGCGCGAGTTCTTGTTGCTACTTCCGCTTGCGACCCGCGGCGAGGGTCTTCGCGGCGTTCGTCTCTTTGGCCTCGCGTGTGCGCGGATTTCGCAGGGCCTTGGCGGCGGTGCTGAGCTGCTGCTTTGTTGGTTTCGCCATGTCATGCCTCCCCTTGACGCGCGTGCCCTGACGAACGAATCGTCCCCTTGCCCAGACGCCCGGTTAGCCCATAGAGCCCGGCGATAGTAATACAAGACCGCAGGCGAATCGCAGCTCCGAAGGCGCTGCGCCGCGAAGGCAGGTCGTGGAGTCACCCGTCCGGCAGCAATGTGAACATGCCATCGCGGCCGACAACGCGCCAGATCCGGCCGAGCGTTTCGTTGTGGACGCGTTCCGCAGTGGCGATCCAGAACTCAACCGCGGTCCGCACGTCATCGGCGTCCTGGAGGGCAGCCTGTGCAAGACGAGCCACCACCAAAGCACGGCGTTCATCGGGCACGACTATCGCGACAAGAGGCCATGACACATGACCCAAGCGCCACGTGCCGGCCCGATAGAGCTCGAGGTACCGACGCAGCTTTGCGGCAAAGAAGCCCATGCGCTCGGTCCCAAGGTCAATCTCGACGAATGCCTCAACCTCGTACTCCGCATTCGCGTATACGAGGCGTGCGTCGGGCACGACGACGCCGCCTCCAATGGGCTCGCCGGCGCCCCAATCGAAGTCCCACTCAACGAGGCGGTAGCCCATCTCGCGAGCGCTCCGTTGGAACGCGAGCGCGACCTCCGCCGTCGCGAGGCTGTGCTGCAGCAGGAATGGCCGGCGCGAGCCGCTTTCGCGACGAGGAAGCCCCGGGCAGAGTGACCGGACGACCTTGAGCCCCGCGGCGCTTGGGGAGTACACCGTCCTGCCCGATCCGCCCGCCGCGCCGCCCACAATCCGCGGATGCGCGGCGAGCAGATGTTCGTTCTGGAGACGCTTCAGAACTCGGCGAGTCATCACTCTGGCCGCTCCGAGAGGCTCCGGACTGGCGTCGAAAAGCAGCTCCTCGAGCTGGAACCGCGTGAGGTACCGGAACGACGCTAGGAGAATGAGCGCCCTCATCTCCCTGGTGCCCGCCGTCCGTCCCACCCGATACGCAAAGGGAGATTCTCCCGACGGAGAGTGGGCCCGTTCCCGCGCCAACGTACCGCCTTCCTGTTCCCCGATGAGAACAGGGTCTTCGTCCCGAGGGGAACAGGCCCCTATGTCCCGATTCATGGTCCGGATTGGCGCCGCCGAACGCCGACGGGTGCACGCGCGGGTGCGACGGGCGGCCCGAAACTCTCCTTGAGCTCGCGGTCCACCTCCACCGCATCGCGCCCGTAGCGCGCGAGCGACGAGGCACGAACCTCGCCCGCCGAGAGCCCGGGCAGAGCCGCCACCGGCGGTTGCGTCCTCATCGTGAACGGCCGTGAGGTCTGACCGCCAATCGAAAGGCGGGCGGCCATCTCGAAGCGTGGCAACGACATCAGCGCGGTCGCGTCGAGCGGAGCGAACTCGCGAGCGAGATACGTCGCGTCGTCCTGGCCACACTGGAACACGAGGCGACTCCGGGCGTTGGACGACACCGCATCGCGGATCTCCCGAGGGAGCTGACCGAGGTGCTGGTTCGCGAGCGCGAGCGACAGTCGTAGGCCGCGGGCCTCCGCCAGGGCGTCCCCGAACGGGCCCGGCATCCCGAGGAAGTGCTGGAACTCGTCGATGAAGAGGAAGAAGTCGCGTCGCTCACCCTCGTCGACCGATGATCGCGCGAGGACCGCCTGCCAGAGCTTCGCGACGAGGAACGAGCCCACCAGCGACGACGCGGTCTCCCCCCAACGACCAACGGACAAATCGGCGAGCAGGATCTGCCCGGAGTCGACGACGTGACGCGCGTCGATGGTCGAGTGGACCTGACAGAGGACGCGTCGGAGACGCGGCCGGACGAGAAAGTCCCGAAGCTTATTGAGGACCGGCCCAATCGCTTCGTTGCGCTGATGCTCGGACAGCCGGCTGAACCAGATCCAGAAACTATCGAGGCCAAGGGGGTCGTCGAGCGCCCCGATCGTTCTGGCGCGGAACGCGGCGTCGGTGAGAAGCAACGGAATGTGCGCGAGGGTCATGCCCTGCCGACGGACAAGGGTAATGAGGGCGGCCTTGAGGATGTCGTCCGTGCGCATTCCCCAAGACCTCTCGTAGATGCGCTTGAAGATCGTGAGCGTGTTCTCGACGACGAGGTCCGGATCGTCAGAGGGAAGGAGCTCAAGTGGATTGAGCCCGACGCTCCGTCGCGCGTCCTCTGGCGCGATGAGGATCACGTCGTCCGCCCGCTCCGCAGGGATCCGCTCCAAGAGGGCGCGCACGAGGTCACCCTTTGGATCGAGCACGGCCACACCACGACCAGCGGCCATGTCCTGCGTCGCGAGGTTTAGCAGCACCGTCGTCTTCCCCGTACCGGTAGCACCAAGGAGGTGGAGGTGATGCCGGGAGTCGTTAATCGAAAGGCCAATCTCGCTCGCCACGTCGCCCCACGAGGAGGAGCCGATCACCCGTCCCCCCTCGGATGACGTGACTGGTGCGGCGAGCTTCGGCGCGAGAACGCGCTCGACGCGCGGGAGCGGCTCGCGTGGCAGATGCCACAGCATCGCGAGCTCCGAGGCGGTCAGGACCATGGCGCCCCTGAGCGGAAAACGCTGGCGACGGCTGACGCCGTCGCGGGCAACTCGCCTTGGCCTAGAGAAGACGAGTCGATTCGCACCCGCGAAGACGGCGAACGTCGCCATCGTCGACTCGAGGGCGTCGGTCGCCTCCGTCCGAGTCCCCGCGGCTGATGCGATCTCAAGGCACGCGTCGAATGGAGCTTCGGCAGCTTTCTCCTCGATGGCTTCCGCTCGAGCGCGATCGTGCTGGGCGACTCCGAAGCCGCGCCCGCGCCGGCGGTCCCGGTACGTCTGCGCGCGTGCTCGCGCTCGTGCGGCCCACCTCCGCGCTCTTGGCCGCACCACAAGACGCACCGTCACCTCGGCATCAGACGCAGTCGAGGCGAGGCTCGCGACGACCAGTGCAAGGCCGTCGGCATCGCCACGACCCCCAATCGGTAGCTCCTCCCGCTCGACCAGCCCCGCCCGCGCGACGAGCCGAACACTGGCGAGCCTCTCCTCGGCCTTACCGAACTCGACTCCGGGGTATGCGCCGCGCAGAGCGGCCCGCAGATAACGCTCGTCCCGAGACGCAACCCACGCGCGGAATTGCACCTCACTCGCCCGGCCGGCAATCTCGAACGCAATCGGCGGCTGGCCATCACGCCATCGCGCGATCCCCGTGCGCAACAGGCCATGGACCGCCGAGAACAGCTCCTTCGACTGCCCATCGGGTGTCGCCGTCCCTGTGAGGATCAGAACCCTGCCCTCGAATCGGCGAAGCCGAGCTCGGCAGCCGATGACGAAGACCGCTAACGCCAGCGCGATCGTCACCGCGGAGAAGAGCGCGACCACGTCGAGGACCGTCGGCCATCCTGCTAGCAGGGAAGGTCGGCTCGCTTGGCGGCAGCCGCGTTCCGAGACTGCACCGTCCTGTTGTATTCGGCGATCACGCGGCTCGTTTCCCGGTACAGCGCCTCGTATGTCTCGGCGATCCGCCCGTACGCGGCGCGAACGTCCGGCGGCATCGTCTGCTCTGGGTACTGAGACTCGAGCCCTTTGAGCTGATCGACAAGGCGTGCGAGCGTTTCGTTTGCGGCGTCGATCGCTTGGCCCGATTCGGCGAGGGACCTATCGAGTGAGGAGATCTGCGCGTCGAGGTCGCCGAGCTTGGTGCTGCACTCGTCCGAGAACGGCATCGGCACGTCGGCGAAACCCATCGCGCGGAGCTCGCGATCGCTGAAGCGTGTCGCGCAGACCTCGCTTCCGGAGGCGATCCGGCAGGGGACGGGATGCACCATAAGCCCGAATCGATTCAGGCCAGCGAGCTCCGGCGCAGCGCTGCGCTCGAGCCAGTGCTCATCCGGCCCGGCCGCCGGACCGAAGCAGCACCAGGTGTGACCCAGCTCGTGGAGCGCGATGCTCAGCGACTTACCCATGCTGATCGTCGATGGGCCATCTGCGACATAGATGAGGAGCCGTTCGGTGCCGTCCGATGAGCGCTCGTTCAAGGACGTCCCTCGCCCGGGAAGGACGTACAAGACGACATCCGCAGATGAGCGGACGAGTGTCAGTGTGCCCAGACCTCGAGTCGCGATGCGCCACTGGTCCTCGAGGATGGTGGCGAGGTACGCGGCGATCTCGTCACGCGCTGGAAGGAGACTCGGGTCGAGTCGTGTGGTGACGCCCGGGAGGATCGTCGTCGCCTCCACGCGTTCGAGGCGCACGCGAAGCCCTCTCGGATCCAACGGGCCCGATGCGATCTCGAACTCCGCCGAGGCCGACGCGGCTCGCCTCCCGTCATCACAGGTGACGGCATGCCGCCCGAGGCCCGGCGGAACCTGCGGCGCCGGGTATCGGAGTGCGAGGCTGCCCGATCCGTCGGCAGATCCCTCGACCGTCATAGGAGGACCGTCGCCAAACATGCCACGGTCCACGGTCACCTCGAGCCTGCATGAGGCGCGCGGTGCAGTCGCGATGGCTAGCGCGCCGTAGCTCGAGCTCATCACCCGCACGCCCAGGTTCTGCGCTTCGCGGCTCGAGAAAGACCGGTCGGTCTCTGGATCTCCGTCGCGCGACGCTCCCTGGGTCACGCAACTCGTCAACGCAAGCCCGCAGAGCGTCGCGCCGATGAACTTGAGAAGACGCAAGGTGCGGGCACACCCGAACGCCTTCGTCGCTCGCGTTCTCACTGCAGTGGAATGAAGCCCGCGGCCTCGGGATCCGGCCAGCGGATCTGGCGTGTCGTGACCTTTCCCCACTGCGGAGCATTCATCTCGCTCACGATGTACGAGGTCGGCGCCACCGCGACGACGATCGCGACGTGCCCGTACGCGCTGTATGTCCCGCCAGGCCGATACACCACGATCGCTCCGACCGACGGCAAGCCGGTCGTTGCCACCCCGCGCGCCTGCGCGTTCGCGAGCCAGTCGCGCGCATTCCCATTCCATGTCACGAGGCGGTTGTGCGCCGCCCACCACGTGCACTGACCGAATGGGAAGTGGTTCGGATACCCATCGGGCGGTACCCACCTGAAGTCAGCGGTCTTGGTTTCGGTGCTGACGGTGTGGGGCGCGGCCGCGAGGGCCCCGGCCGCGCTCCCCACAACCGCGGGGAAGGAGAGGACAAGGCACACGGAGACCACAAGGACCTTCACGCCGCGACCTCACGGCCCGCGATGAGGCGTGCTTCCTCATCGGTCGCGACCACCTTGAGCGGCACCCGGCGTCCTTGCGCAACGAGAAGTCCCTCGCCCTGCTGCGCATTCAGGAGCCATGTCTGTTCCGCGCGTGTCAGGCGGAAGAGCTCCGCCAAGCGCGGCATCGCTTGGGGCGCCTGCTTCATGAGGATCTGCACCGCTGAGTTCGTGATGACGGCTTCGCCGTCATCGCTCGAAAGAACGTCCCCGACGTCTTGCGTCACTAAGGTCAGCCCGGCCCGTCGCTTTCGAGCGGTCTTCACGAGACGGAAGAGAAACGAGGCGGTATCCGCGTGACGCATCAGCCACCACGCTTCATCCACGACCACGAGCGTCGGACGCACCGAGTCCGCGAGCGCTCGCCAGATCCGGTCCAGCACGAGGAACATCGCAGCGGCGCGCTCCTCCTCGGGGAGGCCGGCGAGCACGTACGCAACATTCCCGCCTTCGCTCTCGGCCGATTCGGCGCGTCGGAACAGCCAAGATCCCGACCCGTTCACGTATCGCTCGAGCCGGCTGCACACGCCGTCCATTCCCTGATGAGCGCGAAGGTGGAGTTGAACGTGCGCGAGACGCGGCGGGACAAGGCCAGTCGTTTGCTTGCCGTCGGTGTATCCGGCCTTCGCATACGCGAGCGACACCGCCGCCTCGACCGCAGCGCGCTCCGCTGGACGAAGCCCGCCCGCGAGAAGATCGAGGAGCGTGGTCAGCGTCGCGACGCGAACGCTGAGCGCGCCCGCCGATCCGTCCGTGACCGCGAACGGGTCGAGGCTCGTGCCGGCGCCCGGCCGCACCGCGACGACGCTCGCCCCGAGTCCGGCCATGAGAGTCGCGTACTCGCCCTCGGGGTCAATCACAAGGACGCGCGCTCCGTTCAGCACCGCCCGAGCGAGCTCGACCTTCACGAGGTATGACTTCCCCGCCCCGCTCGTCGCGAGGATGACCGCGTTGTGGTTCTCGAGCGCGAACCGGTCTACGACCACCGGGCTTCGCGTCGCGGCATTGACCCCATAGAGGAGTCCCGAGCGGCTACGAAGATCGCTGCCGGTGAACGGGAACGACGCCGAGAGCGCCGTCGTGGAGAGCGGCCGGCGAGTCGCGAGCGGGTCCATACCGAGAGGAAGCGTCGAGAGCAGTGCCGGCCGCATCTGGAACAGCAGGCGTCGCGTGTGGACGAGACGTGTGCCGAGGAGGGCCTCGAGACGCTGTGTCGCGGGCTCGAGCTCGTCGAGCGAGCGCGCCCAAACCGTGAAATAAAGACTCGTGTCGAAGAGACGCTCCGATCCCTGCGCGAGTCGGTCCTGCAGCTCGAGCGCGTCCTGCAGGGCGGCGCGCCGGAACGGATCTCCCCGGCTCCCACGCTCTTCGCTGACGCGGATCGTCGACGAGAGCTCCGCGATGCGCCGCGCCAGGAAGGACATCGCGGTCTGTCCCGCACCGGGCTGGACGTGCAGGGAGATATCGACGTCGCCTTCCATCGACTGCAGGTCGCCGAGCCATCCCAGGTGGAGGCGCGTGGGATACCGGACCACAGCGAGCGTGCGCGCGACTCGCTCGCCGACGGACACGAAGCCCGCCGACTCATTGAAGCCGGCGGGCGCGAGCAGACTCCGAACGTCGCCGAGG
>VBIW01000225.1 GCA_005880915.1 Chloroflexota bacterium | reverse complement strand
CAAGGCATCGTCTGTCCGGGATCCGCCGCCGACGAAGTAGACGAGCTCCAGCTCGTCGCCGGCATGGACCATCGTCTTCGCGAAATCATCCTTGCGGCGGATCTCGCGGTTGTGCTCGATCACCACTCGCGAGGGCGCGACCTCGAGCTGCTTGAGCAGCTCGAGCAGGCTGACGCCGTCGGCGATCTGGCGCGGCTTGCCGTTAAGGGTGACGGTCACGTCGCTCATCGGCGGGCCACCAGCCTGGTGACGATCAGCTCGTGGAGCCGGCGGGCTGCTTCGGCCGGATCGGGGGCATCATAGACCGCGCGTACCACGGCGATCGCACGGGCTCCCGCCTGGACGACGGCGGGTGCGTTGTCGTGGTCGATCCCACCGACCGCAACGAATGGGCGGTCGGCGATGTCGTCGACCGCAGAGACCAGGTCCGTGCCGACCGCCGGCCGGCCGGCCTTGGTTGGCGTGGGAAACACCGGCCCCACCGCGATGTAGTCAGCGCCCTCAGCCATGGCGGCCCGCGCCTGGTCGAGGCTGTGGGTCGACCGCCCGATCAGCCGGCCGTGGAAGCCAGGAAGCTGGCGCACGACGGACGGCGGCAGGTCATCCTGTCCCAGGTGCACACCATCGGCGTCCGCGGCGATCGCGATGTCCGGGTGGTCGTTGATGATCAAGAGCGCATCGTGGAGTTGCGTCAGCCGCCGCAGCGCGAGCGCAATGGCGTACTGCTCACCCTTGGGCATGGCCTTCTTTCGAAGCTGGATGACGCTCGCGCCACCCTCGAGCGCGGCTTCCACGATGCGCGCGGTCTCGACTTCACCCCCCTGATCGCCGGTGATCAGGTAGAGGCGCATGCGCTCGAGCCGGTGACGACGCTGCTCCGTGGCTGCCATGAATGCTGCTCCCCGGCAGTGGCGGAATGCTCGAGCCCGTTTCCTCCGCAGGTATGACCTGATCAGGTTCTAGGGTCAGTCGGCGAACCGAAGCCGGGCCTTGAGTTCACGGCGCTGCTGGTTCCGGTGCGCCCGACCCTTGATCTCGGCGATCTCCGCCACCAAGCTCCCGATCCGTTCGACGTCAGCATCCGTCAAATCGTCACCGAGGTTTACGACCCAGCCGCCTCGCCAATAGGGACCACTGTGCGTCCAACCGCACAAGCGATTGAGGTCGGCCTGGATGATCTCGCGCTGAGTTATTTCGGGCTTGGATTCGCGCCCCGCATATGTGATGTTGCCGTCGGCGTCAGCCACGCTCCTTCCTCCAACCGATGTCTTGCGGTTGGGTGCAGCCGCGCCGCTTCCCCAACCGGCCGTTGCCCTGACGCACTCCCATCAGGCGGGTCACCGATTCGGGCCCGTGCGATTTTACCGCGGTTCGAGGAGAACTTTCGTTCGGCCTAGGACGCGTATCGACGCGGTACCCGGGACGAAATCCCGCAGAGCACCTCGTAGGAAATCGTGCCCGCCGCGTCGGCCAGATCGTCCGCGCCCAGTGCAGCGTCGCCGTCCCGACCAATCAACGTCACAACATCGCCCACGTCGACGTTGGGCACGGCACCGACGTCGAGCGCCGCCTGGTCCATGCTGATCGACCCGGCGAACGGCACACGCGCCCCCCGGACAATGGCGAAGCCCCGTTCGGCGGCCCGCCACTGGAGCCCATCGGCGTAACCCGCGGCGATGGTCGCGACCCGCGCCGGCTGCTTCGCGGTGAACCGTCGGCCGTAGCCGACGGTCTCACCCGCCGTCAGCGACACCACGTTGGTGACGATCGTCTGCCAGGTGAGCGCGGGCCGAAGCGTCGGCAGGTCCCTCCAGTTCGCCACCGGTCGGACGCCGTAGAGAATCAACCCAGCCCGAACCAGGTCGAGGCGGGCTTCGGGCAGGCGCAGGGTCGCCGCCGAGTTGGCCGCATGGCTGATGAAGCCGGTGACGCCGCCGCGAATGAGCGCGGCGCGGGCGTCGAGAAAGACGCGCAGCTGTTGCGCCGTGAAGGCGAGATCGTGGTCGGCGTCCGCGAAATGGGTCCAGAATCCGTCGAGGCGTAAATGCGGATCGGCATGGACCTCGGTCGCCAGGCGGATGCCTTCATCGGGCGTGGCGCCGAGGCGGTGCATGCCGCTGTCGACCTTGACGTGAACCGCGATCTCGGTCGCCGCCGTCTTCAGGAGCGCCAGCCCGGCGCGGTCGTAGACGGTGAGCGCCAGCTTCGCCGCGACCGCGGCCGACAGGGCGGCGGGCGGCGTGTAGCCAAGATTGAGGATCGGCTCGGTGATGCCGGCCTTGCGCAGCTCGAGGCCTTCGGGGATCGAGGAGACTGCCAGCCAGGTGGCGCCACCTGCGAGCGCGGCGCGCGCGGCCGGCACCGCGCCGTGCCCGTAGCCGTTGGCTTTGACCACGGCCAGGACCGCCGTCTTCGCTCCGACGAGCTGCTTGATGAGTCCGGTGTTGTGGGTGACCCCACGGACGCCTCGAGATCGGTGCCGGCGATGCTATGAATGTGCACGCCGGTCACGGCGGCCTCGAACGGTGGCAGCTTCTGTGCCATCAGGCCGCCAATCAAACCGGCCAGCACATCACCTGTGCCCCCGGATGCGAGCGCGGGCGTTGCGATCGGATTCAGCGTGATGCGCCCGTCCGGTGCGGCGATCACCGTGCCCGCGCCTTTCAGGACGACGACTTTGTTCCAGAGCTTGGCGAAGCGCGAGGCGACGGCGCGGCGGTCCTTCTGGACCGCGCTGGTTTCCAGGTTGGCCAGCCGCCCGAATTCCGCGGGATGCGGCGTGAGAACGATGTCGGCCGGCAGCTTGGGCAGGATGGTGCGATGTTCGGCAAGCAAATTGAGAGCGTCGGCATCGAGCACGAGGGGCACGGTGACTTTGGGCAATAGGTCCTCGATCAAGCGCCGCGTCGAGGTGTCGCGTCCGATCCCCGGGCCGACGATTCCCGAGGCGGCGCCGCTAAAACCGCGCAGGACGGCGCTCAACGCGGCATGGCCGACGACCCCCGGCGAGATCTCGGGGATGGGACCGACGACCACCTCGGTACATTTCTCGGCCAGGATCGGATAGATCGACTGGGCGACCATCAGGCGCACGATGCCGGCACCCGCTCGCGCCGCGCCCATGCTGGTGAGGTAGGCGGCGCCGGTGTAGCCCTGCGAGCCCGCGAGCACGACCACGGTCCCAAAGGTTCCCTTGTGACCGTCGCGGGGCCGCGCTGGAAGTCTGAAGCCGGCGGGGAGTTCAGAGCCCCCACCCTGACCCTCCCCCGCGGGCGGGGGAGGGGAAAATGCCGGGGCTAGATCCGGGATGACGGCGACGGCGACCGCGAAATGGCCGTCGTGGGCGATGCTGACGTCGATGTCGCGACCGCTGAGGGTCGTGGCCGGCGCGACCCGTACGTGCGGGCGGCCGTCTTCCGATGGCAGGATCTCGACATCGCGCATGCTAGGGCGCGCAACGCCGGACGGCATCGCCTTTCCGATCGCTTCCTTAGCCGCCCAGCGGCCGGCCCAGCGCTCGGCGCTGCCGCCGCAGTACTCGATCTCGCGCGCGGTCAGGAACTTCTGGAGGAAGCGATTCCCGAAGCGCTTCTGGGCCTCCGCGATGCGCGGAATCGCCGCCACATCCACGCCGACCCGAGGGGTCACGCTGCTTACTCTACGGTGACGCTCTTTGCCAGGTTGCGCGGCTGGTCGACGTTACAGCCCCGCTCGGTCGCCACGAAGTAGGCAAAGAGCTGCATCGCCACCACGTTCGGAATGGGCGACAGGAACTCCGACACCGCCGGGACCTGGATGCGGTCGGCCTCGATCTCGGCGAGGGTCTCGTCGCCA
>VBIW01000222.1:1640-3164 GCA_005880915.1 Chloroflexota bacterium | reverse complement strand
TGTGAGGTGTCGACCGGCGACGACGGCACGACCGACTGGTGCGCGCACGGCGGGCTCGACACCGGGCTCGATGCGGTGCCGTGATGGGCGGCGAGGTCGTCGGTGACCTGCCACTGCTGGGTGACCTCGACCGCGTTGGGCAACGGCACCGCCGGATCGGTGTCGCCGTTCTCGACCAGGAAGGGCACGACCCGGGCGTGTCCCTGCGAGGCCTGGTAGGCGAGCTGCCCGGAGACCTGCGGGGGCAGCTCCGCGGCTGAGCCGAGGCAGGGCAGACCCTTGTATTCACAGCCGGCGAGGATCCCGGCCGCAGCGTAGAGGTCGGGGTAGGTGGCGGCCATGATGTCGGCGGTCGCTCCGCCCGCGGAGATGCCGATGACGTCGACGCGATGGGGGTCGACGTTGTCGGCGGCGATCACCGAGCGGGTGATCCCGGCGATCAGCGCGGGCTCGCCGGCGCCGCGCTCCTGGCCCTGGGGCAGGAACCAGTTCCAGCAGTGGCTGCCGTTGCCGTCGAACGTCGTCGTCCCGGTCATGGTGTAGCCGGCCTGGTTGGGGTAGGCGACCAGGAAGTGGCGCTGCTCCGCCTCCCAGTCGAACCGGCTGATCGCGGCGATGTCGGGGCCCTGCTCGGTGCAGCCGTGGAGGACCACGATCAGCGGCCAGGAGTCGGCCGGCGACCACGTCGGCGGCTGGTAGACCCAGTAGCTGCGGGTCAGGCCCTGGGTGCTGTAGCTGCACAGCACGTGGGTCCCCGACGGCTCATTGCTCCACCCCGCCGCAGCCAGGTCGGCCGGCACGCATCGGATCGTGGTCTCGCAGAACCCGGTGTTGTACCAGGCGTTGTTGCCGTTGATCTGGGTGACCCGGTAGAGGTCCTCGGGACCGCCGCCGTGGTGGCCGTCGCCGTTGTGGAAGTCGACCGGGCAGTTGGCCCCGACGGTGGCGTGGTAGCCGTTGAGCAGCACTCCGGCGACTCGGTTGCGGTCGCACTGCGGACCGCACTTGTAGAGCAGGTCGGCCACCTGCTCCCACGCCTCCCAGGCACCGAAGAGGAGGTCACCGCCGTCGCCGCACAGGTCGGCGCCGGAGTCGTACTGCTTGTAGGCCGCTTCGAACTTCTCGATCTCGGCGCGATATGGCGAGTACTCGGGGAGGTTCGAGGCCTTGCACGTGTACGCCGGCCAGGGCACGATGCCCTCCATCTGGCTGGTGTCGACGCCCGCCTGGTTGAGCGTCTTCAGGGTGAGGTTGAAGGGGAACAGAAGCCACTTCGGCGCGTACCCCTGATTGTGCGACTGCTGGATGATCTGCTCGGCGGCGAGCGCGTTCTCCCAGATCAGCACCACCTGGGCGCCGGCGCTCTCCATCTTGACGATCTCCGTCGAGTAGTCACCCTGGTTGTTGTTGACCGCGGTCTCCTGGACGATGTCCGCGCCGGCGGCCTTCACCGTCTGCTCGAAGGTGAGCCGCCCCGGGTCCCAGTTGCTGCTGTTGCGGTAGATGATGCCGACCTTGAGGCCC
>VBIW01000222.1:0-1621 GCA_005880915.1 Chloroflexota bacterium | reverse complement strand
CACACCCGCACCGCGGGGTCCTGGTCGAAGCCGATGCCGCCCAGCAGGAAGAAGGTGCCGTCGTCGGCGCACTTCTGGGCGGCGGTCACCGCCCTGCTCGGCTGGTAGCCGTCGTCCTGGTATTCGATGCCGGGCGCACCGGTGTTGTCGATGACCTTGCGGCCCCAGATGCCGCCTTGGGCATCGATCATCTGCCAGTAGACGTTGAGGTCGGAGGCGCCGATGTTGAATGCGGGGCCGAAGGTCAGCGCCGCGTGGGCGCAGAGCTGGATCGTCTTCGGAGTGATGCCGATGCTGTTGTCGGCGGGCCCGTAGAGGTCGGCCTCGGGGGGCAGCGGTCCGTTCACCGCGGTGGGCGCCGAGCTCGATGCCGAGCCGCCGCCTGCGGTGGTGGCTCCTCCCGCGGCGGATCCGCCCGCGGTGGTGATCCCGGCAGCGCCGCCGTTGGGCCCCGCCGCCCCCCCGCTGACGCCCGGTGCTCCGGGCAGGGCGGCGCCGGGGGACTGGCCGGGCTGGGCCGGCTGGGCGGTGGCTCCCGGCTGGGCGCCGGCACCACCGGATCCCTGGGTCGCGTTGGCTCCGGCGACCGCCGGCGACGACGGGCCGGAGGTGCTCCGCCCCGCGGTGTTGCCGTAGACGGTGAGCGCCGAGCTCCACACCACCAGGGCGCCGGCGACAGCGAACATCCTCGGATGCACGGTGAGCTGGCTGCGCAGGCCGGCCACCGCGCCGCCGCTCGCCGCCAGCGCCTGGGACACCGGCTGGGCGAGCAGAGCCACCGCTGCGGCGCCGCTGATGCCGAGCACCAGCGCCCACACCGGGACGCCGCCGCCGCCCTGGGCGGGGACCACCGCCGGTGCGGTCGCCGGCGCAGCGGGTGCGGCCGGAACCGCGGCCGGCTGCGGTGCGGCGGGCGCGGGCGTGGTCGCGGGCGCGGCGCCGGCGTGACTGGCCACCCCGGGGAGGCTGCCGGTCAGGACCGGCGCGGCCGGGGCGGGAGCCCGCGCCGCGGTCGAGCCGCTCCCCCCGGCGGGCGCCGCGGGCGTGACCGCCGGCGCCGCCGCGGCGACCGGGGTGGCAGCGGGCGCCGCCAGGGTCGCCACCGCCGCCGACAGGGTGCGGTCGAAGCCGATCGACCACGGCGAGGTGGCCGCCCCGGCGTCGGGGACGATGGCCGCGCCGGTGTTGCCGTGCTGGCGCCAGTAGGCCACCATCGGAGCGAGATCGAAGCTCCACGACTTGTCCTTGTCGTTGAGCTTGCCGACCACCTCGGGTCCCTTGGGATCCCAGCTCGGCGGGTTGTTGGGATCGAAGCTGCTCTTCAGCTCGGTGGTCAGGGGGAAGGCGTCGAGGATGGCCTGGCCGGCGTTGACGTTCTCCACCGCCGCCCGGTTGGGATTGGTGGTCGGGAACAGGGTCACCACCAACGAGTCGACGCCCGCCGAGGCGGGGAGGGCCTCGAGCTCGACGTGGACGAAGGAGTGGTAGGTGCTGGCCCCGGGGACGGTCCCGACATGGATGTCGACCGGGTCAGGGCCGGTGGTGCCCTCGGTCGAGGACTCCGCCTGGTAGGCGTCGGGCCCGGCGTCGGACACGTACGCCTGGCGGTCGACGGCGAGCG
>VBIW01000221.1:2385-4499 GCA_005880915.1 Chloroflexota bacterium | reverse complement strand
CGCTGCTTCCAGGCGGTGAGCACCGCCCCCGCCCGGTCGCTGCAGCCGAGCTTGGCGAGGATGTTGCTGACGTGGGTCTTGACCGTGTTCTCGCTGACGAAGAGCTGCTGGGCGATCCCCGCGTTGCTCTGCTGCTCGGCCATCAGCTTGAGCACCTCGAGCTCGCGCGCCGTCAGCGCGCCCTGCCGCGGTGCGTTGCTCACCGTCTCGGCGACCTGGGGGTCGAGCAGCGACTGGCCGTCGAAGACCTTGCGCACCGCCGCGGCCAGCTCCTCGCGCGACGCGTCCTTGAGCAGGTAGCCGCGGGCGCCGGCGCGCAGCGACGGAAAGATGTAGTCCTCGTTGCGGTAAGTGGTGAGCACGATGACCCGGGCGCTGGGGTCCTGCTCACGGATTCGGCGCAGCGCCTCGATGCCGTCGACGTTGGGCATCTGCACGTCCATCAGGGTGATGTCGGGACGGGTCTGGAGGAACTGCTCCACCGCCTCCTCGCCGTCACCGGCGCGGCCGACCACGACGATGTCGTCCTCGATCTCCAGCATGGTGCAGAGCCCGTGGCGCACCACCGGGTGGTCGTCGGCGACGAGGACGCGGATCACGCGGTGGCTGCGGCTCACGCGGTGGCCGCGGCCACGGCCATGCCCTCGTCGAGCGGCAGGCGGACGACCACCCGGGTGCCGCCGCCGTCGGGGCGCTGGAGGAGCAGCTCGGCGCCGGCGAGGCGGGCGCGCTCCTCCATGCCGACCAGGCCGAAGGCGTCGACGCGGCCGCTGGAGTCCGCGGAGAGGCCGACCCCGTCGTCGCTCACGCTCAGCTCGAGCACGCCGGCGCGGTGGCCGAGACGGACCTCGACGCTGGTTGCTCGGGCGTGCTGAGCGATGTTGGAGAGCGCCTCCTGGAGGATGCGGAACAGGGCCACCTCGGCCTGGGGCGCCAGCGCCAGCGGGGAGGGCAGGTTGCGGGTGCGTACCACGACCCCGATCCCGGTGCGCTCGCGCCAGCGCTTGACCTCACGCTCGACCGCGGCGGCGAGGCCGGTCGCCTCCAGCGGTGCAGGCCGCAGGTTCCACACCGAGCGGCGTGCCTCCTGGAGCGCCGAGCGGGCCTGGTCGCGGGCGGCGACCACCACCGAGTGGGCCTTGTCCTGGTCGCGACCGACGAAGGCCTCGGCCGCCTCCAGCTGGAGGACGATCCCGGTCAGCTGCTGGGCCAGGGTGTCGTGGATCTCCCGGGCCAGCCGGGTGCGCTCCTCGAGGACGGCGAGCTCACGTCCCTCGGCGGAGAGCTGGGCGGTGCGCAGGGCCAGGCCGACCTGGTCGGCGACGGCGCGGATCAGGCCCCGGGTCCGGCCGGCGACGTGCCAGTCGCCGGAGGCGAGGACGGCCATGGCTCCGAGCGCCCCCTCGGCGGTGGCCAGGGGGATCCCGATCAGGGTGGTGCGCGCCCCCGGCCGCACCACCAGCTCCCGCGATCCCACCGCCGCGGCGGCCACCTCGTCGAGGTCGGCGGCGGGAGGCCCCTCGCCGGCGGTCCACTCGGCGAGCCGGCGCAGCGACCCGGCATCGAGGACGTAGCCGCGCGCCCCGGTCAGGGGGAGGAAGGCCCGTAGGGTGGCGACCGCCTCACCCAGCAGGGTGGGCGGGTCCAGCGATCGGGTCAGCGAACCGGCCAGGTCGTTGAGGGCGACAAGCTCCTCGTTGCGCTCGCGCAGCTGGGTGGTCCGGTCGGCGACCCGGCCCTCCAGCTCGCGGGCGGCGGCGAGGATGCCGTCGCGCGAGGCGTTGACCTCGCGGCGCATCCGCTCCAGCGCCTCGCTGAGCATGCCCACCTCGTCGGCGCCCTGGGGTGGCACCGGCTCGTCGGTGTGGCCCTGGGCCAGCCGCTCGGCGGACACGGTCAGGGCGCGGACCGGGCCGACCAGGCGACGGGAGAAGAGGTAGGCGAGCATCACCGCGATGGCGCAGAAGACCGCCGCCAGGGGGAGCACCTGGAGGAGGATGCGTCGGAAGCCGCTGCGGATGCCGTCGGCCAGCGACTCCGCCCCGGGGGCGAGGTCGCGGGCGGGCACCACCGTCGCCAGGGTCCAGTGGACCTGGGGGACGGGGACGGCGACG
>VBIW01000221.1:0-2341 GCA_005880915.1 Chloroflexota bacterium | reverse complement strand
CGGCGGCGAGCCAGCGGCCGCTCTGGCTGAGCAGCACCGGGTAGGCGTCGGGAAAGCTCGACACCGGTTGGGCGAGCAGCGCGGTGAGCGCCGCCTCGGGGAGCTCGGCGCCGAGGTAGCGGCCTGGGGTGGTGCCCACCGGGGTCCACACCGTCACCGAGTTTCCCGAGGCGAACAGCGCCGGGCTGATGTCGCTCCAGGCCGGGTAGGCCAGCGGCCGGGTGGTGGCGCCGGCCACGTTCTCGGCGCCGCCACCGCCGGAGACGGCGGCGGTGAGGTCCTGGCCGAGCAGCTGACGGGGGTCGAGCCGGCCCGCCTGGATGGCGCCGATGGCGGTTCCGTCGGGGTTTGGCGTGGCCAGCACCAGCTCGTCGGCGTCGGCGTCGTACAGCCAGATCGCGGTGGCCGACGGGTGGCGCTTGAGGGCGGCGTCGAGCGAGGTGGCCACGACCGTCCCCGCCGCTCCCAGGGGGTCGGGGATGCTGGCCGCGGACGCGGGGGCCAGGGGGGTGTGGGAGCCGAACAGGGTGACCACCGCCGTCCCGGGCTGGGCCTCGGCGCGGACCCCGTCGGTGCCCGGCAGGACCGAGACCGGGCGCGCCGCCCGGGCCACCCCGCGGAGCTGGCCGTCGTCCGCGGAGGCGACCGCGGCGAGATCGTCGGAGAGGCCGGCCAGGCTCGCCTCGATCCGGGCGGCGCCGCCGGCGACGGCGCTGCTCTCGCGCTGCTCGGCGTCGGCCACGATGGTGCGATGGGCCTCGTCGATGGCGGTCTGGTTGACCGCGGCGAGGTCGATGCCGACCAGCGCGGTCAGGGCGGCCACGGGGAGCATCGCCACCGCCAGCATGGCGACGAGGATTCTTCGGTTGAGACGGCGCGAGCCGGAGCGGCGCCGGAGGAGACGTGGCATGGCGGCGGGGCACCTACTATACAGGCGCTTCCGGCTCGGATCGTCCAGTCGAAGCCGCTCCAGGGCAGACGAAGATCACCCCAACGGGTGATGCGGGGGCCACTCTCGACGCCGAGAATGGCGGCCGGGTGCCTCGCAGCGCGGCGCCCACCCAGGCCGGCCGGCCCGAGTCCTTCGAACCGGGTCGTGACGAGCCGGTCGCCCAGGAGGAGCAGCGCGGTGAGACATTCCCGATACAGGCTCGGTCCACTCGCCGTGGGCGCCAAGACCTGGGACCCGGGGAAGATGGACGCCGAGGTGGACACCGAGCTGATGCAGAACGTCTACGACAACCTGTGGCGGTTCGACGACAAGCTCGGCGTCATCCCCGACATCGCCACCGACGTTCCCACCCAGGCCAACGGCGGCATCTCCGCTGACGGGAAGACCTACACCGTCCACCTCAATCCCGCCGTCAAGTTCAACAACGGCGACGCGGTCACCTCCAAGGACGTCCTCTACTCCTGGAACCGGGCCGCGGCCCTGCGCGGCGCCTACCGCAGCAGCCTGGGCGCGATCGCCGGCTACAAGGCCGTCGACACCGCCGCCAAGGCCTTCTGCAACAAGACCGCCAACCTCACCGCCTGCCTCACCACCGTCGAGCAGAAGCTCGCCGCCAACGATCCCAGCGTGCAGATGAGCGGGCTCACCGCGCCCGACCCAGAGACGGTCCAGATCAAGCTCACCAGCGCATGCGGCTGGTGCGTCGCCGCCTGGACCCTCCAGGGCTCGGTCGGCTCGATCGTCGACGAGAAGGTGATCAAGGGCGACCCCGTCACCTGGTGGCAGAAGCCCGGTGGCCCCGGGGTCACCGACGGCCAGGTCGGCACCGGCGCCTACTACATGTCGCAGTACACCTCCAAGCAGTCGATCACCTTCAAGCAGGTCTCCGGTTGGTGGGGCAGCCCCAAGCCGACCCTGACCGAGGTCGACATCGACATCAAGGACCCCGCCACCCAGACCACCAACGACGCCGCCTGGGAGCAGGGCCACTACGATCTCATCGGCTACGGCGGCAACAGCACCCAGCCCCTCGCCGACATCCTGCGCTACAACGCCGGCGGCACCTTCAAGGACCAGCTGCACCTGGTGCCCAAGGGCCGCACCACCTGGCTCAGCTTCAACATCGGCTACCCGGCGACCGGCGGGCCGTTCCTGGGTGAGAGCGATGCGGCCAAGGGCCTGCGCAAGGCCTTCGCCCTGGCGGTCGACAAGGACTCCCTGGCGACCACGGTGTGCCACAACGTCCAGTGCGCCCCGGCGAACGGAGGCCTGATCACCAAGGGCCTGGCCGGCTACGGCGGTGACAACACCGACCCGCTGGCCAAGTTCGACCCGACCCAGGCCAAGCAGCTGCTCCAGCAGTTCGACCCGACCGGGTCGAAGACCAGC
>VBIW01000023.1 GCA_005880915.1 Chloroflexota bacterium | reverse complement strand
GGTGTCGAGCCGGGCAATTATGGTCGCAAGGAACCACCCCTCCGGACCGTCTGAACGAGTAGTGCAAAACGTGTTCGGCTTACTGTTGCCGACTCACCTTTTGAGGAGTACCGCGATCGTCAAAAGTTTCCTCGCCGCCTTCCTCGCGTGCGCCTTTTTCGCCGCGGGACCGATCAGCGCCTCGGCTGCCCAACCGCCCAAGTCGCATGGGCCTCCGGCCGTGCACCCTGGGAACGGGAGCCAGAAGCCCAAGACCCACGGCCACTTCGCGGGTTCTTCGGGTGGGGTGCAGGGCGCCGGCGCATCGGCCTCTCCAGCGCTCGCATCGGGTGCCTCCCAAGCGGGGGCCGGCCCTCGGGTGGCGGCCAGCCCAGCGGCGACCCCAGCTCCAGCGGCCGCGGCGGCCTCGGTCCGGGCTCCAGCCTTGACCGCGGCCGCGCTGACCGTGCGGGCCGGGGCACCGATAGTCGTCGGAACGGGGCCGGCCACCTTCGGAATCCAGGCCGTCAATCCAGCGCCCCCGGCCCGTCCCGCCCGCTCGATCCCGCCCCGCGATCCCGAGCAGCGACCGCTCTCCACGCCGCTGGTCATATTCCAGCCGGGCATCCCGGTCGCCCTCGCCGCGGCGGTGGCCGTCCTGCCCCTGCTGCTCGCGATCTGGGTGTTGGCGCTGGTTCGGATCGCCACCGCGGCCCGTCGCGAGCAGGCCGGACGCGCTCACCTGGTGCTGGCTGCCGAGCTGGGCATCGCTCCGGTCCGCCTGGCCGGCCTCAACGCCGAGGAGCTGAACCTTCTCCAGGACAAGGTCGCCTTCGACGAGCTGACCGGCGTCATGCGCCGAGCCGGCGGCCTGGCGACCCTGGACCGGGAGATCGCCCGCGCCCGCCGTCACGGCGCCCCGCTCTCGGTCGCCTTCGTGGACGTGGACGGCCTCAAGAAGGTCAACGACACGCAGGGCCACGCCGCCGGCGACCGGCTCCTCCGCGACCTGGTCGAGGTGCTCATGGGCCGCCTCCGCGCCGACGACGCGATCTTCCGCTATGGCGGCGACGAGTTCTGCTGCGTGCTGCCCAACGCCAACTTGGAGGCCGCCGCCCGGATCGTCGAGGATGCCCTGCTGGGCGCGCTGGCCCGGGGTGCGACCTTCAGCTATGGCGTCGCCCAGCTCCAGAACGGCGAGGACCGGACCCGGTTGCTGGTCCGGGCGGACAGTGAGCTCTACAAGGGCCGCGCCGCCAGGGGCCACACCGGCCGGCCGTGAGCGAGCGCTAGACACGATCTCGTAACGGCCTCACCGACTTGGTGATAGCCCGGCCTCGGCAAAGAGTGGGCCGGACTTGGCATATTAGGTGGAGAAGTGCTCTCTCACCGGCTGTCCCTCCGCGGGTCGCTTCGGGGCCACCTGAAGCAGGCGAACGTTGACCTGGCCCTGCTCTGCGTCTGCCTCCTCGGGCTGATCATCTTCGCCATCCACGGGCCCTACGGGGACGGGGACATCCGGGTCTATCACAAGTACGCGGTCGAGTTCTGGGCCGGCAAGCACGCCTTCCACTACCTGCCGATCGAGTACCCACCGCTATCGCTGGTGATCTTCACCCTCGCCGTCCTACCCCCGATCCACGACTACTCGACGGTCTTCGCGATCTGGATGGGGGCGGCCTTCCTGGCCGGCTACTTCGCCTTCATCCGCTTCAGCTCGCGGCACAACGCCTCGCTCTACGCCGTTTACATGCTCCTGGGCGCCACCGCCGCGCTCCTCGGGCGCTACGACATCGTGCCCGCCCTGCTCAGCGTCGGCGCCATTTGGGCGGCCACCCGGCGGCGCTTCGGCATCGCCTACCTGCTGATCGCGATCGGCGTCTCCCTGAAGTTCTATCCGCTCGTCCTGCTGCCGATCCTGATGATCGAGCACCGCCGCTTCCTGGTGACCCACGACCATCCCTGGAAGAAGCCGGTCGCGGTCGGCGCGCTGCTGACCGCCGGCCTCCTGGTGGCAAGCTTCGGGGTCGCCGTCCTCATCACTGGCTGGGATGCGCTCAACCCCTTCTATTACGCGGCGACCCGGCCGCTCCAGGTCGAGTCCTTCGGGGCCACCCTGCTCTGGTTCGGCAGCGCCTTCGGCTTCCCTGCCATCACCGAGCACGGCTGGCATTCCTACAACCTGGTCGGCCCTCTGGACGGGGGGATCATGAGCCTGCTCAGCTTCACCGGCGTGGCGGGTTTGGGCTGGGTCTATTGGCGGTTCTGGATCGGCCGCTTCGACCTCGCCCGCGCCTTCCTGGCGGCCGTCTGCGTGATGCTGCTGACCAGCAAGGTCTTCAGCCCCCAGTACCTGATCTGGCTGCTGCCGCTGGTCGTCGAGGTGGAAGGAATCGACATCCTCTGGCTCCTGATCTGCGTCTGCACGACCCTGATCTACCCGGTCGAGTACGTGAACGACCACATCTTCGGCACCGTCGGCCCGCTTCCCTACAGCAACACCATGCTGGGCACCATCGCGGTCCGGAACCTGGTGCTGATCGCGGCCACGCTGCGGGTACTGCTGCCGGGCCGCTCGCCGATCCGAACCGAGGCGCCCGAGCCCGCTTTGCAGGAAGGCTCGCTCTCGATTCCAGGCGACTGAGAGCCGGCTACCGCGCCTCGATCAGATTCTCCAGGCGGTCGACCATCGACGACATGACCTGGAACGCTTTCTCGACCGGCTCCCGGCTCGCCATGTCGACGCCGGCCAGCCGCAGCGCGTCCAGCGGGTAGAGCGAACCGCCCGCGTTGATGAAGTCCAGGTAGCTCTCGGCCGCGCCGTTCTCGCCGGCCAGCACCCGCTCCGCCAACCAATTGGCACCGGCGATGCCGGTGGCGTACTGGTAGACGTAGAAGTTGCTGTAGAGGTGGGTGTGGAACTGCGCCCAGGTGCTGCCGACGCGTTCACGGTCGCCTTCGCGGAGCTCGACCTCGTCGCCGTAGACCTCCATCATCAGGTCGGCCATCAGCTCGTTCAGCGCGTCCGCCGTCAGGGCCTCGCCACGCTCGATCCGCTGGTGTGCCTCGAGCTCGAACCGCGCCAGCGACGGCATCACGAAGAAGTAGCGGTGGAAGTTCGCCATCGCCTCCTCGATCACCGCGACCTGGAACGCGGGGTCAGGGTTGGTCGCCAACAGGTGCGCACGCACAAGCGCTTGGTGGAAATTCGACGCGACCTCGGCGACGAACAGGCCGTAGCGCGAGTAGACGTAAGGCTGGGTCGACCGTGTGTAGTAACTGTGCATCGAGTGGCCGACCTCGTGGGCCAGGGTGGACATGCTGAAGATGTCGTCGTTGTAGCTCATGAAGATAAAGGGATGGGTGCCCACTGCGCCCGTGGAAAAGGCGCCCATCCGCTTGCCCTTGTTGGGGTAGATGTCGACCCAGCGCTGCTCGGTCACGCCGCGCCGGAGGACCCTTCCGTACTCCTCGCCGAGCGGGCGCACTCCCTCGATGACCCAGTCGACCGCGCGCTCGAACGGCAGTGCTTTCTGGTCGCCGGTGAGCGTCGCGCGCGTGTCGTAAGCGTGCAGCTTGTCGAGGCCCAGCGCGCGCCGCCGGATGCTCCAGTAGCGATGCCACGTCGGGATGTTGCGGCGAAAGCTGTCGAGCATGTTGTGAAACACCTCGACCGGGATGTGGTTCGGTGCCAGCGCCGCCTCGAGTGATGATGCGTAGTGCCGCGCGCGGGCCACGAAGACGTCGCGCTTGACACCCGTCGCGACGCAGGCCGCCATCGTGTTGCGCATTGTCAGGTGCGCGTCCGCGTAGTTCTCCCAGGCCGTGCGCCGGACCTCGCGGTCGGGACTTGCCAGCAGCGCGTTGATGGTGCCCTGCGCGACTTCGTGCTGGTCGCCGTCCGTGGATTGGGAGGGCGGGAAGGCGAGGTCGGCGTTGGCCAGGACACCATGGATGGAGGCGGCCGTCCCGAAGGGGTCGGCGGCCTGGCTGAGCAGCTCTTCCACCTCGGCGCTGCGCACGTGCGCCTGCCGGGTCCGGAGGCGGTCGAAGTAGTGGTGGTAGTGGGCCAGGCGAGGATCCTCGGCCGCCCATCCCTGCAGGCGGTCGATGCCGATGGCGAGCATCTCGGGCTCGGCGAACGACATCGCCGCATCGACGCGGCTCCCCAGCCCGCGCGCCCGCTCGGCCCGCGCGGCGGCGACCTGGTCGCCGCTGTCGACGGAGGCGAAGAGCGTCGTGTAGACGGCGACCTTGCCGAAGGCCTTGAGGACCTTTTCCGAGGCTGCAAACCAGTCCGCCAGCGTCGCGGGGCCGTCGGCCAGGCGGCCCTTGAACTCGGACAGGTCCGGCAGCTGGCGCTCGATCGCCCGGAACTCCGCCTCCCAATCCTGGTCGGATTCGAAGACGCTGCTCGCATCCCAAGTGTGCTCGGCCGGGACATCCTTGCGAGCAGGGATCGAACTCTGGCCCATCGACGTGTCAAGAGTAGGGACAAGCGGCCGCACTTAACAGCGGCTTTACCTAGATCCAGCCCCTCCGGCGGAAGAAGTAGAGCTGGATGGCCGTCGCGCCCAGCATCGTGCCGACCCCGATCCAGAAGGCGATGTAAGGGGTCTCCAGGACCTGCGTCAGCAGGGCGAAGTTCATGCCGTAGAAGCCGGTGAGGAAGGACAGGGGCAAGAAGAGGCTGGCGATCACGGTCAGCGCCTTCATTGTCACGTTCAGCCGGTTGGAGACCGTCGAAAGGTAGACGTCCATGGCGCCGGTGAGCAGGTCGCGGTGGGAGTCCACCGCCTCGTACTGGCGGACCACGTGGTCGTAAACGTCACGGTAGTACAAGCCCATCTCGCGGTCCTCTGGTCCGAGCGACGCCGAGATCAGGCGCTGGAACATGTCGCGCTGGGCGCCCAACCGCTGGCGCATCTTGGTGATGTCGTGCTTCAGCGCGTAGATGGAGCGGAGCTGCTCCGGGTCGGCCCGGTCGATGATCCTGTCCTGCAGCTCATCGATGGTCTCGTCAAGCTGCTCCAGGACCGGGAAGTTGGCGTCCACCAGCTGGTCGACCACCAGGTAAGTGAGGAACATCGGCTCCGCGCGCGTCCGGCTGGAATCCGTCTCGATGTTCTTGCGAAGTGCCTGCAGCAGCGGCTGGGGCCGCCTGTGGATGGTGACCAGGTAGTGCTTGGCGAGATACAGGTAGGTCTCGTCGAAGTCGATCGAGCCGCCTTTTAGCGCGGCGTCGAACAGGACCATGAACGAGTAGCCCTTGTACTCCTCGAGCTTGGGTCGCTGGTTGCCGTGCTTCACGTCGTCGATCGTCAGCGGGTGAAAATCGAATGCTTTGGTGAGCATCTCATAGTCGTCTTTGTCGGGAGCCTCGACGTCCAGCCAGAAGCCCTCGTCCTCGCATTTGGACAGGTGCTTTGCAATGTCGGCGGGCTTCGGTTCG
>VBIW01000038.1 GCA_005880915.1 Chloroflexota bacterium | reverse complement strand
TGATCGTGCTCACCCATCGCGGCAGCAAACGATTCAGCCGTGCCTCGCTCGACCAGTTCTCGAACCTGTCGAGCCGCTGGGTGGTGATCACCGGCGAAGGCTCGGCGATCGAGGGCGACGGGGTCGTTCACACCGTCGAGCAGGAAAAATCCCCTGTGCACACCGCCAGTCACACAGGCGCGATGTTCCGCTTGGCGCAGATCGCCGTGGCGCTCGGCCACCCGATGTGGCAATCACAGCTGAAGGACCTGCCGCATGCGGTCGACGTCGCCGTCGGTTCGTGGGACCAGATCGCGGGCCGCCTGGGTGATCTCGACCTGCGACCTGTGACCCATTTCGTGGGAGGCGGCCCAGGGCGCGCGACCGCGTATGAGGGAGCGTTGAAGCTGCGCGAGGCGACTCATCTCGTTTCGGCCGAAGGTCACGACGTCGAAGGCATCCTGCACGGACCGCTCGTCAGCATTCAGCGTGGCCAGACGGTGGTCCTCGTAGTTCAGCCGGGCCCGGCACTGGAACGAATGAATGAGGTGGCCGCTGCGCTGGGCGAGATCGGGGCCGCTGTCGTGCCGGTCGCGCCGGCGGGTCACGACTTCGACGAGGTGCTGGCCCCCATCGTGAACGTCGTGCCGCTGCAGTGGCTCGCGTACCACGCGTCGCGCAACCTGGGCGTCGACGCTGACAGCTTCCGCCGCGACGAGCCGCGATACGCCGCGGCCCAGTCGAAGTTCACCCTGTAGTGGCGACTGGCGCGCTCGCGATCGTCGAGGGGGTGGTTGGCCTCGTCATCCTGGTCGTGACCTTCTACGACCTCTTTCAGTCGGTCGTGCTGCCGCGGCCTGCTGTGCGTAAGGTCACGATCGCCCGGGCGATCGTCCGGCCGCTGTGGGTGGTCTGGAAATGGGCCGGCAACCGCGGCTCACGGATCGACCGGAGCGAGGCGAGGCTCGCCGCCTTCGGCCCGATCTCGCTGATCATCCTCTTCGTCGTTTGGGCCTTCGCGCTCATCCTCGGCTACGGCTTACTGATCGATGCGATGGGGAACATGTTCCGCCCGACGCTGAGCGATTTCCCGGCCGCGTTCTACGTGTCCGCGACGACGCTGGTCCCGCTGTCCTACGGCGATTTCGTTCCCGAGCAGGGCCTGGCGCGCCTGGTGATCATCCTGGAGAGCGGGACGGGCGTCGCCGTCGCCGCCCTCGCGATCACCCTGCTCTTCGAGCTGTACGGAGACTTCCGGTCCCGCGAGGAGGCGGTTGTGGCACTCGACGCCCTGGCCGGCGCCCCGCCGTCCGCCGTCCAGCTGCTGGAGACCGCGGCGCAGCCCGAGATGGACGGAGCCCTCAAGGAGACGTTTGACGAATGGCGTCGCTGGTCGGCCATGGTGCTGGAAAGCCACCTTGCCTATCCACTGCTCGTTTACTTCAGGTCGAGCCACGACAACGAGGCCTGGATCAACTCCTTCGGCGCCGTCATGGATTCCGCATCGCTCATCCTCTCGTCAACCGAGAGCCCAGCGAAGGGTGCGGCGAAGCTGATGTTCATGGTCGGCAATCACCTCGTCGAGGACATGGCGTGGGTCCTCAGCCTGACGCTCGCGACCGACCCGATCATCGAGAGGTCGGAGTACGCCGCCGCGATCGCGCGCCTGAAGGCCGCGGGCTACAAGGTCAAGGATGGCGACGCCGCCTGGGAAGATTTTGCCCACCACCGGTCCAAGTACGCCTCGGCCCTGAACCAGATGGCGACCAACCTCGTGGCTCCTCCCGCGGCCTGGGTGGGCGACCGCTCCTACCTTCCTCACCGCCAGCGACGGCCGAGGCGCCGCCGCCCGGCTCCGGCTGCGCCGACCCGTTAGTTGATCAGCCCGAGCTCCCTGGCCTTGACGATCGCCTCCAGCTTGGAGTGCACTGCGAGCTTGCTGCCCAGGCTGCGGATGTGCGTGCGGATGGTCGTGTAGCTGATCCCCAGCTCGGCTGCGATGGCGCGGCTCGGGTATCCCTCCGCCATGAGGGTCAGGACCTCCTTCTCGCGCGGCGTCAGCCGCTCGAGCTGGGCCTCGATCGACCTTCGCTTGGTAAGCAGGGTCGCGATGGTGCGCGGGGTGATCAGCATCTTGCCGCGGGCCACGTCGCGAATCGCCGCCACCACCTCCGATGCCGCCTTCGACTTGTGCAGGAAGGCGCTGGCGCCGGACTGCACTGCGGCAAACCTCGCCGCGTCGGTGTCCTCGCGCGTGAGGAAGATCATCTTGGCCGCGGGCCGGATGCCGCGAATCGCGTCCGCCGCGTCTGGGCCCGCTCCGTCAGGCAGCCGGAAATCGAGCAGTACGACGTCCGGGTTGAGCTCCGCCGCGGCCGGGATGCACTCTGCGACGGTGCCGACGGTGCCGACCACCTTCATGTCTGTCTGGTGGTTGATCAACGCGGCCAGGCCCTCTGCGACGACGCGGTGATCTTCCACGATCAGAACGCGAGTCGGATGGTCATCACCGTCGATGGCCGGCGGGCTCGGGGGCGTGGATGGTTGTTGGGCGAGAGTCACATCTGGAAAACTGCCGTGCATTCGCGAGTACTCAGGTAAGCCCTTGTTAAGCACAGCTTTTGACGATGCGCAGCTGGACTACGACGGCGCCGCTCTCGGGCACTCGCACGGTCGACGGTTGGAGCATGGCTTGGAGTCCGCTGAAAAAGGTCGGGGCCGGCGAGGTGCCGGCCCCGTTTGAGGTGTCTGCCTTACGAGTTGAAGAAGGTCATCACGCGGGTGATGAAGGCGCTCTTGTCGGTCGCGCTGCCGTACTCCTCAAAACCGAAGGCGAGGAACACGACCTTGTAGCTGGTGTTGCTGAAGCTCAGCCCGTCCGTCTGTCCGGCATCGTCCGTGAAGATCGACGCTGCCCCGCCGTTGAGCGTGAGCCGGTCCATGAACGGTGCTCCAAGAACCGGGTCTCGTGGCACGCTGCCGATGCCGTTCGTGAGGCTTCCGGACACGCCATGGAAGTTATTGGTCGCCTTGTCGTTCTGAGACTCGCTGCCGTCCCATGTGATGTGGAGGTAGTTGTGGACGAAGTCGGTCGTGCCTGCCGCCTGGTCCAGGATGTCCTGGCCGGACATCATCAGGCGTCCGCCGTTGTCGAGATAGGCGCTCAGGTTCCGCTCGTATGGGAGCAGCGGACCCGGGTAGCTCACGCCCGTGAACCACACAATGTTCTTGAACGCCTCCATGTACTTCAACGGGAGTGTCGGTTTGGCGGCCAGGTCCCACGTGTCGTGAGTCATGCCGGCGCTGTTGAGCGCGGAGTCGTAGTAGCTGTTGGTGTCTACTGTGCCGTTGGTCGGCGTCGAGCCATCCTCATCGACGAGAAGTGTGTCGACGGTGACTGCGATCGTCGTGATCGTGGCCGATGCGCTGACGGTCGGGCTGGCCGCTGACGTGGCGGTTACCGTGGAGGTGCTCGACGTGCCGTCGGTTGCGGTGCCGGGAGGTGTGACCTTGACGCAGATATCCTGTGTCGCGCCGGCGATCAGGGTGCCGGTTGCCGTGATTTGCGTCGTGCAGTTGCTGGCGAAGAAGCTCACCGGGAATGTGCCACCGGCGGAGGTCAGATTGAATTGATCGGTCTGGTAGCCAAGATTCTTGACCGTTTCCGTGTAGCTCTGTGACTGGTTGACGTGAGCGCCACCAGTCTGTGAAGCGGGCGAGATGCTGACTGCGTGCGGCGGAGCGATCGGCGTGACGGTCGGCGACCCGGTGATGGCGTTGCCGCCCCCGGAATAGTGCACGAGAGTCCCGTCGTTGACGATCGACTTGACGGACGACGCGAGGTTTGGATTGATCTTGACCCGCAGATGGACGGCGATCTTGCCGCCACCCGCCGCCGGGGTTCCGGTCGGGACGTTGAGCCCGCTCCACGTGACCATTCCGCTCCCGAACTGGCCGCCGCCGTCGGCGGAGACAAAGGTGGTGTTGGCGGGCAGCGGATCTGTTATCTGGACGTTGCCGGCCGCGCCGTTCCCGATGTTATTCACGGTCAGCGTGTAGTCGATGAAGCTGCCGGGTCCGACCGGAAGACCGGCATCGACCGTGGAAAGGACGAGGGCCGGCGCCGCCGCCGAAGTGTCCTGCAGCGACCAGGCGCCACGTCCGTGTGTGCCGCCGGCCAGCGTGCGGTGGAAGGTATCCAGGTTCATCTGCTCGACCGAGACGACCGGCATCCCGGTGCCCAGCGCGTACCAGCGCCCGCCGCCGTTGAAGGTGACGAACGCGCCGACGTCGGTGGCGGCGTAGATGGTGTTGGCGTGGGCGGGGTCGAGGATGAGCCAGTTGACCGGTGTGTCCGGCAGGTTGCTCGTGATGTTGCTGAACGACTGTCCGCCGTCGGTCGTCTTGAAGACGTGGCCGGGGCGGTTCGGAGTGGCGGCGTCGAATCCGTTATACGCGACGTACGCGGTGCGCCAGTCGCTGCGATTGACGGCGATGCCGCTGACAGGGCGCTGCGGCAGCCAGACGTCGCTGTGCTGGCCGTCCTGATTGCCGCTCTGGCCTGAATTGCCGAGGCGGGTCCAGGTGGGGTTGCTGCTGGTCTGAGCGTCTGGGCTCACCCAGAGGTATCCATCGTTGGAGCCGGCGTAAACGCCGGTGCCGCCGCCAACGCCGATGGCCGTCAGCGTGCAGTTTCGGGCTCCGTTGGGAGCGGGTCCTGTGCATCCGCTCGTAAGGTCCCCGCTGATCAACGTCCAGCTCACATCGCCCGCCGATTGCGTCTTGGCGTTGTCGCTGCGGTAGACCCGGTAGGTACCCGTAAAGAGCTGGTTGGTGTTCTCCTGGTTCAGGACCAGCGGCATGTAGAACTCGGCGCGATCGTTCAGGTTGATGCCGCTTGTGATGGGCTTGTTGGTGAAGAAGCCAGCCCCGCCATCCGTGATGCGATAGATGGAGGCCGGCGGGGCGAAGTAGGTGCCATACACGAAGTGCCAGTCATTGGGATCGACGACTACATTGCCGCCGTCGCCGGACGTGACGTCGTACCAGGAGGAGAGGCCTGCCAGCTTGCGCAGCGTGCCGTTGTCCTGCGTCCCGCCCCAGAAGCGCGGCGTGCGCGAGGGATTGGTCGCGATTGACGAGAACTGGGAGATCTGGAGCCCGTTGGATGCCAGTTGAGGGTTGACCCCCACGTCGACACCCTGCTTGCCGTTGAGGTCGATCCAGTCGGCGCCCTCGAGCACCCCCTCGTTCGCGCTGCCAGGAACCCGGCCGCCCTGGTGGTTGCTGTACCAGACGCCGCCGTCCGAGCCGATCAGCACGTTGTGCGAGTTATTCGGGTCGAAAACCACGGCGTGGAAGTCGGGGTGCTGGTCAAAGCCCATGTTCTTCCAATGGACGCCACCATCGTCTGAGCGGAAAATGCCACCTGACTGCGGCGAGTTGTTGTAACCGTAGGAGCCGGCGGCGAACACCACGTTGGGGTTCGTCGGGTCGGTCTCGATCACGTTGTCGTATGTGCACTGCGTGCCGCAGTAGTTGGTAACCGAGTCGACGGTCGTCGTCAGCGCGTGAGGGCGAAACCACGAAGCGCCACCATCGGTCGACTTGTACACACGGCTGACGCGGTGGGCACCCGGCCCGCCGGCAAAGCCAGGAGGCGTGCTGGCGCTGTTGACGAAGTCGAAACCGACGTAGAGAACCGGCGACTGACCAACCGGATGCGACAGCCCGATGTTGAACCGCGTCGGCCATGCGGCGAAGTCGGCCTCCGCCGGAAAACCGGTCATGATCGGGGTCCAGTTCGCGCCGCTGTCCGTGCTCTTGTAGATCTTGTCGCCGAGGAATGACGCGTAAAGGACGTTCGGGGTGAGCGGGTCGATCCGGATCTCGGTGGCGCCTTCAGAGCCTGCGGGCGCTGCTTTCAGAAGGGTCCAGCCGGCTCCGCCGTCCCTCGACTCCCAGATGCCGTAGGTGGAGCGCACCGGCGGGGTCGTCCGGTGGGCGCCGCCTCGTCCGCGGAGGACGGTGGCGTACACGTGGTTTGCGTTCGTCGGGTCCACCGCGAGCCGCGAGATTGAAACGCCGTAAAAGAAATCCGCCGAAACGTGTGTCCAGGTCGTGCCGCCATCGGTCGACTTGAGAATGCCGTTGCCGAAATAGCTGTCGCCTGACAGAGCGCCTTCGCCGGTGCCGTCGTATACGACCAGGTCGTTCGACGGGGCGACGGCCAGCGCGCCTGTGGAGAGCGAAGGAAGGTTGTCGGTGCGAGGCACCCAGGTGTCCGTTCCGGGGTCCATCGTCCAGACGCCGCCTTGCGCGGCGCCGAGGACCAGTCGACCGTTCTTGCGGATGGCGAGGGCGCCGATCCGGCCGCTCACCGCGGCGAGCGCACCGTCGGTCCGCTGGCTCTGGATGATGGGGCTGGGGCCAAGCGGCGCCCAGGCCGAGGCGAAGCTGGCGCCGGCGCCGGGCTTGGGCCCGACCTTGATGCTGCTCGCAGTGCCGGAAGCCGTCGACCGCTGGGCGCCGGCCTGTTCGACGCTGAGCTGGGTGTCGCCGGCCGTACGCGCGAGGATGTAGTCATCGCTTACGGCGATCAATTTCGCCCCGTCGTCCTGCCCGGTATCGGGATATGGAGTACCGGGGATGAAGACCGGCGCGTCGCCGGCAGGCGGGGGTACGAAGACCGCGCCGCCCGAGCCGGCGCCCCCCGCGAACATCGCGACCGACAGGACAACAGCGCTGAGCAAGCGCCCTAATCGTTTCCCCATTCCTCTTCCTCTCAGTGACGGCCTACGGAACCACCAGAACGCGTACGGAAGTCGCTACCGGGGAAAACCAGCGCATACAGATTCTCGCCTGCCCCATACCGACGTTCCCTCCGGCGACCCAGCGATTGAGTCGATCGGCCGTGTCCACGCCCACCTCTACAGGTCCGGATACTCTGGCGAGTACGGGGATCGAAAGTCAAGCGCTCGCTTGCATTGCCTCCGCCACAAACGAATCTTTCAGCGGCCCGTCATGCACGGTCAGTTGATCCGTATTCCGCTCGGCAGCCGGCCCGCCTTCACGTCGGTGCCCTCGACCGTGAAGTCGACGCGCTGACCTGCGAAATGCAGCCCGACGATCTCGATGCGATTCCACAGCGCCGTTCGCACCGGTGCGACCCGGAGCGACTTTCGATGCGGATCCGGCTCGAGGCCGAGGATCGACGCGACGCACGTGAACATTGCGGCGGCCGACCACAGCTGCGGCGTGCATGTGTTCCAGTATTCCCTGGGCGGGGCGCCCGGTTGGCGGATGTCGCCGCAGAAGAGCTCCGGCGGGCGCCGCATCGGAAAGTGGAGCGACGCCTCGATCAGCGCCCGTGCCACCCGCTCCGCGTCCTCCACAAATCCGTACTGGCGCAGCCCCGCCACCGCCAGCGCGGTGTCGAACGGCCAGACCGAGCCGTTGTGATAGCTGCACGGGTCATAGTTCACCGCCCGTTCGGACAGGGTGCGGATGCCCCAGCCCGAAAATAGATCGGGCGACATCAACCGCCGCGCCGCGTGGGCGGCCTTCGACCGATCTACGATCCGCGTCCACAGACAGTGGCCTGGGTTCGAGCTGATCGCCTGCACCTGGCGCTTGGAGCCGTCCAGCGCCTGCGCGAAGTACTTCTCTTTGGGGAGCCAGAAGTCGCGGTTGAAACGTCGCTTGAGGTCGGCGGCGTCCTTCTTGAGGGCCGGATTCCGGCGTGACATGCCGACCAGGCCTCGGTACAGGTAAGCCTGAACCTCGCACAGCGCCGCCGGCAGTGAAGCAGTGCCGCCATCGATGTTGGTCAGCGAGTTGTCCGAGTCCTTCCAGCCCTGGTTGCGCGCGCGGCCGCCGTGATACTCGATATAGCCGTCGCTGTCGGAGTCTCCGTAGCTCATGCACCACTCGAGTCCCGCTTCGGCCGCGGGCCAGAGCGCGCCGGCAAAGCTGTGGTCGTGAGTCCAGTCCTCGGTCTCGGTGAGGGCGCAGAGGAAAAGCGCGGTCGCATCGATCGTCCCGTACAGGATGTGGGGCCAGAATCCGCGCTCGACCACCTCGCCGTCACGGACCTCATGCAGGATCTTGCCCGGCTGCTCCTCGGTGTCAGCGTTCGGCTGCTTGCCCTGGTGTTTCGCCAGGTAGCGCAGAACGCCTCGAGCAAGGTCGGGATTGACGTGCAGGAGGAGGATCGAGGTGATCAGCGCGTCGCGACCGAATGGGACCGCGAACCAGGGCAACCCGGCGGTCGGGTAGATGCCCGTTTCGTAGGCCTCGCACAGCATGCGGAGGTCCGCCGTCGCCTGGTCGAGCAGCTGGTTCAGGGCTGGGTTGTCGGTGCGGACCGACATGCAGTCGGCGGCCCAGCGCGGATAAACGTCTCGGGCGGCCCGGAGCGCCGGCTCGAACGCGGCCGTTGGTCCTGAAGGTTCCTGGGCCACGTCGACTTGCAGCGCGAAGTCCTCGCCCGGCCCGAGGCGGAGGGTGTGGCGCAAGCCTGCTGGGAGAACGGTCACGCGTGTCGCAAGCCCGCCCCGCGCGAAGCGAATGCCGCCGGCGGTCGTGCTCGGAGCGATCGGCGCCGGCGACGCAAGCTGCGGCACAGCGCCACGAATTCCCAGCATCGCCGCGAAGTCGGTCGCGACCTGTATCTCGAGGGCCAGGTCGACGGCGGTCGCGCCGCGATTGGCGATCGTGATCTGTTCCCGCAGCCCGGACTCGAGGAACCGAACCCGCGTCACTCGAAGGCCGTTTGCATCGAGCTCGAAGGTCGCGGAGCTGTCGTCGGCCTCGAGACCGACCGGCTCTGGGTCCGTGCCGTTGATGAGGACGCGGAACGCAGAGAGGATTCGCGTGTCCCCCCACCACAGGCCGTCGCCAGGAAACTCGCCGGGCTTCATCGAGCCGTCGCGCGCCGAGACGGCGAAAAAGCGGTCCCGCTTCAGCATCACGCGCTCCGAGATGAGCTCGCCCGCGCTGATCACAGACCTAGTCCATTAGGTCGCGGTGGTCATCGCCGAAGTCCTGGCGCCGCTTTCGAAGGCCGGGCGCGACCCTAGCGGATAGCTGGCCCACTCGTTGCGCGCCAGCAGCTCCACCGCGAGCGCCTCGAGGTCGCGCACCCGCTGGTTGGCCCTGATCGCTTCGCGGATCGAAAGGATGCCTACCGCGGGATGCCGCTTCTCGATCACGTGGCGAAGCATGTTGAGGTGCGCGTTGTCCGGCACGCCCGGCTCGCGGATCCGGCGCACCGCGGCGCGCACCGTCGCCTGGGTGCCGTCGATCGCCTCGCCCTTGCCGAAATCGAACTTGTAGCTCGGGCTGCGCCCGGTCGCGCGCTTCTCGCCCATGAGCTTGATCCACTTCGCATTCTCGGCTCCTTTGCCGACGTCGATGATCAACCGGACCACGCGGCCCTGGTGCTGAAAGGTCGCGTTCATGCGCGCGTAGCTCTCGCGCTGACCCGTCAAACCTTCATGCCGGCCGATGAGCAGCGGCGACTCGGGGTCGAGCTTGATTCGGTCGATCGGCGTGAGCAGCGAGATGATCGCGAAGGCGTGAGGGATGAGGTCCGCGACGACGCCGATGTCGGCCGCCGCGCCGGTCAGCGGCTGCTCTTCGAGGATCTCGATCCGGATCTCCTCCACGCTGTCCAGGAAGTTGCGCAGCGTCCGTTCCTCGGTCAGCAGCATCGCGAGCAAGCGCACCTCGAGCTTGAAGTAGTAGTGGTCGGCGGCAACGATCTCGACGCCGCCAGGGGCCGTCTCGAGAAACTTGCGGTACTCCTCGGGCGGTGAGCCCAGCGGCTTCTCGATCAGCACCACATCGCTCAAGTCGTAGTAGTGCGCGAGGGTGGCGAGGTGCGTTGCCGCCGGCGTCGCGATGTAGGTGATGACGTAGGAGCTCGACTCTAGCTCCCGCTCCAGCTGGTCGTGCCCGGGCGAGGAGTGGCTGTCCCAGTAGAAGGAGTCGCCATGGGTGCGCACTTCCTCTTCTTTGACTCCGAGGCGATCGCGAGCGCCCGGCGACTCGTGCTCCACGACGTGCGTGCGGAAGTTGAAGAACTGCTTGAGCGTCAGCAGGTGCTGGTAAGCCTTCTGCCCCCATTGTCCGAAGCCGATCAGGACGAAGTCTTTCTGGAGGTGACGTTCCTCCTCGGCGAGCGCGTGCAGCCTTGCGTTCTTGATCGCGACCGCGGCCTGCACCGCCAGCGCCTGCGCGCGTGCAACTTCTTCAGGCGTGAACTTGCGAGTGCGATTGCGCTCCACCAGCACGGCAGCACCGATGGCCTGCTCGTCGGCGATCAGCGGCAGAGCCATCAACGAGCGAACGCCGAAGGTGCGGACGTACGCGGGATCGACTTCGCCGGTTAGAGAGGCGTCGTCCACCACCACCGGTTGGCCGCGATCAAGGACGTCAAACAGGAATGTGGTCTCGCCGCGCTCGCCGTGCTGGCGGCGCCACAGGTCCTCCTGGTCGGACGCCGCGGCGCCGTACCAGCCCTCGCCATCTTCTTCATAAAGCGCGATCTGGCACATCGACGCGTCGACGAGCCGGGCCAGGTTCTGCGCCACCAAGGTGAGCGTCTGGTCGAGGTCGATCGAGCTTGCGATCGCCTTGCTGACATCAGCGACGAGCTCGAGCTGGCCGGCGTGGCGCTGAGCGTCTTCGTAAAGGCGCGCCATCTCGACGGCGACCGCAAGCTGTCCCGCCGCGGCGCGCAAAGCCTCGACCTGGCCCCAGTCGGGACGGCGCTGGTCGGAGCGGTGGTAGCCCACCTCGAGGACGCCGGTCGCCCGCCGCGAGACATCGCTGCCGAAGGGCACGAAGATCCTGATCAGATCTTTGTGCTTGCCGCGCTCGAAGACCTCGCCCGCGAGCGTGAAAGGCGCGACATCGTCGGCATGCCCATGGTCTTTTTCGCCGATCAGGCACGCCAGGACTTTGCCAACCACCATGCCGTTGCTGTAGACGACCGGCACCTCGAGCCAGGTGGCGGGCACCGGTAGCCCGCCCGAGATGACGTCGGCGTGGTCTGCCGACGGCATCGGCCCGACGATCACGGGCTGCCAGCTCCGAGCGACGTAAACAAGGACGTCCTCGGACGCCAGCACGCGGTCTTCCTCGAGCGCCCACCTCGGAACTCTTTTCCCACTCCTTCCCACTCGTGGGGAGGTAGCGCCAAAGCCACCGGAGGGGCTCACACGATCTGTTTCCGCCGCGTCGATCGCTTCTGCACTCGCCGCCCCGGCCGCCATGCGCACGATCGTCGACTCGTCCTCGCTCTCGTCCAGGAGGTAGACGGTCGCGAAGTTGAAATCGAACTCGGGCACGTGGGAGTCCGTCAGGTGGCCGACGACCGCGTCGATGACCTGGTGCCGCGAGGCGCCAGGCTTCAGCATCGCTGTCGTCATGTCGCCGAGCGCGCTAAGGAGCCGGTTGCTGTTTTCGAGCTCGGCGATGAGGCGCTGCGACGCGAGTGCCCCTCCAATCAGCTGCGCGCCCGCCCGAAGCATCTCGTCGGTGGACGGCGCCCGCCTCACGGTCGCGAGCCGGTCGCGGCTGAGAAGAATCAGGTAGCCATGCGGCTCTTCGGGCTGACCGAGGCCATACGTCGCTACGGGATGCAGGTCCGCCTCTTCAGTGGCAGCCCCGACCATCCTGTCCAGCGCTGCCTCCCACGACGCTGACGCATCTGCCCGCTCGACCCGCATCGGCGCGGCCACGCGAAGATGCGCGGTGACAAGCTCGAGGTGCGAGCGCTGGTGGCCGAACTGATAGATCGCCGCGCCGTCCAGGTTGCTCGCCATGAGGAGGTCGGCGAGCGCGATCGACAGCAGGCGGCGCAGCTCCTTGGCGTCGGTCCTGGCGTCGCCGACCGGCGTCGTCAAGAGCGAGGTGAGCCTGGAGAGGCCGTCGAGCGCCGCACGCTCGGCGCCCTCGAGGGCGGCCTGGACCAGGCCCGCCGCGGTCGTGGCCTTGCGCTCCAGCTCGCGCAGACGGTTGTCGTCCGGGGCGCGCTCCTTGTTCCGATAGTTCAGATAGACAAGGCCGAGGAGCCGGTCGCCGGTGAGCAGGGGTAGGCCGATCGTCGACTGCACCTGGTAGCGGCGGATGAAGGTGGAGTCGATCTCGGCCGGGGCGTTGCGAGCCACCAGGCGCCGGCGCGTCGCCGTGAGCCACACAGTCGACCCGTACTGATGCACGCCAAGCTCGTCCGGCACCTTGCCCTGACGCTCGTCGGCGAGGTAGCGGCCGAGCTGCTCGTGCATGTCCGTCAGCGAGTCAAGGAGGCTCTCCTGCGGCTGGCCGGTGGCGAATGGGGCGTAATAGGTGTGGGTTGACTCTTCATAAAGGAAGATCGAAACGATGTCGGCGCCCGAGACGTGCTGGAAATCCGCAATCACCCCGCGCAGCACCGCGGCCAGACCCGAGTTGCTTTCGACCGGCGGGCGAATCATCTTGCACCGCGATCATAAGTTCAGACGCACCCTCCCGCCGTTACGGGGCGGCCTCCCCAGCCAGTGGGGATGCAAAGGCCCCGCTCACTGCGCGCGATCTCGCCACGGAGCCCAACCAGGACGCACTGCGCCGGGGGTGGCGACTGAACGTCTCGCGGTCGACAGCCACAAGGCCGAACGTCGGCGCGTAACCGAGAGCCCACTCGAAGTTGTCGAGCAGCGACCAGTAGATGTAGCTGCGGACGTCGATCCCCTCGTGCAGGCATTCGAGCACCGAGCGCAGCGCGCCATCGATGTAGGAAATGCGCTTTTGGTCATTGGACGTCGCGATGCCGCTTTCGGTCACGAGAATCGGCACCCCCGGACACGCTCGATGGGCGCGCCTGATCGCGCCGCCCAGGGCTTGCGGGTAGTACTCGTAACCCATCTGCGTCGTCTGGTCGGTCTCAGTCAGCTCGCGAGTCGAATCGCTCCAGTCGTTGCCGGGGCTGCGCGGACCCTCGGGCCCATAGCGGAACCGCGTGTAGGTCTGCACTCCGACAAAATCGTCATGCCTGGCCCGTTCGAGGAACCAATCGCTCATTCGTGACTCGAGCTCCAGTGAGCTGGTGCCGGGCTGGGCGCCGTCCTCGTACTGCAGGTCGGGGAGGGCAAGCGTCACACCGGTCGGGATGCCGGCGCGAGCCCTGATGGCGGCCGCGCCCAGCGTGTGCGCCTCGAGCAGGTTGTCGACCGCCCGCTGCGCCCCCTCACGGTCGTCGGTGTGTCCCGGCGGGTTGATGCCAAGCAGCCAGCCGCTCGAACCCAGCCCCTGCGGTTCGTTGATGGTGCAGGCGAACGCCATCCGGTCCCCGAGGGCGGCCGCCGCGCGGTCGCAGTAGCGCTCGAAGAGCACCGGGAATCGCTCCGAAGCGAAGCCTCCCTGCTCATGCAGCCACCGGGGCAGCGTGAAGTGATGGAAGGTGACCATCGGGACGACGCCGTGCTCCTGGCAGGCATCGAGGATGCGGCGGTAGTGAGCGAGTGCCGCCCGCGAGAACTCGCCTTCGGCCGGCTCGATGCGCGCCCATTCGATTCCGAACCGGAACGTGGTCAACCCGAAGCCGGCCAGCATCGCGACGTCGTCGCGGTAGCGATGGTAGAAGTCGCAGGCGTCGCCGGACGACTCACTGCACGGCGTGGAGGCGATGTGCTCCCACCACCACCAATCGGTGTTCGTGTTGCCGCCCTCGGTCTGATAGGCGGAGATCGCGGCGCCGAACAGGAAGGTGTCAGGGAAGCGAAGAGAGTCTGCCATTCGGGGGAGTTTAGTCCCCCATTCTTTCCGCGCCCCTCTCCCCTCAGCCCTGCGCGCAAGCGCGGCATGGACGCGCGACGGAGCGCGCCTACTGATCGCTCCCCTGAGGGGAGAGGGTGCCCTATCGCCTCGCCGGCGAGGCGCACATTGACAAGCCGCCAGGCGACAACTAGTATCCGGTCGTAAGGTCAGGCGAACGTTCGTCTTAGACACGTGTGTCCCTGTCTGAGTAACTCTGTTTGCCGGCGCACTCTCGCCCCGGTCGGTCCGGGAAGAAGGCAAACAGGAAGGTCGCAATTTCCGGCCCAGACCGGGGTCGGGATAGGGAGGAGAGCACGCAATGGCCGAGGTCTTAGCGAGGCGTAGTTCGCGGGGGGTCGCGCTCTGTCTCGGCGCGCTGTTCCTCATCGCGGCGTGTGGCGGAGGCAACGGAACCAGCGGAGGAGGCGGCGCTTCGACCACGGACGTGACCGTCTGGACAGCGTGGGGCGGCGCGGAGCTCAAAGCGTTCAAGGACGTCCTGGCGCCCTTCGAATCGAAGGAGGGCATCAAGGTCCACATCACGACCAACCGCGACTCGACCAACCAGATCGCCAACGGCATCGCCGCCGGGACCGACCTGCCCGACATCGCACCCGGACCCACGGACCCCGTCATGGTCAAGAGCTGGGTGAGCAAGGGCGCGATCAAGCCGGTCGAGACCGCTCTCGGCGACCAGTTCAACGCATACATCTCGAACACGTACCCGGCGCTGACAACCGCACCTGGAGGCGCATCCGACGACCCGTACATCGGCGTCATCGGCGGCAAGCACTACGAGCTGATGATCAAGACCCAGGTCAAGGGCCTCATCTGGTACAACAAGCACGTCTTCACGGGCACGGCTCCGAAGACATTCGACGAGCTGCTCGCGATCAATCCCTCGCAGTACAACGCGCAGAAGCTCTTCTGCGCCGGCTTTGAGTCGGGAGCCGCGTCGGGCTGGCCGGCCAGCGACCAGATCGACAACATCATCATGCGGCAGTCCGGCGAGACCGTCTACTTGAACTGGGTCCAGGGCAAGCAGAAGTTCTCGTCCCCTGAGATCAAGCTTGGCTATCAGACCTTCCTCAAGGAAGTCTCCGCGGCAAACGTGTACGGTGGGGCGAACACCGCTCTGTCCACGAACTTCGGCAAGGCCGGCGACCCCCTGTTCAAGACCCCGGCCGGCTGCCTGTTCCTCGAGCAGGCGACGTTCATCCCGTCCTTCTTCCAGCAGGACTTTCCGAGCCAGAACCTGAAGGCGGGCACCGACTTCGATTTCTTCGCCCATCCGAGCATGGGCAACTCGCAGTACGACGGCAACGTCAACGGCTTCTATGACAACTTCGCGATGTACAACGACACGCCCGCTGCTCGAAAGCTGATGGCGTACATGGCGACCAAAGACGCGCAGCAGATCTGGGTCAACGACGGCGGGACCCTGGGCGCGATCAAGTCGCTCAACTACACCGACCCGGTCTTCAAGAACGCAGCGAGCGTCGCAGGCAGCGCCAAGAACCTGCTCGTCACCGCCGGGGACTTCATGCCCTCGGACATGCAGAAGGCCTTCTGGCAGTCGCTGCTCAACGTGACCAACAACCCGGGGAGCCTGAACGCTGAGCTGGCGCACCTCGACCAGGTGCAAGCGGCCGCGTACCAAACAAGCTAGGTAACACTTTCGTGGTCCTGAACCGGCCAGGGCGGCAAACCGCCCTGGCCGCAGGCTCTGCAAAAGGAGGTCGGGGTGGCTGGGATTGATGTAGGTCAGATCATCACCGCGTTGATCGCGATCATCGCCGTGCCATTGGCCCTGCTCGGCTACATCATCCTGGGCGAGCAGATCATCGAGCGGCTGTCGGAAAGCCTTCAGACCTGGATCCGTCCCTACTTCTGGGCGCTGCCCGCGATCGGCTTCGCCACAATCTTCATGGTCTATCCACTCCTTCGCACCGTGGTCATCAGCTTTCGGAACAACGACGACACGGATTGGATCGGGCTCGCCAACTACAAATACTTCTTTACCTTTCCCGACACCCTGACGTCGCTGCGCAACAGCCTCCTCTGGCTGGTCTTCTATACGTTCTTCGCGGTCTTCCTGGGTCTCGTCATAGCGATCCTCGTCGACCGCGTGAGGTACGAGCAGCTCGCCAAGATCGCGATCTTCCTTCCAGTGCCGATCAGCGCCGTCGCCGCGTCGATCATCTGGAAGTTCATGTTCGACTATCAACCTCCAGGCGCTGTGCAAACCGGCACCCTCAACGCCTTGCTCGGCGTCGTCGGCCGCGATCCGGTGGCCTGGCTCATCAACGCGACCACCAACAACGCGGCGCTTATCTTCGTCGGAGTCTGGACCGCGACCGGCTTCTGCATGGTCATCATCTCGGCCAGCCTCAAGGCCATCAGCAGCGAGGTGCTCGAGGCGGCTCGAATCGACGGGGCGAACGAGTTTCAGATCGTGCGCCTGGTGATCACGCCGCTGCTGTGGCCGACGATCACAGTCGTCGGCACAACGATGCTCATCAACGCCTTGAAGACGTTCGACATCGTCTACGTCATGACGAACGGCGCATACAACACCGACGTGATCGCGACCCAGATGTTCAGCCAGCTGCAGCACAACCATTACGGTCGCGCGGCAGCCGTCGGCGTCGTCCTGTTCGTCGCGGTCGTTCCGCTTTTGATCGTCAACATCAGACGGTTCCAGCAACAGGAGGAGCAGCGATGAGCGTCGGCACTACCACCCGTGAGGCTGTACGCTCCCGATCCGCGATCTCGGTTCTGGACCGCTTTGGCGCAGGCCTTCAGCGCCTGCCGCTGCACATCGTGATCATCATCTTCTGCGCGATCTGGATCGTGCCCACCGTCGGCATGATCCTCAACTCGTTCCGGTCCGTCTCGGATATGGGTCAGGCCGGATGGTGGACGACCCTCTTTCCACCCCACGGCTTCACTCTGGCGAGCTATCAGCAGGTCCTTGCCATCGAAGGCGTTGCGCCGTCGATCGTGAGCAGCGTCCTGATCACTATCCCGGCCACCGTGATCCAGCTCACCATCGCCACCATGGGCGCGTATGCGTTTGCGTGGATGAAGTTCCCCGGCAAGAACCTCTTCTTCATCGTCATCGTCGGCCTCATGGTCGTGCCGATCCAGATGACCCTGATCCCGGTGCTTCAGTTCTTCAAGCTGGTCCACCTCAACGCAACGATCATCGCCGTCTGGCTGGCGCACTCCGGGTACGGTCTGCCGTTTGAGGTCTTCCTGCTGCGCAACTACCTGGGCGGCCTCCCCAGAGAGGTCTTCGAGTCGGCCGAGGTGGACGGCGCGGGTCATTCCGTGCGATTCCTGAGGATTGCCGTTCCGATGACCCTCCCGGCGATCGCATCGCTGGTGATCTTTGTCTTCCTGGGCATATGGAACGACCTGCTGGTCGCGCTGACCTTCCTGGGCACCAGCCAGTACCGGCCCTTCACCGTCGTCATCACCGGGTTGGTCACGTCTTTCGGAGGCGGGTGGCAGTTCCTCACCGCCGCGGCTGTCCTCCAGATGGCGCTCCCGCTTGCGGTGTTCATCGCCCTGCAGCGCTACTTCGTGCGCGGCGTCACGGCGGGTTCGGTCAAGGGGTAGCCGCTTCAGCGTTCCGGTTCGTGGCATGACCGCCGCCCATGACGTGGTGGTCATGACGACTCACGATATCGGGCGTCACCTGCACTGCTACGGCTGGGCGAGCGTGGTCAGCCCGCATCTGGACGCGCTTGCAGCGCGAGGCGCTCGGTTTGTGCGGGCTTTTGCCACAGCGCCGCAGTGCAGCCCGAGCCGGGCGAGTCTGGCGAGCGGCCGGTACCCCCACAACAACGGCGTGATGGGGCTCGCTCACCACGGCTTCGACTGGGGACTCACCTCAACTCACGCGGCGGCCATCTTCGCGGGGCTTGGCTTCGCCACCCACCTGTTCGGTGGCCAGCATGTGACGCGGCACCCGGAGCGCCTTGGCTTCATCCAGTTCCATACCGCCGACGCGCTGGAAGAAGTGCTTGCCGGGGAGGACTCGAGCCGGCGCCTGTATCTCGAGCTCAACTTCGAGGAGACGCACCGTCCGTACCCGCCCGCGGGTGCGTCGCCGCCTGGCCTGGAGATCCCCGGCTACCTCCCGGCCGGACCCGAGTCGGTCGAGGAGATGACGGCGGTCGAAGGCACCATCAATCAGATGGATCGCGCCGTGGGTCGGGTGGTGACGGCGCTGGAAAAGGCCGGCCGAACCGGTGGCGCCTTCGTCGTCTTCACCACCGACCACGGCCTGGCCATGCCGCGCGCCAAATGCACCCTCTACGACCCTGGCCTCGAGGTGGCGCTGATCGCGCGCTGGCCTGACGGCGGCATCGACCGGGGCGCTGTGCACGAGGAGCTGATCAGCAACATCGACGTGCTGCCGACGCTGCTGGAGGCGGCGCGTGCAGCGATTCCCGCCGGCGTCCAGGGTCTGTCATTTCTTTCGCTTCTTCGCGGCGACGCCTACGAACCTCGGGAATGGATCTTCGGCGAGAAGACGTTTCACAGCTATTACGACCCGATGCGCTGCATTCGGACCCGGAGCCATAAGTACATCCGCAACTTCGAGTCGGCTTTCGCGGTCGAGGTCCCCGCGGACATCCAGCTGGGTCCGATCTTTCGCGCCAACCCCGGCCTCTACTCGGCCGACCGGCCAAGCACCGTCGAGGTGTACGACCTCGAACAAGATCCGCTGGAACAGCACAACCTCGCAGGCAGTCCGGCGATCGCCACGATCGAGCACGAGCTGAGCGAGCGATTGTGGAGCTGGATGCGCGAGACCGCCGACCCGCTGCTCGACGGTCCGGTGCCATCGCCGCGGTACCGGCAGGCGATGGCACCTGATCGCTGAGGCTGCGGCAAACCGGATCGTCCTCTCGCGCACGGCGGTCGTTGCCGTGGGCGCGACCTTCCTGTTCATGGGTCTCATCGTCTCGGCGTATGGCCCGCTGCTCGAGCATCTGACGCGACGCTTCGGAGTAAGCCTCCCGGTCGCGGGCGCGACCATCAGCATCCATTTCGCGGGATCGCTGATCGGGGTGTTCGTCGCGATGCGATCGATGCACGCGTGGTCCGCGCGCAACACAGTTGTGGCTGCCATGGGCTGCGTTGCTGCCGGCTGCGCAGCGGTCGCGCTTGCTCCGAGCTGGCCGGCATTCGTCGGCGCCGTGTTCGTCATCGGTGTGGGATTCGGCGCCCTCGTCCTGGGCCTCAATCAGCTCGTCGCGTACAGCGAAGGGGCGCGGCGCGCTGCCTTGCTCAGCGCGCTCAACGGTGCGTACTCGGGCGGAGCCGTCGCAGGGCCGATCCTTGTCGCAGCCTTTGCGGCCGCCCACTTTTCGCTTCTGTACCTGGGTGCAGCTGCTGTCGCGCTTGCCGCCATTCCAGGGGAGTGGGGAATCACCGGACGCCTGCCCATCGCCGGCGGCGCACGCGGCCGGCCGGGCCTGGTCGTCCTGATCTTCGTCTGCGCCTTCGTCCTGTATGTCGGAATCGAGAACGGCACCGGCGGCTGGATGACGTCGCATCTCGAGTCCATTGGTTTGCACTCCACGCAGGCGGCAACGGTCACATCTGGCTTCTGGCTCGCCGTGGTCACCGGGCGCCTCCTCATGACGCTCATGCCATCGCGCGTTCACGAGCAGAAGATCGTCCTGTTCGCCTCTGTGGCGGCGGCGATCGCGTTGCTGGCCGCTTCAATCCACGTCGTTGCGCCGGTGGCCTATGTCCTGACAGGGCTCGCGCTGGCCCCGATCTTTCCCACCGGCATCGTCTGGCTGGCGAAGCTGCGTCCAGGCGATGCCCGAGCGACCTCGTGGTTGTACCCGGCCGCCTCGATCGGCGGCACGCTCGGTCCGGGCGCGATCGGCCTAGTGGTCGCGGGTTTTGGAGTGGGCTGGACTCCACTCGTGCTCGGGATCGTCGCGATCGGAATGGCGTTTGTGTTCTTCACGGCGGAGCGCTTTTCGCTCCGCTAGAGCAATCAGGCTCCGCTGGATCCACCGGAGCCGAATTCACGCCCGCGAAAGGCTCCGTTGGATACAACGAGGCGAAATCCGGCTCAGACGATGAAGGGCCTCAGCGCGTTGCGCGCGATCAGGAAACCGCGCTGGACGAGCTCGAGGCTGCCCTCGAACTTGCGGTCCTCGTGCTCGACCGAAACCACCCAGTCGTAGCCCGCCGCGTACAGCGCGCTTATGAAGCGGTCCCAGCGCACCTCGCCGAGCCCGGGTAGGCGCGGCACCTGCCAGCCGACGCCCAGCGACATCACCCCCTGTTCGTAGAGGCCTTCGCGATCCACCTCCATGTCCTTGGCGTGGACGTGGAAGATCCGCGGCGCAAAGTCGCGGACGACCCGCGCGTAGTCGATGAACTGCCACACAAGGTGGGAGGGATCGAGGTTCAGGCCGAAGTTGTCGCCGGGAACGATCTCGAACATCTGGCGCCAGATCGCGGGCGAGTAGGCGAGGTTGCGCCCGCCAGGCCACTCGTCGGCCGAGAAGATCATCGGGCAGTTCTCGATCGCGACCTTCACTCCGTGGTCGCGCGCGAAATGCACGATCGGCGGCCAGACCCGCTTGAAGTCTTCCATGTTCTCGGCGACCGAACGTTCCTGGTCGCGACCCACGAATGTGCCGACGACGGCGACCTCGAGACGTTGCGCGGCTTCGATCACGCGTCGCAGGTGGTCGTTCGCGGCCTGCCGCGTCGCCTGGTCCGGGTCGAGGTTGTTCGGGTAGTAGGCAAGCGCCGAGATCTCGAGGCCGTGGCGGTGAAGCATGCCCCGCACCGCCTTCGGGTCGAAGTCCTCGACGTCGATGTGCGACACGCCTGCGTAGCGCCGCCGCTCGCCCCCGCTCGACGGCCAGCATGCGATCTCCAGGGCCTCGAATCCGTTGTCGTGGGCCCACTGCGCGACCTGCTCCAGGGTGAGACTGGGAAACGCCGCCGTCAGCAGGCCGAGCTTCACCGCACCCTCGCGTTCACCGCGCGCTCGACGTCGACCCAGCGGCGCTCGCGCGAGCTGCGCGCGACCGCGTCGCATACGAGCATCTCGTCGTGGCCATCCGCGAACGTCGGGTAGCCGTCGCCCGGTTTGCCCTCGGCAACCGCCCGGTATACCGCGGCGTAGAGCGCCTTGAACGTGTCGGCGAAGCCCTCGGCGTGGCCGCCGGGCAGGCTCGTCGCGGCGCGGGCGTCCTCGTTGAGCAGGGCCGGATCGCGCAGCAGGATCTCGTTGGGCCGCCCCCGATGGCCGAGCCACAGCTCGTCCGGGCGTTCGGAGTTCCACGCGGCCGCCGATGTCGAACCATCGATCTCGAACAGCAGCGAGTTCTTGCGACCCGGGCTGACCTGGGACACGGTGAACGCGCCCCGTGTTTCATCTTCGTAGCGAAGCAGGATCGTCGCCGAGTCTTCGGTGTGGATCTCGCGCGCGACCTTCTTGCCACCACGGTCGGTGGCGAAGGTCTCGACCGGACCCGCAGGCTGACGGCGTGTCTTGATGAAAGTGACAAGGTCTGCCATGACCGAAGTGATCCGCTTGCCGGCGAGGAATGTGGTCAGGTCCATCCAGTGCGAGCCGATATCGGCCACCGCGCGCAGCTCGCCGCCGAGCTGTGGTTCTAGCCTCCAGTTCCAGTCTGTGTCCAGCAGCAGCCAGTCCTGGAGGTAGTGACCGGAGATCAGGCGGATGTCGCCGAGCTCCCCCTGCCTGACCAGGCTGTGCACGTGGCGGCAGAGGGGATAGAAACGCAGGTTGAAGTTGACAGCATGGACGCGGCCGCTCTGCTCGGCCAGGCGCAGCAGGCCGGCCGACTCCGCCGGCGTCATGGCCAGCGGCTTTTCACAGACGACGTGCTTCCCGGCTCCCAGCGCTGCACTCGCGTGCTCGTGATGCAGGTGGTTGGGCGAGGTGATGTGGACGACCTCCACCCGCGGATCGGCCAGCATCGCCTCGAAGCTTTCGTAGGCGGGCGGAAGGCCGAGCTCGCGCGAGCGAGCAGTCGCGCGATCCTGGCTGGAGCCGACCACGCCGTGGACCTGGACGCCGAGGCGGCGGAGGGCCTCGACATGAACCACCCCGATGAAACCAGTGCCGACGACGGCGGCTCCGATCTCGCTAAGCGGTCTCAATCTCCATCGAGATACCAGTTTCGCTGAGAGTTGCCCGTCCGTGTGGTGGGCTCGTCGTTTGCGGTAGTCACACCGCCGCACCACGCCACGGCGTTGGCGATGACGCGCTGGATCTCGGGCTGGTGGTAGACAGGAAACTCCTGGTCGCCAGGCCCGAAGTAGAAGATGCGTCCCAGGCCGCGCGTGAAGCAGCAGCCGCCACGGAAAACCTCGCCGCCCTCGAAGGAGCTGACGAACACAAGGTCGTCAGGCTGCGGGATGTCGAAGAACTCGCCGTACATCTCCTGGTGGGGGACGACGATGGGCTGCGGCACTCCGGCCGCGATCGGGTGGCCGGGGTTGACCGTCCAGATGACCTCGCGCTCGCCTCCTGGGTCCGACCGCCACCGCAGGTTGCAGGTCGTCCCCATCAAGCGCATGAAGATCTTCGACTTGTGGGCTGAGTGAAGCGCGACCAGTCCCATGCCAGCCAGGACGCGGGCGTGGACCCGTTCGACCACCTCGTCGGAAACTTGATCGTGCGCCGCGTGGCCCCACCAGGTGAGCACATCGGTCTCCGCCAACGCCTTGTCGGTAAGGCCGTGTTCAGGCTCTTCGAGGGTCGCGACGCGGACCGTGACGTCGCCGCCGAGCTCGCGTCTCAATCCGTCCACGATCGGGGCGTGCATGCCGCGCGGGTAGATCTTCTTGACCGACTCCTCGCGCTTTTCGTGGACATGTTCGTTCCAGACGGTGACGCGCATTCAGGACGTCCCATCCTGAAGACGCTCGCGCACTTTCAAATCGTCAGCGCTTCTCCGGTCCGGTGGATGGCCACGGGCTCACGCAGCGCGGCGGATTCGACGGCGGCCGCCATCAGCGCGATCGTGCCCAGGTTGTTGCGGCCCGACGTTTCGGGCTCGCGACCAGACCGGATCGCGGCGGCGAACTCCGTCAGCGTGCCCCATGTCCCGGTGCGAGGCACGGGCGGCAGCGTGATGGTGCGGGCTTCCTCGTTCCGCGGCCTGACCACCACCCTGTCCTGCGTGATGTCGCTGTCAGCCGCGCTCGTCCACATGACCTCGCCGTTCTCGAACTCCATCCTCCACTCGCCCGCCCATGGAGTGACCGGGCCGGCGCTGATCCAGCTCCCGCGGTAGCTGACCACCACGCCGCCCTCGAAGTCGATCGAGGCGACGGCGACAGAGGGACCGCTGAAGGCCGTCCATTCCGGGTTCCATGCCTCGCAGTAGATGCGGCGCGGCTCGCGGCTGAGGATCATGCGCAGCAGGTCGAAGTGATGGATCGACATGTCGACGAGCAGCGGCTGCTCCTCGAGGTGATGCCGGCCGCGCCCATTGGGTCCGACCGTGGAGTAGCGGCGGAAGTCGATCTCGACCGCGTAGAGCTTGCCCAGTGCTGACTCGTGCACCATCGACGCGATAACTCGGGGGGCGGGGAAGAAGCGGTAGTTCTGGCTCACCATCAGGATGAGGTTGCGCGCCGCGGCCATGTCGACGAGCTCCTGGGCCTGGGCGACGCTCGCCGCAAACGGCTTCTCCAGCAGCACGTGCAGCCCTGCCTCGAGCGCGGCCCTGGTCACGGGGACGTGGGCAGGCAGCGACGTCGTGTTGAGCATGGCCTGGGGATGGGTGGCGGCGATCGCCTCGGTCAGCGACTCGAAGCATCGGTCGGCTGGAATGCCGGCCTCTTCCTTCAGCGCGTCAAGCGAGTACGGGTCTTTGTCGACGAAGGCGACGACCTCGACCTCGCCGATCTCCGGAACGACCTTTCTGGCCCAGTTCCGGCCGTGCGGACCGAGCCCAACCTGGATCAAGCGAAGCGGAATCACGGCGGAGAATGATGAAGGAACTCATCATCAATTGATGATCGTTAACCCCAAATCTCACGCCGCGGCGGTCGATCCGCGGACGATCAGATGCACGGGCAGAAGGACGCCGCGTGGAGGTGCTGCGCCACCGGCCGCCATGCTCAGCAAGAGTCGCATCGCTTCAGCGCCGGTCTCATAAAAAGGGATATGGACGGTCGTCAGCGGGGGGATCGTGTAGGCGGCCATGTCGATGTCGTCGCAGCCCACGACCGAGCAGTCTTCGGGCACGCGCTTGCCCATGCCGCGCAGGGCGCTCAGCACGCCGATCGCCATGACGTCGTTCTGGGCAAAGATCGCGGTGATCCCCGGCCTCCGGTCAAGCAGCCTGTGCGTCGCGAGGACAGCGCCGTCGATGAGCCACATGCCTTCTTCGACCAGGTCAGCGTCCACGGGCAGATCGGCGTCTTCGAGCACCCTGCGATAACCGCGCAGCCGGCTCTGCGTGACGCGCCGGCCGCGGGTCCCGGTGACGGTCGCGATGACGCGGTGTCCTCTCTCGACAAGGTGTCGCGTCGCCAAGGCGCCGGTCAGCTCGTGGTCGGACCCGACGGTCGCGACGCCGCCACCGGGCACGTGATGGAGGCTGACCACCGGGAGCGCTCGATCCAGGACGTGTTCCAGCGCGAGGTCCTCCTCCATCTGGGGCGCGGCCAGGAGGATACCGTCGACCCGTCTCTCCATCATCGCGGGCAGCGCGTACTCGGTCAGGGAGCCCTCCGGCTCGATGCTCGCGATCATCACGCCGTAGCCCTGCCGGCGAGCTTCCTGCTCAGCGCCTCCGATGAGACGGCTCAGGTCGTGGTCACGGAAATCACTGGTGATGACGCCGACTGTCTGCGTCTTCTGCATCACGAGGCTTCGCGCCTGGAGGTTGGGCACGTAGCCGAGGTCGGTCGCCGCCTGCAGGATGCGCGCTCGAGTAACCTCGGACACCGAACCGCCGCCGTTCAGCACCTTGCTGGTGGTCTGGAAGCTGACGCCCGAGCGGGCGGCGACGTCTTTGACTGAAACGTGGCGCCCAAGTCTCTGCACTGTCACGTCTGCGGGTATTATGCGCGGGGGCAAGCGAACGTTCGCCTAGATTTTTGAGTAAGTCTCCTCCCCATTCATGGGGAGGTGGCCCGCAGGGCCGGAGGGGCTGAAACGAACCCGCTAAAGCCGTGCTGAGCGAACCCAGACCAGAGTATCCGCGGCCCTCCTTCATGCGAGATGCATGGGTCAACCTGAATGGGGAATGGGAGTTCGGGGCCGGTCCTTCGCCGACCTTCGACCGAGCCATCCTGGTGCCGTTTTGCGCCGAGTCGACACTCTCTGGGCTTGGTGACCTGCCGGGCGACGTCGTCTGGTACAGGAGACGCTTTGACGCGCCGGATGCCGAAAGCCTCGTCCTGCATTTCGGGGCGGTCGACTATCGGGCGACCGTCTGGGTCAACGACGTACAGGTCGCTCGCCACGAAGGCGGGCACGTCCCGTTCAGCTGCGACATCACCTCGGTCGCACGAAGGCGCGAGAACATGCTGGTCGTCCGCGCCGAAGACCCGCTCCGGGACCTGACCATCCCGCGCGGCAAGCAGTACTGGAAAGAGATTCCCGAGGGCATCTTCTACACACCGACGACTGGGATCTGGCAGACGGTCTGGCTCGAGCCCCTACCCGCGCGCCACATCCGGCGGCTTGACCTCAGGCCCGACCTCGAATACGGCGCGGTCGACTTCGAGATCGACGGGGATGGCGAGGTGGAGCTGGTCGCGACGCTGGGCGACAAGGTCGCCGGCCGATGGTCGGGATTTGCCGGGAAGGGACGGCTGCAGCTCGAGCACGCGATGCCGTGGCATCCCCAGTCTCCGGTCCTCTACGAGCTCGAGGCGACCCTGCGCAGCCAGGAAGGCAAACCCGCCGACCGCGTTCACAGCTATTTCGGGCTGCGCAAGGTCGAGACGCTAGACGGCCGCTTCTGGCTGAATGGCCTGCCCTTTGTGCAGCGTCTCGTGCTGGACCAGGGGTACTTTCCCGACGGGCTCTTGACCGCGCAGAGCGACGCAGCGCTCCGTCAGGACATCGAGCTTGCTCAATCGCTTGGCTTCAACGGGGCGCGCAAGCATCAGAAGGCGGAGGACCCGCGCTGGCTCTTCTGGGCGGACAGGCTCGGCTTCCTCGTGTGGTCGGAGATGCCGAGCTTTCACGAGCACACGGCCGGCGCCGAGCGCCGGCTCGCCGCCGAATGGAGCGAGATCGTCCGCCGCGACCGTGGCCATCCGTCGATCGTGACGTGGGTCGTCGCCAACGAGAGCTTCGGCCTTGGCTCGATCGATCCCGCGGTCCGCTCGAATTTTCTTGTCCGCCTGTACAAGCTCACCCACGACCTGGACGGCACCCGCCCGGTTGTCTCGAACGACGGTTGGGAGCACGCTGTCAGCGACCTCTGCACCATTCACGACTACTCCGAGCCGTCAGCGCTTGCGGGCCGGTACCGCAGCATCCCGTCCGCGCTGGACGGAACCGGAAGCGGGCACCCGCCGTACGACCCGGGCTACGGCTATCGTGGCGAGCCGATCCTCGTCACAGAGTTCGGTGGGCTCCGCGTCGCGGACTCCGGAGGCTGGGGCTGGCTCGAGGTTCGCGACGGAAACGAATTCGTGGACTCCTATCGGCGGCTGATCGAAGGCTTGCTCGATCCGGGCCCCGTGGAGGGCTTCTGCTACACCCAGCTGACCGACGTACAGCAGGAGCAGAACGGGCTGGTCACGGCGGAACGCGTCCCGAAGGTGGCTCCTGAGCTGATCCGTTCGCTGACCGAGACGCCGAAACGCGTGCTATAGTCCCCGCCTCACACCGGCGGGATTTCTGAGCCGGTGCTCGAGGATTAGGAGGGCTGCGCACCAATGGAGCCTGGCCCGCCGGGCGCGGATTCGGCCGCCATCCCGGAGGAACCCAACACCGAGAGCTTTCTCGCGGCCCTTCTGGTGGATGACGCGGACGTCACCGTCGACTCCATCACCGGCAAGGCTTCGGTCTCCAAACGCAAGGCACGAGCCGGCGATTCCGGCGGCGGAGAGGACAGCCAGAAAGTTCGCCCTTGACAGGGCGCCGGGGACGTCCTACGATCCGGCCCGATAAACCGTTTTACTAAAGCGGTTTAAGGATTGGGGAGGCGTCGTGACCATGTCAGGAGCCTGGTCGGGTGTCCCGGGTCACCATCGCTGACGTGGCGACGGCGGCCGGCGTCTCGAAGACCGCTGTCTCCTTCGCATTCAACAACCCCGAGCGGCTGGGACACGCCACGCTCGAACGCGTGCTCGGGGTGGCCAATGAGCTCGGCTACACCCCGCACCCGGCCGCGCGTGCTCTGTCGATGCGGCGCAGCGGCACGATCGGCGTGCTCATCCCGCAGCGCCTCTCCACGGTCTTTGCCAACCCCTTCGTGAGCGAGCTCATCCAGGGTCTTGGCGAGCAGTGCGAGGAGCACGACCTGACGCTGCTCCTGGTGCCGCCGCTCGACGGCTCGCTCGAAGGCGCCATCCGCCAGGCGTCGGTGGACGGCTTCATCAGCCTGGGTCTCACCCCAGACGACCGCGCGCTCGAGGTGCTCGACCGGATCGGCATCCCGACTGTGCTCGTCGACTCCGAGAGCTCGCCCTCGCACCCTTCGATCAACGTCGACGACGAAGGCGGCGCGGAGGCGGCGGCGCGGCACCTGCTCGAGCTCGGCCACCGGCAGCTCGCGATCATCGTGCTGCCGCCGGCCAGGGCGCAGGTCAACAACACGCCCACTGCAGCGCGACGCCTGTCCGGGTACCAACGGGCGATCGACGCGGCGGGGGCGCCAGAGCCGTACGTTGTGGTGGCGGGCATCTCGGTGGCGGCGGGCGCGCGCGCGTTCGAGTCCCTGCCGAGGGGCAAGCGAAGGCCCACCGGCGTGCTCGCGATGAGCGACATGGCGGCGATCGGCGTCATGTCGGCGGCCCAGGCGGCCGGGCTGCGCATCCCGGAAGACCTCTCGGTGGTCGGCTTCGACGACGTGCCGGCGTCGGCGTGGACCAACCCGCCGCTGACCACGGTGCGTCAGCCGATCATCGACAAAGGTCGACTGGCCGCGCGCCTGCTGATCCAACTCATGAAGGGCAAGGTCGTGGAGTCGCCCGCGCCGCTCCACACGAGCCTGGTTGTCCGGAATTCAACGTCGAGTCCCGCGGACTCGGATTTGCCAATTCGGAGGAGGTAAATAGAATTGTGTTGGGGGTCGCACATATGGCAGTCGAATGGGAATCGGTAAAGGGATAGAGAAAGAATGGCATCAGTAACTTATGACCACGTCGTCAAGCGGTACACGGCAGACCTGACCGTCGTCAAGGATTTCAACGTCGAGATCAAGGACAAAGAGTTCATGGTCCTCGTCGGTCCTTCCGGCTGCGGCAAGTCGACGGCCCTGCGCATGCTCGCGGGCCTGGAGCAGATCAGCGAGGGTCGCATCCTCATCGGCGACCGCGTGGTGAACAACATCGCCGCCAAGGACCGCGACATCGCCATGGTGTTCCAGTCCTACGCGCTCTATCCGCACATGACGGTCTACGACAACATGGCCTTTCCTCTGCAGATGCAGCACATGAAGAAGCCCGAGATCGACAAGCGCGTGCGCAATGCATCGCGCATCCTCGGTCTCGACAACTTCCTGAAGCGCAAGCCGCGCGCTCTGTCCGGTGGCCAGCGCCAGCGCGTGGCGCTCGGACGCGCCATCGTGCGCAGCCCCAAGGTCTTCCTGCTGGATGAGCCTCTGTCCAACCTCGACGCCAAGCTCCGCGGCCAGACCCGGGTCGAGCTGCAGAAGCTTCACCGCGACCTGCAGACAACCTTCATCTATGTCACGCACGACCAGGTCGAGGCCATGACGATGGGTGACCGCATCGCGATCATGAACGCGGGCATCCTGCAGCAGGTTGGCACCCCAGGCGAGATCTACGATCACCCCGCGAATCTCTTCGTCGCCGGATTCATCGGGACGCCGACGATGAACTTCATCCCCGCCGCGGTCACGAACGGTTCGGCCAAGGCGTCTGGATTCGAGGTCAAGCTGCCCAAGCCGCTTGCGCCCGGGAAGGGCACGCTCGGATTCCGGCCAGAGGCGGTCACCGACCGCATCGTGGACGGATCACCTTCGATGGAGATGAAGGTCGACGTGGTCGAGCGCCTCGGCTCCGACCAGTTCCTCTATGGGCAGGTGGGCGGCGACCAGGTCACGGCTCGAGTCGATCCGCGCATGAGCGTGGCGCCAGGGGACAAGGTCAAGCTGGGCCTCGACACCCGTGGCATGCACTTCTTCGACGCCGAGAGCGAGCTGGCGCTTCTTTAGCTGACCCGTCTATAGTCCGGGGTCGGTTTGGGCGTAGAGCGCATCCGCGCCATCCAGGACTTCGATGCCGCCCGGGCGCGGGCGTTCAGGCGCAGCCTCGGCACGATCCTCACTGGTCGCGCCCACCGGCTGCGGTCGATCGAGCCGATGCTTCGGGCGGCCGGCTTCGACGGCCGCTCGTTCGGAGGCGTCCAGGAAATCCCCGTCGACCGCATCGTCGGCTCGGCGGCGCCCGATGTTAAGACGGGCGACTTCGACCCCGCCTTCCTTCCCCTCAACCGCAGGATGCGCGAGCGCTGGACCCGCATCTACCAGGCCATGGTCGAGGGCGATGAGCTCCCTCCGATCGACGTCTACAAGGTGGACGGCAACTACTACGTCATCGACGGCCACCACCGGGTCTCGGTCGCCAGAAACCTGGGCCGGCCCGTGATCAACGCGCGGGTCATCAACGTGAGGACGCGGGCGCCGCTGGGTCCGGAGATCGATGCCGAGGCACTGCTGAAGGCCGCTGAGTATGCCGCGTTTCTCGAGGTCACGCAGCTGCACCGCTCCCGGCCGCAAGCGCGGCTGGAATGCAGCCGCCTCGGCCGCTACGACGAGATCATGCAGCACATCATCGGCCACCGTTATTTCCTGTCCCTCGAGCAGCACCGCGATGTGCCCCTTCAGGAAGCGGCGGCGAGCTGGTACGACCATGTCTACCACCCGATCGCCGAGGCGATCCGGCAGCACAGGGTGCTCGAGCAGCTGCCGGGCTGGACCGAGGCGGACGTCTACGTCGAGGTCACTCGCCGCTGGTTTGCGCTCAGCCAGGAGGGCGAGCCGTCCGGACCAGACCCCGCGATCCAGGCGCTGCTCGCCGAAAACGCCCGGACGTGGTGGCGGCGGCGCCGCAAGATCCAGCTCACGCCGTGATGCGCAAACCGGATTCCGCCTCGTTGTATCCACCGGTGCGTGTGGCGCGTGCGGATTCCGCCTCGTTGTATCCACTGGTGCTTATGGGGCGCGCGAGGCAAGAGCCGTGATCGGCATTATCTTTGGCCCGCCGGGCAGCGGCAAGGGCACGCAGGCTGCCCGGATCGAAGATGAGTTCGGGCTGAAGCACCTCTCGACGGGCGCCCTCCTCCGGGCGGAGGTGTCGCGAGGCACCCCGACCGGGAAAGAGGTAGGCCGCGTCATGGCCGCCGGCGACCTGGTCCCCGACGCCCTGATCGTGGACATCGTGCGCAGCCTCCTGCCTGAGGCCGAGGAGGGGCCGGGGGTCCTGCTCGACGGCTTTCCGCGCACGGAGCGTCAGGCGCAGGCCCTCGACGCGATGCTGGCCGACGAGGGCCACCGGGTGGACTTCGTGATCGCGCTCGAGGTGCCGGAAGCAGCGCTCATCGACCGGCTCCTGCACCGGGCCGCGGTCGAAGGCCGGTCCGATGACACACGCGAGGCGATCACCGAGCGGATGCACGAGTACCACAAGCTGACGGAGGCTGTCCTCGACCACTATCGGAGGCAGGGGGTGCCGGTGGAACGGGTCGATGGGACAGGCTCGCCGGATGAGGTTTTCGAGCGCGTACGGCGGGTCATCGGCATAAGCTCTCGGTAGGTGGGATGTGGCAAGAAAGGCAAGCGAGGCTGACCTCGGCCAGGCGATAACCCCTTCCGTGAATGGCGACGGCAAGGGGCCGTCAATCGAACCGCAGCCGCAGGCCGCCGGGCCGCGGGTCACTAGCCCGTTTCCTCCAATTGCCGAGTACGCCTTTCTGTCCGACTGCGAGGTCAACTGCCTGATCGCGCCCAGCGGGCGGGTCGAGTGGATGTGCCTTCCCCGCCCGGACAGCCCGAGCGTCTTCGCCGCCATCCTCGACCGCGCCGCCGGCAGCTTCCGCTTCGGGCCGACCGATGCCATGGTGCCTGCGGGACGCCGCTACCTGCCGGGCACGCTGGTGCTCGAGACGACGTGGCGGACGCGGACCGGCTGGCTGATCGTGCGCGACGCGATGTGCATCGGGCCCTGGTATCACAGCCAGCGGCGATCGGGCACCTACCGCCGGCCGCCCTCGGACAGCGAGGCCGAGCACATCCTGCTGCGCACCGCGCGATGCGTGGTCGGCAGCGTCGAGCTCAGCCTCGACTGCCAGCCGGTCTTCGACTACGGCCAGGCGGCCGCCAAGTGGGAGTACGCCGGGCCCGGCTACAACGAGGCGATCGCAAGCGGCGGCCAGGACGAGGTGCCCATCCGCCTCGTGACCGACCTGCGTGTCGGTTTCGAGGGTCCCGGGGCGCACGCGACCAAGACGCTGCGCCAGGGCGAGCGCGCATACGCCGCGCTGGTGTGGCCGCGCTCGCGTCACTCGACAGGCAAGGAGTACTGGGCCGAGCATCCGGCGCCGCCGACGGCCGAAGAGGCGTTTCTGCGCGTCGAACGCACGGCGGATTTCTGGCGCGAGTGGATCAACCGTGGCGAGTTTCCCGAGCACCCCTGGCAGAGCTTCCTGCAGCGAAGCGCGCTGACGTTGAAGGGCCTCACCTACAGCCCGACCGGCGCTCTTCTCGCCGCCCCGACGACATCGCTGCCTGAGACGATCGGGGGCGAGCGCAACTGGGACTACCGCTACACGTGGATCCGCGACGGCACCTTCATGCTCTGGGGCCTCTACACGCTCGGCTTCGCGCGTGAGGCGAATGACTTCTTCTATTTCATCGCCGACGTTGCGGCGGGAAAGAAGGACCTGCAGATCATGTACGGGATCGGCGGTGAGCACGAGCTCACCGAGAAGACGATCGACCACCTGAGTGGCTACGAGTCGTCAGAGCCGGTGCGCGTGGGCAACGCGGCGTTTCAGCAGGTGCAGCACGACGTCTGGGGGGCGGTGCTCGACTCGGTCTACCTGCACACGAAGTCGCGCGATTTCCTGCCCGAGGTCGTCTGGCCGATCCTCAAGCGAGCCGTCGAGTCGGCGATCGAAAACTGGCAGAAGCCCGACCGCGGCATCTGGGAGGTTCGCGGCGAGCCGCAGCATTTCGTGTCGTCCAAGCTCATGTGCTGGGTGGCGTGCGATCGCGGCGCGCGCCTGGCCGAGATGCATGGCGACATGGAGCTGGCCGCGACCTGGCAGGCGAAGGCGGACGAGATCAAGGCTGATGTGTGCGTCCGGGGTGTCGACGAGCGAGGCGTTTTCGTCCAGCACTACGGGACCAGGTCGCTCGATGCTTCGGTGCTTCTGATCCCGCTGGTCCGCTTCTTGCCGGCGGATGATCCGCGCGTGCGCGCCACCGTGCTGGCCATCGCCGACGAGCTGACTGTCGACGGAATGGTGCTTCGCTACCGCACCGCCGAGACCGACGACGGTCTGCATGGCGAGGAAGGCACCTTCACGATCTGCTCGTTCTGGCTCGTCTCCGCGCTATGCGAGATCGGCGAGCTCGATCGGGCGCGAGAGCTATGCGAGAAGCTGCTCTCTTACGCCAGCCCGCTGCAGCTGTACGCGGAGGAGATCGACCCACGCAGCGGCCGGCATCTGGGCAACTTCCCCCAGGCGTTCTCGCACCTGGCGCTGATCAACGCCGTGATGCACGTGATCCAGGCCGAGCAAGGCATCACAAGCAAGTTCAGCGCCGCGCTTCCCTCGCCACAGCCTTAAAAGATCGAAACGCCTCGCTGTATCCAACGGAGCGGAATTCTCACGCTCGATGCGCGCCGCTTGATACAACGAGGCGAAATCGGCGGCGTATAGGCAGTGAAATTTCTGCGGAGGTTGGTGGAGGATCCGCGGGCGGTCGATTCCATCGTGGTCGTGCTCGCCACCTGGATTGTGCTCGGCGGATACGTGGCCGCATACGCCTATGTGCACGACCCCGGGCGGGTTCTCCTCCCGGTGGCGCAAACCGGGCAGACGATCGTGGCCGCGGCCTGGTCGCTGCTCGCGCTGTTCCTCTTCGCAGGCCTCGCCGTGGGATTGCGCTCTGGTCGGGCATGGAACCAGGCGCTGCCGGACGGACAGACGGGCACGCTTGTCGCGGCGCTTGTGTTCGGCGCAGCGTTGATCGTGGACAACGCGTTCTGGTCGCCCGCCTTTGGCAGCAGCGGCGTGGGCCTGGAATCCCTGTTCACGCCGCCACACCTCGTCGAGATCGCCTCCGTGGCGGTGATCGCCAGCGGTCCGGTGCGGGCCGCGACACGGCGCGGCGAGGCACAGGCAAGCGCGGTGACCCTCACCTCGGCCGCGCTGCTGCTGTCGGTGCTGACGTTCGCGACCCAGTTCGCCCACCCCCTGATCGACCCCTGGGCCGCCGACGACTACCAGTTCCGGAATTCGGCGCTGTCGTGGGTGGGCGAGAACATGGGCACCGCTGCCCTGCTGGCCCAGACCGCGATCCTCGCCGGAAGCGGCCTCCTTCTCAACAGCGCATTCAAGCTCCGGCCTGGCTCGCTCACGTTCGTGTTCGGGCTCAACGGAGTCCTTGTTTGCGTGACCAAGGGCAATTTCCATCTTCTCCCTGTGCCGATCGTGACCGGCATCGCGGCCGACGCGTGGGTGGCGTGGAGCGCGCGGCGTCCGGGGCGTCCGTCGGCTTCCATCTGCGCGGTGATCGGGGGCACGTTCGCCACGGCATACATGGCTGCGATCGTGCTGCGCCCGGCCGGGTCGGCGTGGGGGCCATCGCTGTGGGCGGGCGTGATCATCGCCTCGACGATGCTCAGCTGGCTGATGGGCCGATTGCTGCGGGCCGGCTTGCCGGCAGCGATAACCGCGCCGTATCGCCCCCTGGCCGAGGAGCCGGCGCGGGAGCGCTGGTCGCTCGACCCGGACAGCACAGCGCGTGAGCAGCTGGTGCGCTCCGCACTCGACGACCTCGGCACGCCCGAGGCCCTGGGCAGGAGCGCGCTGGCTCAGCTGCCCGGCATGTCGCGAACAGGTTCCGCAGCCGCAGAGCTTCGCGCGCTTCTCGTCGACGTCATCGGCGAGCTCGCGTCATCGCAGGCTCCACGCGACGCGGAGTCGGGGCACCTGCTTCTCGATTACTACGTGAAGAAGGTCGGCAGCCACGACGTGATCATGGAGCGCCTCCACCTCTCGCGGCCGACCTACTATCGCCGCCTCCATCACGGTTTTGAGCTGGTGGCGAATCGCCTCGACGAGTGGAGCGTGAGCAGGATGACCCTCAACGATCCAGCTCTCTGAGCGCGTCGAGCTGGCGTTCGACGTCAGCGTCCGCGCCGAGCGTCTCGTAACGCGCATCGATGGCGTCAGAGCCCGCGGCGAACGTGATCGCGTCAAGGTCGCCCTCAGCGACCAGGCGGTCGATCGCCGATGCGCGCGCCTGCATGTCCTCGGTGGTCTGCTCGGCGCGATGCAGCGCTGCGGTGAGATCGGCGAAATCCTGCGATACGCCGGTCATCGCCTCGTTGATCCGCACCTGCGCCTCGGCCGCGCTGAAACGCGCCTTGATCACCTCCTGGCGCGCAGCGAAAGCTTCGATCTGTCCCGACAACCGCTGCTCGATCACGGCCAGCGCCGCCTCTTCCTTCTCGACCTCGGCCAGCTGGCGCTCCAGCGTCTCGAGCTCTCGGACCACGACCTGGCGGCGCTGCAGGGCGAGGCGGGCGGCGGCCTCGTGCCCTGCCTTCAGCTCGCGACGGGCCTGCTCCTCCATCGCGGGCAGCTTCTGGCGTACCGCGTCGGACGCGGCGCGGAGGCGCTCCTTGGCGGCGCCGACCTCCGCGCCCGCTTTCACCACCTGGTTCAGCAGGGCGCGCTGCTTCTGGTGGGACGTGAGATGAGTCACCCGCGGATCGGGCGCCGGGGCGAGCACAACCGCGGTGCTCTTCCTCAGCAGGATGGCGATGTGCCCTAGGAGTCCCATCACGCCGCGGTCTCGCCCGTTGACGTGCCGGCCAGCCGCGCGCGCTGGATGCGGAAGTAGTAATTGCCGAGGAATCCCATGGCCGCGATGACGATCAGCCGCATGACCAGGACCTTGAAGTCGTTTGAAACGTGGATCGTATCGGTGAGAAAGCAGCCCGCGGTGTACGCCAGCATGGCGAGGCCGGTGTAGGCGACCTCGATCCGGCGCGTGAACACGAGGGCAAATGCGAAGACGACTGGGAAGTACAGGACGAAGAACTGATTGTTCAAGCCGTGCTCTCCCGGCCACAACACGACGATGGCGGTGATCAAGATGAGGTCGACCACGCTCGCCACCGTCACCGCCGTACGGTTGAGCGGGCTTCCCATCACGTAGCGACCGTGCAGGAAGAAGTTGACCGCCATCAGGACCAGGAAGAAAGGCATGGTCTGCGTAAGCAGGCTGACGTTGGTCGACGTCCACAGCACGAGCACGATGCCCGCGACGATGACGCTCCAGCGCGCCCAGAGGATCACCGTTTGGCCGAAGAACAGGTCCTCCTGCTCAGCCTGTTTTGCGGAACGAACTTCACGCGGGCTGGACATTTTCGTTGCCTCCCTTCTGCTCGATCTCGTCGAGCATCTCGTTGTGGATGCGGATCGCGTCAGCGCGCCTTTTGGCCTCGCTGCGGGCGAACAGGTTTCCGCACACCGCTATTGCGGCGATCATCAAGAGTCGCGTGAAAACCGCGGGGTAGTCGCCTGGCGGCGCGGTGACGAGGCTGACGATGCCGTAAATCCCGACCACGATCGAGGTGTAGCCGGCGGTCAGCCAGGTCGGGAATGCGACGGAGATGCCGACGACGGCGGCGAAGTAGAAGATGAACACCGGGGAGGGGTAGCCGCCCTGCACCAAAACAAGGGCGGTGACCACGCCGATGTCGGCGAGGCTGGCGCCATACACGACGCTGTCCAGCGCGGGATGGCCGCGCAGCAGCTGTACGTGCAGGTAGAAGTTGCCGAACGCGAGGGCGACGATCGCCGCGAGCTGGACCTGAAGAGTCGTCAGGTCCGTGGGACTCCAGAACGAAAGCAGCAGGCCCGTGCCGATCAGGATCCACCGTGCCCACACGAGCACTGTCTGGCCGTACGCGAGGTCCTCGGAGCGGACCGTCCCGGCGAAGGAGCTGAGGCCGCGCGGGGGTTCCTGCGCGGCGGGCGGTGGAGCGGCCGCGGGTCTTGCGGGCGCGGGTTTTTCGGGCGCGGCCTTGCCCGGCTCCGGCTTCCACTGCTGCGCGACTCCGTCCCAGTACCACTTGCCGTCCGGCGAGACCAGGTGTCCCGCCTGGGGGTTCCAGTGGGCAGTGCTCATGATTTCGCCACCTCCGACTTGATCTTCGCGAGCTCGTCGTCGATCTCCCTGGACACCGTTACTCGCAGGAGCTCGGCTTCCACGAAGTCCCCGCCACCGATTGGCGGGAAGGAACCGAGGTCGACCAGGGAGTCGATCGCCCTGGCCCGGGCCTGCAGGCGGTCCGCCTTCTCCTCGGCCCGGCCCACGGCCATGCTGAGCTCGGCGAGCTCGCCCGAGACGCCGGCCAGGGATTCCTTCAACCTGACCTCGGCCTCGGCCGCGCTGTAGCGGGCCGAGACGACTTCGCGGTGGGTTCGGAACTGCTCCACGCGAACCTGGAGAGTCCGCTCCTGGTTGGCCAGGCGCTGCTTGTCCGACTCCACCTCGGCGATCTGTTTGGTCAACCCTTCCATCTCGCTCAGCGCGAGGCGCTTGCGCTCGAGCGCGACGCGCGCGAGGTCGTCGCGGCCTGCGTCGACCGCACGGCGGGCCTGGTCGTCGAGCTGGGGGATGCGAGTTTCGAGCCGCCGCGCCTGCTGCTCGAGCTGCTGCTTGGAGGTGGCGACGTCCACCAGCCCCCGGCGCAGGGTGATCAGCAGCTGCTGCTGCTGGCTGTACGCGTAGTCGAGGACCTGACGCGGGTCCTCCGCCTGATCGAGGGCGCTGCTCACCTCGGTGTTGAGCAGCAGCCTCACCCGACTCCAAATGCCCATGTGTGCCTCCTGTCGAGAAATCCGCTGGGGGCAGCCTCGACTCAAGGCGGTCTCAGAGGCAGTCTCGAAAAGCTCTCATTTTTGGTCTCACCGAGTTGGCAATCCGACGTCTTTGGCGCCAAAAACGGCTAATCCGAATACCGAGAGACGTTTTTGGATCCAATACCGCCTTTACGTGCTGGGTTGGCGCCCGCCCAAGGCGGACTCACGCTGTGACGGTGGGCCGCCGTCCCCGGATTCCTCCGCAGCTCAAAGGACGTCCCTTCTCGCTTGACGAGGCGCGAGCGGCGGGTCTCACCCTCGACATGCTCAGCGGCCGGTCGTGGCTCCGTCTGGGTAGCGAACTCTATTGCTGGAGTGGTCTACGCGAGGACCCCTGGCAACTGCTGCTCGCCTGGCGGGCCTATCTGCCACCAGAGGCCGTCTTCACAGGCCTGACCGCAGCTTGGCTGTATCGCCTCGACGTAGATCCTGTGCACCCAATCGAGGTCGTCGTCCCATTTAGATCGGGCGTGCGGTCTCGCCCAGGTCTCAACGTTCGTCGCTGTGGCCTGGCGATGTCGCACGTGACCACAGTTCGCGGTATGCGGGCGACGACCATTGCCCGCACGCTTCGAGATCTCTGTCGTCGGGTTGCGCCGGTGGAAGCTTTGATCGCAATTGACGGTGCTCTTCGCTTGCGGCTCATCGACAAGGTGACTCTGACCCGACAGCATTCACTTGGGGCCCTCGCGGCACCGGCCGAATCGCCGATGGAGACCCGACTGCGCTGGCTCCTACTGCAGGCCGGCCTGCCTCAGCCAGAGGTGCAGGCCGAACTTCGCGATACCGCCGGTCGGTTCCTGGGTCGAGCTGACCTCTTCTACCCGGCCGCGCGTCTTGTCGTCGAGTACGACGGAACCAGTCATCGAGAGCGATTGGTCGAAGACAATCGCCGTCAGAACCTCCTTATCAACGCGGGGTTCCGGATTCTTCGTTTCACCGCGACTGACGTACATCAGCGGTCCGAGGTTGTTGTTGCTCAGGTCCGGAGCGCCCTTGTTAGAGTGTCACCCGACAGCAGATGAACGAGCCGCCGCCACCGCCGCCTGGATACGCGATGCAACCACCACCGCCCCCGCCGCCGGCGAGGCGGGGTTTCTTCGATGACGTCAAGGGTCTTGCCTGGTGGCAAATCCTTCTCGTCCTCATCCCCTTGTCCGCACTGTTCATCGGCGGGCTGATCGGCGGCGTTATTGGAGCCCTGGGCGCTCTCGGCAACGTTCGGATCGCCCGCACCAGATTGCCGGCCGCCGCCAAGGTGGTTCTGATGCTCGGCGTGGGCGCGGTCTGCTACGTCGTCCTGTTCATCGTCGCGGGGATCCTCTACGTGATGACGCACCGGTCTGCCTAGGGGCTTCGCCGGCTACTCCGGTTTGAAGAAGATCGCTCCTAGCGGCGGCAGGGTCAGCGTCACGCTGTGGTTGTGGCCGTGCATCGCCACCGGCACCGCCTCGACTCCCCCCAGGTTGCCCTGGCCGCTTCCGCCGTACATCGGCGCGTCGCTGTTCAGGATCTCGAGCCATCGACCCGGCGAAGGCATCCCGATCTGGTAGTTCTGGCGCGGCACCGGTGTGAAGTTGAACGCTGCCACCAACACGTCCTCGGGGGAGCGGCCGCGGCGGATCAGGCTCACGACGCTGTTGTCCGAGTCGTTGACGTCGATCCACGAGAATCCCGCCGGGTCGAAGTCCAGCTCATAGAGCGCCTTGTAATCGCGCAGGATGCGGTTCAGGTCGCCGACCCACAGACGCAGGCCTCCGTGCTGCGGTTGGTCGAGCAGGTGCCAGTCCAGGCTCTTTTCGACGTCCCATTCGTGCCACTGGCCGAACTCGCCGCCCATGAACAGCAGCTTCTTGCCCGGCTGCGCATACATCCAGCCGTACAGGAGCCGCAGGTTGGCGAACTTCTGCCAGTCGTCGCCGGGCATCTTCGAGAGGAGCGATCCTTTGCCGTGCACCACCTCGTCGTGGGACAGCGGGAGCATGAAGTTCTCTCCGAACGCGTACAGCATCCGGAAGGTGAGGTTGGAATGGTGGAACTTGCGGTGCACCGGCTCGCGCTCGAAGTAGTAGAGCGTGTCGTGCATCCAGCCCATGTCCCACTTCATGCCGAAGCCAAGCCCGCCCACGTAGGTTGGTCGTGAGACCAGCGGCCATGCGGTCGACTCCTCGGCGATGGTCTGCACGTCCGGCTGCTCCTTGTAGACCTCTATGTTGAAGCGGCGTAGGAAGTCCACCGCCTCCAGGTTTTCCCGGCCGCCGAACTTGTTCGGGATCCACTCACCCTGCTTGCGTGAGTAGTCGAGGTAGAGCATCGAAGCCACCGCGTCGACCCGCAGCCCGTCGGCGTGGTAGCGGTCGAGCCAGCACAATGCGCTGCTCAGCAGGAAGCCACGGACCTCGTTGCGCCCGTAGTTGAAGATCGATGAACCCCAGTCCGGGTGCACCCCCAGGCGCGGGTCGGCGTGCTCGAACAGGTGCGTCCCGTCGAAGTTCTGCAGGCCAAACTCGTCGGCGGGAAAATGCGACGGCACCCAGTCCAGCACCACGCCGATGCCGTTCTGATGCAGGTAGTCGACCAGGAACATGAAGTCATCCGGCGTTCCGTAGCGCGAAGTCGGCGCAAAGTAACCCGTGACCTGATAGCCCCACGACTCGTAGAGCGGGTGCTCCATGACCGGCATGAACTCGATGTGGGTGAAGCCCGTGCGGCTCACATAATCCGCGAGGCGCGGCGCCATCTCGCGGTAGGTCAGCCACCGGTTGCCTTCCTCGGGCACGCGCATCCACGATCCGAGGTGCATCTCGTAGACCGACCATGGCGCGTTGCGGTTGTTCGCGTTGCGCCGGCTCTCCATCCAGCTCTGGTCGCCCCACTGGTAGGACGACATGTCCCAGACGACCGAAGCCTGGCGCGGGGGAGCCTCCGAGTAAGAGGCGAACGGGTCGGCCTTGTCGACCCCGCTCCGGGTCACCTTGGAGTGGACGTAGTACTTGTACAGCGCGCCATGCGTGACCGTGGGAATGAATCCTTCCCAGATCCCCGACTGTTCGCGCGCATAGAGGCCGTTCGCGTTCTTGTCCCAACCGTTGAAGTCACCGATGACGCTGACTGCGTCGGCGTTGGGAGCCCAGACCGCGAAATACGTTCCCTCGGGGTCATGTGACGGATGCGCGCCCAGCTTTTCGAAGAGGTGGCCGTGCGTGCCCTCGTTGAAGAGGTGCAGGTCGAACGGGCTGATCAGCGAGCGGGCGACCATGCTCATGCGGGTGTCACCAGGTCAAGAATCCCACGTAGAGGGATGCGCACCCAATCAGGTCGGAGATTCAACTCGTATCGAAGCTCGTACAACGCCTTCTCCAGCAGCATGGTGGTGAGCTGCAGCTCGAGGTCTTCCTGGGACTGGGGTACCCACGAGGCGTTTCCTGCCGTGCTCAGGTAGCTCTTCAAAAACACCGCGGAGACTGAATCCACCCAGAAGCGAGCCCAGCGCTGCAGATTGGCGAGCCTCTCAGCGGGGATCTCCTGCGACCGCAGCGCGGCCTGGCTGGCGTAGGAGAACGAGCGCAGCATGCCCGCGACGTCGCGCATGGCCAGCCGCTTCAGGCGGCGCTCGTACAGCGTGCGCGTCGGCTCGCCCTCGAAGTCGATGATCACGAAGTCGTGCCCTGTGTACAGGACCTGGCCCAGGTGGTAGTCGCCGTGCACCCGGATCCGGCTCGTGTTCAGCCGGCGGGCAAGAAAGGACCGCAGTATGTAGGCGATCCTGGACTCGAGCTCCAGCACCTTGCGCCCATCCTCGCGCGCGTCCGCCGGCAGCTTGCCGAGCTGCGTGCGGAGCAGGTCCGTGGCGCGCATTGCGAGGCCGCTGAGCGACTGGTAGATAGAGCGCTGGTCGGTCGGAGTGATCCTCTCGGGAGCGAACGCGGGATCCGTCGGGTCGGACGACAGGGCCGCATGCAGCTCCGCGGTCCGGCGACCCAGCAAACGTGCCGAATCGAGGTAGCCGCCGATCGTCCTCGTCGCCACCTCTGGCATGTCCTGCTTGCCTCCATCCACGATGCTGCGAGGCGTGGCGGGCGGCTCGAGGCCCGCGAGCTCAGGTCCGCTGAAGAAGTGGGCGAGAGTGTTGAGCGTGTACTGCCAGGCGTCGCCCTGGTTGGGCACGTAGCCCTGGAGGATCGCGATCGACACCGGCTCGCCCTTGCCGCGGCGGTACTCCAGGCTTCCCGCGAGAGGGGCGATCTCTGCGAAGTTCGTCTTCTCGGTCAGGAACCGGCCGACCTCGAGCTCAGGGTTGACTCCCTCCTCCAGGCGCCGAAAAACCTTGAGCATCAAGCGCTCGCCGAAGATCACCGAGTTGTTGCTCTGCTCGGCCACCGAGAGCTGCGCCTCGAGGCGGACCGTCTCGGGACCGCGGAGGCGTGTGAAGGCGCGCGTGGTCGACCCGATCAGCGTCCCCGCCCCTCCAGCGGCGCGGCGGCGGCGCGCGATCGCACCGAGAAGTGCCTCGGCGAAGTTTGGCGGCCCGAGCGCGTCATAGAGAAGCCCGCGACTTTCCTCGCCCTGGTTGCGGACCCACGCGATTGCGGACATCGGCCAGCGCTCGAGGATGTGCGAAGCCTCGGCCGGGTTGGCATAGGCGATGGGCAGCATGTACGTGTCGGGGTCACCTTCGGCGTAGCCGATCACGACCGACGTGAGGTATGAGTAGCCCTCGGCACCCGGGACGCTGACCACGTCCTGGATCAACGCCGTCTTCATGCGGCGCGCCTTGCCCGCGAACCAGCGGCGTTGCGGGATGTAGCCGAGCAGCACGTTCTCGAGCCTGTCTTTCGCCGCCCCAACGAGGGCCGACTCCCAGCCCCCAACGGTGCGCACCTCGGGCAGCCTCGTCGCCAGGGGCGCGGCGCCGTCGCTCTGGAGCATGGGCACGGCACGCGGCTGCATCGCAAACCAATAGAAGGCGTGAGGGCCGAGGGTCAGGAAGTACGGCGCGTCGCCGATGACGGGCATCTCGTTGCTGCTGAACAGCTCGACGGGCACGAGTCCCTTCCACTGGCTGAGGTCGAGCTCGACCGCCTGCAAGAACCGCGAAAGGTTGGCGACGCACAGGATCTGCTCGGACTCATAGCGTCGGACGTATGCCAGCACCTTGCGATTCTCTGGTCGCAGCAGCTCGAGCGTGCCGCGGCCGAAAGCGCGGTGACGCTTGCGCAGCGCGATCAGGCGCTTGGTCCACGAGTAGATCGAGTGCGGGTTGCCCTGCTGCGCCTCGACGTTGACCGTCTCGTAGTGGTACTCGGGATCGGTGATCACGGGCAGGTACAGGCGCTGCCGGTTGGCACGGGAAAAACCCGCGTTGCGGTCGGCGCTCCACTGCATCGGAGTGCGCACGCCGTTGCGGTCGCCGAGAAAGATGTTGTCGCCCATGCCGATCTCGTCGCCGTAGTAGAGGACCGGGGTCCCGGGGAGCGAGAAGAGCAGTCCGTTCATGAGCTCGATCCGTCGCCGGTCGTTGCCGAGGAGCGGCGCGAGACGGCGCCGGATGCCGAGATTCAACCGGGCCAGGCGATCCTGCGTGTAAGCGCGGTACATGTAGTCGCGTTCTTCGTCGGTGACCATCTCGAGCGTCAGCTCGTCGTGGTTGCGCAGGAACAGCGCCCACTGCGCGCGGTCGGGGATGCTCGGCGTCTGGGCCAGGATGTCGACGATGGGAAAGCGGTCTTCCATCCGGATCGACATGAAAAGGCGCGGCATGAGCGGGAAGTGGAACGACATCTCGCATTCGTCGCCCTGGCCGAAATACGCCACCGCGTCCTCGGGCCACTGGTTCGCCTCTGCGAGCAGCAGCCGGTTGCGGAAGCTCGAGTCGACGTGGCGCCTCAAATCCTTGAGGAACTGGTGGGTCTCGGGAAGATTCTCGCCGTTCGTGCCCTCTCGTTCGTAGAGATAAGGGACCGCGTCGAGACGCACGCCGTCGATTCCCATCTCCATCCAGAAATCGAGCACTTTGAAGATCGCCTCATGGACCTTGGGATTGTCGAAGTTGAGGTCGGGCTGGTGGGAATAGAACCGGTGCCAGTAGTAGGCGTTGGCGACGTGGTCCCAGGTCCAGTTCGAGGTCTCGAAGTCCTTGAAGATGATCCGCGCGTCTTGGTATTTCTGATTGGTTTCACTCCACACGTAGAAGTCGCGCATGCTGCTGCCCGGCTTCGCCCGCCGCGCCCGCTGGAACCAGGGGTGCTGGTCTGAGGTGTGATTGCAGACGAGCTCGTTGATCACGCGGATGCCCCTGCGGTGAGCCTCCCTCACCAGGTTGGCGACGTCGCCGAGGGTGCCGAACATCGGGTTGACGTCCGTGTAGCCGGCGATGTCGTAGCCGTCGTCGCGCAATGGCGAGGGATAGAACGGCAGCAGCCAGAGCGCGTTGACGCCGAGGTCTTGCAGGTAGGGCAGCTTCTCGATCAAGCCGCGAAAGTCGCCGCTGCCATCCGCGTCGCTGTCCATGAAGGCTCGCACGTGCAGCTCGTAGATGAGCGCGTCCTTGTACCAGAGCGGATCGTCTTCCAGCGGCAGGATCTGGGTCGCCTTGCGGCGACGGCTCGTGGTCGTGGTGGGGGGCGTCAACTCTGGAACCGCATCCGGCAGGTCCTCGGTGATCACAGGAAGTACTCGAAGTCGTGCTCGCTGCGGACACGGCGACGGAACCGGAAGATCTGCCCTGGCATCGAGTGGGGGTTGATCTCGACGAAGTTGCGCGGGCCGTTCCACAGGTAGCGCGCGCCGCTGATCAGCTCGTGCGCCTGATACGGCCGGTCGCGGTCCAGGCCCAGCTCGTCCAGCGGCAGGTTGACCATTCCGCGCTGGACGTGGTGGGGGTCGACGTTGACGACGGTCAGCACCACGTTGGCATTGTCGGGCGTGCTCTTGGAGTACGCCAGCAGCTGGTCGTTCTCGGTGGGATGGAAGCGCAGCCCGCGGTCGGTCTGGAGGGCGGGGTTCTCGTGCCGGATCCTGTTGATGATCGCGATCAGCTCGCGCAGGCTGTCGGGGTTGTCGCGATCCCACGCCCGCATCTGGTACTTCTCTGAGTCGAGGTACTCCTCCGAGCCCTGTTCGCGCGGCCGGCTCTCCATCAGCTCGAACGCAGGTCCGTAGATCCCGTAGCTCGCGCCCAGCGTGGCGGCAAGGATGAGGCGGGCCTGGAACGCCGGCCGGCCACCGCTCTGGAGGTACTCGGTGAGGATGTCGGGCGTGTTGGGCCACAGGTTCGGCCGGAAGAACTCGCGGATTGGAGGCTGCGCGAGCTCGGTGAAGTACTGGTACAGCTCATAGGCGGTGTTGCGCCAGGAGAAGTAGGTGTACGACTGGCTGAATCCTCCCTTGGCGAGCCGGTACATGACCTTCGGCCTGGTGAAGGCCTCCGCCAGGAGGATCACCTCGGGGTGCTCGCGCTTCACCTCTCCGATGAGCCAGTCCCAGAACGGGAACGGTTTGGTGTGCGGGTTGTCGACGCGCAAGATCCGCACTCCCTGGTCGACCCAGAACAGCACGATCGAGAGCAGCTCCTGCCACAGCTCGCGCCAGTGCTCGGTCTCGAAGTCGAACGGATAGATGTCCTCGTACTTCTTGGGCGGGTTCTCGGCGTACTGGATCGAGCCGTCGGGGCGGTGCTTGAACCACTCTGGGTGCTCGCTCGTGTAGGGATGGTCCGGCGAGCACTGGAACGCGATGTCCAGCGCCACGTCGAGCCCCTGCTGGGACGCCGTCGTGACCAGGTGGCGGAAGTCCTCGAGCGTGCCGAGCTCCGGGTGCACTGCTTTGTGGCCGCCCTCCGCCGAGCCGATCGCCCATGGGCTGCCGGGCTCGCCGGGCGAGGCGGCCTTGTTGTTGGCGCCCTTGCGGTTGCTCTTGCCGATGGGGTGGATGGGCGGGAGGTACAGGACGTCGAAACCGAGCCGCGCGATCTCGGGCAGCAGGCGCTCGACGTCTTTGAAGGTCCCGTGCTTGCCTCGCGGACCGGTAGAGCGCGGGAACAGCTCGTACCACGTGCTGAAACGCGCCTTGACCGGCTCAACCACCACCTCGACCTCACGTGGATAAACCGTTGCGAAGGTGCGGTCGGCATATCGGCGCATCAGCGCCCCGGCCTCGCCGTCGACCGCCGGCGTCGGGCCGGCGCGAAGCGATCTGGCGAGCGACTGCAGCTGGGCGGCGTCGTTCGACTTTCCATTCGCCCGTGCGACCGCCTGCTCGACCATCCTTGCCCCGACCTCGAGCTCGACCTTGACGTCCTGGCCCGCCTTGATTCGTTTGGCCAGCTGGCGGCTCCAGGTCTCGAAGTGGTCGACCCAGCCCTCCAGCGTGAAGATGTAGCGGCCCAGCTCCGTGACCGGGAACTCGCCGCGCCAGCGGTCGTTGACCAGCGGGGCCATCGGAGTCTCCATCCAATCGGCCGACGCCTGATTGCGGTAACGGAGCACCGCGCCCAGGGCGTCGTGGCCGTCGGCGAAGATGTCGGCCTCGACGGTCACCGTCTCGCCGACCGCCCGCTTGGCCGGGAATCGGCCGCCGTCGATCTCGGGCATCACCGCCTCGATGACCACCCGCTTGCGACCGTCGACGGTCGGAGAAGGCGTCCGCAGCGGGGCGGCAGGCGAACGTTCGGCGCGCCGCTTCACCGGGGCTCGAGCCACATTGCAATCGTGCCATGATTCGAAAGGGTGCTGAGATCCATCGACCCGGCCACGGGCCGGGAGCTGGCGTCGTTCCCAGAGGCGGAGGAGGCGGCGCTGGACGCAGCCCTGAGCCGCGCCTGGACCGCGCGGCACCCCTGGCGCGACGCCGGGCCGGGCATGCGCACCACACTCATGCGCACGGTCGCCGGCGTCCTTCGGGCTGACAGGTCGCGCTACGCCGCGCTGCTCACCTCGGAGATGGGCAAGCCCATCGTCGAGGCCGAGGCCGAGATCGAAAAGTGCGCGTGGACGGCCAACTGGTTTGCCGAGAACGGTGCGCGGCTGCTGGCCGAAGAGTCCATCGAGAGCACCGCCTCCGAGAGCTATGTCCGGTTCCAGCCGCTGGGCGTGATCCTCGCTGTGATGCCCTGGAATTTCCCGTTCTGGCAAGCCTTTCGCGCAGGCCTGCCTGCGCTGACGGCCGGCAACGTGATGCTGCTCAAGCACTCCTCGAACGTGCCCCAGTCGGCGCTGGCGATCGAGGAGGTCTTCCGCGAGGCCGGCGTGCCCGAGGGCGTGTTCCAGACGCTGATGGTCGGCTCGGCGGCGGTGGAGCGGATCATCTCCGACCATCGAGTCGCCGGTGTGACGCTGACCGGCTCGGAGAAGGCCGGGTCGCTCGTCGCGGAGGCGGCGGGCCGGGCGTTGAAGAAGACCGTGCTCGAGCTCGGCGGCTCTGACCCGTTCATCGTCCTGGCCGACGCCGACCTGAACCAGGCGGCCACGGTCGCCTGCCGCGCCCGCAACCAGAACAACGGCCAGAGCTGCATTGCCGCCAAGCGTTTCATCGTCGAGGAGCCGGTGGCCGACGAGTTCGAGCAGCGGTTCACCAACGCCGTGGCGGCTCTCAAGGTGGGCAACCCGATGGACCGGGCGAACCAGGTCGGCCCGCTGGCTCGCCAAGACCTGGTCGACGAGCTCGAGCGGCAGGTCAACGAATCGCTCCGGCTTGGCGCGCGGGCGCTGACCGGCGGCAAAAGGATGCCCGGTGACGGCTACTACTTCGAGCCGACGGTGCTGGCCAACGTGAGACCCGGCATGCCGGCCTACCACGAGGAGACGTTCGGACCGGTGGCCGCTGTGATCCGTGTGAAGGATGCGGAGGACGCGCTGCGCGTCGCCAACGACACCGACTTCGGGCTCGGCTCCAACATCTGGACGTCCGATGTCGAGCGCGCGAAGCAGCTCGCGGAGCGCGTCGAGGCGGGCCTGGTCTTCATCAACGGCATGGTGGCGTCGGACGCAAGGCTGCCTTTCGGCGGTGCGAAGCGGTCGGGCTACGGACGCGAGCTGTCGGAGTACGGGATCAAGGAGTTCACGAACATTCAGACCGTGTGGGTGGGCCCGGCGCGGACCGACGGAGCAAGTACAGCACCGGCGCGGAGCGAGTAGACGCCAGGACTGGATTTCGCCTCGGTGCATCCAGCGGGGCGTATCGAGCGCTCGAATTCCGCCTCGTTGTATCCAACGGTGCGTGTCGAGCTTTACGCCTGCGCTGCGGCCTCCTCGGGCAGGGTGACCGGCGTGGGGGGCGATTTGGTCGGGCGTTTCGCTTTCATGTGCTTGCGCGCCATCACCGAGTAGCTGTCGCGTAGGGCGTTGGCCGGGTCGAGGCCCAGGCTGCGCGCCATCTCAGGCAGCGCGGTGGCCGCGCCCTCGACCTCGACGAACCACCCGAACTCGAGAACGTCGAGGGTGACCACGATCCCATCGAGCGTGTACATCGTGCGATTCTTCGGGTAGGTCCAGCCGACGCGAAAGCTCAGCTGCTGGAGGAGGTCGAGCGTTGCGTGTACGTCTGAGAGCTCGACCTCCGTCTCCTCTCGGATCTTGACCCCGGCTTCGAACGTCGCCGGGCCTTTCACCGTCAGCACTCCCCGAGGTCCGCCGTTGAGCACGCGCAGGCGCAGGGTCGTGTTGCGCGTCGATTTGCCCGGGCCGTTGAAGCGGAAGTTCTCTTCCCTGTATCGGCCGACAAGCTTGGCGCCACGCTTGCGCAGCACCGCGCGAAGGGTCGCGTGGTCGCGCGGACCGGCAACCCGAAACTTGAGCTCGGACTCGATGCTGCGGTCCCGAAGATGGCGTGGTCGGCGAGGCGCCACGCGACGACTCTAACCGTTAGGCGGCTGACGTTCGCAGTCGATAGAGCGATGCGACCACGGCGGTGCACTCGTCTTCGACGAATTCCATCCCCGCCGACTCGGCGATGCGGCGTGCTTCGGCGGACCGGATGTCCTCCTGTAGCCACAGCGCCCTGGCGCCCACAGCTACAGCCTGGCGCGCGATCTCGGGGGCGTCGGCCGCGGGTCGGAAAACGTCGACCAGGTCGATCTGCTCCGGCACCTCGAGCAGTGAGCGGTACACGCGCTCGCCGAAAAGAGTGTCGGCGTAGGGATTGATAGGGATGATGCGGAATCCGCGCTTCTGCAGGCCTTCGGGGACCGAGCCCCCGGCCTTGCTGGGATCACGCGACGCGCCGACCACCGCGATGGTGCGCGCGCTTCCAAGGATCTCATGCGAAGAGCGGTTCACGTAATCAGCAAGCCTAGAGCGCGGCGCGATATTCCAGGCTAGGTCTCAACGCCCAGAAGCGGCTCGCCCGCGGCGTAGCGACGGATCTGTTCGCCGGCGAAGCGATAGCCGCGCGTGAGCCAGCGCGCCGTCGAGCCGGCGATGTGTGGAGTGATGAGAACGTTCGGCGCGTGCCACAGAGGATGGCCGTCCGGCAGCGGCTCGGGGTCGGTCACATCGAGCGCTGCTCGAATGCGCCCGGACTGCAGCGCCTCGAGCAGAGCCGCGGTGTCGACCGTCTTGCCCCGGCCGGCGTTGACGAAAAGCGCACCGGCCTTCATCTGGCCGAGAAACGCAGCGTCGACAAAACGCTCGGTGGCGGATGTCAGCGGCAGCAGGTTCACGACCACGTCGGCTTGCGGCAGCAGCTCGGACAGCGATGAGACCGGACGCGCGTCTTCGCGCGCGTGCTGGGCCACTCCGACGACGTGGACGCCAAACGAGGTGAGCCGCATCGCAAGCGTCCTGCCAATCGAACCGTGACCGACGACGAGCACCGTCTGACCCTCGAGATCGTCGTCCGGGGTCCCGTCAACAGGGCTTCGGTCCCACTTGCCGAGCCGCTGCGATTCGAGGAACTCCGGCAGCCGGCGCTGCATCGCAAGAATCACTGCGATGACCCACTCCGAAACCGGGCGGTCGTGCACGCCGACGGCCTTGCAGACGATCACGCCCTTTGGCGTGCGCGGCACAAGCCAGTCGACGCCGGCGCTCAGCGACTGGACGACCCGCAGGTTCGGCATCTCGGCGAACATCTCCGGCAGGCGGCCGGAGAGCTCGAAGTTGATCACCGCGAACTCGACGTCAGGCGCCGGGTCGGTCACGACCCCGACGCCTGCCGGCAGCGGATCCAGCTCGCGCTGCAGTTCGCCGTCCCGGACGAGGACTTTCAGCTGCGCTTAGGCGGCTTCGATCTTGGACTTCGCGGTGGAGGCGGGCTCCAGCGCGTGCTTCAGCACGTCGTCCACGCGACTCGCCAGGTGGAAGGTCATCGCCTCGCGCACACTCTGTGGGACATCGTCGAGGTCCTTCTCATTGCGCTGCGGGAGGATGACTTCCTTCAAGCCCATGCGGTGAGCCGCCAGCACCTTTTGCTTGACGCCGCCGATCGGCAGGACCAGTCCCTGGAGCGTCACCTCGCCGGTCATGCCGACGGTGTTGCGCACCGGGCGCCCGGTCAGAAGGCTCACGATCGCGGTCGTCATCGTCACGCCGGCTGACGGGCCGTCCTTGGGCACAGCGCCCTCGGGCACGTGAATGTGGAACGACTTGTTGATGTCGTCGCGCGAGATGTTCAGCTCCTCGGCGTGCGAGCGCACGTAGGAGAGCGCGATCTGCGCCGACTCCTTCATCACGTCGCCCAGCTGGCCGGTGAGCAGCAGCCCGCCACCCCCGTTTCCATTCGCCTCGGTCGCGGTGGCCTCGACGAAGAGCACGTCGCCACCTGTCCCGGTGACGGCGAGTCCGGTCGCCACGCCCGGCACCGCGGTGCGGGCCGCGACCTCGTTGTCGAACTTCGGCTTGCCGAGGAATTCGCGGACGCGATCGGGTGTGATCGCAACAGGCGGCGTGAGCTGGCCCGTGGCGACCTTGGTCGCGACCTTGCGCGTGATCTTGCCCAGCTCGCGCTCGAGGTTGCGCACCCCGGCCTCGCGGGTGTGATCAGTGATCACCTTCATGATCGCGGCGTCGTCGATTGTCACCTCTTCGGTCTTCAACCCGGCCTGCGTGATCTGGCGCCGCAGCAGGTGGTCGCGAGCGATCGCGACCTTCTCCTCTTCGGTGTAGCCGTCGAGGCGGATCAGCTCCATGCGGTCCAGCAGCGGCGCGGGGATCGTCTCGAACACGTTGGCGGTCGGGATGAACAGCACCTCGGAAAGGTCGAGGTCGACCTCCAGGTAGTGGTCGCGGAACGTGTGGTTCTGCGCGGGATCGAGCACTTCGAGCAATGCTGATGAGGGGTCTCCTCGCCAGTCGCTGCCGACCTTGTCGATCTCGTCCAGCATGATGACCGGGTTCTTAGTGCCCGCGTCCTTCAAGGCCCGCACGATGCGGCCCGGCAGGGCGCCCACGTAGGTCCGGCGGTGGCCTCGGATGTCGGCCTCGTCGCGGATCCCACCGAGTGACACGCGGGTGAACTTGCGGCCAAGCGCGCGCGCGACCGACTCGCCAAGCGAGGTCTTGCCCACGCCCGGAGGTCCGACCAGCGTGATGATGGCGCCCGAACCGCGGCCGCTCAGGACTTCCAACCCGCGCTCGGTGCGCAGCTTGCGCACGGCGAGGAACTCGATGATGCGGTCCTTCACGTCGCCGAGGCCTGTGTGGTCCTCGTCGAGGATCTGCCGCGCCTTCTTGAGGTCGTAGTTGTCCTCGGAGCGCACGTTCCAGGGGATGTCGAGCATCCAGTCGAGGTACGTGCGGATCCAGCCGTACTCCGGGTTCTGCTCGCTGGTCCGCTCCAGGCGGTCGAGCTCGCGGTTCACCTCGGTCAGCACCGACTCCGGCATCTCGGCCTTCGCGATTCTCTCGCGGTAGGTGGACACGACGTCGGTCTGCCCCTCGTTCAGCTGCTTCTTGATCGCTTCGAGCTGCTGGCGAAGGAGGAACTCGCGTTGCGTCTTCTCCATGCCCTCGGCCACATCGCTGCGGATCTTCTCCTTCAGCGAAGCGTCGGCCAGGATGCCCTGGGTCCACTTGATGAGCGTGGTCAGGCGCTCCTCGAGGTCGACGGTTTCGAGGATCTGCAGCTTCTGCTCGGTCGAGAGGTCCGGCGAGTAGCCGGCGAGGTCGGCCAGGTGGCCGGGGGTCCTTGCTGCGCGCAGGAACTGGACGACCTGCGGCACGCCTCGGGACTCGACCAGGTTCTCGAGCAAAGCGCGGTATTCGCGTGCCAGCTCGACCGACTTCTCGGTCGGGGGTTCGGGGTCTTCGATCGGGTCGGCTTTGACCCAGAGGGCTCCGCCGATGTCGGCCTGTCCGCTGCCCAGGCGGGCACGGTACTCGCCCCGGATCATGAAGGCCTCGGCGCCGGTCGGCAGCTCCGCCGACTCGCCCAGGCGGGCCGCGGTGCCGATGGCACCGAACTTGCCCTCGATGCGGGGGACCAGCAGGATCAGGCGGTTGCCCTGGCGGGCAGCCTCGATCGCGGCCTTCTGGTCGTCGCCCTCGACGGCGAGGGTGACGGACATGTGGGGGAGGACGACGACATCGTCCATAGGGAGGACTGGTAGGAGTTCCGATTTGGGCTTTGCCATTTGTACGAAAGAACGTTTACCCACGTCGGCGAATTCCCAATCCTTGCCTCGCGGAGGGCGCCGCCCCGACACGCCTCGCTGGATACAACGAGGCGCAATTCCTCGTCCCGATACGCTCCGCTGGATACAGCGAGGCCGAATCGGGCCCGAGGAACTAGACCCTGGCGACGCTCCCGGTGGCCGCTCCGCGGCGGGAGAGCGAGTCGATCGTGACCGCGGCCAGGAGGACCAGGCCCGTGACGACGTATTCCCACTGCACGGAAAGGCTCATCAGGAACATGCCGTTGTAGATGCCGCCGATCACCAGGCCGCCCAGCACCCCGTGGAGGGCCTTGCCCCGGCCGCCGAAGAGGCTCGTGCCGCCGATGACCGCCGCGGCGACCGCGTAGAGGACGTATTGCCCGCCCTGGACATTGTTCGACATGCCACCGAGGAGCGACGCGTACAGCAGCATCCCGATCCCTGCCGTGAGGGAGCAGAGCGCAAACGCCGCGGTGCGGATCAAGGCGAGGTTGATGCCGGCGCGGCGCGCGGCTTCTGGGTTGCCACCGATCGCGTAGACGTACCGTCCGTACCTCGTGCGCTGAAGCAGGATGGTCCAGGCCACGAGGACGCCGAGCACAATCGGGATCACCCAGGGCACACCCTCGAGCACGCCGATGCTGGCCCGGTTGGTATTGCAGATGCCGACCACCACGACCGCAACGACGGCGATCAGACCGATCTTGATCAGGGTGAGGCTTGCAGGAGGGGCGACCAGGCCACTGGTCCGGCGGCGGTGGTCGCTGAACCACATCCAGAAACCGAGGCCTGCGACGACGACCGCGGCGAGGATCCAGGAGACGGTCGGGTCAAGCGTTCCCCACATCAGGTTGTAGATGATCTGAAGGTTGTTGCTGAAGCCTGCGAGGTTGGGGTAGCCCGAGAACGGCCCGAAGTTGAGGATCCACAAAAACAGGCCGTTGGCAATCAGGTAACCGCCCAGCGTGACGATGAAGGACGGCAAGCGAAGCCGGGTGATCAGCGTGCCCTGGATGACACCGAACGCCGCACAAAAGAGCAGGCCCGTCAGGATGCCCAGCGTCCAGTGCCAGTTGGTGGTCAGTGGCTGCACCAGCTGGACTGTGATCGCCGCTCCGCACGCCCCGACGAATCCGACCGACAGGTCGATCTCGCCGAGAACGAGGGCGAATCCCTCGGCCATCGCCAGGACCATGAACACCGCGCTCTGCTGGAAGAGGTTGACCAGGTTGACAGGCAAGAGGAACACATGGTTCGGGCTGATCGCCCCGAACACGATCACGATCGCGGTCATGGCGACGATGACGGGCAGGACGCCGCTTTCGCCGGCGGCGATTCGAGCCATCCACGCTCGGGAGTACTCGCCGAGAGACTGTGCAACAAGCTCCGGCGGAACCTCGGCCTGAGCAGCCTCGGGCGCGGCGGTCAGGTCAGGCGCCTGCTCCGGAGGGAGGTCGGAAGGTTCAGCCGTTTGTGGTACGCGTGCCACCCGAGCGGGTTGCGCCTCCTGTTGTCATGTACTCGACGACGCTTTGCCGGTCGAAAGCCGAAGCCTTGTCCTGGACGACCAGGCGGCCCAGATAGAGGACCGCGATCCGGTCCGCGACCTCGAAGACGTCGTTGAGGTTGTGCGAGATGACCATTACCGCGAGACCTCGGTCGCGCAGGCGTTTGATGAGGTCGAGCACCTGCTTGGTCTGGACGACTCCCAGAGCGGCAGTGGGCTCGTCCATGATCACGAGCTTCGAGTTCCACATGACCGCCTTCGCCACGGCGACCGACTGACGCTGGCCGCCGGACAGCGACGCCACGGGTTGGCGGATCGACCGGACGGTCGTCACACGCAGGCTGGCCAGGGTCTCGGCCGCGGAGCGCTCCATGCTGTCCTCGTCGAGCAGCCCGACGCTCACCCGCTCGCGGCCCAGGAACATGTTCTGCACGATGTCGAGGTTGTCGGCAAGGGCGAGGTCCTGGTAGACGGTCTCGATGCCGAGGCGGGCAGCGTCCCTTGCATTGCGGATGTGGACGGGGTGTCCCTCCCAGGAGACCTGACCGTGGTCGGGCTGATAGATGCCCGCCACACACTTGGTGAGGACGGTCTTGCCGGCGCCGTTGTCGCCGACCAGCGCAGTGACCTGGCCTGACGGCAGGTCAAGATCGACGTGATACAGGGCCTGGACCGGCCCGAAATGCTTGTCGAGCTCGCGAATCTTGAGCAGCGGCTCGCCGGTCGCCGTGGTTGGAGCGACAGCCGCCATCTCACCTTGCATTATCGGCGACAAAGGCGCGGGAGGATCGGGATCCCCCCGCTGGACCCCCCTTTGACATAGAGGATTATCTGGAGTCCTGACTGTTCAATCTGGGGACGCCCGGAATGAATCCGGGCTTCAGCTCCACTTGGCACGGGGATCGGGATTCCCCGGCGGGACCCCCATTTGACATAGAGGATTACCTGGAGTCCTAGCTGTTGAGTCTGGGGACGGCCCCTTCGGCATAGGTGACGCCGCCGCGAGGTGCGGCGGCGTCGATGACTACCGTTACGAAATGCCGGCTGCGGTGCAGGCGGCTGCGCCCGCCTTGCTGCACAGAGTTGCCTTGTCGACGAAGTTGTCCTTGATCACGGTCGCGTTCATGTTGGTGACGTCGACCCAGATCGGGACGAGGAGTGACGCCGGCTGCTGGTTGCCGGAAACGCCTGACGGAGGTGCGGTCGTGCCGTTGAGGAGAGCGCTCGGCGGAGTCTGCCCAGCGCGGAGAACGGTGGCGAGGGCGACAGCGTCCTGCGCCTCGAGGTAGATCGCCTTGTAGACGGTGCCGCACTGGTAGCCGGTCAAAACATTGACCAGACCGTCAGGCGACGCGTCCTGGCCGGTTGTCGGGATCTTCTTGGCCGGGACGTTCTTGCTCTTGAGCACCTGGACCACCGCGTTGGCGAGGCCGTCGTTGGCCTCAACGGTGGCGTTGATGGTCGGGTGTGCGGTGAACTGCTGCTGGAAGATCGTCCCGCCGACGTCGTTCTTCCAGTCCGTGGCAACCTGCTCGCCGACGAGCTTCATACCCTGGCTATTGGTCTTGCCGGTGGTCTCGGTCTGAACCTTGTCGCCCCAGATCGCATCGTTGTATCCCTTGGCGAAGTCGATTGCGTTCGGGTCGGAGTTCTGTCCGCCATCGAGCTCGAAGACCTGCGGGCTCGAGATGTTCCAGGCGGAGACGCACTTGACGAAGCCCTTGCCGATGAGCTCGCCCACCTGCACGTTGTCAAAGCTCACGTAGTAGGTGTTCGTGCCAGTGAAGGTGGCGCGGTCGTAGCTGATGACCTTGACGCCATGAGACTGGGCGTAGGCCTGGATCTGGGAACCAACGCTGCTGTTGAGCGGGTCCATGATCAACACGGTCGCCCCGGCCGTGATCAGCGCCTGAGCCTGCGAGAGCTGCTGCGCCTCGACACCGCCGGCGTTGTCGATTGTGAACTGCGACGAGGTGTATCCAGCCCCCGTGAGCGCCTTGGTCAGGGCAGGCTGGTCGAATGTCACGTACCGTGCCGACGAAGTCGCATCAGGAAGGAGCACTCCAATATTGCCCTTGCCGGCCTTCACGAGGTCGTTGAGCTTGGGCATGTAGGTGAAGTTCGCGTCGAACACGCTGATGCTCAGGTCCGACGGAACTGTGGCTGTGGTCGTCGTCGTGGTGTTGTTTCCGCCACAGGCGGACGCGATCATGCCCACAACGGCAACGGCGGGTAAGAACCGGGCTAACTTCATGCGCATACCTCTTAGATGACTTCCCGCCGCCTTCTTCCCGTTCCTCCCCCGGGGCGAGAGTGCGCCGACAGCAGGATTTACTCCAGCAGCCCTTCTGGCTGGCTGCATTGTGTTGCCCAGCCCGTTTACATGTCAAGTCGCCTCGAAACGGCCGGATCGGATGAATTTCGAGCCCAACGGAGTGGTTTGATCACCCGATGCAGATCGCTGCGGCCCTGGTTGGCGTGGTTCTGGTCGCGGTTGTGTGGCGCGACGCCTTCGAGACGATCATCCTCCCACGTCGCGTCACAGGAGTCCGGTTTTCCAAGGTCTTCTACCGGCTGAGCTGGAAACCCTGGGCCGCGATCGCCCGGCGCATGCCGCTCGGCGACCGCCGCGAGAGCTACCTCAGCGTCTATGGGCCGCTCTCGCTTTTGATCTTGATCGTCCTGTGGGGCATCGTCCTGATAGCCGGGTTTGGGCTCATGCTCTGGGCGGCCAACTTCGACCCGGACCTCTCGGCGTTCGGCAACCTGTACGTCAGCGGCACGAGCTTCACGACGCTCGGCATCGGCGACTTCGTGCCCAGGACAGACCTCGCGCGTTTCGTCACGGTGGTCGAGGCCGGCACCGGCTTCGGTTTCCTCGCGGTCGTCATCTCCTATCTGCCGATCCTGTACCAGGGCTTCTCCCGGCGCGAGACCGCGATCTCGATGCTGGACGAGTGGGCGGGCTCTCCGCCGAGCGCGGGCGACCTGTTTCGCCGCGCAGTCCAGGCCGGCGCGACGGATGAGCTTCGCCCGCTCATCAACCAGTGGGAGCAATGGACGGCCGAGCTCCTCGAAAGCCATCTTTCCTACCAGGTGCTGTGCTACTTCCGTTCCCAGCACGAAAACCAGTCCTGGCTGGCCGCCCTGACATGCATGCTGGACCTGGCTTCCGCCTGGCTCGCCGCCAAGGCCGAGGGCCGGACGTGGTCGGCGCGGCGCCTCTACGCCATCGGGCGTCACGCGCTGGGCGACTTGAGCCAGGTCTTGCAGGCCGCGCCTCGTTTCGATGCGCCCGAGCGACTCTCCGACGCCGAGGTGCAGGCCGTGTACGACGACCTGGTTCGCGCCGACGCCGGCGTGGTCGACTTCGCCACCTTTCGCGAGCGGCTCACGCAGCTTCGTAAAGGGTATGAGCCTTACTCCTACGCCCTCGCCCAGGAGCTGCTGATGGAACTTCCACCGTGGCTGCCGCTGGACGGCCGCAAGGACAACTGGGAGACGACCGCGTGGGAGGGTTCGGCACCCGGCGAGTCGCTCCGTTGATGCGCGACCGCTAACTTCGCGTCGCGCGCCCGACAATGAGCGCGCGTGTTGTGGCCACTGACATAGCAGACGCGACCCGTAGCTTCGAGCGCTGGCTCGGCCAGCGGCTCCGTCTGCGCCGCGACGACCTCGCCTACAAGCACGAGCAGATGGCGGCCGACACCTTCAGCTTCCTTCGCGCGACCTTCTATAGATGGGCCGAGCTCTGGTCGGAAGAGCTTCCCGAGGTCGCAGAGGCGCCGAGGGTCCTCGCCGTCGGCGACCTGCACGTGGAGAACTACGGCACGTGGCGAGACGTGGAGGGTCGCCTGATCTGGGGCGTCAACGACTTCGACGAGGCCACCAACCTTCCTTACACGGTCGACCTGGTCCGCCTCGCCACGAGCGCCGGGCTGGCCGCGGCCGAGGGCCACCTGGCGATCAACCTGAAGGAGGCGTGCGCGGCCATCCTCAATGGATACTCGTCGTCCTTAAAGGTAGGCGGGCGGCCGATGGTCCTCGCCGAGAACGACCGGTGGCTGCGCAGGCTGGCCGGCGGGCGGTTGCGCGACCCCGTCAGCTTCTGGTCGCGCATGTCCGGCCTTCCCACGGCCCGAGGCCCCCTTCCCTCCAAGACACAGGAGCTGCTCTTGCAGCGCTTGCCCGATGGGGCAAACGCCGTCCGATTCGCCCGGCGACGCGCGGGCCTGGGCAGCCTGGGGCTGGAGCGGCTGGTCGCGATGGCGACCTGGAACAGCGGCCTGATCGCCCACGAGGCGAAGGCGCTCGTTCCTTCGGCATGGGAGTGGGCGCATCCGGCCCATGGGAGCGAGCGGATCAACTACCTCGACCTGATAGGCCAGGCGGTCCGGTGTCCCGACCCTCTGTTGGACGTGCGCGAGGGATGGCTTATGCGCCGGCTGTCGCCGGACTGCAGCGGCGTCCTGCTCGCCGAGCTGCCGAAAAGGCGCGACGAGGGGCGGTTGCTCAAGGCCATGGGGTGGGAGGCGGCCAACATCCACCTGGGGACCCGTGGCGCGGCCAGGACGATCGGGATCGACCTCGCCAGGCGCAAGCAGGGCTGGCTGCGTGACGCGGCGACGCGGATGGCGCGCCGCCTGCGCGCGGACTGGAAAGACTGGCGGGCCGCGCAGTCCGGCTAGGATCGAAGTTCCCGGCACGAATGGGACTTCAATTTCGCGCATTCTGCGCAAAACGAGCCACTGAGCTCGCTTTCAGACGCGCGCTTTGCGCGAAACGCTCGTTTCAATCGACGTGAATCGGACCCGCGCGCTTGTCTTCCTCGCGCTCGTCGTCGCGTTCTTCGTCGCCGGGGGAATCCTGATCTATTCGAACACGCACAAGGGCGGCCAGAACCTGACCTTCAACGTCACCGTGACGGCGGCGAGCAAGATGTCGCCCAACACCCTGAAGGCCCACCAGAACGACACCATCACGATCAACGTCACGAGTGACCAGGACGGCGAGGTGCATCTGCACAACTACGACATCCACTTCGAGGTCAAGGCGGGCCAGACCGTGAGCCACACTTTCAAGGCCGACAAGACCTGCAGCTGCGACATCGAGTGGGAGTTGACCAGCACCGGCCTGGGCTCGCTCGAGGTCAGTCCGTGATCGCGGCCGCCCACATCCTTCTCCACGGCTTCGGGCAGCGCTTCGACCTGCCCATCTCGCTGGCGCTCTACCTGTACGCAGCAGGGGGAGTCGTGTTTCTGTCCTTTATCTTGGTGGTCCTGTTCGCCGGCGACAGGGTCGGGGAACAGGCAACGGCCTATCCGCGGCGCGCGGTGCCGTGGCTCTTGCCCATCGCGCGCTCGCCATGGCCTCGGCGCATCGGAGGATCGATCGGCATCCTCGCCCTGCTGATCGTCGTCATCAGTGGCTTCTTCGGCTCGACCACGGCCTTCTACAACCCCGCCGAATACGTGGTCTGGATCTTCTTCTGGGCGGTCACCGTGATCCTGTCCGGGCTCGTCGGCAATCTCTGGTATCTCCTGAACCCCTGGACTGCGATCTTCGACGCGGTCACTCGGGTAATCGTCGTCACGCCGCGCCGGAAGCTTCGGGACGTGGGCCTGTGGCCGGCCGCCGTGGCCTACTTCGTCTTCGCGTGTCTGGAGCTGACCAGCGGCATGGCGAGCCGGCCGACGATCGTTGCGCTCGCCGCCATCGCTTACACGGTCATCACTCTGGCGGGCATGTTTTTCTTCGGGCGAGACGAATGGCTCGAGCACTGCGAGGCCTTCACCGTGCTATTCAGCATCGTGGGCAGGTTCGGCCCGATCGAAGGCGAACGTGACCAGAGCGGAAAGTTCCGCGCCGTCTACGTAAGGCCGTGGGGCGTGGGGCTGCTCGAACCCATTGGCACGGGATGGGACCGGGTGCTCTTCGTGATCTTGATGTTGAGCACGCTTGCCTTCGATGGGATCTCAGCGACGCCGACGTGGCAGGACTTCACGGCTACGTTGGCGCCGATCTGGGCGCCCCTCGGACCATTTGGCCTGTTCTTCATCCGCACCACCGGGCTCGTCCTCCTCACCGTCGCGTTCCTTCTCATCTTCATGGCAGTCATGGAAGCCGTCATCTACTTCGGCCGCCGCAAGGTCGATGCGAAAACCACGATCTCTCTTTTCGCGCTGACCCTCGTGCCGATCGCGCTCGTCTACAACGCCGCGCACAACTACAGCTACGTGGTCGTGCAGTCGCAGTTCATCGTCCCGCTGCTCAACGATCCGCTGCAGAAGGGGTGGCACCTGTGGCCGGCGGTCGCGAGCTTCAAACCCAGCTTTGCGCTGGCCCAGGCCGCGACGGTCTGGTACGCGCAGATCGTGCTGATAGTGCTCGGTCACATCGTCGCCGTGTTCCTTTCCCACCTGCGCGCGGGAGAGCGGTTCCGGACAGCCCAGCGCGCGCTGCTGAGCCAGTACCCCATGCTTTTACTGATGGTCATGTACACGATGACGAGCCTTTGGATCCTGGCTCAGCCCATTACCAAGGGCGGCTGATGAGCGCGAAGCGCCCGGTGCGCAAAGTGGCCTCGCGCACCCCCGTCCGCAAGCCGGTGGCGGGGACCCCGTCGTGGGTCATGCCGGCGGCGGTCGTCGCGGGGCTCGCCGTGCTCGTTGCCGCCTTCCTGCTCTATCGCTGGTACATCACGCCGCTTCCCACGCCGCCGCCAAACCCGAGCGCGACGGCGCAGATCGTCTCCACGATCACGAGCCTGCCGGCCTCGGAGTTGGACGCCGTCGGCCAGGGCACGGCCACCAACCTGGTCAAGCCCATCTCGGGCACAACCCTCGCCGGCTCGACGGGAAAGCCCGAGGTCTTCTACTACGGCGCAGAGTTCTGCCCCTACTGCGCGGCGCAGCGGTGGCCGCTGATCATCGCCCTGTCGCGTTTCGGCAGCTTTTCCGGCCTGCAAACCACGACCTCGTCCTCAACCGATGCATTTCCAGACACGAAGACCTTCACATTCCGCAGCGCGAGCTACACCAGCCAGTACGTCGACTTCCGCGCGGTCGAGACCACGGACCGCGACCAGAAACCGCTCCAATCGCCGACGGCCGCGGAACAGCAGCTCGTCAGCAGCTACGACTCGGGGGGCACGATCCCATTCATCGACTTCGCCAACAAGTACGTGGCCACCGGCGCGATGTACTCGCCCGACGCAATCGGCGGCATGAGCTGGCTCGCTGTCGCTGACGTGCTCAAGCAGGCCGACTCGACGCAGGCCAAAGCGATCCTCGGCTCGGCCAACCTGATCACCGCCGCCGTGTGCAAGGTCACCGGCGACAAGCCGGCCGAGGTGTGCTCGAGCGCCACGATCCAGAGCCTTGAAAAGAACCTGAAGTAATGTCGCGGGTGCAGCTGTTTGCGATTCTCGCCGGCCTGGCGGGAGTCGGGGTTTCGATCTACCTCACCGTTCTCCACTACGCGGGCTTCGTGCCCGGATGTCCGGTAACTGGACCTATCAACTGCGAGGCGGTGCTCGCCAGCCCCTACGCGCTCATCGCGGGGCTCCCGGTGCCGACGTCGGCCGCGGGCGTCGCGTGGTTCGGCGTCAGCGCGGTGTTGTGGACGCGCCCCTTGCACTGGGTGCATCTCGTTTGGGCGGGGATTGGACTCGTGACTGTCGTCTACCTGGTCTTCATCGAGATCGTGCGCGTGGGTGCGCTGTGCCTGTGGTGCACGGCGGCGCATGTCCTGGTGGTCGCGATCGTATTGATCACCGTGACGTTGTGGCCGGCGAGGGATACGGTCAGGGCGTGATCAGAATCTCCACGAAATCCGAGGCTACGCCGTGATTTCGTGGTGGCCCCTGACGATGTGGCCATTCGACCTGACCGTGTACGCGGGCCTGGTCCTGCTGTACTTCGGTCACGCCTGGCTGGCGAGTGGGGCCGCCGACGCCGAGCGCAAGCACACCCTCTACTTTCTCGCGGGGCTGTTCACTCTCTGGGTCGCGCTCGAGACGCCCATTGACCCGCTAAGCGACTCTTACCTGGACAGCGTCCACATGCTCCAGCACGTCCTGCTCGCCTTTGTCGCGCCGCCGCTCCTCCTGCTCGGTCTTTCACCCGGCATGGTCTCGCGGCTGGTTCGCGTCCCGGGCGTCCGCGCGAGCACAGAGCCGATACCCGCGCAGGTGATAGCGGGCGTCGTCATGGTGGTCTGGCACCTGCCGCCGCTTTACGACGCCACGCTCCACAACGAGGGGCTGCACGTGATCGAGCACCTGACGTTCATCGCCGCCGGGGTGGTTCTCTACTGGCCGATCGTCGACGCGACCTCGGGCCATGCTCGATGGGAGATGTCAGCAGGCGCCAAGCTCGTCTACATGCTTCTCGCGACTCTGCCGCAGGACGGCGTAGCCCTCGCGCTGATCTTCTCGCGCGTCCCCTTCTATGAGTACTACACGCATGCGCCGCGCCTGATCGCGGGCTTCACCGCCCTCATCGACCAGACCATCGCTGGGGCCGTGCTCATGGTCGCCGGCAAGGTCACGCTGGCCGTGGCCGCGATGGTGATCTTCTTCCGCTGGTTCGGCGCGGAGCACCGGGCCGACCGGGCCCACGTCCTTTCGCACTGAGACGAACGTCCCGATTTCGCCTCGTTGTATTCAGCGGCATCCTTCGAGCGCCCAGATTCAGGTCCGGTGGCGCCAACGGGGCGGAATCGATGTGATGTCAGGGCTAGAATCGCCCGAAGGGGTGCGGTGAGCTGAAATATTCCGAGAGCATTCTCGACCTCGTCGGGAACACCCCATTGGTGCGCCTGCACAAGGTCACAGCAGGAATCAGGCCCACCATCCTGGCCAAGCTCGAGGAGCTCAACCCCGGCGGCAGCGTCAAGGACCGCATCGGGCTGACGATGGTCGAGGAGGCCGAGCGGACGGGGCAGCTGCGACCAGGCGGCACCATCATCGAGCCCACCTCAGGGAACACCGGACACGGCCTGGCAATGGTGGCTGCGATCAAGGGCTACAAGATGGTTTTCGTCATGCCCGACAAGATGTCGGCGGAGAAGATCAGCCTGCTCAAGGCGTATGGGGCCGACGTCGTGATCTGCCCGACCAACGTCGAACGCTCATCGCCGCAGTCCTACTACTCGGTGGCCGACCGCCTGGCGCGTGAGATCCCCGGCGCCTTTCAGCCAAACCAGTACTTCAACCCGCGCAACCCCGAGGCGCATTACCAGACGACCGGCCCGGAGATCTGGGAGCAGACCGAGGGACGCATCGACGTGTTCGTCGCCGGTATGGGCACGGGCGGGACGATCACCGGCGTCGCCAGATACCTGAAGGAGCGCAAGCCGTCGGTGCACATCGTCGGCGCCGACCCTGAGGGCTCCCTCTATTCCGGTCCCATCGCGCCGTACAAAGTGGAAGGGGTCGGCGAGGACTTCATGCCGGGGACGATGGACATCAGCGTCGTGGACCAGATCGTCCAGGTCACCGACAAGCAGTCGTTCACGGCCGCGCGCCGGTTGGCGCGCGAGGAGGGCATCCTCGTCGGCGGTTCATCCGGCCTCGCGCTTCAGGCGGCGTTGATCGTCGCGCAGGACCGAGGTCCGGATGAGGTGATCGTGGTCCTGTTCCCGGACACGGGGCGCAACTACCTGAGCAAGTTTTTCAACGACGAGTGGATGCGCCAGAACGGCTACCTCGCGCGGCTCGGGGCTGTGCGCATCCGCGAGGTCCTCGCGTCCCATCCCAAGGGGCTGCCGCAGCTCGTCACCGTCGAGGCTGGAAAGTCAGTGGGTGAGGCGATCGACCTGATGCAGCGCTATGGGATCTCGCAGCTGCCCGTGGTCGAGGACTCGAACGGCCACGGCGTCGTCGGCACGCTCCAGGAGCGCTCCCTGCTCGACCGCGTCTATCGCGACCCCGCCGTGGTGACCACCGCCGTGTCCGCGGCCATGGACGCGCCGATGAGCCAGGTCGCCGTCGACTCCTCGCTCGACGACGCGTTCGAGCCTCTGCTCCGCGGCGAGCAGGCGGTGCTCGTGGTCGAGGGCGACAAGCCGATCGCGGTCATCACTCGTGCCGACCTGCTCGAATTCGTCGCGCATCGCGGCCAGGGGTGAGCGGTTGAGCAAGGATGAACGTCCCCACGCCCTCCGTGCCCGCAGGGCGCGGCCCCCGGCGAGCGGGGAGGTGAGCGGTTGAGCAAAGATGAGCGTCCCCACCCGGCGGCTGCGCCGCCGACCTCCCCGGCGAGCGGGGAGGTGAAACCATCCTCCCCGGCCAGCGGGGAGGTGAAGCGGTTGAGCAAAGATGAACGGCCCCACCCGGCGGCTGCGCCGCCGACCTCCCCGGCGAGCGGGGAGGTGAAGCCGGTCTCCGCGGCGAGCGGGGAGGTGAAGCCGACCTCCCCGGCGAGCGGGGAGGTGAAGCGTTGGGGTTTTTCGACGCTCGCGCTGCATGTCGGTCAGGGGCCTGATCCGGCCACCGGCGCTGTGGTCCAGCCGATACATATGGCGACGACGTTCGCCCAGCAGGGTGTGGGCAAGCACAAGGGTTTCGAATACGGGCGGTCGGGCAATCCGACGCGGCAGGCGCTCGAGGAATGCCTCGCCGCGCTCGAAGACGCGAGACACTGCCTGGCATTTTCATCTGGATTGGGCGCGGAGACCACGCTGATGCTGCTGCTCGATCCCGGCGACCACGTCGTCTACATGGAGGATGTCTACGGAGGCACGTTCCGTCTCTTCGACAAGGTGCTCAAGCGGTACGGCATCACCTTCACCGCGGTGGACGCCGCCGACCTCGACGCAGTGGAACGGTCGATGACGGACAAGACACGAATGGTGTGGCTCGAGTCGCCGACCAACCCGCTGCTGCGAATCGTCGACATCGACGCCGTCAGCGAGGTCGCGCACAGCCACGGTGCGATGGTCTGCGTCGACAACACGTTCGCGACGCCCTATCTGCAGCAGCCGCTGCACCTTGGCGCCGACGTCGTGGTTCACAGCTCGACCAAATACATCAGCGGCCACAGCGACGTGGTCGGCGGCGCACTCATGACCAGCAATGAGGAGCTGGAACAGAAGCTGCGGTTCCACCAGAACGCGGTCGGCGCGGTGCCTTCGCCGTTCGACTGCTGGCTGCTGCTCCGCGGAGTGAAGACGCTTGCCCTGCGTGTCGAACGCCAGAGCGAGAACGCGATGGAGCTCGCGACCGCGCTGCGTAGCAACAAGGCGGTCACGCGTGTCTTCTATCCCGGCCTCGACACGCACCCGAATCGCGCCGTCGCGGCGCGGCAGATGCGCATGTTCGGCGGCATGGTGAGCTTCGAGGTCAAGGACGAGCCCACCGCGTTTCGCACGCTGGAGCGGCTCAGGATCTTCGCCCTCGCCGAGTCGCTCGGCGCGGTCGAATCGCTGGCCGAGCACCCGGCGCGCATGACCCACGCTTCGATCCCCGCCGCGGACCGGCAGCGCTCTGGCGTTGGCGATGGGCTGATCCGGCTGTCGGTAGGCGTCGAGGACGTCGCCGACCTCATCGCCGACCTCGAGTCCGCCCTAAGCTAGTTCGCGCATGGCGCGCCGAGAGCTGCCGAGCAGAACGCTATATCAAGGACGCGATCGCGCGGCCGCGCGCTCGTTCCTCTACGCGATCGGCCTGAGCCCCGAGGACATCGACAAGCCGTTCATCGGCGTGTCGAACTGCTGGACCGAGACCATGCCGTGCAACTTCGGGCTGCGCGACCTCGCCGTTCCGTTGAAGGCCGGGATCCGCGCCGCCGGCGCGAACCCGATGGAGTTCAACACCATCGCCATCTCCGACGGCATCACGATGGGCAGCGAGGGAATGAAGACCTCGCTCGTCAGTCGCGAGGTTGTCGCGGACTCGATCGAGCTCGTCACACGCGGCCACATGTTCGACGCCCTGGTATGCCTCGCGGCTTGCGACAAGACGACGCCCGGTTCCGCGATGGCGCTGATACGCGTGGACCGGCCGGGCATCGTCCTTTACGGCGGGTCGATCATGGCGGGATCGTTCCGCGGCCGCCAGGTCGCGGTCGGCGACGTATACGAGGCGATCGGCGCCGCTGCCGCGGGCAAGATCACCGACGCGGACCTGCACGAGCTGGAGCTGGTGGCCTGCCCGGGCGCGGGTGCATGCGGCGGCCAGTACACCGCGAACACGATGTCGATGATGTTCGAGGTCATCGGCCTGTCGCCCGTGGGTTTCAACGCCATCCCGGCCACCGACCCGGAAAAGCACCGGGCGGCGGAGCGGATCGGCCGGCTGGCGATGGACGTGCTCGAGAACGACCGGCGCCCCTCACAGATCCTCACCCGGCGCGCGTTCGACAACGCGATCGCCGCGGTGGCCGCGAGCGGAGGATCCACCAACGCGGTGCTCCACCTCCTTGCCCTGGCGCGTGAGGCCGGCGTCGACCTTGCGATCGACGACATCGACCGGATCAGCCGGCGCACGCCGCTGCTGTGCGACCTCAAGCCTGGTGGCCGGTTCGCAGCGGTCGAGCTTTACCGGGCGGGTGGCATCGCGGTGCTGACGAAGCGGCTGATCGACGGCGGCTTCATCGACGGCGACGCGATGACGGTCACCGGCCGCTCGCTGGGCGAAGAGTGCGAGTCGGTGCAGGAGACGGCTGGACAGGTCGTCGTCGCACCGCTCTCCAAACCACTCCGCCCCGAGGGCGGCCTGGTCATCCTGCGCGGCAACCTTGCTCCTGAGGGGTCGGTGGTGAAGATCACGCAGCACACCACGACCACGCACCGCGGCCCGGCCAGGGTGTTCAACAGGGAAGAGGACGCCTTTGCTGCCGTGTATGCGGGCCGGATCAAGCCAGGCGATACGGTCGTGATTCGCTATGAAGGCCCGCGCGGCGGACCTGGGATGCGCGAGATGCTTTTGGTGACGGCGGCAATCGTGGGCGAAGGTCTGGGCGGCTCAGTGGCGATGGTCACCGATGGGCGCTTCTCCGGGGCGACCCAGGGGCTGATGGTCGGCCACGTCGCGCCCGAGGCGGCCGTGGGCGGGCCGCTGGCGGCGCTGCAGGACGGCGACATCATCGAGATCGACGTGGAGAGCCGAAAGCTCGGGGTGGTCGACGTCGACATCGAAGCGCGACTGAAGGATTGGTCGCCGCCGGAGGCCAACTACCGGCGTGGAGTGCTGGCGCGTTACGCCGCGCTTGTCGGGTCAGCCTCGGAAGGGGCGATGCTCAAGCCCTGATTTCGCGAGGCGGAATCGGCGCGCGAGCCCCCACCCGGCGGCCTGTGGCCGCCGACCTCCCCGGCGAGCGGGGAGGTGAAGCTACTTGACCGCGGGGAGCCACTCCGGGCGATTTTTCTCGTAGGCCGCGATTTCTGAGTCGTGGCGTTCGACCAGCGAGATGTCGTCCAGGCCGCCGAGCAGCATCTCGCGCGCGAAGGGGTCGATCTCGAACCTGTAGTCGAAACCATCGCCGTGCACTCGCTGCGCTTTCAGATCGACGATCGCCTCGACGGTCGGGTCCTCCGCGACCAGATCCATCAGGTGCCTGACCTGGGATTCAGGCAGCGTCACGGCCAGCAGGCCGGTCTTGTAGCAGTTGTTGCGGAAGATGTCGGCGAAGCTCGGCGCGATGATCGCCTTGAAGCCGAAGTCGCGCAGCGCCCACGGCGCGTGCTCGCGAGATGACCCGCAACCGAAGTTCGCACCCGCGACAAGCACGGACGCGCCCTTGTGCTCGGGCCGGTCGAGGACGAAGTCGCCCCGCGCGCGCCAGTCATAGAAGAGGAATGGGCCATAGCCCGTCCGCTCGATGCGCTTCAAGAACTGCTTCGGGATGATCTGGTCGGTGTCCACGTCGGCTAGGTCGAGCGGTGCCATCCGGCCGGAAACGGCTTTGACCGGGTCCATCTACATGATCTCCCGCACATCGACGAGGTGGCCCGTGATCGCCGCGGCCGCCGCCATTGGCGGGCTCATCAGGTGGGTGCGGCCGCCGGAGCCCTGCCGGCCCTCGAAGTTTCGGTTCGACGTTGACGCACACCGTTCGCCCGGCGCCAGGATGTCGGGGTTCATCCCCAGGCACATCGAGCAGCCGGCGTTGCGCCACTCGAACCCTGCCGCCTTGAAGACGGCGTCGAGGCCTTCCTCCTCGGCCGCGCGCTTGACCGACGTCGAGCCGGGCACGACCATGGCCCGCACGTTCGGGTGCACGTGCCGGCCGTGGATCACGCTCGCGGCGGCGCGAAGGTCTTCCAGCCGCGCGTTGGTGCAAGAGCCGATGAACACGCGGTCGATCGCGATGTCCGCCAGCGCCGTGCCGGGCCGCAGGTCCATGTAGCGCAGCGCGCGCTCGTCGGTCTCGGAGCGTGGCGACGGGACGCGGCCAGTGACAGGCACGACCTGGGCCGGGGTGGTGCCCCACGTGACGTGAGGCTCGAGCTCTGTTGCGTCGACCTGGATCACGCGGTCGAACGGTGCGTCTTCGTCCGAGGTCAGCGCCCGCCAGCTGTCCAGCGCAGCCTCCCAGGCGGCGCCGCGTGGGGCATGGGGCCGGCCCTCGAGGTAGGAGAACGTCGTCTCGTCGGGCGCGATCATGCCGGCCTTGGCGCCCCACTCGATGGACATGTTGCAGACGGTCATGCGGCCTTCCATCGAGAGGCCGCGGATGGTGCGGCCGCGGTACTCGACGAGGTGTCCCTGCCCCAGCGACGTGCCGGTCGTGCCGATCAGGCCGAGCACGATGTCCTTGGCGGTGACCCCGAGAGGCAGGTCACCGGAGACCTCGACCGCGATGTCGCCCTGGCGCTTCTGGGGCAGGCATTGGGTGGCGAGCACAAGCTCCACCTCGGAGGTACCGATGCCGAAGGCCAGCGCCCCGAAGGCGCCGTGAGTCGAGGTGTGGGAGTCGCCGCAGACGATCAGCATGCCGGGCTGGGTCAAGCCGAGCTCGGGCCCGATCACGTGGACGATGCCCTGGCGCCTGCTGCCGATCTGGTGGAGGGGGATCCCCTCCCGCCGGCAGTTCTCGGCGAGCACGTCCATCTGCTTGCGGGACAGCTCATCGGCGGCCCGGACGCCGCCGCGCGTCGGCACGTTGTGGTCCATGGTCGCGACGGTCAGATCCGGCCGGCGCACCTTGCGCCCGGCCAGGCGCAGCCCCTCGAACGCCTGGGGCGAGGTGACCTCATGGACGAGGTGCAGGTCGACGAAGAGGAGGTCGGGCTCGCCCTGGGCCGAACGCACCACGTGGGCGTCCCACAGCTTCTGGGCCAGGGTATTTGCCATTGGAGTGACAACACTACGTCCGGCATCGGGCGGAAATTTGTGTCCTGGACACAACCCGAAGGCGGGGATGGGTCGTTAACATTCACAACCTCATGGCGAAGTCGACCCGCGGCCTCGTAGCGCTCCTCGGCCTTCTGGGCCTTATTGGCCTCGTTGAAACGGGGGCAAGCGCGACCTAGCCAGACCACCAGGTAGATCGCAAAAGCCCCCGACCGAGAGGTGGGGGCTTTCTCATTTTCTGAAGCCTAAAAAGGAGCCCGCTGAATTGACCGGAGCAGACATGGTGCTGGAGGCGCTGGAGCGCGAAGGTGTCGAATACATCTTCGGCTACCCGGGCGGCGCCAACCTGCCGATCTACCAGCACCTCCCCGAGCACCCGAAGCTGAAGCACATCCTGGTCCGACACGAGCAGGGCGCGGCCCACATGGCAGACGGGTACGCCCGCGCGTGCGGCAAGCCTGGCGTCGTGTTCGCCACCTCGGGCCCGGGCGCGCTGAACCTGGTCACCGGGCTCTGCACCGCATACATGGACTCGGTGCCGATGATCGCGATCACTGGGCAGGTCAACAGCACGCAGGTCGGACGCGATGCCTTCCAGGAGTCGGACGTCATCGGCGCGACCAGCTCCGTGACCAAGCACAGCTACCTGGTCACGAAGATCGACCAGCTGCCCCGCGTCATCCACGAGGCGTTCCACATCGCAACCACCGGGCGTCCGGGCCCCGTGCTGATCGACATCTGCAAGGACGTCCAGCAGGCCGACGCGGACCGGATCAACACCGAATACCTGGATCTGCCGGGCTACAAGTTGAACGGACACGTCAACCTCGACGGGGCGCGACAGGCCGCGCACGCGCTGGCGAGGGCCGAGCGCCCGGTGATCCTCGCCGGCCACGGGGTGCTGCTCAGCCATGGCGAGCGCGAGCTGATGCAGCTGGCCGAGGCTGCCGCCACGCCGGTCGGTACGACGCTGCTCGGGATCGGCGCGTTCCCGGTCAAGCACCCGCTCTCGCTCCACATGACAGGGTTCATGGGCACGGGCTGGTGCCTGAAGGCGGTCCAGAACGCGGACGTTCTGATGATGGTCGGCATGCGAGTCGACGACCGCGTCACGGCCAAGCTCTCCGAGTTCGCGCCCAACGTCAAGACCTTCATCCACGTCGACATCGACGAGTCCGAGATGGGAAAGAACGTGCGCCCGCACATCGAGCTGGTCGCGGACGCCAGGCTCGCGCTCGAGGCGATGCTGCCCCATGTCGACCGGGTCCAGGAGGACCGGGGCAAGTGGCTCGCCCAGATCGACGCCTGGCGGGAGGAGCACCCCCTGCGCTACAAGCACTCGAACGGCAAGCTCCAGCCGCAGGACGTGCTGATCGACATGTACAAGCGTGCAGAGAGCGAGGCGATCATCGTCGCCGACGTAGGCCAGAACCAGATCTGGGCCGCGCTGTGGTGGAACTACGACCGGCCCGGCCTCTTCATAAACTCCGGTGGCTCGGGCACGATGGGCTTCGCCCTGCCCGCAGCTCTGGGCGCCAAGTTCGCCCGGCCGGACCTGCCTGTGTGGTGCGTGGCGGGCGAGGGTGGGTTCGTGATGACCGCGCAGGAGCTCTCGGTCGCCGTCGAGCACCAGCTCGACGTGAAGATCGTGCTGCTCAACAACTTCTCGCTCGGCATGGTCCGCCAGTTCCAGGATGACTTCTATGGCGGTGTCCGCTCGCAGGTCGACCTGACGCACATGCCGGACTTCGTGAAGCTCGCCGAGGCTTATGGGCTGCCGGCGCTGCGGGTCGAGAAGTTCGAGGACATTGCTCCCTCTTTCGACGCGGCGGAGCGGACGAAAGGCCCGTTCCTGATCGACTTTCGCATCGACCCCGAGGCGAATGTGTATCCGATCGTTCCGCTTGGCAAGGGGCTGAATGAGTTCCGGGAGGCTCCGGAATATGCGTAAGGGTTCGTGCCCCATTGAGCGCCCCCATCCGACCGAGCCCGCGTCGCGGGCTGGGTCACCTTCCCCTGCAAGCGGGGAAGGGAAGTTCCGGGAGGCTCCGGAATATGCGTGAGATCAAATTGGAACCAGCCCCTCCGTCGGGCTTCGCCCGACACCTCCCCATGAATGGGGAGGAGCCGCTTTTCAAATTCGAACCAGCCCCTCCGTCGGGCTTCGCCCGACACCTCCCCATGAATGGGGAGGACCCGCTTTTCAAATTCGTTCCAGGCCCTCCGTCGGGCTCCGCCCGACATCTCCCCATGAATGGGGAGGACCTGATGTTGGAGGCTCCCGAATATGCTTGAGATCAAGCCCAAACCGCCTGTTTCAGCACCCACTCCTCAGGCTCGGATTCGGGTTCTCTCGCTGCTGGTTGAGGATGGGCAGAACACGCTGACCAAGGTCGCCGGCGTCCTTCGCCGCCGCGGCTTTCACGTCCGCGGCATCTCGATCGGTCCGAGCCGTCAGCCCGGGCGTTCGCGCATCACGCTGGAAATCGACCACGGGCACGCCGAGGCGGACCAGGTGCGCAAGCAGCTCGAGCGGCTGGTCGAGGTGCTCGAGGTCGAGGACATGACCGGCGATGACCTGCACAACCGCGAGCTTGTTGTGGCCACTGTCGCGGCCGCGGAAGTCCAGGCGCTCATCGAGCGAGGCGCGAAGGTGCTCTCGACCGGCCCTGACGGCACGACCGTCGAGTTCTCCGGCGGCTCGGACGAGGTCACCGGTTTCGTCGACGAGCTGGCCCGGCACGGGATTGTCGACGTGGTTCGTTCCGGCCCCGTCGTGATGAGGAGAACCGCATGAAGATCCATTACGACGACGACTGTCCGCCGAGCCTGGGCGAACCCGTCGCGGTCATCGGGTACGGAAGCCAGGGCCGCGCGCATGCGTTGAACCTGCACGACAGCGGCGAAGACGTCCGGGTCGGTCTTTATCCCGGCAGCAAGTCGATCGAGCGTGTCGAGGCCGACGGCCTCCGCGCGGTCCCCGTGCCCGAGGCGGTCTCAGAGGCATCCGTCGTGATGGTGCTCACGCCCGACGCCGGCCAGGGCAAGCTGTTCCGCGAGTCGATCGAGGCCCACCTTCAGCCCCGTTCGATGCTGATGTTCGCGCACGGCTTCTCAATCAACTTCGCCCAGATCAAGCCCAACCAGGACATCGACGTGGCGATGATCGCGCCCAAGGGTCCGGGCCACCTCCTGCGCAGCACCTACGTCGCAGGGCAGGGCGTGCCCGCTTTGATCGCCGTGCACCAGGACGCGACAGGTCACGCGTGGAAGCGAGCCCTCGCGTACGCGCGAGCGCTTGGCGCCGGTCGCGCAGGCGTGCTCGAGACCACATTCAAGGAAGAGACCGAGACTGACCTGTTCGGCGAGCAAGCGGTCCTCTGTGGAGGAGTTGCGTCGCTGGTCAAGACCGGTTTCGAGACGCTGGTCGAAGCGGGTTATCAGCCCGAGCTTGCGTACTTCGAGGTGCTGCACGAGCTGAAGCTGATCGTCGACCTGATGTACCGCGGCGGCCTCGGATTCATGCGCTATTCGGTCTCCGACACCGCTGAGTTCGGCGACTACGTCTCCGGTCCTCGCGTCATCGACGACCACGTGCGCCAGCAGATGCGGCAGGTGTTGCGCGAGATCCAGGACGGCACCTTCGCCGAGCGCTGGCTGGATGAAAACTCAAACGGTCGAGAGGGATTCCTAGCCATGCGGCGCAAAGACGCGGATCACCAAATCGAAAAGGTCGGGCGAGACCTGCGCTCGATGATGACCTGGTTGGAGCCTGTAGAAAAATGAAAGACGCAAGTCCGGACCGAGTATTCATCTTCGACACGACGCTGCGCGACGGCGAGCAGTCGCCAGGCTTCCACCTCGACTCGAACTCCAAGCTGCGCATCGCTCGGCAGCTCGAGAAGCTCGGCGTCGATGTCATCGAGGCGGGCTTTCCGATCTCCTCACCCGGCGACTTTGAGGCGTGCCGGAGGATCGCGCGCGAGATTCGCGGCGCCACGGTGACCGCGCTCGCGCGGGCGGTGCGCGAGGACATCGACGCCGTGTGGGGCGCCATCAAGGAGGCGGAGGACCCGCAGATTCACATTGTGCTTTCGGTTTCCGATGTTCACATCAACCGCAAGCTCGGCATGACTCGCGATGAAGTGCTCAAGCGTGGTGCGGAGGCGGTCGCGTACGCGCGGTCGCTGTGCGAGAACGTGCAGTACTCGCCGGAGGACGCCGGACGCGCGGACCCCGACTACCTGGTCGAGACGGTCGAGACGATGATCGCCGCGGGCGCGAACGTCATCAACATCCCGGACACCACCGGCTACTGCCTGCCGTATGAGTTCGGCGAGCTGGTGCGACGCGTCATCAACGAAGCGCGCGGCAGCGAGAGGGCGCTCTTCTCGGTGCACTGCCACAACGACCTCGGGCTCGCGGTGGCCAACACGCTGGCCGCACTGTCGGCCGGGGCTCGGCGCGTCGAGTGCACGATCAACGGCATTGGCGAGCGCGCGGGCAACACGTCGCTCGAGGAAGTCGTGATGCTGCTGCGCGTGCGCCAGGCCAAGCTCGGGCTCGAGTGCGGCGTCAACACGACCGAGATCACCCGCACGTCGCGCCTCGTCTCCGAGCTGACTGGCACGCCGGTGCAGCCGAACAAGGCGGTGGTCGGGGCCAACGCCTTCGCCCACGCGTCGGGCATCCACCAGGACGGTGTGCTGAAGGACCGGTTGAACTACGAGATCATGAAACCGGAGGACGTCGGGCTGTCCGACTCGAAAATCGTGCTTACGGCGCGGTCCGGCCGCCATGCGTTTCACCACCGGCTGAATCGGTTGGGCATCACATTGGTCGACGCCCCCGCCGATGCGGCATGGCAGCGCTTCCTTCAGCTGGCGGACACCAAGAAGGAAGTCACCGACGAGGACCTGCGCAAGATCGCGGCGATGTCGGAGACCACCAACGGGCACGAGGGCAACGGGCATCCGCCGGTGACCGACCAGCTCCACGACCACAACCACGTCGCGGATACCCTTCGACACCTGATCTTCGGGTGAAGGTTGCTTACCAGGGGGAGCCGGGCGCCTATTCGGACGAGGCGGCTTCCGCGCTCTTCCCGGACGCCCAGGCGGTGGGGTTTGCAACCTTCCGCCTGACCTTCGATGCGCTTTCCATGGGGGCGGTCGAGGCCGCAGTGCTGCCTGTGGAGAACAGCAGCGCCGGCATCGTGCAGGAGGTATCCGACCTGCTCTGGGAGCTGCCGGGGTTGCGAGTGGTGCGCGAGCACGTGCTGCCGGTGAGGCACTGCCTGCTCGGGTGGCCCGGTCCGGTCGAGCGCGCTCTGTCGCACCCGCAGGCGCTGGCCCAGTGCGACCGCTACCTGCACTCGCGGCAGATTCGCTCCGTCGCCTATCACGACACGGCCGGGGCGGCGCGAGCCGTCGCCGAGCAGAGGCAGCCGGGCACCGCGGCCATCGCGAGCAAGGCGGCCGCAGCCAGGTACGGGCTTTACGTGCTGGCCGAATCGATCCAGGACGATTCCGAAAATCGCACGCGCTTCGTGGTCGTCGAGTCCGGGGCGCCGGCGCGGCCGCGCGAAGCGAGCAGCGGGTGGAAGGGATCCATCGCCTTCGTCACCGCGCACCGGCCGGGCAGTCTCGCGCACGCGCTCGACTGCTTTGCCCGGCGAGGCGTGAACCTGACGAGGCTGGACAGCCGGCCGATGATGGGCCAGCCGTTCGAGTACCGGTTCTACCTCGATTTCTCGATCAATGGCGAGGCGGGCGCGGCGGGTGCGGCCGAGGCGGCCCTCAGTGATCTGGAAGAGGCGAGCGCCGAGATCAAACTGTTCGGGACGTTTCCTTCGGCTTAGTCGGGCTCGATTCGGCCCCTCCGGCGCTTCGCGCCACCTCCCCATGAATGGGGAGGACACACCTTCATAAATGGGGAGGACAGGCCCGACATCTCCGGCCTAGTCGGGCTCGATTCGGCCCCTCCGGCGCTTCGCGCCACCTCCCCATGAATGGGGAGGACAGGCCCGCCATCTCCGGCCCGTCGGGCTCGGTTCGGCCCCTCCGGCGCTTCGCGCCACCTCCCCATGAATGGGGAGGACACACACCTCCATAAATGGGGAGGACAAAAAAAACCCTCTCCCTGGAGGGTGTGGCTCAGGGAGAGGGCTGAACGATGAGGGGAGCAGGCCGCGGCGGGAAGCACTCTTACCGCGACCTGCTACAAGCCAGTTTAACTTAACAGCGTTAAGTATTCAGGTTTTGGAGATTTGCCAGGAAAGAACGACCAATGAACCTGAAACAAACGTTTCAGGAAGAGCTTGACACATGTCTTCAGGATTTCGTATAAAGTGACACCCGGTGGCTAGCGGGCGGACTGACGCACCAGTTGCGGCTGACGCGCAGCCCAAACGGCGACGGCTCCCCGGCATCAACCTCCGTCCGGGCTCTGTCAAACAGGCCCGTGCGGAATCCGGGCTGAGCCTCGCCCAGCTGGGCAAAGGTCACGTGACCGCCCCGGCAATCTACCTCATCGAGACTGGCCGGACCAGGCCGTCGCTTCCGACCCTCGAGCACATCGCGCGCCGCACCGGCAAGCCGGTCGAGTTCTTCCTGGCCGAGCCTGCGGGATCGGCTGACGACGCGCAGGCGAGCCTCATCGAGCTGGAGGCCCTCGTCGCGGACGGCCGCAACCATGAGGCCATCAAGCTGGGCACCTCGCTGCTCGACCGCGGAACGTCCGCCTTTCGTCTGGGTCGCATCCGCTACTTCCTGGCCCAGGCCCACCTCGGCACGGCGCAGCCGGAGCGGGCTTCGGCGCTGCTTGACGAGGCGCGGGCCCATTTCGAGGCCGTGAACGACGGAGTGATGCTGGCCGAGTGCATCGGCGCCCAGGCCGCCCTGGCCAACGTTCTGCAGTCGAAGGACGCGCTGCCCCTGGCCCTGAGGGCTCTGGCCGTCTGTCGTGGCCTCAAGCCACTGCCGGCTCCAATCGAAGCCCGGCTGCTCGGCATCCTGGCCAGCATCTATGTCGCCAACCGCGAATCGGACCGTGCGGTCGCCGCGTACGAGGAAGCCATCGCCGCCGGCGGCGCCGTCTTCGACCTGCGCCGGGCCGCCCGCATGTACAGCGACCTTGGCATGGCCTATCGCGAGATGGGAGACGTCGAAGCGTCGGCCAGGTACGCGATGCGCTCGGTTGCTCTCCTCGAAGTGCTGCGCGACCGGGTCGCCCTGGCCAGGTCGGAGAACAATCTCGCCCTTGTCCTTATGTCGCGTGGGGATTTCGCCGGAGCCCGCCACCATCTCGAGCGCGCGCTTGCACTCTGTGACGAAGCCGACCTCGAGTTCGGCCGCAGCCACGTTTTGCTGAGCCTGTGCGAGCTCTCGATCGAGGAAGGCAACGACGGCGAGGCGTATGAGATGGCGCGGCAAGCTCTCGAGCTGGCCGAGCGCCTGGAAGAGGGGGCGAGCGTCGCCGAGGCGCATGTGTGGCTCGGGCGCATCGCCGACCGCCGCGGCGAGCACGAGGCGGTCGACGGAGAGTTCGAGCAGGCTATTCGAGGGTTCGAGACGCTCGGCATGCGTGAGCGGTTGCTCCAGTGCCACGGGGTCTACGCCGAGATCCTGGAACGCCGAGGCGAGCTGGCCAAGGCATACGTCCACATGAAGGAAGCCCTTCAGGCGAGCCGGCCGGGGCTGCTCCGCCGGGAGCAAGAAGAGGAGCGCGTCAGCTCGGCGTAACCACGCATCGCCGAGGACTTTTGGCGCGTTCGAGCGTTAACCTGCAAGCTATGGCGCGCGCGCTCCGCAACTCGAAGTTCTCCCTGACCGCCGAAGCCATAATCGCCGACTACCGCCTGGCGTACAGCAGCCGTCGGGCAAGCGTCATCGGTCGGGCGGAAGTCCTGCGCGGCAACGCGACCTTCGGCATCTTCGGAGACGGCAAAGAGGTCGCCCAGATCGCGATGGCCAAGACATTTCGTCCGGGCGACTGGCGCGCCGGCTATTACCGTGACCAGACCTTCATGTGGGCGACGCGGATGTCGAACGTGCGCGAATTCTTCGCGCAGCTCTACGGCAACGCGAACCTCGAGGCCGAGCCTGCTTCGGGTGGCCGCCAGATGGGCAATCACTTCGCCACCCGCTTCCTCGAGGATGGCGGCGGCTATGCACGCTCGATCGACACTCCGAACTCGAGCGCTGACGTGTCCAACGTGGCGGGCTGGATGCCGCGACTCGTCGGCCTCGCCTACGCGTCGAAGCTCTATCGCGACAACCCGCAGCTGAAGGGTGCTCAAGAGGGTTTCTCGGTCAGTGGCAACGAGGTCGCGTTCGGAACCATCGGCGACGCGGCCACGAGCGAGGGTCTGTTCTGGGAATCCATCAACGCGGCCGGCGTGCTCCAGGTGCCGATGGCGATGTCCGTCTGGGACGACGGCTACGGGATCTCCGTTCCCATCACCGCCGAAACGACCAAGGCGTCGATCTCCGATGCGCTCCGCGGCTTCACGCCCGATGACCGGCCGGGGATGGACATCTACGTGGTGCGTGGTTGGGACTATGCGAGCCTGATCGAAACGTACGCGACAGCGATCGACAAGGTGCGCCGTGAGCACAAGCCCGCTTTGATCCATGTCACGGAGATGACGCAGCCGCAGGGCCATTCGACGAGCGGCAGCCACGAGCGATACAAGTCGAAGGAGCGGCTGCGGTTCGAGAACGAGTACGACTGTGTGGCCCGGATGCGCGACTGGATCATCGAGTTCGGGGTCGCGAGCGAGTCGCAGCTCGAGGGTTGGGAGGCGGCGGACAAGGAGTCGGTCGAGGCGGCGCGCGACCTGGCGTGGGACGCGTTCCAGGCCCCGATCCGGGTTGAGCGGGATCGAGCGGTGGCGCTTCTCCGGGGTGTCGACATGCCGGAGGTGGCGGAGATCACCAGCTCGCTCGAGGACGCCAGCAAGGTGACGCGGTCGCTCGTGATGTCCAGCGCGTCGCGAGCCCTGCACCAGCTGCGCGGCATCGAGTCGCCCGCGCGAACCGAGCTGGCGAAGTTCGTCCAGGAATACCGGCGCGAGAACGACGAGCGCTACAACTCTTTTCTATACAGCCGCTCGCCAGAGTCGCCGCTCAACGTGCCGGTGGTCGCGCCGGTCTACTCGGAGCAATCGCCTCTGGTCGACGGCCGGCAGATTCTCGTCCGCAACTTCGATGCCAACTTCGCGCGCGATCCGCGGATCTTCGTCATCGGGGAGGACGTGGGGCGGCTGGGCGACGTGAACCTCGTGTTCGAGGGGCTGCAGGCCAAGTATGGGGAGCTGCGCCTGACCGACACCGGCATCCGCGAGGCGACGATCCTGGGGCAGGCGATCGGAGCGGCCATGCGCGGGCTTCGCCCGATCTGCGACATCCAGTACCTCGACTACTTCCTCTATCCGTTGGAGGTGGCCGCCGACGACCTCGCGACGTTGCACTGGCGCACGGTCGGCGGGCAGAAGGCCCCGGTTGTCATCCGGACCAAGGGCCATCGCCTGGTCGGCATCTGGCATTCGGGTTCGCCGATGTCGGTCCTGCTCAACGCGCTGCAGGGCATCTACATCACGGTGCCGCGCAACATGACCCAGGCCGCGGGGTTCTACAACACGCTGTTCCAGGGCGACAACCCGGGCATCGTGATCGAGGTGTTGAACGGCTACCGGTTGAAGGAACGGGTCCCGGACAACATCGGGTCGTTCACGGTTCCGCTCGGGGTGCCGGAGGTGCTGCGCCTGGGCACTGACGCGACCGTCGTGACCTACGGCGCGTGCTGCGCAATCGCGCTGGATGCTGCTGCGACGCTCGATGGGCTGGGGGTTTCGTGTGAGGTCATCGATGTCCAGACGCTGAACCCGTTCGACATCAACCAGACGCTGGTTTCGTCGGTGGCCAAGACACGCGCGCTCATCTGCCTTGACGAGGATGTGCCGGGTGGGGCGTCGGCGTTCATGCTCCAGCAGATCCTGGAGGTGCAGCAGGGTTGGTGGCACCTTGATGCGGCGCCGCGGACGCTCGCTGCGTCGCCGAGCCGGCCGGCGTACGGGCCGGACGGGGACTACTTCTCCAAGCCGAATCGGGAGACGATCGTCGAAGCGGTTTATTCGGTCGTGCGCGAGCGCCAGCCGTGGAGGTTGCCGCCGCTCGATTCGTGAGCTCCGTCGGCGTGGAAGGCGGTTTTGGCGCCAAAAACGGCAAATCCCGTCGGTGATAGAGGTTTTTGGCGCCAAAGCCGTGGAATTTCCGGTGGCGAGACAGACCGTTGGCGCCAACGAGGCGCAATTCTTGTTGTTGAAGGAACCCGGTGGCGCCAACGGTGCGGAATCGCGACGGCGCACCCCTGGCGGGGCCCTCCCTTCTTTCTTGGCTTCCTCCCCCGAGCCGTCCGTACCTCAGCTCAAGTTAGGTTTGCGAAAACTCGGCGTCAACCTGGCCTGTTAAGAAGCAGGCCGGGACTTAAGTCAGTTCGCCGGGTAGGTACTCCATCACTGCCAGCGCTGGCGCTCGGTTCAGCATCGTCAGGCCGTCCAGCACGTAGCCGAACCAGCCGCCCGCGGGGGCCGGCTCGGCCAGGGGCGGGATCATTCGCCTCGGGCCGCGGACTTCGCGGAGTGGTGCGCTCGCCGGCAGCCCCGCCAGGGTGCGGGCCTTGATCACGCCGGCGTCCAGGCCGCCCAGCTCGTCGACCAGCTTGCGCTCCAGCGCCTGACGCCCGGTCCAAACCTTGCCCTGGGCGATCGGCTGCAATTCGTCGGGCGTCATCTTGCGCGCCCTGGCGACCACATCCAGGAATCCTCGATAGAGGTGGTCGATCTCCCTTGTGACGATCTCGCGCTCCTCATCTGAGTACGGCCTCTCGTCGCTGTTGATCGCCGCGTGGTTGCCGAAGGCGATCGTCTCGCGGTTGAACTGCAGCTTCGACCACAGGCCGCCGGTGACTATCTTGCCGCCCAGCACGCCGATCGACCCTGTCAGCGTGCTCGGCCGGGCGATGATCCACGCGCCAGGCGTGGCAACGTCATAGCCGCCTGATGCGGCTGTCCGTCCCATCACGACCACCAGAGGCTTGCGCCTTGCGACCGTTTCGAGCGCCAGCCGCATGGCCTCGGATGCGGTCGTGGATCCACCTCGCGAGTTCACATATAGGACGGCGGCCGCGGCCCGCTTGTCGGCGGCCACCTGTCGCGCGAGCTGGACGACGGTCAGATCGCCCGCACGCTCCTCGCCCACCAGCGGAATGTCGATGGGCGGCCTCACGGGCAGGCGGCCGGAGCGCCCGTCGAGGATCATGCCCTCGATTCGAAGCAAGGCCACATACCTGCCGCGGCCCAGGGCCGGCGCAGGTCTGCGCATCTTGCGCTCCGCGCGCTCCCAGGTCCCGATCGGTCCTAGATGCGCGGACAGGTCCTCCTCCGACATGATGCGGTCCACCGCGTGGCCTTCGAGGGCGGTGTCGTCGCCGTAGGGCGAGCTGTCGATCAGCTTCTTTGCGCCGGCCTCGTCGGTATGTCGCGAGTCGGCGATGGCGGTAGCGAGCTCGTGGTGCTGGGAGTCGAGCAGCCACGTGAGCTGCTCGCGCAGCTCGCCCGACATCTTCGATTTGGTGAGAGGGTCGGCCGCGGACTTGTAGGGCGAGACCTGGATGAAGTCCGCGCCCAGGCCGAATCGAGCGAGGCCGTCGGCGAGAAACATTCCCGTGGTCGCGAACCCGAGCGCGCCGATCATGCCCGTCGGCATCATCAGGATCTCGTCGCACGCGCAAGCGAGGTAGTACGTGCCTGTGCTGTAGGAGGGCGCCCACGCCACGACACGCTTACCCGATTTCCGCAGCGTAGCTATCAGCTCGCGCAGGTCCTGCAGCGTCGACATCGGCATCCCGGCCGGGCGCAGGTGAAGGACGACGCCCTTGATCCGCCTGTCGCGGGCGATCCTGTCGAAGCGTTCGCCGAGCTCCTTCACGCTCAACCGTGGCCGCCCGGTGAAGCGCTGCCAGAGAGGTCGCGGCGGATCTGGCAGTGCTGGAAGGTCTTCTTCAAGAACGAACATGACGAACTCAGGCGGCCTGCCTATCGATCGGCGGACGCTGGAGATCAGCCACCACAGATAGCGGAACGGATAAAGAATCACGCTCGCCCTTCCGGGCGAAGTCTAAGGCAGCCCCTCCGGCGCAGCCCCTCCGGCGCTTCGCGCCACCTCCCCATGAATGGGGAGGAGCAGCCTTACGCTCGAGATCAGCCACCACAGATAGCGGAACGGATAAAGAATCACGCTCGCCCTTCCGGGCGAAGTCTACTGGCAGCCCCTCCGGCGGCTGCCCCATCCCCGCCGCAAGCGGCGGTACTTCCCCACTGCGTGGGGAAGAGCCACCTCCCCATGAATGGGGAGGAGCAGCCTTACGCTCGAGATCAGCCACCACAGATAGCGGAACGGATAGAGAATCACGCTCGCCCTTTCGGGCGAAGTCTACTGTGCGTTCGTGGGCAGCCCCATCCCCACTGCGTGGGGAAGACACACCTCCCCATGAATGGGGAGGACTTACTTGCCTCTAGACGACCTTTGAGATCTCCAGATGCTCGTCCATGTCTCCGTTGAGGCGCGACGCGCCGTACTCCTGGCCCACGTGGTGGTGGTAGGGCACGCCGGTGAAGTTGTGGTGAGAGCGGGTCGGAACGTCGACGCCCTCCGCCCACTCCTTGCGCTGGAGGTCCATGTAGCCGCGCTCCTTCGACTGCTTCAAGTCGTCGAGCAGGATCGACATGCCATACCCGGCCGCGTGCTGCAGCGCGAGCGTGATGAATATGAATCCCACGCCCAGCATGCCGAGCTCATCCCACGTGATCGGGTTCTTCTCGTTGAACCACTTGAATGACGATGAGTAGTTGAAGGCGAAGCGCGCCGCCGGGAAACGCTTTCGGATCTGCGTGCAGAACTCTTCTGTGGGCCCGCGTTCCGCGGTTGGAAACTCGCACCACAGCAGGTCGGGCACACCGCTGTCGAGGTAGCGCAGCCCACGGTCCACCGCGAGCTCGAGGCCGCGCTTCGACTCGGGTGCTTCGGTCGCCGAGACCCCGTCTGTGCGCGCGATGATGATGAAGTCCTTGTGGCCGAGATCGTCGGCCGCGCTGCGCATCATCTTCAGCTTGCCGACGAACTCGTCCGCCGAGATCAGTGCCTTGCCCGCGATGTGCCCGCAGCGCTTCGGCATCACCTGGTCTTCGAGGTGCGCCGCGGCCACGCCTGCGTTGACGTACAGCTCGATCGTGCGCTGGACGTTGAACAGGTTTCCGTAGCCCGCGTCCATATCGACGACGACGGGCGGGATCTCGAGGTGGATCGGTGCGACCTTCTTCTCGGGGTCGCCCATCGCCATGGTGAGCTGGAACTTGCGCAGGGCGCTGACCGTCCGGCGCGCGCCGTCGGCGATCTCGACCGACGAGTAGAGGTCCATGTCGGTCGTGCCGAGGTGGCCGATCGCGAACGAGTAACCGCTGAAGTACACGGCGTCGAAGCCGTGGTACATGGTCAGCTGTGCGCCCATCGGGTCGTAGACCCCGGGCGCGAACACGTAGGGCTTGTCCGCCAGCAGGCGGCGCAGCCGCTTGCTCGGCGGCTCATTCCGCGAAGCCGGCACTTTGTAGCCCTCTGGGAGGAGGGGCGTGGAGACGAGATCCATTAGGGCCTCCTTGAGATCAGCTTTGTGTGGCTAACGCCGAGAGTCCGCGGGACTACTCGTTGTCGTGATCGCAGTTGCAGGGTTCGGGGCACTCGCACTCGTGCGTGGAGGGCTCGCGCTCTGCTTCTGCGGTCCGCTTGTCGCTGTCCATGAGACTCAAGCTAACGATGCAATCGATATAAGTCAAATTGATTGATTTGATGAGACCCATCGGAAAAACCGATGTTGAATGCGAGCGGTCTGTGCGTTTACCAAAGGCTGGCATCCGTATTGTCGCGGCCCCATCCCCGCCTGCGGCGGTACTTCCCCGCAAGCGGGGAAGAGCGTTCTATCTGGCTTCGATCAGCTCCAGGAATGCGGCCGCGATGCCCTCAGGTTTGCCCGCGTCGCGGCGCCTGTAAGCGACGATCGAGTTCTGCATCGGCGGGGCGTCCTTCATCTTGACCACGCACAGGGTCTTGCCGGCCACCTCGCGCGCGACCGCCGTCCCCGGCAGCAGCGCGACGCCCAGGCCCCGCTCAACCATCTTCTTCGCGGCTTCGATCGAGTCCAGCTCCATCAACCCGCGAAGGCTGACGCCCGCAGAGAGAAACGCGCCCTGCGTGATCTCGTAGTAGCTCGACGTGCGATCGAACATGATCAGCTTCTGGCCGGCCACCTCGGACATCGCGACCGATGGCCGTCCGGTGAAGGGATGGTCCGGCGCGCACACCAGCACGAGATCCTCAGTGTGGAACGGTCGCAGCTCGAGGTCGGGGTGGCGGATGGCGCGGCCCAGCCCGATCTGCACCTCGTCGCGCAGCACGAGCTCGACCACGTCTTCAGAATGCCCCGTCCGCACCGAGACCTCGACCCGCGGATGGGCTGCCACGAACTGCTCGAGCAGCTCGGGCAGCACGTAGGTGCTCACGGCAGGGGCCGCCGCGATCATCAGATGGCCGGCGGATGCGGTCATCACCTGCTCGAGGGCATCCCGCCCGTCGACCAGCGCGCGCAGCGCGCGCTCGGCGAACGGGATCCAGGCGCGCCCGGCATCGGTGAGGCGCATCCCGTGCGGCGTGCGGAGGAAAAGGGGGGTGCCGAGCTCGCGCTCCAGGCCCTGGAGGCGCGCCGTCAGGGTCGGCTGGGTGATGAAGAGCGCCTCAGCGGCCCGGCTGACACTGCCCCTGCGGGCCACCTCGAGGAAACCCTCGACCTGGACGAGCTGGATGCCGCTCGGTTTCCCGTTACGGGATTCTTCTATAGCCACACCCGGACCCTACAAATTCTATCTATAGGGCTCTGGTTCTGGGCTTAGTTTCGGTCGCTCCGCAGGAGCACCCGCGCGGCGGCGATAGCCACCGCCCAGACCGGCGCCATCGTGATCACGAACGGCCGGATCGTGTCGCTGGCGGAGTTCGAGTTGCGGTCGAAAGCCTCGAAGACCATGACCGTGCCGGTGAGCAGTAGCACGAAGGCCACCGCGACCCAGGCCAGCGTCTTCCAGGCCATCATGGAATGGTAATACCGGTGCCGGTATTGTCATCAACATGGCTGCTTTTTTCGGATTTCACATGCCCAGCTTCACGTTTCCCGGGGTTCCCCACAACAAGCTCTTCGACCGCGTCGTAGAGAACGCGAAGGCGGCCGAGAAAGCCGGCTTCGACCTCGTCACAGTGATGGACCACTTCTATCAGATTCGCGGGATCGGTCCGGAAACAGAGCCGATGATGGAGGCGTACACGACGCTCGCCGCGGTGGCGACGCAAACGTCGCGCGTCAAGCTCGGCACTCTTGTTACCGGCGTCACCTATCGGAATCCAGCGCTGCTGGCCAAAGAGGTGACCACGCTCGACGTCATCTCCAGAGGCCGCGCCATCCTCGGCATCGGGGCCGCGTGGAACGAAGACGAGCACAAGGGCTATGGCATCGAGTTCCCGCCGATCAAAGAGCGCATGGACCGGCTCGACGAGGCGGTGACCATCGCCAGGCTGATGTTCACCGAAGAGCGGCCGTCATTCGCGGGCAAGCACTACAGGATCGAGCGCGTGCTCAACGTGCCAAGGCCGATTCAGCCGGGAGGCCCGAAGATCCTGATCGGCGGTGGCGGCGAGCGGCGGACGCTGCGCATCCTCGCCGAGCATGGCGATATCGGCCACTGGTTCGGCGGCAACCTCGAAGACCTGAAGCGGAAGAAGAAGGTCTTCGAAGAGCACTGCGCCGCCGTCAACCGCGACCCGTCCGAGATCCTGCTGACCGTTGGCCTGCCGCTGGTGCTGGCGGAGAACGAGAAGGAGGCCAAGGCAATCGTCGAAGGTCTGCACCCCGAGCGGCGCGCGATGGCGATGATCGTGTCGGTGGCGCAGGGTGCCGAGGTGATCGGCCAGTACATGGAAGCCGGCTTTGGCGGATTCACCCTCAACAACAACATCTTTTCGACGAGGGAGTCGATCGCGCTTGCGGGCGAGCTGATCAAGGCTGTCCGAGGGAGCGCAGTACCCGCATGAGGCTCGGCCGAGCCTAGCTCTTGTAGTTGAGCTCTCCGGCGTGCACCGCGACCTGGAGGTGGTTCTCCGGCGGCGCGAGCGGACATGCCCAACGCGGGCTGTACGCGCATGAGGCGTTGTAGGCGTAGTTGAAGTCGATGAACAGGTCAGGCGATCTCGGCTCCAGCTCGAGGACGAGTCCGTCGGTGTCCTTGGCCGTGTCGAACAGATAGCGGCCGCCGCCATACGTTTCATGTCCTGAGGTCAGGTCGCGAAACGGCACGAACAGCCCGCCCGCGTACTGGACGAGGCTGAGCACCGTCAGCGCGCAGGACTGGCCGAGCAGCGTGAACTCGAGCCTGCCGGCTCGGCGGTACCTCACCGCGCCATCCTCGCCGCCGGTGTCGATCACGAGCTCGCTCCCGTCGCCCGCCTCGAAGTGCGCGGTGACGCGATATGCGGGATCCGCTTCGAAGTAGCGCAGGCCCGAGAAGGCATCGCGCTCGTCGAGCTCGATGGGGGACTGGGGGTGGTCGCGAAACAACCGGTCGCGTCCCTGGCGGAATCGCCTCAAAGCATCCGGACCCGTCGTCCGGTACAGGTCGCCGACGCGTCGCCGCCAGTCGACCAGGTCGAGATACGCCTGGGCGTCAGCGTCCGTCAACGGTCTGTTCGGTCGGTGTCAGCTTGTAGCCGGCGTGCGGCGGAAGCTCCGCCAGCGCCTGGTGGACATCGTCGTCGGTCGCGTCGGTGACGATGAGCGTGTAGCTGCGGGCGTGCGCGCCGAGAGCCTCCTTCGCGGGCGCCGGCGCATTAGCCGCGGACGATGTCGCAACGATGGCGACCGCGGTGGCGGGTGCCGGGGCGACGCCCACCTTGGGAGGTCGGGACGCCGCGTCAGCCCGCAGGACGCGCCAGTGGTAGAAGCCGACGCCGGCGGCGACCACGATCACGGCCAGGTAGTGACCCACGCCGAGGTTGCCGGCGTCGTTCAAGCGAGGGTGGGCGCTGAAGACCTGCTGCAGGACTGAGTTCAGCATGCCGACGCCTCCGCCGAGCACCGCCAGGATGCTGCCAAGAAGGGCGGCCCATACATATAGCTTGCGGCTGAGCGACTGCCGGTCGGCCGCCCATGGCGCCGGGCGCCAGTAAGCCGCCCAGATCGCCGCCCCGACGACGAGGAGCGTGATCCACAGGCTGATCGGATCCTTCCAGTCGGTCGCCTGCACGCCGATGATCGGCGCCTCGAGCTGCTTGGCGAGCGTGCCGAGCAGGCCGCCGGCTCCGATCGCCCAGACCGCGAGCGAGACCAGCGCCGCCAGGTTCGTGTAGAGCCTGCGCACGCCTGCCTGCCGGTCTGCTTCCTGCGTGCCGGCGTCTCGGGCAAGACGGCGATTGATCAGGAACCAGGCCACTCCCCATACGAGCAGAAGCGAGCCGGGCGCCCCGACGGCTGCCAGCACGTTGGTCCCGGCGCCGCCGGGGTCGCTGACGCCGAGAAGTCGCGCCAGGCCGTAATAGAGGATCTGGCTCGCGCCGAACAGGGCGTACACCATCGCGTTCGCCACGGCGATGAATCCCGCGAGCGCGCGCAGCGTCGAGTGGCGGTCGTCCGACAGGTGACCCACGGCGATCGCCCGCGCGTGGAAGCCCCACAGGACCGCGCCCGCGATGGCCGGGCCGGCCGCGAACGCCAGGGCCGACACGAAGCCGCCGCCGCCGCCTTTGGGAAAGGCTGTCGTAGAGGTGCCGCCGACGAGCTGCGTCCAGCTTTGCTGGAGCAAGAGCGCGGTGTTGGTCAGCATCATCAGCAGACCGGAAAGAAGCGCGACGTACATGTACCAGCGGCGCAGCGTTGCCGACGCGCCTTCCTCCTGCACCGCCGCACGGTCTCTCGCCGCGGTCCGGAAATGGAAAGCGAATATCGCCACCAGGACGAAGGTCGCCCAGCCCAGCTGAGCCGCGGTCAGCCAGCTGCCCGGCTGGTTGTCGAGGACTGGCTGCAGCACCATGGCGAACGCGTAGGCGAGTGTTTGGGTCGCCGCGAGGGCCGTCACCAGGCAGGCGAAGTACAGGTAGAGGCGGCGCAGCGCCGATGCGCGCTCGAACGGGTCGCGCATCGCGAAGCGGCGGGCAAACCAGAAATGGACCGCCCACACCGGCGCGGCGACCACCGTCATCGCGGTGAAGATGGCGAGCTGGGCGCGGCTTGCATCGGCGGTCGGATCGTTGAAGACGAAGAGCAGTACCGTGGCGCCTAGAAGCGAGAGGCCGGCCGCCAAAAGGCCGAGCGCCGCGGCGCTCACCAGGTACAGGTAGAGCCGCCTCAAAATCACAGGCGCAACCGTACTACCATGCGCCCGTGATCTCTCAAGAACTTCTCGAAATCCTGGCCTGTCCAAAGTGCCACACCAAGGTGGAGTTGAAGGCGCCTGATCAGCTGCGGTGTCCCAGCTGCAAAGTGGTCTATCCGATCGTCGACGGGATCCCGGTGATGCTGATCGAAGAGGCTAAGCCCGAATCAGAATCGGGCTAGGCCGCGCACTCGTAGTGGCTGGTGTCCTTGATTGAGGGGTTGGCCTCGGCGTCGCGGATGTCGGGTGCGATCTCGTCATCGGTGAGCGCGTAAGCCTGGTTCGGGTCGCTCGCCGACGTCGCGAACACCATGCCCAGCACGTGGCCCTGGAGGTCGATCAGGGGTCCGCCGGAGTTGCCCGGCCGCACGCTTGCCTGGAGGACGTAGATCTGGCGCGTCACCAGGTTCTGGTTGTAGATGTCGCGACCCTCGGCCATCACCGCGCCGTCGACCACCGCAGGGACCGTCTTCTCCGACTGTCCTCCCGGATAACCGATGACTGCGCCTTGCGTGCCGCGCTGCGCCGGGGCGAACGCCATACCAGGTGCGGTGAAGCCCGGTGCGTAGAGCACCGCCACATCCCGCTCCGGGTCGAAGTACACGACCTCGGCGCGAAGCGTCGTGCCGTCCACCTTCTGGATCCCGTGCGACGTCGTGCCCGAGACCACGTGCGCGTTGGTGATCACGTAGCCGCTGCCGAGGGGGAATCCGCTACCGGTCACGATGCCGCCGCATCCAAGACTCGAGACCTTGACGACGTTCTGATCGGCCTGTTTCACGCCAGGGGTGTCTATCGAGGCAGGAACCGGTAGGGCGCCTGGCAGCGTTGGCTCGAGGCCGGCGAAGACGGGCGGGAACTGGACTCCGGCCAGGACCTGCTCCACGCTGGCGAGAAATGGGGGCGGGCGCGGCGCTATCGAATCCAGCCCGTGCAGCACGACCGACTTCTGGATCTGCTGCGCGATCTCGGGGCTTGGACCGCGCGAAAAGCTGAGGCCGAGGAACCAGCACATGAGAAGCACAGCGAACGCCGACAGCGCGGCGCCCGCTATGGAATCCGTCGAGGTGTGGACGCCGGTGCGCAGGATGCGGCGCCGGATCGGTTCGCCGACCGCGAAGCCGATGCTCGAGCCGAGGCTTCCGCCGATCACCAGCACGAGCACGGCGCCAAGCGGCCGAGCGCTCGCGTTGTTGATTCCGAGGTAGTCGAGCACCGTCCGCGCCGACGCGGCGCCGAGAAGGACGCCGATCAGCAGACCCACGTATTGGGCGAGCGAGAGCCAGAATCCGCGCCGGTATCCGTTTGCAAGCCCGACGACGGTCGCGATCAGGATCAGGATGTCGATGAGGTTGATCAACGGCCTTTATCTGGTAACACCCTACCGGCACGCAGTGGCCGAAGGTCGTCGCTTGGCGATAATGTTGACCCGTGGTCTTTCTCGCCGGTGAATGGGTGCCCGCGTGGCTGTGGATGAGCCTGGCCTTCTTGGTCGCTGCCTTGGGCGTGGCTGGCCTCGGCTGGTGGGTGCTTCGAGGCGACGCTCGGAATCGCGCCGCTGAAGAAGCGGCGCTGGAGACCGAGTCCGCCGAGCATCACTGATCAACTGGCGGGAGTTCTCGGCCGCCGCGCCTGAGCTCGCCCAGTTCGCGGAAGAGCGGATGGCAGCGAATGGCATCCTGCTTCTCGGCACCATCCGCGCCGACGGGTGGCCGCGGATCAGCCCGTGCGAGACCTATGTGGTGGACGGCGAATTGCTGCTGGGCATGATGTGGCAGTCGAAGAAGGCGCTCGACCTGCTGCGCGATCCGCGGATCACGATCGCGACCGTGCAGGTGGACCGCGAGCCGAAGGTCGGCGACCTGAAGCTTTACGGCTCGGTCGCCGACGTGCCCGAGCCGGATCGGCGGCAGGCTTACTCGGATGTGCTGAATGCGGCGATCAGCTGGCGGCCGAAGGAGCCGTACCACCTCTTCTCTGTGGACGTCGAGCGTGCCGGCTTCATCAGCTTTGGCGACGATAAGAAGCTGCTGCGCTGGTCGGTCGAGCGAGGCGTCGAGGTCCTGCGGCACCCCGATGCTGCGGGAGAGGGTTAAGCCGGGGCGGGAATCGGCGGCGCCCCATCCCCGCCGTAAGCGGCGGTACTTCCCCACTGCGTGGGGAAGAGCCGGCTCCCCCTGAGTTGGAAGGACTCTAGGCCGGGGCGGGAATCGGCGGTGCCCCATCCCCGCCGCAAGCGGCGGTACTTCCCCACTGCGTGGGGAAGAGCCGGTACTTCCCGACTGCGTGGGGAAGAGTCGGCTCCCCCTGAGTTGGGAGGGCTCTAGGCCGGGGCCGGTAGTGGCTCGGACTCGGCCAGCTCGCCTGACTCGCGCAGGTCGCGCACCGGCATGAAGCTGCGCACCGGCGGCACACGCTCGAAGTTGTACGGCGGAGGCGGAGAGCTCGTCGCCCACTCGAGCGTGTTGCCCTTCCAGGGATCGTCGCCCGCGATCACACCGCTGGCCCAGCTGCGCACGATGTTGACCAGGAGCAAGGCGACCGAGAAGGCGATGAGGAAGGAGGAGAACGTGATGATCAGGTTCGTCGTCGCCCACGCCTCGTTGGCGTAGGTGGCGATGCGGCGCGGCATCCCTTCGAGGCCGAGCGTGTGCATGATGAGAAACGTTCCGTTGAAGCCGATGAAGAGAGTCCAGAAGTTCCACTCGCCGAGCTTGTGTCCAAGCATTCGCCCCGTGATCTTGGGGAACCAGTAGTAGATGCCCGCCATGATCGTGAACACGCTGCCGCCGAAGAGCACGTAATGGAGGTGGGCCACCACGTAGTACGACTGGTGCAGCTGCGTGTCCACTGGAACTGAGGCGAGGTAGATCCCGGTGAGGCCGCCGATGAGGAAGGTGGCCAGGAAGCCGAAGACGAACTTCATCGGCACCGTGAACTCGATCGAACCCCACCAGGCGGTCGCGATCCAGTTGAAGAACTTGATCCCGGTCGGGACCGCGATGAGCATGGTCATCAACATGAAGAAGCCTTCGACGTACACGTTCATCCCGACCGTGAACATGTGGTGCGCCCACACGGTCATGGACAGGAAGACGATGCCGAAGAGCGCGGCCACCATCGACATGTAGCCGAAGATCGGCTTGCGCGCGAACACCGGAATGATCTCGGAGATCATTCCGAAACCGGGCAGAATCATGATGTAGACCTCGGGATGGCCGAAGAACCAGAACAGGTGCTGGTACAGCACCGGCCGTCCCGCCGTCGTGAAGAACTGCGTTCCGAGCTGGCGGTCGAACTCGAGCAGGATCATCGCCGCCGCCAGCGGCGCGCCCACGACCAGCAGCAGGATCGAGGTCGAGATCTGGGCCCAGACGAAAAGGGGCAGCCGCGAGAACCGCATGCCCGGCGCACGCAGGGCGACGATGGTGGTCAGGAAGTTCGTCGACGCCATGATCCCGCTGATCGCCCAAACGATGATGCTGAGCGCCCAGAAGTCGACGCCGAGGGAGTGGCTGTTGTAGGCCTTCTCGGTCAGCGGCGCGTAGCCGGTCCAGCCCGCGTTGAGCGCGCCGCCGGTGAAAAAGCCGCTGTAGTAAAGAATGATCGACACCGGGACCAGCCAGAAGCCCAGCAGGTTCACGCGCGGGAACGCCATGTCGCGCGCGCCGACCATGATCGGCACCATGTAGTTCGCGATGCCGGTCAGGAAGATCGTGACGAAGAAGAAGATCATCGTCACTCCATGCGCTGAGATCAGCTGGTTGTAGGTCTCGGGGTCGACGACCTTGAGGTTGGGCTGCGAGAGCTGGAGCCGGACGATCAGGGCGAAGATGCCGCCGATCACGAAGCTCAAGACCCCGGTGACCATGTACATGATCCCGATCAATTTGTGATCGGTGGTGGTCAGCCAGAGGCTGATCGGCTTGAAAAATGTGTCGTCGTAGGCCTTCGGCCTCGGAAGGGCTGTGGTGGCCATCCGCTCCCTATCCTACTTAGCGGGCGATGGCGAAGCCAACGCCGCCTTCTGCTGGTTCATCCAGCTGTCGAAGTCGGCCCGGTTCATCGCCTGTACGTTGATCTGCATCGTGGCGTGACCGACTCCACACAGCTCCGCGCACTCGCCGTGCCAGGTTCCGACCTGGTCGATCTTCAGCCACGAGAAGTTGTCATAGCCGGGTACCGCGTCGGTCTTGCCCGAGATCGCGGGCACCCACCACGAGTGGATGACGTCAGTGCCCCGGAACCTGAGCTTGATCAAAGTGCCTGTCGGCACCACGAAGGGCGGCACCTCGCCGGCCAGCGTGCCCTCCTGGTGGACCACGACCCCGTTTTGGTAGTCATAGTCCCAACCGAACTGATGGCCGCTGATGGTCACCTCCATCTGCGCGTTGTCGATCGGCTGGAAATCCTTGAGCAAGGTGTTGAAGCTGTAGCCGGCGATCCCGAGCACGATGACGAGCGGGATGGCGGTCCACACGATCTCGAGTCTCGTGTTGCCGTGCACCTGCGGCGGCATGTAATCGGCAGGCTGGCGTGACCGTCGGTAGCGGAGGACAACCCAGAGCAGCGCCGCCTCGACCCCGATGAAGATTGCGAGCGCGGGAACCGAGATCCAGAGGTACGTGGTGTAAATGTCCTGCCCGTTCGGCGAGACCGGCGTGGGGAAGATGGGGCTGAGGCCACCAGTACCGCATGAGCTGAGAACGATTGCAGACGCGACGAGTCCAGCGGCGATGAGGAACGCGCGAGCGCGTGCGATCACGAGCGTGAAGTATATCGACGGCCCGAATTGCGACCGGGTGCCGCCTGCGGCGACCGGATAGAATCCAGAAGCGACTGTGGCCGCAGCCCATAAGCCTCGATACGTCGATGTGTCCAATCCGAGCTTGTCCGTGGACTGCCCCCGTTGCGGCCTGCGGACGGCCCGCTTCGTGGACCACTGCCGCAACTGCGGCTACAAGCTCTGGCCATCGAGCGTGATGGCGTCCGCGGCCTTCAAAGCCTGGCGCAGCGCAGACCCCGCGCGGGCGAAGGCGTCACGATTCGACGTGGAGCTGCCGCCCGAACCGGTCGACGTCACGATCGACTACGCGGCGCGCGCGCATGAGCTCGGCATCCACCTGTTTCCCAACAGCAACTACCCGTTCATCATCTGCGTCGGCGCGCTGTTCCTCGGCCTCGCCGCGATTCCGTTCTCGGCCACGGCGCGAATCGTGCTTGCGGTGATCGGCGGCTTGATCTTTCTCTACGGCGTCGTAGGTTGGGTGCTGGTGGAGGACGTGCGGATGTTTCCCGCCGACGGACCCCAGACGCATGGTGAGGGGCACGGCTGATGGCTGTCGCCTCGATGCAGCGGGAGCCGACCCCCCAGTACCCGGCGATCAAGCCCGGCATGATGGGCATGTACATCTTCCTGGCCTCCGAGGTGATGTTCTTCGGAAGCCTGTTCGCGATGTACTTCTACCTGTTCGGGTCTGCCGGCCAGTGGCCGCCCAAGGCGCCGAGCGCGTCGCCCGAGTACTACGTCAGCTGGTTGGGCATTCCCGCCATCAACACGGTGCTGCTTCTCTCGAGCGGCGTGACCTGCCACTTCGCCCTGGATGGCCTCGCCCACGACAACCGGCGTCGCTTCTTCCTGCTCCAGATCAGCACCATCGTGCTTGGACTCGCATTCGAGTTCGGCCAGCTGTACGAGTTCATCAACGCCTTCCACCGCGGCCTGAACCTGACCGCGAACACGTTCGCCAGCGCTTTCTTTACGATGACCGGCTTCCACGGCGCACACGTTTTGGGCGGGCTCGTCCTTCTGACCCTCATCCTCTATCGAGCGTCGCGCGGACAGTTCGATTCGCGCAACCACGTCGGTCCCGCGGCGGTGACTCTGTACTGGCACTTCGTGGACGTGGTGTGGATCTTCCTTTTCATCATTCTTTATGTGGGGATCACGGCAGGAAAGTGAGAGCGCTCGCAGTCGGGCTGGTCGCGGTGGCTTTGCTCGCGGCGTGCGGCGGGAGCAGCGGTGGCGGCCAGCCGGCGGGTTCGATCCAGGTGACGATGACGGAATTCAAGTTCGATCCCGGGACGATCACCGCCCCGCACGGCAAGGTCATCTTCTGGCTCGTCAACTCGGGGACCACTCAGCACGACCTCGCGATTCGCGACAGCTCGAACAATCGCATAGCCACGAGCGAGCTGATCTCGGCAGGCGACTCGAAGGAGTTCGACGTCAACGACATCGCCGCCGGCACCTACGTGATCTTCTGCACCCAGCCTGGCCATGAAGGATCCGGCATGAAGGGGACGCTGACCGTCACATAACAGACGCGGTCGGTTCAGCCTCGTCGGCGTGACTATGCGCGTGAAACGATCTGCTGCACCGACCACGTGTTGCCGTCAGGGTCGCTGAAGTAAATGAACCATCCCCACGGCTGCTTGTCGACTGCGCCGGTCTCGACTCCGCGGCCGGCAAGCTCCTGGCGGATCGCCTCGACGTCCCTGACCACGACCTGCAGCCCCTTCTGAGAGCCAGGCGCCATCTCGGTGATCCCGGTTCCGATCACGATCGAGCACGCGGATCCAGGCGGAGTGAGCTGCACGAAACGCAGCTGGTCCGTGACCTGATGATCGTGGTCGAGGTGGAAGCCGACCTGGTCGACATAGAAAGCCTTGGCCCGGTCGACGTCGGCGACAGGAACTGGGACGAGCTCGAGCTTCATGTCCACAGGCCCAGTCTAAAACGCGACTCCCTACACGAGCTTCAGGATCATCTCGACCACGAACAAGGTCAGCAACATGAATCCAAAGATGATCGGTGCTCTTACCGCCGTCTTGCGACTGGCGCCGACGCCACCGCTGGAAACGTCTGCGCGCTCTCGAGTCCTAGGCGAAACGGCCCTGTCCGCGAACGCCAGGCTGACTGCCCCGCCGATCGCCCCCAGACCGGCCCACACGAGCGGGATCAGCGTGAGCTCGACGTCGACGAATCCGAGGTCGTCTCCGATCTCGCAGCCGGCGAGGGCCGACCCGGCAGCCTGGGGACAAGTTGGGTCGTGCATCCACCTCGAGTGCTCGAGGGTCGTTGCGAAAGCATTGTCCAATCCCACGATGCTCCCGGCGATAAGCACCGCGCTGACCACCCCACACCAGAAGCCTGCGAGCGTGCGATCGCGCACGGATTCACCAGCCCTGGCGGCAAGCACTCCGGCGATAACGGGCGAACCCAATACGACGAGCAGGCTCAAGGGCCGAAGCACGCTTATATCGGGAATCCAATCCGTGATCGCGGTCACGACCATCCAGACCGCCCCCGAAACCACGCCCCACATCGCCCCGACGCGCCATGCGTTCTCGGACGGCCTGACTTGCGCACTGACCCATAGGTACAGTGCCGCGTAAACCGCTCCCAGACCCATATAGAACAGACCCGCGCCGTCCGATCCGAACCAGATGGCCACGTTCGCCTTTGGCCCGGTGCCGGAGGAGACCAGGCTGCTTGGAAACCGTCGGAAGGTGATCTCGATCAAAGCGAGGAGGACGAGGAAGCCAGCAGCCAAGAAGCCCACAAACCAACGTTGGGGCGATCGCCATCCTCCGAATCGCAGGGACACAACCCGTGGCAACAAGGCAATCATGTGGTAGCGGCTGGTGTCGCGTTCGCAACAGCTTGTCGGTAGGTTTGGCGGTGCCTTCCTTCGTCGGTAGGCCGATCCAGATCCCGGGCCGTTGAAGCAGCTTCGACCTAGCTTGACCCACCTGGTTCCGGACCAGCTCCTTATGAGGCCGATCGTGGAGTTTGCCGGTACCACCTGAGCACACGCATGGCCCGAAGGGTGTTCCACCGGCTCGGTCTACCCTCACCCTCGTCCATGGTGAAGTGGATCCGGCCGGGATGGGGATTCTCGAGTGGCCAGCGGCCTTCCGCATCGCGCTTGGACTCGACCAGGTCGATCGCCTCGGCCATCCGCTCGTCCTGAGCGGCGCCGGCAGCGCGCATATAGTCCAGACCTCGGAGCACGTCGTAGTGCCAATAGGTCGGGTAGGAGAACTGCGTGAAGGCCGCGTCGATCACATCGCCCGTCGACAACTTGCGGAGCATCCGCCGTTCCAGGAGGTACTCCTGACCGCGGAGGCGCGCGGCGCTCACCGCGAGTGAGCCGCCGGTGACTCGCTCATATTCGAGCAGGCCATCAAGCACGTCGATCGTCGAATGGAACGACCCACGGGTCGACCCGTTCTCCTGTTCGCAGTTCCACCCGCCGTCACTCATTTGCTCACCGAGGAGCCGATCGACGATGCCGTGGACCTGCTCGCCGAAGTAGGCTCCAAGCGCAACGACTTTGCCGTTGATGCAAGGCTCCACCTCGCCCGCAAAGAAGGGCTCGCCATCGTGCTCCCACGCGACGCGCTCGCGGACCCGACGGATGGCCTGCCGCGCTTCGTCTCCGGCGGGATCGAGTCCAAATGCCCGCAACAGCATCAGGCTCCAGGCGGTGGAGGTCCATTCCGGAAAGAGCGTGCCTTGTCTCTCGGGTGGCAGTGACTTCCACCAACTGATCGCCTCAGCCGACGTAAGTCTGGCGGGAGTGCTCTTGTCCCAGTGACCATCCTGCCGCTGGAGGGCCAGCAGCCGCGCGCCCCAGCCCTCGGTTGCGACTCGGGCATTCTCCGCTGCGATATCGTCCTCGGACGTGTTGGTAAGGTCACGCATGACCTGCCAGCGGATCGCCGCGTCGGATTCCAACAGCCACTCGACGACGTCCATTCGCCCTACCTTCTCGCGGAAGAATAGGCTGACGCAGGGCTATCCGATTACGGGAGGTAAGCCCGCGCTTGAGCGAACGCGAATGAAGTTGAGTTCGACGAACACGTCGAGGCACTTTTTTCCGAGCGACCGCGGACGGTGGCCGTTCTGAGCAATCCGTGGACCTCTGGCCATTCGACTTTGCCGCGCCGACAGTAGCCGTTTTGGCCACCTTCTCGGAGTGCCCTTAGCGGCGTCTGAGCGGGATGAAGACAGAGAGGTCGTACAGCACCAGATTCAATTCACGCGCGCCTGGCGGCGGGCTCGGAGTGAAGTAGACCTCCCCCTTTAAGCCGGAACTGGAGACGCTTGAGTTCCCCAGTGCGCCTTGATACGGCGTGCGCAGATCGTCAGTCAGGCGAGCGCCCATCCAAAGAGCGAACGTTCTTCTGAAATTCATACTCGCTTGGGCTGCGATGAGCCTTTGCTCCTCGTCTGCAATCTGGGGCATGAGGTGATCCGACACAGTGTCCTTAAACAACCAAGAGAGATCGGGGACCGGATTGGCGAGCCATTCGATCCCGATCCGGTCTTCGTAGACCAACGTCGAGATGAGCTTGATTGCACCGTCATGGAAGGGGATCGGCATCGGCCCTGGATAACCTGTTCTGAAGAGTGCCGATTGACGGTCCTCCGGTCGTCGGTCTGATGTAAGAGAAATCACGATATCGGCCCCACCGATGAGGAGCGTCAGTTCGGTGGAGTCTGCCGGTGGCTGGCAACTACAAGTGGCCGTGCCCTCGGAGCCGCCGAACAGATCCAGGGGGCCGGACCGCTCAAGCGAGAGCCCAAACTCACGACCGCGGTCGTCAGACAAGGTGGCTCGACCCCATAGCTCACGCAGGCGTTTACCGCTCAATGACGCGTCAATGACTTCCGGTGATCCGCTGACTTCCTTGGGCACGTCCCGCTCCACGGTCAGAGCAACGCCATCCATCCACGCGAGATCGGGGGCCAATGGCATTCGCCACTCGATACGAATTCCGTCAGCGTAGATAAGGGCTGCGACAACGGTGATAGAACCACCGCGGAATTGAGCTTCAGCCGGTCCTGGATACCCCGCCACGAAGTCATTGAGAGCGGGTCCGAGCCTTGGTTTGGTCACTTCGCCATTGCCGCTGTCCGGACCAGAGTCTGCCGGAGATGAGCCGGGTCCGGGACCCCCTTAACGATCAATGGCAGGCGACTTCGGTTCGCGTTCTGGAAAGGCGAGACCCGACAAATATTTCGCAAGGGGGTCGCAGTGGGTGTCGCGGCCAATTCCGCAAAACCCGCCCAAACGAGTTCAAAAAACGCGTTTACAATTTCGGACGGTATCCCTAAACACAAACGTGTGCTTACCGCCATCCAGTCGTCGCTCAGCGGTCGGCCGTCTACTCGCGAACCAGCCAACAGTGACCGCTCGGCCGATCAACATCTGTGCGCCCGGGCATAAGGATGGTGGGCGGTGATGGGAACAAATCGGTTCTGACAGCCCACGTCTGATCTTGTGAGCAGGTGGTGGCGCACCGAGGACAGGGTCTAACCTCACGATCGTTTCGTGGGCTACCTGTGCAGCTGATCGAGGTAAGCGCCATCGGGGTGCGGGCTGCGATTGTAAGAATGACGAGCCCGGCAGCCAAGCTTGTATGGCTGATTTTCCCGATGATCCACCTCGGCGAGAGCGCGTACTACGAGCAGGTCGAGCAGAAGATGGCCGAATGTGACCTCGTCCTAGCTGAAGGCGTCGACTCGCGAATTGTTAGCGCGCTGACATCTTCCTATCGGCTGGCGGCGAACTCTGCCCGAGGGGTTGTGGCGCAGCGTTCGGAACCTCGCGCGATCGACCATATGACTGTCCAACAGTCGGACATTAGCGGGACCGAATTCGACGCTGCGTGGCGCAAGATGCCCATCGGCCTGCGGTTGGGTATACCGCTCTTGGCGCCGCTATACGGCCTCTGGCTGCGCTACGTGGCCAACCCTGACGATTGGCAGCCGAAGCTCCAGACCGACGACTTGCCATCAAACGAAGAGGTTCTCCTTGAGGGCCAGGAGCCTGCGTTCTTCGAACTGGTGATGCACCAACGAAACGAGCACCTGTTTCACCAGATCCTGGCAGTCCAAGAGCGATGGGGCGAGTTAGGCAAGGTGGTTGGAGTGGCGTGGGGTGCCAAACACATCGGCGCGGTTGTCCACTACCTCAGTGACCCATGGAACTACATTGCTCGTTCCGGGGAATGGGTCACCGTCTTCGACTACACGAAATAGCGGCCCAGACATGGGAAGGGCTTGGCGAACGCACCTCCAGACTCATGTTGTGTCCCTAAGCGCCTTCGGTTCGCGTTATGGAAACGCTGCCGAATTGTGGTGGGCCGTGGTTCCCGTAACGCGAACCGCCCAACTATGATCGGCCGGCCAATCAGCCTCGGCGGGCTCATTCACGCGGCACAGTTGGTTCCAGGAGCTCGAACCTAAGACCGTTGTACCTTTGCACCCGTGAGTCGGCTTCGGCTCGAGATTCTCCCATCGCCCCGCCGCAAGCGCGGAGTGGAAGCTGGCTGAATGAGCGATCTAGGCACAGTGCTCGCACGCTATTTGGAAGCAGTCCGTGCCGCGGGCGTACCCGAGAGCGAACCGATCGCGTCGGCCGCCGACGTTGAGCGAGTCGTCGATGGTGTGGCACCGTACATCATCCCGCCTGATCTGCGGCGGGCCTGGCTGCGCCTCAGTTATCGGGATTGGCTCATCGACAAAGGGGAGCTGCAATCTCCGACTTTGTCATTGGAGATGTGGGACAGGGGCGTCCAGGACTTCGGGCACCCGCGCCTGCTTTTTCCGGTGTCGTACGCGAGCCATACGTACCTGTATGTCGAGCTCGGTGTCGCAGGCGGCCCACCGGGCGGCGCGCTCCTGCTCGCCCCCATAGCCGAACCCCTGGTTCGGCATGCGCCGTCCATCGGGTGGGCCCTTGAGTTCATTACCGGGAGGGTCGAGGCAGGATCCGCTCGCTGGAATGAGTGGTGGACGAGTAGCGTCCCGGAAGAAGAGGTGCAGTCAGCAGCCGCCAGCCAGCCATGGCCGCTGTACCTCCTGGCCACGATCGATCCTTCTCAATCGTTGACTTGGCCCGCGCACTGGCAGCGCGCGCAGGGCATCAACCCGGCGGACGCGACACTCCGTGGAGCCAACACCGAGATCGCGGCGATGCTCGCCCTCGAGCCGGGCGCGACGTGCCGGATCCAGGGCAGGATCGTTGCCTTGGCCGGGGCCGCGGCAGGAGCGAGGATCGGCGTAGCCGATGAATCTGGCGAAGCGGTCGTGTGGGTGCCTCAATCGGCGGACCCGTTCGGCGCGGTGCGAATTCGCGAGCAGGTGGAGCTGGACGTCGCGGTGGGGCAACCGAGAGACGAGCCCAGCGACGAGATCTTCGCCCAGATCGCAGCGCTCCCGATTCCGCCGGACAACGCGACGGCGCAACGTGTGGCAGCGAACGCGGCCGCGATGTTCGATGCGGCGTCGTATCGCTTCCGGGTTAGCATGGCGAGACCGGTCGAACCCTAGGCTGCTTGTTCGGTCCAGCGGATGCTGGACAGGCCACTCTTACCAGTGGGTGAGTGCACGTAACACGGTCAAACTGGTGGGCCGTAGTTTCCGTAACGCGAACCAGGTCGAGATCGTCGCTCAGCGAGTATCGCTTTCAGCCCCACAAGGGGTCCGCGGGCAGTCTACGGCGGCACCAAAAATCGTTAACCAGTCGAGAGCAGAATTCTTCCGCAGTGATCCGGACGGTGCACCTGGAACTTGATGTCGAGATCCGGCGCGCAGTGGCGCGCGACTTGCCCGCGCTGGCGACCTGGAGCGGACATGTCGCCGATGTCTTCAGACCCGCGATCGAGGCCGACGATCGGATCTTGCTGGTGGCGCTCGCACGCGGCCGATTTCCGATTGGGCACGCACTGGTCGACCTGCATGGGACCATCTCCCATGTCCTCGTGCTGGCGGGTTTCCGTGACCAGGGACTCGGCACCGCGCTGGTCGAAGAATCCGAGCGGCTTATCCACGAGGCCGGCGCCGGGCACTCGACGCTCGAGGTCGAGAAGGTCAACGAGGCAGCGATTCGCCTGTACAAGAGGCTCGGTTACCTCACGACAGGAGAGACCTCCGTCCGGTGGGACGATCTCTTGCCGGACGGGACAGTGCAGCCGGTCGACCACCCTTCGTGGATCATGAGTAAGAACCTGTAGAGATATCGAAATCACGCCACCGAGCCGGCGGCCGTCCGTTCGATCAGCGGCGTCTCCAGAGCGGGCCGTGCTGTTCGGGAGGCTTGGGCATGAGGGCGATTTGGGGCTCCGCTCAGTTGCCCACCGCTGGGTCGGGCATGAACTCGCGGACCTCTTGAGCGCAGCGGCAGGCGGTGGCGATCTTCGCGGCCCACTCCCGGGCTGCCTCCCGAGAGGGCAAGTCGAGGACGGTGAACCCTCCGTTGAACTCCTTGGTCTGCGAGTACGTGCCGGCGGTGATTGTCCCGTCACCGGCAACCATGACGGGATCCACGTCCTCGGCCAGCCCGCCGCCGAAGACCCACACGCCTGCGTCCATGGCCTCCTTGACCACCGCGTGAGCAGCCTTTCCTACGACAGGGAGCTCCTCTTGGGGGATGTGATCCATCGCGCCGCTGGGGAACGAAATTAGGTACCGCGTCATCTCATGACTCCTTTCTCGACGGCCTGCTCCGGCCGCACTCAGCCTGGCTCCGTACGTAGTAGAGACTGACAAACCACCACGGACTCATCGCTGCTCCGGCCGATCCGGGTTACCTTCGTCAGGGATCATTTCCTAAATCCGAAGCACCTACACTCGTGGGGTGGGTCGGCGGTTCCGGCGCATCGTATTCGCGGCTGTCACCGTCGTCCTGGCCCTAACCGCAGTCTCGCTTACCACAGCATGGGCGGCCGCCGCGCTCCCTCATACGCAAATCTCGCAGGCCGACGCCATAGCGGACGCGCGCAAAGTGCTGCCGAACAGCGGTTCTGGCTACGAGGTTTTGAAGACCGAACTCGAGTCGAACAGCACGCACTTCAACTTCACCAGCGCGAACGGTTCAGGGGTGTTCAGCGAGGATGGGGTGCAGGAATGTCTGATAGTCCCGCCATTTCCAATCCGGTTTGGGTGCCGCCCATATCCAGTGTGGGTGATCGAGCTGTCAGGACCGTCGTGCCAGGCAACGATCGCGATCAACGCCCGTAGCGGCCGGTTCGGCGGAGCGGGGACGGACCGTTGTGACATCGTCCCGGAGGCTGGGCCGCCTCCCATGATGTTCGTCGCGGAGTGGGAATAGCGTCGCGTTAGCCGACCTGCGCTGCCTGCCCTGGAGACCTACTACGCAACCGATCTCGCAAACGAGTGGGGAGCCGCGGGAATCGCCGCCGCCGCCGTCGACCACCTTCGACGAATCCAGCATGTGGAGTCGGGCGTTCCATCGCCGGGCGCCGACGCGATCCAGTCGTTCGCGCAGCTCATCGAGGTCGCTGAAGCGCTCCGCCACCGGAGCTGAGGCGTCTAAACCACCTCGCCTGCTCATCAAAATAGGGATTGGCTCGCAGCGCCCGTCTAGAGGTCACGGCGCTGCGATTCTAGGCGGCACGGGTCGTAGTTTCCGTAACGCGAACCAACCGACAGTGACCGCTCGGCCGATCAGGCCAGGTCTCAAAGAGCGGAAATCAATCCGTGATGGACTTGAACTGCGTTCACGCGACATAGAATCTCGGCGCCATGGTTCGGATCTGGGCCTGGGCTCGAATCGTGTTCGGAGTGCTAGCGATCGGGGTCGGTCTGGCCTTTCTCCTGGGCCTGGCGATCATCTGGTTCCAAGCGCGGAGCGACATATCGCAGTACCAGGCGGCGACTGAGTGCGAGCAACTGAGTTCCTCTTGCTATCAGACCCTGCCAGGCACGGTTACGGGCGCCAACTATGAATCGACCAGCAGCGGCACGAGCGGCTCGATCACCGTCCGGACGGCGCGCGCTACTGAAGACATCGCAGTGGGCAACATCAACCTCGCCCGCGACGACGTGCACGCAGGCGATCAGGTGTCGGTGCGCTACTGGCAGGGCAAAGCGCGGCTGCTCATCATTCACGAGGACGACTTCCCGACCGTCGATGACCCTGCCTCCGAACTATCGAGCACCCCGTCTGGCGTCTTTCTGTTCGGTCTAATAACGGCATTCGGCGTAGCAGGGCTGGGCACGGGCATATGGAGCCTACGGCGTCGGAAGAAGCTGGCATTGATCAGGCCCCAAAGCGCGGCCGGGCTTCCAATCCATCAATTTGTTGGACCGACGGCCTCTGAGAGTGATCCCCAAAGCCTCGTACTGCTGCCGAGCCGCCGGCGGGTGCGGACACCCCGGCTGCTTCTGGGCGCATTCGTGGTTGGACTCCTTGTCAAAGCCGCCATTGACTCGAACGCAGCGATACGTGGGCACGGATGGGCGGCGGTTGGGGTTGATGCGATCCTGATCCTTGCATTCGCGGCCGGCGTGCCAGTCCTGTTGCTCGCTTTCTACAAAACAAGCAGGATCTTTATCGGGAGACACGTAGTGACCTTGACTGGTCTCGGCGGCAAGAGTTGCGATCGCGCTGCTGTCACTCGCATAGTCCAGGTCAGCAGCAGGACGGCCGCTTCGGTCCCAATCCCGATGGCGCTGCTCCTGGATCGCGACGACCGGGTCTTACTCCGGGTTAGTCGCGCTTTTGACATTGCCGCACTTGGGCACGAATTGAACGTACCGGTGCAGGGCAATTGGGAGACGGCGCCGGCTGACGAACTAGCTCGACGCTACCCCGGCTCGGTAAGCCAATTCACGGTTAATGCGGGAGCGTTAGGAGCCGGCATCGCGATCGTGATCATGGTCGTCGTTGTGATTGCAGTGTTCACGTTTCACCTAGGCGTCCAGGTCAGCCACTGATCATCCCTACATCTGGGCAGAAATTGCCGAATCCAGTCCTTTGATTCAACCCTCTGTGCGCGTATGGCGGAATCACGTGGTTGATCTGCGAGCAAAGTCAGCTCACCTGGACCGTCCACTCAGCCAGCACCTTCCAACCCGAGCCCGGGACTGCATTGTGGTCACCCGACGTTGCTACCACGACGCGATAGGTGCCGGGTTTTGCTATGGAGAAGATCCTGGTTTCGTCCTGGACACGGTCGGTCACGGTTGGTCGGAGACTGGCGAGTGGAATTTCCCAATGGCCGGATGGATCGATCAGAAAGACTCCCGGCCATGATTCGCCGCGGACCATCTGACCTGACGGCGGGTATTGCACGATCACGTTCTGCAGTCGGCCACCGAGGCGTGTATGCACTTGGAGATAGCTGCCGGAATACAGCAGGTCCTTGACCTCATACGTCACGTCCATCTTGCTGTCGACGATCGAGGTAGGCAGCGCCAGCTCGTGCGCTCTGCCAGGCGCGAGTGTGCCCGCAAGTGGGATCACAAGCTCGTTTTTCCCGTTCGGAAAGTGCAAGGTGAGACGCGCCCCGTGGATAGCTGCTCCGGCCAGCGGCTGGAAGAAAATCGGGTAGGCACCGACACCGATGCCCTCGCCGCCGATGATCTCGTAGCGAGACTCGAACTGATCGGATAGGTACGGAGCACCGATCCCACAGCCAGGAGCCGAAGGGTTGCAGGTTTCGTCCACGGAGACGAACAGGACGGTGCTGACCTGGTCGGCGTATCCGCCCGTCACCGAAACTTTGAGATACGCGTTTGCGGCGGAACCGGTAAGCGGAGCGACCTGTTCCTGTGAGAGGCCGGCTGCCTTGAGCGCGTCCTGGGTCAGGCCGACAAGACCGCCCGGATACACCGCTGCAGTCACGGTCAGCACCGCAACAGCGGCTGCGCCCACCGCCAGCGAGGCGCCGCGCCACGCCCGGACCGAAGGACGCCGGCGTGGTGAGGAGGTGAGGACGGCCAGGTGCGGCGCCCGAGGGATCGCGATCTCCATCTGTTCAAGCCGCTGGGCGAGCGGGTCTGACGCCAGGGGGTCAAGGTGCTCGATCATCTGAGAGTCTCCTTTGATTCGATGTCCTTGCGCAGGAATGCCAGCGCTCGCCGTGTTGCCATCAGAGCCGCCGCCTCGGTCATTCCCATCTGGTCGCCAATCTCGCGATACGAGAGGCGGGCACCGAAGCGAAGTGCGACGAGCGTCCGGGGTAGCTTGGTCAAACGGTGCACCGCCGCCAACAGCCGCTCATCGTTCATGTGCTGCAAGGCCATTTCTTCCGCGTTGGGCCCTTGCTCAGCTCGGCCGAGAACGTGTAACCGTTCCAGCAGTGCCTGGCGACGACTGGCCGCGCGCCCCGCGTCCCTGGCGACGTTGAGGACGATGCGCCACAGCCAGGAGTCAAAGGTGCCGCGGCCGGGATCGAATCGATCCTGCCGGCGGAGCACCTTCAACAGCGCCTCTTGCGCGATATCTGCGCTCTCGTGCTGGTTGCGAGTGACCATGGCCGCGAACCGGTACGCCCGCTCCCAATAGAGTTCGACCAAACGGTCGGCGTCATTGTTGGAGACCGCCGGCCGGGGCGCGCTGATTGCGCTCACGTCATAGATACGCACGCGACGAATGAAATCTAACTACCGCAGCCAGGACGGGCAGCGTCGATGCTGAGGACGACCGCTCGAATGGCTGCATCGGTTGGCCCTCATTGCAACCATCTCTGCCCAGATGGCTGCATACCCGCGATGCCCCATCCCCGCCGCAAGCGGCGGTACTTCCCCACCAAGTGGGGAAGAGCGTTCTATTTAGTCGGCGAGGGGGACGGCGACGGGCTTGGGCTCGGGCCCGGCTTCACGCTCAGCAGCTCGATCTCGAACACCAGCGTCGCGTTGGGCGGAATGATGGTCGCGCCGGTCGTCTGGTCGGTCTGCCCCTGCGCTCCGTAAGCCAGCGGTCCGGGGATCTTGAGGCAGCGCTTGCCGCCGACCTTCATCCCGGGCACCCCTTCGTCCCAGCCTGTGATCACTTGCGCCACTCCGATCTGAATCGTGAAGGAGCCCCGTCCCGGACTGCGGCTCGAGTCGAACAGGTGCCCGTCCGTCAGCCAGCCAGAGTACTGGACCTCGGCGTTCTCGCCCTTGATAAGCGTGTCGCCGGTGCCGACCTTCAGGTCGGTGATCTGCAGGCCGTCCGGATAGGTCACGCCCTTCGCGGTGTTGCAGGTGGTGAAGTCGTCGGCGCCAGGCGAGACGCTAGGCGACGAGGACGGGCCCGGGCTCTCGTTGGCCACCGGAGGCGCACCGCCGTAAGGGTCGGAGTAGCCGCACGCCGCCACCATGAAGGCGGTCAGCAAGAAACCGGATAGGACAAGCCTCCTCACGAGGCGCTGACGTCGAGCGATCGCATCGTGTCGCCGACCTGGATCGTGTCCACGACCTCCATCCCGGAGGTGACCTGGCCGAAGTGGTTGTACACGCCGTTCGAGCCGAGGAACGGCGCGTCGCCGAGCGTGATGAAGAACTGCGAGCCGCTGACTCCGGCGGCGCTCGAGGCCATGCCCACGGTGCCGCGCGGCCACTTCGACGGGTTCGACTCGTCTGGCAGCTTGTAGGCGGGGCCGCCCGTCCCGTCGCCGAGCGGGTCGCCGCCCTGGACGACGAATCCAGGCACGACCCGGTGGAAGGTCAGCCCTTCGTAGAACTTGTTCTTCGCGAGGTAGACGAAGTTGTTGACCGTCTCGGGGGCGACCTTCGGCTGGACGAGCGCGATCACGAAGTCGCCGCGCGAGGTGTGGACCGTGACCGAGTACTTCTTGCTCTCGTCGATCACGTTGGGCGGAGGCGTGGTTCTGTGTTCCATGGCGGTGGACGATCCACATTAAAGGATCACGCGCGCGCGACGTCCTGTTCGAACGTGCGGGTACGCTTAAAGCCACCGATGGCCGAGCCCGAATCTGCGTTGAAGGCCGATGACTTTCACCTCGGCGCCCATGTCTTCGCGAGCGACGGCAAGGAGGTCGGGGAGCTCGTCCACGTCCTGGTCGACGGCGATTACAAATTGAAGGCGCTGATCGTCAAGGAGAACCATGGCTTTTCGGGACACTGGCTCTCGCCCGGATCGATGCTCGTGAACGACGAGCTCGTCGTGCCGCTCGACGTGGTCAAGGACGTCGACCACGACCGGGTCGACCTGAACCTCACCTCGGGCGACGCTCGCCGCCTGCCGCCGTACCTCAGCTACCGGGAAAAAGGCGAGACCGTCGGGGAGGAGGTCGAGGACGAGGCGGCGGTGCTTGGCTCGGGCCCAGAGATCCCGCACTGGCTGGAGCAGGTCGCCAACAAGCCCGCGAGCGAGCTGGAGATCGACGGCGGGGAGAACGTGATGCTCGGCCACACCGGCAAGAAGCTCGGCACGGTCAAGGACGTGCTGTTCGACGAGGACCAGCTGGTCGGGGTCGTGCTCCTGCCGGAGGGCTTGCTCAAGAGCGAGGTGATCCTGCCTCGCCGGTTCCTCGCCCGCAGCGATGATGCGGCGCTGTTTGCGCAGCTCGACGAGTCCGACCTCGAGCACCTCGAGCCATTCCAGGCGAAGAGCTGACTTTTACCCGCGCTGGAATCCCTCCCGCGTGCGTAAGCCGAATCCAAGGCTGCGGTCGAACCCGATGTGGGCGCACCAGGCCAGGCACGCAGCCACCCACGCAAATTCGCGCAGAAGCAGAGCGAGGACGACGAGGACGGCCGGCGCCCAGAAATGGTGCACCGCGTTGTAGAGCGGCACTGCGCGCGGCGCGAGCTGTCCGCGCTCGAGCCCACGGCCCGAGCCGAACAGCAGCGCGATGTCCGGCGCGATCGCGAACACCACGAGCTGCCACCAGCTGGCGTGCTGCGTGACCACGACCGCGATGGCCACGGCTGCCGCCACCAGGCCGATCGCCGCGTAGCCCAGCCGCTTCATCGCGATGGCTCGCGCGCACCCGCGGCGAGGATGGCCGCAAGCACAAGCGCCAGCGCGGCGGTCACGTACAGCGCGGCGGGGTGGCCGGAGGTGCTGGCGACCGTGCCTGCGATGAGCGGGCCGAGGAAGAAACCGAACGCGACCGAGCTGGCGTTGAACCCGAACACCGTGCTCTGTGCTTCATGCGGCGTGTCGAGTCCGATCATGCTCGCCGTCGCGGGGATCACGACTCCGCTGAACAAGCCGTTCAGGCCGATGCCCACCACGATGAGGCCCGGCACCGGCGCGATCGCTATGAGGGCAACGGCGCATGCGACAAGCCCCGCCGCTCCGGCCGCCGTGCGGACATAGCCGAAGCGCCTCGTCACTCGCGTGTAACCGATGGCGGCGCCGCTGCTCGCGATTCCCGCCAGTCCGAACCCGACGCCGGTCAACGCGGACACACCGCTGGTCACCATGTCGAGCAGGCGCAGCACCACGAGGATCTGCGTGGCGGAGTTGCACACGCTGATCAGGCCCTGCGCGCCGAGGAGAACGGCCAGCTGCTGCTTGAGGCCCGGCCGCTGGTTGATCAGGGCGAGGGTGCTCACGCGCGGGCCGCGCAGTCGCGACCTCGGACTCTCGCGCACGATGAAGAGGACGGGGACGAGCGACAGCAGGAGCAGGATGCCGCCGCCGAGGAAGACTAGCCGCAGCCCGAAGACCGCACCCGCGAAGCCGCCCACAACCGGACCGATCGCGCCGCCGAGAGCGACTGCTGAGGTGACGACGCCCAGCGCCCAGCCCACTTTGGAGCGCGGGGTCTCGGCCGCGACCAGCGCCGTCGCCGCGGCCACTGTTCCGCTGGTTGCGCCCTGCAGGAATCGCAGGACCAGCAGCTCGGCCGGGTTTTGGGCGAAGAAGATGAGGCCCACGGTGATCGCGCCGCCGAGCATCGAGCGGATGAGCATCGGCTTGCGTCCGTAGATGTCGCCGAACACACCCCATATCGGGCTCGCCACCGCCATCGACAGGCCCGACACGCTGGCCGAGGCGGCCGTCCACAGGTCGAGGTCGTGGCCCGAGTGCACGCCGAGGTCGTGTGAGATGAAGATCGACAGAAACGGGAAGGCGAAGCTGAACCCGAAGATGGCGGTGAACTCGGCGAACCAGAGCGCCGCCAAGTTGCGCCGCCAGTTGACTCCTCCCGCGTTGATCGGGGGCGTGGTCGCGCGCGGGTCAGTCGACAGAGCTACTGGCCAAGGATTTCGACGATCCGGTCGGCGGTGATCGGAAGGCGGTCGATCACCGCGTCGGGCTTTCGCTTGCGCAGCGCGTCTTCGACCGCGTTGGAGATTGCGGCGGGCGCGGGGATCGTGCCGCTCTCGCCCGCGCCCTTGAAGCCTTCGGGGTTGGCGTCGGTCGGTGTCTCGATGTGCACCAGCTCCGGCTCGGGGACCACCTCGCCGGTGCTGACGATCGTGTAGTCGAGAAAGCTCGCGGTGCGAAAGGTGCCGTCGGGGTCGTACATCGCAGCCTCATACAGCGCGTAGCCCAGGCCGTGCGCGTAACCGCCGTGCATCTGGCCTTCGACGATCAGCTCGTTGATGGCCTTGCCGGTGTCATGGGCGATGACGTAACGCAGGACCTCGACATGGCCGGTGTCGGGGTCAACTGCGACGACGGCGGCGTGGCAGCCGCTGGAGTACGCCGTGCCGCGCTTGGGGTCGAATGTCTCGAGGACCTCGAGCCCCTCGTCCGGCACGACATCCGTCGCTGGTATGCGCTTTCCCGGGGCGCCGCGCACGCCGATCACGCCTTCTTCGAGCACGAGGTCGGCCGCGTCGGCCTCGAGCACCTCGCCGGCCCGGCGCAGGAGCTGCGCGCGCAGCGACGTGGCGGCCTTTGACGTCGCGTTCCCGACCTGGACCGCGCTGCGGCTCCCCGCGGTGAGCAGCGCGAATGGCACATGCTCGGTGTCGCCGGCGCTGACCGAGATCTTGTCGATCGGCCAGCCCAGACGGTCCGCGGCCACCTGAGCCGCCATCGTCTGGTGGCCCTGTCCCTGCGGCGTCGAGCCGATGAAGAGCTCTGCGGTCCCATCCTTGTTGACCCGCAGCCTGGCCGGCTCGCCACGGCCGAAGCCTGTCGACTCGACGCAGCACGCGATGCCGACGCCCACCAGACGACCGTCCTTCGTGCCGTTGCTCGAGACGTCGCCCAGCTTCTCGAGCGTCAGCTCGAGCAGTCGCGGGTAATCGCCGCTGTCGTAGACGAGGCCGTGGCGGCCGGCGGGGTATCCGGTGGTGAACGGGATCTGCTCCGGCTGGACCATGTTGCGGCGGCGCAGCTCGGCGGGGGAGATGTCCAGCTCTCGCGAGAGCCGGTCCATCACGCGCTCCATCGCGTAGTTGCCGAGCGGCCGGCCACCGCCGCGGATGAATCCGCTTGGCACTGCGTTCGTGTAGACGAGCTGCGAGTCGATCTCCATCGCGGGCAGCACGTAGGCCGAGAGCATGTGGGAGACGATGATGTCCGGCTGCCCGGCGCCCGATCCCGCGTACGCGCCCAGGTCGTGGATCAGACTGCCCCGGAGGCCGCGCAGCTTGCCGGCACGGTCCGACGCAATCTCCAGCTCGATCACCGAGCCATGGCCCTGCGCAGTGGTGGCGCCGTCTTCGCTCCGCGATGCGACCCATTGCGCCGGCCGCTTGAGCCGCCATGCGGCGATCGCCGTCAGCACCTCCTCCGGAAATGCGCTGCCCTTGGCGCCGAATCCACCGCCCACGTCCTCGGCCAGCACGCGCACCTTCTCGTCCTCGAGGCCGAGCACGCCTGCGATCGCTTCGCGGACGCCGAACACGTTCTGGGTCGAGGTCCAGACCTTGAGGCCGTCGCCGTCTGGCGTTGCGGTTACCGCGCGCGGCTCCATCGCGGCGCCCGCGATGCGCGCGGTGGTCAGGCGGATCTTCGCCGTGACGATGTCGCCGCCGAACGCGGCCTTCGTGTCGCCATACCTGGTCGAGCCCTGGCGCGCGAAATTGTTCTTCATGTCCGAGTGGACTGCCGGCGCGCCGGTGGCGGTCGCCGTGGTCACGTCGCCGACGCCGGGCAGAGGATCCAGCTCGGCGCTGACCTGCTGGGCCGCGTCGTGGGCTTGATACTCGGTCTCGGCGACGACCATCGCGAACGCCTCCCCGACGTAGTTGACCTCGTCATGGTTCAGGATGGGGCGGCCTTTGGAGATCATGTCCTCGGGACCCCAATCGCTCAGGCCGCCGGCGACCTCGGGCAGGTCGTCCGCGGTCCAGACGGCGAGGACGCCGGGCATCGCCTTGGCCGCCTCGGGGTCGATGGCGCGGATGAGAGCGTGGGGCAGGACGGAGCGGCAGAAGGCGACGTGGACCAGACCGTCGAGCTTGATGTCCCCCGCGTAGCGACCCTGGCCCGTGATGAGTCGCTCGTCTTCGACTCGGCGCAAGCGCCGGCCGATGTATGGAGCCATCGCACCTACAATAAGTCGTCCACTCGCCACACTCCGGGGAGCCCGGTAGAAGGGGCGGCTAGCTCAGTTGGAAGAGCGCCAGCTTGACATGCTGGAGGTCGGGGGTTCGAAACCCTCGCCGCCCACCACGCGGTTGTCGCGGGATACCCGCGTTAGGCGCCAAACGCGTGCATCAAGGCGCGGTGATAGACGCGTTAGGCGCCTAACGCGTGTCTCGCGGACACTGAGCTCACATCAGCGCGGGCGCGGGTTGGAACTCGTCTGGAAGGGGGGTCCCAACCTCACTCGAATTCACCTCGACAATGTCCGATTTCAGAGGGCCGAGAATCGCTAGGAGCTCGTCCCGTTCGGCGCTCGGGACCTTGAATTGATTCAAAGTCGCGACCAGATCCTCTACCAGGGCATTGAACTCGCCTGTGGTGACCTTCATCCCGCCGTGCGCTTGTTTCATGCTGCGCCCGTTGTATTGACATGGCCCGCCGGTTGCTTCGCAGACCTGGTCGATGAGCATCTTTCTCAAGCGCGCCAGGTCCGTCCTCGCGAACTTCAGGTTTATCCGGTCGTCTTGGGCCACCCGGTCCCTGAAGTCTTCGACAACCGCCGTGATGGCGTCGAGTCCACCAAGTCGTTCGAACAGCGTCCGTTCCATGGCTCCTCCCGCGTAATCGTGTCCATCGGAGCACGGTGCCACCTGTGGCATCGCCGTCGTCCCGACTATTGGCCCTGCGCGCCAAGGTGTCAAGCGCGTTAGGCGCCAAACGCGCGTATCGAGGGTGAGCGATGGGCGCGTTAGGCGCCTAACGCGTGGAATCTTAGGAGCTGGGCCGCACCAGGCCCGACTCATAGGCGACCACCACCGCCTGGACGCGGGAGCGTGCGTTCAGCTTGGACAGGACGTGGCCGACATGAGTCCTCACGGTCGCCTCGCCGACGAACAGCTGTGCTGCGATCTGGCCGTTGTCGAGGCCGCGCGCCATAAGGACGAGCACCTCGCGCTCGCGGTCGGTGAGGGTGCTGATGAGGCCTGTGTCCAGGCTGGCCTGGGGTCGGACCTGTGCCTCGATCAGCCGGCGTGTGCGTGCGGGCGCCAGAAGCGCATCCCCGGCTGCGATCAGCCGGACGGCGGCCACCAGCTGCTCGGGCGACGAATCCTTGAGGATGAAGCCGCTTGCTCCCGCACGCAGCGCTTCGAAGACGTAGTTATCCGCGTCGAACGTGGTCACCACGAGGATCCGCAGAGCGGGATGGTCCTCGATCAGGCGGCGGGTTGCAGCGATACCGTCCAGGCGTGGCATCCGGATGTCCATGAGAACCAGATCCGGATGGTCGCGCCTGACGGCAACCTGCGCGTCCTCGCCATCGGTCGCCTCTCCGACAACCTCGATGTCGGGCTGGCCTTCGAGGATCAACCGGAGGCCGGCGCGGACCATGGCCTGGTCGTCGGCAACCAGGACCCTGATCACGTTGGGTCGTAAGGAAGGTGAGCGAAGACGCGGAAGCCACCACCCGCGCGAGCCCCAGCTTCGAAGCGACCGCCGAAGAGGCTGACTCGTTCCCGCATCCCGATGATGCCGTGGCCGCCCGTGAGAGACCCGTGGTCGGAAGGGCCCCGCCCATCATCCTCAACTGTGATTTCGACGGCAGCTCCGTCGCATGACACCAAAACGGTGACATGGGCGGCGCTCGCATGCTTGAGCACGTTGGTCAGCGCCTCCTGAGCTATGCGGTATGCAGAGAGGTCGACTCCAGGTGGGATTCCGTCCTCTCGACAGCTATCGTCGACGTTGATCACGAGGCCTGTCTCCCGGATCTGGTCGATCAGCATGTTGAGATGACGGAGGCTGGGCTGCGGTGCGAGCTGGTCCTCGTCTTCCGGCTGACGCAGCATGGTCACAAGCCTGCGCAGCTCCGACATCGCGGTGCGGCCGGTCGCCTCGACTGAGAGCAGAGGTTCGCGGGCTTTCTGCGGCTGCCTGTCCAGCGCCTGGCGAGCTGCCCCGGCCTGCAGCACCATCAGGCTGACACTGTGCGCCACGATGTCGTGAAGCTCGCGGGCGATTCTGGCTCGCTCGTCGGCAATTGCCGCCTGGATCTGCTCCTGCTGCCCGGCCTCCAACTCAGCCGTGCGAGCCTCGAGGCGGTCTCCGCGCAATGCACGGCGCCGGAGCGTTTTGCCGAGCGCCCAGGCAATCGCATAGAACACCCACTCTCCGGAGGCCTGGTCGAAGCTGCCTGGCAGCGTCGGGCCGTAACCGAGCAGCTGGAACGCGACGACTATCGCCGCACCGGCATAGGTCTTACGTCCGGAGGTATTGGCTGCAGTCGAATAGACGATGAAGACTTGCGAGAGGAAAACCTCGAACAGGTTCGGGCCACCCCTCGCAACGAAATGCTGGAGGATGCCGTGGACCCCAAACGGACTCATCGCCAGGACCAGGGCCAGAAGAGGCGACCGAAGGCGGAGCGCCAGCCCGAGGCTGATCAAGGCAACAACCGCTGAGAGCACTGGCTTCGGACCGCTGGGCGAACCTCCCAGGTGCGGGATCGGCCCAGCCCAGATCTCGTATTGCGAGAGCAGCGTAAACGCCACCGCCGGCCCGAACTCCGCCGCGATCCGCCACCGCCTGTCCACCACCCGGCACTTTAGGTCACGGCCGCGCGGCTGCCATCAACCCGGAGGCTGATGCGGTCTACGTCAGCGCGATGAGACGCAGGCAATCTCCGCGTGGCGACCGAGAAGAAATTCAGCCCGGGACCGGACGACCGCGGCCCTGCTCGGGTCGGACGATGCGGCTGTTCCCGTCAAACCCATGGAGGTGTCATTCGAAATGCATAGCAAGTGGCTCGTTCGTCTCCCGGCGCTGACAGGGCTGATCTTTCCGATCTTCGGTTTCGCGAAGGGAGGCGGCGACGACTCGGCGCCAACCCATGCGTCATCCGATCAGCAGATCGCCGCCTACGTCTTTCACCACGGCATCCCCAACCTGAATCCCCTCGTTCACACCGAGCTCTGGGCGTTTGTGTCGGTTATGGTCTTCACGCTCGTCCTCTACTCGCGCCTTCGTCCCGCCGAGCCCAGGTTCGCCGTGGCGGCCCAGATCGCAGTTGCCGCCTGCGTCGTGTCCGTTGCGATAAAGCTCGCCAGCTTTCCGGCCACCTACGCCCTCTACTCGAGCCCGGTCCAGCTCGATCCCAGCCTCGCCCGAACGCTGTGGGTGATGGGTGATTTCGCCTTCACCGTCTCGATGCTCGTTCAGGCGCTGTCGATCGGCGCTGTCGCTGCATCGGGACTCATCTACGGTGGGATCCCCCGCTGGCTGGCGGGAACAGCGGGTGTGATCGCAGTGGCGATGGTTCCGGCCTTCATCCTCGGGGGCAGCGTCGTGGCGGCTCCCACGCTTGCCTGGTTCCTGTGGCTGGCTGTGGCGAGCGTCACGCTATTCGTGCAAGGGCCACGCGCGGTTACCGAGATGCATTCCTCGGTAAGAGCCACGGCGGCCAGCCCGGCCTGAGATCGTGGTGCGGCGAGCGTCCGGCACTCGTGGCCGGCGCTCGCGTTTCTCCAGGCGTCGCGTTGATGGAGTGCGCGACCCGGCGCGTTAGGCGCCAAAAGCGCGTATCGAGGGCGGGCGATGGACGCGTTTGGCGCCTAACGCCTGGAATCGCCAGGCCGTGCATCGCGGTGCTCGTCAGGTAGGGACCCGTCAAGGTGGGGGCAGCTGCGTGAAGCTGCCCCCACGTACCTACCGGGTGCCGGCGGGCTAACGCTGCTCCGGTGGGGCTCCTGCGGCAAACGTCACACCATGGGCAGTCATCAGCCCGGGGACGCTGCTGAGGTCCAGCTCGACGCCGTACTCGGCCGCTTTGGCGGCCATCCGGCCTGGGTCCAGCTCACCGCGCGCGGCCAGGTCCGTGACCTCGTCAAAGAACTTTTCAAAGCCGGCGGGCGAGATGATCTCGAGGATGCGTGCCGGCACATCTCCCGCGTTCCAGAACGTGTGCCACTGGCCTCGCGGCTTGAAGATCAGGTCGCCGACCTCGCCGTAGACGATCTCCCCTCCGAGGTCGGCGCCGACCCGACCTTCCAGGATGAAGGTGTACTCGTCCTCGCGACTGTGCCGGTGCATCGGCGCGGCCAGGGCGCGCGGCTCCATCGGGTGCTCCACCAGCGAGAAGCCACCGCCTGACGCGGCGCCATCGACCATGAAGCGGACGCTGATCCCGCCCAGCTGCCCAAGCTTGCCGTCCGTCGGTCCCACGATCCGAACTGCCGTTGTTGTCATCTTTTGCTCCTTTCGATAAACATGCCGCTCAGTGATTGACCGAAGGTATACGATGGGTGAGCGCCATGTCAAGTGAAACTCGAAGGTATACGTTGAAAGCGCGGGCCGAGAAGCAGGCTGAGACGCGCCGCCGAATCGTGGAAGCCACGGCTGCGCTGCACACGGAGGTTGGACCGGCGCAGACGACGGTGGCGGAGATCGCACGTCGGGCCGGTGTTCAGCGGCTGACCGTTTACAACAACTTCCCTGACGAAAGGGAGCTTTTCGAGGCGTGCGGTGCTTATTGGCTTGCTGAAAATCCACCGCCCGATCCGAACGCCGCGTTGGGGATGAAGGACCCTGCCGACCGTCTACGTGCCGTACTGGTGCCCCTCTATTCCTGGTATCGGTACACAGCGCGGACCATTGAGAACATGCAGCGAGATCGTCTCGTCATGCCCGCCCTGGACGCCGTGATGAGGATTCGTCTGGACAAGCAATTCGAGAGTCTCGCGACAGCACTGGCCGCCGGTTTTACACAAGGCGCCCACCCAAAGCAGGGACTCCGAGCCGCCGTCGCGCTGGCAATCGACTTCTGGACGTGGCGGCGTTTGACCGGCGAGGGCATGTCAGATGCAGCCGCCGCGGCTCTGATGGTGGGCGCGGTCAAGGCGGCCGCGCACGCAACTGCGGCCTGAGTCAGATCGGCCGACCAGCCAAATCCGGAACTCGAGAATCTCGTGCGTGGAGACGCGGAGCAGCTAGGCAGCTCGAGTTATCGAGGCCGGACGTATCAGCAGATAGATGGCTGCAATGACGGTCCATAAGCTGAACACCATAAACCCGATCTGGCTGCTCGAACTCTGAATCGATGCGGTGCTGATGAGACCGGTGATAAACAGCACCAAGGCAACGAGCATGCCCGACGCCCCGATCAACCGCAGGGCGATGGGCCTGGTCAACAAGAGAATGCCGACCGCCAACAAGAAGAGAGCCGCAATTTCGAAGCTCAGCGTGAAGGCAGCGCTGTCCAGCATGTACGCGCCGAGCACCGTTTTTGGATCGGCGCCTGCCTTGGCCCAGTTGACCATGAGCACCTGTCCGGCTATCGCAAACGCGCTGACGGCGATGTAGGTAATTGCCGCCGCCAGGCCAAGGACGTTCAACCAGTGCAACGAATTCGTCGCGCCGGCTCGACCCACGGCATAGAGATATGCCGCAAAGGCGAGAAAGAGTAAGTAGCCCAGGAGCTCAAGGTAATTGCCGATTCCCGCTTGGGTCGCGCTCACGCCCTTGACGTACGTTTCGACGGCGCCGGCCGTCGTATCCGTCGGAAGAGCGCCGTGCACACCAAAGCCGATGAACGTCACGACCACCGATGCGACCCCGGTGGCGGCACCGATGCGGCTGATCGCGGATTCAGTCACCACCGAGAGCTTAGCCGCGCCCGGGTGACTTGGGGCGATGGAAGCTAGAGTGGCGGCCGTGACGCGGAATCAGCGCCTGCTGGTGATCTTGGTAGTCGTGATCGCGGCCGCGGAATGTCTTTACTGGCTGATTGCGGGCGGCCTCTGGTACGAGTTCCGCACCTTCTACTGGCAGGGCGACGCCTCCGCCGTCATCGCCGAGCGGACTCGCAATGCATACCTGCTCTTGGCTTGGTCCGGGGTGAACGTGGCCGCGACCCTGGCTTACGCGCTGCGACGGCGCTCTTGGGGCAGGGTTCTTATGGCCGCTGTGCAGGCGGGAAACCTCGCGTACGGCCTCTGGTGGAGCGTCCCCCTGGCGTTGTCAGCAGGCCAGCTCGAAAGCGCGGACTGGGTGCTGATGCAGCCTGCCGCAGCGGCTGCCTTGCTGGTGGCGCTCTATGCGCAGTGGAGGCGGTGACCGCCAGCGGTGCGCGAGTAACCGCGCGGCTCAGGCGCTGGTGTTGATTCAGGCTGGTTATCGGGCGGCCGATGGACTTCCTTATCAGGCGGAATCGCTATGAAGCTGGTAGCCCAAGCGGGACGCTTTTCGAATTGTTTGGATAGACTCGCGGGCGACCGGCGCGCTTTAAGACTCTGAAGCACGCAGGTACACGTTTAGCTTCCTTCAAATGGACTCGACGGTGCTCCCACGACCGTGCCGCGTCAAACCCGAGAGTCAACAGGATCACTGGGGATGTGCAATTAGCTGCCCACCGAGCAGGTCGGTCAACCAGTCCTTCCAATCGGTGACTGTCCAGCCGCGGCGAGTCGTGAGGTCTGCGTAAGCCTCGGTGGTGTTCACAACTCGGATGATGTCCATCGCGCGCATACGCGTCATCCCGTCGCGTAATGCCCCGATCGCTTCCAGGCGACCGACGACAAAGCCAAAGAACTCATCACGGCCTCGATCTCGGGCCGCCACCGATGTTGGATCGCTCGGGAACGCTGGTCCAAGCGCGGACACGAACGGACTGATCCTGCTCTTAATGTCCGTGTCGACCTCGACGAAGATCTCGAGCAGCTTTCGAGGATCGGTCTCCTGTTGCATCTGTGTCACCCACGGGCGCTCGCGCCACTGCTCCGAAGGAGCGTCCCCGAGGACCACTCGGTTCTCAACCTCGGATAGGAGCCTCGCCTTCGTGCCAAAGACGAAATACACGGTTTGCACAGCGACACCGGCTGCCTCGGCGACCATCTGAATCGTGGTCGCCTCATAGCCACCTGCTAACAGGAGGCGGTAGGCGGCGTCGAGAATGCGAACCCGTGTGTGCGCGGCCTGCTCACGCCTGCCGACCCTGGTGGCAACCGGCTTGACTTTCACAACCTATAGGTTACACTAGTGGCACCACTAGTGTAAACGCTAACTTCCAAAGGAGTGCCATTCACATGAGTGCAACCATTCAGCAGGGATCGATCGTTCAACCCGATGCCGGTCGCCTGATGCCCGGGCTTGGTTCGCGGGCGAAAGTCCCGGCAGAAGCGTTCGACGGCCGCCTGTTCATCTTCGAGGGGACCTTCTTTCCTGGCATGTTCATTCCGCCGCACACCCACACGCGCGAGGACGAGGTCACCGTCCTCCTTGCGGGTGAGCTGACAATCGACATTGGGGGTCGGGTGTCGACAGCGGTCGCCGGTGCATTGGTCATCAAGCCTAGGGGTGTACATCATTCGATGTGGAACCACACCAACGAACCCACACGCGTACTCGAAATTCACACACCGGGCCTGCTGGAGCCCTACTACGACGCACTCGGGGAGCTGTTCGCTGCAACCAATCTCGGCGACAGTGAGCGCGAGGCCGCGATCGGCCGCCTACACGCCAAGTACGGGATTGACTACCACCCAGAGCTCATCTCGGAAGTTGTGACGGCCGATGGGCGCAGGCCGCAGCGCATCCCGAGGCCGTGAGATGATTTACACCGCTCCGACGACGACAAGCGTCGTGCAAACAGTGTTCGTGACTGGTGGCTCGGGATTCCTCGGGCGCAGACTGATCCCGGCTCTCACATCAGCGGGCTATCGAGTGAGAGCGATGGCCCGCTCCGACGAGTCAGCGGCGACGGTTGAACGGTTGGGTGCAGCTGCCGTCAGATGCGACCTCACCGACTCGTCAGCTGTGCTGACTGGGCAACTGCGCGGGTGCGAGATGATCGTGCATTCGGCGGGGCGGTTCCGCGAGGGTGGCGGCCATGCCGCGTACGAGCGCGACAACATCGCCGGCACGCAGAAGATGCTCGCAGCAGCCGAATCGGCGGGGGTGCTGCGCTTCGTTTACGTCGGCGCGGCCGGGTGCCTAGTCGGCGGCAAGCCGGTACAGGATGCCGACGAGTCCTGGCCCCTCCAGGAACTTCCGTACTCGCCCTACTTCCGGTCCAAGACCATCGCCGATCACGCCGTGCGCGCTGCCAGCAAACCCGAGTTTGCCACCTGCGTGGTACGGCCGGGAGTGATCTGGGGCGGCACGGACGATGTGTTCACAAAGTCCATCGCGGAGGCGACGCGCGCAGGAAAGATGATGTTGATCGACGGCGGCAAGCACTCGATCGTGACCTCCCACGTCGATAACACAGTCAGGGGCATCCTTCTCGCGCTGCAGAAGGGCGTTGGCGGTGAGGCATATTTCGTGTTCGACGAAGGCACAATTCGTACCCGCGACTTCTTCGGACGCCTGTTGCGAACGCAGGGCCTCGAGACTCCGGACCGAAGCATTCCGTACGGAGTTGCATGGACGATGGCCTCGCTGGCCGAGGCGGCCTGGAAGGTGTTCCACCGTCCTGGCTCACCGCCGGTGAACCGAGAGCTGGTCAAGCTGACCGGCGGCCCGTTCGTGGTCTCCGACCGTAAAGCGCGCGCGGAGCTCGGCTACGCCCCCATGATCAGCCGCGAAGCCGCATTCGAGGCGATGGTGGAGTCGGCGGCGGCCGCCAAGTAGACGGCCGACTACCTCGCCGAGCACGCTTCGAGCATCGCCATCTAGTCATCTACGAGTGGTAGCCCCGGCGGGATTCGAACCCGCGATCTCAGCCTTGAAAGGGCCGCGTCCTAGGCCACTAGACGACGGGGCCTGCTAGAAGTCTAGGTACTCTAATCGCTGGCCCTGCTCCGAGCGCGGCCGCGACTTCACGCGAAAGCGGGCGTAGCACAATGGTAGTGCGCCAGCCTTCCAAGCTGGTCACGTGGGTTCGATTCCCATCGCCCGCTCCAATCGCGTCGCCGAAGCGGAGGTGCATCTTGCGCAAGACGTACCGAAAATCCAGCGCGATACGTGCGCGTTGCGCAAAACGCACGAAATTTCAGCCTCCGATAATCTCGTGACGTGAGCGGTCCCGTTTGCGCCCTCAACCTCTTCGACATCTCCGATCGTGATGAGTACCTCGCCTACTCGCGCCGCTCGGTGCAGGAAGTGGAGAGGCACGGAGGGCGCGTCGTCGCGCTCGGGCGCCTGGTGGACAGCGTCGCGGGCGACGTCGAGGGCCGCGAGGTCCTGATCCTCGTCGAGTGGAGCTCGCGCGAAGCCTTCGACGGCTACGTGTCCGATCCGGCGCTGACGGACCTGCACCGCCATCGGGAGCTCGGAACCTCGCGCTACGTCTGGCAGCTCTTCGACCGCCTGGACGATCTCCGGCCGCTGCTGACAAAGTAGGGCGGCCCAGCTTTCCGGGCCGCCCCACGCAGGTTCAGCTAGATCGTGCGGGCGAAGTAGATGTCGGAGTTAAGACAATCGGTTGTGTCGTTCCCCGGAATGAGGTCGACGCACCGCGTGTACACGACGTCGAGGCGGCCGTTAGGGTCGAAGCCAACCTCGAAGAAATCGCCAAAGACGAAGTCGCCTGCGGGCGCGATCTCCACCGGGTCGACAAGGCTGTAGTGCACGGTGCTGCCAAAGCCGGGCGATGTGCCGGCGAAGACGTGCCAGTTGCCATTGACGGTCGCGTGGGTGAAGTAGCCAACGCCGACGGTTTGCCCGTTGCCCGCGATGTCCATCCAGCTGTAGCGGATCAGGCCGGCTTTCGGCGGCGTGACGTTCTGCCTCTGCCAGGTCGCTCCGTGGTTGGTGGAGCGGTAAAGGTTGAGCGTGGTCCCTGTCTTGACCCCGCCGGCGCTGACCGGGTTGGCGAAGAGCGCATAGACGTTGCCGTTGCCGGCCACCTTGACCGAGGGCCACGTGATGTCGCCGGTCGAGGAGGCGAAGTTGGAGTTGTAGTTGTCGATCTTGAAGCGCTTCCAGCTCTTCCCGTTGTCGGCGGACACGTATGACCACAGCGTGCCGACCGTGTAGCCGGGCGTGCCCTCGCTGTTGACGTTGTCATCAGCGCCGGAGTCGTTGGTGCAGACCATATAAAGGTATGGCGACCCGACCGTGTGGTCCGCCGCCGGGCGGCACCATCCGCTGTCCGGGAGCGTGCAGCCGACGGGGTCGAACGTGGCGCCGGCGTCGCCCGACATGAAAACGGTGTAACGGCCACCGCTCGCTGGCTGACCAGGAGCCGGCGGCGTGACCGGTCCTGTGCATCCGTTCGCGACGGATCCCACGTTGTAGCTGTCCTTGTCGCCCTCGTTGCCTGCGTACATCACCGTGGTGGCGCCGTGCGCCGTGACCCAGGGCCGGTCGTCGATTGGCATCAGCGACGGGATGACTGGCCGGTGGATGTCCTGGACCATGTTCGACGTGCCGAGCCCGCTGACCGTCCAGCGGGTGAAGCTGTCGTCCACGACTTTGGTGTCGACGAAGTAGAAGTGGTTGGCGTCGTCGAGCGCGATGTCGCCCTCGTCGCCCACGTCCAGCGTCGCCGGGTCGGCGAGCAGGTTGTTGAGGCCCGGCATGTCGTTCCAGTTCACGCCGTCACTCGAGGTCCACATCCAGGACTGCGCGCGAACTCCTAGCGGCGCGCTCGGGTCGAGCGCCACGGCGTCGCAGTGGTTCTGCTTGTGCGCCGTGACGAAGATGTTGCCGTACTTGTCGAGCGAGATCCCGGGTTCATAGCCGCCACATGACTTGAAGGTGGGCAGGCGAACCGGGGTGCCGAACGTGGGGCCCGAAGCCGCGAGACCGACGCTGCCATCCCCGATCGTGAGCAACACGAGCAGCGCAGCCCCCAGGAGACACAAGCGAGCCGAAGCAGACATAAGCCACCCCCCAAATTGCCCCAGAATTTGCAGCCACGAAAACCTGGGGTCTTTGACCGAAATCGTATTGGAGGTCTCGAACGGGGTCAAGTTGGGCGCCTGCTGGCTCCGATCTCGCCTCGATGGCGCCAACGGAGCGAAATAATCGCGCTGCGTACACGCCGGTGGATACAACGAGGCGAAATCGCTGAGCCGGCCGGATAGGCTCTCCGGCAATGGACGTCCCGCGGCCGCCAGCGATCGGGCATCAGACGGTCGTGAAGCAGCTACGGTCGGTCCTGTTCAGCGAGGCCATCCTCGGCGCGGCCAGCGTCCGGCCCAAGGGCTACAACTGGGTTGTGCTGTCGCTGGCTCTGGGCTGGCTCGGGCCTCTGCTCTCGCGCCGGGCCACGGACCCGCTGCCGCCGTCGACCCTCTACCTGGCGATCACCGCGGCCGACATCCGGCTCTTCGGCAAGCCGAGCTTTTCGAGCCTGTTCGAGATCGGTCGCTGGAAGAAGGGAACGTATCGCGCCTCAGTCGTTCCGACCGGAATGGGTCTCCGGCTCGACCTCGACCTGGAGCGCCTGGGCTCAGTCCGACTGTTCGGCGGGCGCGACGTGAAGCAGGTTTTCGAGCTCGTCGTCCAGGGCGCTAGGACGTAGACAGGAACACGTTCTTCAGCTCGGTGTAGTGCTCGAGCGCGTTCGGGCCCAGCTCGCGGCCGATGCCCGACTGCTTGAAACCGCCGAACGGCGTGGTCACACGCACCGAGGTGTTGGAGTTGATCGAGATGGTGCCAGTCTCGAGCGCGCGGGCGACGCGCATCGCACGCCCAGCGTTCGATGTCCAGACCGAACCTGACAGCCCGTAGATCGAGTCGTTGGCGATTCGGATCGCGTCCGCCTCGTCATCGAAGGGGATGACGGCGGCGATGGGACCGAAGATCTCCTCCCTCGCCGCCCGGTCGCCCGGCGCGACCGGCGACAGGACAGTAGGCGGAAACCAGAACCCTGGACCGGCGGGCGCGCTGCCGCGGATCGCGACCTTTGCCCCGTCCTCTACATATGTGGCGACTTTCGCGCGCTGGTCGGCGGAGATGAGCGGCCCCATCTCGGTCTTGTCATCGAGCGGGTCGCCCACGCGCAAAGACTTGATCGCTTTCTCCAGCGCCTGCATGAAGCGGTCGACGGCCGAGCGCTCGACCAGGATCCGCGAGCGGGCGCAGCAGTCCTGCCCCGCGTTGCCGAAGACGGCCCCCGGCGCCGAGGCGGCGGCCTTCTCGATGTCCGCGTCGGCGAACACGATGTTGGCCGACTTGCCGCCCAGCTCCAGCGTCACGCGCTTGATCCCTTGCGCGGCCAGGGCGCCGATCCTCTTCCCGACGTCGGTCGATCCTGTGAACGCGATCTTCGCCACGTCTGGGTGCTGGACGAGCCTTTCGCCCACGGTGCGGCCCGCGCCCACGACGACGTTGAACACGCCCTCGGGGATGCCCGCCTCCAGCGCAAGGCGCTCCAGCTCGAGCGCGGTCAACGGCGTCAGCGCCGCCGGCTTGAGGACGATCGTGTTGCCCGCCGCCAGGGCCGGGCCGAGCTTCCACGACGTGATCGCGATGGGGAAGTTCCACGGCACGATGAGCCCGACCACGCCGAGCGGCTCGCGAAAGGTCATGTCGACGCCGCCGGCGACCGGGATCGTGTTGCCCAGCAGCCGCTCCGGCGCGCCCGCGTAGTAGTTGAAGACGTCGACGACCATGCCGACCTCGCCGCGCGCGTCGCTGATCGGTTTGCCCACGTTGCGAGCCTCGAGCTGGGCCAGCTTCTCCGCGCTGTCCGCCACCGCGATGGCGAACCGCCGGAGCAGCGCGCCGCGGTCGTGTGGTGTCACGGCGCGCCAGGAGGGGAATGCCGCTCTGGCCCTGGCGACCGCCCGGTCGGCGTCCTCGACCGAGGCCTCGGGAACCTCGGCCAACACCTTCTCGGTCGCGGGCTCGATGACCTTCACGTTGGGCCTAAAGATAGTGCCGCCTCGAAACTCACACCGGAATCCAAGCTCGTTTTGAGGTTCGGCCCAGATGATGCGAGCCATGGATAAGACCCGCGTCCTTCTATTTGCGTCCGTCGTCGCCGCGGCGATGGTCTTTGGTGGTGTCCTCGGCGCGACCGTCCTGGCGCGTTCGACGGTCACCCCGGCCAGCGCCGCACTTGCCGCCGCCTCGCCGAGCCCGACCTCCAACGAGGCCGCGACTCACGAGACGGGTGAGACCGCCGCACAGGAAACGGCCGAGAACAACGGCACGGCCCACTTGGGCGGTCCGGGCAGCGGCCCGTCGAACGAGACCGCGGCCCACGAGGCCACGGAATCGGCAGCCCGGGAGGCAGCCGAGAAGACCTGACCGGGGGAGCGTTAATCTCGGCCGTGTGAGCGGACGTACTCGGGTCTACGTCGAGGTCGGCGGCAAGCGAGCTTTCGCCAGTGCCGCCGACTTTCCCGGGTGGTCCCGCTCCGGCAAGGACGAGCCGGCCGCGCTCGCGAACCTTGCCGCCTACGCGCCGCGATACGCGAAGGTCGCCAAGCTCGCGGGCGTCGATTTCTCCCAATCGGCGCCGACCTTCGATGTCGTGGAGCGGCTCAAGGGCAACGCCACCACCGACTTCGGCGCGCCGGGAATTCCGGCGAGAGAGGAGACGAAGAAGCTGACGCCGAAGCAGACCGAGCGCATGTTGGCGCTGGTCGACGCGGCCTGGAAATATCTCGACCAGGTGCGCGCGAAGGCGCCGAGCGCGCTGCGCAAGGGGCCTCGCGGCGGCGGCAGGGACCGCGACAAGATGTACCAGCACGTGATCGACGCCGAGCTCGAATACGGAAAGGGGATTGGCTTGCGCTTGAAGCAGCCCGACCGGAAGGCTCTGCAGCAGCGTCTGCGCAACCCAGAAAGCGAGGGCAGGTGGCCGGTCACGTACGCGGCGCGGCGGATCGCGTGGCACGCGCTCGACCACGCGTGGGAGATGGAAGACCGCATACCCTGAGTGTCCCGTACCGGAAATCCCTTGTGTCTTCGCGGCCTAGGCGGCCGGGCGCCTGCGGCGCTGAAGCCTGCGTCGACTCCTGCGCGCGCTCGGTCACGCATCTACGATGCGCTCCCTCGCGTGCTCGTCGTCTCCTTGGCTCCGGCCGCCGATGCCGCGAATACACCGCGGGCTTCCAGTACGGGACACTAGTCCGTCAATGGAAGAACAAAAGGGCGGCCTGCTCGTCGTGATGGCCCATCCCGACGACGAATCCATGGGCACCGGGGGCATCGTCCTCCGCCACACACGAAACGGCATCGCGACCCATCTGATCTGCGCCACGTACGGCGAGGCGGGATGGATGGGAAAACCTCCCGGCGCGAAGAAGGAGGATCTCGCGGAGATCCGGGCCAAGGAGCTGGAGGAGGCGGCGGCCGCGCTCGCAATCAGCGGCGTGGAGCTGTGGGACTACCCTGACGGCGGCGTGCCGCAGTCGGACCAGCAGCAGATCACGCAGCGCATCTGGGAGCAGATCTCCAGGCTGCGGCCTCGCGCGGTGGTGGGGTGGGGGCCGGACGGCGGGTACGGTCATCCCGACCACATCGCGATGGGCGCATGCACGGACGCGGCGGTGGCCGCGATGACGGAGGGTGACCGCCCCGCTCTGTACCACATCGCGTTCGACCAGTCGGTGGTCGAGTTCTATGGCGAGGCGATGCACCTGACCGGCAACAACCACTCGCTGCCGCTGCAGGCGCAGGACCAGGTCGACGTGGTGATCGAGCTTGACGCCGACGAGGTGATGATGAAGCTGCGGGCGATCGACTGCCACCGCAGCCAGCTCGAGGACTGGCGGATCGCGATCCGCGACCATCCCCAGCTCATGCAGCGCGGCTACGGCCACGAGCCATACATCACCGTCTCGTCTCGGACGCCGGGGCTGACGGACGGGGGCCTGCTGGGGGAGTTCGTGTGAGCGCTTTTTCGTCGGCGGTCAGGGCGATGATCGAGTATCTCGAGCCTGTGCTGTCGCAGGTCGGCGACGAGACATACGCGGGTCGCGTGATGCTCCCGGAGGCGTGCGACTTCCGGTTCGGCAACCCGCAGGAGATGCCGCTGCCAGAGATCCAGCGGGCGCTGACGAAGTGGGCCGCGCCCCAGGACAAGGACTGGTTCGCGTACAAGTTCAGCGACCCGCGGGCGATCAAGGTCGCCGTCGAGTCGCTGCGCGGCCGGGTCGGGATCGACTTCGACCCGAAGGACATCTCGATGACGACCGGAGCATTCGGCGCGCTCGCTTCGACGCTGCGTGCGGTGCTCGATCCCGGCGACGAGGTGATCTACCTCTCGCCGCCGTGGTTCTTCTACGTCCCGATGATTCTTTCGTGCGGCGCCAAGCCCGTGCGAGTCGATTTCACGCCGCCGCAGTTCGAGCTGCCGGTCGACGCAATCGAGTGGCACATCACGCCGCAGACGCGCGCGATCATCGTCAACTCGCCGCACAACCCGAGCGGCCGGGTCTTCACGCCGGACGAGCTCGAGCGACTCGCCAACGTCCTCGAGGTCGCGCACCGGCCGATCTATCTCATCTCCGACGAGTCGTACAGCCGGGTCCTGTATGACGGCCGCGAGTTTCATTCCCCGCTCGAGTACTACGACCGCTCGTTCCTCATCTACACGTACGGCAAGACGCTTGTCGCGCCCGGCCAGCGCATCGGTTACATCGCGATGTCGCCGTCGATGCCCGACCGCGAGGAGCTGCGCGAGGCTGTGTTCGTCGCTCAGCTCGCGGTCGGCTACGCGTTTCCCAACGCGCTGATGCAGTACGCGATGGGGGACCTCGAGCAGGCGAGCATCGACGTCGCTGCGCTGCAGCGGCGCCGCGACCAGATGGTCGGCGCGCTGACCGAGATGGGCTACGAGGCGGTCACGCCCGAGGGCACGTTTTACGTGATGGTGCGGTCTCCGATCGCCGACGACCTCGCCTTCACGCACCGGCTGGCCGAGGAGGACGTGTTCGTGCTTCCGGGCCGGATGTTCGAAATGTCCGGGTGGTTCCGCATCTCGCTGACCGCAAGCGATTCGATGGTCGAGCGCTCCCTCGCGGGATTCCAACGTGCGATCGAATCGGTGCGAGTAGGCAAGACATAGTTGCCTGGCGAGATCTATACCAACTCATCGTTGAATCGCAGCCGCCTTGGATTACCTTTAGCGCCTGATTCCGGAAAAATCCAAGTCGGGGGTAACGCATGGACGTCCAGGAAGCGGTAGCCGAAGGCGCTACTGAAAACGGTGAAGTCAAGCGCGACGGGCGCAAGCAGTTTCAGATGGGTCCAGGGGACATCCTGGAAGGCAAGCTCATCTACGACGGCTCGATCCACGCCGACGGGCGTGTCGAGGGTGAGGTCCGGGTCACGGGCAACATCGACGTCGCGAATGGCGCCAACGTCAAAGCGCTGCTCGAAGGATCCAACGTTTCGCTGAAGGGCGCGGTCGAAGGCGCGGTCACGGCGCGTGACAAGCTGACCCTCGGCAAGAACGCGCGGCTCAGCGGTGACGTTGTCGTCAAGCGCTTGCAGATCGACGATGGCGCGACGCTTAACGGGCATGTTCGGATGGGAGAGTTTGAGCACCAGGCGCCCGGCCAGTAGGCTTCCGACCCCGGTTCCCGAGGAACACGTCTCCAACGGGCAGCGCAACTCAGTAGTCCTCGGTCCGAAAGATCGTCTTGTCGGACAGCTTTTCATCGAGGGCGACCTGCGCGTCGCAGGAACTGTCGAGGGCGCGCTCGAGGCGACGGGTGACATCGAGATCGCCGGGGGCGGCAAGGTCAATGGGCAGGTGACGGCCTACAACCGGCTTGTGGTTGGGAGCGAGGGGTCGCTGATCGCCAGCGACGTGCGCGTGGCGCGGCTGACGGTTGAGGACGGCGCAACGTTCAGCGGCCGAGTCTCAATGGGCCCGCATGCCGTGGAGCCGGCGCCGCAGGTGCCGGCGGCGGCGCCCGCGGAACCCGAGCCCACCCCGCAAAAGGGAAAGCGCCGCTAGCCCCGGATTACGCCCCTTTTGCACAGAAGGGTCGTATCAGCTCGAGTTGAACCGCCCGTTTAGCGCATAACGGGCCTTTTTTGGATCGAGCGCTACTTCTTTTTAGGGGTCTTCGCCGGCATCTTGCGTGTCTCTTCGAGGGCTCGCTTGATCAGGGCGCTTGGCGGTTTGGCCCGCCAGTCTCCTGGGACCACGACGTAGCCGCCCATCTTGTGCCCGGCCATCGGCTCGAAGTCCCGGCCGCCCTGCTTTTTGACCTTCGCGATCTCGTCCTCGGGCAGGCGCACCATCAGCTCCTCGCCGAAGATGCCGCAGAACATATTGCCGTTCACGAACGCGGACAGCTGGCCGAACATCGGCTTCAGGGTGACCCCGGGAGCGTCCGGCACGACCCTCGCGAAGGCGGCCTTCGCCTCCTCGCTGGGCCTCGGCATCTTCATCGGTCCGCGCGGCGCCGGGCTCACGTCAGGGATCGTAGTACGCTCTCCGGGTTCCCGGAAGCACATGTGGGAGGCGTGTCCATGAGCTGGACCATCGAGGGGACCTATTTCGAGAACTGCAACTGCGACTTCGCCTGTCCCTGCTCGGTCACGAGCTTTGCCTCGCCGGCGACCCAGGACCGCTGTCAGGTCATCCTCAACTACCACATCGATCGGGGCGAGATCGACGGCGTGGACGTCAGCGGGCACAGCGTCTCGGTCGTGGCTGACGCGCCCGGGAAGATGATGGACGGCAACTGGCGCGTCGGCCTGATCATCGACGACAAGGCATCGAAGGAGCAGACGGACAAGCTGGCCGGCGTGTTCTCAGGCCAGATGGGTGGCCCTATGGCGAGCCTCGCGCCGCTGATCGGCGAAGTGCTCGGCATCGAGCAGCACCCGATCGAGTACCACGACAATGGACACCGGCACCAGGTCAAGGTGGGCCACGACATCTCGGTCGAGGTCGAGGACTACACGGCCGAGGGCCTTCCCGGGCCGACCCAGCTCGTGAACGTGTTCCATCCCTCGAACACGACTCTCACGATCGCCCGGCCCACGGAGTCCCGCATCAAAGCCTTCGGCATGGAGTTCCACAACAGCGGCAAGAGCGCGTTCTCTGCGCCCTACCGCTGGTCTGCCTGAGCCGAATCGTGCAGCAGGTCGCGCGACTGCCCAGGCCGTTGAGCACCGCGATCGTCGCGGTTCTGCTGGTTTGTGCGGCGGCGGCCTGGCTCATCACCATCAACCAGGCGCGGTCGATGGGGATGGGCGGGATCGCCATGATGGGCGCCGGGCTGTTCCTCATCACGTGGCTCGTGATGATGGTCGCGATGATGTTTCCGTCCGTCGCGCCGATGACGCTCGCCTTCGCATCGGTGACACGCGCACGCGGTGAAGGCGTACTGCCCACCGGCGCATTCGTGATCGGCTACCTGATGGTCTGGACGGCGGCCGGCCTCGTCCCTCTGGGCGTGCTGCAAGCCCTGAACCAGGTGTGGATGACTCCGCCATCGTGGCTGCCGCGCGTGGGCGGCGTGGTGATCATCGTCGCGGGGATCTATCAGTTCACGCCACTGAAGGACGCGTGCCTCCGCGCGTGCCGGTCGCCCCTGGGGTTCGTCATCAACCACAACTTCGGCGGAGGGGCGCTCGCGGCTGTTCGCGCGGGTGCTTCACACGGCCTCTACTGCCTCGGCTGCTGCTGGGCGCTGATGGCGGTCCTCGCGGTGCTGGGGCTGATGAACATCGCGTGGATGGCTGTCTTCGCCGCGATCTTCTTCATCGAGAAGAACGTGCGCCGCGGCGAGCTCCTGCCTCGAATCGTGGGTGCGGCCTGCATCGCCGGCGGGCTGGCGGTCGTGGCCTGGCCAGTGCTGCTCGGCCCGACCACGATTTAAGCCCAGCTCCGCCGTTGCGCCTGAATTGAACCTAGAATGCCGCCAGGGTGGGCGAACAGCCACGGCTCCCGGCGAGTCCGGTTGGCATGCGCGTATCGCCGGACGGTCACTGGGTGTGGAACGGCGTGGCGTGGATTCCCAACCCCGCGGAATCACCCAACTTGCCCGTCGTCTACTCAGCGCCGGTTCCTCAGCCTTACCCGCCGATGGCGTATCCAACGACTGGCGGCTACGCAGTGGCGCCGAAGAACCCGGCTGTCAGTTTGATAGTGAGCTTCTTCATCCCCGGTGTCGGCTCATTGGTCAACGGTGACACGGGAATCGGCCTCACGATCTTGCTGCTGTGGCTGCTTGCGATCGCCCTCGACATCACGGTGATCGGTTTGATCGTCGGTGTTCCGCTCGGCATCGCCATGTTTGTCTGGGGACTGATCGACGCGTACCAGGGCGCTCGTCGCTGGAACGCGCGACACGGCATCATCAGCTAGCGCGAAACCAGCTCATCCGCGAGGATGACGTGAAAAATCGATCTCAGGGCTGAAGACCGATTGGCTCGCGAAAACTAAGTTTGCGGGCATGAAAAAGCTCCTCTACGCAGGGATCGTGGGACCACTTCTCTTCGTCGCCGTTTTCCTGGGCGAAGGTCTCACGCGACCGGGCTACAGCGCGTGGCGGCATTACGTCAGCCAGCTGGCCACCGGCGACGGCGGCTGGATGCAGGTGGCCAACTTCCTGGTCTGCGGGACCCTTGTGATCACCTTCGCCGTCGCGCTGCGGGAGTCGCTAAAGGGCAGTCGTGGCTCGGTCGGCGGGCCGGTGTTGATCGGGTTGTTCGGCATGGCTCTCCTGGTCGCCGGTGTCTTCGCCACCGACCCTGCGCTCGGCTATCCCGTGGGCGCGCCGGTGGTGCACACCGTGCACGGGATGATCCACGGTCTCGCGGGTCTCGCCGCCTTCAGCCTCCTGCCGGCCGCGGCATTCGTGATGGCGTGGCACTTCGCGAGCGAACCCGGCTCGCGCCGCTGGATGCTCTACTCGGTCGGAGTCGGGATCCTGCTCGTCGTGATGTTCATCGCCAGCACGACTGTGTCGACACTGGACGAGCGCGGCCTCTGGCCGAACGCACCCACGGGTTTCCTGCAGCGGATCGCGATCATCGGCGGCTGGACCTGGCTCTCGATGCTGGCACTTGCATCTCGTCCGCGCGCCGCGCGCACTGCGTGAACGTTACCGGTCAGCAAGCCCTCCGCAGGCTGTCCGGACCTAGCCCCGCCATTCTCAACCCAAATTCCGCCTCGTTGTATCCAACGGCGCTTCTGCGGCGCATTAATCTGGCTTCGTTGGCGTCAGCGAGGCGGAATGGTTTTTGAGTCCCGCCTCTTGATCCGGCCCACGGCGATCTCGAACGCCTCTTTGAGCAGGGGCGTGATCGATTGAAACGTCGAGTCACTTGGGTTCAGGACGCACACAAAATGGTTCGGCCCGTACACCGGGTGGGGCATGAGGCGATCGAGCTGCGTGAAGTCATACTCGCCCTCCGCGCCGAAGAGCGTCGCGAACGTCTCCTTGCTGACTCCGATATTCAGACGAAACACTCCAGGACGATTCAGGTTTGAGGCATTGTCGAACTCCCCGTAGTCCTGCGTGACGATCGTCGCGAACGGAAATCGCTTTGGCTCGGGCAGGTTGCGATCCGGGTCGTAAATGAAGAAGGAATCGCCCCAGGCAACTTCAGGCGCGCCGTTCTCCTTTGACGCCACGACGACGTCAACCCCGGCGAACGTCGTCTCGATGTAGCGGGTGATTCCGGCTTCGTCCAATCGCAGTCCTCCTTGAGGATGAGGTGAAAGATCGATCCTGGGGCTGACGACGCGGCGCCTCGCCAGACATACCGTGGTCCTCATGGAAAACACCACGATCGTCGAGACCCACAGTCTCACCAAACGATATGGCAGCGGAGTCCTCGCCGTCGACTCCGTTGACATGAGCGTGCGGCGTGGAGAGGTCTACGGCTTTCTCGGCCCCAACGGGGCTGGGAAGACCACGACCCTGCGCATGCTCGTCGGCCTGATCGGGCCGACCTCGGGCACGGCAACCGTCGCCGGCCACGCGCCCGGCTCGCCCGCAGGGCTGGCCAGGATCGGCTCGCTCATCGAGTCGCCCGGCTTCTACCCGTACCTGAGCGGGCGCGAGAACCTCAGGGTCGTCGCCGACCTGGCGAGCGTCAAGCAGAAGCGCGTCGACGAGGTCCTCGACATCGTCGAGCTCAGCTCGCGCGCCGGGCGCAAGTTCGGCACCTACTCGACCGGCATGAAGCAGCGGCTCGGCGTCGCCGCCGCGCTGCTCAAGGACCCCGACCTGCTCATCCTCGACGAGCCCACCAACGGCCTCGACCCGCAGGGCATGGCCGAGATGCGCAAGCTCATCAAGGACATCGGCCAGGGCGACCGCACGGTGCTGCTCTCGAGTCACCTGCTGGGTGAGGTCGAGGCGATTTGCGACCGAGTCGGCGTGATCAACAACGGCCACCTCGTCACGCAGTCGACCGTGCAGGAGCTGCTAGGCGAAGAGGGAGTGCTCGTCCGCGCGCAGCCAATCGAGCAGGCGCAGGACTTCTTGACCCGGATGTTCGGAGCCGAGGCGATCAGCCGTCAGGACGGCGCGATCCGCCTCAAGACCAAGCCCGAGAACAGCGCCGAGATCAACCGCCAGCTCATGAACGCCGGCATCGGCGTGAGCGAGCTGCGTCCGTTCGAGAGATCGCTGGAGGAAGTCTTCTTCAAACTCACAGGAGAAAAGCAAGGGTCATGATCGCAACCATCAAAGCTGAATGGCGTAAGAGTCGACTGCGGCCGGCGTTTCTCATCGCGGCCGGCGTGATGGCCGGAATCACAATCCTGGTCTACGCCGTCGACTGGTACCTGGCGCTTCACCCACTCTCGACGCGGGGCGGCGACCGCGCGGTCGTGAACCTCGCGACCCTCTACCCCGACCAGTTCGTCAACAACGTCATGGGCGCGGCATTTCCCATCGGCGCCGCCATGGCGATCGTTGTGGGCGCCCTCTTCGCCGGCTCGGAGTTCGGCTGGGGCACCATAAAAACGATGTTCACGCAGGGGCCCGGACGCCTGACAGTGTGGGCAGGGCGCGTGGTCGTGTTCGGATTCTGGATGCTCATCATGACCGTCGTGTTGTTCGGCGTCGGCGCGGCCAGCAGCGTGGTGGTGGCCTTCTTTCAGGGCCACGCCATCGCGGGTCCGGCGGCCGTCGACCTGGCCAAGGGCATCGGCGCGATCTGGCTCGTCCTGTTCGTCAACGGGAGCATCGGGCTCGCGCTCGGCGTGCTCATCCGGCAGCCCGCGGCCGCCCTGGGCATCGGCCTGACCTACGTCCTGGCGGTGGAGATAATCGCCGTGCGAATCATCGACCTCATCAACAACGGCCAGTTCAAGAACGTCACCGAGCAGTTCGTCAATCAGAACGCCACGGCGCTGACGCAGAGCTTCACGTCATCCGCGTTCGGACCCGCTACCGCTCCGGCAATCAGCGCCGAACACGCTGTGCTTGTGCTCGCGGCGTATGGAATCGGCCTGGCGATCGTCGCGGCCGGACTGCTCAGGCTGAGGGACGTCACATAGTTTCCAACCAACCTCGACAACCCGTGCGCGGCCGGCCGTGGTCCTGGATCATGGGCCGGCCGCGGCTCATCGACGCCGTGATCGTCGTCTTCACTTTCACCGGCGGCGCGCTCAGCCTTCTCGGCACTTTCTATCGGAGCTCAGTCATCGTTGCCACGCTGCTCCTCGTGCTGGTGCAGGCGTCCGTGCTTTTCTGGCGACGCACCCAACCGGTAGGGGTGCTGCTGGTGGTCATCATCACGGTGATCGTGTCGTTCGCCATCGCTCCGGAAAGGGAGCCGTCGAGCCCCGCCCTCGCATTCGCGGTCTACGCGGTTTCGGTCTACGGCCGAGGCAGTGCTCGCCTCGTGGTGGTCGCCGCCGCGATCGTCCTGGTGATCTGCGCGGTGGTGCTGCTGTTTCTCAATGGTTTCGGGACCGCACGCGTGCTCCTTCCACCGGGAGCGGTCGCGTTGATCGCGTGGGTTATCGGCGACTACGTCCGCTCGCGCCGCGTGTTCTTCGCCGACATCGTCGCGCGCCACCAGCAGGAGCGAGAGGAGGCGGCCGAAGAGGAACGTCTTCGCATCGCGCGCGAGCTGCACGACGTCGTGGCGCACAACGTCAGCGCGATGGCGATCCAGGCCGGCGCCGCACGGGTGTCGGGCAGCTCGAGCCAGGAGGCGCTGCAGTCGATCGAGGAAGGTGCGCGGGCGACCCTTTCCGAGCTCAACCGCTTGCTCGGCGTGCTGCGCAAGAGCCCGGGCGCGCCGCTGGCCCCCCAGCCCACGCTCGACGAGGCCGACGCGCTGCTCAAGCCTGCGCGTGATGCCGGCCTCGAGGCGACTCTCAAGGTCACCGGCGAGAAGCGGCCGCTGCCTGCGGCGGTCGACCTGTCCGCCTACCGGATCATCCAGGAGGCGATCACCAACGTGCTTAAGCACGCCAACGCGAGCCGCGTCCAGGTGGTCGTCGACTACCAGCCTGAAGCGCTGCAGCTGACGATCAGCGACAACGGGACCGGCGCGAATTCGACGGAGTCGACCGGCCACGGCTTGATTGGAATGCGCGAGCGGGTCGAGCTCTTCGGTGGGGAGATGGGCTCGGGTTCCTCATCGCTCGGTGGATTCACCGTCCGCGCGAAACTCCCCCTCGCCCCATAGGGGAGAGGGCAGGGAGAGGGGCGTGAAAGCAATCCGAATCGTGATCGCCGACGACCAGGAGCTGGTGCGCACGGGATTTCGCATGATCGTGCAGTCACAGCCCGACCTGCAGGTCGTGGGCGAGGCGGCGGATGGCCAGGAGGCGGTCGACCTCGTGCGCAAGGAGCGGCCCGACGTCGTGCTGATGGACATCCGCATGCCGCGCCTCGACGGCATCGAGGCCACGCGCCAGGTCGCAAGCATCACGCGCGTCGTCATCCTCACCACCTTCGAGCTGGACGAGTACGTATTCGACGCCCTCGCCGCCGGCGCCTCCGCGTTCCTGCTCAAGGCCGCACCGCCGGAGGACCTGATCAAAGCCATTCGCGTGGTCGCGGCGGGCGAGGCGCTCCTCGCGCCGTCGGTCACCAGGCGGCTGATCGAGGAGTTCGCCAAGCGGCCAGAGCCGGTCCCACATAAATCAAAGGAGCTGGAGACGCTGACCGAGCGCGAGCAAGAAGTCCTGAAAGAGGTCGCGAAAGGGCTGACCAACGCTGAGATCGCCCAGCGCCTTCACGTCAGCGAGACGACGGTGAAGACCCACGTCGCCCATCTGCTGGACAAGCTCGACCTGCGCGACCGGGTGCAGGCCGTGATCCTCGCCTACGAAGCGGGGCTGGTGGGCTAGTCCTCGAGCCCCTCCGTCGGCTGCCCCATCCCCGCCGCAAGCGGCGGTACTTCCCCACTGCGTGGGGAAGACCCACCTCCCCATGAATGGGGAGGACGGCGCGCTAACTTTCGAAGCAGGTAAGGCTCACCGCAAACCGGGTTGGTAGGCTAACTCTTCCTATGGCTGTCTCCACCGAGGAACGACGCATCGTCACCGTCCTCTTCGCCGACATGGCGGGCTCGACCGCGCTTGGTGAGGAGCTCGACCCGGAGGAGATGCGCCGCCTGCTCGCCCGCTACTACGCGATCGCGCGCGAGTCCGTCGAGCAGCACGGCGGCACGGTCGAGAAGTTCATCGGCGACGCGGTGATGGCGGTGTTCGGCCTGCCCACCGCGCACGGCGACGACCCGGACCGCGCCGTGGCGGCCGCGCTAGCGATGCGCGAGCGCATCAAGGCCGACCCGCTGCTCGACGGCCGCATCGCGATCCGCTTCGGCGTCAGCACCGGCGAGGTTGTGGCCAGCCGCGACCAATCCGCGGGCGACTTCCTCATCACCGGCGACGCGACCAACGTCGCCGCGCGGCTGCAGCAGGCCGCGGAGCCGTGGGCGATCCTCGCCAGCGACCGCACCGTCCGCGCCGCCAGCAACTTCGAGTTCGGCGAAGAGATGGAGGTCAAGGCGCGCGGCAAGTCCGCGCCCGTCGCCGCGCGACTGGTGGTCGGTCCGCGCAAGACGAAAACTCCAAGACGCGAACGCCTGCCGCTCATCGGCCGGGAGAACGACTACGCCCAGCTCCAGCTCGTCGCGCGCCGCGCCGTGACCGAGAAGCGTCCGTCGATGGTCAGCATCATCGCGCCCGCGGGCGTGGGGAAGACACGCCTTGTCGAGGAGTTTCTCGACTGGCTGCCCAGCCTGGCGCCAGAGGCGACAGTAGCGACCGCGCAGTGCCTGCCCTATGGCCAGCAGCTCACTTACTGGCCGATGCGCCAGGTCCTCTTCACGCTGACCAACACGAATGAAGACACGCCGCCGGGCAAGGTCCGCGACGCGATCTGGATCTGGCTCAAGCGGATCGGAGTCGAGGACCCCGACCGCGACGCGCGGCTGCTCGCGGCGACGATCGGCGAGGCGGGCACCGAAGGCGCGGACAAGGACCTGCTTTTCGCCGCGTGGCGCTCGGCGCTCGAAGCGACTGCAAGGCTGAACCCGCTCGTCATCATCTTCGAGGACCTGCACTGGTCCAGCGACAGCCTCCTCGACCTCGCCGAGTTCGTGATGCAGCCGCGCGGCGACTCCGCGGTGCTGATGATCGTGCTCGCGCGCCCGGAGCTGCTCGACCGGCGGCCCAACTGGGGTGGCGGCCGGCTCAACCACCTCGCCATCGCGCTCGAGCCTCTGGGCAGCAACGCCACCGCGGACCTCGTGCGCTGCCTGCTCGACACGGTGGAGCCCGACGTGATCAAGCTCGTCTCCGAGCGCTCCGAAGGCAACCCGTTCTACGCGGGCGAGCTCGCGCGGTCATACCTCGACCACGGCTCGCTGGAGATGCTGCCTGACACGGTCCAGGCCACGGTCCTGGCAAGGCTCGACCTGCTGCCCGTCCAGGAACGGCGCGTCCTGCAGCTCGGCAGCGTGTTCGGTCGCGCCTTCAGGGCCAGCGGGGTAGGAGCGCTGGAACCGGGCCTCGACCAGCACGTCCTCGAGGTCTGCGAGAACCTGGCCGACCGCGACCTGATCCGCCCCGCCGAGGGCGACCGCTACTCCTTCCGCCACATCCTCATCCAGGAGGTCGCGTACGGCACTCTGCCGCGCTCCGAGCGCGCGCGGCTGCACGCCGAGGCCGCGAGGTGGGTGGAGTCGAACGCGGGGCAGCGCGAGGTGGCGCTGGCCGAGATCCTCGCCTTCCACTACCGCGAGGCGGCGGTCCTCTACACGGCCCTCGAACCCGGCTCCGAGCTGACGATGCTGATCCGCGACAAGGCAGCGCAGTGGCTGCTCCGCGCCACCGACGTCTCGGTGGCGGCCGGCGCGACGCCTGAAGCGGTGCGTCACCTCCGCGCAACGTTCGATTTTGTCGAACCCGAGATGCGCCCGCGCATGCACGAGCGCATCGGGGACCTGACGGCGGGGGACAGCGGGCTCGAGGAGTACCGGCTCGCGCTGGACGGCTACGAGGCTGCAGGCGCGCCGGCCGACGACCGGCTGCGCGCGCTGGCGGGAATGCTCATGGTGTCGACGCGATGGTCGGGCTCGGTCGGCGACCGCCCGTCAGAGCAATGGATGACCGACCTTCGCGCCCGCGGCCGTGCGCTGCTGGAACGCGCCACGGACCACCGCGCCATCGGCCGTTTCCTCGCCGCCGACGCCTTCTATCCCTTCTGGATCCAGGCGCTGCGCATCCCCACCGCCGAGGACATCGCGGCGGCGGAGGAGAACGCGAAGCAGGCCCTCGAGATCGCCCACGAGCAGAATGACGACGAGCTCGCCAGCCTTGCCCTCGACGCGATGAGTGGGGCCGCGATCTCGCTCAGCGATTTCCCCCGAGCCCGCGAGCTCGCGATGCAGAGGATCGCGTTCGAAGACAGGCTCGGGCTCTACGAGCGGCTCGATGCGCACTCGACCGTCTCGTGGATGTCCTATCTGATGGGCGACCTGGAAACGGCGGACCGGGATTCGGCGGCGATGGTCGCCCGCTTGATGCCCGGCCAGGCGCCGTACCCCGCCCTCCATCAATATTCGTGGCGCGCGCTGACGCTGTTCACGCTCGGCCGCTGGACTGAGGCGACCGCGATGTTCTACCGCTGCGTCGAGGCCTGGCATGACGCCGGGAGCCTTGCAGCCGGTTATGGGCTGAGAGGGTTCGTTGTTGGCCTCGACATCGGTCGCGCGCGCGGTGACATGCGCCTTGCGGGCGCGGCGACCGACGCGATGGAGTCGATTCTCGCCCGGTTCCCGCCGGGCCATTACAACCACGTGTTGGCGGCCTACATCCAGGGCGAGAACGTGTTCACGGACGACGACCCGTACCTCCATGGCGGCATGCCGCCGGAGTCGGCGGAGCGCCGCCTCTCGCTGGCGTGTGACCGCCGCGAGGCGCTTTCGCAGTTCGTCCTCGACAAGTCATTGGCGAAGTCCGTCGCCACGCGCGTCGTGCTGGTCGAAGCCCAGGCACGGCGTGCGCGGGCGCTCGCCCACCACGACGTATCCGAGATGTCGAAGGCGATCGAGATCTGGGAGCGGGTCGGCGCCGTGCCGGAGCTGGGCCGGGGCAAGGCGGAGCGGGGCTTGCTCAACGGCGACGCGGCCGAGACGGAGGAAGGCCTGGCGATGCTGAAAAAGCTGGGCGACACGAACTACGCCGACAAGTTCACCACCAAGGTCTAAAGCAAGAACCCGGCTTTCCGTCTGTTGTGCCCTTCAGATGGGCAACACGCTCCGGCGCCTCTTTGCGCGGCTTGGCCCGACGGGACTTTTCATCGTCCTCGCCGCGGTCATCTTCGGCGTCCTGGCCGGTGGAGTCGTCGTCCACCGCCTGGAGACGTCACCCAGCGCCAGCCAGGAGCAGCAGCAGGAAGCGGCTGACCAGGGCGACCAGTCAGACAAGACAGACCAGGCGAAGAAGCCCAAGTCCAACAACGGTCACGGCAACAGCCACGCCTCAAAAGCGCGGACCGAGCCCACCGAAACAGACTGAGTCAGCTGGTCCTCCCCGCCTGCGGGGAAGTACCGCAACAGGCTGGATCAGCTGGTCTTCCCCGCCTGCAGGGAAGTACCGCAACAGGCTGGATCAGCTGGTCTTCCCCGCCTGCGGGGAAGTACCGCCGCAGGCGGGGATGGGGCTGACGCGAACTAGTAGGAGATGACGCAGCTAGATGTGGCGTTGCTCCACAGGGTCTGGACGGGGAAGCTGCCCGTGCTGAGCCGGATGTTCTGCGCCGCGCCGGAACCGGAGCCGATCCAGGCGCACTTGTCGCCGTTCTCCGCGCCGCGGCCGTCGAGCCATCCGCTGTTGGGGTAGGGGTCGGTGATCGTCTCGCCGTACTCGTGGCCGCCGACGATCGAGAACCCGTCGAAGACACCGTTCGAGTTGACGAAGTTCTGGCCGCACGACGCGCCGGCGTCGGGCTGGTACGGCATGTACGAGTAGGAGAGGTTGCCGCTCGAGCTGTGATAGGCGCACCACTGGGTGCCGAAGCCGTTCTCCGAATGGCCGGACGGCGTGAAGACCATGTAGTTCGAGTTGGCCCTAACGCCGCCGAAGTGCGTAGCCGCGGCCGAAGCCTCAGCCGCGATCTGGCTCTGGGTCGGGCTGGTCGGCACTGCGCTCGTGTCGTTCCATGTCCCACCCAGCTCGTTGGCCGGGTTGGTGGGGTGGATGCCGGCGCCTCCGCACTGCACGGTCCCGCTGGCCACGCCCTGGCAGTACTGGGTCGTCGAGTTGGCCCACGAGCTGCCGCCAACGCCGGAGAAAAAGTTGCTCACGTACGTCTGGGCCGCGCCGCTGCCAGCCCAGTCTCCCCACCAGACGATGTAGACCTTTGCCGCCTGCTCGATCGCGCCGCCGTGATAGAAGAGGTTGCTGCTCTGGCGCGGCTTGTTGGGCGAGTGGGCGCCCTTCACCTTCAAATATGTCGTGCCGGCCTGGTGGGCCGACGCGGTGCCCCCGACGCTGAGCAGAAGCGCGAGCACGGCAAGCAGCGATAGACCGACCTGGACCGTTCGACGCATTGACCTTCCTCCCGAAACCGCGACTGTGGACTGCTGATGGCCCCGCGGCCGGAAGCAGTTATATCCAGGAGCCTGTTAAGCGTCAACCCTGATTGGTGTATCCCCAGCTGGGAAGTTCTGTCCTCCCCATTTATGGGGAGGTGGCGGCGCAGCCGACGGAGGGGCTGCGACCAACTGCCATCCAGCGTTCGTTGTTACTTCCGTGACGTGGTAATACCCGCCACCCCTCTCCCCAACAGTTGGGGAGAGGGTTGGTTGGGCGTAAGGAGGGTGATCTCCGCTTCCTGAAGGGCGGATGAATCGGGAAGAGGTTTATGGCGACTGAGATACCGGGCTGGCCGCGGTACCATGCCCCGTCTGTGAGCGACGACCCCAACGCGGCCGCGGCGCCGGCCGAGTCCGCCATCGACCCGCTGTCCACCCACGCCGCGTCGCCGTTCCTCCGGACCGAGGCGCCGACGCCGGTGGCCTTCGCCTCACCGCCCCCAGCGGCGGGATTCGCGCCCCTGGCGACCTGGAACACCTACAAGACCCAGATCCAGTTCGCCTTCGCGATCCTGGCGTTCCTGATGGTGCTGGTCGGATCGGTGACGGTCGTGGAGGCCAACTCGGACGTGAGCTGGAAGTACTTCGTGGCCGCGATCCCGATCGTGCCCGCGGGACTGGTGATCTGGCTGTTCGTGCGCGCGCTGTCGCGGCTGGACGAGGTGCAGAAGCGGATCCAGGTCCAGGCCCTGGGGTTCTCGATGGCGGCGACGGCGCTGACGACGTTCGGCTACGGCTTTCTCGAGGGAGTGGGGTGGCCGGCCCTCAACGGGACGTTCATCCTGCCGCTGATGGCGCTGCTGTGGGGGGTGGGCATGGTGGTGCTCGCCCTGAGGTACCGCCTCCGCCGCTAGACTTGCCCCGGCTTGAGGCCAGGGAGGAGGGAAGCCCAGCTCGGTCTTGTCGTGGTCGTGGCGCTGCTTGCCGTCCTCGTGCTGATCGGCCAGCCGCCCGCGACGCGAGTGACGGTCGCCCTTCGCGCGCCAATCTCACCGCTTCCAGTTGAAACTCCAACACCAGAGGCGTGGAACCTCGACGCGGACATCGGCGCGCTGCTGGTCGTCTCGACGCGAGGCGGCGAGATCGGCCCGGTGATGCGGTCGCTGTTGACGGACGGCAAGGTGGGCGGGGTGCTGCTCTTCGGAACCAACTTCGGCTCGAGCCCTGAGGGCATGAGGTCGTGGAGCGACCGCCTGACCGCGCTCGCGTCGAACGCGTGCCTGGAGCACCCGATCCTGTTGATGACGGATGAGGAAGGCGGCGCCGTGACGCAGATTCGCGCGGGCTTCGCGCCGCCTTCTCAGCTGGTGGCAGGGAAGGGCGGAGCGGACCACGTGCGCGCCCTGGAGCGGACGTCGGCTGCGGGCCTGCGCTCTGCAGGTGTCGGCCTGAACCTGGCGCCGGTTGCCGACGTGGCGACCAACCCACGCGACATGGTCATCGGCGACCGCTCGTTCGGATCTTCACCTTCTGTGGTGGCGCCGCTTGTGGGCGCCGCCGTTTCCGGAATGCACGACGGTGGGGTGGGGGCGACCCTGAAACACTTCCCGGGCCTGGGCGGCGCAGCTGGCGACCCGCACGTGGCGATCCCGACCGACCCCGAGTCGGAGGCGCGATGGGAGAGCGTGCAGATGCCCGCCTTTCAAGCCGGCATCGCGGCGGGCGCCGACGCGGTGATGACGACCGCGGTCTACGTGCCGGGCCTGGGCGGAGGGGGGATGCCGGCGATGTTCTCGGCACCGGTGGTCGGCAAGCTGCGAACGCAGCTGAATTTCGGAGGCGTGATCATGACCGACTCGCTGAGCATGGGCGGGATTGGAGCGCGATGGGCGCTGCCGGAAGCGACGGTTATGGCCCTGGCGGCCGGCAACGACATGATCCTGCTGAGCAACGGCGACCCGTCCTACGAAGCGGACGCGCTCGCCGCGGTCCGGGCCGCTGTCTTGTCAGGTCGCCTGGACCGCGCTCGCCTTCACGAGTCCGCTCTGCGCGTAAATGCGCTGCGAGATCGGTGGGGCCGCAGGTTCACGCCGTGCAGGGCACCGCTGGCGGCGTGAGCGGCCGCCTAGGCCCGGCCGGGTAAAATCGATCCTTCGAGCCGAGCGGGAGTAGCTCACTTGGTAGAGCGCGACCTTGCCAAGGTCGAGGTAGCGGGTTCGAAGCCCGTCTCCCGCTCCAGCTTCCCGCCGAGTGTGCGCTGTGTTGGCTATCGGAACGCCTTGATACCTCGCAGAACCCACACTCGGCGTTAACAGGCGGCGTTGTTCTTACGCAGCGCACCGGCCAGCATTCTCGGCATGGCGCCGACTCCGCGCATCCCGCCTGAACTGACCAAAGGTCCGTTCTCTGTCGAAGACGCGCGCCTGCATGGCGTGTCTAGAGCGCAACTGCTCGGCGCGAGCTGGCGGCGACTTGGTCGTGGCACCTATGCCTGGCATGAGATCGCCGAGGCGCCGATGACGCAGTTGATCGCCGCCAAGCTCCGTCTGCCTGTCGCAGCGGTCTTCACCGGACCCACCGCTGCCTGGCTTCACGGGCTCGACATCCCATCATGCAGCCCGATCGAGGCCGCCGTGCCCACTACAAACAGCACCTCGAGGCTCGTTGGTATCGTCGTTCGCCGCTGCAGCATTCCCGCGGCCGAGACGTCGATCCGGCGTGGTCTTCGCGTCACGTCCGCCGTTCGGACCATTGCAGACCTCGCGTGCAGGCTTCCTTTGACCGACGCCGTCGCGTTGTTGGATTCGGCGCTGCATGGTCGTCTGGTCAACAGCCGCCGGCTTCGTGATTGGGCCCGCGCGCACGCCGGTTACCGAGGGGTGCGGCGCCTGAAGCGCGCACTCGAACTGGCCGATCCAGCCGCCGAGAGCGTGATGGAGACGCGACTACGACTCCTCCTCGTTCTCGCTGGCCTGGCGCATCCGAGGAGCCAGGTTTCCCTTCGCGATGATTGCGGGCTCTTCCTGGCACGCCCCGACCTTTACTATCCGGACGTTCGGCTCGCGATCGAATATGACGGCGCGACGCATCGCGAGAGCCTCGCCGCAGACAATCGCCGCCAGAACCGGCTGATCGATGCCGGGTACCGACTTCTTCGCTTCACGGCCGGAGACGTTCTCGACGCTCCGGTCGCAGTCGTATCGATGGTCCGCCGCGCGCTGCAAGCTTAGTCTTGTGCTACAAATAGCACATGGCGACAGTAGGGATTCGTGAGCTCCGTCAGCGGGCCAGCGAATTACTGCGCCGCGTCGAGGCCGGTGAAACAATTGAGGTCACGGATCGCGGGCGCCCGGTCGCGGTGCTTGCCCCGCTACCCGATGCCGGAGCGTTAGAGCAGCTCCGAGCTGCCGGCGAGGTGACTCCTGCCGCCGGCAGCCTCAGCGACCTCCCCGAGCCCTTGCCAGTGCCGGCAGGGAAGGAGTCGCCCTTGGCGATCCTGGCACGGCTACGTCGCAATGAACGCTGAGCGCGCGACCTATCTGGACTCGTCCGCGATCGTGAAGCTCGTTGTCGCAGAGACCGAGTCTGCGGCCCTCCGCCGGTACTTGCGACGCCGAGCACCACTGGTGGTGAGCGCGCTGGCTCGGACCGAGGTCGCAAGGGCGCTGTTGCCGCTCGGTCCGGCAGCGGTGCAAAGGGGTCACGAGGTGCTGAGCCGCGTTGACCTGATCCGGGTCAGCGACCGAATCCTCTTGGACGCCGGCTCGCTGCTGCCGGCTCAACTTCGCTCGCTGGACGCCATTCACCTCGCAACCATGCGGGAGCTCGGTGGCAGCCTTCGCAGAGTGGTTACCTATGACAGCCGGATGGCAGCGGCCGTTTCAGCGATGGGGATGACGACAGTCGCTCCCGCGTGATTCAACAGGCGCGAGCGCCTCTTACCCCACGCGTCAGCGGTAAACCACATCGTCAATAGACTCCGAGAGGTTCGGCGCTCCGCCCTTGATTACGCCGATGAAGGGTGTGAGGCGGTCGGCCTGAAGTGAGGCATTGAGCCACGCCTCCACCGCCTCAAGGATCAGCGCGCTCTGGGAAATGCCTCTCTTTTGTGCCAGCCGCCTGATCTTCTTGTCCATCGCGTCGGGAACGAGAACCCTCTTGAGCACCATGAGTCGACTCTATGTCATTTGCGAATCCGATAACCATGACGGAGATTCAGCGCAGAAACGTCAGGATTTCATCTGCGATGGCGTGCGGCTGCTCAAAAACAAGTGCATGGCTTGCTGCGAGATTCGCGACCCGAACGTTTCCTTGTTGTTCAGCCAATTCCGCCAGGTCGCGTTGGATTCCCTTGCGGTAGGCAGCCATCAGCTCCTTGATCCAATCCGGCCCTGCCCCGAGCTCCGCGGCCGTGCCGTTGACGATCAGGACTGGACATCGGACCCGCGAATAGAGGTCGAGCATGTCAAACGCGTCGGCGTCCGCCAGGATTTCATTTCCGAGCCCCGCCACATCCGGCCTGATGCGAGTGTCACCGCCTTGTGTGAGGAGACCGCGCTGAGCCGCTTCGACTAGGACACCGTCGGCCACTCCAATGCGCGCCGCCAGCGCTCGCTGCTGGGCAAGCAGTGCATCGACCTGCGCTGGCTTGAGCGGGCCCGCGAGAGCATTCAGGGATTGCTGAACGACGGCGTCGAGCTGCTCCTGGCGCTGCTTAGCGTCCAACGGGTCAAGACCAACGTACTGATCGGGTCGCTTCCTGCCGTGGCCGTCCAGGTTGACGACGCCGGGACAATCCGGATGGCCGGCGCCCCACATCACCGCGAGCATCCCGCCGAGAGAGTGACCGGCAATCGCGGGGTTGACCAGTTGGAGGCGCTCGGCAACGGCGCCGGCGTCGCCCAGCGCGTCTTCCCATGACCACGGTCCATCTCCTGACCGACCATGGCATCGCAGGTCAAATGCGACTACATGGTGATGGCCGGTGAGCAGTGGAGCTATGAGCTGCCAATCGAGAAGGGAGCGCCCCAGGCCGTGCAACAGGATGATGCCTGCACCAGAGCCACCGAAGTCGCGTACGGCGAGCTGCACTCCGCTGGAAACCACAACGAGGTCTGTCGCGTCGTTACGCAAGGTGGTGGCGACGGTACCACCTCCCAGCGGCTGGGTTACGCGAGCCGATAACTGAATTCAACTCGGGCGTTGGTACTTGGGACGTCAGACCCCGTCTCCCGCTCCACCTTTCGCCTCCTCAGCCCTCGAGTGTGCAGCCGATTGGCTTTCGAAGCCGGTTGATTCCCTTCTTTTTGCACACTCGTTGGCTCCTGGCCTCCTTCATCGGCGGCGTCGGGTCTCCTGTGTTAGACGCCATGGAGGAGCAGGCCGATTGCCCCGGTGGCCAGGACCAGCGCCGGCTCCTTCAGCTTGAATTTGAACCGCCAGAGATAAATGAGGCTGAACGTCGCGATAACGGCGGTGGGGATGTCGACGATGGCGCCGCGGGCAAGTACCACCGTCGCGCCGGCGATAGCCCCGGCGGCGGCAGCTGTCGCACCTTTGACGAACGCCCGAACACGCCGATCTTGCCGATGACGTATGAACCAGCGCCCGGGGATGACCACGCCTAAGTAAATCGGCATGAAGATTCCGATGCCAGAGACGATCGCCCCCGGCAGGCCGCCGACCAGGTAGCCGATGAAAACGGCCGTGATCACAACTGGTCCGGGTGTAATCAGGCCAACCGCGACCGCATCCAGGAATTGCCGCTCGTTGAGCCAGTGGTTCTCGAGGACGACGCCCTGATGCAGAAAGGGAACTATGGCGAGGCCGCTGCCGAAGATGAAAGCGCCTGCCTTGAAAAAGAAAAGGAATAGGGCGACCAGTGTGGCGCCGCTCGCGACCGAGCCGAGCGCACCAACCGATTGCAGGGGCACGCCGGCCAGCGCCGCAACTCGGCTCCACGGCAACCAGCCTGGGGGAGCGTCCCAGAGAAGCAGGAGCAAGCCGGCTGCGATGAAGAGGAGCGCCACCTCGGTACCCGTCGCCGCGGTTACCACGCCGACCAGACCCGAGACCACCCAGAGCCGCCGGTCGGCTCCGTCTGTCAGGCGCGCCAGTTTCCAGGCGGCAAGCGCGATGATCGCGATCACCGCAGGCGAGATCCCGTAAAAGAGCGACTGCACGACGGGCAGTCCCTGGTAGCGGACGTAGAGAAAGCCGATGGCAAGCACGATCGCAAATGACGGAGCGATGAAGGCCAGGGCGGTGCCGAGGGCGCCGATCGCCCCGCGCCGCAGATAGCCGACCCACATCGCCACCTGGGCGGCCAGTGGTCCCGGCATCGTCTGTCCCAGTGCGATGCCGTCGAGAAGGTCCTGGCGGCTCATCCACTTTCGCTGCTCGACCAGGTCTCGCTGCATGTAGCCGACGGTGGCGATTGGGCCGCCGAATCCGAGCGACCCCAGCTCCAGAAAGTAGAGCAGGAACTTCTTGAAGCCCGGCGGCTTGATCTCCTCGGCGGTCTTCTCGTCAGACATCGGCCGCGGCTTCCTTGTGGCGCCTGCAGAAGGCGTACAGCGCGTCGCACACGACGGCGCCTTTGGCGAGGCGCTCTTCGTCGGTTTGAGAGCCGTCCCGGATGCCGTCGAAAATCGCCTTGACGCCGACCGCGATGGCGGGTGCAGGTTCCTGGTCGGGCAGATCGGCCGCGCGGATGATGCGCGCCATGGCGGCCAGTGCCGGGTCCCTCAGCTCGTACTTGTCGATCAACGCTTCCAGGGTGCATCGCTCGCCGCGGTGACTCAACTCAGCGCCGCGAATGTCGAAGGGGATCGCGTCGAGGCCGCGTATGTCGCGCGTTCGGGGCACGAACTCGAAAGTGGCGTCGGGGTCTATGAATCTCGTGATCGCCCAAGCGGTCGCGATTCGATCGACGTGAATGCGCTCGCGCGTGACAAATCGCATCACCTGGACCGCAGGCAGCGGTCAATCGCCGCTGCCGCTCGGTTGCGACCGCGCGCCTCGAAGTAATCTCGGTCGCGAACTTTGCGGAAGCGCCGCTGCAGGGCCGCCAGCTCTCGATCCATCTGCGATGGCCCGGGCCGTTTTGCGATACGAGCGAGCAGCCCCAGGGCATGATCGCGAATGGCGGCATACTCGCCATCCCGCTCAGCGTTGATCTCGTCGACGACGCGTCGTTCGTCCGCCTCCGGCAGCTCGCTCACCCGCATCACCCAGGCATCTCCGCCCTTGTCATCCACATCCTGGGCAAGCCAGTCCAGCTGCTCGACCAGCTCCTCTCGCCACGGCAGCAGGGCCGCGCCGGGCGTGAGCGCGGCGGCTCCGAGCCGGCGCAGCACGCGCCAGACCGTTACGCGGGGAGTGCTCGAGCCCATCGGCAGACGCCAGACGAATACAGCCCACTGTTCCGCGGAACGCGCCGGTGCTTTTGGGCGCGCGGCCGGGGCGGTGCGCATCGATCTGCCGACCACCATGACTTGTATCCTAGGTTACCAATCGAAATGACGCCAGACCAGCGCCCGAAGGAGTTCCGACCATGAAGTGGGTTACACGCAAGAACGCAAACGTCGACCGGATCGCCTGTCCGTGGCTGATCAAGAGATTTGTCGACCCCGACGCGGACTTTCTTTACGTGCCGGCGGAGGAGGTGATGGCCGTCGCGGAGCGGGAGGGCGCCACTCCTTACGACGTCAAGGGGGTCGAGCTTGGGCATGTCGACGGGCGCTGCAGCTTCGACTCGATCATATTCAAGTACGGACTGAAGGACCCGGCGCTACACCGACTGGCCAAGATAGTTCACGGGGCAGATATCTCGGCTGACCGCAACATCTGTCCGGAGGCGGCGGGACTCTACGCGGTCGCTCACGGCTTCGCGCTGATCCACGGCGATGACGACCGCCGGAAGATCGAGCTCGAAACGCCTATGTACGACGCCCTCTACGCATGGTGCCAGACGGAGGTCGCTCACCCTTAGTGCGCACGAAACGCCCGTCCTGCTTGCTTGAATTGGCAGCCCCATGAGCGCGGGTCTTCAGCGCATTACGCTTGGATGTACATATCGCCCTGCTAGTATGCATGCATGGTTCGCAGAACGACGATAGAGTTGGATCAGGACCTCGTCGCCAGGGCTAAGAAGGCCCTCGGCGCGAAAACTACTCGGGAAACAGTCGAGGAAGCTCTTAGGCGTGCGGTTCAGAGCGGGGAGGGTGAGCGTGCGAGGCGAGCCGCAGAGCAGCGCGCGTACCTTCAGCGCTTGAGCGTCCACGCCGACATCAAGGTGTTGACCTCGGAGGAAATGTGGCGGTAGCCGGCTGGGTGCTGGACAAGAGCGCAGCCGGCAGAGTCGGCAATCCCAGTGTCCGCAGGCAGCTAGACGAACTGCTCGGCTCACTGTTCATTTGTCCGGTGGGGGAACTGGAACAGCTGTACTCGGCTCGCTCCAGCAAGGATTACGACACTCTGAAAGCGGAATTGCATTCGAGCTTCGATTCGGTCGACGCGCCGCCCGACCTTTTGGCGCGGGCCCTCAAGCTACAACGGGACCTCGCCCATCACCATGGAATGTGGCATCGAACTCCGATACCGGACCTGCTGATTGCCGAGACCGCTTTGCATCACGGCCTCGGTGTGGTTCACGTTGATGGTGACTTCGACCGCATCGCCGAGGTACGGCCGCTTACCGTCCGCCGATTGAAGGAGTAACGAGCGTGCCGGGAAGTTCGACCACCCCGGATCGCACGGGGCTCGACCAGGCGCTGGCAGCGCAGCCCCGATTAGTTTCCCGGCGCGGACCGGTCACATGCATTGAGAACCAGCGGCCTCAGTGGCCGCCTGCCGAGGAGGCGCGATGAGCAAACTCAGGTGTCATATCACGATCTCGCTGGACGGTTTCGTCGCTGGCCCGAACCAGAGCGAGAAGAACCCGCTCGGCGAAGGCGGCGAGCGGCTTCACGAGTGGGTGGTTCCGCTCGCAGCCTGGCGCCAATCCCACGGCGAGCAGGGCGGCGAGGTGAACGAGAGCACACGGATAGTCGAGGAATCGCGCGAGAACATCGGGGCCGCCGTGATGGGCCGGAACATGTTCGGCCCGGTCCACGGTGGTGCTTGGGGCGACGGGCAATGGACGGGCTGGTGGGGCGACAACCCGCCCTACCACTACCCCGTGTTCATCCTCACCCATCACCCGCGTGATCCCGTGGAGATGGAGGGTGGGACCACGTTCCACTTCGTCACCGACGGAATCGAGTCCGCGCTCGAACACGCAAGGAAGGCCGCCGGGGGCAAAGACATCATGCTTTGGGGCGGCGCCAACGTCGTAAACCAGTACCTGGCAGCCGGACTGCTGGACGAACTCGAGCTCCACGTCGTCCCGGTGCTGCTCGGCGATGGTGCTCGCCTCTTCGACAACCTCGGGGCCGCTCAGGTGCAGCTCGAGCAGGTCCGGGCCGTCGAGGCGCCCGGCGTCACCCACCTCAAGTACAGGGTGGTGGCAGGGGCTGAAAGCTAGTTCCGGTTGCCAGGGGGAAGCAAACTTGGCCGTCGCGATCCTGGATCATCCTGTCTATGAGATCGTCAGTCGTCCGATACCGCCCCGAATCGAAAAAGACGGATAAGTGAACCAGACATTGCCGTCAGGTCCGATGGCGAGGCTCGTCGGCCGACCGTAGCCTTCGATCTTGAAGTAGCTGAACACTCCAGCCGGCGTGATCTTGCCGATACTGTGGTCGCCCTCGTCCGCGAACCAGAGATTGCCGTCCGGCCCTGTGGTTATGTCCCTCGGCACATTGAGTCGACTGTCGGTGAAGAGCGTGATCGATCCCGTTGGTGTGATCTTGCCGATTGCGCTGCTGTCATGCCCGCCGGCCGCGCTGTTTCCGATGCTGGTGAACCATACGTTTCCATCGGGGCCGGCCGCGATGCCGAAGGGGTGGGCGATACCGGATGCGGTGAACCCGGTCATCGCCCCAGCCGGCGTGAGCCTCACGATGTGTCCGCTGACGAGCCCGCCGTCGCTGAACCACAGGTTGCCGTCAGGCCCCCTTGTGATGTCGTTAGGTTGGGTCAACCCCGGCACTACACCCGCCAGCGAAAAGAACTTGATGGCTCCTTGAGGCGTCACGCGGCTGACGCCCTGGTTGTCCATAAACCAGAGGTTGCCGTCAGGACCGGCTGAGATGGACACCGGCAGGTGAACATAAGGACCGGTGAAATTACTGAACGAGCCGCTTGTCGTAACTCGTCCAATGCTGCCCGATGTGGTTGACTTCTTGGTGCCCAGGTTCACGAACCAGAGCGCATCGTCTGGTCCGGCCGTGATGTCGCGCGGGTTGTTGAGGCTTGGGTTGGCGAACTCGGATATGGCACCCGACGTGTTGATCCGGCCTATTTGATCGGGCGTTGCGGCGTCGGTGAACCACAGGTTGCCGTCCGGCCCGTTCGTGATGGATGTGGGGTCCATGGAGTTCGCTGAATAGAAGAGGTGGATGGGTGACGCGGCTCTGGGTGAGACCGACGCAGTTGGGCCGGCACCGATCCCGGTGCCCGACGACGAGCAGCCGGCCAAGCTCATACAAACAAGAACAGCTGCCATGGCTGCCCTCCACCGTCCATGGTCCGGCGTGACTTGATGTCCTGCACGCGGCATGCCTGGTTCGAAATATTAGGTGGCGCTTCGCCAAGCTGACGCCACGGGTGCAGAATCAAGTCGCGCTATTGCACAGAGTCTTCGGCTGCCGTGAGCGAAGTCGGTATTTGATCTCAGCGACCTGATTGGTAGTCGGGGCCGCGGACCCCGTCTCCCGCTCCAGCTTCAGCTCGGAGCCCACCACCGGTCCTCACTCACGCGCCTGAGCGCGTCGGGCAGACCAGCCGAATGCTCACCGACCCTATCGAGATAGTCATCGTCCAGTCTGCGGGTGTAGCGAGGAAGCCCAAAGACCTCGGCCGCTAGTCGACGCGGATCGGCGATGCCCGCACCAGCGCCAGCGGCCAGGATGCGCCAGCCTCGCACGTGCTCTTCCGACCGGAAGAGGTTCATCTGGTCTCAAGCCAATGGGTATTGGCCGCGCCATTTCGAAACTGGCACGTTGATGTGGGCAACAACATCGTCGGGCGTAATGGAGATCATTTCGCCACCGCGCATGGCGACGCTGATCGCCTCGCCGCAGTCGGGGCAGAGCGAATCGACCCGCACCTCGCGGTCAGGGAAGAGCCAGCTCACCGCCAGGGACTCCAGCCCGCACTGGGCGTAGCCGTGGAGTGCGCCGTCGACCGAAATCCTGTACAGGGTTGGGAGGCTGGAGAAAGGGGCGAAAGACGCGATGAGGTCGGTGCCGGGGTGGAGCCACAGCGGCAGCCCCATGCCGACTACCTCATGAAGCACCGTGCGGGCGTGATCGGTCGGCCAGCCCAAGGCCATCGCGATGTCCACATAGTGCGGCGCGACTCCCGCTTGGACGTAACCGGCGAGAACCTGATGGTAGAGGCGCGCTCGGTCGCTTGGCATTGGCCAAGCCTATAACGAGGATTCAGGGCCTGCAGTAGCCGACCCGCACGCCCTGCTACGTGTCGGTGGTGAGCCCAAAGATGAATTCGACACTGCGCTTGGTACATGGGGCGGCAATCCCCGTCTGCCGCTCCAGCGTCTGAATTCACGGTCGCCACCTGGAGCCGCTCGAGGGCAGCGTCAGGTCAATCCGGTCAACCGCGGAAAGAATTCGCCGATTGCCGCCAGTTCGATGCCGTCCGAGCCGCGCCAGAACCCGCTCGGATACAGCCAATCGCTCTTCCACTCGGGCGGGTCCCGGCGCGCCTCAAAATCAACCCAGCCGTTTCGAAACGAAGCGTGTCCGCGGGGTTCTAGGACGCCGGTGTTGGCCAGCGTCATGACCAGATGTCGGCGCTGTCCAAGGTTGGAGGCCGGTAGGGCCGCACGTGTAGCGTCGGCCAGGTCGCCGGGCCGCAGCTGTGGATTGCCCGCCGCGGCTTCACGAATGACGCCCAGCAAGCCGCTCATGATCTCCCAATCGGCGGCGGTCGCCACTGGATGGTCCCCCGACGCGAACTGCTCGAGGTCGAACGCGATGTAGTACGGGTCATGCAGCCAGACGCCGCCCCAGCGATGTCGCTCGAAGCTGACCGATTCCAGTCCGCGGGCTCACGAACGAACGTTGCTATCCCGCAGACCCCGCAAATGGCGACATTGGCACGCTGGCGCCGGCGAAAGCTGTGGATGGGCAGCGCCCGGCCGATGACGTACCTCGCGAGTGCGGACCTTAGATCGAGACGGCGAGACGAGAGGCTGGAGACGAAGGCTTCGACCACCTGGTCGACGGAGATCCGGCGCACCAATCCTCGGATCTGCATGGCGAGTTCGTCGTGGGGTATCTGACGGGGATCAAACATCAAGCCGGAGCTACGCGCGTAGGCAAAGGCTTCGGGTGACGGCAACAGCGGAGGCATGCGCCAGCCACGCGACGACCAGAAGGTCCTCGTCAGTATTTGCAGTGCCTTGGAATCGACTGGCATCCTGATGGCGTCAGCGCAGACGATAAGTGAACTGGACTGGGTCATTGGTCTTGGGCCGGCGCTCCCGCCTCCCGCTCCCAGCTCGACCTCGTTCAGCTTCCGGAACGAGCTGCGCGAGATGACCGTGCGTCCTGGACGGTCACGATGACGACTCGGTCCTCGTCTTCAAAGTAGACGTAAACGATGAGCATCCAGCGCCAGGGACCCAACACGAAACGAAAGCCCGACCATCGGCCACCCAGCTCCGGACCGAGCTGTGGAAAGCGACCAAGTGGACGCACCGCGCTCTTGAGCCTCTGTTTTGTGTTCTTGGGCAGGCTGTGAGTTCGGATCAACCGATCCAGGTCGGTCGCGGCCGACCTGGATACTTCGACGCGCGCCACGCGCTAAAGGTCGTCCAGGCTTATCGTCCGGCCCGCTTTGGCGTCTTCGAGTCCTTGCTGAGCCCGGTCGAACGCTCCCGGTAATCCGTCTAAGAGGGCCGCTGCGTGGCGCGGATCAGGGTCGGCTTCATCAAGCGCCTGTGAAAGAAGTGATCGCGCGAGCGTGCCTTCATTCACGTGCGTTCTCTGAGCCAACTTGGCGAGCTTGGCAGCGTAGGCCACATCCAGAGTGACATTGAGGCGGCGCTTCGTGACAGGCATGACGCGAGAGTACACGAATCGGCACGTTACGTGCACGTGGCCTCAACCGCTCCGAGCCCGTCCGCATGCTCGCAGGCAGGGCTGCTGTCTGAGATCGATCGCCTGGGCACAAACCTGCTCACTGTGACCAACGGTCAAACGCTGTTTGGTGACACCGCGGAGCTGCCGGCGGCGGCGCCGGCGATGATCAGGCGCGTCGCGGCGGTTAAAGAGGTCGCCGCGAGCGGTGCGGTCAGCGCCACGCCTTATCGAAATTCGCTGATACCCAGCGGGCAGACAGGCGGCCTACGCGTGCTGGCGGTGACGCTGGACCTGCCCAGGGTGGTCGGAGCATCGATCGCGAACGGAGCCATGCTCAACGCCGCGACGGCAGGCGAGCCGGTTGTCGTCCTTGGCGCCGCCGCCGCGGCGCACCTGGGAATCGATCGCGTGTTTACAGGGGAGCGGATCTGGATCGGTAGCAGGTGGTTTTACGTCGCCGGATCCTGACCCCCGGCGCTGCTTGCCCCAGAGATCGACGAATCCGCCCTCGTGGGATTCGCGGCCGCGGCCGCCTACCTCGACTTCAACGGCCACCCGACCAAGATCTATGTACGGGCCGCGACCGCACAGGTGTCGAGCGTGCAGTCGCTGCTCGCCGCGATGTCCGACCCCGAGCACCCCGACCAGGTCAACGTCAGCCGCCCGTCCGACGCACTTGTCGCTCGGGCCGCGGCCCAGGGTGCGTTCAACAGCCTGTTCCTGGGCCTGGCCGCAGTGGCGCTGCTGGTGGGCGGCGTCGGAGTGCGAACATCATGGTCATCTCGGTCATGGAGCGGCGGAGCGAGATCGGCCTACGCCGCGCGCTGGGTGCCACGCGGGGGCAGATCCGGGTGCAGTTCCTGGGAGAGGCGGCGCTGCTGGGCGTGCTGGGCGGAGTTGTGGGGGTTGCGGTCGGGATGGCATCCGCCCTCCCGCCCCAGTAGCAATCCATCAAGAAACGGCTTCTAAGCTTCGCGCGGAACGGCCACCACGCGAATGGTGCCCTCCGGGAGGGCCTCAGCCTCCAGCTGTTCGAAGATTCCGGCGACAAGAGGCGACCGTTGACCCGAATCGGCGGCCTCTCATACGGATACCAGGTCCAGGAGCTGTGATATTCGCACCACTCCGGCTCTCCGCCGTTGCTGATCAGGTAAAGACCGAATACCCAAGGCTGAGTCATATACTCAAGCTGACCTGGCTGTGACCTCTCAACGGTCACCCTACAGATCGCGCCATACGGGTCGAGCGGTCGCCGGTTCACCAGAGATATCGACGATGCCAAAGCGTTTGACTCTCCCTCAACTCGACCGCGTCGTGAAAGACCGACCTAAGCCGGGGCTCGACATCATCCAACAACGTGCGCAGCGGGACCTCACAGGCCCCAATCCTTTGGAGCGCTTCAAGGGTCAGGTAACCAAGAACGCAGTGGACGAGGCGAAGGTGAGGCCTAGCAGACAAGCGGGCCGATAGCCGCGCGCCTAACGAGGCGGTCGTGGCGCGCACCCGCCAGGGCTTCGTCTTCTTTAGGTCGCGACGATGACCTCGAATTCGACCAGAAGCCCACCGTCACTAATGTCGGTTCTGTGGATCATGCCGTGCACCTTTCCGTCCTTCCACTCGTTCGGGTCCAAGTGGCTGGCGATGTATGCCGGGTTGGGCTTGACCGTGAACGAAGCGCCAAGCAGAGTCAGGAGATTCGCGCAGGCGTACTTGATCATGTGCTCGTGCCGCCGCGTTGGGAAGAGCCGCCCGTGGCGCGAATCAACAGCGAGCATCGGCTGTTCCTGCCGATACTGTTCTTCCGCGTAGAGGTTGAAGAATCGCGCCCACTCGAAAAGCTCGTCAGCGAGCTTGTTGAGCTGGCCCTCGGCCGTGACGCGACCCGTCAGGAGACTCATGATCAGCTCCGGGTCGACATTAACGGTGCGCCCTGATGCGGGCGTTGTGTCGGTCCGTGGGGAATGGGATTTTGTAATCAGCTGGCTGCGCGCCTGCTCTAGGTCGGGCGGCCCGGCCCTCAGTGCATCGGAGAGGAAGTCACGCTTGGCCCTGCTCGGTCGACCCTCTTCAACGATGCCGAGAATGTGAGCCGCCGCTTCGTCGGCGGCCCGAATCGGAACATGCCTCAGCCGTGTCAGCCATGAATTCATGGCCCTTCGCACTTGCCTCAGTGGTGCGAACTCGTTTCCCCAAAACAGCCACAGGTAGACCGGGAAGTTGCAAAGGTCCGCAATCGTTGCTTCCGGCTTCTTGCCCCAGAGTGCGAGAAACAGCTTCAACTGCGGAGCGGGCCACGTTCCAGGCTGCGAACCAGCTCCTCTGCCGCGCCCCGGTTTATACGGGTGATCCAGAAGACCAATTTCGACCCAGTCGGTAATCAATCGACCAGTGGCTCCGGCGCGAACGGCGTTCGCCTCTCTGATCAGGTCTTGGCGCGTGAAACGGGGGGAGGCGTTCATCGGCCGATAGAACTTACACCGCAACCCCTCTTCTGGAGGGTTCTCTCGCGTGCGAGCATGACGTCCCGAGATGGAACTGATCGATGACGGAGCTCACTCCCCCTCAACAGGTAGGAGAAACACAATGCTTGATGAAGGTAGGAGCTAATGTATCCTACGTTGATGCCTAAGTTGAGTGTTTACGTTTCCGACGAACTCTGGGACAAAGCGCGGAAGGCTTCCGGAGAGCACAACACCTCTCAGCTGATCCAGCGCGCACTTGAGTTGATGGTCGAGCGCGAAAGCGCTGGCGCGACATACAAGGAATCGCGCCCCCCTGGCTCAGAGGCAACGCTTGCATTGCTGAGAGGCATCTACAGCGACCAGGCCCGAATCCACCTAGAGCGTGGGTACCAAGCGGGCCTGAACTACCTGACTGCGTACCGGGTTCCTTGGGATGATTTCCAACAGCTCGCCGATCGTGACTTTGACCTGAAGCGATGGCTCCAGCCATGGTTTAGCGCCTTTCTGGACGGCGTCGGTACGAAGGATTGGAACCCCCCTAAGCTTCCGGATTGGTTAGTGAGTCTTGGGCAGGATTACTACCTGGGCGAGTTTGCGAAGCCGATAGATGGAGACGGCTTCTACCCAAATCGCACGTATCTGCAAGGTTTCGAGCGTGCGATGCGCGACGTGTGGCGATCGGTCGAATATGGACCGGAGGCACAACAAGGGTCAGATCAGCTTCCTCCGATGGAAGAAAAGGCCCCGTTCTAATGAAAACGACAATGGCCGTGCGCAATCGGGTTCGCTGCAAAGCCGGCTCGAGACGTTCGAAGGGGGTGGTGCCTATCGTTCCCTGATCCAAAGACCGACGGCCCCGCGAGCTCGAACTCGCAGAGCCGTCTTCGTTCCCCAGGTCGCCCGTAAGGGCTAAGCCCAGGTTGCGCAACGACCACTCTAACGGCTTGCTCCTTGCGGGTGACCCTCCGTTCGGATTCGGCTCAAGGAGCAGAAATGGCAATAGAGAAGTTCGTCAACCAGACGCCAGAGACCGTCGTGATCGATGGCGCGATCGTGCGCTTCAAGGTGGGCGCTGCGTTTGGGGCACCCAGGGCTGCCGCTGTACTGGCCGAGACCCCGCCAGTTCAGCGGGCCGATGTAGTCGAAGAGCTGCTGGAGTTCGGCGCCAGTGTGGCAGCCACCGCCAAGACCAGTGCCCACATCGTGATGATGGAGGGCAAGGTCGATGAGCTTGCAGTGCGGCTCAGCGATCAGCTCAAGGACGCCGACCGTCGCAGTGTGAAGAACATCGAAATGGTGCTCAGCGACTTCCAGAAGGACCTTGTGAGGACGTTAAGCGCACGGGAGGCTGTGCTTCAAAAGTCGGTGCTGCGTGGCGCACGGTTCGAGGACATCCTGTCATCACGGCTGCCGCTGCTCGCCCGCGGCATGGGTCGCGTTGAACACTGCGCGGGATCGGCTGGAGACAACGCGCGAAACGCGGGCGATTATGTGCTCACAGTCGAGGCCGGAGTCGCCGGCGCGGAGGTGAGGATCGTAGTGGAGGCCAAGGCCCAGAAGGCACGGTTCAGCAATGCACGCATCCGCGAAGAGCTCAGAACAGCAAGGCTGAATCGCGGTGCTCAGGCGGGAGTCTTCGTGGCCGAGACGACCGAAACCCTGCCAGATGGGATCGGCTTTGGGCAGGTATCCGGCTGCGATTTCTTCGTCGTATTCAACCCCGAGAACGGAGATGAGACGCTGCTGTCATGCGCTCTGGTGATGGCGAAGGCAGCGGCGCTAGCGACCGTCAAGGTCAGGATGGGTGAGGACTTTGACCTGGCCGCTGTGACTCTCGAAGTCGCTGCCATCCGCAAGCGGCTCGATCAGTTCTCGAAGATCGAGCTCAGTCACTCGAAGATCGACAAGGAAGTTTCAAGTGCACGCAACGTCGCCGCAGACATGAAGGCCGACATCCTCGCGGCGCTACGCAGGTTGGAAGGCCACCTCAACTAGCAACGACGAGGTGACGCCCGAGCTCGGGCTTCACCTCACCCCGCGGCCCACAACGAAGGTCGCTTGATTCTGCGCCGCCAGACTGATGCGAACTGACCCATCATTGGTGGCACATCGGGATATCGCCCAGGTCCCAGAGCTCTGTGTGAGCTGGTGATGTCTCGCGGGGAGAGCACGAATGCCGGACCGCAATGTGAAGAAAGGCAACGTCATCAAGCTCACGCGGGAGTGGATTCTCGGGGACGAAATTGGTCGCGGAGGGTTCGCTCCAATCCATGTCGCTTCCTCGGGTGATGAGCCGTGGTGAAACTGGTGCCAAAGGCTCCCGGGGCCGATCGCGAGCTTCTATTTGCCGATCTTGAAGGCATCCGAAATCTGATCCCGATCATCGATCGGGGGACCACGGTGCTTACTGGGCCCTCGTAATGCCACGTGCCGAGATGAATTTGCGAGAGCATTTGTCGGCGGCTGGCAATCCACTGGCGCTGGACGACGCGGTGTCTGTGATAAAGGATGTCTCTGACGCTCTTGTGGACCTGGATGGAAAGGTCGTCCACCGCGAGCCAGCTGTTCTGGGGTTGTTCAGCCTACCCACGTGCCGAAACACAGAGGCCGATCGGGCTCGTTGAGAATGAGCCAGTAACAGCCTACGGTTCGAAGGCCACGGGCACGGCGTCAAATTCGAGGCTAGCTGTGAGCACGTCAAACAATGCCGCCTAAAGGAGTTCCGCCGGGCGCCCGCTGATTTCGACATCGTGTTTGGAATTCGGGGGAACTAGCAGCCCGTTTCATGCTCCGCTCGGTACGTAGGATTCGCCGCCACACAGCACTCCTCCGCCTCGAGTGTCCACGTCCTGCTACCAAAGTGGGACGGCTTGATGGATCCGGCTTTGCTATCTCGCCTGTGCCTGCGCGAGGCGAGGTCAGCGCTAACTGTCAACAGCCTTGTGATGTCACCCAGTGAGTGAATCTTGGACCACAACCTTCGATAAACGAGACAGTGCTAACGCAACGTACAGGGGGTTCACTTCGACTGCCCAAAAGTTGCGTCCGAGCGTTTTGGCGCTAACGCATTCGGTACCGCTTCCAGCAAATGGAACGACGACCAAATCGCCTCGCTCCGAGAAATGCTGGACGATACGATTTGTAAGCGCAAGCGGCTTTTGCGTGGGGTGTGCGACCCGTTCGTCACGAAATCGTTTCCCAGCTAGAGTTGGGAAACGCCACACATCACCAGCGCGCCTTCCATCGGGATGAGGCCTCCATACGCGGCCATTTTTGGTGATCTTGTGCCGCAGTCGTTCCGTGCTCTTATACGGCTCCCGAATTTCGGAGAAATAGGAGCGCGCTGTCTTGGAGAACCACAATATCGGCTCGTAATGTGTGGCTAGTGTGCGTTGTGTGGCGAACCCATTCTCGTAATGCCAGATTATTTGGCGTTGGTAATGCAAGCCGAGCTTGTACAGCTCAACTTGTAGGAAGCATAAGTAGTGGTGAATGCCGTACACAAACAAATTGCCAGTGGGCGCCAGGATCCGCTTGCATTCGGAAAGCCATTTTGAACACCATGGCAGCCAATCGCTGCTACGGCGAAATAGGAGAGGGTTGTCGAACGAAGGGCCCAAATTGTACGGCGGATCCGCGATCACCAGGCGAGCAGAATTATCCGGGACCTCACTTAGCCAATCCATACAATCCCCCAGTCTGACCACGTCGAAGTTCATACCATGTACCGGGCGTCGTTCAGCCATTCCGCATTACCAGAATGTATTGGTGGTGCAGGTTCGGCACAAATGATGTCGGGTATCCATAAGGGAATACTCTCTTGTGCGACTGATACAGAATGGTAATTCCTTTCAAGGTATAACCGATGGCCTCAAGACGTCCAGCTAGATCTGCGTGAAACATGCAATACCTTCCGCCGTGTCGAAAATCCCCCACTATAGCCGCGAGATATCTTCGAGGTTTCAAGACCCTGCGGCACTCGTCGAATATGGCGACGAGTTCATTCACAAATTGACCGTAGTCAGCGATGTTCCCTAAGTCACGCGGATCGCTGTCGCTGTAGCGAGTTGGAAGATCTTGCGCGATCCGAGCCTGCCTAGCTTTGTGATCCTCTTTGTGGAGAATGTTCCAATACGGTGGGCTGGTCACAACAAAGTCGAATGCGCCATTCCCAAATCCGGGTAGGACGTCCCTGGCGTCTCCATGGATCACTGACTGTTCGATTCGCGGTGGGTCGAGGCTAACTTCGGTGTCAAGACGCAAACGCGCTAATCGAGCGAATTCCGGATTTAGTTCAATTCCCGCACCTCGCCTCTTATCCACCGCACAGGCCTTTAACGTTGACCCAACTCCGACAAAGGGATCAAGCACAGCCTGGCCCTCTTTCGTAAAGAAGCGAATGAGACGGCCAACATCCGTGAATGAGAAGGGCGCAGGGTGCATACGCTCAATTTGGGCGTCGGGATGGCCTGCTCCGAGGCCCCGCTGCCTCCACACGGAGACGGTCTCGGGCAGCCACTCACGCGCGGTTAAGTCATTCAAGTCATTTCTTGGGGACACCACGCCGTCGCCGCGCCCAACGGGCGTTATCGACCCCTGGGCCTGGCGATCCCACTTGTCCGCATGCGATGTTGCCGTATGGCGTTCTGGATCTGTTTGCAAGACGACCTCCGCTGATCGAACAAGCGTTCGACAGAATCTTACCGCAGTTCCGCGGGCGGAGGCGGGCGTCGTCATCCTCTCACGACTTCATTGGATAGGCAACCTGACCTGTAAAGATGCCGCGGATCAGGTGGCCCTAAGCACTCTTACTAACCCGCCGGCGTGTTGACGGTGCTCTAGCCGCTCTGTTACGGTGCCTAGGTCGTCTGGGGTCGACCTCTGCCGGGGTCGTCCACAAAACCCAGGGGTAGGCCTTGCGAATTAATCGTTACCTGACCCATGCCGTCGTGCTCGGAATTGCGGTTGCGATGTCGAGCTACGCGGCGATGGATCGGCACTTTCCGACGACGCTGACCGCTCGGTTGGGCCCGGTGAATGCCGAGGCCGTCTTTGTCGGAGTAGGCGGTGACGTCGGCGACGTGTCGATGGGTCGCTACAGCACGATCATCAAGCCGGTAGCGATCCCCACGTCGGCCCCGCAGAGCCACCAGGCGTTTATGTACTCCGTGGCGGCGGGCGAGAACCTTTCGGCGATTGCTTCCAAGTACCACGTGTCTGTGGCGGAGATCCGTTGGTCAAACACCAACCTGATGTCGACCGACTCGGTGGCGACGGGCGACCAGATCGTCATCCCACCGGTCCACGGAATTGTGGTCAAGACAAAGCCGTCGGACACGGTT
>VBIW01000216.1 GCA_005880915.1 Chloroflexota bacterium | reverse complement strand
TCACGAAATGAGAGCGGTTCTCGACTACGTTGCCCGCACCGTGGAAGCGCTTCGACGAGGCGACCCTCCGCCTCCGGCAGATGCGGTCGTGGCGCGCTTCACCGGGATCCCGTCGCCGCGTGCGTCTCCCGCGGTCCCCCCTCGCGAGGGCAAGCTCAGCATCGCTCTGATCCGCCGCGAATACCCACCGGAGACCGCGTTCGGTGGAATGGCGACGTTCACATATCACCTCGCGCGCGGTCTTGCCGATGCAGGTCACCGCGTAGCGGTCATCACCGGCGGAAAGCCGCTCGTCCGCCGTGATCACGACGACCGTGTCGACGTCGTCCACATTGAGCCGCGCCTCGTCGACGCGCACGATTCCTTCGCGGCGCTCCATCGCCGGGGCTGGCTGGGCTGGGGAACCATGACCTTCCTCCACAGCCTTGCAGCGCTGAGGGCATTGCGCCAGCTGGAGGACGCGCACGGCCCGTTCGACGTTCTCGACCTTGGAGATCATGGCGCCGACGGTCTCGCGCCGGCGCTGTTCTGGAATGGGCCGACGACGGTTCGCCTGCACTCTCCCTGGACGATCCTCACGTCGGTCATGGGAACTGCCGTTCCGGAGTTCGAGCTGCGGACCGTGCCTCATCTCGAAGCGGCGCTTCTCCGCCGTGCAGCCGTCCTCACCGCGCCCAGCCGGGACATCGCCGACCGTGCCCGCACATACTTCGGCCTTGCCACGGCGATCGCACATGTCCCCAACCCGATCGACATCGATCTCTTCTGCCCCGCCCACCGCCCCCCGGAGGATATGAGGGTCTGCTTCGTGGGCCGCCTTGAGGCGCTCAAGGGCATCCACACCCTCCTCGACACTATTCCCCGCGTGGTCACGCGCGCTCCCGGCGTCGAATTCGACATCGTGGGAGCCGGCCACGAGAATGTGGGCGCTTCGGTCCCCACAGGTGAACGAGTCGGCCGAGTCCGCTTCCACGGCCCTAGACCGCTCACCGCGATGCCCGACGTCTATCAGAGATCCGCGATCGCCGTGGTGCCCTCGCTGTACGACAACTCTCCGAACACCGCCATCGAGGCGATGGCGTGCGGAATCCCCGTGGTGGCCACCTCGGCGGGCGGGATCCCCGAGTGCGTCCTCGACGGGAGGACCGGGCTGATCGTTCCCCCTGGCGACCCTGATGCTCTTGCCGACGCGATCGTGCGCCTCGCCCAGGATGCGCCACTGAGGCAGAGGATGGGTCGTGCGGCGCGAATGTGGGTCGAGGCGTCGTTCACCATTCCGGCGATGGCGACGCTGATGGAGGAGCAGTACCGCACCGCCATGAGCGGCTGCCGGTCTGGGACACCCGCGCTCGCGCCGGTGCGCATCGATGCCAACACCGCGCGACCGGAGCTCAACCGCGCCGACGCCATCGTCCTGGCCGGTATCGATGATGGTGACGGCGTCGCGTCCACGGTCACCAGCCTCCAGGAGCAGGGTGCGGTGGTCACTCTGTTGTGGGACGGGCCGATCGGTCCTCCGAGCCCGTCCCCAGGCGGACGGACGTCCGGGTCAAGCCGGCACGCGGGCGCTGATGCCGCAAGGATTCTCCCCACCCTGATGGGGCACTGCTTCTTCCTCATCCGCGCAGGGGAGCTCCTCCCCCAGGGGTGGCTGGATCATCTCGCGCGCGGGACGAGGGCTGCTGCTCAGCGACGCGCAGACGTGGGACGAAGTCCTCGATCGTGTCTCCGCACGGTCCGTCGAGGTCGACCGATCTGCGCCGCTGGTCGGCCGATGCGAGCCGGCACCGCCGCTCGTTCGGGAATCCGCGTAAAGGGCGTGCGATTGCTGGTCACTGGTAGCAGCGGCTTCCTCGGGAGCCAGGTCGCCGAGCATCTCGCCCGCGAGCCGGACCTCGAGGTCCAGGGCTTCGACCTGCGCCGGTCGGAATCGGGGGCGGTTGTCACGATCCAGGGTGACCTCTGCGACCGAGCAGCCGTTGAGCACGCCGTCCGCGGCGTCGACGTCATCGTCCATTTCGGCGGCATCGGCGACGTCGACGTCGCGACAGCTGATCCTCCTCTGGCGGCACGATCCAATGTCGAAGGCACCACCAACGTCGCGATGGCCGCGATCGAGGCAGGAGCCCGTGTGATCTATGCGTCCTCGTGGGAGGTCTACGGAGAACCGATCCTCCAACCGATCGACGAGGACCATCCCTGCGCCCCGGTAAACTTCTACGGTGCCACGAAGCTCGCCGGAGAGCAGATGCTGCACGCAGCATCCGTCGTGGCCTCCTTACCAGTCCTCGTGCTGCGCTTTGGCACGGCATATGGACCCGGGATGCGTCCCAATACGCTGTTTCGCCGGTTCATCGCGCGCGGGCTGGCGTCGGAGCCACTGGTGGTGAACGGGAATGGCCGGCAGTCGCGGCAGTTCACGCACACCTCCGACATCTGCCGAGCGGTGTCATCGGCCTGCAAGGCGACTGTCCCACGCGCGGTCGTCAACGTCGCGTCTGATGAGTGCATCACCATCCGGGAGGTGGCCGAGACGGTTGCGACGACGTATGGGGTGCCGATCACGTTCGCTCCTCCGCGGCGGGGCGATCCCCCGCCGAGCGTCATCTCGTCGGAGCGGGCAAGACGGGTGCTGGGTTGGAGCGCGGAGGTCCCGTTCGCGCGTGGGCTCGAGGAGCTGCTCGCGGGCTTCCCGGCATGACGATGCCGATAATTCGACTTCACACCTAGGGGCTGATGCCGGCGCTTCTGTCGACGCGTCTCAGGCGCCGAAGGCGGCCCGGGCTGCCTTGACGCCCCGCCGGGCGCGGTCCAGGTAGCCGTACGTGCCGCGCTCGCGCAGCTCGGTGGCCGCGTCGACGAGCGCCTCCAGCGCGGCGAAGGCGAACGCGCCTCCGACCGAGATCCGGCGCACTCCGGCGGCGGCGAGCTCAGCCACGCTGGGACACCCCGGCACGGCGAGGACGTTCACCGGACGGTCGACCGACCTGACCACGTCGCGGATGTCCTCGAGGCGCGACAGCCCTGGGGCGAAGAGGACGTCGGCGCCGGCCTCCTGGTAGTGCTGCAGCCGGGTGATCGTGTCGCGCAGGTCGTCGCGTCC
>VBIW01000007.1 GCA_005880915.1 Chloroflexota bacterium | reverse complement strand
TCGATCGGCTGCCCGAAGCGCCGACAGGGGCACGCCGGCCGCGCCACCAACGCATGGATGTGGGGATGCCATCCCCCGAGGCGCGCGCTCCGCTTGACCTCGATGCCGGCGTAAACGCCGAGCACCCGACCCCCGTTCCACAGATCGCGCCGCCTGAGCTGACGAAACGCCGCCCACAGACGCGTCACCGTCCGCTGATCGAACTTCTCCCCATCCCGCAGCGTGAGAGTGAGCAGCGCGTACCGGCGGACGCCGTGCCCCGCGAGGTCCTCCACGCGCTGTTTGCACCGCGCCCCCAACTTGATCGACCGACGCTTCGCGCAGTGCGGGCAGAGCCGGTGACGGCAGAGGTTGGCGCCGACCAGCCGCACCGATTCCCCGTGTCCGCACTCGTTCACCCGAAACAGAAGACGCGAGCCGCACCCGGCCATCTGGTAGCCGATATGCCGCTCGTGACCCTCCTCGGACCCCTGGAACGCCTCGGCCGTCTGCCGCTTGCGCCCCCACCGGCGTGTCCAGCCATGTACCTCGTTCGCGAGATGCGCACCGGCATCCTGGGGCGACCCCGCGACCGGCGCCGCGCCGGCGACGGCGCTCACGCTGCCTCCGCCTTCGCGGCGACAGGTCGCGCCTTGTCGACCAGGTGGTCGGCCACGCTGACCACGAACAGCGTGTCATAGGCCTCCATCGCCGCCCTGAGGCGCCACACACGCCGCTGCGGCCCCTTCGACTTCTCCCACGTCTTGTCGGCCGTGTCCTCGCTCTCACCGGGCAGGTAGCCCCGCAGCCGGATGCACCAGGGACGACCGAACAACCCGAACGGATGCCACTTCGCACACCGCCAGATCGTCGTGGTGAGCTCCCGCAACACCACGTCGACGCGCTTCTCCGACTGAGCCGCCCAGCGCAGCCGAAGCCCCTTCTTCCGTCCCATCGCCAGCGTGGCGAGGAACTTCATCGGGAGCTTGTCCCACATCCTAGACGGCATGAGGACTCCGGCTTCATCGACGAGCGCGAGGATGTAGAAGCCCTGCCGAACGAGATCTGGGGGGAGACTGAGTTCAGGCAGGAGCGCTGACAACCGGTCTGGGTCGAGGTCGAACGCGCGCCGCCCGGTCTCGGCGTCGAAGAGTGGAAAAGTGCTCCAGACACCGAGACACCGAGGATCACGAAGGCCGAACAGCCCGACAGCAGACAGCATGAGCGTTTTGCCACTCCCCCACCTCCCTACGAATCCTTCGACCCCGCTCTCCCCGCCGATCATGCGGACACGCGGGCGGAGCCACTTCACCCGATGAACGGCAGGTGCTTGTACACCCAGCGCCCCGTACGAAACGCGAGGATCACCGTCTCCACCGTCACCAGCAACGCCACCACGCTCAACAGTTCAACAGCGGGGAAATGGGCATTCCACGCCTTGACGTTGCTGATGATCAGCGCCGGGATGCTCCCGCTCCCCGTCAGCCACGGCAGCGTTTGCGCGTCGGGAAGGAGGTCCACCACCAGCTTGATGATGCCGGCCGCGAGAAGGATCAACGCCTCGATGATCACGCGTTCGCCAGCTCGTGCTTCACGATGTAGAACAACGAAGCCGCACCGCTCGCGTAGATAATGCCGGCGATCAGCGTGCGGAAGGGATCGAGCACCGCGAAGCTCGAGCCCCCAAGATCGAACCCGAAGCTGTGCCCGCCGCTGCTGGCCACCGTCACGTTACCACTCGCGCTCCCAGCCCCAAAAGATGCGATCCACCCCTCGCCGAACTGCTTCGCATACGCAAACGGCACCTTGTTGCCGATCTCGGTTGCCAGCAGGGTGATCGGGTCAAACAGCGACGACGACGGCTCGAAAAGATCGATGATGTAGTTCAGGCCGGTAATGACACCATCGATCACGGTCGTGATCACGTTGCCCAGCTGGCAGAGCCCGTACCCGATGTCGGCGCCGATATTCCAAATCGAACCCGGTGACGAACAGTCCGACAACGGGATCGGCGGGATCAGTGCCTTGCACTTACCGCTCAGCGGCCCGACACTCCCGGTGTCGCACGTCGCGTTCGCACCCGGCAGCGCGTTGTTGCCGCTGCCGTTCTCCCCCGCTTTGAAAAGCCCATACGCGCTCTCCCACAGGATCGCCGGCCACGGCCGGTGGTCGTACACGCTGCAACTCACCTGCTGCCCGCTCTGCGTCGGGCACATGTTGTTGGTGGTGCCCTGAGTGATCGCCGGTGCCGGCGACGACTTCTGGAAGTTCAGACCGGTCGCACCACCCCACACCCCAAGCCCCCACACCGCGCCGAGGTTGTACGTGAACGTGAATTGGCTGTACCGGTTGTCGGCGCTCTGCGGTGCCAGCTGCGGCAGGCCCCCGGCGATCGCCTGGGGGTGGTCCGCGGCGCCGTCGTTGATCCAGAAGGCGATCACCGCGCCGCCCGCGTCGTCGTTGGGATAGAGGTCATGCGCCTGACCGGCGGCCGTCCCCGGCGGCGCGTACTCCACGCACAGCTGCGACCACTTCCCCAGCACCTGGCCACCACCCGGTGCCGTGAACGGCACCGACACGATCACCTGTGACTCCGCTCCCCACGAACGATCGCCGACGTTCCCGAGCCCCTTGTACACCCCGATGTGGGCCCAGTTGTCGAGCGTCACAATGTTCACCGATCCCACCGCCTCATCCCCGCTCTGCTTCAGGCCGTTGCTCCACACACCGGCCTGATCACCGAACGCGTGGACGTTGGTCGGAAGCAGCCAGATGCACACCGCCCAGTCGTTATCCGCCGGGCTGGCGGCCCCGAACTGCATGTAGTTCGTGGTGCCATTCCAGTAGCCCTGGGCGCAACAGGAACCGTTGCCCGTCTGGGGACCCCCCTGGATGCCCGCGTACCGCACGTCGTTGGTGTTGGTGCCGATCGGCCCCGCCACCGCGTGCGGCGATCCGCAGATGTCGCCACCGCTGTTCGTGCTCACGAGGTCCTCGAATTCCTGGCTGTTGCCGTTGCAGTTCAAGTCCCCGTGGAAGTCACCCATCATCTGCCAGCTCGTCGGGTGCGACGACCCGACGAACGCCGTCAGGTAGTCGAAACCTGACGCCTGAGCCGGCAGCAGACGAAGGAGCAGGGCCGTCACCGATAGCGCCACGATGGCGCCTGCTTTCACGCGGCGACGGCCCACGCTCCCACGCCTACCCGACGTGCCGGATGCGCTTGCTGACGAAGCGGATGGCCATCGCCAGGGCCGCCAGCAGCACAACCACGCCGATGATCGCGACGGCATTGTTCGTGATGAACGCTGTCGTCCCGTCAAGCGCGGCCTGCACGGAGGGGTCGACCGACACGAGAAGCGATGCGAGAACCGCGAGCACGCTCCTGCCTCCGTTAACCCTTGCGCTCGAAGAACCGGCCGAGCACCAACCGGATGGTCGTAAAAAAGAACGACACCACGACACCGGCGACGATCCCCGACGCGAAGAGGTTGTCGACGTCCCCGGGCGTCACCGCCACCACTCCCGGTGCCACGGCCGCAGCCCCGCGCGGACGTCCTCGACCAGGTCGTGAACGATGACGCCGACAACCACCGCCAACAGCGCCACGAACGGCATCCCGGTCACCATCGCGGCCGTCACGAGAGCCGAGCCACCCACGCGACGATCCCCGCCGCCACCACCAGCGGCAGGAGCACCGGCAGGAAACCCACCCAGGCCTCCATGAAGTCCGGGATCACCGTCACCGCTACCAGGGGCACAGCAGTCTCCACACCACGCACCCGAGCAGAAACCCGCCCGACAGGACTGCGTACTTGGCGATCTCAGCGGTGGTAGCGGGATCCATCACGCGCTCCTACGGGTGGGTGACCGCCACGGCCAGCTGCACGCATGCTAAAAACGCACCCACGAGAGCGAGCCAGCACCGCCGAAGCCGACCCCATCGCATCCCAGGTAGATGAGTTTTGGACACAATATGCATTATCAGGACCTAACTGACCCCGTGCGGTTTCGCCGTTTTCGCTGATAATTTGGGAGGGGCCCCGTCGGACTTGTGCTCCGGCGCGGGCCCCTTCCTTGGTCTTCTAGGCAGCAGCTTTGCGGCCGCGGTAGTACACCCGGCCATTGCTGCCCACGTACGCCGCCACGGGGATGTTGGCCCCTGCCTGGAGCGCGCGCACCGCGGCCTCGCAGGCATCCTCGTGGCGGTACTCCACGGTGATCACAGCGACGCCCGCGAGGACGTGGACCGTGTACACCGTGAACGGATCCCACGAGGCGCCGGGTTTCGGTCGCATCTCGCGGGATTTCGTGGCGAGGAACTCGCCCCCCAGGTAGAGCCCAGCCGCGGCCGGGTCGGGTTCGTCGCGCCGCAGCGCGACAGGCTCAGCAGCCATCGGAGCTTATGCCTCCGCCCCGGCGCTCGACCTTGTGCGCCGATGTTCCCGCCAGGGTTGACGGGATCCTACTCGACGCGGCCAACATGCGTGCCGTCCTTCACGAATCTTCACACAGCGCGGTGGTAGGGGTGTCAGGTGAGGTGAGTGCGGCGCCCGCGCGTCCGTATTCGCAATGTCGCTTTGCTTCTTGGGTATGGACGGGACGGAGGGGACGGTCCCTCACACCCGCGCCCGCTGTGGCCACAACACCGACCTCCTCACCGGGGATTCCCAGACGACACCCGACAGGCCTTCACCGTGGCACTCCGGGGTGGCTTGCCGCGTCAAGGGGCAGAGCGGCTTCGCCGTCGCCTTTGGAGGCGACCCCTTGACACCGCCACCCCTGCGTGCCCGCACCGGGCCAGTCGGGGCCGCCTGAGAGCCCCGCAGACGTGGGAGGTCACCACCGTGGCCAACTGGACCGGGCACGAGCCCTCCGACGACCTCTACGAGGCCGTCCTCACCGTCGCGGCACTGCACGCGGACGCGTGCCTCGACCTCACCGGCGCCGACATCGCCTACCACGAGACCGCCTTTCAGAAGGCCTACGCGTGGCTCGCCAGCCACCGCCGATGAACGCCGAGCAGACCTTCACGATGGACCTCGGTTCGGCCATCCTGAACCTTCGCGCCGCGAAAACCCACCTCTGGGAGCTCCACCGAGAGTTCACCGTCGACGTCGACACCGCCATCGAGGTGGAACGCGGCCTCGACAGCGTGATCGACCTACTCCAGTCGGACATCGCCCTCGTCCGCGGCTGGCCGCGCTGGTGAACGCCCCGCCGACCGTCGCCGCCCGCCGCGACGCGCTCCTCGAGCAACTGCGCACCCTGGTACGCGACCTCCGGGCCGCCGATGGCGACCTCGGCCTACTGGCCATCCACGAGCCGACCCTCGGCACCCCCACCCAGGAGGCCCGCCTCCACCTCGCCGCCGCGGCGAACCTGATCGTCGGCGTCGGTCAGGCCCTCAAAGCCTGACGGCCGCCACCGCGGCCATGCACCGCGTCGTGGTCCGCACGGCAGAGCGGCACCACATCGGTGAAGCGCTCCTCCCCAAGCCGCGCGTACGTGATGTGGTGGAGGTCCAACGGGTGACCGCACCCGCACACCGCGCACCGCGCCAGGGGATGCGCCCGCCACCACGCGCACCGGTACTGCTTCCAATGCACCGACCGCAGGTAGCCCCGACGGTAGCGGCGGCGGCGCACCCACCGCACCAGCAACCGCACCATCATTCCATCAGCGGCATCGACACTGCCGCCACCACCACGTACCGCGCATCCCGCCACCGCGCCACCACAAGCACTGCCGGAGAGCCGCAGTGGGCACACCGCTGCTCGTCCCCGTCGAGCAGGTCGCGCAGGTTCTTCGGCTCCTTGATGCCCCGGAACACCCCGGTCGTCAGCAGCAGGTGACGCCCGCGGATGCCGCGGTGGACGGTCAGCACGTCCGTTAACTCGATCTCGGTCAGCTTGGTCACGTACTTCGTGACCTCCGCAACCGCACCACCCACACCCACCGCACCGTCCCCGTAGCGCACAGCCCGGATGTCCACCACGTAGCTGTCGCCGGTGATCTCAAACCACGCCGCTGCGATACAGCAGTGGTTGAGCGAGTGGGCACACGACGGGGTACCGTGCGCGCACGTCTCCACCGTCTCGATCGGCTGCCCGAAGCGCCGACAGGGGCACGCCGGCCGCGCCACCAACGCATGGATGTGGGGATGCCATCCCCCGAGGCGCGCGCTCCGCTTGACCTCGATGCCGGCGTAAACGCCGAGCACCCGACCCCCGTTCCACAGATCGCGCCGCC
>VBIW01000213.1 GCA_005880915.1 Chloroflexota bacterium | reverse complement strand
CGTGCTGGCCAGCCGGATGGTGGTGCAGATCATCCGCCTCTTCCTGCTGAGCCTGCTGTTCACCGCGCCCGCACTCGTGCTGCTCGCGGTGGTCAATGTGAATCCGCTGATCCCGTTGGCCTTCGCGCTGCTCTTCCTTCTCTACCCGGTGTTCGTGGTGGTGATCATCTCGCTGCTCAGCCTGCTGCTGGTGCGCGTCATCCCGGTGGGGCGGGGCCGTGAGGTGCTGACGCTGTTCGGCATCGCGCTCGCCATCGGCGTCAACCTGGCCAATTTTCTGCTCAATCCGGCGCTGCGCGATCCCGGCTTTGCCCGGCGCCCGGGGGTGGCGCTGTCCTTCCCCGATATTCCGGCCGCCAGCTCGACCTGGCTCCCGTCAGGCTGGGCGGGTCGCACTGGCGCCGCGATTCTCAGCGGCGACTGGCTGACTGCCGGCCAGTGGCTGTTGTTGTTGCTGGCGGCCTCGGCCGCGATCTTCGCCGCCGGCAGCGTACTGAGCGGCCGGCTTTACATGGCCGGCTGGATCCAGGCGGTCCCACCCCGGCGGCGGCACACGACCTCGCGGGCCCGGCGGTCGAGCGGCGCGCTGCCGCTGCTGAGCCCGGTGCTGGCCGCGGTCGTGATCAAAGATTGGCGGATGCGCACCCGCGACCTCGCCCAGCTCGTCCGTTTCATCATGCCGGTCGTCTTTCTTTTCGTCATCTTCGGCCTGCGCTTTCCTCGGCTGCTCAACGCCGTGCACAGCCTCGGTGATGGACCGCCCGCCGCCATGATCGGCCTGATCCCGGCGTGGATCCTGCTCTTCTCGCTGAGCATCTCGCTCGGCCTCTCGGCGGTCAGCCTCGAGGGCAAGAGCATCTGGGTCTACGCGGCTTCGCCCAACAGCACGCTGCGCTTCCTGCAGGCGAAGTGCTGGTCCAGCGCCCTGCCCACCGCCGTGGTGGTGACCTTGGCCGCGCTCGCTGCCGAGATCCTGATCCGACCTGGTTGGCTGTGGGCGCTGACCGCGGTCCTCCTCGCCATCGCCGAAGCGGCGGCCCTCACCACCCTGATGGTGGGGATCGGCGCCGTCTTTGCGCGATTCGACTGGACCGATGCCCGACGGATGATGCACCCGGTCGGGGTCTTCATCGGCATGGGCCTGTTCTCGCTCGTCAGTGGCGCCAGCGCCCTGCTGCTCGGGATTGCCATCGCCCTCGCCGCGGTGACGCGATTCCCCCTCTTCACCACCTGGCTGGCGGCGATGACCATCTCCGTCGGCGGGGCAATCGCGGTGGCGGCACTGGCCATCCTTTTCGGCAACCAGCGGCTGCGCGGGTTAGAGGTCGGCTGACTCCTCCGCGACCCGGACCGGCTCCGGCTCCGGCCGGATCGGCACCCCAATGCGGTGATGGTGCCGGCAGCGCGCCTGGTAGGTCGCGGCACCGCCGATCACGACCAGCGGCCCATCGGCCGGCGCCGGGACGCCATCCAGTAGCCGCTGGGTGCGGCTGGCCTGGTGCGATCCGCAGCCGGGATACTGGCACGACGCCTGCAGCTTGGTGAGCCGGTCGGCATGGGCAGCGAGCCCCGACGATCTCGGGCCCAAAAAACTGCGCCTCGTCGATGCCGATCACGCGGGTGTCGTCGCGCAGCTGCGCCGCCACCGCCTCGACGTCGGGAACCGCGATCGCCGGGAAACGGACCTCTCGGTGCGACGCGACGGCCGCAATCGCATAGCGGTCGTCGAGGGCCGGCTTGAACGCCTGGATGCTGGACCCCGCATAACGCGCCTGGTCGAGCCGCCGAATCAGCTCCTGGGTTTTGCCGCTGAACATGCAGCCGCTGATCAGGTCGAGGCTACCCGAGGGCTCGTCGAACCACACTTCCTGGAAGGCCCGCGCGCGCGGCTCCGCGGTATGGTGGCGCCGGCACACCGGCAGAAACCGCTCCGGGGTGCCGTTGACCTTAAAGAAGCGCTGCGTCCGGCTGGCCAGGTTGCGACAACCCGGCTGGGCGCACACGCCGTCATCGAGCTTGAGCGCGACATCGGCGGCGCACAGCAGCTCTGGCATCGGCCCGGCCGGCCGGCCCGTGTAATCCAGTTCCCAACCGGCGACCACGACATCGACCCGATGGACGGTGGCCAGGCCATTGAGCACGTCGACCAGCCGGTCGTCGTAGCGCTGGGCGTCGTCGACTGTGACCAGCTCGGTGGCCGGATCGAGCTCATCGAGCAACTGGTTGGCATCGGTGGGGGCGGCCAGCCGCTGCATGCGGCGCCCCTGCCGCTGGGCGCGCTCCGCCTCAGCATCGAGCTTCTTGGTCTTGCCCGAATGCGTCGGTCCGCAGTAGACCGTCAGGCTGCCGAGGCGCTGGTGCTCTCGATCCTCGCGATAGCGCTCGTTGATCATGGTCTCAACTCCGACGAAACTCGCCCTTGGCTTGATCGACCAGAGCATGATCGGCGAGCAGATCCGCGCCGGTCATCGCCAGGGCTTTGGCCGCATCCACCATCGCCTGGTAGCCGCGCAGCGAAGCGGCGGCTTCCAGAAAGCCCTGCGAGTGACCCGGTACCTCGGCCGATGCGATCGCAATCGTTGGATGGAGCGCGGGGACGACATGGCTGACGTTGCCCATATCGGTTGACCCGGCGCCTTCGGCGTAGGGCTCCTCGTCGAAGGTGAGGCGCACCTCGCAACCGGTCGCCAGCGCCGCGGCCTGGAAGATGTTCTTCACCTTCTGCACCAGTTCCTGCATGTACGCCTCATCGCGCGCGCGCACCAGGAATTCGCCGCTGGTGCGCTCGGGGATGATGTTGGGCGCGGTGCCGCCCTCCTTGAGAAAGCCGTGGAGCCGCGCCCCTTCTTTCAACTGCTGACGCAGCAGGCTGATGCCGTTATAGGCAAGCACGAAGGCATCGAGCGCGTTGATGCCCTTCTCGGGATCGCCGGAGGCATGCGCCGCGCGCCCGATGAACTCGAAGTGCATGTGGGTCACGGCCAGCGCCCAATGGAGCACCTGGGTGCGCGTGTCAGGATGGAACATCATGGCCGCGTCGACTTCCTGAAAGATACCGGCGCGGATCAGCCGGATCTTTCCGCCGCCACCTTCTTCGGCCGGGGTGCCGATGACGAGCACGCGCCCCGGCAGCCGATCGAGCGCGCCGGCCAGCGCGATCCCGGCACCGACCGAGGCGGTCGCGATCAGGTTGTGGCCGCAGCCATGGCCCAAACCGCGCAGCGCGTCGTACTCGGAGAGGAAGGCAACCGTCGGACCGGTCCCGTTGCGCCGGCTGGCTACGAAGGCGGTCGGGGTGCCGGCGACGCCGAGCTCGACGCCGAATCCCTGTTTCTTGAGCAGGTCGGTCAGCCAGGCGACCGCCTGGTGCTCTTCGTAGGCGATCTCCGGGTTGGCGTGAATGTCGCGCCCGATCCGTTCCAGTTCCGGCCGTAGCGCGTCGATCCGGGAGCTGATTTCATCCCTCAGCTGGCTGATCGGCGCCTGGGTGACTGACACGCTGGCCAATAATTGTATGGCGATGGCAGAGCCCGTAAACCTCGAACAGGCATCGGACGATGAGCTCGCGCGCCGGGTGCGCGACATCATGGCCGAGATGACGCCACTCGAGGAGGCGCTGGGCCGGCTGCGCGCCCAGATCCAGCAGGTGGTCAGCGAGCAGAAGAAACGGGAGCGCGCGCAGCACCTGAAGTCCCGGATGCAAGTGCGCACCACCGTGGCCCAAGGTCAGATGCCGACGCTGCAACAGGTGGCGGAAAGCTCCAACGACCTGGTCCCGGCGGATGCGTCATTGGCCGCCTTACGGTTCTTCCGTGACAGCGGCACGGAGATCGGGCTGGGCTACGCGACCGGACGCGAGCCGACGGTCTGGATGACGAACGGGTCGAACACGGCGGCGGTCAAGACGGTCGCGGAAATCCGCTCGCGCTTCCTGGAAGGTTGGGATTTCGGAACCGCCGCGCATCCGGGCGTGCGCATCCATATCCCCAAGAGCAGGACGGAAAAGATCCTCCTACCGGCCGAAGTCTTTGTCAAAGCCCCGGAGCGGTAATTAAAGCTTGGACGACCAACTGGCCGCGTTAGAAATCGCTGCCGTTGTTCTGTTGGTCCTCGTGGCTATTGGGATAGGCGCTTATCTCGGGTATCGCAACACCCGCTGGCTTTTTCCGGCCCCACACATCCCACCGAATCCGGCGCGGTTGCGGCAAAAGTTGCTAGTAGGGGGCTTGTCATCGTTGTTCACCTTTTCAATAGCGCTAGGAGCCGAGATTGTTCTGGGCGT
>VBIW01000215.1 GCA_005880915.1 Chloroflexota bacterium | reverse complement strand
CCGGGAACTGCGGTGCTACGGCGTGTCCGAGCGGTGAGTCAGTGCTCGTTGTGGCCATGGGTTTCACTGATCCGGATGCCCTCGAAAGCGGAGAGATTTCCAACGATGCCGTCAATATCTGCACAAACCAAGCTGACGGGATTCCGGTTTCGTGCGCGCTCCTGTTGAACACTTCCTCGAATCCCGGATTGACCTCTCCCCTGTGGCAGGCGGGAACACTATACGGTTTGGGCGCACCGATTCTTGACCCGTTTCTGCACCAGCAGACCGTAGTCACTGCGGGCACGTCGGGTGCAGACGAGCCTGCGTTCACCCAGTCTGGCGAACCGGTGCCCGTCATCGACAATGCAGTGATATGGACGGATAAGGGACAGCCGGCATGGGCCGCGAATACGGCGTACGCGATGACCACATTACCCGGCACACCATACATTGTGGACTCCGGCTTGAATCTTGAGACCGTCGCCAAGAAAGGGATTTCAGGTCCGGGTCCTGAGCAGCATGCATGGGACCCATCAGGCACCACCATCGACGGCTTGGTATGGACAGACCAAGGCGCCTGGCAATCAAATCACACATTCTCTCTGGGCGCAGCGGTTGGCGATTCCTCCGGACACCCACACACCGTGTTAACCGCTGGAACTTCGGGATCGTCGCTGCCCCTATGGAACGACTTCGGCGGCACAACCATCGATAACGCAGTCACGTGGACCAAGCTGGGACCCACATCCAGCAGGCAGTCGAACCCGGCACGTCAGGCGGTACTGCGCCGAATTTCAGCACCGGCGGCGGGCGAACTATCGACAACGCGGTAATTTGGGCGGACCAAGGCCAACGCTTCTGGCATCCGAGCTTCGCTTTCGGAGCCGGCGCGGTCGTTGTAGACGGCAATAATCACGTGCAGTTAGTCACCACGCAGGGAACGTCGGGAGCTACGATGCCGCTATTTACATCGAATGTTCCGGCCAACGGCCAAACCACCGACGGTTTGCAATGGACCGATCAGGGCCCGCCGGGGAGTTGGTCGGCGAGTACACCTTATTCCGCGAACCAATTCATTGTGGATGGCAGCACTCCTACGCCGCACATGCAGCAGGTTGTGGTGGGTGGCACATCGGCCGAGGGCACGCCAACATTCAGCACTACTGGTGGATACACGCTGGATGGGTCGGTCGTGTGGCTAGATCGAGGTATCAACACATATCAACCGAATCATCTGTACAACGTGGGCGACGCTTTCTCTGACGCAATCGACGTCCAGCAGGCTACATCGACCGGCACTTCGGGCGGTGGCCCTCCTACGTTTACTAACGTTGCCGCGACGGTCACCCCAGACAATGCCGTGGTATGGACCGACGAGGGCGTGTTGACATGGATGAACAACGGGCCCGGGTTTAACTACGACGACAGCACTGCGGCAAAAACCTACATCGTCGATCCCGCCAACCATGTACAGAAGGCGACGACCACCGGCACCTCAGGCCCTGCCCAGCCGACGTTCAACGACGGCGGCATGACAATGGACAATACCGTCACTTGGACGGACCAAGGCCAGCGATTCTGGCATCCGAGCCCTTATGCGGCTAACGCGGTTATTGTCGACATTAATAGTCACCTGCAGCTCGTGACGACGGCGGGAGCCTCAGGACCTAGCCAACCGGCGTTTAACGAGGGTGGTACGACGACCGACGGTTTGCAATGGATCGATCAAGGCGCGCCCGGGACGTGGGTGGCGACTACAACTTATTCGGCGAATCAATTCATCGTGGATACCAGTATTCCTACCCCGCACGTGCAGCAGGTAGTAGTGGGCGGAACATCAGGCGCTGGGCCCAATCCCCCGGCATTTGGTACGACTGGCGGATATACTCTGGACGGGTCAGTCGTGTGGTTAGATCGGGGCATCAACACCTACCAGTCGACACATCCGTATAGCGTGAGCGATGCTTTCTATGACGGAACCGACGTCCAGCAGGCGACGACGGCCGGCACCTCGGGCAGCTCCGCTCCTGGCTTCGCAAACGTTGCCGCAACCGTGACGCCCGACAATGCCGTGGTCTGGACCGATGAGGGTGTATTGACGTGGCAACACAACTTCAACTACACCGCGACCACACCGGGGACCACGTACATCGATGACCTCGCAAACCACGTGCAGCAAGTAACAACAGCCGGCCTGTCGGGCAGCAGCATCCCTTCACCCTTTAATGATGGTGGGACGGTGATTGACGGGCTGGTATGGATGGACCTCGGCCCCACAGTGACGTGGGCGGCGAGCACTTCATTCGCCTCTGGCACCCTTTTTGACGATCCGGGTAGTTTCCTGCAGAAGGTCACGACGACTGGTATTTCCGGCACATTAATCTCCGATGGAGCCACGCATGCGCAAAAAGTGATGGAGGCAGGCACCTCGGGGTCTGCTACGCCGACGTTTAATCACTTGGGAGGAACAACCATCGATAACGCTGTAACTTGGACGGAGAGCCATCCGTCGTGGATCCTGAATCACCCGTACGTGATCCCTAACACCGACACGCTCATTCTCGACACGAACCACCACGTGCAACTTGTCAGCACATCGGGAATTTCGGGTCCAACGGTGCCGCCATTTACCTCGAACCATCCCCTGACCAATCAGACGATTGACGGTTTGCAGTGGTCAAATCAAGCCACGCCGGCTACGTCCGTTGTGGTCCGGTATCCGGTCACAGGTGTGAGTACGTTGCAATCCCTGGCTCTCGATCCGCTTGTAGCCAACTGCATCGGCAACATCTGTTCCGGTCTTCCGTTACCTATTCGAAAAACAGCTAACTTCTGGCTTGGCGATTCCGTGAGTGGTTCTTTCTATAAGCTGGATTTTGCAACAGGCGCGCCGAGTACGTTTACCGGCGGCTGCCCAACCGGCTGCGGCATCCAAAGCCTTGTTGTGTACGGTGGGGAGGGCGCGAATCAGCCGGGCCTGGCTAGCCTGGTGTCAAACTTCACTCTCAACTCAGGGAGCTTGTTCACCGCCAGTG
>VBIW01000214.1 GCA_005880915.1 Chloroflexota bacterium | reverse complement strand
CAGTTCTCGCCTATCCTGAGTGTCGCGCTGTATATGGTGTTGGTCGCCACGGCGACCGAACTCGAAGAGGCCATAGTCAGAAGGGCGAGCATCCCGGCTGGATGCGAGCGAGCATCCGCGTAGACATCCGGCGTATCCGGCAAGGCGTAATGGTCTGCCGACTGGCTCTGGGTCGCCGTCGCGGCCGTGGAGGTGTGAGGAGTGATGCCCCTTAGTTAGTGGCTAAGCGGGGTCGCCGCTGGCGGCCTAGGCTCGGCCAGTTGACGGTTTGCAGAGACTGCAGAAGGTGTTCAGTGCGGGGTGCTCACCGACGACCTGACAGGTCCGAGGCGCGCTCTGAATACCTGGATCGGCTGTCGGGAGGACTCCGCCGGACGGCTGTCGCCGCGCGACACTACGCCAGAAGGCGTCGCCCGTAAAAGTGCTCAATGCTGGAGAGGACAGGTCAATTTATGCGTCGTCATAGCCGGACCGAGCCGAGACTGGGGTCCACCGACCGTGTCCTGCGGAGTCCGATTGCCTTGGACCCAGCGCGCATGGCAGCCTGAAGCTTCTTCTCCACGAGGCGAAAGGGTTTATCGACTACGCAGAAGGCGTTTGAGCGGAGAACGACCTCCTGGATTCGGTGCGTAGATGTTCCTGGGACCGCAATGGGTCTTGACACCTGTCGTGCTTGAGCGATAACTACCTCGCCGGCGATTGCGTCGCCGGCCGCGCGATAGGTGTTCGTCGCTAGGTCTTTGAGTTGCTTACGGCTCATTGGTGCCTGCCTCTTCGATGACACCTCTCTTCCGAAGCTCATCGACCGCAGCAATGACCGTGCCGAAGTCGATACCCAGTCTCTCGGCAATGTCGCTGTAATACAACTGTTTGTTCTGTCGAAAGAGCCTCGCAATCTCCTCGACGGCAGTTTCCACCGTCACTGTCCGAGCCTCGACCGCTTGAACTAGGGCGGGCGCCGTCGGCTGAGCGCCTAAACGCCTCGTCAGCTCCGCAATCGTCTGAGTGTAGGCTTTCATGTCGGAAAGAAACTCATCGATGCGTCCGGCGAACGTGCTCCACGCCTTGACGTGCTGAGCCAGCTCACTGAACTGTTGCTGCATCTGGCTCAACGTCAAGCCCTCGAGACGAACCATGGAGTCTAGAACTTCCGCACCCACGGTGTACTTGCCCTGGTATGGGCCTTGGTAAGCCTCGGTAGGTTCTTCGCCTAGCGCATGGAACTCGATGGTCAGAAACGTGTCCTTGAACTTGAGCACGTGTGGAACAGCAGTTACGTTGAAGAGCGAAACGAAGAGCTTTCCCTCAAAGCCGGGATCTATTTGTGGCCCCGTGGACGCCATCAGGCCAAGACGTGCGAATCCGGACTTCAGCCCTATGCGTCCAAGAATGTTCTTGGGAAGCCGTAAATCCTCGTGCGTCTCCAGCACAGCGTTGCCGTATGGTGGAAGGCGGTAGCCACCACCGTCTGCCCCTAGGTCCACGGGCGTTTCCGGCTGGGGAGGAGAGTAAATATGACGTCCTATTCGCAGATCGTAGCTCGCGGGCTGAAGCGATGCGATGTCGAAGTCACCTATGAACAGGCGATCCTCCGCGATCGCGTTTTGGATCTGATGGTCTACAAGGATCATTGGCCTATCCTCCGCATACAGTAAGCCTCCCTGGACCTCCGGCTGCGTTGAGGCACAGCACGCCCTGAACTTGGAGCGTCAGATCGGTCGGCGACAAGATGATTCCGGCTACAAGGACCTTGGTTCGTCCGTGGAGCTCTTCCGAGGACCCATCGCCTGCGCCTCGTCCGATGGTGGTCGCCGACCCCAGACGGCAATGGCAGCAATAGAGAGCACCCAGAAGAACCCGATTAGGACGATGTTGATGGCCACCGCGTCAAACGAGTCGAATCGGGGGACGACAGTATGCTCGAAGAGCACGACGGCACCAGCCGCGATCAAGGTGATCGCCGCGGTCAGTGAGGCCCACAGATGATCGGTCTCCTTCCGCCATGGATAGAAGCGGCGGAAGTTGGTCGGTTTGGCGACGCCGCGCATCTCTTCGGTGCCCGTATTGCCGGGCCGCGGATCGAATTGTGTGGTCAATGCTATCGGCGCCTCCGACGGATCTTCCGGGCTGTCCATACTGCGAAGGCTGCGATCGCTACTCCTCCAGTTATGGGCGCCGCGACGACGGCAACCGCAGTCCCTGCGAAGCCTGCGAGGACCGTGGCAGCCACTGAGCTTAGCCGAAGGTGCAGCCGCTATCCCAACCCTTCGTCTACGGCACTAGGTCAGTGCTGTATCCAAGGCTCCGTTCACCAGGTCCACCCACGCCGACCTCAGTTCTGAGCCGACTGCACACTGTTCGAGCAGCTCAAGCACACCACGTTCCGGCACGGTCGTACTGGCTGCCGCGAGAGCGAGCTCGTAGTAATACGCCGACGGCTCGTCGACGCGCTCCGACCTGATCAACTTGTCGATCCTCCAGTCCATTCCGGGCATACGCACATGCCGTCGATGGAGAGTACGAAGCGCCGCCACCTTAATAATGGGGTCATAGTAGGCATCAAACAGCAACTCAAGATCTACGTAGTGCGGCACAATCGAGTTCTCGTGTCCATCCACCTCGAGGCAATCCTCCCATACAGCCGCACAAACGGCGGCAAAAGCAGTCCGCTGGTCCAAGCGCCCAAAGAAGGCTCGCTCAGTGTAAAGCGGTGCACCGCCAGACCTTGCGCCCGGAAGCAAAGGAGGGATCACCTCGCCCAATGCGCTCTCTCGTCGCTCCTCTATCCATCCGTGGCGCCCGCCGGGCCGAATCATCGCGCGCTCGAGCATGCCAATTTCCTTGCACCACGGACATTCCTGGTCGTCGGGTAAGTAGACTCGCTCCGCGTAGCCAACCTGAACGCCAGATTCTGCATCGCGATATCTGCGTGCCAGCCGCTGAACCGCTCTCTCGTCGGCAGGTCGGAGCACAACTACAAACGCCCCCACCTCCGCAGCGTGCTGACGAAGTTGGTTTGCATCGTAGATTCTCCCTCGCAGCGTGCTTAGCGTGGCGCCGGTTACCAAAGCATCGTCCAGCACCAGGATCCGGCGGGCCGGGCCGAGGATCGCGTCAGCCTGGTCAGAGAGTGGCCCGTCCGGGACACGTACGATGGCAGGACGAGGATCGGCCGTATCACCTATGGATGTGTATGCCTCTTCGAGTAGTTCAACCATCGCATCAGTCGCAGCATGTTGTGGAATAGCCACCGCCTCCGGCCTTAGGCTTGCTGCGAACGTAGCTAAACGGCGTCGGCACTGAGCTCGGAAGGCAGAATCGCCGAGTAGCCGCCCGACATCAATGTACACGCCTCGGTGTCGGCCAGAGCCGCCTTCTCTTGGCGCGAAGTAGTGCAGTCGGACAGCTTCCGAGCGTTGCGCTGCCATCCAGAACGCAGCGTGCTCCCGCACTCTCCGCCAATTGAGCTTGTGAAGCTCGGGTTTGCCACGATAAGGTAGCCGTTCGTAACTCCTTACATCAATGTCTAGCGTGTACTTGACTTGCGCGCATCTGAGGCAGTGCCCGTCATCGCCTGGTGCCCATCGAGTGATGTCAATGACGCAAAGTGCGCGAGCTGCAGTGTCTGCATTTCCGCTGACGTCGCATATATTTACCGCTTCGTAGTGAACGCCCCGCGGTATAGTGCTCGCGACCAAACGTCCGAGTGCTCCAGTGCTGTTGACACTGTTGACAAAGAGCAGGTGTGGCGTCCCGTGCTGGTGGGTGAGTGCCTCCCTGACGATACCTGCGACGTCCCCCGGACCCGCCGGGTATTCCCGAAGGGTCTCCACGTGAATACGCCAGGCGGATTGCTCGAACGCCACCAACTGGAGCCGAAGAAGCAGCGCGAGAATGCCGCCAGTATCGCCAAGAATGACGGTGTTGGGTCTAAGGC
>VBIW01000212.1:1757-3327 GCA_005880915.1 Chloroflexota bacterium | reverse complement strand
CTGCGAGGGCGGTTCCCTGGCCGTCCCCGGGGGTGCCCAGGCCGCTGCGGCGATCAGCGCTCACGTCGGCACCCACGGCGGCGACTACACCCTGGTGGTGACCACCCGCGACTGGCACGTGCACCCCGGCGACCACTTCGCCGCCGCCGGCACGGCGCCCGACTACCGGCGCACCTGGCCTCCCCATTGCGTCGCCGGCACGCCGGGCGCCGCCTACCATCCGGGGCTGCGGATCACCCCCGACGTCGAGGTGCTCAAGGGCCGGGACCGCGCCGCCTACTCCGGTTTCGAGGGCCATGACAGCGGCGGCCGGACCCTGGAGCAGGTGCTCCGCGACGCCGGCGTGGGCAGCGTCGACGTCTGCGGTATCGCCACCGAGTTCTGCGTCCGCGAGACCGCGCTCGACGCGCGCCGCAACGGCTTCGACACCCGCGTCCTGACCCGACTCTGCGCCGGGCTGGGCGAGGACACCTCGGCCGCCGCGCTGCGCGACATGACCAGCGCCGGGGTGCGCACCGACCCGGGGTGACCTCAGGCCACCTGGAGGTCGAGGCGGGCACCGGCGTCGAAGGGACGCCGTGAGCCGTCGGGGCTGATCAGCCATGCGCGCTGCCGGCCCCAGACCGTCCAGCCCGCGTCGCCGCCGATCAGGGCGGTGTCCTCGTCGATGCCGACCACCCGGACCCCGGGTCCGACCATCTCCAGGATCCCGGTCAGCGCGTTGGGCCGCCACTCCTTGAAGCGGTCGAAGTGGGGGATCACCGCCATCCCGTGGACCAGCCCCAGGCCGGGGACCACGGGGACCTCGGGCCGGCGCACGTCGGGGACGCGCTCCACCAGCGCCATCGCCCCCGCCGAGCACCCGGCCACGGCGGCGCCGCCCTCCCAGGCGCGGACGATGGCCTCGCCGGCGCGGGTGTCCTGCAGCGTCGAGGCGAGGTAGCCGGGGTCGCCGCCGGAGAGGTAGACCAGGCCCGCGCCGAGGATCTCGGCGGCGACCACCGGGTCGTCGGCGTCGGCGCGCTCCAGCACCAGCAGCGGGGTGCAGGGCACTCCGAGGCGGCGGAAGTGGCGCTGGCCCATGCGCACCCAGCGGCCGATGCTGGCGTCGCCCTCCTGGGCCGCGGCCGTGGGCAGGTGGACCGCCCTCGGGGTGCGGCCGCGGAGCAGCTCCCGGTCGACGGGCACCATGCCGTCGAGGAACTCGCCGCTGCCGACCAGCGCGATCGGCCCCACAACCCTCGCCTCGACCACGCCTGCCCTCCACGCCGACCGCGACAGGCGGGCATGGTCGCATCCGCGGGTGGCGCCTCGCAGTAGGATTCCGCCCCTCGGGCGACCCCTGTGGAGGAGACTCGCGGCATGGCAACCTTCAACCTCAGCAGCATGCTGCGGGAGAGCGCCCTGGCCAACCCCGACAAGCCGGCGCTCATCCTCGACGACCTCCGGATGAGCTACCGCGAGCTCGACGAGGCGGTCAGCCTGGTCGCCGCCGGGCTGCGGGCGCGGGGCATCGGCCGCGGTGACCGGGTCGGGGTGATGCTCCCCAACGTGCCGCAGTTCCCGATCA
>VBIW01000212.1:0-1693 GCA_005880915.1 Chloroflexota bacterium | reverse complement strand
CGGTGGCCCCGGGGCCGGCGACCCCGCCGCCGGGCGCCGAGGACTCCTTCAGCCTGCTCGCCGCCGGTGCCGGCCAGGACGGCGGCGTCGCCACCACCCAGCCCGACGACACCGCGGTGCTGCTCTACACCTCGGGCACAACCGGCCATCCCAAGGGCGCCGAGCTCACTCACTTCAACGTGCTGATGAACTGCATCGTCGGCGCCCGCATCGCCGAGCTGCGCAGTGATGACGTCACCCTGGGCACGCTGCCCTTCTTCCACGCCTTCGGCCAGTCCAACATCCTCAACACCGCGATCTACTGCGGAGCCACCATCTCCTTGCTGCCACGCTTCGAGCCCAACCACGCGCTCCAGCTGATCAAGCGCGATAAGGTCACCATCTTCGGCGGCGTGCCCACCATGTACGTCGCCTTCCTCAAGGCCTACGACGAGGGCGACTGGGACATCTCCACCCTCCGGCTGGCGATCAGCGGCGGCGCCGCGCTCCCCGAGCAGGTGCTCCGCGAGTTCGAGCAGAAGTTCGGCGCGCCCATCCTCGAGGGTTACGGGCTCAGCGAGACCTCGCCGTCGGCGACCTTCAACCGGCCCGACCGGGAGCGCAAGGTGGGCTCCATCGGGCTGCCCATCTGGGGCGTCGAGCTGAAGATCGTCGACGACAGCGGCGCCAGCCTGGGCGACGGCGCGACCGGGGAGATCTGCATCCGTGGCCACAATGTGATGAAGGGCTACTACAACCGCCCCGAGGCCACCGCCGAGGCCATCGTCGATGGCTGGTTCCACACCGGCGACGTCGGCTACCGCGACAGCGACGGCTACTACTTCATCGTCGACCGCAAGAAGGAGCTGGTCATCCGCGGCGGCTACAACGTCTACCCGCGGGAGATCGAGGAGGTGCTCTACCAGCACCCCGCGGTGCTCGAGGTGGCGGTGTTCGGGGTTCCCGACGCCAGCCTCGGCGAGGAGGTGGCCGCAGCTGTCGCGTTGCGGCCGGGGATGTCAGCAACGCCCGAGGAGCTGATCCGCTTCGTCAAGGAGCGGGTGGCCGCGTACAAGTATCCGCGGACCATCCACATCATGGCGTCGTTGCCCAAGGGCCCCACCGGCAAGATCCAGAAACTGGAGCTGAAGAAGCAGCTGGTCCCCGCCGAGGCCTGAGCCCGCCGGGCTCAGCCAGGGGCCGCGCCGGCGCGCATGCCCACCAGCCGCTCCCGGGCCGCTTCCAGGGTGGCCAGCCGCTTGGGGAAGGCGAAGCGCACCTGGGTGCGGCCCAGCTCCGGCTCGGCGTAGAAGCTGCTCCCCGGCACCGCGGCCACCCCGGCCTCCTCGATGAGGTGGCGGACGAACTCCACGTCGCCGGCGTCGCCGAGACCGCTGATGTCGGTCATCACGTAATAGGCGCCGTCGGGCGGGTAGACGGTGAAGCCGGCCAGCCGCAGCGTCTCCACCAGGTGGTCGCGGCGCTGCCGGTAGGCGGCCAGCAGATCGTGGTAGTAGCTGTCGGGTAGCTGCAGTGCGGTGACCGCGGCGCGCTGCAGCGGGGCCGCGGCGCCGACGGTCAGGAAGTCGTGGATCTTGCGCAGCGCGTCGGTGATCGGCGGCGGCGCCACCGCGTAGCCGAGCCGCCAGCCGGTGACGCTGAAGGTCTTGCTCAGCCCGTTGATGGTGATGGTGCGCTCGGCCATCCCCGGCAG
>VBIW01000219.1 GCA_005880915.1 Chloroflexota bacterium | reverse complement strand
ATCGCCCGGACGGCATCGCCCCAGGTGCAGCGCTCGGCGCGCCGCAGCGCCCACAGGCCGCGCAGCACGCCGGTGAGAAGGAAGGCCAGCGGGACGATCAGGATGGGGCCCGTGATCTCGCGGATCGGCAGGCGGTGGTGCAGCGCGGCGGCCAGCGCCGTCAGCAGTAAGAGGGCCGTAAATCCCGCGGTCAGCAGGTCGCCGAACCAGTGGATACTGCCGAGCAGGTAGTTGATTCGCTGCGCCGCCGTCAACCGCAGCCGATGCTGGGTAAAGGGCACGAACTCTGACCAGTGCCGGCGAAGGATCTGGATCCCACCAAGCGCCCAGCGAAAGCGTTGCTTCTTGAGACCGTCGAAGGTCAGCGGCATCAATCCCTGGCCCCAGGGCGTCGGCTCGAAGACGCCGATCGATCCTTGCCCCAGCATGCGAAGGCTGGCGTCCGCATCTTCGGTGATGATCGCTTCGTCCCAGCCACCGATCCCTTCGAGGGCGGAGCGGCGGATCAATCCCATCGTGCCCGCGAAGATGATGGCGTTGCGATTGGCACGAGAGGGCATCGACACGTCGAAGAAATACTTGTAGCTGTAGTAGAGACCGCGCAGGTAGCCGCTGTCCTGCCAGTCGCGATAATCCTGTGGGGTCTGCACGAAGGCGACGCGATCGTCGGCGAAGTGGCCAACCATTGCCGTAAGGAAGCCGGGCTTGACGATGTAGTCGGCGTCGACGATGCCGAGGATGGTGACATCCGGCGCTAACCGCCGGGTCGCCTCGTTGAGCGCCCCCGCCTTGAAGCCTGGCCACGGCTCGAGGTGCATGAACTGGAACCGCGGACCGAGGTCGGCACAGAGCTTCTCCAAGGCATGCCAGAGTTTTGGATCCCTGGTGTTGTTGTCGACGACCTGGACGACGACGTCGGGATACTCGAGCTTGGCCAGCGCCGTGAGCGTCTGACGCATGACCTCGATGGGCTCGTTGTAGCAGGGAACCTGCAGGGCCACCTTGGCCCGATAGGACGGATCGGGCACGTGTTCGATGCGTGTGCGGCGGCTGAACACGTCGAGGATCTCGAACAGGTAGTAGACGCTGAGCATCAATGCGAAGGCCTCCATCAGCAGTAGCACGTAGGAGGCGATCACGCCCACCGGACTCAGCCGATCGGTGATCGGAAGGACGGCGGCATAGGCGAGATAGCTGATCGAGGCCAGCGACACCATGGCGAGGACCTTGGCCGCGAGCGTGCTCCAGCGTGACAGCCACAACCGAACCAGCAGGACCGCCACCGCCGCCCCGACCACCAGCGTCGTCCCCGCGGCCGGATCGCGGGTGATCCAGGCGGTGAGCCATCCGGTGACGGCCATGATGGCAAGGCCGAAGCATCTATGACTACGCTGCCACAACTCGGCGCGGTCGCGCTAGGGCTTGCTGTCGTCTAGCGCGTGCGCATCAGCTCGGCCCGTAGTTGATCATGACGTTCTTGATCTGGGTATAGCTCGCCAGCGCCTCGATGCCCTGCTCCCGTCCGAACCCACTGCGCTTGTAGCCGCCAAAAGGCAGGCCGATACTGCCTTCGACGCTATAGCCATTGACGCGCACCTGGCCCGACTTCACCGCGGTGGCCGCGGTCATCGCCTTGCTGAGGTCTTTGGTCCAGACGCCTGTCACCAGGCCGTAGGGCGTCCCATTGGCGATGGCGATCGCCTCGTCGAGTGACTCGAAGGTGGTCACGGTCAGCACCGGGCCAAAGATTTCTTCCTGTTCCAGGACGGAGCCGCGCTCGACGCGATCGAGCAGGGTGGGCTCGATGAAGTAACCGGCCGCCAGCTCGCGGGCCTGCGCGCGCACGCCGCCGGTAATCGCCCTCGCGCCGTCGCGCGAACCCGCCGTGATGTAGCCGAGGACCCGCTCCATCTGGCGCTCGCTGACCACCGGTCCCATGTCGGGGTTGTCGAGGCCGCGCCCCAGGCGAATCGCACGAATCCGCGTCGCCAGCAGCTCGATGAAGCGGTCGTGCGCGCCCTGTTCCAGCAGCAGCCGGGTGGGCGCGGTGCAGGTTTGCGCCGCGTTCTGCATCAGGGTGCTCGCCGAGGAGGCGGCGGCTCGCTCCAGGTCGGCGTCGGCAAAGACCAGGTTGGGGGACTTACCACCCAGCTCGAGCGTCACCGGCACGACGTTGTCGGCGGCCGCCTTCATGATCGCGATGCCGGTGGGAACCGACCCGGTGAAGGTGATGTGGTTGATGCCGGGATGTGAGGCGAGGGCTGCCCCGGTCTCGCGCCCACCGGTTACGACGTTGAACACGCCGGCGGGAATGCCGGCCTCCAACGCCAGCTCGGCCAGGTAAAGGATGCTCAACCCCGCCTCGGCCGCGGGTTTGGCCACCACCGCGTTACCGGCGGCGAGGGCGGGCGCGATGCCGCGCGAGGCAAGGCGAAGCGGGTAGTTCCAGGGCACGATCTGGGCCGAAATCCCAAGCGGCTCGCGCAGCGTGAAGTCGAGGAAGCCCTGGCCCAGCGGAATGCTCGACCCGAACACCTTGTCGGCGACGCCGGCGAAGAACTCGAAGTAGCCGGCCGCGGCGGCCACGTCGTCCTCGGCCTGGCGCAGCGGCTTGCCGACGTCCAGGCTCTCCAGTTCGGCCAGGGCGCGGCTGCGCTCGCGCAACAGCCGGGCCAGCTGGTTCAACATGCGGACCCGTCGCACCGGCGGCAGCCCAGCCCACCCACGATCCACCGCCTGGCGTGCCCGCGACCCGGTGCGCTGCCCATCGATGAACATGCGCCCGTCGACCGCGCCGATCGCCGACGTGCCCGGATCCGCCACCCCGTTAGCCTACTGGTGTCAGAGCGCCCTCATCTGGGTACATCCGATATGTATCTGAGGTCGGACTGCGGAGGAGCTCATCGCCATGCGCGCCATCGCCACCTACCTGAGCGGACGGCGAAATCTCGTCGGATCCGGCCTGGCCCTGCTGGCCATCGTGCTGGTCGTCATCGATCCGGTCGGGCCCCAGGGCATCCTGCTGGTAATCGGGTTCTACCTGGCCGGGGTGGTGGCCACCCGCCGGACGCCCAAAATCCACCGGCTGGGCTTCGACCCGCTACAGGTGGAGCGCTCGCTCTCGGCGGAGATCGCCGCCGTGGCGGCGCGCGTGCCACCAGACATCATGCTCCGCATCCAGCGAATCGAGTTGACCATCCGCACCGAAATCCTGCCGCGCCTCGATTGCCTGCCGCTGGGCGCCCAGGAGCTGTACCTGGTCGAGCGCACCGCGCGTGACTTCCTGCCGACGGCGCTCGAGACCTACCTTCGCCTCCCCGGCGGCTATGCGTCACCCGGCGGCGCCACACCACACCAGGTCCTGACCGACGAGCTCGACCTGCTCGAGGCGCAGATGCGGCGCGTCGCCGAGGTCGTCCACCGCGCCGACATGGACCGCATGCTGGCCCAACGCCGCTTCCTTACGGATCGCTTCCGGCGGCTCGACCTATCAGGATGACGTCGGGCGGCGAAGCACCGGCCGCAGGGACACCGGCAGCAGGCGCCAGACACCCAGGGCGAGCAACAGCAGCAGGATGAAGGGAAGCACGACGCCGACCACCACCAGCATGCCGCCGATGACGGCGACGAAAGCCTGCCCCGCAGTCGCCAGCGACTGGCCCAGCCCGCTGCGGTCCCACAGGCTGGGCTGCACCGGCGCCGCCGCCACCGTGAAGAAACGAACCGTGATCGTCGAGTAGGTGGTGCGCTGATCGAGGAAGCGAATGCGTCCCTCGATCTGCTCGATCTGGCCGGTGACGCCCGAGAGCTGATTCTGCACGGCGATGCTGTCCTGGATCGTCTGCGCCCGCCGCATCAGGTCGAGCAGGATCGCCTGCTGCGCCTGCTGGTTCTTGAGCCGGGATTGAAGGTCGACGTACTCGCCGCTCACGTCCTGGCTGCTGATCTGCTGTTGGGTCGGGGTGCCGAGCTGGCGGAGCGCCGCGAGCGCGTCGCTGTAGCTCGAGGCGGGGACCGCGACCACCACACTGCCGGCGTCCGTCTCACTGCTGGTGGCGTCGCCGACCTGGGAGCTGACCAGGTAGCCGTTGAAGCGGGTGGCGATGGTCAAGGCCTGGTTGTAGCGGTCCCAGAACGTTCCCGACTTGATCCGGATCCCCAGCGTTGCGTCCTGGATCACCTTCTGGTTGCCCTGAGCGGTGAGCACCGCGTTGGGGGCCGGTTGGGCCACGGGTCCACCGGCGCCGCTCACGCTCTTGTCCGTGGCGTAATTCATCGACGACCCGCCCTGGGCCAAGCCACCGCTCACCGAGTGGGCCGCCGGTTCGGCGCTGTTACTGGAGGCCGTGCCGCAGGCCGCCAGCAGCCCGCTGAGGCCAAGAATGCCGAGGAGAAGCGCCGGACGCCCGGAAGGCAGGGTTTTCATTTCGACCCTAAGACGCACGCCGCCCGGAAAAGTTCCCGGGGTGGAAGTAA
>VBIW01000218.1 GCA_005880915.1 Chloroflexota bacterium | reverse complement strand
GAGGCCAGGCTGGCATCGAGGAAGCCGGCGCGGGTGGTGGCGGCGAGAAAGGCGGTGAGGACGTCGCCCAGCCCCGGGACCAGCGGGCTGACGCGCAGCGCGACGCGCATCGCTCCGGCTTCCTCTCCGAGCCGCCGGACGTGCTCGAGGATGCGGCGAAGCACCGCGTCACCGCGCCGTGCGCCCAGGGCGGGGGCCAGGGCGGGTGCCCAGCAGTCGGAGCCGCCGAAGGTCAGCTGACGCTCCGGCCCACCGCCGGACGTGGGCCACTCCTCGAGGCTGAGCGGCATCAGCCCGACCGCCTCGCCGCCGTCACGCACCAGGAAGGCGAGCGACGAGGTGCGCAGCTCGGGCCGGTAGGCGACGGTGTACTCGCGCCAGGCACGGGTGTGCCAGAACCACGCACCCGGGCTGGCGGCGCACAGGCGTTCCCACTCTGGCTCGGTCGTAGGTGTGAGCGAGACCAGCTCCACGGCGGTAGTCTGCCCGACCCGGCCAGGCGCCAGGCTCAAGCGGTGCGCCGGTGGGTGGTGAAGAACTCGACCACCCGGGCCACCTGGCGGTCGATGGTCTGGCGACCGGCCTCCTCGCGTCCCTGGCGGGCGATGCGGCGTCTCAGCGCGGGGTCGGCCGCGAGGCGTCGCAGGGCATCCGCCAGGCGGCCCGCGTCGCGCGGCGGCACCAGCAGACCGCGGCCCCCCTGGTCGAGGGCGGCGGCCACCCCGCCGACGGCGGTGGCCACGATCGGCGCGCCGGCGGCCATCGCCTCCCAGAGCACTTGGGGTACGCCCTCGACCCCGAGCCGGCCGGCGCGCTGCTCCACGCGGTCGCGCAGCGGCCCGTCGCCGGCGACCCGCAGCGTCCAGCCGGGGCCGAGCTCGGCGAGGAGGTCGGTGAGGAGGAGCGGGTTCTTCTCGGGGTCGAGCCGGGTGACGGTGAGCAGCCGCACCGGGTCGCGCCAGGGCCGCTCGCCGACCTCGTCGAGGGCGACGAGGTCGTCCCCGTCGATCAGCGCGAAGGGCAGGTCGAGCAGGGCGCACGCCCGCGGCCGCCAGCGCCGCGCCAGGTCTTCGCCGACGACCACCGTGGGGGCCCATCGCGCGGTTCGCCGGAAGGCGGCCTCGAGGCTCCAGGCGCCGGCGCTGGCCAGCGGACGCAGTCCGCGCGGCAGACGCCCGGCGAGGTAGTCGGGGAAGTGCTGGCGGATGCCGAGATGGACGGCGACCCCGCGTCGCCGGGCTCGGCGGGCGACGACAAGCGAGAGCGGATGGGGGCCGAAGAGCCAGAGGGTGTCGAGGGCCGCCAGCTCCCGGTCGAACAGGGGCAGGGCCTGGCGCATCGCGGGCAGCGCTCGAGGGAGGTCGTGGAGCGAGGGATAGGAGGGCAGCTCGACGAAGCGGATCCCCGCGGGAAGGGTGACGGCCGCCGGTCCGGTGCGGGGCTCGACCCGCCCGAAGACGGTCGTCGCCGCGGTCCAGGAAGATGCCCAGGCGGAGCGCGGCCGGATCACCGCGCATCAGGCGGCCCGGCGTCGGAGCAGGCGTCGCAGGTCGGGGCGGACCAGCAGCGCGCCGACCGCAGCCCACACCGCCAGCGTCGCTGCGCTGCGGAGCAGCAGCGCGCCCACGTCGAGATGCCCGGTGTCGAGGTGTGCGGCTTGGGCGTCGAGCGCGACGGTGACCGCCACCGTGGCGAGCAGCGCCACCGCCAGCCCGGCGTAGAGGCGCAGCCGCCGGCTCGTCTCCACACCCCACATGTGCGGCGCCGCCAGCTCGACGAGGGCGATCACCACCACGAACTGCACCCAGACGTCGTCGATCGCGACCGCCTGCGCCCCCCATCCCGCCTTGAGAACCGCCGCGTTGGCGCCGGCATTGACCAGAAGTGCGATCACCCAGGCGAGCAGGTGGCGGGTCTGCCGGTTGACCCGCTGCGAGTCGAGGACCAGTGACGGCACGGTGGCCACCGGCAGCAGCAGGATGGTCAGGGCGAGGATGTCGAAGAGCCGGATCGAGGGGGCGAAGCCCGGCACCACCCACAGCAGCACGGGGGCGAACCCCGCCTGGGCGAGCCCTGCGGTGGCACCGGCGATCACCGCCAGGGCGAGGGTGACCCGTTCCGCCTGGCGCACCCATGCGCCACCCCCGCCGCCCGCCGAGTACTCCGACCACACCGCCGGCATGAGCACCGCCTGGACACCGCTGATGGCACGGGTCGCCACCGCGACCGGCGCCGCGGCAAAGGTGTACAGGCCGAGCGCGAGGGCCGAGGAGGAGAAGGCGATCGAGGTGCTGCCGACGAGCCGGTAGGCCCAGTAGACGACCACCGCGGCGCCCAGAGGGAAGCCGACGCGCACCAGGGACCGTGCCCGGTCCGCGTCGAGGTGAGCACGCAGGTGCAGCGCGGGCCGTGCCAGCAGATACACCCCGGCGGAGGCGAAGTCGGTGACGATCGGACCCAGGAAGATCCCCGGCGTCCCCAACACGAGCACCAGCCCGACGAGTGCCGCGGGCCCGGCCGCGGCGCGCACCACCGATGCCCAGCCGACGACGTCGAAGCGGTCGCGTGCCGACCACAGCGCGCCCAGGTCGCTGCTCGCCGTCGAGGCGAGCACCGCCAGCGGAGCGACGAAGAACCCCAGCCGGCGCACGTCCGGCTGGGCGAACAGGCCGATCATGGCCAGAACCAGCCCAGGAACGAGCGAGGTGACCAGGTCGAAGGAGAGGCCGACGTTCTGGTCGCGCACCGCGGCGCGCCGGTCGCCGCGGCCGAGGCTGCCGACCACCGCGCGCACCGACCCTTCGAAGACGCCGGTGCGCAGGATGGCGGCATAGAAGTAGCAGAGGACGACGAACTGTCCGTCGCCGACACGCTCCGGTCCGAGCCTGCGTGCCACCGCGAAGCCGGCTATGATCCCCAGCGCGGACCCGAGCAGCGACGCCCCGGAGAGGCCCGACGCCTTGCGCAGGACGCGCTGGATGCCGAGCGCGGATGCAGCGTCGGTCGCCAGTGCCTCGACGGGCAGCTCGGCGCTTTCCTCCACCGTCTTGGACACCGATCCTCCCTGTCGGGCACCGTCATGAGCCGGACTCAGGGTAGATGGTCCGGTCCAGGGCGGTCGATCGCTACCATCGCAGACGATGCCCCGCAGCTCCCGGGTCACCTTCGTACGGGACCTCGGCGGTGAATCCCTCCAGGATCCCGGCAGCGTGATCGCGCTGACGCCGCAGGCGTTCGA
>VBIW01000217.1 GCA_005880915.1 Chloroflexota bacterium | reverse complement strand
TCACCGCTTCGCTGACCTTCCTCGGGGTCAAGGTGACGGCGCTGAGCCCGGGACGCGGCCCGCTGTCGGCGGTGCTGGGCGACGAGGTCGCCGGGGTCATGGCGCGCATTCACGAGGAAAAAGGCGTCGAACTCCTCTTGGGTGAGCGACAAACGGGCTTCGTCGGAGAGGGCCATGTCGAGGCGGTCGTCACACAGGGCGGGCGGCGCTTGCCCTGCGACTTCGTCGTGGTCGCGATTGGTATCCAGCCCAACGTCGAGCTCGCATCCGCTGCCGGCATCAGCGTCGACAACGGAATCCTTGCCGACGGATATACCCGTACCAGCGCGGCTGCAGTGTTCGCCGTGGGTGATGTCGCCAATTACCTGCATCCGCTCTTCGGTCGTGTGCGTGTCGAGCACTACAACAACGCGGAGAAGATGGGCCGTGCGGTCGCCAGGAACATGCTCGGAGGCCTCGAGCCGTATGACTACCTGTATAGCTTCTGGTCGGACCAGTACGAGGACAAGATCGAGTACGTCGGCTACGCGCGGAAATGGGATCGGTTCGTCGTGCGCGGCAGCTTAGACGCTCGACGCTTTCTCGGCTTTTACTTCAACGGCGGCAGGCTGCTGGCCGCGATGGGCCTCAATCGTGGAGGGGATCCCGAGCTTGACAAAGAAGGCGAGTTGGCCGGGGCCGGCCGGCTGATCGCCGCGGGCGGTCGCGTTGACCCCTCACTGATCGAGGACGAGCATGTCGACCTTCGAACGCTAAAGGTCTGAGGCGGACGTGGCACCGTCTCCGCAATCGAACGGCATTGGGACGAGACACTTCTGATTATCGGCGCAAATCCGGCCGGCCTCGAGATTTCTATCGTCCTTCTGATTGGAACACTTCTCTCTGCCGCAATTCTGCTCGCGGCGTTATTAATTGATCAGCGCGCGCGTCGCGCCGAACGACTGCAGAGATAGTTCGCTAGCAGGCCTCAGAAGCCGGGTGTCGACGCTGTCCAGCTCAGCCCAACGTCGGTCGTGTGCCATAAGGCACCCGCCGGTCCATATGCCCAGGCTTCGTCGCGACCGGTCGCGAGCACCCAGGGGACGCCCTGCGCGAACCGGTACTTCGTCCAGGTCATCGCGCCATCTCGAGTCACCAGCAGCGAGCCCTGGCAATTCAGCCAGATCGTGCCGGATGCGCCGACGCTGATCGAGAGGCACGACTCCGGCAGCCGCTGCGTCGCCCAATGCGTACCATCGTCGCGGCTGATCATCAGAACCGGACCCGGCCCAGCGCAAGCCGTCGTGCCGGCAATTGCGCGCATTCCGGGCGCTGCCCCGGCTCCCCAGGGCAGGATGTCGAGCGTACCGCGCGTGGTCCAGGTTGCCCCGCCATCTACGGTGACGGCGACGGTTGCTGCGCCCTGGGGCACACCGATCGGCGGCTTTCCAGTGCCTGATCCGGTATAGCCCGGCGGCTTGACGCAATTCTGCCCGCCGACGATCGAGATGCCGTGCGTGCTGTCGGCAAAGGCCGCGACAAACGACGGATTGCTGTCCGAGTTCTGGCCCAGCAGCGTCACGTCGAATGTATGGATGCCGGCGTCATGGCTTATTCGTAGCCCCGAGTCCTGCTGCAGCACCAGCAACGAAGGTGGCTGTGCGATTAGGTGGCTGTCGCCCAGTTTCCATGGTGGCCCCAGCGACGGCTTGTCGAGCGGCATCCAGGTGCCCCCATTGTCGCGGCTCTGCCAGGCGCCGTCGACCGTGTGCCAGGGAAAGGCGCTCCGAGAGAAGTCAATCACCCAGGCTTCACTCGGACCAACTGCGCTAAGGTCCACCGCCTGGCGGTCGGTTGCGTGCCAGCTGCGACCGCCGTCGGCGGTCAGCAAGACGGCGCCGCCGCATGGGCCGTTCTGCCCCTCGCTGCAGGCGCCAATCGAGGCCCAGCCGTAGCTGGCGTCAAAAAAGTGCAAACGGGTGATCGGATTCGAGACATCGCTGTCGGGTGACTGATAACGCACCGACCAGGTCCGCCCCCCGTCGCCGGTCGCCAGCACCCCGCGCGAGGGTCGCATCTCGTACTTGGCCAGGTTGCCGCCGGCGACGAAGCCATGGATCGGATCGGGGAAATCGATCGCATTGAGCCCGAAGGGTAGCTGCGTGCCGACGACCGCGCTCCACGTCAGGCCGCCGTCGCGACTGCGCCAGAGCTTGCTGCTCACGCTCGGCGGGTTGATATTTCTCAGATAGCCGGTGGCGAACGCCAGCGATGGAGTCGGAAATGCCAGCCCGCCGGTCGGCACCCAGTCCGAGGGGCCGACTGGCGACCAATGACCGCCGCTGTCGACCGAGCGCAGCATGATCGCTCCATACCCGCCGTTTTGGTTCGGATCCGGCGCGGCCAGGATGAGCGCTCCGGTGGCGGCAACAAATCGGAGCGCCGGCCAGGCTTCGGCTCCGGCGGTTGGGAGTTGCGGAGTCTGTGTCGACCAACTCGCGCCTCCGTCACTCGTCCGAAGCCAGATCGGCTGCCCGGCGGCGCTCGCCGTGCTGCTCGTCGGGAACACCTGGCCGGCCGCAAAACCAGTCGAACGTGAGTTAAATGTGACCGTGCTGATGTCGGCGCCGGGCGCCGTCCAGACTGTCCGCCAGGTTTTCCCGCCATCGATCGTGCGCTGAATCCCGCCTGAGGCCGCGTTGTATACACCGCCTTGGTCGGTGGCAACCTCGAAGCCGCCGGTTGCGAGAAATCCAACCCGGGAATCGAGGAAGACGACATCGCGCTGGTTGGCGCCAGGCAGCGCCGAAGGCGGCTGCGGCACCGGTGGGAGCGTGATGTCAGCCGTCCGCACAATTCGTGCCTCCGCCGGCAAGCCCGAGGTCGTCATCGACTTTGCCGGTCGCATCCCAGGTGAGGCGACGCAGGCGCCGACCGTCAGGAAAAGGATCAGCCCACCCGAAAGCAGCCACCTTGGGCGGCGGGAACCCCCACGCATCACTAGCTCAACGCGGCAATCGTCGAACAGTTTCGGACGACCGGCGAATTAGCCGGCCGATGCGCGGGCTACGTGATGGCAAACAGTCTGAGCAAGGTGGGACTTTATGGGGCTGAGTTGGTCACTTCTTCCTACGCCCCCACCAGTCATACTCCCGCATTCGCCAACTCCACCAACCCCAAACTTCGCGAACCCATAGGAGACTGATACCAACGACGGCCAACGCGGCGACCGCAACGCCGATCCACAGAAGCTTTCCCATGGATTTGCCTAGCTGGAAGGCGGAACATGACACGTTTCCAAATGGG
>VBIW01000100.1 GCA_005880915.1 Chloroflexota bacterium | reverse complement strand
ACGGAAGGTCGCACTGGGCCCAAAAACATCTTGCGCGGACTGCTGTGCACCAACGTGTCTGGCTGGAGGCGTACCTTCAGGGCCTGCCGAAGATGCACGACGGCCTGGTCACCATTCGACCGACCTTTACGTACCCCATTGGAAGACGCCGCGATATCGATAACGCTTGCACCGGCGTTTTGAAGGCGAGTCTGGACGCGCTGGTGCGCGGCAAGTGGCTGGCCGATGACAGCTCGGAGTACGTGCGGCTGGAGCCGCCGCTGGTGCACGTTGAGCCAGGCGTGCGGATGCTGGTGCTGGAATTTGAAACGAGCGATGGAGCCATGGAGGGCCGGTGAATGACAGCGGTTGAATCATCGATAGCGCTTGCCACGCGCGGGCTGAGCGAGAAGCAATTGCGCACAAGGATTGAACTGGCACAGCGGAGCTTTGGTTTGCAGGGCGCGAACCAGACGCAATTGAATGTAGTTTACCTGCTGTGTCAGCGGTGGGACCTGGACCCACTGACCGACATCACTCTGTTCGAAGGGCAGCCGTTCGTCACCATTGATGGCCGGTTGCGTCTGCTGCGTCGGCACCCGGAGTATCGCGGCTACCAGTGCCGCCCGCTGAGTGTGGACGAGAAGCAGGCATGGGGCTACGACACCGCCGATATCGTGGTCGAGTGCTTAATTCGTACCACTACTTGGGGTGAGATCAGCGCACGCGGAAAGGTCGCTGCGGTTGAGGTCCAGGTAGCCCGAGATCGCGCTGAGCGCAGCGGGAAACGGTCTGCGCCAATTGGGGTCCACCCGGTCGAGATCGCCGAGAAGCGTGCCATCGCACGCGCTGAACGGGCTGCCTTCGGGCAGGATCAGGTACTCGACGAAGAGGAAGCCCTGACCATCATCGAGGAACGCAACGAGCCGGCAAAACTAGCCCGCGATGCCGCGGCGTACGACCGCATCTACGGCTCCGACACTAATGGTGACCAGTTCTACGACCAGCCTGATCGCGCCGCCAAGGATAGTTCAGCGGTACCTGCGGATGAGCAGAGAGCAGAGCATCTCGACTTCGAGTCAACACAAAAGGAACTGCTCGCGGATTACCGCAAGCTGCTCGGTGAGGCGAAACGCAAGCTGGGCGAATCGTTCAACGCGGCGGACTGGACCTTGCGGTCGGACGCCGCGATCGAGGAGATCGAGACGAAGGGGGTGGCGCTTGGCGAGCTGATGAACCCGCGGAGCGAGCCGGCAGGACAGGCCGCGTTCTAGCTCATGACCGTTGGCTCGCGACCGCCACGGCTGGACCCATATGGCGTACTGCCGATGCTTGAGGTAATGACCAGTCAGCAGATCGGCGAGTTCGCGTATCCGTTCATGCGAGCAGCGCTGCTCGGACGTGCCGATACCGCCAGTGTCCACATCCTCGACCTTTGCGGGTGGGCGCTCAGGCAGCGAGAGGACACGACTGTGTGAGTACCATGGCAGCGCAGCAAGCCAGGACCATCCTTGATCGCCAGGCGTGCGGCCAAGCGCGGTGTGTCTGCATGCGCTCGCAGCGGCGCGGGGCAGGGCTGACGCACTGCCCGGTGCATCAAGATCCGCACCCGTCGCTGAACGTCACCATTCGCGACGAGCGGCTGCTGGTGCACTGCCAGGCGACGTGTCCCCAGTCGGATGTCGTCGCCAGTCTGCGGGCAAAGCAACTCTGGCCTGAGTCCGCAGTTGCGCCACCATCCGACGGCCACAAACGGACCATCGTCGCGACCTACGACTATCGCGGAGCCGACGGCGAGCTCGTGTTTCAGACGGTGCGGTTCTTCCCGAAAGGCTTTTCGCAGCGGCGGCAGGATGGCCATGGCGGGTGGCTCTGGAATCTCAAGGACGTCCAGCCGGTGCTGTATCGGTTGCCCGAGCTGACCGCGGCCGACCCGAAGCAAACGGTCTGGATCGTGGAAGGGGAGAAAGACGCCGACCGGCTGCGCGCTGGTGGACTAGTAGCGAGCTCGAGCCCGATGGGCGCTGGTAAGTGGCGCGCGGGTTACGCCGAGGCGCTACGGGGACGCAGGGTGGTCATCCTGCCCGACAACGACCAGCCGGGTCGCGATCATGCCCGGGCCATACTGCGATCACTACAGGGTGTTGCCGAGAGCGCGCGCATCGTCGAACTCCCCGGGCTCGCAGAGCACGGCGATGTCTCGGACTGGCTCGACACACACACCCTCGACGACCTGCGGGCGGCGTGCTCGGCAGCGCCGAAGACGTGGAATGCCGCGGAGCTCCTCGAGCGAACGCTGCCCGAACCGCGCTGGGCCATCCCCGGGTTGATCGCCGAAGGTCTTACCGTGCTAGCTGGGCGACCGAAGTTCGGCAAGTCATGGGTAGCGTTGCAGATGGCGCTCGCGGTCGCGTACGGCGGGCGGGCGCTGTCGCAGATCAACGTCGACCAGGGCGAGGCGCTGTATCTGGGTCTCGAAGACAACGAACGACGGTTGCAGGCTCGCTTGCGGCTGGTGGTCGGTAGCGGCCCGAAGCCTAAGCTCCTGGAGGCTCAGGCCGAATGGCCGCGACTGGACGAAGGAGGCATGGAAGCCCTGGAAGCCTGGCTCGACGAGCACCCTCGAGCGCGGCTGGTCGTGCTCGACACGTGGACCAACATCCGCTCTAAGCCCCCCAAGGGATCAGACGCCTACTTCGAGGACACCAACGCGGCGCGCAAGGTCAAGCGGTTGGCCGACGAGCGCCACATCGCCATTATCGTGTTGCACCACACCCGCAAACCGTTCATGGGCGGGTCCGTGAGCGATTTCCTCGACGAGGTTCTTGGCTCCAGCGGCCTCACGGCCGCGGCAGATTCTATCCTCGTGCTGCAGCGCCGGCGCGGCGAGCGTAACGGCATCCTACACATGACCGGCCGCGACATCCTCGAGGAGTCGCGCGCGCTCGAGTGGGACGACGCTACGTGCTGGTCGCTCGGCGGCAGCGCAGAAGAGGCCAAGGTCAGCCGCGAGCGGCGCGAAGTGCTGGATGCGCTGCGTTTGCTGGACGAGCCGTCGACGCCAACCGAGTTGTCCGTGCAACTCAGCCGTAATGTCAACACTGTCAAGAAGCTGCTGTGGCAGATGTCTCGCGATGCGCAGGTCATGAGCGATGGCCGCGGCCACTACAGTGCGCCGATTCCGGTCGATGCAGGCTACATGGCGCACGTAAACGGTAACCCTGGTAACCCTGGGCATTTTGGTAACCCTGGGAATCAGAGGAACTTTGTAACCGGCATCTCAAACGACGGTAACCGGGTAACCGGAGAGGGAATGCCGGAAAGTAAGGACGAGCGGCCCGAAACGGCTGCTCCGGTTACCGATACCCCCTCTCCGGTTACCGAAACGGACAGCCAAAGTAACCGGAATGGGGCAGTTTTGAACTCACCGGTTACCCGGTTACCAGGGTTACCGAAAATTTCAGAATCGGCCACGTGTCTCGCGTGCAAGGGGACACTTGAACCTTCCGAGCAGCACTGGCCATGGCTGCACGACGAGTGCGAGCTAGCCCCCGCAGCGAGGGGGGAATCACCATGAAGACGCCGAGCGGCGAACCCATGCCGGACTGGTGGTGGTTCCTAGGGCCGCCCCAGCCGCGAGTGACAACCAAAGACGGAGGGCGTGTGCCCGCGAACGCAACCACAAGACCCCAGACAAAGGGTGTTGCATGGTGTGTGGTCAGCCCTACGCCGAGCACACACCCGAAGAGCTGGCTAACGGATGCAAGCGATGACAAAGGAGAACGTATGCCCAACCTACCCACGCTGAGCGTTGCCCATGAGGTACGGGCTATCGCTCAGGACACGGCCGACAACCCAGGATGTGAGTGGTGAGCAGGTTTGATTATGACGACGATGGTGAACGCCACATCACCGCACGGATGTGGGAGTGGAATCTCTCACGCGCGCTGACTAGTGCCAAAGGTCAGGCCAGACTCAAGGAATTCAAGCAAGCGCTACTCGCCGTGCCGGGGCACCGCCTGGCAACCGACAGGATTGCCACGTTGGATGGTGATGTATGCGCCATTGGCGCGTATGCCGCGTACAAGCGCATGCAGCAGGGGCAGACGTGGGCTGAGGCAACGGCCGACCTGAACCAGACGTTCCATCCGCTGTCCCACTCCATCTGGAAAGACGGTTCGGAGCATGTGTACGAAGACGAGGCCGATGCATGGCAAACACAAGAACTTGGCATGCGCGAGTGTGGACTGAACGCCACGCTTGCCTGGTTCATCGGGTACGCCAACGACGAAGGCGAGTTCTGGGCGCTGCACCCGGAGCAGCGCTGGTGGAAGGCATACGCCTGGACATGTGAACGCCTCGCGGAATTACCTGATCCCCAGTTCAGACCATTGCGAGGAGATGCATGACCGCCACGGTAATGCCTGACTGCCCCCACGCGGAGTTGATCTGGCGGTCTGCCTCGGATCAGCGCGAGGCGCTCGACGAAGCTGCCTGGGTGTGTCTCGATTGCGACACCGTGTTGGGCTTGCGGCCTGATCTCGACCGGTCGCATACCGAGATCAAGACGCACTGCATCCCGCTCGATTTCCACGAGTTGAAGCTGATCTACGTCAGCAACGGCACAATGGGCCTGGTCATCGCTGAGAACGTGGCGGCACGTTGCCGCGAGCAGAACCGCTACGACCAGTGGTCCATCCTGGCTTTCATCCTCGACGACCGGAACCTGAATACGCACGGCCAGTTCTGGCAGGACAGGGCGCGGGAGTTTGCTCCAGCGTGACGTCGTGTGCCGTGCAGTCCATCCTCGACATCTTCCCGCCCGGGCGGCGGCGTCAAATGGTGCTCAAGCTGGCCGAACGTCCCGAGTTCGATCAGCCCGACTGGCATGGCAAAATCATTTTCCGCGCTTACAACACCAACAAGTCAGGCCATTCCGGCCTTGCCTTCAAGGTCGAACCAGACGAGGAGACAGTACTGTGACCGAGCCTCAAGCTAAAGCTGAACTCGATATCCTGCTCAACTCAGTCGCCGCGCGCCGCGCGGTGGTCATCCTGGTCGACGAGAACGGCGAAATCGAGACGGTCGATAGGAACCTCGGCCTCGAAAATGTCATGCTGGTCTGCTTCAGCCTGGCTTACGAAATCTCGCAGCAACTCAAGGCTGAAGCACCCCAGGAGCCGCGTGTGCTCACCCACCGCAACAAGCCAGTGATCTACCTGCCGCCAGACCTGCAACGGAAGTTGGCCGAGTTGTAGCCATGCCCATTAGGCACACTGAGCGCGGTTTCGCCGACTACGTCGAGTTCAACGACTCGCATGGAGCTCGGGTTCGGGTGTGCCAGAGTAGTGCTGCCAGCGAGCCGAAGGTCTGGATTTGCGTCGACAAGCCCGACGTCGACAATCACGGGGCGATCCATCTCACGGTCGAACAGACTGAACGATTGGTCGTGGCCTTGCAGGAATGGCTCACGAGTACCGAGCGGTGATGGGCCAGGATCGCGCTACGCGCGCGCTCAGGTCACGTCTGGCTTTGTGGACGGCCTGTGAGGCCTTGAAACGCGCCACTGCCGTTGTAGAGCGATTTTGAAGGGGTGTCCATGAAAGACAATCTTTTTGCCAACCGAACCCTCTGGCTTGACCGTGAGCACATGGACGTAGCTCGCGGTCGGTTCTATGAGGCGTGGCGAGCAACCGTGGAAGGGCAGAACGAGCTGAACGACAACGCTACGCGACGACAGTGGAATATTGCCTGGGCCGCAGGTATCGCGGCCTACTCGTTCTGCGCCGAAGGCAACCTCGGTCCTCGGGCTTCGGACCGAGGCGACGGCGGGTGAGTGAGCCTGAGACGCACGAGCACAAGTTCACCACGCTGGTCGTGAGCCGGGCACCTATGGGCGAGCGTGTGTGGCTGGCCCAGTGCCAGTGTGGCGCGTGGACCGATAGGGTCGATGTGACCTCAGCGCTCGTCGAAGAGCAGACCGTTGGCAAACAGCTCGAGTCGGACATAGACTCAATGTAGCCAAACCCATCCTCAGCGCACCTGAGGCGGCGTCCTTTGCGGACGGCCGCTTCTCTTTTTGCCCTTTGCCACGTGGAAAAGCTCACCCACCTGAACTCAAGGCGAAGGCCCGAGCCCTGTTGCTGGCAGGCCGCAGTCAGGCGGATGTATGCGAATTAACAGGACTCGATTCGGGCTTGATCTCACGTTGGGCTGCACCGTTGGCCGAGCAGCTGCGACGTTCTTGGCGATCCTGAGTACTGCCGTGGGCAGCGTGCCAGCGACCTTGGCATCGCCCACGGTATTCTCGGCGATAAGCTCGCTGGCATCGCCGCAACAGCGCAGGCGCTCGGCCTTGTTGGGGTTGCCGCTGGCACATTTACCGATCGTCAGCTTCCCGAACCAGCCAGAGTTATCGACGCCGAATCCGAATCTTATCGAAACGGAGCCGTGGACTCCACCGACTGACGCTCATCCTGAGATCAGGCTGCACGCCTTCGTAGAGCAGGCGTGGCGCAGCCTCGAGCCAGCCGTTCCGTTTGTCGCCTCGTGGCATATCGGCCTGCTGTGCGAGCACCTGGAGGCGGTCTCGACCGGCAAGTTGCTCGAGCCGAATCTACTTGTCAATACGCCGCCCGGTTCGAGCAAGTCGCTGATCGCCAGCGTCCTGTGGCCGGCCTGGGTCTGGACCTGGGCACCGTGGACGCGCTGGCTCACCACGTCCTACGACGATGGTCTCGCGCTCAGGGATGCTGTGCGAACTCGCCGGCTCATGCAGACCGAGTGGTATCGAGGTCAGGTCAGCCTGCCATGGGCGTTCGTCGGCGATCAAAACGTCAAGGGGAATTATGTCAACGACAGGACGGGTTGGCGGATCGCCACGTCGATCAAAGGCGAGGTTACGGGCCACCACGCGCACATGGTGTGTGTCGACGATCCCCACCACGTCAAGAAGGTCGAATCAGACGCCGAACGCGAAGCCACGCTGACGATCTGGCGCGAGGTCTTCCCGAGTCGCGTGCTGCCCGGCGGCGTGCGGGTGATGATTGGTCAGCGGACGCACGAAGAGGACGTGACGGCAGACTGGTTGGCTCGCGAAGGCCAGGACATCCACCACATCGAGCTCAAGATGGAGTACGAGGCACCGAGCGCGGCCGCGCGCCACCCGAAGGGCCACGTACTTGCGGAGGGTGATCAGTCCTCACCGCGACACGGTGCAGCATGCACTCTAACAGGCGAGTCGCACGATCAGCGCACCCATGAAGGCGACCTGCTCATCCCTGATCGGTTTCCTCGAGCCGTGATCGAACGGCGCAAGATCGAACTTGGCTC
>VBIW01000206.1:1816-3422 GCA_005880915.1 Chloroflexota bacterium | reverse complement strand
CCGAAGTCCTTATCCCGACCGGCTGCGAACCGATCAGGTCTGGCTGCCAAGAGTGATCACCGAGATCGCTCCGAGCGCGGCACACTTTCCCGCGTTCGCGCCTCCCTGGAATGTCCCGAAAGGAATCAGGGTGGCGTGGACGATCCATGACGGGGTCTTCTGGCTCTACCCGAAGACACTCTCGCTCGCTGGAAAGCTCTATTACCGGCCGCTCGTGAATCGAGCGCTGGGCAGGCGGAGCTTCGACGTCATTCTCACCGTTTCCGAGTCGGCGGCGGCAGACGTGCGCCGTCGCACCTCTGATCGCACCCCCATCTTCGTCACTCGCAACGGCCTCGCGGCGTCGTTCAGGCCGAGAAGGCGTGGACCGGCATGCGTTGGATCTGAGCGCTTCATCCTGGCCGTTGGGACGGCCGAGCCACGGAAAAATCTCACGAGGCTTGGGGGAAGCAGCTGCCGTCCGGCGGCTGGAGGCGGTTCCCGACGACGATCTCGCGTCGCTCTACAGCCACTGCGCTGCTTTCGTGCTTCCGTCACTCTATGAGGGATTTGGGCTGCCGCTGCTCGAGGCCATGGCATGCGGCGCACCGTGCATCGCATCTGACATCCCTGCTCTCCGGGAAGTGGGGGGCGATGCGTGCATCTACGTCGCTCCGGACGACCTCGTGGGCATCGCCGAGGCCCTGACTACAGTCCTCGTCGACCGTCGACTCGCCGCCCAGATGCGAACGGCTGCGCTCGCCCGTAGCTCGCAGTTTTCCTGGATCGACTGTGCGCGCAAGACCCTCGATGCGTACGAGGCGTTGGTCGATGCTTGAGCACGCGAGCCAGACGGTCGAGATGGCGGGAGAGAGAAGTGTGACCATCGGGCCACTCCGCCTCGCGCCGCTTACGCTTGACGGCGCAGCGACGTGGGTGATCAGGCAGAGCATCGCCGGTCGGCCGTGCGTCATCGTGACCTCGAACATCCACCATCTACGCCTGGCGGCACGTGAATCGAGCTTTTGCCGGGCTGTAGCCTCGGCTGATCTCAACGTCGCAGATGGCTGGCCGCTCGTAGTCGCCTCGCGCCTCCTGCACGAGCCCTTGCCTGAACGGGTCGCAGGGGTCGACCTGGTTGCGCGGGTGCTCCAATCACGAACGAGGCTGCGAGTGGCCATCCTGGGCGGGCCTCCGAAAGCGGCGGAAAGACTGGCCGGCCGAGTTGGGCAAAAACACGACGTCGTGCTGACCGATCCGCTGCGGGGCGGCCAGTGGAATGCGCCCGGGTATCTGGAGTCTCTTCGAGCCGCGCTGAAGCGTGCGCGTGCGAACCTCGTGCTGCTCGGGATCGGCCCCCCGAACCAGGAGATTCTGGCCTCGTTCCTGCGGCCGGCCGTAGACGGTCCGATCATCTGCTGTGGCGCCGCGATCGAGATTCTCGCCGGTCAGCGACGTCGTGCGCCGAGGCCGGTCCAGCGAGTCGGCCTCGAATGGGCCTTCCGGACGATGCTCGAGCCGCGGCGCCTCGGACCGCGCTATCTTGCCGCCGCTTTCTCCTTTTGCGGCATCTTCACGCAGGAGGTGCGGCGTCGCGGCAGGGAGCGACCGCTGTGCGATGTGCTTG
>VBIW01000206.1:0-1802 GCA_005880915.1 Chloroflexota bacterium | reverse complement strand
CCCCGTACCGCCGCCCGAGTCCCGCCGGGCCAAGAGGTTTCTCTCCGCTTGGAACGGGTGGGAACGCTCGAAGCGCTACGCGAAGAGTGGTCAGCACTTGCGGAGTCGACCAGAAACATCTTCAACACCTGGGAGTGGGCTTCCGCATGGTGGCGCAACTTCGGGGCGGGGTCAGAGTTGATGATCACAGCGGGACGCGACCCCGAGGGACGCCTCGTCGCACTCATTCCGCTTTATCGGAATACGAGCTATGGACTTCGAGTCATGCGCTTCCTCGGGCACGGACCAGGCGATCAGCTTGGCCCGCTCTGCCGCCCCGAGCACAAGGAGTCGACGGGACGCGCGCTGCGGGCGCTCGTCAGGAGCGGAGCCTGCGACGTGTTCTTCGGCGAGGAGCTTCCTTGCGAGGAGGCTTGGGGGACGAGGGTCGGCACCCGAGTCCACCGCCGGGTCGCAAGCCCATTACTGCGCTTGGAGGACGCCAGCTGGGACGACTTTCTGCGTACACGAAGCCGGAATCTGCGTGCGCAGATCGGTCGGAAGGAGCGCCAGCTCTCCAGGGGCCACGACGTGAGTTACCGGTTGGCATCCGACCCGGACCAGCTGCCGGGGGATCTCGACCTGCTCTTTGATCTTCATCGCTCGGCCATCGGTAGCGACTCGCGCTTCTTGGCCGCCGAGCGCTTTCACCGCGAGTTCGCTCGCGACGCGTTCGAACGGGGATGGCTGCGGCTTTGGTTCCTCGAGGCCGATGGGCAACCGGTCGCGGCGTGGTACGGCTTCCGGTTCGCGGGGGCGGAGTGGTTCTATCAGGCTGGGCGGGATCGGTCTTGGGACGCCTATTCGCCCGGATTGCTGGTTTTGGTCCACTCGATCAGAGAAGCGCTGCAGGACGGCGCTTCCGTCTACCACTTCGGCCGCGGGTCGGCGCACTACAAGGACCGTTTCGCCAACGCCGATCCCGGTGTCGAGACCGTCGTCGTCGCGCAAGGTATGTGGTCGCGTACGGCTGTTGCCGTGGCGCGGTTGGCGCGGAGGAATGCGGCGTTGAAGTCGGTCCTGAAGAACCGACTCGAACTGTGACGAGAGTGACATCCCGGCTGACCAACCAGGGTGTGTTTCGGAGCGGCGCCCGCAGGGCCGGAGCCGGTGTCCGCGATCCATTGATCCTCTGCTACCACGCCGTTAGCTCGACGTGGCCGGTTCCACTCGCGACGAGCGAACACGCTCTCGAGCTGCACTTGTCTTTGCTCAAACAGAAGGGATTCGTCGGACTCACCTTCTCGGATGCCGAGCGGCGTCGCTTGGCGGGGACGCTGCCCGAACGATCGGTAGTCGTGACGTTCGATGATGGCTTTCTGTCGACGCTTCGAGCGAAGCCGTTGCTCGACGAGGTGGGTTTCTGCGCAACTGTGTTCGTTGTGACGGAGTTCGTCGACTTAGGCAAGCCGCTGAGTTGGGATGGCCTGCGCGCGGGGATAGACGGCCGAACCGACCACGCGCATGAGCTGGAGCCGCTTGGCTGGGACCACCTCGGCGCGCTGGCCGAGAGCGGATGGGAGGTGGGATCCCACACAGTGACCCACCCGAATCTGCTTCACGTCGATTCGGAGCGCCTTGAGCGCGAGCTCCGCGAGTCACGAGCTGTCATAACCAGACGGGTCGGTGCTTGCGACACGATCGCGTATCCCTTCGGCAAGGCGGACCGGCGGGTCGCCGACGCGGCGGTCGACGCCGGTTATGTCGCCGGCTGCACTCTCGATCCCGTCTATCGGATCGATGAGCGATATCTCCGTCCGCGA
>VBIW01000099.1 GCA_005880915.1 Chloroflexota bacterium | reverse complement strand
TGCTCCTGCCCCGACGATGCGGTCAACACGAAGATCGCTTCGCTGGTTGCCGTCATCGCCCACCTTTCCCGAAGCCGCCGGTCGCCGAGCGTCCACGTCCACATCGATGATCCCGAGCTCGCCCGACTGCTTCGAGGGCCGCTCGCAAGCGTTGGCGCCGCCCGCTTCCACTTCTTCAACACGGCGGCGGTCTGGGCCCGTGCGGTGCTCGCCGACCCGGCGGGGCCGCTCGCCAAACCGTCCGCCACCCCGCGGGTGCTCGTGCTCGGCACGACCAGCCTGGGCCGTGCTGTGGTCGTCGCAGCCGCGAGAGGCTGGCACGAGCACGTGCGCTCGACCGGGAGCGGCGAGCGGGCCAGGATCGCTGTCGCCGGCGCGGACGCCACCCGAGTCTGCGCTGACATGGCCGAGCGCTATCCGGCCATTCCCCGTGTCTGCGACCTGATTCCGGTTAGTGATTCGCACGCAACCGGCTTCCCGGCGAGGTTCGGCGATGCACTTGGCGCCGGACCTGGCTCTGTCGCGGTCTATTGCTGTTTGGACGACCAGAGCGCGAATCTTGCCGCCGCCCTCGACGCCGACCACCGCCTCCAGGGTCAGGCTCCCGTGTTTCTCCCCGCCGAGGCCGCCGCCGCCGCGCTCGGGCCGCTGCTGCTCGGCGCCGGGCGCATTCACGCGGTCGCATTACCCGCTGCCGGAGCGGCGCTCGAGCTCTTGCACGATCACATGCGTGAGGCTCTGGCCCGCGAAGCGCACGATTCGTACCTCGCGCAGCGGCGCCTGGCAGCTGATTTCGGCGAACGTCCGGCCGACCGGCCCTGGGAAGAGCTCGAAGAGACATACCGCCGTGCGAACCGTCGCCAGGTCGACGGCATGGTCGACCAGCTACAGGCCGTCTGGTACGAGCTCGAGCCGCGCTACGACTGGGACGAGCCACTGCTCGAGCTGTCTCTGACCGACGTCGAGACGATGGCCCGACTCGAGCACACACGTTGGTGCCGCGAGCGACGCTCGGCAGGCTGGAAGCCTGGCCAGATTCACGACGCCGCCCGCAAGATCCACAACCGGCTCGTGCCGTGGGACGAGCTGCCGGAGCAAGACAAGGATCTCGACCGCGCCGCCGCGAAGAGCAGGCCGTCGATGCTCGCCCAGGCCGGATTTCGGCTGGCCCGCGACCCGGCCCGGGAGGATTTGGCCCGCATGCTTCACGAGCACTACCTCGAAGCTCGCCAAGCCGACGGCACCGACACACCGTCCTCGATCGAATGGAGCGAGCTTTCGGAGCCTGCGCGCGAGCGAAACCGCGCCGCCATCGACGATTTCGCACTCAAGCTCGCCCACATCGGCTGTCGTGCGACCCGGCGCGCCCTTGGACCAAGCGAAGAAGCAGTGATCACACCCGCGGAGCTCGAGACGCTCGCCGAACTCGAGCACCAACGCTGGACAGACGAACGGCGAGCATCAGGGTGGAGTCTCGGCCAACGAGACGACGAGGCCCGCAAACACCCCAGCCTGGTCGCCTGGCCAGAACTACCCGAGAGCGAGCGTGAAAAGGATCGCGAACAGATTCGCGCCATCCCCGACCTGCTAGCCGCAATCGACTACGCAATCGTACGAGACGACCCCGAGCGCCGTCCCCGCCGGCGACGACCTCACCGAACCCGTCACTAGAAGTCTGAGAGCCGCGTGAGGCCGGCCAGGCCGTTCGCAACGTCCGCTGGTGCTGACGCACCTGTCCGCTCGCAAGCGCAGGGGTGTTGCCATCCGGCGGCGGCGCCACGAAGGAGGCGCGCGGAAACAGCCGTCCGCTGCCGCGCGGCAGAGGAGGGCTGATGCGCTCGAGAAGATGAAGCGTGCGCACCTAGGGGGCGTACCGGTACTTGAGGCGGGCGGGGCCGTTGCGCGGTATGTCGATCGTGTCCGCTTCAGCTTGGTCGACCAGGATGCCCGTTTCGCCGTGAACTACGACGCGGTTACGGCGCTGCTTGTCGAAGCCAATGTCGGTCCGGGAAGCGCTGTAGTAATAGCCGACAATGCCGGAGGGGATCAACTTGACTGTGTGGGCGTTGACGATCAGGCAGACGACGTGGGGTCTGCGATCGAGCCGTCCGCCCGACGATCCGTGGCAGGCCAGCGTCCCGCCGGCGTGCTCTGCCCGAAGCCTGACCAGGCTGTGCAGCGAGGCATGGAACAGGCGTTTCTCGTAGATCTCGTAAGACGAAGTGCTGAAGTCGAGGAATCCGCCGAGTCCGTCGAATTCGATCTTGGACGTTCCGCCCGGACAGCAGACGGTGATCAGGCCGACGTCGTGGGGATTGAGAAAGTCGATGACACCCCCCGACTCGAGCTTGGCTTGCGTACACGCGATTCCGGACGCGCCCGGTATCGCTCCCGCTGGGCCGTAGACGAAGCAGCTGACGCTTGTCCCGTCGAAGGCGACGAAGTCGCCTTTGCTCACGAGTCGCACCGTGGCGAAGGGCGAGTCCGGTCGGTGCTCCCGGGCAAGCGCGGAGGCGGAGACAGCGAGCGCCGCCAGTGAGAGAACCGAAATCGCCAGAGCGGTGGAGCGCCGCATGCCACCCTTCGACGTCTGGAGAACGACGCGGCGATCGTACAACCGGTCCTGTACGGTGCGCAATCCGTCGCTGAGGGGGTTGACCGGATCGAAACTCCGTCGTAGCGTCCCACGTGGAGTCGCAGTTTCAGATGGAGACATGCCGATTCTGTGGTCTCACGGCCCCGACAGGGGCGTACTGCGTGCGCTGCGGGACTCGGCTCATGGGTCACGATCGCGTCGACCACAGCGCGTCCGTACGTGGCGCGCGCGGCTTTGCGGCAGCGCCGCACGAGCATCCGCTGGCGCCGCGCGTCGTCTCGACGCTGTTTCCACACCTGCCGCGGCAGGGCCATGACTCGTTCCGCGTGCTGCTGGCGCTTGGCGCGGCGCTGATCGCGTCCCTGGCGCTCGCGGGTCTCTTCCCTGTTGCGTTGATCGCGAGCGCGGTGCTCGTGCCGCTGTTGGTGGTGCTTTATTTCAGGGAGGTCGACGTGTACGAGGGCGAGCCGCTGGGCGTGCTGGTGCTGACGGTTGCCTGGGGCGCCGTGACCGGTGTCGGCATGGGCTTGCTCGCAGAAGTGGTGAGGAGCGCCGACGCGACGCTCGTCTCGCCGACGACGGGACACGCCGTCTTGTGGAGAGGTGTGCTGATCCCACTGATCGGCTTCGGGCTCGTGTTGCTCGGGCCGCTGGCGTTGCTGCGTTACAAAGCGTTCGACGACGTCCTGGACGGCGTCACCTTTGGGGGCGCCTGCGCGGTCTCCTTCGCCGGGGCAGAGCTGCTCACGCACTCGTCGACGTTTCTCGCTTCGGGCCTCGAACCGGCGGGGCTGGTCACACCTTGGGTGCTGCGGCTGCTGACGCTCGGCCTCGCTGTCCCGGTGCTGGCTGCGGCGGCGGTCGGCGCCGCCTCCGGGGCGGTCTGGCTTCGCTACCGAGCACCGCGCCGTGACCGGGGAAGGTTGGGACTGCTGGGCAATCCGTTGGTCGCGCTTCCTCTTGGCGCCCTGCTGCTGATCGGTAGCGCGCTGCTCCAGCTCTACTTGAGCCGCTGGGCGGCGCTGGCGGCGGTCGTGGTTGTGGCAGGCGCAGCGGTGGTCTGGCTTCGTCAGCTGATTCATCTGGGGCTGCTCGAGGAGGCTGCTGAGGTCGAGATCGGTCCGGAGGTGACCTGTGCGAACTGCGGGCGCCTGACGCGACGGCACAGCTTCTGCGCGCACTGTGGGGTGTCGCTGCGGGCGTTGCCCAAGTCGCCGCGCCATCCGCGCGGGGGCGGGCGGGGCCGGCTGCTGGCGCGCTTCGGCGTCGCGCTGGCGGCGCTGATCGGGGTGGCGGCCGCGGTCATGGCGGGCGTGCAGCCGGGAGCGGCGCGGCCTCCCTGCCCGGCCGGGGTGGCGTGCGCCGATCCACCCCGCGCACCCGTACCGGGGCCGCCGAGCCTTCGCCCGTTGTCACGAATCCAGGTCTGGCGTAGCTCGCTGGGCGTTCGGCTCTCGTTCGACGCCGGTGTCTGGCGCGTCGTCGGTTCGACCGACCGGCGGCTGGCGTTGATCGCCGCCGACCAGCTCGCTCTTACCATCGAGGCGCAACCGGCGGGCGGCGCCACCGACCAGCAGCTCCTGGTCGACGAGCTTGTGTCGCTGCGGGATCGGTACCCCGACCTGGAGCTCGACAGGCTCCACCAGCCGGCGGCGACTGCGATCGGCTCCGTTCCGGGAGGAGGGGAGGCGCTGGTCGGACACGATCTGGACGGGCGGCCGGTCGAGGCGCTGATCGAGGCCGCGACGCGCGGCGCCGTCACGGTGCTCGTGACTGCTCTGACGAGCCAACAGGCGCACACGTCGGCGAACGGCGCCGCGACGCCGTTCGACATCCTCGTGGGCGCGGACGCGGTGCTCGAGACGTTCCGCTGGCCTGGCCAGGCCGCCCTGTCGCGGGTGCGCAGGCGGGCATGAGGACGAGTCGCTTCCTGCTCTGGGCTGCGCTCGCCTTCGCCGCCCTTGCAGCGACGCTCGCGCTCGCGCGTCCTCCCGGCGCCCAGACGAGCGCGCGGCCGCACGGGCCGGGTCGAGCGCGGCTACTCGGCACGACGACGGCGTCTGCCGATGTCTCCTTCGACCTCGTCCTCCATCTCCGCGAACGTGCCCTCGACCGCTACCTGAGCGGGCTCTTCGATCCGCACTCGCCGCTGTACGGCCGCCACCTCGACCCGAACGCGTTCGGTCGGCGCTTCGGGCCGAGCACGGGCGAGCTCTCCGCCCTATCGGTCCGCTTGCGAGCGGCCGGCTTCAGGATCGTCGGAACGTATCCACAGCGGACATCAGTGCGGGTACGCGGCAGTGCCGCAGCGGTGCACGGCCTCCTCCAGATCACGCTGCACGACTACCTCGATCCCGCCGGTCACCGCTACCACGCCCCCGACCGGAAGCCAGCCATCCCCCATTCGCTGACGCGCTGGGTGGACACCGTCGCCGGCCTCGACACGCGCAGCTACGGGCGAATGGACTATCTCCCCTACGGCGCGCTGCGCCCGATCGACGGCCAAAGCGCCTACGACACGCTGCCGCTATACCAGCCGAAGATCGGATCGTTCGACGGCAACGGGCAAACGATCGCACTGCTGTCGATCGACCACTTCTCGCAAGGCGACCTGGACACGTTCAGGAGCAAGTTCAGCCTTCATAGCGGCCCGAAGGTGAAAACGGTGGTCATCAGCAACAGCGGAGACACGAGCACCGGCGAGAGCAATCTCGATACGCAGGTGATCACGGCCATCGCGCCCCGGGCGCAGATCATCGACTACCAACTCGCCTTCCCGGATCTCGCCCAGGCGATCAACCGTATCGTCAGCGACCGTAAGGCGACGATCGTGTCGGGAAGCTTCGGCATGTGCGACGGCACCGCACGCGACGCGAACCGAAACCGCGTCGATCCCGGTTTCCGCACCGACGTCGAAAGGGCGCTCCTGGCCGCCGCCAGCGCGGGTGTTTCCTTCTTCTTCTCGACCGGCGACACGGGAGCCTTCGACTGTCAACGCTCCGATTCCACCGATCGGAACGTCACCGCCCACTTTCCCTCCGATGCCCCCTACACCGTCGCCGTCGGCGGCACCGTCCTCTCGGTCGGAGACGACGGCAGCTACCAAGGCGAGACCGGCTGGGACGACACCAACACGAACGGCGGCGGAGGCGGCGGCCTCAACCCCTACGACCGGCGACCGCCGTGGCAGAACAGCCAACAGGTTCGGGTCCCCGGAATCTCCAACGGCAACCGTCAGACACCCGACGTGTCGGCGGCCGCCGGCACCGGCAGCCCCTGGTATGTGCACAACCGTGGCGGTTGGTACCAGATGTGGGGGACGAGCGCCTCGACACCGTTCTGGGCGGCCTCGATGCTGATCGTCCAGCAGTACATGCTGAAGAAGCACGCCGGCCCTCTCTGCTTCGCCACGCCGCTGCTCTACGCACTCGCCGAGCGATCCTGGCCCTTTCCCCCCTTCCACGACATCACAGTCGGAGACAACCGCTTCTACCAGACCGAACCAGGGTGGGACTTCGCAACCGGATGGGGCTCACCCGACGTCTACAACCTCGCCACCGCCGCGGTCGCCTACCGTCAGAGGAACCCGCTCCCCGGCAACAACGCCTGCGCGGGACAGATCCGCTAAGAACAGCCGTTACCCCGGCCTTCGATGCATACGGCCCCTCTGCCAGATCCGTTGCCTGCTCGAACGGCATCGTGAATGAATCCCCTTCATCGGATGGCGGAGTTGCGACACCTCACACCCGACGGGTCGGGGCGGCGCGAGGAGAAGATCGGCAGTGCGCACGCACTCGGCGGCCGACCCGCGACCCTGCGAGGTTAGTGTGACGGAGCAGTCCGTCCGCCTGTTCGTCGGCCAAGTTCACGGCGGCCTCTGGTGCTCGATCCGTGCCTACCTCGATGCCGGCGACCTAGGAGCCTCCAACCTAGTGGTCGAAAC
>VBIW01000211.1:1481-3286 GCA_005880915.1 Chloroflexota bacterium | reverse complement strand
CGACGTGCGTCGCGGCTCCACCAAGCAGCTGGCCTCCGCGGTGGGCGAGGGGGTCACCGCGCTGCTCATGGTCCGCGAGCACTTCGGCTCCCACCAGCACCGCGCCCCGGTGGGGGCCGCCGGCGCCGCCGGCGCACCACAGAGCAGCGCCTGACGCCGGCTCAGCCGGCGCTGTGCCGCCGTTGGGAGAGGCCGTCGCCGTCCTGGATGAGCTCCAGGCGGTTGCCGAAGGGGTCGCGGGTGTAGAGGCGTCGGCGCCCGGGCAGGGTGTCGTCGTCCTCGACGGCGGCGCCGGCGAGACGCAGCGCGGTGCGGGTGGCGTCGATGTCCTCGACGAGCAGCGCCGGGTGGGCCTTGGTGGCGGCGGCGAAGCCGGCGTCGGAGCCGAGGTGGACGACGGCGCCGGCGGTCTCGAACCAGCAGCCGCCGCGCCCGGCGAGAGGGCCCGGCTTGGCGACCTCGTCCATGCCCAGGATGCCGGCGTAGAAGCCGCGGGCGGCGTCCTCCTCGCCGGGCGGCATCGCCAGCTGGACGTGGTCGATGCCGGTGATGCGCACGGGAGCTCCTCGCGGTCACTGCCGAGGGCCGCAGTCTACGGCGGTCGGCGCTCGGCGGCCGGTGCAACAGCGGCGGCCGTACCGCTGTCCCAGGTCATGCAGGGAGGACGGCGACCGGCCGTCCCGCCCGCCAGGAAGGGGTGAGCCGGCCGGCTGGCGCCCGGATCGCCGGGCGCTCGGCCGGCGCCCCGATCCATCCATCGACGTCCGCCGATGAGTGTGCTAGCATCCACCCATCGACATATTTCGATTGGAGGCTCCGCCGATGCCCTGCGACCGTCCCTGTGGCACCTGTCCGTGCCCCTGCGGCTGCTGACCTCGCCATGTCCCGTGTCCAGCTCGCCCTCAACGTCACCGACCTCGACGCCGCGGTCGCCTTCTACTCCCGGCTGTTCGACACCCCGCCCGCCAAGGTGCGCCCCGGCTACGCCAACTTTGCCGTGGCGCAGCCGCCGCTGAAGCTGGTGCTCATCCAGGGCGACGGCGCCGGCGGCACCCTCAACCACCTCGGCGTCGAGGTCGGCTCCAGCGACGAGGTGGCCGCCACCCAGCGCCGGCTCGCCGCCGCGGGGCTGGCCACCGCCACCGAGGACGCCGTCGACTGCTGCTACGCGCTGCAGGACAAGGTCTGGGTCAGCGACCCGGACTCGGCGCCCTGGGAGGTGTACACGGTCCTCGCCGACTCCGAGGCGCAGCCGGCCAGCTCGCCGCCCGCCGGTGCCGACGGCGGTCCGCCCTGCTGCTCCGGCTGAGCAGGGTCGGGCGCGGCCCCGCCGGTCAGCCCGCCGCGGGGGTCGCGGTCAGGTCGTAGACGGTGATGCCGTCGACGGTGGTCGGGGTGTAGGTGCTCGCCACCCAGGCGGCGATGTCGCTGGCCGCGCTCGAGGTCCCGGCCCCGCTCCCGGGGCCGCCGATCCCGCCGCGACCGCCGCCGCCGATGAAGTAGTGGATCCGGTGCTGCGCCACCAGCGCCTGGAACTCGGCCAGCGTCGGCGTGGGATCGGTGCCGTTGAAGCCGCCGATGGCCAGAACCGGGTCGTTGCTGGCGAGCTGGTAGCCGGCCGCCGAGTTTGCGCCGATGACGGCCGCAACCCAGGTGTACCGCTGCGAGCCTGTCTCCAGCAGGGCGGTCAGCGCGGCCCCGGGATTGCTGCCGTCGAGGAGCCCGCCGGCCGTCCCGCTCTGCGCTCCGCCGCCGGCGCCCAGAGGCCCGCCGCGGAACCCCCCACCGCCGGCACTCGCGGGGTT
>VBIW01000211.1:0-1464 GCA_005880915.1 Chloroflexota bacterium | reverse complement strand
GCCGGGCCCGCCGTGGGGATCGCCCCGGTGTGCGGGGTCAGTACCGTGTCGATGGTGTACGCCGCCGGCCCGGCCAGGCCGCTGACCATCGCGGCGACGGCGATCGCGGCGAGCCCCCGCCGGCCCAGCGCCGGCCCGGCGAGCAGCGCCGCGGCCGCGCCGAGCCCGACCACCAGCACTGCGACCCGCAACCACGGGTACCAGTCGGGACGGCGTGAGAGCAGCACCGCCGACCACACCACGGTGACCGCCAGCGCCGCCGCCAGCACCGATCGCCAGAGCAGACTGCCGCGGTGGCGCCAGAGCAGGGTTGCGCCGACGCCCACCAGGACGCCGATCGGCGGCGCCAGGGCGACGGTGTAGTAGGGGTGGATGATGCCCCCCGCGTAGCTGATCACCGCCGCGGTCACCACCAGCCAGCAGCCCCAGAGGAGCAGGGCGGCGCGGGTGCGGTCGGTACGCGGCGCGCGCCGGCTCAGCCACAGCCCGGCGCCGAGCAGGATGAGCGACGCGGGGAGCAGCCAGGCGATGTCGGCGCCGTAGTCGTCGAGGAAGAGACGGTTCCAGCCCGTCGGTCCCCACATCGAGCCGGCCACGCCGCCGCCGCCGACGCTGCCGGTCTCGTTGCCGGTGAGCCGGCCCAAGCCGTTGTAGCCGAAGACCAGGTCGAGGATGCTGTTGTCCTGGGAGCCGCCGATGTAGGGACGGTCGGAGGCGGGGATGAGCTGCACCGCGGCGACCCACCAGCCTGAGGCGGCGATCAGCGCCACCCCGGCGACGAGCAGCCCGACGATGCGGCGGCGCAGCGGGATCGGTGCGGCGATCAGGAACACGATCCCCAGCGCGGGCATGACCAGGAACGCCTGGAGCATCTTGGTCATGAAGCCGAAGCCGACCAGGGTGGTGGCCAGCACCAGCCAGCGGATCCGTCCCGCCTCGACCGCGCGCGTGGTCGCGTACGCGGACGCGGTGAGCAGCAGCACCAGCAGCGCGTCGGGGTTGTTGTAGCGGAACATCAGCGCCGCCACCGGGGTGAGCGCCACCACCGAGCCGGCGATCAGCGCCGCGGCGGGAGTGAACCAGCGGCGCACCGTGGCATGGACCAGCGCCACCGTTCCCACCCCGGCGAGTGCCTGCGGGACCAGGATCGACCAGGAGTTGACTCCGAAGATGCGCGCCGAGATGTCCATCACCCACAGCGACGCTGGTGGCTTGTCGACGGTGATGAAGTTGGAGGCGTCGAAGGATCCGAAGAAGAACGCCTTCCAGTCGCTCGAGCCGGCCTGGACCGCGGCCGAGTAGAAGCTGTTCGCCCACCCCGAGGCGCTCAGGTCCCAGAGGTAGGCGAGCGCGGTGAGCCCGAGGAGGAGTCCCAGGGCGAGGCGCGCCCAGACCGCGTCGCCCTCGCGACGCCGCGCTGCGGCGCGGATGTGGAGGCGGTCGCGGGATTGCGACCAGAAGGTG
>VBIW01000220.1 GCA_005880915.1 Chloroflexota bacterium | reverse complement strand
GCCGGCCCCCTCGGCGAGCGGCGCCGGGGCACCGGCCGCCCCGGACTCGAGCGCGCTGCGCACCAGCCTGGGCGACCTCGCCGCCACCCCGCGCCCCAAGCCGCCGCCGCCCGCGCCGACCGGCGGCGGCGCCCCATCGCCCGACCCGCCACCGCCGCCACCGCCGCCCGCGCCGCCAGACGCGCCGCCCGAGCCGCCGACGCCGCCGGCCGGAGGGCCGACCGCGACCCGGGGGAAGGTCGTCGCCGGCACCGCCGCCGCGGTGGTCGGCCTGGGCCTCGGCCTGCTCGGCGGCAGCGCATCGATCTCCGGTGGCGGGACGACCGGTGTCCAGCAGCCCTCCGCTCCGGTCAGCCTGATCGGGGTCACCGCCACCCCGCCCCCGTCGGAGGCCCCCAGCGGCGGGACCCTGCCGGGCTCCTCGACCGGACCCACCATCGGCACGCCCCCGCTGATCACCGCGGTGTCGGCGGTGGCCAACAGCCAGCACACCCTGACCATGTACACCGCGCACACCAGCGGGTCGACGCCGTTGCGCTTCACCTGGGGGTGGGCCCGCAACCCCGGCTGCGGCCAGCTGCAGACCGACAGCCATGACCAGGTGTCGTTCGCCTCGCTGGTCGACTGCCCGCCGACCCTCGAGGCCACCGCGTCGATTGTGGTCTGCGCCCAGAACCCGCTCGGGGTCAGCGTGGCCACCCGGAGCGCGCGGTACGGTGACGAGAACGGCCAGACCGACCCGCAGCTGGTCGCCGCCGGCCTGACCAGCGAGGGGTTCACCCAGCGCAACGGGGTCGGCGACTGCGCGGCGATCGTCGCCAGCGGCGGCGAGCTCGCCCCCCGGCCCCCGCCGGCGGCGTCGGCGGCAGCGGCACCGCTGCTCGCCTCGGTGGTCGGCGCCGACACACCGGTGCAGGACACCGTCGCGGCCGCGAGCGGGGGCGGCAACACCGCGGTGAACACCGCCGGGCTCGCCGCCGGCACTGTGCTGGTCTCCGGCGGGGTGATCACCGTCGTGCTCCGACGCAAGCCGCGCAAGGACTTCGTCAACAAGTGCACCGAGAAGGACTGCGGCGGCTGCCCGCGTTCCGAGCACTGTGGCACCTGGCTCGGATACGCGCGCCAGGCCAAGGCGAACGCCGACAGGGCGATCGGTGACTGCGAGGATCGGCTCCGGGATGCCCGCCAGGCTGCCGCCGACGCGCACCAGTACACCCTGCAGGTTCAGGCCTGCATCAACCAGCTGGAGTGGGTCATCCCCCAGCAGGAGGCGTACATCTCCGCCCTCAACCAGTACATCTCCGGACTGCAGCAGGCGATGTCGATGGACGAGCAGCTGCTCAGCCTGCACGGCATCCCCGCCCAGGACCTGTCGTCCTCGGCCAAGCCGGGCTGGGTGGAGGTGACACCCAACCTCTTTGCCAAGGACGCCCATACCGCCAACCTCGCCAGGGCCGCGGGCGGCGTCGACTCCACCGCGGTCACCCTCGACTGGGCGGCGAAGAACAACCTGCTGATCGCCGCCCTCAACCAGCGCGACGATGCCAAGGACAACCTCGACGAGTGGCAGTCTCAGCTCGACGACCTGCGCGACCACACCAAGCCCGAGGCCGATGACCTCGACGAGAAGGCGCAGGCGGCGCTCGCCCGGGCGGAAGCCGACCTGAAGGACGCGGAAGACGCGGACTGGAACGCTCAGCAGGAGCTCGACCGTTGGGAGAAGCGCAACCAGGACTGCTACGCCGCGCTCGCGGCGCAGCTGCTCGGCTCGGTGCTGATCGGCGTGGTGGTCGGCAGGACCATCCTCCCCCACGACACCGCGGTGGCGGCGTCGCCACCGGTGTTCACCGAGCCGGCCGCCTGCGCCGACTGCCCCGCCGACGCCGCACCGCAGTCGGTCGAGGTGCAGCGGCGCCAGGGCAGCGTGCTCTTCGCGGTCGGCGGCCGCTGGCCGGCGACGGTCGACGCGCTCCACACCGGCGTGCGCCTGGTCACCGACGACCTCGACGTGGTGCTCGTCCCGCACGGTGGCGGGAACGCCTTCGAGCTCCGGCGGGCGTTGCGCGGGGGCGCCGCGTTGCCCGCCGGCAGCGTCGCCGCCGGGATCCAGTCGGGAGTGCTGCTGGTCAGCGTCCGCGACACGCTGCTGACCACCCCGGTGCACTTCGCCGTCGGGCTGTGGGACGGCCAGACGTTCCACGGCCGCCTGCCCGGCGCCGGCCTGCTCACCTGGGACGGGCAGGGCGCCCCCCACGGCGGAGCGGCCTCCACGCCGGCGCCGCCGGCGACCGCCCGCCCATCCCCGACCGCGACGCCCTCCGCCCCCGCGACGCCGACACCGTCCCTGCAGCTGGCGCCCACACCGTCGGTGCCGGTCGACCTGCTCGGCTTCGCCAGCGCCTGCACCGGGACGTCGAGTGGCAGCGTTCCCCCCTACCTGGAGATCGCCTCGGTCCGCGGCGGCCGCGGCGTCGACCCCCGGACCGGCGTGGTCGAGACGTTCGTGGCCGTGACCACCCGGTCGGCGATCCCCGCCGGTCCGCTACCGCCGTTCACGGTCACGATCGCAATCCAGCCGCCGGGGCAGGCCGCGATTCCCGCACCGGGTGGGTCGCGGCGGTCGATCGACGCCACCGGGACCACCCAGCTGTACGACTTTTGGGACGGCGTCCACGGGCTCAAGGGCATCCGCACCCGGACCGGCACCGGGCCGTGGACGCTGGTACAGGGCTCGGCGGCGAGCGCGCTGACCGTGAGCCTCGGCACCGACACCGTGGCCTTCTACTTCAGCGGCTTCGCCACCGGCGACCGGATCGTCGCCATCACCGCCGACGCCGGCGGCTGCCGCATCTCCGGGCTCACCTAGTCGCGTACAGTCATGCCGGGCATGACGTACGCATCGGTGAACGGCCTGCAGCTCTACTACGAGACGCGTGGGAGCGGCCGCCCCCTCGTCCTGCTGCACGGTGGCCTGATGACCATCGACCTCAACTTCGGGCCGTTGCTCGAGCCCCTTGCGGCCACCAGACAGGTGATCGCGGTGGAGCTCCAGGGCCACGGGCACACCGCCGACACCGACCGCGCGATGACCATCGAAGGGCTGGCCGGTGACGTGGTCGCGCTGCTCGGCCATCTGAGGATCGCCGAGGCCGACCTCTTCGGTCCGGGCCGGGAGAGCGTGCCACTCGGCGACGATCGCATGCCGACCCCGGCCGACTTCCAGGCGATGCGCGACGCGTACAACGCGGTCGCTCCCGACCCGGCGCACTTCGACGAGTTCGCAGCCAGGACGTCGACAATGGTCCACCAGTTCCCGGGATGGACCGACGAGCTGCGATCACTGCAGGTGCCGACCATGCTGATCTTCGGCGACCGCGACTTCTCACCGTTGTCTGACGTGGTCGAGGTGTTCGACCTCCTCCCCAACGCGCAGCTCGCGGTGCTCCCCGGGACTACCCACGTCGGCGTGACACAGCGGCACCGGGAAGTGCTCGCGCTGATCACCCCGTTCCTCGACGCGCGCTGAGCGGCGGTCGTACACAGCGCCTCCGACCCGGGCTTCAGCCTCCGGAGTACATTTGGGAACGAACCCTCGCCTTCTTTCGGGGATCGAGACGAGCACGGAGGTGGTGCCATGAGAATCCTCCTCGCCGGAGCGTCCGGGGTCATCGGCACTCCACTCGTGATGCGCCTGCACGCAGCGGGGCACGATGTCCTCGCCCTCCATCGCGCCCCCGAGGGCGCTGCGCGGATGCGCGCGATGGGCGCTACACCCATCCGCGTTGATGTCCTCGACCGACGGGCGCTTCTCCAGGCACTCGACGGCGTCGCCGTCGATGCGGTCATCTCGGAGCTGACCGCGCTGAAGAAGCCGCCGATCACCCACGGCCGCATGAAGGTGACCGACCGGCTGCGCACCGAGGGCACGGCAAACCTCCTCGCCGCGGCGCGGGCCACCGGCGCTCACCGCTTCCTGACGCAGTCGATGATCTTCGGCTACGGATACGGCGACTCGGGCGAAAGGGGAGATCAATTCCTCACCGAGCGCGACCCGTTCGGGATGGGCGGTC
>VBIW01000208.1:1920-3581 GCA_005880915.1 Chloroflexota bacterium | reverse complement strand
GCCCAGCTCCTCACCCAGCGCCGGGCGCAGCTCGACGGCGATGCGCACCTCGAGGCGGTCCTGCGGCTGGCGGGCGTGGCGCACCAGCTGGTAGGGCGGAGCAGTCAGCTCGGGGTGCGACCAGAGCACCTCCTCGACGTCCTGGCTGAAGACGTAGCGCTCGCCGACCCGGATCGCCCAGGCGAGACGGCCACGCATCTGCAGCCGCCGCCCCGTCCGCCCGCAGGCGCACGGCTCGGTGGTGTGGGCGACCATGTCCTCCATGTCGTAGCGGACGAAGGGGAACGACCGCATCCACAGGTTGGTGACGTGGAGCACGCCGGTGCCGCCATCGGGAACCGCCTCGCGGGTCACCGGGTCGAGGACCTCGAAGACGAGATAGTCCTCGGGGGCGTGGTTCCAGCGCTCGTCGGCGGGGCACTGGCCGGTCATCCAGAACTGGTCGCCGCTGCCGAAGTGATTGTGCACCGGGACGCCCCAGGCCTCCTCGAGCAGGCGGCGGCGCGCCGCCGACATCTCCACCCCGGTCTGGAGGACGCGCAGCGCCGGGCAGAGCTGGCGCGGCTCCAGCCGGTGGGAGCGCAGGTACTCCACCTCCATCTCCGGCTGCAGGCTGATGGTGACGTTGAGCAGCGAGAGCACCTCGGGCGCGGACTCGAACATGTGGGGGATGACGTCCTGGGCCGGGGTCCCGAAGAAGTGCTTGACCACGCCCATCCGCTCGAAGGCACGGTCGAAGGCGCGGGCGGCCGCGTGCCAGAGGTTGCGGCCGCTGATCACAGCGTGGTCGCCGGTGCGGATCCCGCCCATGTGAAAGGTGCGCGCGTAGATCTTCCACATCTCCTCGTACTCGTCGAGGGTGAGGCCGAAGAGATTGGGCCGGCCGCTGGTGCCCGAGCTGTGGGTCACGAAGCTCAACGAGGACGCGTCGACGCACAGCGTCCCGGCGAAGGGGTCGCCGGTGGCGTCGCGCCAGCGGCGGAGATCGTCCTTGGCGAAGGTGGGCAGCCGGGACAGGTCGTCGAGTCCGCGGATGTCGCCGGGACCCACGCCGGCGCGCGCCCACAGGTCGGCGAAGAAGGTCGAGCGGGGCGCCATCCAGGCAACCTGCTCGGCCAGCCGCTCGCCCTGGAGGCGCTCCAGCGCGTCACGCGGCATCGCCTCCAGCTCGGGGTCGCGCATCCCCGCGGTGTCGACGCCGACCGCCTGCGCCATCAGCGCACTAGTCCAGGACCGCCACCGGCAGCGACTGCCGGGGGTGGTCCTCCCACTCGAGCTGGACCGGGGCGCCGAGACGGATCTCGCCGCCGTCATGGTCACGCACCCGCACCGCGATCCGCGGTCCCTCCTCCATCTCCACCAGGGCCACGGTGTACGGCGTCGGAAACGCCGGGTGGGTCTGGCGGCGGACCACCGTGTAGCTGTACACCGTGCCCCTGCCGCTGCTGCGGATCCACTCGTGCTCGAAGCTGTGGCAGGACGGGCACATCGGGCTGACCCGGTAGCGCACCGCGCCGCAGCCGGTGCACCGCTGGAAGACCAGCTCGTGGCGGTCCATCGCCTCCCAGAAGGGCGTGGTGTCACGGTCGCGCTCCGGATAGGGCAGCGGACGCGGTTCGACGGCCATGGCTCAGGCCACCGCCGAGAGGATCAGCGATCCG
>VBIW01000208.1:0-1817 GCA_005880915.1 Chloroflexota bacterium | reverse complement strand
AGGTCGAAGAAGCCCTCGCGGAAGCGGTCGGGGGCGCGGCCGCGCTCGGCGAATCCGTACGCCTCCAAGGTCATCAGCACCATCGGGGTGAAGTGGTCGTAGACGAGGAGCACGTCGATGTCGTCGGGGGTCACCTCGGCGGCCCGGTAGAGGTCTTGCGCCGCGGCGTCGTGCTCCTCGAGGTGGGTGAGGCTGCCGCGCTGCCACGAGGTCATCGTCTCGGCGGCGCTGCCCATGCCCTGGGTGGCGGCGCGGATCCACACCGGGGTGCCGCTGCAGCGCCGGGCCGTCTCCGCCGAGGCGACGATGGCGCAGCTGGCGCCGTCGGTGTCGAGGCAGCAGTCGAGCAGCCGCAGCGGCTCGGCGATCCACTCCGCGTTGCGATGGTCGTCGATGGTGATCGGCCGCTGGTACATCATCGCGTGGGGATTGGTCGCCGCGTTGCGCCGGGAGAGCACGGTGACCATCCCGAAGGCGTCGGTGTCGTGGCCGAACTCGTGGAGGTAGCGACGACCGAAGATGGCCATCCACTGCGCCGGGGTGACCAGCCCGATGGGGATGTAGTAGGCGCGCCAGCCGGCGATCCCACCGCCCGCAGTGGACTCGCCGAAGCGGCGCTCGCTGCGCTCGTTGAGGGAGCGGAAGGTGACCACCACGTCGGCCTGGCCTGCCGCCACCGCCGTGGCGGCGTGCGCGACAGTCGCCGACCCGGCGCCGCCGCCGTAGTTGATCTCGCCGAAGAAGCGCAGGTTGCGCAGGCCCAGCGCCCGGGCCAGGTCGGTCTCCTCGATCTCCCGGTTGCTCGCCATCTTGACCACGCCGTCGATGTCGGAGGGCTTGAGCCCGGCGTCGTCGAGCGCCTCCATGATCGTCTCCAGCGCCATCCGCAGGGTGCTGCGCCCGGAGTTCTTGGAGAACTCGGTCTGGCCGACCCCGACGATCGCCGCGCGGCTCGCGATACCGCTCATCGCGCTCCGCCCAGCCCCGCGGTTCGGCCGCCGTCGATGGTGATCTCGGCGCCGCTGATGTAGGCGGCGGCGTCGGAGACCAGGAAGAGCACCAGCTCGGCGATGTCATGGGGGGTCGCCGCCTTGCGTCCCAGCGGCACCGTGGCGGCCGCCTTGTCGACGAACTCCTCGGTCATCCGGGTGTCGACCACGCCGGGATGGATGGAGTTGACCCGGATGCCCCAGGGGGCGAACTCCAGCGCCGCGGTCTTGGTCAGCCCGCGCAGGCCCCACTTGCTCGCCGTGTAGGCGGCGGCGCCGGTGCCGCTGAGACCGGCGATCGAGGAGGTGTTGACGATCGCCCCACCGCCGCTGTCGCGGATCACCGGGGCGCAGGCGCGCATCCCCAGCCAGGGACCGGTGAGGTTGACCTCGAGGACCCGGTTCCAGGTGGCCGGGTCGGTGTCGGCGATCCCGGTGCGCGCCAGGATCCCCGCGTTGTTGACCAGAACGTGGAGGCCTCCCCAGCTGCCGGTCACCTCCTCCACCACCGCATCCCAGCCGGCGGCGTCACTGACGTCGAGGTGGTGGTAGACGGCCTCGCCGCCGCCGGCGCGGATCGCCGCCGCGGTCGCCTCTCCCTCGGTGTCGAGCACGTCGCAGACGGCGACACGGGCGCCCTCGCCGGCGAAGATGCCCGCCTCCGCCGCCCCCTGGCCGCGCGCCCCGCCGGTGACCAGGGCCACCCGGCCCGCCAAGCGTCCTGTCATCTGACCGACGCACCTCCGTTGACCACGACCACCTCCCCGCTGACGTGTCGCGCCTGGTCGGAGACCAGGAACGCGATGACGTCGGCGATGTCCTCGGGCT
>VBIW01000207.1 GCA_005880915.1 Chloroflexota bacterium | reverse complement strand
GAAAAGCCAGCCGTAAAGGAGAACTTTGGCACCTCTTAATTGTAGGTAGTCGAGTTCGGCCCTAAACCCCGAGCGGGTGGAAGCGGAGGCCGTCGAGCAAGTCCTCGACGACTGTGCCTTTAGGTTCCTGAAGCACTCGCCAGATGATCGCTCCGTCGCCGGTGCAGCCAGCGAAGTGGACGGCCAGTGGCAGGAAGAGGTACGCACCGACGGGAGTGGCGCAGAAAATCAGGCCCACGATCGAGATCGCTACGCACGGCGCCGCCGTCAGAACCAGATATTGCGCTCGGCTGAAATGATGGCCGGGAGCCGCGGTGTAGAAGACCGGGACGATCTTTGCCAGCATCGCCGCGCCGAACCGTGGGTGTGCGCCGTAGCAACGCATGACCAGCCCATGGATAGCTTCATGCCCGAGGCCTAGTACAAGGATGAACACGACGAGGAGGAGCAATCCACCGAATCCGACGACGATACGGCCGCCCGTTCGGGACAGCAGGACGACCGGCAGCCCAAAGAGCACGAGGCCGAGGGCGAAGACCACGAGGGCCAGCAGATTGATAACGATGGCGGTTCGGCGACCGGGACGCCAGGTGATAACGTCCACGGGCGGGCTGCTCAGTCGACCGAGTTCGCGTGGCCCGGGTTCACAGTGCGCTTGCGCTCCAGATAGGCAATCAGGCCAAAGAGCAATGTCAGGCCGAGGAAGAGTCCACCAATAGCATCCGAGAACCAGTGCCAGCCGAGGTACACCACGGCGAAGCCGACGAAGAAGATCACCAATACCAGCACCGGGCTGAGGCGTGAGCTATCGCGGCCGAACAGTTCCCAGCGCTCCGCGAGATAAAGGACGAGTCCATACGCGATCGTCGCCCGCAGCACATGGCCACTGGGAAACGAATACTTTCCGACCTGGTGACCCAGTGAGGGCAGAATGTCCGGAAAACGCTGCAAGGCCTTTCCCGGTGCCACGCTGGGAACGATGAGCTTGCCGACCAGTTCGATCCCCGAGGCGACGAGGATCACGGCCACCGGCAGCACAGCCAGCAATCGCAAGCCACGAAACAGCGCAACCCCGATCAGGGCAGCGATGACCAGCGTCAGCTCGATGCTGCCCAGGTAGGCGAAGATGCCCAAGCCGACGTCCTGGCCAAAACTCCCGCGACCCTGCAAATAGTGCGTAAGCCGCAAGTTCGGCCGGTCGAAGACGCCCATGGTAACCAGCACCGCGATCACGAGCGAGGCTGCGGCGAAGGCCCCCGCCGTGATCATCAGGCGGCGGCTCAGTGCCGGCCAGCGTGGCCGGCCTAACGCTGGCACTTGCGGCAATACACGGTGCCGCGGCCGGCCAGTCGGGTCCCCTGCAATGGCGTCCCGCATTTCAGACAAGGCTCACCGCTGCGTCCGTAGACGAGCAGCCTCTCCTGGTTGGTCCCGCGGACCCCAAAGGCGTCGACATAGTTGATGATCGACGAGCCTCGTGCCGCAATGCTGTTTTCCAGAACCTCCTGGATCGCCGAGTAGAGCGCCCGGCGCTCACGCGCCGTGAGCCGATGCGTCCACCGGCTAGGACGAATTCCGGCCCGAAAACATGCCTCGTCGGCGTAGATATTGCCCACCCCGGCCAGGAATGTCTGATCGAGCAGGGCCGATTTGATCGGCCGACGCCGGGACTTGACGATCTTGTCGAATTCAGCTTCCGTGAGATCCCCGTGGATCGGCTCGGGGCCCAGCCTTGCCGGGAAAGCCCGCCCGGCGACCAACTCGTCCTGGGTGCCGAGTAGCAGCCGGCCGAACTGGCGCGGGTCGTCGTAGCGCAGCTCCAGGCCGCTATCAAGCAAGGCGCGAAAGTGCGTGTGCTTGACCGCTGCTTCTTCGGGTTCCCAGAGGCGGAGATGTCCGGTCATGCCGAGGTGGACGACCAGCCGCTCGCCGTCATCATCGAGCGGCATGACGAGATATTTGCCACGTCGCTCCACCGACCTGATGGTCCGCCCGCGCAGGCGTCGAACGAACCAGGTGGGGTTCGGATAGCGCACGAGGCGTCCGCGAATCGCCGGATCGCGCGTCAGCTGCACGGATTCGATGCGGCGGCCGGAGAGCTGCGGCCGCAGGTCCCGCGCCACCGTTTCGACTTCGGGCAGCTCGGGCATTCAGGCCTTGGCGGCAACCAGCCGCACCCGCTCCATGTCCTGCCAGTTGGGCCCGAGCTTGAGATCAACCTGCAGTGGGACTTTGAGTGGATACGCAGTCGCCATCAGGTCGGGGACGACTTCGATCAGGCGATCACGCTCGGCCGGCGGCACTTCGAAGACGAGTTCATCGTGCACCGTCAGGATCATGCGGCTGGCAAGGCGCTCCTCGTGCATGTAGCTGTTCAGCCTGATCATGGCCAGCTTCATGATGTCGGCTGCGGATCCCTGCACCGGCATATTGATGGCGATCCGCTCGGCGCCCTGGCGCAGCATTCGATTCGGGGATCGAATGTCCTGGATATAACGCCGGCGATGGAGCACCGTCTCGACATAGCCCTGCTCGCGCGCCTGGATCTTGATGCCTTCGAGGAATTCGCGAACCCGGTTGTAGGCGCGAAAGTAAGCGTCGATGAACGTCCGCGCCTCTTCCGTGGACATGCCGGTGTCGCGCGCGAGGCCGAAGTCGCTCAGGCCGTAGAACAGGCCGAAATTGACGACCTTGGCGAGGCGCCGCTGATTGGCCGTGACCTGTTCCTGCGGGATGCCGAAGACTTCGGCCGCCGTCCGCGCATGAATGTCTTCGCCACGGGCAAAGGCGTCGAGCAGCACCGGGTCGTCGGTCATATGCGCCAGCACACGGAGCTCGATCTGCGAATAATCTGCCGAGAGCAGGACGTCACCGGGCCGGCTGGGCACGAACGCACGCCGCACCTTCTGACCAACTTCGGTTCGGATGGGAATGTTTTGCAAGTTGGGATCGGAAGACGACAGGCGGCCGGTGGCGGCGACGGTTTGATTGAAGCTGGTATGCACGCGTTTGGTGCGCGGGTCGACCAGGAGCGGCAGCGCATCGACGTAGGTGCCCTTGAGCTTGCTCAATTGT
>VBIW01000209.1 GCA_005880915.1 Chloroflexota bacterium | reverse complement strand
ATGGCCGCGGCGGGACTGCCGCCGCTGCTCGGGGTGAGCAGCTACGACATCACCCGCTTCGAGTACATCGCCACCCTGGTGATGATCGCCATCGGGCTCAACGTCGTCACCGGCTTCGCGGGCCAGCTCTCCCTGGGACCGTCGGCGATCTTCGCCGTGTCGGGATACCTCGCCGCCAGCCTCGCCCATCACTCGCCCGGAGTGGTCGGCCTGGTGGTGATGTGCCTGGTCGGCGTCGGTGCCGCGGCCGTGGTGGGACTGATCGCCGGCGCCCCGGCGCTGCGGGTCAGCGGCTTCTACCTGGGCATGATCACCCTGTTCATCGCCCTACTGGTGCAGCAGGTCGTCTCCGGCCTCGACCTGGTCGGCGCCAACAACGGCATCAGCCTGGGTTTCGGCGACAGCTTCACCCAGGACCTCTCCGGGCTCCCCCTCTACGAGGTGACCATCGGCGTCATCCTGGCCCTGGTGGTGATCAGCGCGCTGCTGCTCCACTCCCGGGTCGGTCGCGCCTTCGTCACCCTGCGCACCAGCCAGGTGCTCGCCGAGTCGCTGGGGGTGCGCGCCTATCCGACCAAGCTGCTCGCCTTCCTGCTCAGCGCGGTGCCGGCCGGCCTGGGCGGCGCCTTCTACGTCTACACCCAGAAGCTGATCAGCCCGGGGAGCATCAACCCGCTGATCTCCATCAACCTGCTGGCAGCCTGCGTCATCGGCGGCTTCGGCACCGTGTGGGGTCCGGTGGTGGGCAGCGTCATCGTGCTGGGGCTCGACCAGTACGGCCTGCTCGGCATCGGCGGCGCGGACTTCACCGCCAACATCCAGGAGTGGCAGTTCGCCATCAGCGGGGTGATCCTCATCGCCGTCATCCTGCTGCTCCCCGAGGGGCTGGTCGGGGTGCGTCCCGCCGAGCTGCTGCGCCGGCTGCGACGACTCCCCCCGCCGCGGGTCAGCGGCGTCGTGGTCAAGCCCGCCGCCGCGGGTGCGCCACCGATGCACCGCTGCGCCGACGCCACCGGGACGCTGCAGCTGTCTGGCATCGTCAAGCGCTTCGGCGGCAACACCGCGCTGGACAGCGTCGACCTCGAGCTGCGCCCCGGGGTGCTCCACGCGCTGATCGGACCCAACGGCTCCGGCAAGACGACCCTGCTCAACATCGCCTCGGGCTTCTACTCGGCCAACCAGGGGCGCATCACCATCTGCGACACCGCGGTGCAGAGCGGGCGCGCCGTGCACGGGGGTGGAGTCGGTGGTGCGGCTGCCCCGCGGCTATCGTGCCGACCGGCGGGCTCGGGAGCGGGCACTGACCTGCCTGGCCCAGGCCGGGCTCGAGGACATCGCCGGCCAGCCCGCCGGCAGCGTCCCCCACGGCACCCAGCGGCTGGTGGAGATCGTCCGCGCCATCGCCGCCGACCCGCTCTTCCTGCTCCTCGACGAGCCCGCCGCGGGCCTCAGCCCGGTGGAGATCGACAGCTTCCGGCGGTTGGTCCGCGCCATGGCGGATGCCGGAGTCGGCGTCCTCCTCGTCGAGCACAACGTGCCCCTGGTCCTCGGCCTCGCCGACGAGGTCACCGTTCTCCACCGCGGCCGGCGCATCGCCCACGGTGAGCCCGCCGGCGTCCGCCGCGACCCCGACGTGATGCGCGTCTACCTGGGCGCGGCATGACCGCCCCGGGCGCGCCGGGCAACGGGGCGGTGCTCACCGTCGACGGGCTCCATGCGGGGTACGGCGCGGTGGCGGTGGTCCACGGCGTGGCCCTGCGGGTGCACGCCGGCGAGACGGTGTGCCTGCTGGGACGCAACGGCGCCGGCAAGACCACCACCATGCTGGCCGTGGCCGGTGCCTGCAAGGGCGCCCGCGGCAGCGTCCGCATCGACGGCCGCGACGTCGTCGGCCTGGCCCCGGCGCGGGTGGCGGCGGCGGGGATCGCCCTGGTCCCGGAGGGGCACCGCATCTTCCGCGGCCTCAGCGTCGGTGAGAACCTGCGCATCGGCGCATTCCTCCGCCGTCGCGACTCCCGCGCGGTGCGCCAGGGCATCGCCGAGGTGATCGACCTCTTCCCTGCGCTGCGCGGGCGCGAGCACCAGGTCGCCGGCGAGCTCAGCGGCGGCGAGCAGCAGATGGTGGCTCTCGGCCAGGCGCTGATGGCCAGTCCCCGGGCGCTGCTCCTCGACGAGCCCTCGGCGGGGCTCGCGCCGATGCTGGTCGAGGCGATCTACGGCGCCATCGAGCGGCTGCGCCAGCGGGGCATGGCCATCCTGGTGGTCGAGCAGACCGTCGACCGGGCGCTGGCGGCGGCGTCGCGCGCCTACGTGATGGAGGGCGGGCGGATCGTGCTCGAGGGCGACTCCGAGCAGCTGCGCCACGACGGTCGGGTCGAGGCGGTCGTCCTCGGCGGCGCCGTCTCAGCCGACAGCTGAGCGCTGCGCGGGGAGCACGCTCGCCGCACCGAGGCGGGCACCGTCGAGCAGGAAGGGCAGTCCCGGCAGCAGCACCGGCTCACCGGTTGGTGCCGTGGACGGCACGAACAGGCGGCGTTCCCGGTACTGCTCCAGGTCGAGCAGGTCGAGCGGATCGCAGACCAGGGCGAGCGGGACGCGGTGGGCTCGGGCGTCCTCGTCGACCTGGCGCCGGGGGTGCGCGGCGAACCATGGGACCAGCCTCGACCCGGGAAGATGCCGACCCAGCCGTCGCTGCAGGCGAAGACGAGGGTCGGCCAGGGCCGGCGGCTCCGGGGCGGCGGCTCGCCGCCGAAGCTGAGCACGACGGTGTCGAAGGGCCCGACCTGCAGGGCGGACTCGAGGAGTGAGACGCGTGCGGTGCGCGGTGGCGGCGCCGATGCGGGGTCGCGCGTCGCGTCGACGAGCAGGGCGATGGCGGTGGCCACCGCGACCGACCCGGCGACCGCCGACGGATAGCCTCGTCCCGGCTCGAGGGGCTCGCGGCCGGGGTCGCCGATGCGCCAGCTCAGCGAGCTGAGCGCGCACGCGGTGAGGTCGTCGAGCCGCCAGCCGCCGGCGAGGTCGTCGACGCAGAGGTGGACCGGCGCGCCCGACGCCGTCGTGGCCGCGTCGCCGATGACGATGTGGACCGCGCCGTCGGGCTCGGCGTCGCGCATGCCCGCGCCGTAGTACGCCTGCCCGCCGCGATGGCGGCGCGCGTCGGCGGCCAGCGCGGTGGCGTCGCGCCACACCGTGGCGCCGAGGTCGGCGAGGATCCGCGCCGCCACCGCCGCGGCGTCCGAGCCGGCGCGGAGCACCGCCCCGACTCCGCGCAGGGGCGGATCGCCCACCGCCAGCGGTGCCATCCAGTCGACCCCCGCGCTGTCGGGCAGCGCATCCGCCGGCGGGACCGCCCAGTCGGCGAGGACCTCGTCGGTGTGCTCGGCATGGCGCGGCGCCGGTCGCCGTACCGGGACGCGGACACCGTCGATGGCCATCAGCGGCGCCTGGTACTCGCGGCGTCCCTGGGGAACCCGGTCCACCTCGGCAAAGGCGCCACCGCCGCGGAGCCGCGGGTCGGCCACCGCCTCGCGAACGCTGCGCAGCGGAGCGCTGACCACGCCCGCGGATTGGAGCCGCTCGGCGACGTCGTCGGGGCTCAGCGACGCCGTCCACGCCGCGATCGCGGCGTCGAGGGCGGGCTCGTTGCGCTTGCGCGCCGCGGCGGTGGCGAAGCGCG
>VBIW01000098.1 GCA_005880915.1 Chloroflexota bacterium | reverse complement strand
AGGAGCTTCGCCAGCTGGAGCAAGAACGCGTCGACCAGCTCGGCGCCCTGGATGCCCACCTCAACGCCATGCATTCCGCCGTGGAGCGCTACCTCCATCAAGGTCGAAAGGCCGCCTGATGACTCCCGAGCCCTCCAAGGCGAAGTCCTTCGCCGACATCCTCCAGCAGAACCAGGAATTCATCGCGCACCTCCAGGCGCTGCTCGATCAGCATGAAGCCCTCAAGCAGGGCCACCAGGATCTGCAGCAGAGCCACGACCGCGCCCAGGTCGAGCTTGGCCGGCTCAAGGATGACGTCACCCGCGCCAAGGCGCGCGACGAGGAGCGCCGCAGCCAGCTGCGCCAGCTGGAGCAGGAGCGCATGCAGATCACGCAGAAATTCGAGGCCGATCAGAAGAAGATCCAGGCGGACCTGAAGTCGGCGCAGGAGGACCTCGACAGCCTGCAGTCGTCGCAGCTGCAGTGGGCGATGGATCGCGAAACCCTCCTCAAGGATCGCGATAGCGCGGTCGCCAAGCAGGCGCAGCTGGAGCAGGACTGGCAGAAGGCCCGCGTCGAGCTGACCCAGGATAAAACCCGGTTGACTGAGCTGACCGCCCAGCTGCAGCAGCAATTGAAGGCGGCGCAGGCCGAGCTCGATCCGCTCAAGGCGGCCCGCGACAAGTGGCAGGCGGATCGGCAGCGGCTGATCGCCGACGTGGCGCGCCTGGAGCAGGGCGCCCAGGAGACCGAGGCCCAGTTCAAGGCAGACCGCCAGCTGCTGCAAGGTCAGCTCGAGGAGGCGCGCAAGAAGGCGGCCGACCTCGACAAGGCGGAGGCCGAGTTCCAACGCGTCAGCGACGAACGCTCGGCGCTGCTCAGCAAGCTGAAGGCCCTGGAGAAGGACTGGCAGAGTCGAGAGGCATCGGTCGCCGAGGAGAAAGCGGCCTTCAAGAAGCAGGTCACCGACGCCACCGCCAAGCTGGCCGCCGTGCTGCAGGACTCGGAGAAGCTCAAGGCGCTCCACGCCGACCTGGCCGGCGAGACGAACCGCAAGACCGAGGAGTGGACGGGGCGCGAGCAGCGGCTCACCTCGGAAAAGAACCAGCTCAAGGTCGACCTGGAGCGGGTGCAGGCGCAGCTCTCCGACATGATGTCGCAGACCAACGAGATGCATAGCCAGCGGGCGTCGGAAGCCAAGGAGCTCGACGAGGCCTGGAAGCGGGAGAAAGCGTCGCTCAAGGCGCAGCTCGAGGAAGCGCGCAAAGCGGCCGGCAGTGGACCGCCGACCAGCCAGGTGCTGGCGCGCTACGAGGCCGAAAAGCGCGCCATGCAGGCGCAGCTGGACAGCGTGCGCAACGACCTGGCGGCGAGCGGCAAGCACAAGGACACGGCGCCGGCTCTAACCCAGGCGAAGCGCGATTTCGAAGCCAAGTTCCGCGTCATCTACGACCAGAGCCACGACCTCAACTCGCCGCTCAACGCCATCCTCGGCTTCAGCGAGATCCTGCTCGACGAGAAGGCCAACAAGACGACGCCCGAAGAGCGGCGCGAGTTCGTCGCCCACATCAATGAAAGCGGGAAGCGGCTGGTCGAGCACATCCGTGAGCTGATCGAGTTTGCCAAGCAGGAAGCCGGCATCCAGGAGCGCCCGGTGCAGATGGTGCCGCCCGTGGGCGCGGCCACCAAGCCCCCCGTGATCCTGGTGGCCGACAACGACCCGGCGGTCAAGGAGCGGATCGAGCCCTTCCTCAGCCACGCCGGCTACGAGGTGGTGATCGCGGCCAGCGCCCAGGAGGCGTTGCGCAAGGCGGTCCAGCTCCAGCCGCTTGCCGTCTTGATCGATACTCAGCTGCCACCCAACGGCGGCAGCGGCCTCGTCTATGACCTACGCCGCGAGTCCAAGAGCAAGGACATCCCGGTCGTGCTGACCTCCAAGGTCAACAAAGAATCGCTTGCCTTCGACATCGGCCAGGCCGACTTCCTGACCAAGCCGATCGACCGTCAGCAGTTGCTGCAGATGATGGTGAAGTTCGACCTGCTCGCCGATGGCAAGCGCGGCAAGAAGACGCCGTCCTCGATCCTGATCGTGGACGACGATCCGCAGAACATCCGCCTGATCAAGGCGATGCTCAAGCCCTTCAACATCGAGGTGATGATCGCCGACGGCGGCAAGGCGGGCGTCGAGATGGCGCTCAAGAAGAAGCCGGACCTCATCATCCTCGACCTGATGATGCCGGAGGTGGACGGCTTCGACGTGGTCTCCAGACTGAAAGAGGACCCGGCCGCCGCCCAGATCCCCATCCTTATCTATACGGCGAAAAACATCACCAGCGAGGACCGCGAGCGCCTCCAGGGGAACATCCAGTCGATCATCCAGAAAGGGGACTTTGGCAAAGACCGCTTCCTCGAGATGATCAACAACCTCCAGACCAGCCAGGCCGCCTAGGACCGGAGGGCCGGCATGACAGCCCTCGATCGCCAGCTCGTTCGACTTCGCTTCGTCGCGCTCGCCATCCCCTTCGGTCTGCTGATCTGGCTGCCCTCGGCGTCGATTCCCGTCACCGTCACCCTCGCCGGCCTGATGGCCGCCTACAACGGGATTGCCTTGCTGGCCATCCGGCGGCAGGCTTCGCTGCGCTTCTCGCGGCCGATGGCGGTCCTGCTGCTGGTCCTCGACCACGCCGTCATCAGCGCCTGGATCCTCCTCTTCGCCACCCCGTCCTCGAACCTTCCCTACCTTCTTTATGCGCTGGTGGCCGCCGAAGCCGTCTTCCGCTTCGAGCTATGGGGCGGCATCGGCACCAGCCTCTTCTTCACGACCGGCGTCATCCTCTTCCAGACCAGCGACCTCGGCTTCGCCATCTCCGTCCGCGACTCGGTGCTGCGCGCCATCCCGACGGTCGCCGTTATCACCGGCCTGGGGGCGGCGGTGCGTGCCATGAACACCGAAATCCGGGGCACGCGCCGCCGGCTCGACCAGACCGAGCAACTGCGCACCGTCCTGGGCGAGTTGGTCGGACAGCTCGACGTGCCGCGCATGCTCAACACCGTGATTCGCTGTGGCATGGAGCTGTTGCAGATGGACTCGGGCGCCATCGTCCTGCTGGACGAGGAACGTGGCGTCTTCACCCTGCGCGCCGCGGTGCGCCTGCCCGGCGCCGTGGAAGGCGCCAGCCTGTCGGCCGGCGACGGCATCGTCGGCCGCGTGGTCCGCGAGAAGCGCTTCGTCATGCTCGCTGAACCCCCGCTCTTCGATCTCCCGGCGCTCAACGCCGCCGGCTACGCACGCGCCTTCGGCTCACCGGTCGTGCTCGAGGGCAAGGTGTTTGGCGTGCTGCACCTGCAGACCCACGATGGCGAGCGACGCCTGACCCGCTGGGAGGAGGAGGCGCTGGAGGTCCTCACGCAGCAGCTGGCGGTGGCCCTGCGCAATGTGCGACTCTTCGACGAAAGCGAGAAGCGCGCCCGCCGGCTGGAACTCCTCAACCAGTCGATCGACCAGATGAACCAGAAGCTCTTCGAGCCGGAGCTGCTCGATGTCGTCGCCACCACGCTTACCGGCAACCTCGGGTTCGCGGCAGCGCAGGTCTGGCTGCTGGAGCCGAGCGACGGCGCCCTCTGGCGCCGCGCCGGTCACCACACCACTGCCAATCCACCACCCGTTCCCGGCCGGGTCGAGCGCGGCATGAGCGAGATCGGCCAGGTCGCCGAACTGCGGGTGCCGATCGTGACCAACGATCCGGCCAACCACCGGCAGGTGGGGCTCAATCCGTGGATGAGCGAGGAGGGGATCCAGGCGTTTGCCGGCTTTCCGCTGGTCGTCAGCGACCAGCTGCTGGGGGTGCTCGCCGTCTATCACCGGCGCCCGCTCGACCGCAACACCATCGAGCTGCTCACTCTCTTTGCGCAGCACGCCGCCACCGCCATCCAGGAGGCGCATCTCTTTCACCTGGCGACGGAACAGACGGCGCGGCTGACCGCGCTCAACGTCGAGCTGCAGCGCGCCAACCAGCACAAGGCCGAGTTCCTGGCCAACATGAGCCATGAGCTACGCACGCCACTCAACTCGATCCTGGGGTTCTCGCAGCTGTTGCTCGAAGGCGACGGCGGCATTCTGACGCGCGACCAGCGCCAGGACGTCGACATCATCGCCCAGAACGGACAGCACCTGCTGGCGTTGATCAACGACCTGCTGGACATCAGCAAGCTCGAGGCGGGCAAGGCGCAGCTGCACCGCGGCGAAGTCGAGGTCGAGCCGCTGATCTCCGACTGTGTCGAAAGCGTCAGCTCACTGGCCAAGACCAAGAAGCTCGACCTGAGCGCCTCGGTCGCCCCCGAGGTGGGACGCGTCTTCGCCGATGGTCCGAAGCTCAAGCAGGTGCTGCTGAACTTGCTGGGCAACGCAATCAAGTTCACCGAAACCGGCAGCGTGCGCGTGACCGCCGAGCGCCAGGGGGCGGAGCTGCGCATCAGCGTGCGCGACACAGGGATCGGCGTACCGGTCGACGACACCGAGCGGATCTTCGACAGCTTTCAGCAAGGGAAGAGCGGCATCAGTGGCAAGTACCAGGGCACCGGTCTGGGCCTGGCGATCAGCCGTCAGCTGGTCGAAATGCATGGCGGGCACATCTGGGTCAAGAGCACGCCGGGCCAGGGGAGCACCTTCACCTTCACCATTCCGCAGCGGGCGCTTCCGGACGCGATCGACCTGACGAGCGCCGCGTAACGTTGCCTCGACTCAACCTAGAATCGTGTTGCGTCCGAGGCGAGTTATGGAGCAGCACGAGGCGGCAATCATCGGCGCAGGCCCCGCCGGGCTGGCGGCGGGGGCGATGCTGAAACGACGCGCCATCGAGGCCGTCATCATCGAGGCGGCCGATCGGGTGGGCTCGAGCTGGGGCTCCCATTACGACCGCCTGCACTTGCACACCGTGCGCTGGCTTTCGGGGCTACCCGGCCTGGCGATTCCGCGAGCCTTCGGCAAGTGGGTGGCACGCGACGATGTCCAGCGGTACCTTCGGCTCTATGCCGAGCATCACGACCTCAAGCTTCGGCTTCGAACCGAAGTGCGGCGGCTGGAGCGACAGCCGCATGGCTGGCTGCTGACGACCACCGGCGGGCCGCTGGCGGCGCAGTCGCTGGTGATCGCCACTGGGTTCAACCGCGAGCCGTTTCTCCCCGATTGGCCCGGACGGGGCGGTTTCACCAGCGAGCTCATCCATTCGAGCCGCTACCGCAACCCCCAACCGTACATCGACCGTTCGGTCCTGGTGGTGGGGACGGGGAACTCGGGTGCCGAAATCGCCGCCGACCTCGCCGAGGGCGGTGCGCGGACCGTCTGGCTCGCCGTCCGAACCTCGCCGAACATCCTCCGACGCGATGTCGGCGGCTTTCCGAGCCAGGTACTCGGCGTGCTGATGCGTCCGCTCCCGGTTGGCCTGGTCGACCGCGTGACCGCCGTCGCGCAGCGGGTCACCGTGGGCGACCTCTCTCGGTACGGTCTCGGACGTCCCGCGCGAGGCATGTACCGCCGATTGGCCGATGATGGCGTCATCCCCATCCTCGATGTCGGGCTGATCGAGGCCGTCAAGCAGCGCCGCGTCAGCATCGTTGCCGCCGTGACAGGCTTCGATGGGGCGGAGGTCGTGCTCGCCGACGGCCAGCGGCTACGGCCCGATGCCGTGATCGCCGCGACCGGGTTCCGGCGTGGCCTGGAGCCGTTAGTGGGGCGTTTCGGCCTGGTCCGCGGCAACGGACTGCCCTCGGTGCATGGGCCGCAGACCCATCCAAATGCCCCGGATCTTTACTTCATCGGCTACAGCAATCCGCTGTCGGGCAACTTGCGGGAGCTCGGCGTCGACAGCCGGCGCATCGCCCTCCACATCGCACGGCGGCACCGCGAACTTCCTTGGCTGTCTGTGTCCAGGATCGGATCAGCCGAGGATGCCGGCGATCAGCGCGATCGCGACCAGCACCATGACGCCGGCGGCCGCGAGCTGGAGCGGGCGCTCCGGGATCCAGGCGCCCAGGCGGTTGCCAAGGACGACGGCGATCGCTGACACCGCCCACAGGGCGAGCGTCGCCGCCGTGAAGACGATCACCGGCTCGCGATAGCGAGCCTGTAGCGCCGCCGTCGCCAGCTGGGTCAGGTCACCCCACTCGGCGATGAAGACCACGGTGAACGCGGTCAGGAAGGGACGACGATGGCGGCCTTCCTCGCGTTCGACCTCCGCCGCCTCTTCGGCCTCGGTTTTCTTGAGGTTCTGCCGGATCAACAATCCCGCCATGACCAGGAAGAGAATGCCGGCGCCGATGCGCACCGGTTCACGAGGCAGCAGGGCGAAAACCGAGCCGGCGATCACCGCCACCAAACTCTGAACCAGGAAGGCGGCGGCCGCTCCGACGAATACCGGGATGGGGCGATGCCGCGTGGCGAGCAAGAGCGCCGCCAGCGCCGTCTTGTCAGGCAGCTCGAGCAGAAAGATGACGACAAAGACGGTGACGCCAAGACCCAGCGCGTGAGTCACCGGAGGAGTCTAGCGATGAGAGGCGCGCGGCCGGCTTAGTGCAGCCAGAGCGGGAAG
>VBIW01000210.1 GCA_005880915.1 Chloroflexota bacterium | reverse complement strand
GGCCGAGTTCCTCAACGCCGAGTACATGAACAGCGCCGAGCACCGGGCCAACATCCTCAACCCGAACTACACCGACGTCGGGGTGGGCAGCTGGACCGCGCAGTCGTGGAGCGGCGCCGGGGTGGCCGAGCAGAACGTGACCATGTCGGTCGAGGACTTCACCCAGAACCCCCACCCCGCCGCGGCGGCGGCGCCGGCACCGGCGGCGCGCTCGGCGGTGGCCGCGGCCCCGGCGCAGAGCGTGGTCGGGCCGGCGACGCCGGACGGCTACTGGCTGGCCGGCGCCGACCGCGCGGTCTTCGACTTCGGCGCCCCCGGCGCCTTCGGCCAGGTCGGCGGGGTGCGCCTCAACCAGCCGATCGTGGCCATGGCGGCGACCCCGGACGGCAGGGGCTACTGGCTGGTCGCCGCCGACGGCGGCATCTTCCCCTTCGGTGACGCCCAGGGCTTCGGCAGCACCGGCGGGATGCACCTCAACCGGCCCATCGTCGGCATCGCCGCAACCCCCGACGGCCGGGGCTACTGGCTGGTCGCCGGCGACGGCGGCATCTTCCCCTTCGGCGACGCCAGAGGCTTGGGCAGCACCGGCGGGATGCGCCTCAACCGGCCCATCGTCGGCATCGCCGCCACCGCCGACGGCAACGGCTACTGGCTGGTCGCCGCCGACGGCGGCATCTTCCCCTTCGGGGACGCGCCCGGCTTGGGCAGCACCGGCGGGATGCGCCTGAACCGGCCGATCACCGCGATGACGGCGACGCCGAGCGGACACGGCTACTGGCTGGCGGCCAGCGACGGCGGCATCTTCCCCTTCGGTGACGCGGGGGGCTACGGCAGCACCGGGGCGCTGAGCCTGGCCCGGCCGATCGTCGCCATGGCGGCGACCCACAGCGGTCACGGCTACTGGCTGGTGGCATCGGACGGCGGCGTCTTCCCCTTCGGCGACGCCCAGGGCTTCGGCTCCACGGGCGGCGAGGCGATCGGCGCGCCGATCGTGGCGGTCACCGCCGGCTGAGATCGGGGGGCGGGGCGGGGCGGCGCCCAGGTCGGCCCGCGCATGCCATGATCCCGAACCACATGCGACGCGTCGTCATCACCGCGGCAGCGCCGACAACGTCGCCCACCTGTTCAGCCACCCCGGGTTCTCCTTTCGCCACTACGACGTCACCGAGTACCTCTTCGTCGAGGGCGGGGTCGACGCCATCCTCCACTTCGCCTCGCCGGCGAGTCCCATCGACTACGCGCAGATGCCCATCGCCACACTCAAGGTGGGCACCCTGGGCACCCACAAGGCGCTGGGGCTGGCCAAGGCCAAGGGCGCACGCTTCCTGCTGGCATCGACCAGCGAGGTGTACGGCGACCCCGAGGTGCACCCGCAGTCGGAGAGTTACTGGGGCAACGTCAACCCGGTGGGGCCGCGTGGCGTCTACGACGAGGCCAAGCGCGCTGCCGAGACCTTCGTGATGGCCTACCACAACGCCCACGGCGTGGAGACCCGGATCGCGCGCATCTTCAACACCTTCGGCCCGCGGATGCGCAAGCACGACGGGCGCGCCGTGCCCGCCTTCGTGAGCCAGGCGCTCGCCGGCGAGCCGCTGACCGTCTTCGGCGACGGGTCGCAGACGCGCAGCCTGTGCTACGTCGACGACCTGGTCGAAGGCCTGGAGCGGCTGCTCTTCTCCGACTACCACCTGCCGGTCAACATCGGCAATCCCGGGGAGCTCACCGTTCTGCAACTGGCCGAGCTGATCCGCGAGCTCACCGGGTCGCCGAGCCCGATCGACTTCCAGCCCCTTCCCGTCGACGACCCACGACGGCGACGCCCCGACATCAGCACCGCCAAGCGGGTGCTGGGCTGGGAACCGCGCATCGACCTGCGCGAGGGACTCGCTCGCACCATCGCCTGGTGGACCGAGGGAGGGCCCCACGCTCGCGCGTCGGCGCCGGCACCCGCGGCGGCGGTGACGGTTGACCCGGTTCACGGCGGCGACGGCTGAGCCCCGTCGCCTCGCCAGCCGACCGCCTGGAGCGGCCGTCCCGATGAGGATCCTCGCCGTCTCCAACCTCTATCCGCCGGACATCCTCGGCGGATATGAGATCCGCTGCCGGCGCACCGTGGAGTGGCTCCGGGCGAGGGGGCACGAGGTCGAAGTGGTCACCTCGGTGCCGCTGGTGCCCGTCGCCGGCGAGCCCGGGGTCACGCGCGGCATGGAGCAGGCGGGCTGGATCGCGCGCCGGCCCTGGCGCGGCCCGCTCGACGACGTCGACGCCGCCATCGTCAATGCCGCCAATGTGCGCGTCTTCCTCGAGCGCGTCGAGGCGACCAGACCCGATGTCGTCCAGCTCTGGAACCTGCTCGGAATCGGCGGCGCCGCGCTGGTCGCCGCGGTGCATCAGCTCGGGCTGCCCTGGGTGTGGATGCTGGGCGACCAGGTCCCCCGCCAACTCTGCATGATCGAGCACCGGGTGATCCCCGTCCTGAGCGCGGCGCTGACGGAGATCCTCGCCGAGGGCCGCCACGTCGCCTGCAGCCGCGGGGTGGTCGCCGAGATCGAGGAGGGTGACGGCCCGAAGCTCGGCGGACGGATCGAGGTGCTGCCCAACTGGGTGGTCGGCCAGCGGCCGCCGGCTCGCGGTCGGCACTACGCAGGGGGACCGCTCCGCTGCGCTTTCGCCGGCGCGGTCGCCGAGCACAAGGGCGTCGACGTCATCGTCGCTGCAGTCGCCGAGCTGCGCCGGCGGGGCATCGAGGGCGTCAGCGTCGACGTGTTCGGCCTCCCCACCTCGCCGCGCGAGCCCTTCGGCATCGCCGCACTGGAGGCGGCCTCGCGCGAGTGCGTCCCCCTGGTCACCGAGTCCTGCGGCTACGCGGAGTGGTTCACCGGCGGCGTCGACTGCCTCACCGCGCCGCGCGACCCGGGCGCGGTCGCCGACGTCATCGCCGGCGTCGTCGCCGGACGCATCCAGCTCGGCCCCATCGCCCGTTGCGGCGCCGACACCGTCTGGCGCGACTTCCACATCGACGCCGTGCTGCCCCGGGTCGAGGCCATTCTCGCCGAGGAGGCCGCCGCGCCGCGCCGTCGCGAGCCGCTGCCGGCACCGACCATCCACCGCATGGCCCTGGCCGCCGCCGACCTTGCCGAGCGGCTGCTCAGAGCGTCGGCCTAGACCCGGCGCACCTCACCGCGTGCTGTACATGAGCATCCGCGAGTTGGCAGCGTCGACGACATACAGGTCACCGCGCTTGTCAAGCGAGACCTGAGAGGGTCCCCCCAGGTTGACCGCGCTGGGGCCGCCGGAGACGCACGAACCGTTGTCGTCGCTGACACCGCAGGTATAGCTGCCGTTGTGGCCATAGACTCGGGTGGCGCTGCACGGAGTGCCGGAGCAGGAGGGAGCGAAGTAGAGGCGCCCGGGCTGCTGAGCGTGGTTGCGGTCGTCCCGGCGGTGTTGGTGGTGAAGCTCGACTGCCCGTACACCCGGCTCGCGGCGCAGTCGAAGGTGCCACAGGTGGCGGTGTCGAAGAACAGCACCCGGTTGGCAGAGGTGTCCATCACATAGAGCCCACCGCCGCCGTCGAAGGCCAGGCCGGAGGGCTCGTCGAGGGAGGTCGCCGTGGGTGAGGTGCCCGCCGCGTCGGCGGTCCACGAGGCCTGGCCGATCACCCGGCTCGCCATGCACGGAGAGCCGATGCACCCGGCCGGGAACTCCAGCACGCGGTTGTGGCCCTGATCCACGACCCACAGGTCACCGGCCTTGTCGAGGGCCAGGTCGGCCGGCCCGTAGATGCTCGTCTGGCTGGCCGCGCCTCCGCCTGCGGTGACCAGGTCGGCTGCTCCGTACACCCTGGTGGCGGTGAACTG
>VBIW01000069.1:15082-22315 GCA_005880915.1 Chloroflexota bacterium | reverse complement strand
GCAGCGCCTGGGTCTCCGCGAGTCCGCAGCACGCGCGGCCGAGTCCGAAGGATTGGCGACGTTCGGAGAGGGAGTCACGTTCCGCCATCCGTTGGTCCGCTCGGCCGTGTATCGCGCGGCTGGACCGGATGATCGCGCCCGAGTCCACCGCGCACTCGCGGAAGCGATCGATCCCGGCGCCGATCCCGATCGTCGCGCCTGGCACCGAGGCCAGGGTGCGCTCATGCCGGACGACGACGTCGCCTTTGATCTCGAGCGTTCCGCCGCGCGCGCGCAGGCGCGAGGTGGATTCGCGGCCGCCGCGGCGTTCCTGGAGCGTTCGTCCGTGTTGACGCTCGACCCGGCGCGCCGTGCGGGACGAGCACTCGCGGCCGCGCACGCAAGGCGACAGGCTGGGGCATTTGATGGGGCGCTCACGCTCGTCGCTACCGCGGAGGCGGGACCCCTCGACAAATTTCAACGTGCTGATGCAGACGTGCTCCGCGCGCGGATCTTCTTCGCCACTGAGCGCGGTCGCGAGGCACCGTCGTTGTTACTCGCTGCGGCGAAACGAGTCGCGTCGTTGGATACGCGTCTCGCGCGTGAGATCTACCTCGACGCGCTGACCGCCGCGGTGTTCGCCGGACGGCTCGCGGGCGAATTCGACGCGCGACGCGTGGCCCGCGAAGCACACGCCGCGCCTCCTCCCGCGCCGCCCGCGCGCGCTGCGGACCTGCTGCTCGACGGACTGGCGCTGCTGGCCACCGAGGGTCATGCAGCCGGGATCCCGACGACGCGCAAAGCGCTCGAGCGCTTCAACAACGATGACATCGGAACGGCGGACGAGCTTCGTTGGTTTTGGCTCGCCGGTCGGATCGCGGCCTTCATCTGGGACTACGACGCGTGGGATTCGCTGACGTTACGTCAGGTCCGCTCAGCGCGAGAGGTCGGCGCACTCGCGGAACTGCCGCTGGCTCTGGTCACGCGTGTGGGCGTCCACCTCTTCGCGGGCGAGTTGCGCGCGGCCGAATCCCTTGTCGCGGAGTCGGATGCTCTCGCCGCAGTTACCGACAGTCGCATCTTTCCGCCGTACGGGGCACTCGCGGTCGCCGCGATCTGTGGCCGCGAAGACGAGTTCACGCGTCTGGTGCGGACCATCATCGCGGACTTCAATGCCCGTGGCGAGGGGATGGGACTCACGATGGCGCACTGGGTAACGGCGATGCTGTACAACTCTCTCGCGCGCTACGACGATGCCTTCGCCGCCGCGGCCGAGGCGAGCGTCGATCCGCATGAGCTGTGGTTCTCGACCGTTGCGCTGGTCGAGTTGATCGAGGCGGCGAGCCGCAGCGGTCGGAACGAGAAGGCCGCCGAAGCTCTCGCGGTGCTCAGCGAGTCCACTCGCGCGAGCGGCACGCCGTGGGCTTTGGCGGTCGAAGCCCGCTCCCGGGCACTCCTGCAGGAAGGTCCCGCAGCGGAGACGCTGTATCGCGAGGCGGTCGAGCTACTGCGACCCACGCGGCTGCGCCTGGACCTCGCGAGGTCGCACCTCGTGTACGGCGAGTGGCTGCGACGTGAACGGCGCCGGGTAGACGCCCGCAACGAGTTGCGTCTTGCGCACGAGATGTTCACGGAATTCGGCATGGACGCGTTCGCGGAACGAGCGCGCGTCGAGCTGGAGGCGAGCGGCGGGCATGCCCGGAAGCGGACGCTCGACACGCTCGACCAGCTCACGCCGCAGGAGGCGCAGGTCTCGCGCCTTGCGGCGCAAGGGAACACGAATCGCGAAATCGCGGCTCAGCTGTTCATCAGCCCGAGCACCGTCGAATACCACCTGGGCAAGGCATTCCGCAAGCTCGACGTGACCTCACGTGTGCAGCTCGCGCGTCGGGTGCTCTGACAAGAAGGGAGGAGGCAAGGGAAAACTGGCCGGTCCGCTAACGCTGGAACAGTTTCCAGTGCCCCTCGGAGACGACCTGAGCGGCGCCGTCGACCACCTTGATCGCAGACTCATCATCAATCGCGTACGTCGGTGCAGGAATCCGTGCCGCCCACCTCTCCGCGTTGGCAAACGAAGCGTCGGGGTGATCCGCGTGCTCCAGGTGCGGGATCACCGCGAAGTCAATGAGTCCCGCTCCCTGGCCCGTCACCAGGATCCTGTGAACGTCACCCTGGGACGTGGCGAAGACGATGTCCTCCGACTTCAGCGGTCCATCGCTCCCGCGCGGCGGTTCGCTGTAGGTCTCGACGAAGGTGGAGGCGGCCGCGATGCTCCCGGCGCTCACGCCCACGTATACCGCCTCGGACCGCAGCGTCGACAGGAGACCGGTCAAGCCTGAGCGCCGCATCCAGTTGGCGAGAAACAGAGGGTCGCCGCCCCATACCAACAGTGCGTCCGCGTCCCGGACCGTTGGCACCCATATAGCTTCCTCGATGCTTGGCAGCGCCGTCAGCTCCAGGACCCCCAACGATTTCCAACCCAATTCACACAGCGGCGATGAAGCCTTGCCGCAGATCGCCCGCCACGCCATGCCGGGCCCGCCGGGGAAGGGGTAGATGGCGGTGGGGATAAAGAGGGCGTTGGAGTCAGCGATCGGCTTGCCGAGCAGGTCGACCAGCGCGTCGCGGATGCTGCTGTTCTTGATCCCGGCCGATGTGAGGAGAGCTCTGATTGTTCATACCTCCCTGAGGTGCGATCGTCTCGACGGGTCTTCTTCCGCGCTCAGGCCATCGCGCAGCGTGCCGAAGCTACACCTCTACACCCACCGCACTTTTGGCGGCTCCGCGCCATACATCTCCAATAGAATGAGAGCTCCGCCGAGGTAGCTCAGTTGGTAGAGCAATGGTCTGAAGAACTGCGAACCGTCTCACCTCGCGAGTTTGTCTGGAAACTCGCGGCTGATACCTCTTTTCAGCCCACCAGAACAAATAGTCTCGTTGCTACATAGTCTTGCGAGTGCGGCGGGCAGGCCGCACTCATTCTTGTGCTTCGACTCCGGCATGCTGTCGCAAATTGCCTCCTGAGATCGGGCGCGACTGATCAGGTTGCTTTCTTCGGGTGGCAACCCGCTCGCAACCCGTTCTCGGGCCGAGATGACAACACGTCCATCTCGCGGCGGACTAGGGCGGCTGACTCCCGATCAGACGACCCCGGCGAGGGTGAATTCCAGCCGCTGAGGAGAGTCGTACGCCGTTAGTTCCGCGCGTGGACGACGATCACCTACGGATCCGTTTCGTCGTTGCCCACCGACCTCAACCTGAGACGGGATGACCCTGGTGGCTTCAATCGCCGGAGAAGCGTGCGCTTGCGATGCGTTCGACCTCGCGGCGGCGTGCCTCGGTCACAGGACGCCTCTCACGCAGGTCCGCCACCGGCGGCCAGTAGAAGACGAACTCCTCGATACCCGCTGCGGCGAAGGCGCCGACAAAGTCATCGAACGCATCGAGTGAAGTGAGCGGGTCGACCGGCTGGCGGTACGCGAGTGCGATCTTTCGAATCGCCCGAGGGTCGCGGCCCGCATCGCGCGCCGCGGATGTGAGACGATCGGCGCGTTCACGAGTCGCGGCGACGGCTTGATCGCGGCTGAGCGGAGCGCCACCGCCGCCGGCCCACTCCTTTGGCGGCTGTCCGGCGAGCGTGACCCAGCCGTCCGCGTAACGCGCCGCGAGCCGCATCGCGCGAGGTCCCTCTGCGGCGACGACGATCGGCGTCCGCGGTCGCTGGACCGGTGTTGCCGGCTGCAGTGCCGAGATCGCGTAATACGTTCCGGTCCTCGCGACCGTCTCCCCGCGCAGCAGGCGATCGAGAATCTCGAGCTGCTCGCCGAGGCGATCGACGCGCTCGCGTGCCGGCCAGCGCGGCAATCCCAGCGCGTCGGCGTCTTCGGGGGTGTCACCGACTCCGATGCCGAGGCGCACGCGTCCGCCGGAGATATGGTCGACGGTGCGGACGCTCGCGGCGAGGAGCGCCGGAGCGCGAGCCATGATCACGGTGACGAGGGATCCGATTCGGACGCGGCGGGTCGTCCGCGCGACGGCCGCGAGGAGCGCCCAGGTCTCGAAGTCGGCGAGGCCCTGCAGCGCGAAGGTGTCCGGCACCCACACCCCGCCGAAGCCGATCTCCTCGGCCCACTTCCACTCCCGCTCAAGCGCCTCGTAGGGTGCGCAGCCAAACGTCAGCACCGAGAAGGCTGGCCATCCGTCAGGCACAGTGCAAGCCTACGTGAGAGCCGCACTGCTCCTCGCGTCGGTCTACGGGCCGTGAAGGGTGCGTCGCGCTCAGCGTCGGCGCTCGGGGGCCACAGAATCCTTCCGCGAGAGCAATGGTCTCGACTGCCGCGAGCGCGTACAAAAACAAATGGTTCGTCGGTCGCGACCACGCCCGTATCGCACCATTTGCTTTGGGCGACGAATGGTCCGCTAGATCATTGTTCGGTTTTCTCCAGATCGGACCGGCGTCGTCACCTTCAAGAAGACCAGCAATTTCGATAGGATGGAGGTTCCCCGCCGAGGTAACTCAGTTGGTAGAGCAATGAGTCTGAAGAACTGCGAACCGTGTCACCTGGCGAGTTTCCTTGGAAACTCGCGGCTGATAGCGCTTTCAGCCTTTCCGACCAAATAGTCTACCTGCTACATAGTCTTGACCAGTGAGGCGGGCAGGTCGCACGTTTTCGCAGTGGTCCTCGGTAAGCGAGCAGTGGTTTTGTAACTTGCCCGTGCACGTCAGAGACGGCGCGCACTTACGCGATCGCATGCGTCGCCGAACGACGTGCTCGAGCTCGCCGTCGAGATCGGCTGCCGGTTCGCGATCAATAAGGGATGCCATGCGCCCGGTCAGCTGGAGTGGCATTCCTACGGCGCCAACAAGGCGGTCAAGACCGGGGTGACCATCCACCGGGTCGTGAATTCGTGGTCCACCGACGAGCTACTCGAGCAGACGCGACCGTAGCGTCGCACAGACCTTGTACCGCGGAGTCCTAATTGACCGTCTGCCTAGGCTGTCCGTAGTGATGCGAGGAAGGTATGGGGCTCGTCTAGGAGGAGGCAGTCATGGAAGCCGAACAGAACATCGCAATGGCGCTGAGCTATTACGAGGAGTGCGCGAACGACTACGGCGATCCTGATAAGACGAGGGCGATCGACGCCGTCAATCGGCTGCTCAGCGATGATTTCGTGATGTACTACAACAGCGAGAGTGACGAACAGGCAAGACGAGGGCGCGAAACGCACAAGCAGTTTCTCCTAAGACACACCCAGTCGTTCCCCGGCGAGCGTTGGACGATCGACTTTGCTGTCGCCGACCATGAGACCGTGGCGTGTCAGTGGCATATCCGGGCGACGGACGCCAAGACCGGCAATCCAATCGACCTTCGCGCCGCGGACTTCTTTGGCGTGCGGGATGGCCGGCTCGCGGCACTTCGCCGCTTTCTCGACTTCCGTGATCTCGACAAGCAACGAACACCGAGATAGAGGCATGCGCGAATAGCGCATCAGTGACGCCGCGCCGTGGTGTGATGGACCACGGCGCGCTCGTGTTGGAGCGCTGGAGCCGGCAGTCCAGGGCGTTGAGCAATGGTTTGGCAAGGACAATGGTGTCGGCGTTTCGACACCCGGTACTGAGCAATGGTCTCGACGTCGTAGTGTTCACGCGCGGAGACCATTGCGCGGCGCCGACAAATAGTCCTCTAGACCGTTGGTCTATTTCGCGCGGTTCCGGCGCCGCGAATCTCCAGTAAAATGAGGGTCCCGCCGAGGTAGCTCAGTTGGTAGAGCAATGGTCTGAAGAACCATGTGTCGCCAGTTCGATTCTGGCCCTCGGCACCGTGCGAGTTTCCTAGGAAATTCACAAAACGCGATCCGCGCAAGCCGGCATCGAACACCGTCAAACCATTGCTCTACAGGCAAGAAAGAATCGGGGTGAGTGGCAGGTCACCCGCCTTGGTCCGCGGGGCGGCTCTGTGAAGGTGCGAGCTAACCAGAGCGCGTGTCGGATCGCCGTCCGATCACTTCCTGAGCTTCGGCCCCATGCCCGACGAACCTCGCACCACTGGCCGGGTTTCTTCAGCCCTTTTGGGCACCGAGACCTTCGTGTAACCGCGAACGCACTTTCGGTCTTGATCTCGCCCCGCAAGGCGCGAAGTCTGTTTGGCGTGCCGAAGATCCTCGTGTTTGACGACGACCCCCCAACACTCGAGCTCCACGTCGAGATTCTCGGTGGGGCCGGCCACGCGCTTCTCACAGCGACCGACGGCGCCGAGGCGCTCGTGCTGATGGACCAGAACCCAGACCTGATCGTGGCCGACGTCGGCACGCCCCGCGTGGATGGCTATGAATTCATCAGGCGAGTCCGCAGATCCGCCACTCACTCGTCGGTCCCGATCATCGTCATCTCGGGAGCCGAGGTGAGTCAGCGGGCGATCGGGGTCGGAGCTGACCGCTTTCTACAGAAGCCTGTCTCTCCGACCGCACTACGAGCTGCTGTCGACGAGCTCCTGAATACCAGAGGTAAGGGGTGGTACTGACGATCCGCTGGGGCACATCTACCGCCGACGTTCACCGCTTCTGTTGCACGTGACAAGGGGTTCCCAGTCGCTGCCGTCGCCGGATCCAGTTCGCGAGGGCCGTTAGCGTACGAACTGGGAGGGCGGCTGACTCCCGACTAGCCGCCTAACGCGCGAACGTTCCCGGGTGGGGCGGAGGTCGACAGGTCTCTGGCGGCGTTCCGCCCGTCCCGAATCGCAAGTCGCGCTCAAACTGTTACATCGATCGCGGTTCGCGCCACCCGTCGCCGTTGTTCAGCAATCGGGTTTGCCACGACAGGGATCTCGCCGCTCGTCATCTACGTCTTGTGATCTTCGCCGCCGAGTCAACGATCACGGAAACATGGAGGACCCAAATGGACCGCTGGAACCGCGACATCGGCGGCCGGGCTGGCTGGACATACAGAAGGTCGACGAACTTTGCGGGCGACTGCGTGAGCGCAATACGCCGGCTGCGCGACTGGGGTATGCCTTAGACGCTGAAGGCGTTCTAGCGAGTCGGGCACTGGACCCGTGAGACGAGAGCCGGTCGCGATGTGCCGGCCCTCGTCCAAAGATGCGGGCCTAAATCCGACGCCGATCAAGCCAGTCGAAGTGACAACCGGCGATCCACGTCTGCAGGTACGAGGTATTGCCTGCCGTCCGAGCCTCGCGGAACCGAGGCGCTGGGTTTAGGCTGCCCTCTCGGTAGGCGTCGTCGACCTGCTCAGCGACA
>VBIW01000069.1:13201-15057 GCA_005880915.1 Chloroflexota bacterium | reverse complement strand
CCGCACGCGAACGCTCGCGCACGAACTCATACAGAGGACGGAGTAGCTCGTCGGCACGCCCGAGGGCAGCAGTGACGTCCGCCTGATCAGGGGAGAGCGCGAACTGCGTGCGGAACTGGAACTCGGGTGAGACGTAGAGCGTCACGACTCGTCCTGTCGTCAGTGTTATGTCGCGACGTAGACGCCCGCGGTGCTGCCTCGCTTTATCGAGGGATCCGAGCGCCTCATCGATGAGCTCTACGTACTGAGAATCACGAAGTTCGTCGAGCCGAACGCCGTCGGCTGGTGTGATGTTTTGCTCTACGAACCGCGGGACGCGACCGCCTGCAGCTTGCCAAGCATCGCGCCAGAAGTGGAGCGTCACGATGGATGGGTCATCGAGCGCGCGCCGGACGTTTAGGAGCTGTTGTTCGCCGGCTTCGCGAAGCAGATAGCGCGCGATAGGCCAGCCGTCGTACTCCTTCCCGACGAGGGTCACTCCGAGCCAGGCTGTGAGCTCCCGGACATTGACCCAGACCGTCCGGTGGACGCCCTGCACGTCCTCATATACCCCGAGGTACCCGAGGGGCACGCTGCCGGTGGGCTTCATCGCCGAGCCGAAGACTTCTCTGAAGGCGTTCGTCACGAGTGCAACTGCGTTGTCGACAGAGAGACCGCCCGCGCTGGCCCGACGAGGCTCACCGCCTGTGGACGTCGGTTCGGGCAGGATCGGTGCTTCGAGCTCGAGGTGCAGCGGCTCGGCGGGGTCGAGCTTGATAATCACCGGCTCCTTCGAACCGCTGAGGAACGCCTCGGAGAGCTTCATAGGAGCGGCATCGGAGATACGAAAGCGGATCGCGCCGTCGTCGTAGAACAGGACACGGACGCGTCGACCTGCGGGACCGCTAACGGGGACGGACTCGAGCAGAGATGCCATGGGTGCACCTTTCTGGCTTCGGTGGTAGCCCACCTAGAAAGCCGGGCAGTCGCGACGCCCCTGCGCGGTCCTAAAGCAATCCGCCTTCGCGGTCGCACGGGCCAAAGCAGTTGCGCCGTGGAGATCATCCCACATCGGCTAGCGCGACGCCCTTAAAGCTGCGCTGGACCATGTTCGAAGGAATCTGTTTGGCGGACTCCGAACCAATCAGGCGCGCCCGGCGTTCGCGGACACTTCTTACAACTACACCGCGGCAGTGTTTCGACCAACCTTCGTCGCGACGTCAGCCGAGCACTATCGGGCGCTATGCAACCTCATCGAGCAAACGCTCACGCTCGTCCGCGACAAGGTCGTCACTCGCGACGCGCGGCACCAGATTGCCAGCATTGTCGAGGTCGAGCGCCGCGTTCCCATTGGATTCCACCCTCGGTAGGTCGGTCCAACATACTCGTCAAGATGGCCTCCGAGCACGTGCAGTATTTTCTGTCAGGATGGGCAACTCTCCTGTCGATCCGCGGACGTCGGTGCGGATGCGCTCCGTGCGCCAACGCGACACGGGCGCGGAGCTTTCGTTGCGCAGTCAGCTTCACAGGCTGGGACTGCGGTATCGCGTGGACCGACGACCGCTCGCCACAGTCTCGCGACGGGCGGATGTCGTCTTCCGCCGAGCACGCGTCGCCGTCTTTGTTGACGGTTGCTTCTGGCACGGGTGCGCCTCGGATCAGGAGCCACCGCGGACGAACACGCGCTGGTGGATAGCCAAAATCGCCAGAAATCGAGCACGTGATCGTGACACCGACGTGATGCTCCGGCACGCCGGTTGGAAGGTCATTCGCGTGTGGGAGCATGAGCATGCGGCGACCGCAGCGAAACGCATTCAGCGGGTCATGCGCAGCCGAGAGGTGGCGCTCGCATGACCCGCGGTCAAGCCCACCAAACG
>VBIW01000069.1:0-13185 GCA_005880915.1 Chloroflexota bacterium | reverse complement strand
TCAGGAATGTCGGCGCGAGGTTTATTGAGCGTGATGTTCGCGACGTCACCGGGGCGGAACTTAGCGCCCTCTACCCGAAAGGTCACCTTCGCCTCCTCGCCGGATGCGCTCCGTGCCGTCCGTTCTCGCCGTGGCGACATGGATACGACACGGAGCAGCACTCCGAGTGGAAGCTGCTGCAAGAGTTCACGCGACTCGTCAACGAGATCGAGCCGGACCTGGTAACTATGGAGAACGTGCCCGACCTCCAATCGACGGCGATCTTTAAGCGATTCGTGCGCGCTCTGAAGCGCGCTGGCTACGACGTTGACCATCGTTCGGTCTACTGCCCCCGCTTCGGTATCCCACAACATCGCCGGCGACTGGTCCTGCTTGCGTCGAAGGTTGGACCGGTCAAGGTACCCGAGGGCCGTTACGACGCCGACAACTACAGGACAGTTCGCGATGCAATCGGCAACTTGCCTCCCGTTGCCGCAGGGGAGGCAGATCCACGCGATCGACTGCATAAAGCCAGGGCCGTTACGCCGATCATGCTGAAGCGCTTACAGGCATCCCGGCCGGGAGGCACCTGGCGCGACTGGCCGAAAGGGTTGCGGGCGAAGTGTCACGTCAAAAAGTCAGGCGCGAGCTTCCAGGACGTCTACTCGCGCATGATGTGGGACGACCCATCGCCGACTATCACCACGCTCGCGCATAGCTTCGGCAGCGGTCGGTTTGGTCACCCCGACCAGGACCGCGCATTGACCCTGCGCGAAGCAGCGATCCTTCAGTCGTTCCCGCGCCGCTATCGCTTCGTCGAGCCGCGCCAAGACGTGGGGATTACCCCAATCGCGCGGCTTATCGGGAACGCGGTGCCGCCGCGGCTTGGCCGATACATCGGACTCGCTCTCGCGCGAGCCGCTGCGTCCTCTTCGTAGCTTCAGCATGCCGACGACACGTAAGTACCGCCTCAGCCTTGACCTCCGCGTTTTGGATCACCTGGGCATCAAGCTGTACAGCAACGCGGCCGCGGTCCTCTCGGAGGCGGTTGCCAATGCCTGGGACGCCGATGCCAAGCGCGTCTCGATTGACATCTCTTCGGACGAGATCGTCATCGTCGACAACGGCGTCGGGATGGACCTGAATGCGATCAATCAACGATTCCTGTCGGTGGGCTATGACAAACGCGCGATCGAAGGCGAAGAGTCAGCTCGCGGCCGACCGTTCATGGGTCGGAAGGGCATCGGAAAGCTCGCCCTATTCTCAATTGCAGGCGTCATTGAGGTGCACACCTCGACCGGAGACGAGCAGAACGCGTTCAAGCTGGTGACCGATGACATTCGCACGGTGATCCAAAAAGGCGACGACTACTTTCCGACGCCGATCGCATTCTCTGGACCAAAGACGGGGACGCGAATTGTGCTGCACGAACTCAAGAAGAAGCGGACCGGCAGCTCCGTCGCCGCTCTGCGGAAGCGGATCGCGCGCCGCTTCTCGATCATCGGGTTCAAGGGCCAGCGCGGCGACACGTTTTCGGTCGAGATCGACGGCGAGCCCGTGGACGCACAGGACCGCGAAGACCTGAGAGCGGTCGAATTTCTTTGGGAGTTCGGCGAGGAGAGGATTCCCGCCGCTTCGTGTCCCGAGCTCAAGCACCGGTTCGTGCTCGATGCGCAGGTCGACCCCGAGCATCCGGAGTGGGTCGTTGGCGGATGGTTCGGCACTGTTGACGAGCCCAAGCGCCTGAAGCACGAGGTCGCGGGCCCGCTGAATGGGATCGTCGTGATCTCGCGCGGCCGCCTAATCCAAGAGAACATACTCGACAGGCTGAACTTCAGCCGGGTTCTCGTGAGCTATCTCACGGGTCAGGTCGTCGCGGACTTCCTGGACCTTCCCGGTGCGGACGACATCGCGACGAGCGATCGCCAGCGTCTCGTGGAGGACGATCCGCGCTACGAAGCGCTCGTGAACTTCCTGCGGTCGAAGATCGTTTCGATCCAGGACGAGTGGACCAATCTGCGCAACGAGGCGCGCGGAAAGCAGGCTATTGACGAGATACCTGCGTTGGCGGATTGGCTCGACACGATGCCGCACTCGCAAAGGGGTAATGCTCGGCGGTTACTCGGACTAATTCGTGGGATCGAGCTTGACGAGAAGAAGGATCGAATCGATCTCTACCGCTCCGGAATGCTCGCGTTCGAGCGGCTGCGACTGCGCGAGGAGGCCCACCGGCTAACGGAAGGCCCGCGTCTCACCGCGGAGCAACTCCTTCCTCTTCTATCTGACCTCTCGACACTCGAAGGCTCGTTGTACCTGGAGATCGTGCGTGTCCGGCTGGATGTCCTGAGGGAGTTCGAAGCGCTCGTTGACGCCAACGAGAAGGAGAAGGTCCTACAACGCCATCTGTTCGACAATCTCTGGCTGCTCGATCCGGGATGGGAGCGGGCCGCTGGGAGCGAACGGCTCGAACAGATTCTGAAAAAGGAATACAAGGTGTTCGACCCGAACCTTGACGACAGAGAGAGCAAGGGACGGGTCGACATCCGCTATCGCACAAATGCTGGTCAGCACATCATCGTTGAGTTGAAGCGAGCTGGCCGGGTCATGAAGGTCAGCGAACTCGTGGAGCAGGGCACGCTCTACGCGACCGCGCTAAAGAAATGTCTAAAGGCTGAGGGTCACGACCATCCGCAGGTATCCGTCGTCTTCGTCGTAGGAACGCCGCTGGCGGAAGAGCGGGACAACTCGGCGATCGATATCGACCGCGCGCTCGGGTCGTTCAACGGACGCGTCGTGCATTACGAGACGCTGATTCGTGGCGCCCGTGATGCGTATGACGAGTACCTGAAGGCGAAGGCAAAAGTCGACCGGATTGACGCGATCCTTCGCAAGCTCGTGCGCGCCGGCGCCGCGTAGCCTGCGGTTAGGTGAGCTGCGCCTCTCGATTCACGTGGTCTCTTTCACGGTCTGGCTAGCGAGCCTGTGGCGTGACCGGACCGTAATCGCGGACAAAAGTGATGTTCTCTCGGTTTATCGCGACACGCAGGTCACGGCCGGGCTCTTTCCCTTCGACCAATTCCGTTGGCACCGACGTCCGATAACCCGAGAGCGTTCAGATCGTGCTCGATTACCAGCATGGTCCCGTCGACGAAGTGCACTTCCAGTCGGTTTGCCACTCGCCTCTCCTCTTCGATCCGCTCTAGGTCTTGCCTCCGCCGATGTTCCGGACGATCTCCAAAATCTGGCCTGTCCCGGTGGTCGACGGATCCGCATCCTGCGACACATAACCTGTGGGCTGCAACGCGAAAATCGACTCGGTCGTTTGCCTGAGAACCGCACTCTTTGTCTCCGGATCTGCCGCGTTCTCGACGAAGGTCTCGAACGTCGTGAGCGCGATCTGACGGTGGCGGTTGACGATGTAGTTGTGTTGGTGCGCCCGATACACCCGGCCACTCCAGATCACGGCCGACACGAGCACCGTAAAAATCAGCAGCTTCCCCAGGCCGTATTGGATGCTTTCGGAGACCGTCGCTTCACGCGGGATGCCGGGGGCTGACCAAAGCGCCCATATCGCGTACGCGAGGGTGCCCAGTCCCAGCAGCGCGGTCGTCCACAGCCACTTGAGGGCCGCCTTCCGATGAGCCGTGGCTTCATCGCCGAACAATCTTGTGTATCGGGCAACACCGCCGGCGCCCGCGGCGGCCTGCAGGCTGCTCACCGTGCGCTGCGCATCTGCTGCCGCCTTGTCCTGTATAGCTCGGGCCTCGTCAATCTTCGAGCGCAGGTCACCCAGAGCTTCATCCGCGCGACGACGGATGTCCGTCAGGTCCAGCTCTGGACGAGACGCGAGGCTCAATGCTGTCCCGGCGACTGATGCAAATTGCTCGTAGTACGAGCGCAGGTTTGTGAGGTAACTGACCTGCGTGCCTTTCGCATCTTGTCCGGCCGCGGGCGTGAAGGTGGAAATTGTCTTAAGCGCGTCACGCGTACTCGTCGCGTAGCCGATGAGCTGATTGACCATGTTCGGAGGAAGCATCTCGAGATCCGCCGCGAGAAGACGAGTCGCGATCGTACGAACGTTGCGGAAATCGCTTTCGCCTTCAGTGAAGGCCAATGCCTTCCCGAGCTCCGTCTCACGAACCAAGTCGCTTGACGTGAAGGTAAGGATCTCCTGGAGGAGCTGGGTCAATTGGGTCACATCGGCTCGCGCCATGTAGGTCGGCCGTCCTTCGAGGCCGGTCGCGGAAGCCCGCCGGCACCGAAAAGTGTAGCGGCGTTCAGGGAATCTAACTGGGCGCTCTACTCGACCTATCCTCAGCACGGAAGCATGGCGCTCTGAACGGGTTCCCTTTCAAGAAAGAGGCTGTCCGCGCGACTCCGCGTGGGTCAGAAGGTGGACAGGCGTGCTATGGCCGCCGGTCAGTCCCTCGCTCGAATTCAAGGTCTTGGCGCCTGACTCTTCTGACTTTTCAGTCTGAAATCGATGAAATTCGGCCGAACTGGAGCGCTCCGTCGGTCGGACGGGCGTGGAACTGTAGATCAGCCGCGTTTGGCTGTGGGGGGTTCGATTCGCTCTCTGCCCACCGTTCTAAAACTGACGGACGTCGTTGACACTTGGGCCGCCCAGACGAGGAGGGATCCAAGTGACCGACAAAGAGGGGCGAGATCCGCATCCCGGAGACTGGCGATCATCCGTCAGACGTATCACTTCGGGCCGCAGAAGATCGCGATGTACCTGCGCCGTTACCACGAGCTGGTGGTCAGCGGCTCGGGCATCTGCGGATCCTGCGGCGCCTCGGCCTGAGCCGGCTGCCGGCCTCCCAGCGCCACGTGCCTTACCACAAGCGTTGGCAACGCTACGAGAAGCCCGAGCCCGGCCACCAGCTGCAGCTGGATGTGAAGTTCATCACGCCGCTCAAGGACTCTCGTCGTCGGCACTACCAGTTCACCGCGATCGACGACTGCACGCGGCTGCGCGTCCTGCGGGTGTATGAGCGCCTGAGCCAGAAGGCCGCGATCCAGTTCGTCGACTACGGGCAACTATCCGAACATCGGGATCTCTCACGGCTTCAATGATGTCCTCACCGCGATTGAGTTCCATTAAAAAGGCGGAGGGCAACACGGACTGAAGCTCGTTTGCGATTTTCCTCAGAGCCCGGAGGTGTGCACAGGGGTGCGGGTCGGATCACATTCGGGGTCGTAGGCACCAGCCTTCGACGGAGGGTTTGCCGGAAACCCAGGCGGCAATTCGATTTGTTGAGCGGCTCTCCTACCGGTGGAGGGCCGCTCTTTAGGAGCCGCGCGGTTGCGGAAAGCAAGATCCCGCGCGGCTCCTCATTTACCCAGATCGGCCTGGGCTTGCGGAGTCGCTTTCCGGAGCAATTGGGAGCATCGGTCCAGATGTTGGGATGGTCAAGCCCAGTTCCGGCGCGGTCGGGTGCCTCGGCGGGAGTCGAACCCGCATCTGTGCGCTCCGGAAAGCGACACCGCCCGATCCATTGGACCACGAGGCGGACCGATGGTACCAGCGATTCACAAAGAGCGGCGCTGTGCCCGTAAATACTGGCATATCCGGCCGTGTATTGGCGCCGTACCACTCCCTCACGCGACTGACGGGCCGCTCCGCGTCGTGGCGCCGCCCGCTTGGCCGGTCTCCAGCTGAGCAAGTCTCGGAAGAGGTCGCGAGAATAGACCGATCAATGGCATAGATTCACAACGTCAGAACGCGGAAGAACAATCCCGTAGCGTTACCCACAGCCGTTCAGATAACGACTGTGCTAACCATTGCCAACCCGTAACGCTACTGGCGAACGATACGCGTACCGCTAACCGTATGCCGCACAGCTATTGGCATTGCTAGGTATAATGCTAATATCATTGCTAACAAGGACCGCTGTAAACAGCGCAAAGGATCAAGATAGTGGCCCAGGAACAGTCAGATACACGCGCAATTCCACCGTACGTTCCCTACAAGACATTCCGTAGCTTCCTAGAAAGCCTACGCGCTGCAATGCCTGATCGTATTGACCGTAGCTTAATGGGTACCATGAGTGGCGCTACGCAAGGGCAACTCATAAGTGCCCTGAGATTCCTTGGCGTCATCGCTGAAACTGGTGCGCCAACTCAGGCTCTCAAGTCGCTCGTCACGGCAGAGGGCCAAGACCGCCAGGAAGCTCTTCAAACGGTCATTTCGAAGGCCTATGAGGACGTATTTGAGGATGTCAACCTGGAGACCGGCACTTACCGTCAGCTCCATGAAGCCTTTGCGGCTACCGGAGCTCAGGGTGACACGGTTAGAAAGTGCATCGCGTTTTGGCTGCTCGCGAGTCGTGATGCCGACTTGAGTGTGTCTCCGCACTTCAGCGTTCGGGGATCTAGAGCGGCTACGCGATCTATCGCTCCGCGGCGGCGGAAGGCGTCGCAACGTCCAGTGACGATTGACGACGATTCCGAGCAACCGGTGGAGCCTGTTGCCGCACGTACTCGGTTCGAGATTCTCGTGGAGAAGTTTCCAACCTTCGATCCCTCATGGGAGGCAGAGGTCCAATCGAAATGGTTCACCGCGTTTGAGCGGCTGCAGAGCCTTGCACCTGGGGGTGTGGGACAAGGTTAGAGATCGAGGCCGAACAACGGGCGGTATTGCTCTGCAGTTCCATCGAGCGGATCGGCGATGGCGAACAACTTACGTGCGTCGGGAAGGACAGCGGTCGGACTAGGATCGATGCCGGGAGTTTGCCGGCTCAGTGGGCCGCGCGATTTCCATTATCCCCGAAGAATTACTCCGAGTTCGGCCAAGTGTTCACTTGTGTGATCTCGGATTCGACGCAGCGCGTGTTCCGATCGCGCTCCTTGCAGGCGCTGAGCTAGATTGAGCGACCGACCCAGGCGCGCGAGCGAGACCGCAACCGGGATCGCCCCCGGGAACAGCCCTGGCTGCAAGCGCTCGCAGAACACTTCGGCAATGTCCGCCATATGAGCGATCACCTCTCCGACACGCCATCCATCTCCGCGCGTTCTGCTGAGCAGGGAGCGGTCGTCGTCGAGTAGCTGCCTAAGGTCGGTGATCGCCGCAACAACGCCATCGAAGCTGATTTCTCCGGCGGTCGCGGTAGATGGGTTCCGGCCGGCGTTCGTCCGGCTGCGGGTTACCGGCATTTCGTTCGAGGGATGTCCGGACCGCGATCTCATGGCATTCGTTGGATACTATCGAACCTGAACGGCAGGTCAGCATTAGTGAGTCAGCACCCGGGCGGGTTGGATGAGCGCCAATGAAAGTGAGCTACGACAACTACCAGAGCGTGAGGAATGCGCTTATGGCTGCGCTGACGGTCCTTCTGGTCGGGGCAGTTGTCGCCTTCGTCTACGGCGTTCTGTCTCCGGCTCACCGCGACGCTCTGCTTTCGTTCGCCGCGAGCTGGCCAGCAGTTCTCGTCTCGTTTGGGCTGGTACCCGCAGCGGGCCTGATCGCATTCATCCTAGTTGAATTCCTGGAGATTCACGATCGCTACGACAGTTACGTCACTGGATGGCGAGGGACATTCGACGTCGATGTCATCCTCGCGAGGCTCTACGCGCCGTTCGCTGCGGAATATCCAACGCGTTTCATGCGAGAGGCGAGCCGTCATAGGGGAACGTTCATGGAACGGCTCTTCTACGCGTTCGCGGGTGATCGTGACGGAAGCATCAGGAAAAATCTCCAGGTCCGCTTTTGGGAGCGCGCGCTGGTCTATTGGTTAACCCAGTTGATCGAGTTGGTCCTGCTCGTTTTGTTGATTGCGCTCACGGGATATCGTCTCGCATACCCGCCTCAAACCGTCGACGACGACCGCTACCCCTTCTGGGTGACAGCCATACTCCTTTTACTTGCGATCAATCGCCTTCTCGTTCGGGCTGCGCGGGGTGCGGTGCGGGTCGCGACTATCGATGAGGTTGACAGCATCGTGACCGATCATCTCGCGGACCTACGCAGTCGGTTCGAGCAGCTCGCCGGCGAGTACGGGATAGCGAGGCGTGCGAATCCACTCTGAGGCGTCGGCTCAGGGATTCAATGCGAGACCAACCTCAATACTCGGATCCGTTCCGCGCGAACTCGCGCCTCTCGGGCTACAAGGGCCGCTTATTGGCGCGGATCAGGGCTGCGGGAAACTGCGGAATCTTCCTCTGATCCTGCCGCTCGTCTCGCGGCTGTGGCTTGTTGACACTCCACAACAGCTAGCCGCGACCCTCCTCGTCAAGGGCGTGCCTAAGCCACTTGCTGAAGTGGCAGCCCTAGCGTCGGCACGCAGCGGGAAGAAGATTCGCCTGATGCCGGCGCCAGAATTCGAGAGGTCGGATCTGAGTCTCGATCTCATCTTTAGCGTGTGCGTCGTTGACGTGCTGCCGCCGGCCGAGCGCGCTCGCCTTCTGCGCGCCGCGGCGCGCAATCTTCGGCCCGGCGGGCTGTTGATTCTGGCCGCGATGCGCAATCATCCGAGCATCATGGCTCGTTGTACGAACGCGAACAAATACGCTGACGGGAACGTGTTCTTCCATCACGGCGTCTGGACATTCTTCAGAAACTATCGGGACGCCGCGCCATTGATCCGCCAGATGCGAAAGCTGAATCTGGAGACCGTGCGCGATCTGTCTTCGTGGAGGTACGTTTTCCTGCTGGCCAGGCGGCTCCGTTGAAGCGCATCCGCCCCCGCCGAATCCGGATCTTGCGAGCGGCGTCATAGGACGCCGTGACAGCGTGGGGATTGGTGTGTCCGACCATCGAGGTCGGTCCACGCCTTGCGTTCCTCTAACTTCCGATAATCCGGAGCGCGTCGAAGCACGTCACATGGACATGCGGGGTGCGGGCCGCCGAGACGCGGATACGGGCAGATCGCGACTACCGAGTCACGATTCGAGCCGATGCTGCACCGCCGCCCGCGAGATTGGAGCGCCGGTAGAGCGCACGATCTCCGTCTGTATCTGGGTGATCGTCGCCGGTTCGCCCAGGGTGCGAAGCGCGTTGACGAAGGGGCTGAGGTCCTCCTCGACCTCCTGCAGCAGTTGCCCGATTCGCGGGTTCGCCTGATCCAAGTTCATGCGGACCTCGCAGAAATGCCCGCCGTCGAGTGGCTGCTCCGTCTCGGCCACGTCCACGGCTTGGTAATACGCGCTCTCCGGCAACATCACCTCTACGTGCACACCGATGTGGGTCGCCGACATCGTCCCAGGCGTCGAGTACCACGACCACGATCATGCGCGTTCGGAGCGGACCTGGATTTCACGGGTGTGACGTTCCGGCCTCGTACCCTCGGCCTGAGTTTTCTTGCATCGCACTCACTGCGATGTCGATCGCGCGCTTACCGCGTGGTCCAAATCAAGGCTATAGCCTGGCGGCGCGTGAATGATCTCGGCGACTGGATTAGGACAGTCGGAGGTATCGCAGGTCTGGTCAGCGCGCGGTCCTTCTACTCCGCTACATGAATGAGCAGCGCCACGTGCGGACGACAGCGAGTTTCTACGACGACTTCTTACAGGAGGCGGCGGAAGCGAACGACGGCCTTTACGCCGCGCGGATACACAACCTTGGGCGGCGTCTCTTCCTCGTGGAAGCATGGTTCCATATCGCGGGGCACGGGACGGCAGCGGACCTCACGCTACCGACGTGGATCGAGCCAGGCCAAAGCATTGAGGTCACGAGGACCCTCTCTCGGGCCCTTCGCGATGCGACTGCGGCGCTCGATTACTTCGAGCATCGCCCGCCGACGAGTAGGGAGATCCGCGACTTCCATGTTGAATTCATCGACGGCGAGGGACACACGCACCGCACACACTTGGACCGCGCGTCCCGGAGACGCTTGACCGGACTGATCGCGGCCAGGCCGAAACCATCTGCCTAGGTTCACCGCACGCTGATGTATTCCGTGCGTAAACTCGACCATTCTGAAATGACCGAAGTCCCGACGACGCTGTCCGAATGGACATACGAAGCAATCTCCTTGCTCGCGGTCGCAGGACGAGGTGAGTCGGATAGGCACGATTTCAAGGGCGGCTTGGAAGACTCCGATCGAACAAGTCGCCATTGCTGCGCGTTCGCGAATGCTCGCGGAGGCTTCCTTATCTACGGTGTGGCGCAGCGTGCCCAAGGGCACGGCTGGGACGTCGCAGGAACCGACCGTGACGAGGACTTTGGGAAGAAGTTTGCTGACAAGGTGCGAGTCGAGCCAACGATTACGTACTCCGCGCCCGAGTTGGTTCGCGTGCCGAACAGCAGAAGTGTGATCTATCTGATTGAGGTTCCGAAAGGTGATCTCAGGCCCTATGTACCTTTAGCGAGCTCACCGCGCGCGTTCTGGCGTCGCGGCGTCGGAGGCGATGAGCCCATGAGCCTTGAAGAGATCCGCGCTGAGTTCGGAAGATACGAAGAGCGACGCGAAAAGCTCAAGGCCCTATTTCTCGAGCTTCTGCACGATCGCGACGGACTAATGGAGATAGGACATCACGAGGGGACTTATGGGCAAGGGTCTTATTTGATAATCCGGCTCGATTCCGCCGTCCTGGACCGACTGCTCGTCGATTCGTATTCCGTGATCTTCTCGATTCCTGAGCTTGCGAGGACCCTATTTGACCTACGTCGTGGACTAAGGACGGTCAACGCTATCGCGGACCAGAGCCTTGCGCGGCAGAGCAATCCAAACATCGCCTACAAGGCTGGGGGCGAGTTTGTTGACTTCACTCGCGACAAGATTGAACCCTTAATCAAGCTAATAGATCGAGCGACCGGAATACTCGAGAAGTCATTTGGCCTCAAGAACCCGTTTTGACCTAGTGACCTTCGCGCTCGAGGTAGTGCCTTCTCTGACGCGCGTTCTGGTCGGCCCGGCGTGTCGTTCGTCAACGTTTTCGGCGCTAGGTCGCTTTCCGGCGAATCTTCCGTTTCAAGGAAGAGGTCAGGCTATGTCCGATAGCAGCGGTTTCCGCGATCGCCGGAGTCGATGGTTCGCTGCAGCTGCACAGTGGCTTCGCGGCCGTATTTCCTGGCCTGCCCAGCGGACCAGAATCGGCGTATAAACCAACCGTCATGTGGGGAAGAGCACCGAGTACGCGGTCTGCGGGCATGGTGAGCTATGGATGGTTCGTCGCTTACCTGTTGGCGGCTTTTCTCGCGGTCTCGCTCGTTCCTTCCGGGGACGCGAAGGCGTCGGAGACTCGACCTGGGCTCGACGCGGCTCGAATCGGAACTGCCGTCGCGGCCGAGATGGCGCCAACCAACCCATGGGGTTACAACTTCGATTGCTGCACGCTGATCACGAACCCCCCGCCAGCCTTTTGCAGCTATTTCCCGTGCATCGCCAGCTTCTCGAGCGGGACCGGGTACGTGGTCGAGTGCGGAGACGGCATGTACAGCCTTTCCGGCGGCAAGTCTGGCGTCTGCTCAACGCACGGCGGTTTCCTCCGCAATCTTTACGACCCCGCTGGGGCGCCAAGCCCGAGCCCGAGTCCAAGCCCCTCACCAGCGGTCAGCTGCGGCGTCGAACGCTGGTCGGTGAAGACGGGAACTGATCCAGAAGCCGGGCTGGTAAATACATCAACGGTCACGAGCACCTCGGTCGCAGCGATGGACGCCCAGCCCAGGCCGAGCTCCTTGCCCGACAACGCCCGCATCAAGCCGACCGAGACGACTGTCTATTCGATCACCGCCACGCTGACGGTGTTCAAGCGCGAGGACGACTCGGATTACCACCTCGTCCTCACCGACAGCGCGGCCAATACGATGATTGTGGAGATCCCGCATCCGGCCTGCGTCGGTGACTCGAGTCCGTTCAAGAGCTCGATCACGGCAACACGTGCGAAGTTCGATGCTGCCTATGCCGCGACGACCTCATTCAAGACGGCGAACGTCCCAGTGACCGTGACAGGCGTCGGCTTCTTCGACTTCCTGCATGGGCAGACCGGCGTCGCCCCGAATGGGATTGAGCTGCATCCATTGCTGGACATCTCGTTCGCACCGGCGCCGGCCGCCTGTGACCTCGCGGGAACACCGACGAGCAGCGCGTACCTGCCGAACATCACCAAGACCCTCGGTGGGCCGAGCGGCTTCTACACCCCGTTCATCGTGCAGAACGTGGCAACCACGACGACCGATCTCCAGGTCTCCTTCTACCGATTTAGCGATGGGAGCCTCGTGACCTGCAGGAAGATCACCGGCCTCGGTCCCGGGACATCGTTCGCTGACATTCCGAATAACGATGGCGACCTACCAGGAAACACGCAGTTCTCGGTGGTCGTACGCAGCTACGGAGCCCAAGTCGTCGCTGTGGTGAACGAGCACGCTGGGTCAGGCGAGCGAGCGGAGGCGCTGAGCTATGACGGCTTCGCGGCGGGGTCGAGCACCGTGTCTCTCCCGAACATCGTGCGGAAGTTCTTCGGTTATCACACGCCGTTCATCATGCAAAACCTCGGCACCGCGACGACCGTCGCGACCGCGACGTTCGTGGGCCGCGGGAGCGAGCCGGGAGCGACGATCACCCGGACGATCGCGGCCGGGCAATCGCAGTTCATCGAGCCGAATATCGAGCCGAGCCTCGTTGACGGCGGGGCGTATGCCGTCACGGTAAAAGCTGACCAGCCCTTAGCGGTGGTAGTGAACACTCATAACGACGATCCGTCCGTGGCTCACCCCGTCGCGTACTCGACTGACGGAATTGCGGGTGGCGCCGGGATCTTGTATGGCGCGTATGCAGCGAAGAACGCGAACGATTACGGGCGCACCGGGACGATGTCGACAATCGTCGTGCAAAACCTTGGATCGACCGCGACCACGCCGACCCTTGAGTTCACTCCGCTTGGCGGAGGACCGACGACGACGTTCACTGGTCCGTCGACATTGGTCGGAGGAGCTTGGGCGTTCGACCCGCGCTACGTGAACGGAATTGCTGGCACGACGCTGTGCGGCAACGGCGCGTCGCCGGGTTGCCTCGCCGATGGTGAATTCACGTTCAAGGCGTCCGCCAGCGGCACGATCGCCGCCGCGGTCAACGTCATCAGCCCGGATAGCGCAATGGGTTATACGGCGACGGGATCGCCGGCTCCGAAGTTCTTCTTGCCGAACGTGACGCGGACGCTCGGCGGCGCAGGCGGCTGGACGACGCCGATCCTCTTGCAGAGCGTTACGGCAACTGGAGCATCGGTCGAGTGGAGACGCTTTGCTGACGGCGCTCTCGTGACCACTCA
>VBIW01000205.1 GCA_005880915.1 Chloroflexota bacterium | reverse complement strand
GGGCTCGGCGACCCGGCCAAAGGGGCTCTGGGCCCGGATGGCCTCGCCGACCGGGCTGGAGAGCAGCGACTCGGCCATCTCGGTCCGGACGAAACCCGGCGCCACGGCAGCCACCGCGATGCCATGCGGAGCGAGAGCGACCGCCAGCGACTGGGTCATCGCGTGCACCGCGGCCTTGCTCGCGCCATACGCCGGGGCGGTCGGCTCGCCCCGGTAGGCACCGCGGGACCCGACGGTGATGATCCGGGCCCCGGCCGGTCCCTCGGCCCGGTGCAGCAGATGGTCGACCACGCACCAGGTCACGTTGGCGGTGCCGTGCACGTTGATGTCCATGGTCAGGCGCCAGCCCGCCTGCCACTGCGCATACGACGTCGCGTCGATGTCCTGGTGCGCGTAGATGGCAGCGTTGTTGACCAGGACATCGACGCCGCCCAGGGCGGACACCGCGGCCGAGACCATCGCCTCGACCTGCTCCGGATCGGCGATATCAGCGGACACGACCGCGTGCCCCCGGCCCGGCAGGGCCGATACCACGGCCTTAGCCGCGGCGTGGCCCGCCCGGCATCCGACGGCGACGACATGGCCGGACGCGGCAAGTTCCGCCGCTATCGCGGCACCGATGCCCCGTGATCCGCCGGTGACAAGTGCGCGGCGCTCGGTCACGAACGCACCCTCCTTCTGCCGTGGCCCGCTGCCCGCTCGCGCGCGCGGGCAAGCCGTCAGAGCCTGACGGCCATGAGTCCGGGCCGCGGGCCGGACTGCCCGGATCCGCGGGGCGCTGCCTAGCTTGGCACATGAAGGCAGCGGGACAATGCTGCCCGTAGTGCCGACGCCTGTCGACGCTGCCGGTGCGGCCGGAAACATAGCCGCTGGCGACGCGGGCGGGCGGGATGAGTAGCGTTGGCCTGGCCAATGCTGGCGTACCGCAATGAGGAGGAAAAATGACTGAGCGGGCACCGCTGCCTTACGACTTCCTGCCGAAGGTGCCGTCGTTCACGGTAGAAAGCGATGACATCAATCACGAGACCCCCATGGGCGACGCTCAGGTATACAACAGCTTCGGCATGTCAGGGCAGAACATCTCGCCCCACCTGCGCTGGCGCGGATTCCCCGCGGAGACCAGGGGATTCGCCGTGACCTGCTTTGATCCCGACGCCCCCACCGGGTCGGGCTTCTGGCACTGGCTGGTCATCGACATCCCGGCCTCGGTCACCGAGCTTGCGGCCGGCGCCGGCGCCGGCGACGGGTCCGGCCTTCCCGCGGGCGCGTTCTCGGTGCGCAACGACTACGGGACCAAGGACTTCGGCGGCGCGGCCCCGCCGCCCGGCGACGAGCCGCATCGGTACGTGTTCACGGTGCACGCGCTCGATACCGACAAGCTGGGCATCGACTCGGACGTCTCCCCCGCGGTCGCCGGCTTCAACCTCGGCTTCCACACGCTCGCCAGGGCAACGATCATCCCGGTCTTCGGCCACTGACCAACCGGCATTAACGCAATCTCCCCCGGTCATGGCCGGCTTTCCGCGACTCACGCCGGAAGCCGGTCACGACCTGGACCTCTTGCCGGTCACCCGCGCTGGCTGGCTGAGGCTCCACGTCGAGGACCGCCTTGCCCCTGACCTGCCGGGAGAGCAGCGCGGCCACCGCATGTGGCGCGTCCTGCCTCGGACTCCGCCGACGCCGGCCAGGGTTGCGCGGCGGCAGCCAGCCGTGACAGTGTTTGTTTGGTTGATACAAGCAACTAAACCGTCCATACGAGGGCAGGAGGGGCGATCGGGCCGTCCCAGCGGTCCGGCCCTCAGGTTCGGATCTCGGTGCACGGCTGGAATGTGCGTTTCGCCTTATCGGCAGGCGCACCTGCATGCGTCACCCATCGAGGAGAACAGCGCATGAGCGCCCCTGCCGCGACGACCGCAAGCCCTGAGCAGGAGCCCGCCTTCACCCACCGGCNNNNTGCCGACGATCGTCGGGGATTTCCACCGCAGTGACCTGCTGTCCTGGGTGATCACCTCGTACCTGCTGGCCAGCACCGCATCGACGCCCCTATGGGGCAAGGCGGGCGACCTCTACGGCCGCAAGCGCGTGTTCCAGCTCGCGATCCTGGTGTTCCTGGTGGCCAGCGCGCTGTGCGGCGCGTCGCGCAACATGTACGAGCTGATCGGCTTCCGCGGGCTGCAGGGGATCGGCGGCGGCGGCCTGATATCGCTGGTGTTCGCGATCATCGGCGACGTGATCCCGCCCCGCCAGCGCGGTCGCTACCAGGGCTATTTCGGCGGCGTGTTCGGCATCTCCAGCGTCGTCGGGCCGCTGGCCGGCGGCTTCGCGGTCGACAGCCTCAGCTGGCGCTACATCTTCTACGTCAACCTGCCGCTGGGCATCGCCGCGCTGATCGTGACCAACCGGGTGCTGCAGCTGCCCAGGCGCACCCGGCACGTGCTGATCGACTGGTGGGGCGCGCTGCTGCTCGTGGCGGGCGTGTCCTGCATCCTGCTCGGCACCCAGTCCGGCGGGAGGAACTACCCATGGGGATCATGGCAGGTCATCGGGCTGTTCGTGCTTGGGGCCGTGCTGCTGGCCGGCTTCGCGGTCAGGGAGAGGCTGGCGCCCGAGCCGATCCTGCCGCTTGAGCTGTTCCGGATGCAGATCTTCACCGTGGCCAACATCGTGTCCTTCGTCAGCGGGGTGGCGATGTTCGGCGCGCTCGCCTTCCTGCCGCAGTACCTGCAGCACCGGCCGGTTCCGCTGGTTCCCGCTGGCCGGCACCATCCTGGTCACCATCGGCCTGATCCTGCTCACCCTCCTCGGCGCTCATACTTCGCTGGTGATCGTGGGCCTGGACATCCTGGTCTTCGGTGCCGGGCTCGGCCTGTTCATCCAGGTGCTGACGCTCGTGGTGCAGAACGCGGTGCCGATGCGGCAGATGGGCGTCGCGACCTCATCGGTCACCTTCTTCCGCTCGATGGGCGGGGCGCTCGGCGCGTCCGCGCTCGGCGCGGTGCTCACCGCGAGAATCGCGGCGGAGTTTCCGCGCTATCTGCCGCCGGCCGCGCTGGCCGGCGGCGGTGACAAAGTCGCGCAGCTGGTGCAGAGCCCGGCCGTACTTGACGCGCTGGCGCGGACCCATCCCGCCCTGCACGAGGGCATCATCCAGGCCTACTCGCACGCCATCGACACTCTGTTCCTGGTCGCTATACCCGTGTCTGTGCTGAGTATCATTGCGGCCCTGTTCATTAAGCAGGTCCAGCTGCGCACCAGCAACACCGGCCCGCCGGCGGCCACCGGCGGGCCATCCGATACCGGTGCCGATGCCGCTGCGCTGGCTCCTGGAGGGACGCAATAGATGCCTGGCGTGACGATCTCGGCCAGCTACGGCGCCGGTGGCAGCGTCATCGCGCCCGCGGTCGCCGAGCAGCTCAACCTTCCGCTTCTCGACCGCGCGATCAGCTCGCGCGTGGCCGCGCAGCTGCACGTGTCCGTCCAGGAGGCCGAGGGCGGCGAGATGCGGCGCTCGCTGGTCGAGAAGTTCCTTGCCGTGCTCGCGCCGCTGGCCAGCGGCGCGCTCGGGGCGGGCACAGACGCGGCTCCCCCGCACGCCATCCCGCCGCCGGATGACGCGGACTTCTTCCGCGAGCAGGCCGAGGCCATCATGAACGAGGCCCTGAGCGGCGGCGCGGTCATCCTGGGCCGCGGCGGCGGTGCCGCGTTCTGTCACCGGCCTGATGTC
>VBIW01000204.1 GCA_005880915.1 Chloroflexota bacterium | reverse complement strand
CTTCGCCACCCTGCACCACTTCGTCGACAGCGTCTTCGTCGACCCCGCGGTGACCGCCGAGCGCGCCCCGGTGGCGGTGATGGACGGCAGTGGACAGGGCGCCGGGGCCTCGGCGCGGTGGACGCAGCTGCTGGGCGACGTGGGACTGCGGGCGAGCGATGGCGGCCAGGCGCGCCTCGAGGCGACCACCCGGGTCATCGACGCCAGCGGCGGCAAGGACGTCCGCACCGCGCAGTGGCTGGCGAAATATTTCGGCGTCCAGGTGGAGACTGCGACCGCGGCACAGGTACAGGCCCAGGGGCTCAGCCCCGGCGTCACCCTGGTGCTCGGTGGCGACGAGGAGCGGGCCTTCAACAACACCACCCCGGGTCTGTACGCTGGCTACTTCGGCGGCGGATCGACGGCCGGGTCCTTCAGCTCCGGCTCGAGCTCGTCGGCGCGGTCGCGACGCGCGACGCCGGCGCGACCCACCGCCTGTCCCACCAGCGGCTGCCAATGCGGGTCGGACATGCGCATCGGGGTCCTCACCGGCGGGGGTGATGCCCCCGGTCTGAATGCCGCGATCCGGGCGGTGGCACGGCGCGCCTTCGCCGCCGGCGACACCATCCTCGGCGTCCCCAACGGCTGGGCGGGGATGATCGGTGAGGGCGAGCCCCGCGAGCTGGGCCGGCGCGACGTCTCCGGCATCCTCCAGCTCGGCGGCACCATCCTGGGCAGCTCGCGCACCAATCCGATGAAGCTGGAGGGCGGTCTCGAGCGGGTGCGCGCGACGATGCGCAACCACGCTCTCGACGCCCTGGTGGCGATCGGCGGCGACGACACGCTCAGCGTTGCCGCCCGGCTCTGCGAGCAGGGTGCCTCGGTGGTCGGTGTGCCCAAGACGATGGACAACGACCTCAGCGTCACCGAGTACTGCATCGGCTTCGACAGCGCGGTGAGCGTCGTCACCGAATGGGCGGGCTCGCCGGCGGCGCCGACATGATCGTCATCCCCGAGTTCCAGGTCGGCATCGAGGAGGTGGTCGAGCACATCTACAGCCGGCGCGAGCGGGGCAGCGACTTCAGCATCATCGTCGTCGCCGAGGGGGCCGCCCTGCAGGGACTCGACGAGGCGCGGGACGACGGCCCGCGGGACGCGTTCGGCCACGTGCGGCTGAGCAACCGCGGCATCGGCGAGCGGCTGGCCGCGCTGGTCGAGGAGCGCACCGGGCTGGAGACGCGGGTGACCGTGCTCGGTCACACCCAGCGCGGCGGATCGCCATCGGCCTACGACCGCATCTGGGCGACCCGGGTCGGCGTGCACGCGCACGGGCTCGTCGCCGCCGGCGACTTCGGCCGGATGCCGGTGGTGCGCTGCGGCGACGTCGACACCGCCAGCATCGCCGACGTCGTCGCCGTGCAGCGCCGTGTCCCCCGTGAGCTCTACGAGCTGGCACAGGTGTTCTACTGACAGACATCCGGATACCGCCGAACCGCTTATCCGGATAGCCCCACGCCGTCTCTGGATATCCGCTCTGACGTGTGCTAGCGTGCGGACATGGAGAGTGGGGGAGATCAGAACGGGGTGGGCTCGCACCCACCCCTCAGCTCGATGCTCGCGCGGCTCACCCGGCTGACGCAGAGCATCCTCGACCGACGGCTCGCGCCGCACGGGGTAACGTTCTCTCAGACGGCGGCGATGCTCTGCCTCTGGGAGGCCCATCCGCAAGCGGTCTCGCAGACCGAGCTCGGCCAGGTCCTGGAGATGGAGCGCTCCTCGATGAGCACGCTGGTCACCGGGCTGCTGCGGATCGGCCTCATCGAGGCGCGCGGCGACGAGAACGACCGACGCCACCCGCCTGCGCAAGTCGGTGACCCACCTGCTCGGCGCCGCCCGCAAGGCCCGCGGCCGCACCCCGGTGCCGCGCTAGCCCACGCGGGAAGCCGGCGGGACACGATCGCCGGATCAGTCCCTGGTAGGCCCACCCGCCTCCAGAGAAACGGGGGGAACGCTGGCAAATCTGCGCCATGGCGCGCAGATTGTGCTGGCGTGGGGGTGCTCCCCCCACCGGGCGCGTCAGCGCCCAGAGAGTCAAGCCCGGCGATCTCGCCCAAGACACTCGGGCTATACACTCGGGGCATGGAACTGGCCGATCGTCTGCTCGCCGGCGAGCAGCGTGCCCTGGCTCGCGCCATCAGCATGGTCGAGGACCGCGACCCGGCCCTGCGTGAGCTGGTGGCGGCGGTGCGTGCCCGCCTCGGCCGCGCCCACGTGGTGGGGATCACCGGTCCGCCGGGGAGCGGCAAGAGCACCCTCGGCGACGGGCTGATCAGCAGCTGGCGGGCGGCCGGCGAGACCGTCGGGGTGATCGCCGTCGATCCCAGCAGCCCGTTCACCGGGGGAGCCATCCTCGGCGACCGCGTCCGCATGCAGCGGCACACCCTCGACCCCGGCGTCTACATCCGCAGCATGGCGGCGCGCGGCCACCTCGGCGGCCTGGCCAGCGCCAGTCGCGAGGCGATCCGGCTGGTCGACGCCAGCGGCCGCGACCGCTGCCTGCTGGAGACCGTCGGCGTCGGCCAGTCGGAGCTGGAGGTGATGCAGATCGCCGACACCGTGGTGGTGGTCACCACCCCCGCTGGCGGCGACAGCGTCCAGATCATCAAGGCGGGCATCCTGGAGATCGCCGACATCTTCGTGGTCAACAAGGCCGACCTCCCCGGCGCCGCCAAGGTGCACAAGGAGCTGCGCGAGCTCGCCCACCTGACCAAGGCGGGCACCGGCTGGGAGCCGCCGGTGGTGAGCACCGTGGCCAGCACCGGCGAGGGGGTGCCGGGGCTGGTCGAGGCGGTCGACCGGCACCGCCTCCACCTCGCCGAGAGCGGTGAGCTCGACCGGCGGCGCCGGGAGCGCGTCCGCGCCGAGATCGAGGCCATCGTCGCCGAGCACGCCGTCGAGCGCGCCCGCAGGGAGCTCGATAGCGGGGCGGTGGCCCGCGTCCTGGAGAGCGACCCGGGCGCCGTCGACCCCTACGACATCGCCGACCGCATCCTCTCCGGCGGCCGGCCACACGAGGGCAGCTGAGCAGATGGCGACCACGGCGAAACCGACCCGGGCCGCGCCGCCGGTCCCCGACGAGACCCTCGGCGGCATCCCCCTCCACGACGTCTACGGCCCCGCCGACGTTCCTGACGGGAATGGCGACAACCTGCCCCTCCCCGGCGAGTACCCCTACACCCGGGGCATCCACCCCAGCGGCTACCGCGGCAAGCTGTGGACGATGCGGCAGTTCGCCGGCTTCGGCAGCGCCGCCCAGACCAACGAGCGCTACCGGTTCCTGCTCTCCCAGGGCCA
>VBIW01000034.1 GCA_005880915.1 Chloroflexota bacterium | reverse complement strand
GGCTCGCGCGTCCGATGCGCTCGAGGTCGACGGCCATGTCCGGTTCAGTGTAGGGGCAGGTCCTGGTGGGTAGAATCAACGGGCAACCAGGTTCAGCTTCGTGGGGGCGTCCGGTCTCGACGGGGCAGTTGAGCTTCGGGATTGCGAGCCGAGAGCCGCGTGCGTTACAGCGCAGCGTTTACAAACGCCAACAAGAACTCCGCTTTCGCCCTCGCTGCGTAAGCAGTAAGGACTAAAGCCCCGGGACGTTGATCCCGGGCGTTGCCCTCAGTCAATCCGGCGGACAGAGGTGCGGCGTCACATAGACCGGATCGCCACCCCAGGGGCGCCGCGGCCCTGGGGTGGGACAGTAACCGCGGCTGGCAGAAGCGGATCCCGTCGGGAGGAGCCGCCAAGCGAGATCAAATTCCCTGAACACGCTCGTAGAGATCCTGGAGGAAGCTGCTTCGGACGCGGGTTCAACTCCCGCCGCCTCCACCAAGCCGAGCCTGCCACCGGACGCCGGGGATTCCCGAGCGGCCGACCGCAACGTCGAGCCGGCCTGTCGTGATCGACAGGTCGGGCCTAGCCCGAACGAGGGCCTCAGCCACCTGCGTGAAGCCCGGCGCGGACATCAGCAGAGGCGAAGTGTGGTCCCGCACGTTGATTCTGAGCAGGCCGCGGCTGAACCACCCAAACGGCGACTTCACGCTTTCGATATGTTCCAGCGGGACTTCGTGCGCGCTCAAGACAGTTCGCCAGTGCAGCTGTCCCCCTTCTGTGATGCCGATCTCATAGGCCATGCGGAACAGAAACCAGTAGCCGTTCCAGGCGAGCGCGCCGAGCCAGAGCAAGATGAAGAGGACGAGGATCGGGTCGCGCGTGGACAACAGCTCACGGACGATGGCTATGGCGACAAGACACAGGACGCCGATCGCGCCGATCGCGATCGGCCGAAACCTCGACAGGCGGTACGTCTCGTTCATCCGGTCAGGAGTGGCGTCGGCGGGCTCTCCGTCTCGCGTCGTTGGATCCAACGGCGCTTATCAAGAGCTGTGATTCGGCTCCGATGGATACAGCGAGGCGCAAATTTCGCAAACCAGCTCCTATTCGGGCCGCTCTATGAACAGGCCGATCAAGGCGAGGATCCCGCCCACCAGCAGCACCATGCTGCCGGTGAGGCCTATCCAGCTTCCGGGGCCGATTCGGCCGCCGGAAATGGCCGTGCCGGTGTAGGTGATCCACATCATCAGCGTCTGCAGGCCTAGCGCGACCAGCGCTCCGGAGGCAACGGCCCGCACCGTGCCGCGGACGGCCATGACCACAATCGCCATGGCAAGCGCGGCCACGACGACGAAGAGGGGTTCTGGGATCTGCCAACCCGCGCCTGGGTAGCCGCCGTTGAAGATCGACGAAGAGGACGTCCCGCCGTTGCCGTCCGAGAAGTAGCCGTACGGGAAGAAGCAGGCGGCCAGGAGCACCGCCGTGGAAGCGATGGACACGGTCCCACCGATCAACGAAGCCCAAGGGCGCCGAGGTCCGGAAGCGCCAGTCGAGGTGGTGACCTGGGCCGCCCCGGTCGGCACCCAGCGGTCGCCGTCCCACTTCCACAGCCCGTCCGGCGAGAGGCGTCCGACTTCGCCTGGGCCGCTCATTTCGCTGATTATCCACCGGGCGGTTTTGGCCCCCTGGTAAAGGGGCACCAGCCGCTGATCAACGGAGTAACCTCTGCCGGGTGCCCGACCTGAGCCATCTCTGGCAACGTTTCCTGCTCGCCAGCGCCCTGATTTTCGGCCTCCTGCTGGGCGTGGCAACGACCGTTTTCGGCTACAGCAACACAGCCCCGGTGAACGTCGGCTGGTCGATCTTCCACCTCGATGGCATCCCCCTGTGGACGGTGCCGGTTGTCCCGATGGCGGTCGTCCTGGTGGCGGGCACCCTGTACCACTGGTTCAACAGCCTCCATCACTTCACCGAGCACATGCGCCACCGCCGCCGGGTCCACGAGCTCGAGACCGAGCTGACCAAGCTGCACGCTCACATGGACCAGCTGCTGGAGATGCCTGAGCAGTCAGGCGTCAGACTGCCGGCCACGACCGTCACCGCCGACATCACGCCGATCGAATCCGAGCCGGTTCCGGCACTGCCCCAGCCCGCGGTGCTGAACGGCGATGGCAAGGCAGAGAAGAAGCCACGCAAGCGAGTCGCACCGCCGGCCCTCGCGGACACCGAGCCGGTCGCCCTCGCCGCGGACGGCACGGCTGAGGTAGAGCCTCGCGGGGAATTGCCCGCAGAGGCCTGATGCACGACGCGGACCGAGGGGAAGCCACCGTTCGCCGCCGTGCCGGTCGCCTTGTCGTCCCCTCAGAGCAGGCGCCGGCCGACCGGATGCTCCTCGAGCGGAGTGCAATCGAAGAGCTCAGCCACCACGCCGACCCGTGGCGCGTCCTACGAATCCTCTCCGAGTTTGTCGAGGGTTTCGACGCCCTCAATGAGGTCGGCCCCGCGGTGACGGTGTTCGGTTCGGCCCGTGCGAAGCCCAACGATCCGTACTACAAGGCGGGAATGGCGCTTGGCGCCGAGCTGGCCAGGCGCGGCTTTGCGGTGATCACTGGAGGCGGTCCGGGGCTCATGGAGGCCGTCAACCGCGGCTGCCACGAGGCCGGCGGGCTTTCCGTCGGCTGCAACATCGAGCTGCCGCACGAGCAGTCCATGAACAAATACGTCGACCTCGGAGTCGAGTTTCGCTACTTCTTCGTCCGCAAGAACATGTTCGTGAAGTACGCGCGCGGGTTCGTGATCTTTCCTGGCGGTTTCGGCACCCTGGACGAGCTCTTCGAGTCGCTCACGCTGGCCCAGACGGGCAAGATCGAGCACTTTCCGATCGTCCTCTTCGGCACGCCGTACTGGAAGGGACTGCTCGACTGGTTGAAGGAGCATGTCCTGGCCGCAGGTGCGATCGCCCCCGGGGACATGAACCTGATGACCCTCACCGACGATCCCGAAGAAGCGGCAGACATGGCGACGCGACCGCTGCCCGTCCGAATCGACGAGCCTCGCGAACAGACCGGCGAGCCCAAGGCGGGCGCCAAATAGCCCCGCTGGACTTCTTCTTCCTCACTGACGGCGGCCAGAATTCCGACGCCGTCGCACAGCGACTCGCTTCATTTCTCGATGGGGCGACGAAGACGCTGGACATTGCGATCTACGACCTTCGCCTGGATCAGTCGCCTTCGGCCATGGTGTTCAACTCATTCGAGGCGGCGATCAAACGCGGTGTCGCCGTCCGCCTCGTCTTCAACCAGGACCATGCGGAGGCAATCCCGGTGCCACCGCCACCTGAGATCGACTGGGCATTTGTCGACCGGCTTCGCTCTGCCGGGGTGCAGATCAAGCCGGTCCCGGGCGTACCCGATTTGATGCACCACAAGTACGTCGTGCGCGACGCCGGCACCCCCGCGCCCGCCGTGCTGACCGGCTCGACCAACTGGACCAACGATTCGTGGAACCGCGAGGAGAACGTCATGTTCACCGTCGAGTCAGGCGAGATCGCAGCAGATTTCGCGGCAAATTTCGCGGAGCTTTGGGAGAAGCCGGTCGTGGCACTGTCGGGCCGGATCTCATCGCCATGGTCTTCGCTGGCGGACGGCACGCAGGTTCGTCCGTATTTCTGTCCGGGCCGCAGCCTCAAGCTGGTCCACGCGATGTCGCGGTCGATCGCGTCAGCGCGAAAACGGATTCGCGTGTGTTCGCCGGTGATCACTTCGGGACCCATCCTGGGCACCCTGGCCGAGGTCATCGAGCACGGAGGCGTCGACATCTCCGGTGTGTACGATGCGACTCAGATGGACGAGGTCCAGCACCAATGGGGAACCCAGGCCACTGCGGCATGGAAGATCGCCGCGTTTCGCAGCATTATCGGAGCGGTCCACTTCGGGGCCAAGAGGTCGACACCCTACGCCAAGGGTTCGATCCACGATTTCATGCACGCCAAGATCCTGGTCACAGACGATTACGTCTACACCGGCAGCTTCAACCTGTCACATAGCGGTGAGAGCAACGCCGAAAACGTGATGCAGGTCGAGAGTGCGGCGGTCGCCGACATGTGCGTCGCGTACATCGACCGCGTCGCAGCGCGCTACGGCGGGTCGCCGCTCCCAGTCGCACCCTGAGCCGACCCAGGGTCCTGTGGCTCGCGGCCAGCGTGGTGGCCGTCGTCGCGATCGCCGCGCTCTGGATAGCCCCGCGCCTTCAGCCGCCGACAGGGACATTGGTCGTCGTCGCGGCCGGGCGGTCGGCCACATCGCTACCCGCGTCCACGCTTCTCCTGCGGGAGGGTCGCGATTCATGGGCCACGGCCGGCCGCATCTCGGGCAGCGTGCCCGCAGCGCCCGACCAGCGCCAGCTGCTCGCGGTGGCGGTGCCGGTGGGGACCTACAACGCGGTCAGGGTCGGCAGCGCCCCGCATCCTGTCGCGCTCACCATTACGGCGGGTCAGGTCGAGCCGCTCCTGCTGGGCATCGAATCAGGGGGTGTGCTGGGAGGCGCCGTTTACGCCGGCAACGACGAGGTGAACCTCGGACTCGGCGAGCTCGCGGGCAAGTTCGTGCCTATGCCCGCATTCCAGCTCTACGACCAGGCCGCCCGGTCGATCAACCTGGATTCGCTCGCCGGCAAGGACGTCGTGATCGCAGCGTTTCACACGACCTGTCACGAAACATGTCCGCTCTACACCGCACTCTTCATGCAGCTCGCCAAACACGTTCCGCCGACGGTGACGCTGCTCGAGGTGACCACCGACCCAAAGACTGACGACGCTGGAGTGCTTGCGAGCTATGCCCGCCAGATCGGCGCAACCTGGACGTTTGGGACCGGCACGCCCGACCAGGTCACAAGCTTCTGGAAGCCGTTTGGCGTGGAGCTGGCGGCGGGCGACACGCACACCTCGATGTTGGCGTTGGTCGACAGGCACGGTTATGTTCGTCTCGTCTACCGAGGCGTGCCGAAGGTCGGAAGCGACATCTCGCCGTCCCTGGTCACTTCGCTGAGCGGCAACGGCCTACACGAGCTCGGCTCGGGCGGGGACGGTTGGGGCGCGGCCGATGTCCTGCAGGCGCTGGCAACTATCGCCGGACCGGAGAGGTCATTTGCGTCCGCCGGAGGCAAGGCGCCCGCGTTCACGTTGACAGCGACGGATGGGACGAAAGTGAGCCTGGGCGAGTACGCCGGCAAGCCCGTCGTGATCAACTTCTGGGCCTCGTATTGCCCGCCATGCAAGGCTGAGATGCCTCTACTCGTGAGCACAGTGACGCAGCAGTCGGGCGCGCAGCTGGTCCTCGTCGATGAGGGCGACAGCCGAGAGGCCGCGCGCTCGTTCCTGGACGCGCTCGGCGTTCATCAGCCGGCACTCCTCGATTCGAACCTGAGCGTGGGGAGGGAGTTCGGCCTGTCGGCGCTGCCGATGACGGTTTTCGTCCGCGCTGACGGAACGATCGACCGCCGGCAGATCGGCCAGCTGCAGTCGGGCGTGCTTGCCGCCGAGCTGTCGAATCTGGTCAGTCAGTAGACTGGCCGCTGGTGCTGTCCGCCCAACTCTTCCGCCGCGTGGCTTTCACGACCGCTTTTTTCGCGTACCTGCAGATCGCGCTCGGTGGAGTGGTGCGAGTGACGGGATCGGGGCTTGGCTGTCCAGACTGGCCTCTGTGCCACGGCCGTCCCTATCCGGCGGCGGACATCCACTCGGTCATCGAGTACTCGCACCGCACGGTCGGTAGCGTGACCGAGCTGCTGATCACTGCGACGGTGATCCTGGCCTGGGTCGTCTGGCGCACGCGGCGACCCGCAGTCGCGTGGCTGGCCACGGCGGCACTGGTTGCAGGCCTGAGCGAGGCCTTGCTGGGGGCCGGGGTCGTCGTCAACGAGCTCGCGTCGTGGCTTGTGCTGATCCACCTGGGGCTGGCGATGATCATCCTTGGCCTGCTCCTCGCCTCTGCAGTCATGTCGCTGCCGTCGTCGACCGGCGTTCCGAGCCTCAGGCGTTCGACTGCATTAGCGGCCGGCGCCACTTACGTGCTCCTGCTGACAGGGTCGACCGTCGTGGCCAGCAACGCCGACAGCGGCTGCCATTCGTGGCCACTGTGTGGAGGCGGCTTCGCGCTCGACCTCTCCGGCGCGAACGCATTCACCATGCTCCATCGGGGCGCGGTCTTGTTGATCGGAGCTCTGATCGTCTACGTGGCGATCAACGCGCTGCGGCGGCCGGCGCTTCGTCTGATGGCTATCGCGACCCTCATCGTGCTGGCACTCCAGGTTGCGCTGGGGGCGGGGGCTGCGATCACGGATGCGGCTTTCTTCAACGGACTGCATGTGGCCGCGGCTACGCTGGTCTGGGCGGGGATGCTGGCGATGGCGCTGCTCACGCAGCCGAGGGCGGACCGGGTTCCGGCGCTGTCGCGCCTGGCCGTCGAAAAGGGGTCCGCATGACGATCGCCAACCCCGCGGTCCAAACGCGAACCGTCTCCGCCACACTGCGCGACTACATAAGCCTTCTCAAGCTGCGCATCGTCGCGCTGCTCGACGTGACGGCCGTCGGGGTGATGCTGCCCGCGGCGCACGGGCATCCCCGGCCGGCGGCAGTGCTCGCCGTGCTTATCGGTCTCACTTGCGCGGCCGGGGGCGCCAACGCGATCAACATGTGGTTCGACCGCGACATCGATGCGGAGATGACGCGGACCCGGCGCCGTCCGCTGCCGGCAGGACGCATCCCGCCGTGGCATGCGCTCGCGCTTGGCATCGGGCTCAACGTCGTCGCGTTTGCGGTGCTCTGGGTGGGCTCCAACCTCCTTGCCGCTGCGCTGGACCTCATCGGGGCGCTGATCTATGTCTTCGTCTACACGATCTGGCTGAAGCGTTCGACGCCGCAAAACATAGTCATCGGCGGCGCCGCCGGCGCCATGCCGCCCCTGGTCGGCTGGGCCGCTGCGACCGGGCGGCTGGGCCTGACCGCGCTGGCCTTGTTCGGAGTCGTCCTCTTCTGGACGCCCCCACACTTCTGGGCGCTTGCACAGATGATCAAGAACGACTACGCCCGGGCCAACGTCCCGATGCTGCCGGTCGTCGCTGGTGAGCAGTCGGCCAAACGGCAGAGCATCGTGTACGCGGTGCTCACCGTGGGTGCGAGCCTGGTGCCGGTCGTCACCGGGGCGGCGGGCGCCATCTACCTGGCCGGGGCGATCGTGCTTGGCCTCGGACTCGTGGGCATCACGCTGCTCGACCTCGAAGGCAAGCGATGGACACGTCGGCTGTGGACCTACTCGATGGTCTACCTCGCCCTGCTCTTCGCCGTCTTCAGCGTCTCGCCGTTCCTTCCTTGACGCCGTGGAAATAGTTCGCCTCCACCTGGCTCGGCTCGACGCGTTCAACCAGATCCCTGTCCACGGATTCGTGATCAAGCATCCGCGGGCGGGCGCGATCCTCGTCGACACCGGCGTGGGTTGGCCCACGGAGCTGGTCAAGGAGTGGAAGGTCGTCAATCGCCACGCTGCCGACGCACTCGCCGAACACGACCTGAGCCCCGCCGACGTGAAGATCGTGATCAACAGCCACCTCCACTTCGATCACTGCGGCCAGAACGCGGTCTTCAAGCACGCCCCCTTCTACATCCAGCGATCCGAGCTGGATCGTGCTCGGAAGGAGGGGGGAGTGGCGGCCCAATGGTTCGACTTCGCGGAGGCGCGGTTCGAGCTTCTGGACGGCGACTCCGACATCGCCGAGGGCGTACGCGTGGTCACCACCCCAGGCCACACGGTCGGCCACCAGAGCGTGTTCGTCGACACGGATGGTGGGGCGTCAGTGATGATCGGCGACGCTGCGTACACGTCCGATATCTACCGCGACGTGGACAAGGCCGACCTTTCGACGTGGCCGGGCCAGCACGCGAACCGGCGGGACTGGACGAGGTCACTGAAAAAGGTCCACAAGATGCGCCCCCGTGCGATTCACTTCTGTCACGACACCCGTGTTCTGGGCTCGTGATGGCCTTCGGACCGCTCGTCGAGGCCGACTGGCTGCGCGAACACATCGACGATCGCGATGTCCGGGTGATCGACTTTCGCTGGTATCTGCAGGGGCGGCGCGGCTGGCAGGAATTCGTCCGCGGCCATATTCCGCGCGCGGTTTTCCTCGACCTTGAGAAGGTCACAGGCAAGGATGGCGGAGGCCGCCACCCGCTTCCTTCTGCCGATCAGTTTGAAACGGAGTTGCGACTGCGAGGGGTGAACGACGACACCAAGGTTGTCGTTTACGACGACAGCGGCGGCTCGACGGCCGCCAGGCTCTGGTTCCTCCTCGGCTACTTCGGACATCGTGCACAGGCTGTGTTGAATGGAGGTCTGCAGGCCTGGGGCCAACCAATAGAGGATGAGGTGGAGGTCTTCGCCCCCGGCAATTTCACAGCTCGCGAGCCGGACCGCACCAGCGTCCTCGATTTCGAAGCGGTCCGCGCGCTTCGCGGCATGCCGCTCATCGACGCACGCGCGGGCGAGAGGTATCGAGGGGAAACAGAGCCCGTCGACCCGAAGGCCGGTCACATCCCCGGCGCACTTAACGCGCCGTACAGTGACAACCTCGAGCCGGACGGCCGATTCAAGTCGCCGGCCGAGCTGCGAGGGCGCTACAGGGAGCTGGGCGCAGAGGACGGGGCGGTCTTCTACTGCGGATCAGGCGTCAACGCGACCCATCACGTGCTGGCCATGGCGGTCGCGGGCCTTCCGGGCGCGCGGATCTACGCCGGCTCCTGGAGCGACTGGTCGAATCGGGACGCGCCGGTCGCGACAGGCGCGGAACCCTGAGGTTCTAACATCTGGCTGTGATTCTCCAGGGAAAGCGGATTCTCATCGCGGGAATGTCCGACCGACGCAGCATCGGCTACTCGATCGCCCAGGAGGCGCAGAAAGCAGGCGCTGAGATCCTGCTCACCAGCTTCGGCCGGATGATGAGCATCACTCAGATGACGGCCAAAAAGCTCGACCCTGTGCCCGAAATTCTCGAGATGGACGTGACCAAACCGTCCGATATCGCGAGCGCGTTCAAAGAGACGTCCAGGCGATGGGATCGCATCGATGGGCTCGTGCATTCGGTCGCGTTTGCGCCTGCGGATGCCCTGGGCGGCCAATTCATGAATACACCGTGGGAAAGCGTCGCAACAGCGCTTCAGGTGAGCGCTTTTTCATTCAAGGAGCTGGCCCGCGGGTTTTTGCCGCTTATGAAGGAACACGGCGGGTCAATGGTCACTCTGGACTTCGACAATTCCACCAATGCATGGCCCAAGTACGACTGGATGGGCGTTTCTAAGGCCGCGCTCGAATCCATAACGCGATATCTCGCGCGAGACCTGGGCCGCTACAAGATTCGCGTCAACGCGGTGTGCGCGGGACCTCTCGCCACGCTCGCAGCGAGCGGTATCCCGGGCTTCAAGGACTTCGAAGAGGTATGGGAGAAGCGGGCTCCCTTGGGTTGGAACCTGCAGGACAAATCCCCGGTCGGCCGGGCGGTCTGCGTCCTGCTGTCCGACTACCTGGACATGACGACAGGCGAGCTTCTACACGTCGACGGTGGCTACCACGCGATGGGGACTGAACTGCCGCCAGCCGACTGACCCAACATCTTGTGGTGACCTGGGGACAACCGCGCAACATCGTGTTAGGCTCTTCCGAAATCCGGGCGTCGCGGGCCCACTGCGACCCCCGAGAAACGGGAGGAATGCAGTTTGCGGGAGTGCCTGGTTATCTACGTGGACGCCGCGCTGGACAAGCATGGCCGGGCCGGATGTGGCCTGGCCGTTTTTGTTAGAGGGCGGGCCGTTTATACGGAGTCGTTCGGCTTTTCGCACGTGGGTGGGTCGGCTCAATTGGAAGCGCACGTGTGCGCGGGCGCGCTCGATCTTGCCGCCGCGCGCTGGCCTTATCACCGTGTGATCGTGCGCACGGATTGCGCTCCAGTCGTCCGCAGTCGAATGCCGTCGAGCGACAGCTTTCGCGTGGCCGTCCACGAAGTTCGCGAGCGATGTCGTCGCGGTTGGCGCGTCGTTCGTTATGTCAGCCGTAAAGCAAATCCCGCGCATGAACTTGCCCGCGAGGGATTGAAGAGTCTCTCCAAACAACCGATGCTCGCCGCCGCGTAACTCCTTACTGAGAAGTTCAACGGGCGCAGCTAATATTGCTGCGCCCGTTTTCTTTTTTTCAGGGGAGTGAAATGGCACCAGAGGAAGCGCAGTCGAATGCACCGCGTCGCAGGGGACGTCCACCCGGATCAAAAACCACGCGAACTCGCCGCAAGCGGGCGGGTGGTGGCGAGCTGGTGGACAGGCTCAACGCGATGGTTGCGGAGCTGATCAGCACAAACAAGAAGCTGCAGAAGCAGGTCGCAAAGCTGTCCGAGCGCGCGGGCGCATCATCGGCGAGCAAGAACGTCGAGCGGGGATTGCGCACCATCTCGCGTCGCGTGCAGCGCGCGCTAGGCGGAACAACGAAGCGAAAGCGCCGCAAGCCGGCGACAGCAGCCAACGGCCGCCGAAGAAAAACAGCAACCCGTCGTCGCAAGGCATCCTAAATATGAGAGGGAACCCGGATGGTTCCCTCTCATCGGCCGGGCGCTGCGCGCCGGGCCTGCTCTCTTTCCGGTATAAGGTTCGGTCTTTTCTTAGCTGCCACTCGACGCAACGAATGGCAGACGCATAGAACGTAGTCGCGGCCGGGGTGAACCCGGCCGCCAATGCGATGTCGGTTGAAAAGCGCGAACGTCCCTAGGGGAGCTTCTCCATATGCTTCGCTGTTCGGTATGCGTCCACGATGCTGAAGATCCAGAGCGTGCCGCCGCCTAGCTCCATGGGGACGCCGACGGCGGCGCCGATGACGGTGAGGTCGAGGTCGAAGCCGAAGAACTGAAGGCCCCCGATCCCGACAAGATAGGCGAGGCCTTTCATGTTGTGCCCTAGGTAGAAGTGTCCGAGCCCTGGCACGATCGCCAGCGCAGCCGCCAGCGCGGGACTCTTGTGTGCGCGAGTGACGGGACCGTAGTTCGCGCCGGACGCCGGCGAGCCACATCGCGGACACGGCGCGTTGGGGTTTGTCAGGAGCGCCCCACAGCGTCCGCACAGCACGTCCGACGCCATATCTTTCAGTTTGCCCGTTTTTGATAGCGTCCTAACCGTGGATCTCGGCTTCACGCCCGAAGAGGAAGCCTTCCGGCAGGAGGTCCGAACCTGGCTCGAGTCGAACCTCCCGGCCGAGTGGCGCCACCGCGGCGTCGGCGGCTACCGCGAGGAGGAGGAGACCGAGATCCAGCGCGACTGGCAGCGGCGCCTCTACGAGGGAGGCTGGCTGAAGCTAGGCTGGCCGGCAGAAGCAGGCGGACGCGGCGCCACCCCGGTCATGCAGGCGATCTACCAGGAGGAGATGGCTCGCGTCGGCGCGCCCGGCATCCTCGGCCGCCTCGGCGTCACCCTCCTTGCCCCAACGCTCGTGGCCATGGGCTCCGAGTGGCAGAAGGAGACGTACGTCGAGAAGATCCTGAGCGGGGAGATGATCTTCTGCCAGGGCTTCAGCGAGCCCGATGCAGGGAGCGACCTGGCCGGACTTCGCACTAAGGCCGAGAAGCACGACGGCAAATGGATCTTGAGCGGTCAGAAAACGTGGTCGAGCGGTGCGCACTACTCGCACAAGAGCTTCCTGCTCGCGCGCACCGACCCTGTGGCCGAACCGCATCGAGGCATCGGCTTTTTCCTCGTCGACATGGAACAGCCAGGCGTCGAGGTGCGGCGGATCAAGCAGATGACAGGCGGCGGTGAGTTCTGCGAGATCTTTCTGACCGGCGCGGAAGTCGACGAGCGCGACCTCGTCGGCCAGCCGCAGGACGGATGGAAGATCGCGATGACGGTGTTCGGCTTCGAGCGCGGTGGCCTGGCGCAGGCGGCGCGCTTCGAGCGAGTCGTCGCTGAGCTGGCGGCGCTGGCGCGCGAGCGGGGCGTGGGATCCGATGCCACGACTCGCCAGAAGATCGCTCAGGCCCAGATCGAGGCGCACGTCTTCCGTCTGATAGGGCTGCGCAGCCTCACGAAAGCGCAACACGGGCACGCGCCCGGTCCCGAAGCCAGCGTGACCAAGCTCTACTGGAGCGAGATGGACAAGCGGATGCAGGAAACCGCGATCGGGGTCGAGGGTATGTATGGGGCGCTCGCTCCGGAGTCGGCGATGGCGGTTGAGGACGGACGCTGGCAGTACGGCTGGATGTGGGCGCAAGCGGAGACGATCTACGCCGGCTCGTCCGAGATCCAGCGCAACATCATCGCTGAGCGCGTGCTCGGCCTCCCGCGCGGCCGATGATCACGACCGCCGAGGCGATCGAGCGGCTCAAGACCCGCGTCGGCGTTGACGGCCCCGAGGTGACCGCACCGGTCGAGGCAGGCCACGTCAGGCGATTCGTCGAGGCGATCGGCGACCCGAACCCACGCTGGACGAAGGAGGCGCCGCCGACTTTCCTCGTCGCTCTTGCCCCCGTTTCGCTGCACCTCGCGGATGCCGAGGAGTACGGCCAAGGTTGGCTGAACGGTGGCAACCGGTTCGAGCACTTCGCCCCCGTGAACATCGGCGACGAGGTGACCTCAAAAGGTCGCGTCGTGGACGTCTACGACAAGGCGGGCTCGAGCGGAAACATGCTCTTCATCATTTTCGAGACCGACTACACGAACCAACGCGGCGAGCTGGTCGCGCGCGTGCGCGGTACCGCGATCCGGCGATGAACGTCCAGGTCGGGCAGGAGATTCCGGAGCTCGTCAAGCAGCCGACCACGCGCCAGCTGGTGCAGTACGCGGGGGCCCAGGGCGACTTCTACGAGATCCACTACGACCAGGCGTATGCCAAGAGCGTCGGCCTGCCCGGTGTGATCCTGCATGGGCTGCTGAAGGCGGCGTTCCTGGGCCAGCTGGTGACCGACTGGCTCGGCGATCGCGGCACGCTGAAGACGTTCGAGGTCAGCTACCGCGGCGTCGACATGCCGGGGAACCCGTACCGCTGCCGCGGTCGGGTGACGAGAGTCGACGGCCACGACGTCGAGCTCGAGGTTTGGGGCGAAGACGAGAGCGGCAAGCGGACCACGGTGGGGACGGCGACTGTGGACTTTCGCGGCTGATGTTCTCCCTCTACCTGGTCCTCAAGTTCATCCACATTGCGGCGGTGGTCACGGCGGTGGGTGCAAACATCACCTATGGCGTCTGGAACGTACGCGCCCAGGGCAACCCGGCTCAGCTCGGGTTTGCGCTAAAGGGAATCAAGTTCCTCGACGACCGGATCGCCAACCCCGCCTACGGCGTGGTGCTGCTCACGGGGCTCGTGATGATCGCCGCCGGGCGCTGGTCGATCACGTCGCTCTGGATCATCGTCGCGCTGGTGTTGTTCGCGGGAGTCGTGGTGCTGGCGGCGGCGGTGTACTCGCCGCTGCTGCGCAACCTGATCAAGCTGGTCGATTCAGGCGACACGAGCTCCCCAGAGTTCGAGCGGCTCTCGAGCCGCAACCGCATCGTCGGTCCGGCCATCGGGCTGATCGTGGTCGTGATCCTCGCCATGATGGTCTTTAAGCCTTCCCTGTAGACCCACAGCACGGCCAGCACCGAAGCATCGATCAAGCAGTAGCCGCCGGCGATGACCGAAGGCGGGTTGCCCGAGGGGATGTGCGTCCACGGTGCGACCGGCATCCAGGACCAGTCGCCGAAGGACGTGCCGAAGATCTCGAGCTCGCTCACGATGATGAAGATCGCCGCGAACAGCGGCCACCGCGGTGAGCGGAGCAGGAAGTAGGCGAAGACCGGCAGGCACAGCGCGCCCTGCAGATCAAACCGTCCGGTCACGAGAGGCAGCGCCGTGAGTCCGAGCACGGCCCACGCGCCGGCGCCGGCCAGGACCGCATAGGCGACGCGGCGGCCGTAGCGCTTGACCAGCGGCGTCTGAGCGGCCAGAAGGCCAAAGAGGTAGACGATGCCGTGGCCCGGCGGCACGAAGAGCGGTACGTTGTGCAGACGGTAGCGGTAGACGCCCCAGACCAGCGAGCCGAAGATCTCAAAGCAGGTTGCCACCGCGACGCACGTCCAGACCTGGAGACGCTGCTCCTTGGGCGCCTTCAGCGCCGCGAGGTAGAGGACTGTGAATGTGAGCGCGCCCAGCACGTACTGCTGCCATTGGGCCGTGATGCGGCTGTCGGCGAACAGCCCGATCGGGGTGTAGACCAGGAGGTACGCGTGCAGCCAATACGGCTGCACGCGTCTAGAGATCTTCGAGATTACTTGAGGGTGCCCCTCTCATCGATCAGGCTGCCCTGCAGGGTCCACCCGGTGCCGCTCCAGGTGATGACCTGCTCTTGCATGATCGGGAAATGGTCGGATGACGTTGTCTTGACTTTCACGCCCGGCAGCGCGAACGGGTTGGTCTCGTTCAGGCGGTTCGCCGCGATGTCCATGACGTTCTTGCGAGTCATGGTCGAGCCGGCCTGCTTCAGCACGTCGACCATCGTGTAGGCGACCGCGACGCCGTAGAGGTTGAAGCCGTCATTGGGCTTGCAAGTCGCGCAGCCGGCGATGATCGTCTTGTACTGCTGCATCGCTGAGTCGTTGGCCCACTGTGGGTCGGTAGGGTCCTTGAGGTAGCCGACGCTCGTGACGTTCGCGAGAGCCGCGCCGGCATTCTTCGCGGCCAGCATATAGACCTGGGGGTTGGACACGGAGTTCACGTAAATCGCGTTGGGCGTCCAGTGCAAGCCCGTAATGATGGCGAGCGACTGGATCGTGGGTTTGGGGGTTGAGAAGAGGAACAGCGTGTCGACGCCTTTAGCCTTGAGGATGGCCAGCTGCGATGCCGGGCTCGCCGCTGTGACGTCGTAGCTCTCCTTGTCGACGATCATCGACGCGTTCGAGCCGAGGCCGTCGGTGAGACCTTTGAGGTAATCCTGCCCGTAGTCGTCGTTCTGATACAGCACGCCGATCTTCGCGTTCGGGTGGTTCTGCACAACGTCCTTGGCGTAGATGCGCGCCTCACCCTGGTACGGCGGCTGCCAGCCCATCGTCCACGGATTGGTGCTGAAGTCTTTGCCGAACGTGGTGGCTCCCGTGGCGACGAAGAGCTGGGGCACCTTCTTGCTGTTCAGGTAGTCACGTACAGAGGTCTGGTCTTGCGTACCGAGCCCGCTGAACATCGCGAACACCTGGTCCTGCTCGACGAGCCCCTTGGTCAAGGGGACCGTGTTGGCGGGGTTGTAGGCGTCGTCCTGGATCTTGAAGGTGATCTTCCTCCCGTTGATGCCGCCCTGGTTGTTGATGTAGGTGAAATAGGCGTCTTCAGCATGGGCGATTGTGCCGTACGCGGCGGCCGGTCCGGAAAGCGCGTTGGTGGTGCCGAGGAGGATCGAGTTGCTGGTGATGCCGATGTCGGTCTGTGGGGCGGGAGCCGGGCTGCCACCACACGCGCCGAGGGTGACCAGGAAGGCCGCCACGGCGGCCAGGCGAGCTGCGTTTCGTCCCATAGAAATTCCTCCCACTTTGATAGACCTGTATTTAAACAGTCTGTGGATTTGGCGGCATCTGTCCAGTCTCTCGATCGGCGGCACCGCGCAGGCGCCGATTGAGGGCCACGTAGCCCCGGTAGAGAAGTCCCACGATCCCGTTGGGGGCGAAGATCATGATCAGGATCAGGACTGCCCCATAGGTGACCGCCGGACCGGCGTTCTTCACCGTGGCGGCGATCTGGTCTGGGATCCAGGACTGGCTGGGCACCCATTGGTTCGATTCGATCGGGAGGAAGTAGGCGAATACCGCGCCCAGCAGCGGTCCAGGGATGGAGGCAAGACCTCCCACCACGGCGCCGACGAGCAGCTGAATGGACAGCGAGACCGGAAACGTGTCTGGGCTGACGAACCCGGCCGCGAGCGCGAAAAGCCCCCCAGCGATCCCTGCGTAAAAGGCTGAGATGCCGAAGGCCAGGGTCTTGTAGCCGGCAATGTTCACCCCGGACGCGGCGGCCGCCACCTCGCCGTCGCGGATGGCTCGCATCGCTCGGCCCGGCCGGTGCCGGACCAGGTTCCAGGCGAACCAGAAGAGGATCAGGGCGCAGAAGAGGCAGATGTAGTAGATCCACTGGTCGCTCGTCATCGCGGTGCCGGTCAGGAACCCATAGGCGCTCTGGGCGAAGCCGGGCGGGTCGGGCTGGGTCAGGATGATCCCCTGCACACCGCCGGTGAGCTCGGCTGGTCGCTTGATAAGGCTTGGCGTGACCACCGCGAGCGCAAAGGTGGCGAGCGCCAGGTAGAGGGCGGAAAGGCGAAGCGCGGGAATGCCGAAGACAAAGCCGACCAGCCCCGTCAGCAGTCCCGCGATGGGGATGGTGGCGACGATGTCCATCTTGAAGTGGTGGGCCAGGATTGCGGAGGTGTAGGCGCCCAACGCCATGAATGCGCCGTGGCCCAGCGAAAGCTGCCCGCTGTAACCGACCAGGATGTTCAAGCCCATGATCGCGATGGCCAGGATCAGCGCCTGCGCCCACTCGCTCGCCAGGAAGCTGCTGATCACGGTCGGAAACCCGACGAAGAAAAGCACCACGACGCCGACCAGCCAGTAGCGAGGCGGGGCGCCTCGAATTCGTCGCAGCATCACACGCGCCTCGCCGCTGCCCTGCCGAACAGCCCGTTTGGCCTGATGATCAGGACGACGATGATGATCGCGAGTCCGACTGCGAGCTGAAGGTCACCCCCGACGAATGGAAGGTAGGCGCCCGCGAGGTTGACCGTGACGCCGACTATGAGTCCACCGAGCACGGCGCCGAGCGGGCTCTCGATTCCCCCGAGGACCGCCGCCGCAAAGGCGTAGATGATGATCGACTGCATCATGTTCGGCTCGAGCAGGAGGATCGGCGCGACCATAATTCCGGACACCGCCCCGACCGCGGAAGCGAGACCCCAGCCCAAGGCCAGCATCCAGCTCACCTGGACCCCGAGCAGGCGGCTCGCCTCGGGATGATGTGCCGCCGCGCGGAGCGTGAGCCCTACAGTCGTGCGTTGGAGAAGCAGGTAGACGGCGAGAAGGACCAGCCCTGAAACCCCGATCACGCCGAGATCGCGATAGCTGATGAACACGCCGAGCAGGTCGACGGTCTGCGCCGAGAAGGCGCTTGGAAATGACCGCGGCACGTAGCCGAATATGAATCCGGCCAGCCCGTTGAGGAGCGTCGCCAGGCCCAGCGTGATGATGACGAGGGCGAGGATCGGAGCTTTCTCCGCCGGGCGGATGACGACTCTCTGGATCACGATGCCTCCGCCGAAGGCAAGGACGAGCGTTACCGGCAGGGCGATCCAGTAGCTCATGCCGCGGTTGATCAGAGCGTAAGCAGCGAACGTTGCGAGCATCGCCATCTCGCCCTGGGCGAAGTTGACGAGGCCCATCGCGTTGTAGATGAGGACGAGAGCCAGCGCCAGGCTCGCGAAGACGCCGCCGATCGCAATGCCGCTGATGACCTGCTGCAGAAACGCCTGCATCAGTAGCCGAGGTAGGAACGCCGGACCGACTCGTTGCCCTGTAGCTCCTCGCTGTCGCCTTCTACGGCGACTCGACCGACCTCGAGCACATATGCTCGCGTCGACAGGTCCAGAGCGATCCGGGCGTTCTGCTCGACCAATAGCACGGTGACCCGGCTCGACTGATTGATCGAGCGGATGATCTCGAAGATCGAGCGCACGATAATTGGCGCCAAGCCGAGCGACGGCTCGTCGAGAAGCATCAGCTTCGGCTTCATCAGGAATGCCCGCGCGAGAGCCAGCATCTGCTGCTCGCCGCCGGACAGGGTGCTGGCGGAAAGGGCCCGGCGCTCCTTGAGAACGGGGAAGTAGTCGAAGACGCGGTCATAGTCTTTACGCACCTCTTTTGTGTCGCGTCGCAGGTGCGAACCGAGCTTCAAGTTTTCGTCCACCGTGAGCTCGGTGAGGATGCCTCGGCCTTCTGGCACATGGGCGATTCCCGCACGCACGATGTCTTCGGTCGACATGCGGCGCAGCGAGCGACCACCGAACCGGATGTCGCCGGTCCACCGCACGCCACCCGTGATGGCGCGCAGCGTCGTCGTCTTGCCTGCGCCATTGGCACCAAGCAGCGACACGACGCCGCCCTCGGGGACAGAGAGCGAGACACCGTGCAGGACTGACGTCTGTCCGTAACCCGCATGCACGGCCTCCATCTCGAGGAGGGCCGTCATGCCGCGCCCAGATAGGCTTCGATGACGGCAGGGTTGCGCTGCACCTCAGCGGGAGTTCCCTCCGCGATCTTCTTGCCGAAGTCGAGTACCACTACGCGGTCGGAGATGCCCATCACAAAGGCCATGTGATGCTCGACCAGCAGCATGGTGACCTTTAATTCCGCGTGCACCCGGCGCAGGAGCCGCGACATCGAATCGACCTCTTCGTGGCTGATTCCTCCGGCCGGCTCATCGAGGAGGATCAATCGTGGCCCCGAGACCAGCGCGCGCGCAAGCTCGACTCGTTTCTGAATGCCGAAGGGCAACACCGCGACGGGTCGCTCGGTGTATTGGCCCAGACCGACGAAGTCGATCATCTCGATCGCGCGCTTGCGCGACGCCGACTCAGCGCCTACCGCCCTCGGCAGCGGCACGGCCGCCTCCAGCCATCCGCTGTTGATGTTCACGTGGTCACCGACCATCACGTTGTCGAGAACGGTCATCGACCGGAACAGCGCCACGTTCTGAAACGTGCGCGTCAGCCCATGCCGAATCACATGGTGGGAGCGGATCGACGGCACAGGGCGGCCCTCGATGAGCACCGAGCCCCCACTGGGTCTGTACACGCGCGTGATGACGTTGAAAAGGGTCGTCTTGCCCGCGCCGTTGGGGCCGATCAACGCGACGACCTGGCCCTCCTCGACATTGAAATTGACCCGATCCAGTGCCACCACCCCACCGAAGCGGACGCTGAGGTCTCGCACCTCGAGCAGAGCCATATTCGGCGAATACTAAGTTCGCGCTGACTCCGTGACTACTAGTCTCCTGGCTCGGGCAAATCTCCGTGCTCCGGCAACTCTGGTAGCTCGTCGGGCGCGCTCAGCTCTGGGTAGCCGGCGTCGGGGGCGCCCGGTCCCCATTCCGTTGGGGGTCCCCATTCGGCATGTGGCAGCTCGGGCTCGGCCGCCGCAGGCGGCTCCGGCATGGGCTCCGCGGCCGCGGCAGGAGGCGAGGTGGGATGCGGGTGCACGGGCTCGGTCCACGCCGACTGCGATTGCGATTCACGCGTGGGGGTGGCGGGCGGCGTGCCGAATCCGGCCGTGTAGTCGGGACGCATTGCGCGGTGCATCACGGCAGCGGACGGCAGCGCCGGCGTGAACCGCGGTCGCCGGATCATGCTGACCGCCCAGTAGCCGAGCGAAAGCAGGATCGCAAGCCCACCGACTATGGGCAGGAAAACAAACGGTGGCCTCGAGATGAGGTCGAATCCGTTCAGCGTCGCCGCGACCGGCGTGGGGCTTGCCGTCGCAGACGCGGTCGCTTGAGGCGAAGGGGAGGGCGATTCAGTAGGGCTTGCCGAGGGAGAGGGGGACGTGGCGGCGGCCTCGAGCTGGAAGGTCGCGCACGGCCGCGGCTCGACGCTGGCGCAGAGCTTGTGCTGGCCCGGCGGGTCACCGGAGAACGGTTTGACGTGCGTCACGAAGTTGCCGCTGCCGTCAGCAACCGCGCCGCCGGCCACCTTGTTGGGCTGATCCCAGATCAGGGTCATCTGCTCGTTGGGCAGGAACGCGCCGCCGTTGACCGTGATCTGGGTGTTGGGCCCGCCGTCGGTCACATCTAGAGAAAGGAATGCGTTCTGGGGGATCGGGCTAGGGCTGGGAGACGGAGATGGCGAAGCTGACGGGGAGGCGGATGGTGACGGGGATGCGGAGGGGGAAGTGGACGGAGACGCCGACGGGGAGGGACCCGGGGCTGCGGTCAGGAAAAACAAGGGGATGGCCACGAGGAGCCGGCGCAAACGCATGAAGCCCGGGAACGATACCAGAGCCTGTTCGGTTACACCGGGGGCCAGGGGATCGACCATCCGGAGGTCGGCTCCGGGAACCGCCAGCGAGGGTCCAGCACCCCCCGCAGCCGGCGCTTGAGCATGCGCACCTCGGGCGGGCGGAGCAGGCCGGCCATGGTGCCGGCCAGAGATCCTCGCTCCAGCTCGACCAGCCCGCGTTCCACGTCATCGCACAGGTCCGGCGGCAGGGGCTGACCGGAGAAGTCCCAGATCACCGTCCTCAGCTTGTGGTCGACATTGAACGTCAGCCCGTGGTCGATCACCCATACGTTGTCTTCCGCGTCGAAGAGGCAGTGGCCCGACTTGCGGTCGGCGTTGTTGGCGATCACGTCGAACAGGGCAACGCGGATCCAGGTGTCGGCGCGCGAGCTGTTGTCGCCGAAAAAGTGACGGCCGTCGGCGTCGATGAAGAGCTGCACCGCGCCAACGCCATGGGGCGCCTTTTCCCGGACCACCGTCGGCGGGATCTGCGGCCAGCCAAGGACCTTGCTCAGCTCATAGGCCGCGACCTCGCGCTTGTACAGTGTGCCCGCCTCGAAGTCCCAGAGCGGCGATTCGCCGCCCGCCGGCTTGTAGACCGCGCGCAGGCCCGACGGCGGATGGGGTCCGAGGCGCGCCAGGAACGTGTAGTTCGAGGCGCCGTGCAGGACCCCAAGGATCGTGACGTCGGGCAGCCCGCCGAGCAGCTCCTCGGCCGCTTCAGAAGATAGGCCGGGCACCGTTCATGACCGGGCAGGGATGGCCGGAGGGATCCATCGGCAAGCCGCATCGTGGGCAGAGCGGCCGGCCAGCGGAAAGCACAGATTCGGCCTGCTTCGAGAAAGCGACAACCTGGTCGTGTCTGAGCCAGAAGCGCACGCTCGGCGCGTCGTCGGCGGCCGGCGCCTCCGCCGACTCGGCCGGCTCGCCGGCGGCCGCCTGGCTCGCGACCAGGACGAACATCTGTCGGGCCTCGTGATAGCCCAGGCCCATCTCGCCGATCTGCCACTCGGGCTCGCCTGGCTGGCCGCCACCTGCCGAAGTCTCCACCAGCTCCTCCGGCGTCTCGATCTGCTGAGCCTCGAGCATCTGGTGCAGCCGCAGGAGCAGGGCCTGGATCTGGGCTTTCTCGCATCCAAGCGTCAGGGTCCGCCCTGACCCGCTCGCAAGGAGGAAGAACCGGCGCTGGCCCGGCTCGCCGACCGCGGCGACCACGAGGCGGTCGACCGGGTCGAGCTCGTAGATCGACATCGCCTAAAGACTAGGGCGCAGCTTGGTTTTGCAGCCCCGAATGCTGGGAAGAAGATCAGAGGTATTCACTCTGAATTCAAACCATCCCACCTGGAGGAGCAGCGACATATGCCAAAAACCGTAGGAATCGACCTGGGGACGACCAACTCGGTCATCGCCGTCATGGAAGGCGGCGAGCCTGTGGTCATCCCTAACTCCGAAGGTTCACGCACGACACCCTCCGTGGTCGCCTTCACCAAGTCCGGTGAGAGGCTGGTTGGCACGCTGGCTCGCCGTCAGGCGGCCGTCAACCCTGAGAACACCGTCTACTCGATCAAGCGGTTCATGGGCCGCAAGTTCGCAGAGGTCGACTCGGAGCGGAAGATCGTGCCTTACCAGGTCAAGCCCGGCAAGGACGACCGCGCCGTGGTGTTCGTCCCGAACGCCAGCAAGGAGTTCACCCCGGAAGAGATCTCGGCCTTGATCCTGCAGAAGCTCAAGTCCGACGCCGAGGCCTACCTCGGCGAGAAGGTGACCGACGCGGTCATCACCGTGCCTGCCTACTTCAACGACTCACAGCGCCAGGCGACGAAGAACGCCGGCCAGATCGCCGGACTCAACGTGCTGCGCATCATCAACGAGCCAACCGCCGCCTCGCTGGCCTATGGGCTGGACAAGAAGGCGAACGAGACGATCCTCGTTTTCGACCTCGGCGGTGGAACCTTCGACGTCTCCGTGCTCGATGTAGGCGACGGGGTATTCGAGGTCAAGTCGACCAACGGCGACACCCACCTCGGCGGTGACGACTACGACCGCCGCGTCGTGGACTGGCTCGCCGACGAGTTCAAAAAGCAGAACGGGATCGACCTGAAGACGGACAGACAGGCCCTGCAGCGCCTCACCGAGGCGGCCGAGCGGGCCAAGATCGAGCTGTCAAGCCGGCTCGAGACGACCATCAACCTGCCGTTCATCACGGCGGACCAGACAGGTCCCAAGCACCTGGAGATGACCCTGACCCGGGCCAAGTTCGAGTCGCTCACGACGGACCTGACGGAGCGCACCCGGGGGCCGTTCCTGGCAGCGCTCAAAGACGCCAACCTGACCCCGCAGCAGATCGACGAGGTGGTGCTGGTCGGCGGCTCGACGCGCATGCCGATCATCCAGCAGCTCGTCAAGGACCTGCTCGGCGGCAAGGAGCCGCACAAGGGAGTCAACCCGGACGAGGTGGTCGCCGTCGGCGCAGCCATCCAGGCCGGGGTGCTCAAGGGCGAGGTCAAGGACATCCTGCTCCTCGATGTGACGCCGCTTTCGCTCGGCGTCGAGACGCTGGGCGGGGTCATGACCAAGCTCATCGACCGCAACACGACGATCCCGACCTCTCGGTCGCAGGTCTTCTCTACCGCGGCGGACAACCAGACGTCCGTCGAGGTCCACGTCCTGCAGGGCGAGCGCGACATGGCGCGCGACAACCGCACGTTGGGTCGCTTCCACCTGGACGGGATTCCGCCTGCGCCTCGGGGCATGCCTCAGGTCGAGGTCACGTTTGACCTGGACGCCAACGGCATCCTCAACGTGAAGGCGCAGGACAAGGGCACCGGCCGAGAGCAGTCGGTCACCATCACCGCGTCCTCGACGCTGAACAAGGACGAGGTCGACCGGATGGTCAAGGAGGCGGAGGCGCACTCCGCCGAGGACCGAACCAAGCGCGAAGAGGTGGAGCTCCGCAACCAGGCGGACCACATGATCCACCAGGCCGAGAAGGTGATCAAGGACAACGAAGCCCGGATTCCCGAGGACGTCAAGAGCGAGGTCAACACCAAGCTCGAAGCGCTCAAGACCGCGGCCAAAGGTTCGGACACCAAGGCCCTGCAACAGCAGATGGACGAGTTCAACGAAGCGCTCCAGAAGATCGGCCAGCACATCTACCAGGGAGCCGGAGCCTCCGCCCCGACGGGTGGGCAGAGCGATGGCACCGCGGCTGGGGAAGAGAAGAAAGACGGCGACGTCGTCGACGCTGACTACCGCGAAGTCAACTAAATAGATTTCACCTGAGGGCTACGCCGCGTGGCGCAGCCCTTATTTTTTGCGCCGGTGATCAATTACTTCCGGGCGCGCCGCCGGCTGTGGGCCGCGGCCGGCCTCCTGGTCGGGGCGATGCTCTTGGTCTGGGACCTGGTCGTCGCCGCGCCCCTCTTCTTCGCCCAGTACGCCGTCCGCAATGACTTCCGCCTCGCCTATGCGACGGCGATCGTCGGCTGGCGCGACGGCTACGGACGGCTTTACGACCTGGCTGACCAGCAGACGGCGATCCGCGCCCTTGGTTCGGGCTTCAACGTCCAGCCATTCATCTCGCCGCCGCCACTGGCCTGGCTCGTCACGCCGCTGACGGCGCTGCCGTTCACCTCAGCCCTGGTCATCTGGACCGCGCTGCTGATCGCCGCTTTGCTGTGGACCTGGTATCTCGTGGCGCCGGGTGAGGGCGTGGCGCGAACCGCGCACCTCTTGCTGTGGGTCGGCGTTTTTCCGGTCGCGTTCGGCGTGATGGTCGGGCAGCCCGGCGCCCTCGTCGCGGCGGCCGTGGCCACGGCGTGGTGGCTGATCCGCGCCAAACGGCAGCTCGCGGCTGGTCTGGTCATGAGCCTTGTCGTCCTCAAGCCACAGCTGGCGCTGCTTGTGCCTGTGGCTCTGCTGGTCGCGGGTTACCGGAGGACCTTTGTGTCCTGGCTCGCGGCCTCGGCCGTGATCGGCGTGGTCGCCCTGGTCATGCTCGGGGGAGACGGCGTGGCACGGTATCGCGACGTCCTCGCCCAGACGCAGACCACGGCCTGGGACATCACGCGCCGCTACTCGATCTCGGGTCCTCTGGGACTCGGTTGGGCGCTGCGCGTGGCCGAGCTGGCGGTGGTCGTGCTGACTCTGGTCGCGGCCTGGCGCCAGCGCCGCAGCCCGGAGCGCGTGGTCGCCATCGGGATTCTCGGCTCTCTGTTGTTCACGCCCTACCTCGGGTTCCAGGACTTCCTGATGCTGATCGTTGCGGGATGGCTGGTCATCAGGTCCGGCGCGACCTCGTTGCAGGTCGCGATCCTGGTCGCCGGCTACGCGCTGCTCGAGCTTGCCCTTGTGGTTCTGGCCGTGCCAATCCTGCTGATAGAGGTGTCCCTGTTGCTGTCGCTCCTGGTCAGGCCGAGGTCGGACGAGACCTCAGCCGCGTCGCGAGGTAAATACCAACCACGACAGGCAGCGCCAGCAGCGCGACGGTGATGGCCAGGTACACGATGCCCGCCACGATCTGGAGCGGGGGAGGCTGACAGTCGTTGTACACCTGGCCCGAGGAGTCGGTGCCGAAGCTGCAGTAGGAACTCGTCCCGAACATGAGTGGCACCACCCCGACCACGAACAAGATCGCTGGGTAGCCTCCGACAGGTACGAGCGTGCCCAGCAGCTTCTGCCTCGTTGTCCAGGCCGCCGATGCCCAGAGCAGGACCACGCCGACGGGCCAGATCACCGGCGTGAGGATGAGGGCGAGGATCTCGACGACACCGACACGACTCTGCGCGGGCGGCGCTTCAGCTTTGCCGCCGCGAGCAGCCGCCGCGATTTCCGCTGGGTCGCCGAGCCGGTCGAGCAGATTGAGCAGGTCCGCGTCCGATTCGCTGGAAAGCGAGCGACGCTCGTCCGCGATGTGGTCGCGAATTTCTTCGATGATCTCTCGCCGCTTGTCTTCCGGCACGTCGAGGAGCTCGAGCTCAAGGCGTCCGAGGTAGCCATCGACAAGCTGGTTCGCATGAATGGCGGTCATCGCGTTTTTCCTCCGTCGGCGCGAAAGATATCGTCCACCGAATCGCGGAACTTGAGCCACTCGTCGCGGAACTCCGAAACCGCCTTTTGCCCGGACCTGGTGAGACGGTAATAGCGCCGCGGCGCGCCGCCCGGCGTGTCGCGCCACTCTGTGTCCACGAGGCCTTCAGACCTCATGCGCGACAACAAAGGGTAGATCGTGCCCTCGCTGATCAAGAGCTGCCCGCGACCCCGCAACAGCTCGATCACCTCTCCGCCGTAGCGAGGCCCTTCTTTGAGCATGGCAAGCACGCAGTACTCAATGACTCCCTTCCGGAGCTGGGTGGCTAGACCGTCGATCGGCAATGCCAGCACTGTAACGCAAGGATCCTTGCATTGCAAGGGTGCTGGCCTATCCCGCTCGTTTGCCGCCAGACGCACCCTGCCGGCCGCACCGCGACAGGCGTTTGGCGCCTAACGCGTCAAGGCAAGCCGGGGCGCCTGGAGCCGACGGTGGGATTCGAACCCACGACCTGCCACTTACGAGGCGGCTGCTCTGCCAGCTGAGCTACGTCGGCGCAACTTCGCGACAGAAATTTGGCCATGTCGCGAGGGCCTAGGCTAACATCGGACGGGGATGCGAACGCTCGACGTCGAACGCCTTGGGGCCGGCGATTATTCGCTCATCAAACCGCTGCTCGTCGAGCTCCACCTTAGCGAACAGGTCCATTACAGCGACCACCCGCAGCTGCCCCGCGAGGAGATCGAGCGTGTCCTGACCCAGGTCCCTGCGGCGTTCCGCGGTGAGAACGTCATCTACGCGGTCCGCGACGAGGTGGGCCAGGTGGTCGGCTTCTGCTGGATCGTCCTCTACGACCCGGGCACGGGCCTCGAGGGCGAGGTCGCCGAGCTGTACGTGACGGAAGGCCACCGCGGTCGCGGAATCGGGGAGATGCTCGTCCGCCAGGCGGTGAGGCTTTTCGCCGAGCGCGGCGTGACCCTTGCGTACGTCTGGACGCGGCCCGACAACGAGGCCGCCGTCAGGCTTTACAAGTCAGCTGGTTTCGAGCCGAACCGCCAGCTCGTCATGACCTGGTATCCCCTCGACCCGAGCAACGGCACGTAACAGCCGCCAACCTACTATCAACTCATGCGAGCCATCGCGGCCGTCGCCGCCGGCCTGGTCGTGACCATCCTCGTCGCCACCGGCGTCACTCTGGCCGTGCTGCGTGAACAGGCACGAACCAACAACCAGCAGGTCAACCTGCGCAACGGCGTGACGATCTCTCAGGACTCGGCCATCGTGCAAGCCGCCGCCAAGGCGCGACCGGCGGTCGTCAGCATCGTCACCCAGCGCCAGCCGACCATCGTCGACGGATCCGGGTACCTGGCGACGAGCGACGGCTACATCGTGACCAACATCAACGTGATCGCCGGTGCCAGCGGGATGACTGTGCTCGTGCCGGGCGACTCCAAGCCACACGACGCGCGTCTCGTGGATTACGACTGCCAGACCGGCGTCGCCGTGATCAAGATCGACAAGGTCAGCGGGCTGCCGACGCTCGGCTTTGCCGACCCCACCGCGTTGGCGCAGGGCCAGGTCATAGTCGCCGTCGGGGGTCCCGCGGCCGGTGGCGCCGTCACCCCTGGTTATGTAAGCGCGATGCATCGGGTCGCTGCGGGCAAAGATCCGCTGACCATCGGCCACACCATCCAGTTCAGCGACACGATCCAGACCAGCGTGGCGATTGACGGCGGCACGTCCGGCGGCCCGCTGCTCAACGTGGGAAGTCAGGTGGTAGGGATCGCGATGGAGTCGGCGGTTGCGACCGCAGGGTTCGGCCTCAACGTCGCCGACATCCAGGACGACGTCCAGCAGATCCTGTCCTCAACCGGCCAGGTCACGGTCGCGTCCATCGGCGCGACGACGACCGACGTCTCGCCTGAAACCGCATCCCTCAACGGAGTGCCTGAGGGCAGCCAGCTGGTGATCCTCGATAAGGGCGGTCCGGCCGGAGCGGCAGGCTTGAAAGCGGGCGACGTCATCACCCAGCTCGACGACGTGCACATCGACGCAGCGCATCCGCTCTCGCTGCTGCTCCGCTCGCGCTTTCACGCCAGCCAGCGGGTGACGGTCACGTACTGGCGGGGCACGAGCTCGAGCCAGGCCGAGCTGACGCTGAGCGCCCAGCATCCGGCCTGCTTGTGACGTCGGTGATATCGGCAGGCGTGCGCGAGCGCATCAACGACGCGCTCCACCAGGCGGTGCGCGCACTTGGAGTCGAAGGCGATATCCCTGACCTCGAGCTCGGGCGGGCGAAGGTGCCTGAACACGGCGACTACGCAAGCTCGGCCGGGCTGAAGCTTGCCCGAGTTTTGCGGTCGCGGCCTGATGAGATCGCCGTCCGGCTCGCCGAGAAAGTCGTCGTTCCGGAAGGGGCGGCCACGGCGGCGGCCGAAAAGGGCTACGTGAACTTCCGGCTGACCGATGACTGGCTTCGCCAGCTCGTGACGCGAATTGCACCCGGTTACGGCGGGCGCGACATCGGGCGTGGCGAACGCCTCCAGGTGGAGTTCGGCAGCGTCAACCCGACAGGCCCGCTCCACATCGGGCACGGACGAGGCGTGACTCTCGGCGACTCGCTCTGCAGGCTCCTCGAGTTCACCGGGCACTCTGTGCAGCGCGAGTACTACGTCAACTCGGACAACACGCAGACGCGAAGGTTTGGCGCATCGGTGTACGCCCGCCTGCACGGCAAAGAGCCACCGGAGGGCGGGTACACGGGTGACTACGTCGTCGAGCTGGCCGACATGGCTCGTCACGACCTCCCTGGCATCGACACGGTCCCCGAGGAGGAGGCCGAGCCGAAGCTGCGGATGTACGCGATCGAAAAGATGGTCGAGCGGATAAGGGCCACCGTCGCGAGGTTGTCCGTGCGCTACGACGAGTGGTACTACGAAAACAAGCTGTGGGAAACCGGCCTGCCGCAGAGGGCGATCGAAAGGCTTCGTGAGTCAGGCCACATCAAGGAGCGGGATGGCGCGCTGTGGTTCGGTGAACCCAATGACGAGGAAGAGGATCGTGTCGTAATCCGCGCCAACGGGCAGCCGACCTACTTCGCTTCCGACCTGGGCTATCTCCTCAGCCGTTTCGAGCAGCGTGATTTCAACAGGGTGATCGAGGTCTGGGCCTCGGACCACCATGGGTACGTTCCGCGCATGAAGTCCGCCGCCGCGGCGTTGGGGTTCGACCCGCAAAAGCTGGTGATCATCCTCCACCAGATGGTCAACCTCAAAGAGGGCAAGATGTCAAAGAGGGCGGGTCGCTTCGTGACGCTGGATGAGCTGGTCGACCGAGTGGGCTCGGATGCGGTCCGCTACTTCTATCTGCTCCGTTCGCCGGACACCACGATCGAGTTCGACCTCGAGCTGGCGGTCACGCAGGGCAGTGAAAACCCCGTGTATTACGCGCAGTACGCGCACGCCCGGCTGTCGAACGTCGAGGTGGCGGCCGCGGAGCGGCATCCGCGTCTGCCAGAAACGGCCGACGTCACGCTGCTTGGGCACCAATGGGAGCTCGACGTGGCCCGCCAGCTCGCATTCTGGCCCGACATCGTCGAGGACGCGACCGCCGTGCTCGAGCCGCATCGCATTCCTTATTACGTGCATGACCTGGCGACCGCCGTGCACCGCTTCTATCACGCGGGGAACGCCCAGAGGGAGCATCGGGTGGTGGTGGACGATCCGGAATTAGCAAGGGCGCGGCTGGAGCTGTGCCGGGCGGCACGTCACACTTTGAAGACAGCCCTCGAGCTGATGGGCGTCAGCGCGCCCGAGCGCATGTAAGGAGCGAGGAAAAAAGCATTGGACGTCACATGGCTTGGACACGGCTGCTTCCGGCTGCGCGGCCGAGGCGCGGCGGTGGTCACCGATCCATACCCACCTGCGATCGGGCTGAAGCTCGGGCGCATGGACGCGGAGGTAGTGACCATCAGCCATGAGCACGACAACCACAACTTCACCCAGGTAGTCCGAGACGGCGCGTACGAGATTCGCGGACCGGGCGAGTACGAGGTGGCAGGGGTCAGCGTGATCGGCATCCCGACCTACCACGACGCAGATAAAGGCGCGAAGCATGGCCGCAACACCGTCTACCTGATCGAGATCGACGACGTTCGGGTCTGCCACCTCGGCGACCTTGGGCACAAGCTGGACGACGCCGAATCAGAGGCTGTCGCCTCGCCCGACGTGCTTCTCGTGCCGGTCGGCGGCCGGGCGACCATGAATGCCGCGCAAGCCGCGGAGGTGGTGCGCCAGCTAGAACCGCGCTACGTCGTCCCGATGCACTACGCGATCCCCGGCCTCAAGCTCGAGCTGGACCCGATCGACCGCTTCCTCAAGGAGATGGGGGTGACGGCTGCGGAGCCGCAGCCGAAGCTTGCGGTACAGAGGTCCTCGGTAGCTGAATACGACACCAAGGTGGTCATCCTGGAGCCAAAAGCCGAAGTAAAGGTTTAGCTACTCGCCCGGACGCTGGGAGGCCATCGAGTCGTGGGTCGCAGCCGGGCGGAGCCCGACTGCCAGGAAGACGCTGTGACGAGCTCAAAGACCGGGTGAACGTTTAACCCGGCGTCGTTCCAGGTAACATTTGAAAAACCGCCCTGGAGGTCGTCTATGTCGAAATACGTTTTCGTGACCGGGGGTGTCGTCTCCTCTCTAGGTAAGGGCATCACCGCGGCGTCGATCGGGAACATCCTGAAGGCCCGCCGCCTCACCGTCTCGCTACAGAAGCTCGATCCGTACCTGAACGTCGACCCCGGAACCATGAGCCCCTACCAGCACGGCGAGGTTTTCGTCACCGACGACGGCGCGGAAACCGACCTGGACCTCGGTCACTACGAGCGGTTCGTCGACGAGAACCTGACGGTTGCCTCCAACGTGACGACAGGAAAGATCTACCAGGACGTCATCGCCCGCGAGCGCCGCGGCGATTACCTGGGCGCCACGGTCCAGGTGATCCCGCACGTCACCAACGTGATCAAGGAGAAGATCCTCCGAGCCGCCAAGGATCCGCAGGCCGACGTGGTCGTGGTCGAGGTCGGTGGGACGGTCGGTGACATCGAGAGCCTTCCGTTCCTCGAGGCGATCCGCCAGATGAAGAACGACCTCGGACGGCAGAACGTCTTCTATGTGCACTGCTCCCTGGTGCCAGTCGTTCGCGGGCAGGAGATGAAGACCAAGCCGACGCAGCATTCGGTCCAGGCCCTGCGCGCAATTGGTATCCAGCCCGACGCGATCATCTGCCGGTCCGAGCTGCCCATCGACAACGACTTGAAGGAGAAGATCGCGCTGTTCACCGACGTACCGCGTGAGGCGGTCGTCTCCGTACCCGACGTGCAGTCGATCTACGAAGTTCCGCTCATGCTCGAAGCCGCGGGCCTGGGCAAGGTGATGGCGAAGCATTTCGAGCTCGACGAGGTGGCCCACGTTCCAGATCTCGGACCCTGGACCCATTTGGTCGACCGGATCAAGCACCCGCGGGCATCGGTGCCGATCGCAATCGTCGGTAAGTACATCCAGCTGCCTGACGCGTACCTGAGCGTCATCGAGTCGCTGCGTCATGCAGGCATCCATCACGGACTCGCGATCGACATTCACTGGGTCTCTTCAGAGAAGCTGGACGCCGGAGACACGTCACCGCTGATGGGCGTCGCCGGCATCGTCGTGCCGGGCGGGTTCGGCTATCGCGGCATCGAGGGCAAGGTCATCGCCTCGCGCTACGCGCGGCACAATCGGATCCCCTACCTCGGTCTGTGCCTCGGCATGCAGTGCGCGGTGATCGACTTCGCCCGAGAAAAGCTCGACGCGCCCGACGCCAACTCAACAGAATTTGCGGCGTTCACCTCGACGCCGGTGATCGACCTGATGCCGGAGCAGCGCAACGTCGACCAGATGGGCGGCTCGATGCGCCTGGGCCTGTATCCCTGCAAGCTGACGGCTGGTTCGCTGGCGCAAAGGGCGTATGGGGAAGAGGTCGTTTACGAGCGGCACCGCCACCGCTTCGAGTTCAACAATGAGTACCGCGAAGTCATGAACGAGGCGGGGATGAACTTCAGCGGGCTGTCCCCGAACGGACGGCTGGTGGAGATCATCGAGCTCGCCGACCATCCCTGGTTCGTGGCGAGCCAGTTCCACCCAGAGTTCCGCTCGCGGCCGAACCGGCCACACCCGCTGTTCCGCGACTTCGTGCGGGCGGCCTTCCTCCAGAGCGGAATCGACCAGATGGAACTTCGTCCCGCGGAGCTGCTGGAAGAGCCCGAGAGCTAGGCATCACGCATGGACCCGCACAGCAGCGTTTCACGCAGCCCCTCTGGGCCCGCCGCCCATCTCCCCACAGGTGGGGAGGAGCATCGCGAGCTTGGATTCGAGCTCGTCCAGGCCACCGAAGCTGCGGCAATCGTCTGCGCGAGCTACCTCGGTAAGGGCGATCCCGATCGGGTCAGCGAAGCGGCCGGCGACGCGATGCGGCACGCGTTCGAACGTTCCGGCCTGACCGGAACCGTCGTGCTGAGCCCGCGTCACCACACCCATATGCCGCACGGCATGGTGATCGGCGGCGGCGATCGGAAGGTCGACCTCGGCGTCTACCCGGTCGAGGGGTCAACCCAGGTCGCGCGCGGCCACATCAACTCCGTCTCATTGCTGGTCGCGGTCGAGCCGGGAGGCTTTGCGCGGCTGCCCGCGGTGCCCCAGGTGGAGAAGTTCGTCGCCGGACCGGTCGCCCGCGGCGCAATCGACATGGACGACTCGATCGCCGACAACCTTCGCCGGATCGCGTTCGCCAGCGATGTGCGCGTCCAGGACCTGACCGTCGCCATCCTCGAGCGACCTCGTCACCAGGAGCTGATCGCCGAGGTGGCAGCTACCGGCGCCCGCATCCGCACCCTGGAGGAAGGCGACTTCGCAAGCGCGGTGATGGCCGCCCTGCCTGGCACGGGAATCGACGCCGCGATCGGAATCGGCGACCTGTACGCCACCCTGATCGCAGCGTGCGCGGTGCGCTGCCTGGGTGGAGAGTTCCTGGTCCGCCTGATGCCGCGCAACGACGAGGAGAAGAGCCTGGCAGGAGACGCCGGATCGCATGTCTACGGCATGGCCGAGCTCGCGCCGGCGACCGACATCGAGGTGGCGATCACCGGCGTGACGGGCGGTCCGCTCCTTCCTGGGGTCAGTTTTGGCAGTGGATTTGCTGAGACCCAGTCCCTGGTCCTGTCGAGCCGCCACGCGACGGTCCGCCGCCTGACGACACGGCATCACGTGGCAGTGGGACCGAGCTAGAACCGGAATCCGGGATTAGTCCACCCGGGTAGCGGGTATCTAGAAAGAGGTAATCCATTGAGCCAGAACGACCCCTATCTGCCCCCGCAGGGCGGCCAGTACATCCCCCCGCCGCCGCAGTACCAGGCGACCTCGGACATCCCGCCGCAGTCGCCGTACCACTACTCGCCGACGCCAAAGCAGGGCGGGAATCGCGGTGCGGTGGGCTGGCTGGGCTCCGCTGCGCTTGCGGTGTGGGCGGTCGTCAAGTACGGCTTGTTTTTTGTGTTCAAGATCCCGGCGCTGGCGACGCTGCTCTCGGCCATGGTCAGCTTTGGGGCCTATTCGCTGCTCTATGGCGGCTGGTTTGCCGTAGCGCTGGTGGTGATGCTGTTCGTCCATGAGATGGGCCATGTGCTCGAGATCAGGCGTCAGGGAATGCATGCGACAGCACCGATATTCATCCCCTTCCTGGGCGCCGCGATCTTTCAGCGGCAGCACCCCACGGACGCCTTGAAGCAGGCGCAGATCGGCATCGCCGGCCCGATCGCCGGAACGCTCGGCGCCACCGTCGCCTGGGTCCTCTACAGCTCGACGCAGAATCCAGTCTTCCTTCTGGCCGCGTCAATCGGGTTCTTCCTGAACCTCTTGAACTTGATCCCCGTATGGCAGCTCGACGGCGCCTGGATCCTCGCGCCGGTTTCGCCCTGGTTCCAGGTCGCCGGTCTTGTCATGATCGGCGTCAGCGTCTTCGTGTTCCACTTCGCCAGCTTCCTGCTGATCATCATCGCCGTGCTCGGCATCCAGACGATGCGCGCCGGATTTCGGAACGCTAACAACCCGTACTACACCTCGGTTCCTATGCAGGCGCGCCTGGCCCTGGGAGCGGCATGGCTGGGTCTTGTCATCTACCTCGGCGTCATGAGCTTGCAGGCCGAGAGTTTGTTCACGGCGTTGGCTCGGTAAACTAGCCCCCTGGAGTAACCCATTGAAAGCACAAATTCACCCCACCTTCTACGAAGACGCGGTCGTCACCTGCGCATGCGGGAACAGTTGGACGACGGGTTCCACGCGGAAGGAGCTCAAGACCGAGATCTGCTCCAACTGCCACCCATTCTTCACTGGCACGCAGCGGATCGTGGACACCGGCGGCCAGGTCGAGCGGTTCCGGAAGCGGGCTGCTAAGACCCGGGCGTAGATGCCACAGCCGGAGTCGGCGCCTCCGGTAACGGGGACTCCGGCTCCCCACCCGGCGGCGTTGCCGGCGACCTTCCCTGCGAGTGGGGAGGTGAAGGCCGTCGACAACCAGCCTTTCTTTTATGGCGGGCAGGCCGTCATCGAGGGTGTGATGATGCGTGGCAAGCGGCACTACGCCGTCGCGGTCCGGTTGCCGGCGGATGACCCGGTGACGCACAAGCGGGAGATCGTGATCAACCGCGGTGAGCTGACGGCGCCCATCTACGTGAATCCCGTTTGGAAGCTGCCGTTCGTGCGCGGGCTGGCGCTCATCGGCGAGCAGCTGCACCTCGGCATGAAGTCGCTCATCTGGTCGGCCAACGTGAATGCAGGCGCCAACAACGTGGTGATCGGCAAGAAGGAGATCACCGGCTCGGTCGCGACGGCGGGCGTTTTTGCGCTCGTCCTGTTCATCGCCTTGCCGCTGCTCCTGGCCAACTTCGCCGTCCATCGCACGGGAAGCTTTGCTTTCGTCCTCGTCGAGGGGCTTATTCGCGTCGGCCTGGTGCTCGGCTATCTGGCCGCGATCTCGCTGCTGCCTGACGTGAGGCGGGTCTTCCAGTACCACGGGGCGGAGCACAAGACGATCAACGCATTCGAGTCGGGCTGGACGCTCGACGTTCCGTCTGTCCGCCGCGCCAGCACGCTGCACCCGCGCTGTGGGACGGGATTTCTCCTCGTCGTGCTGGTCGTGAGCGTGATCGTGTTCAGCATCGTTGCGCTGTTCCACCCCAACCTCTTCTGGCTGGTGGCAAGCCGGATCCTAGCGATCCCCCTCATCGCAGGCTCGGGGTTCGAGCTCATTCGATACATGGCGCGCCACCGCTACAACCCGGTGGTGCGAGTCGCGCTGCTGCCCGTGCTCGGCACCCAGAAGTTCACCACGCGGGAACCGTCCGACGACATGCTCGAGGTCGCGATCTGCGCGTTCAACAGCGCCCGGGAGGGCGAGGAGGAGTCGGCGGGGGCGGCGGCGTAATGATCGACCGTCTAGAGGCGATCGCCCGGCGGTATCGGGAGATCGAGAACGAGATGGCGCAGCCCGAAGTGGCAATGGACCACGAGAAGGTCACCCGCCTTGCCCGCGAACAGCGCACCTTGCGCGAAACCGTCGAGACCTACGACGCGTACCGCCGCGCGCGCCAGGAGATGGAGTCTGCGCACGAGATGCTGCGTCACGAGAAGGACGCCGAGATGCAGGAGTACATGCGCTCCGAAGAGCGGCGCGCAGCGGAGCAGGTGGCGAAGCTCGACGAAAAGCTCAAGGTGCTTTTGCTCCCTAAGGACCCGAACGATGACCGCGACGTCGTGGTCGAGATCCAGGGCGCCGAAGGTGGGGACGAGGCCGCGCTCTTCGCCGCCGACCTTTTCCGCATGTATACCCGCTGGGCGGAGAAAAAGGGCTGGAAGATCGACGTTGTGGATGCCTCGCCGACCGGGATCGGCGGCTACGACAAGATCGAGTTCGAGGTCCACGGTCATGGCGCCTACTCGCAGCTGAAGTACGAAGGCGGCGTGCACCGGGTCCAGCGCGTCCCGAAGACTGAAGCGCAGGGCCGAATTCATACGTCGGCGGCGACGGTAGCGGTGCTGCCAGAGGCCGATCCGGTCGAGGTCGAGCTGAAACCGGAGGACCTCGAGATCAAAGCCTCGACCTCGACTGGCCCAGGAGGTCAGAGCGTCAACACGACGTACTCGGCGATCCGCATCGTCCACAAGCCGACCGGAATCGCTGTGAGCATCCAGGACGAAAAGTCGCAGCTGCAGAACAGAGAGAAGGCCATGCGCGTCCTACGCGCGCGGCTTTACGAGATGAAGCTCGCTGAGCAGCAGGCGGCGATTGGTGCGCAGCGCCGTGGCATGGTGCGCAGCGGCAACCGCTCCGAAAAGATTCGCACGTATAACTTCAAGGACAACCGGGTCACCGACCATCGGATCAACCTGACGCTGCACAAGCTCGACCGGGTCATGCAGGGCGAGCTCGACGACCTGGTCGACGCGCTCATCTCCGCGGAACGCACCGCCCAGCTCAACGGCGGCCCTGACGCGCCGGCGTGACGATCGTCGAGGTTCTCAAGCTCTCCGCCGACTACCTCAAGAAGCACAACTCCGATTCACCCCGCCTCGACGCCGAGCTGCTTCTCGCTCACGCGCTGGGGCTGCGCCGTCTCGACCTCTACCTGAAGTTCGATCTCGCGCTGTCCGAGGCAGAGCTGGCCGCGTATCGAGGCCTGGTGTCGAAGCGGGCGAAGGGCGAGCCGGTCGCGTATCTGGTCGGCCACAAGGAGTTCATGGGACTGGAATTCATCGTCACCCCGGACGTGCTGGTGCCTAATCCGGACACAGAGGTCTTGGTGCAGCGCGCGGTCTCGATCGCCCGCGAGACGCATGATCCCGTTCGCGTCGCCGACGTCGGCACTGGGAGCGGGTGCATCGCCATCGCGGTCGCCCATTACGCGCCCAACACCGAGGTCTGGGCATCCGACGTCAGCCAGGAGGCGCTGGAGGTCGCGGCGCGCAACGTCGCCGCGCACGGGCTGGGCGATCGAGTGCATCTCGAGAGCGGCGATCTGATGGGTCCGCTCGCCGGCGCGTTCGACCTTGTTTGCGCGAACCTTCCATATGTGGCCCCCGACGTCTCGCTGCCCGCCGAGGTCGCGGCGCAGCCCGCCCGCGCCCTGTTCGCAGACCGGGGCGGAGCGGCGCTCGTCACGCGTTTGCTTAACGAAGCCCCGGCGCGGCTCAGACCCGGCGGCCGCGTGCTCGCGGAGCTGGACCCGGCGATCATTGAGTCGGTCACCGAAACGGCAAGCCGGCACTTCGTCCACCAGGTTGTGCTCCGGGACGCCGGCGGCCATCAGCGGGTAATCGAAGCGTGGTCCTGAAACCGACGAAGGCTGGACTCTTGCGAGCCTCGCAGCTGCTGCGCGGAGGAGCAGTCGTGGCCTTTCCGACGGACACCGTCTACGGTCTTGGAGCTAGCGCAGATGACGAGCTCGCCCAGAAGCGGGTGTTCTCGATCAAGGGCCGGCCGGTCGGGCTTCCGCTCATCCTCATGGTGGCGGCAGAATCCCAGCTCGAGAATTACGTGCACGTCGACTCGCGCAGCGAGGCGATGATGCGCCGGTGGTGGCCAGGGCCGCTGACGCTGGTCCTGTACGCGAAGGGCGGCGGCACGCTCGGCGTGCGGATCCCGAAACACAAAGTTGCGTTGGGATTGCTCCGTACCGCCGGCCCTCTCATGACGACGAGCGCCAACCTGCACGGTCGGGAGCCGGCGATGAGTGCCGAGGAGGCGGGCGCGCTTTCCGGTGTGATGGCGGTGATCGACGGAGGCACGGCGCCTGGCGGAACGGCATCGACCGTGCTCGACCTCACGGGTCCTGAGCCTCACGTGTTGCGCGAAGGCGCGATCCCGGCGCCGGAGCTGCTCGGGCCGCCGGCTCCACGCTCGGGCTAGGATGCGATCGTGACCACCAACATCACCACGATGACGTTTCGCGCCCTCGACAGAGAGGACCCTGACGTCGCGAACCTGGTCCGCGCCGAGTTCAAGCGCCAGTCGGAGACGCTCGAGCTGATCGCTTCGGAAAACCTGACCAGCCCTGCCATCCTCGAGGCGTTGGGGACGCTGCTCACCAACAAGTACGCAGAGGGATATCCCGGACGCCGCTACTACGGCGGCACCGGCGAGGTCATCGACAAGATCGAGACGCTCGCCGTCGACCGCGCCAAGCAGCTGTTCGGCGCCGATTACGTGAACGTGCAACCGCACTCGGGCTCGCAGGCCAACGCGGCCGTCTATATGGCGGTGTGCCAGCCAGGCGACCGGGTGATGGGCATGGACCTGAGCGCCGGCGGCCACCTCACGCACGGAAGCCCGGCCAACTTCAGCGGCAAGCTCTATGACATCCACCCGTATGGAGTCGACCGCGAGACCGAGCGGATCGATTACGACGCGATGCAGAAGCTGGCCGAGGAGGTGCGGCCGAAGATGATCCTGGGCGGCTTCTCGGCCTATTCACGAATCGTCGACTGGAAGCGCATGCGCGAGATCGCCGACTCGGTGGGCGCCACATTCTTCGTCGACATGGCGCACGTGGCGGGCCTCGTCGCCGGCGGCGTCTACCCGTCTCCCATCCCGCATGCCGCCATCACGAGCACGACCACGCAGAAGACGCTGCGTGGGGCGTGGGGCGCGATCATCCTGTGCCGCGCGGACTGGCAGAAGGCGATCGATTCCGCGGTCTTCCCGGGCATCCAGGGCGGCCCTCTTATGCACGCGATCGCGGCCAAGGCGGTGTGCTTCGGCGAGGCGCTCAAGCCCGATTTCAAGCTCTACGCAAAGCAGGTCGTCGTCAACGCGAAGGCGATGTCGAACCGGCTGATGGAGCGCGGCATGCGCCTTGTCAGCGGCGGGACCGACAACCATCTGATGCTCATCGACCTGCGGCCGCAGAAGCGGACCGGCAAGCAGGTGCAGGACATCGCCGACACCGTGGGCATCACGCTCAACCGGAACTCGATTCCGTTCGACGATGCCTCGAAGTTCAACCCGAGCGGCGTGCGGGTCGGAACTCCGCTGGTCACGACGCGAGGCATGAAAGAGCCGGAGATGATTGTGATCGCAGACTGCATCGTCGACCTGGTCGAGCGCATCGACGACCCCGCCACGCGCGACTCGGTCCACGAGCGCGCGCTCGAGCTGTGCCGGAAGTTCCCGATCCCGTACGCGTTTGACTGATTTCTTCAGCGATCAAGCTCTCGCCAGCCTGACCCAGCATCTGCTGCCAGGCCTGTGGCCCTTTGTGGTCGCGCTGGTCGGATGCGTGCTGTGCGTGCCGCTCGCGATCTACCTTTCACGCCGCTTCGGCTGGATCGCCCAGCCCGGCGGCAGGCATGCGCACAGCAAGCCAACCCCGACGCTTGGCGGCCTCGCCATGTTCGTCGGGTTTGCGCTCGCGGTGGCGATCTTCCTGCCGCAGTACGGCGCCACGCCGGGAGTGCTGATCGTGTCCGGACTGGCGATGGTCGCCCTGGCGATCGACGACAGGTGGCCGATGCACCCGTTGGTGAAGCTCGGTGTCCAGCTCGGCCTCGCCCTCGTGGCGGTGGTCATCTTCCGCGTCCAGATCGGGTGGTTCAGCCTGCCTGGCGGTCATCTCATCCAGCTGATGCTGCTGGAGGCCCCGGTCAGCGTCTTCTGGCTGCTCGGGATGCAGAACACGGTCAACTTCCTCGACGGCGCCGACGGGCTGGCCGCCGGCGTGATTGCGATCGTGGCGCTGGTCCTCATGCTGGCGGCCGGCCAGCTCGGCCAGCTCGAGGTCGTGAAGCTGAGCGGCGCCCTGGCGGGTTGCTGCGTCGGGTTTCTGCTCTTCAACTTTCCGCCTGCCCGCATCTTCATGGGCGATTCGGGAGCGCACTTCCTAGGCATCGCCCTCGGCATGATTTCGATCCTCGGCGTGGCGAAGGTCGCGGTGGCATTCGCCCTGGCGGCCCCAGTGCTCGCCCTCGCCGTGCCGATCGCCGACACCGGCTGGGCGATCCTGCGCCGGCGCATGAGGGGTTCGTCGGTGGCGGCCCCGGACCGTCTTCATCTTCACCACCGCCTGCAATCGTTCGGCCTGGATCCGCGCCAGACCTGCTACGTCTTCTACGCGGCAAGCGCCCTTCTCGGGGCGCTCGGGCTGACGCTTTTCGGCCACGGCCGCATCCTCGCGGTGGTTCTCGTGGCGGCGGCTGTGCTCACCTCGACGGTGGCCGCCGACCTGCTGCAGCACGCCGGCTGGCGAGTTCCGGCACCGTGGCTGCGCCGCCTTCTCGGCACTCCCGCTAACCGGTAGCATGTAGCGCGGGGATGGCGTCCAGCCCGAGCCAAGGGCCATCGGGCGCCGAGCTTGCCGGGCTCGGTGTCATGTTGGCCGCCGCTTTTGTTGCCCCGATGGTGTTGGGCGTTGTCCTGGACGGAGTCCTTCGGACCAGCCCGCTCTTCGTTTTCGTGGGCCTGGCGCTGGGCATCGTCGCCGCGGTGGCAGTGGTGTACGTGAGGTACGTCAGACGGTATTGGTGAACTCGAAGAGCGTCCCGACCGTGGCCGTCGGCGCCTGTCTCGTGCTGGCAGTAGCTGCGGTCGTTGCCTTTGCGTTGACCGGCCAGCTGCGCGGAGGCTTTGCCCTCGGTGCCGGCCTGGTCATCGGTTCCGTCAACGGCGTGGCGGCGAGCCGGGCTCTCCAATCGCCGATCGGTTTTCAGGCGACGAGCATCTTCCGGCTCGCTCTGATGACCGTCGCCGCCATCGGGGTGGCCTTGCTGATCGGGCTGCAGGTTGCATGGCTGGTCCTGATCGGAGTTGCCGCAGCGCAGCTCGTGCTGGTCGCAGTCGCGGCGAGGTCGTTGCTAAGACGATGATCGTCTTCGCGCAGGAACCGGCACCCGTCAGCCACCCGACCGTCGACCTCGGGTGCGGCTACTGGTGCACGATCAACTACGACAGCGTCATCTCCAGCTTCCTGGCGATCGCGATCACGATTGCATTTGCGATCTTCGTCGCCCGCCAGCTCGACACCACCAAACCGGGACGTCTGCAGGGGATCATCGAGTGGCTGTTCGGCTATGTGCAGAGAAACGCCCGGGAGAACGCGCCGGATGCGACCAGCTTCGTGGTCCCCCTGGCGGCCACGATAGGCATCTACATCCTGGTTGCGAACTGGCTCGACTTTCTGCCCATCACCCTGATCGCCAACCTGCATCCGGCCAACACCGACCTCAACCAGACCCTGGCGATGGCGATCGTGGTGTTCGTCCTGGTCCAGTGGTACAACATCCGGCTTCGTGGCTGGAATGGGTACTTCACATATTTCGTCGGCGGCCGTCCGCACGGAATGTCGCTCCCCTGGAGGATAGGCTTCATTCCGCTCAACCTGATCGAGGAGATCGTCAAGCCGGTCACGCTCTCGATGCGTCTGTTCGGCAACCTGTTCGCGGGGCTGCTGATGGGCTACGTGATCGTGCTGATCCTCGGCAACATCCCGCTAGTCGGGTCCTGGCTGCTGGGCCCCATCTTCCTGGCACTGTGGAAGCTGTTCGACGTCGGTTTCATCGGACTCATCCAGGCATTGATCTTCATGTTGCTCACGATCATCTACTTCGGCCTCGCGCGCGAGGGATTCGAGGCCGAGCATGCGCACTGACGAGGAGGGATAAATGGACCACTTTGCTGCAGCCATGATCGCTTTCGGTATCGCCCTGGGCGGAGGAGCCATCGGAGCCGCGATCGGCGACGGTCTCGCCGGCAACGCGACCATCAACGGCGTGGCGCGTCAGCCGGAAGCCCGCGGCACCTTGCAGGGCATCATGTTCATCATCATCGGGCTCTGCGAGGCGATGTACTTCATCAATGTCGCATTCGGTGCATTGTTCGTGTTCGCGATCGGCAAGTAATGCACGCCGCCCTCTTTCTCGACGCGGGACCGCTGACGATCAACGGGACGTTCATCGTCGAGGTCATCGCGTTCATCCTGATGATCCTGTTCCTCGCCAAGGTCCCGCTGCCGTTTCTCGGCATCCCCAAGCCTGTCTATCCGTGGCTCATCTCGATCGCCGAGGCGAGACAGCGCGCGATCACCGAACAGCTCGACCAGGCGGAGAAAGCACGGGCAGATGCGGAGGCACGCCTCAAGGAGGCCGAGAGCAAGCTCGTCGATGCTCGCAAGACGGCGGAGACGGTGATCGAAGGCGCCAACCGTTCGGGAGAGCAGCTGCGCCAGGAGCTCCGCCAGAAGGCCGAGGCCGAGTACCAGCGCATCGTCCAGAACGCGCAGAAAGACATCGAGGCGGAGCGAGACCGCGCGCTCCAGTCGGCCCAGGACGAGGTTGCCGGCATGGTGGTTGCGGCAACGGAGAAAGTCATCGGCGAAACGCTCGACGACCCCAGGCACCGCAAGCTGATAGAGCGGGCCATCCAGGAGGTCGCGAGTGGCGACGGCCGCCGCTAAGAGATACGCGAGGGCGGTCTTCGAGCTGGCCCAGCAGGATGGGCAGCTCGAGCAGTGGGCGCGGCGCCTGGAGCGAATCCGCGAGCTCTTCGCCGATCCTCACGTGGCCGCGGTGCTGAACAACCCGACGATCGCGACCGACAGGCGCGAGGCTTTCGTCGCGGACGCCCCGCACCTGTTCGACGAGGAAGCAACGAACCTCGCCAGGCTCCTCATCGAATCTGGCCGGATCGACGAGGCGCCCGCGATCGAGGACGAGTTTCAACGCTTGTCCGACGAGGCGGCGGGTCGCGTGCGAGCCACAGTCACCACCGCGATCGAGCTGAGCGCGCACGACCGCCAGCGCGTCACCGAGCAGCTGTCGACGCAATTGAAGAAAGAAGTCCGGCTCACGGTCGTCGTCGACCCTCGCGTCATAGGAGGGCTGAGACTGCAGTACGGCGACCACGTCGCCGACGCGACCGTCGCCGCGAGGCTGGAGCAGCTGCGACGCCGATTGGCGTCCAGGTAGGAGAAATCGAGTTGGGAATCAGCACGAAAGAGATTTCAGAGGTCATCAAGGAACGGTTGAAGGATTTCGACGCGAGCCTGGTCTCGGCGGACGTCGGCCGCATCGTCGCCGTCGGCGACGGCATCGCGCAGATCTACGGCTTGCAGAACGCGATGGCCGGCGAGCTCCTCGAGTTCCCGCACGAGACTTACGGCCTCGCCCTCAACCTCGAAGAGGACCAGGTTCGCTCCGTCATCCTCGGCGAGTTCGGCCACTTGCATGAAGGCGATGAGGTCCGGACGACGGGACGTCTGCTCGAGGTCCCGGTCGGCGACGAGCTGCTGGGGCGGATCGTCAACCCGTTGGGCGTGCCGCTCGACGACAAAGGGCCGATCAAGACCACCAGGACGCTGCCGGTGGAGAAGATCGCCCCGGGCGTGATCACCCGCAAGCGCGTCGACAGCCCCGTGCAGACGGGCATCAAGGCGATCGACGCCATGATCCCGATCGGCCGCGGCCAGCGCGAGCTGATCATCGGCGACCGTTTCACGGGCAAGACGACGGTGCTGCTCGACACGATCATCAACCAGAAGGGAAAGGACCTCTACTGCATCTACGTCGCGATCGGGCAGAACGCCGCGTCCGTCGCGCGCGTGGCGGCGACCCTGGAAGAGAACGGCGCCATGGACTACACGATCATCGTCGCCGCCACGGCAGCAGACCCTGCGTCCCTGCAGTACATCGCACCCTACGCCGGATGTGCGATGGGCGAGTACTTCATGGAGCAGGGCAAGGAAGCGCTGTGCTGCTACGACGACCTGACCAAGCAGGCATGGGCGTACCGCCAGCTCTCCGCGACGCTGCGCCGCCCGCCCGGCCGGGAGGCGTATCCCGGCGACGTCTTCTATCTCCACTCGCGGCTGCTCGAGCGCGCCGCCAAGCTGAGTCAGGCGCACGGCGGGGGCTCGCTGACCGCGCTGCCTGTGATCGAGACCCAGGCCAACGACGTGTCTGCTTTCATCCCGACCAATGTCATCTCCATCACGGACGGCCAGATCTACCTGCAGTCGGACCTGTTCAACGCAGGTCAGAGGCCGGCGCTCAACGTCGGCATCAGCGTGTCGCGCGTCGGTGGTGATGCCCAGACCAAGGCGATGCGCCAGGTCTCGGGCAAGCTGCGCCTCGACCTCGCGCAGTACCGGGAGCTCGCCGCATTCGCGCAGTTCGCTTCGGACCTCGACACCGCAACGCGAAACCAGCTCGAGCGAGGCGCGCGTCTCACCGAGCTGCTCAAGCAGGACAAGTATCAGCCTGTCCCGCTGGCGGAGCAGGTCGCCGTGCTCTATGCCGGCACGCAGGGACACCTGGACAAGGTGGCCGTAGCTCGCGTCCTCGAGTGGACGGGCGGGTTCGTCCGCTTCTTGAAGAGCGACCGCCAGGGCCTGCTCGAGGCGATCGACAAGCAGCAAGCGCTGGACGACAACCTCTTCGCGCGCTTGAACGCCGCGATCTCGACCTTCAACCACCAGTTCGGCGTCGAGGGCTACGAAGACCAGCCCGACCCCGCCGCCCAGCCGGCCCCGGCCGCAAGCAAGAAAGGGTAGCCAGTGCCTGCATTCCGAGACATCGTCCGCCGCATCGATTCGATCAAGAACACGCAGAAGATCACCAAGGCGATGCAGGTTGTCGCCGCCACTCGGCTGCGACGTGCGCAGGCGGCGGTCCAGGCGACGCGCCCTTACGCGGACAAGATGATCGAGGTTTTACAGACGGTCGGCGAGCGGGCGACTGAGTACAAGCATCCCTTCCTCGTCCGCCGCGAGGGCGGCCGCGCGGTGATGATCCTTGTCACCACCGACAAGGGCCTGTGCGGCGCGATCAACGTCAACAACATCCGTGCCGCGACGCGATACATGAATCAGAACTACCCGGCTCAGCAGCGCTACGTGACACTGGGACGGAAGGGCCGCGACTTCCTTCTCCGATTTGGCCGCGACGTCATCGCGGAGGTCAGCAATCTCCCCGACCGGCCGAGCCCGGGGCAGGTGCTTCCGGCCGTCACCGTTGCGCTGGAGGAGTACACCAAGGGCAACACTGACGCAGTGCTGCTCTGCTACGCAAAGTGGATTTCCACGTTGAGACAGGAGCCGACGATCCGCGTCCTGATTCCTGCGGAGATACCAAAGCGCGAGGGCGAGCGCCAGGGACCGCAGGCCGACTACATCTACGAGCCTGAGCCCGAGGCTGTGCTCGATGGCTTGCTGCCGCGCTACGTCGAGACGCAGGTCTTCCAAGCGGTGCTCGAGAACAAGGCGAGCGAGTACTCGGCCAAGATGATCGCGATGCAGAATGCGACCAAAGCGGCGGGCGACCTGATCGACTCATTGACGCTCTACGCGAACAAGGTTCGACAAGCCGGCATCACCACCGAGCTGATGGAGATCGTGAGCGGCTCTGCGGCTGTGAGCGGCTCGACCTGAGGAAGGAGTCAAAGATGGCAAAGACCAAACACAAGACAGAGAAGAAAGAGAAAAAGGCCACGCGACAAGGCCGGATCAGCCAGGTCATCGGCGCGGTCACCGACGTCCAGTTCGATCCCGGCGACCAGCCGGAGCTCTTCGAGGCGCTCGAGGTCACGACCGCAGACGGGCGAAAGGTCGTACTGGAGGTTGCATCCGACATCGGCGACAACGTCGTCCGGTGCATCGCCATGGACTCGACCGACGGCATTCACCGCGGCGACCCGGTGCATGCGACCGGCTCGCCGATCTCTGTGCCTGTTGGCGTCGAAACGCTCGGCCGGATGTTCAACGTGATCGGCAACGCGATCGACGACGAACCGACGCCCGAAGGTACGACCCGGTGGCCGATTCACCGTCTGGCCCCGCCCATATCCGAGCAGCAGGCCAAGGTGGAGATTCTGGAGACCGGCATCAAGGTCGTCGACCTGATCTGCACCTTCGCCAAGGGGTCCAAGATCGGGCTGTTCGGCGGTGCCGGCACAGGCAAGACGGTCATCGTGCAGGAGCTCATCCGCAACATCGCGTACCAGCACAAGGGCCGTTCCGTGTTCGCCGGAGTGGGGGAGCGCACGCGCGAGGGCAACGACATGTACGTCGAGATGCAGGACGCCGGAGTGCTCCCGCAGACGGCATTGGTCTTTGGCCAGATGAACGAACCGCCGGGCGCCAGGGCGCGCGTGGCCCTCACCGGGCTGACGATGGCCGAGTATTTCCGCGACGAAGAGGGGGCCGACACCCTCCTGTTCGTAGACAACATTTTTCGCTACCTTCTCGCGGGCTCCGAGGTGTCGGCGCTGCTCGGACGCATGCCGTCGGCGGTCGGGTACCAGCCCACCCTGGCCTCTGAGATGGGCGAGCTGCAGGAGCGGATCACGTCGACCCGAAAAGGTTCGATTACCTCGGTGCAAGCCGTGTATGTCCCGGCCGACGACTACACCGACCCCGCGATCCAGACGGTGTTCGCCCACCTTGGCGCCACTCTTCGCCTGGAGCGCTCACTCGTCGAGATCGGCATCTACCCGGCGGTCGATCCGCTTGGGTCCTCGAGCCGGTTCGTCGAGCCGGCGATCGTGGGCCAGGATCACTACGACGCAGCGCAGGGCGTGAAGAAGATCATGCAGCGCTACAAGGACCTGCAGGACATCATCGCGATCCTCGGTATGGAAGAGCTCTCAGAGGACGACAAGCAGGCGGTTTCGCGGGCGCGGAAAGTGCAGCGATTTCTCTCTCAGCCGTTCAGCGTTGCTCAGCGATTCACCGGCCGCGAAGGCAAATACGTGTCCAGAAGCGAGACGGTCCGGGGTTTCAAGGAGATCCTCGAGGGCAAGCACGACGACCTGCCGGAGCAGGCCTTTTACATGGTCGGCACCATCGACGAGGCACGCGAGCAGGGCGAAGCGATGAAGAAGAAAGAGGGTAGCTAATTGGCGGTACCGCTTCGAGTCGTCAGCGTCGAGCGCAGCCTCTTCGAGGGCGACGTCGACTTCATCGTCGCCACCGGGATCGACGGCGAGCTCGGCATCCTGCCGCATCACGCGCCGCTCATGACGATCCTCAAACCCGGCTCATTGAAGATCACGCAGGGCGGCCAGGAGCAGCTTCTTTTCGTGGGCGGCGGGTTTCTCGAAGTGCTGCCGGACCGCGTCACGGTGCTGGCCGACGTGGCCGAGCATGCAGACGAGATCTCGATCGGCGCCGCCGAGGAGGCGAGGCGGCGCGCCCAGGAGCGGCTCAAAGGCACGCTGACAGCGGCCGAGGAGACCGAGTTCCAAAACGCGCTGGCGATGGCGGAAGCGCGGCTGCGACTGGCGAGGGCCCGGCGCGGATAACACCCGGGCCCGATACTTTTAGCCCTTGATGAAGGGAGACGTGACGGGGCGCGACCGCGCGCTGCGCATAACCGGAGGCGCGCAGTTGTCCGGCGACATATGCGTCAGCGGTTCCAAGAACGCCGCCCTACCGGAGATGGCGGCCGCTCTGCTCACCACCGACCGCGTGACTCTTCACAACGTGCCGAGGGTGACCGACTCCACGGTAATGGCCGAGATCCTGACCGAGCTGGGAGGGCGATCCGAAGGCGAGGGCACGGTGATGCTCGACACGGGCGCCGCGGTTCGCAACGACGTGCCTGACGATCTCGGCCGCCGCATGCGGGCGACGATCGTCCTGCTTGGTGCGCTGCTCGGGCGCTTCGGCAGGGCGCGCGTGCCGCGACCCGGCGGCGATGACATCGGCGCCCGGCGGGTGGAGCAGCATCTGCGTGGATTCCGCCAGATGGGCGCGCACATCAGCGAGACCAAGGACGAGATCATCGCCACCGCCGACCGCCTGCGCGGCAACCGCATCGTGTTCGACCTGCCGACAGTCACGGGCACGGAGAACATCCTGCTTGCGGCGGTGAAGGCTCAGGGCCGGACCGAGATCTTCAATGCCGCGCGCGAGCCCCACGTCCAGGACCTGTGCCGCCTGCTGACGAAGATGGGCGCGCGGATCGAGGGCATCGGGACCGAGCGGCTGATCGTCGACGGAACCGATGAGCTGCATGGCGCGGAGCACACCGTGATCGCCGACTACCTCGAGGCTGGGACGTATGCGATCGCGGTCGCGGCCGCGGGCGGCGAGCTGCGCATCGAGTGCAGCCGGCCCGAGGACCTGGAGGTGCTGCTGCTGAAGCTCGAGCAGGCGGGGGCGGAGGTCGAGGCGGGCGAGGGTTGGTTCCGAGTCGGTCGCTCGCGGCAGTCGCCGCTGATGCCGATCGACATGTCGACATGGACGTTTCCAGGTTTCCCGACGGACCTCCAGCCGCAGTTCATGGCGTTGATGACCCAGGCCGAAGGCGAGAGCGTCATCTCCGAGTACGTGCACGAGAACCGCTTCCAGCACGTGCGCGAGCTGGCGAAGATGGGTGCGGGCATAACGGTCGAGGGACGCCTTCACGCCATCGTGCACGGCCCATGCCGGCTTCGCGGCACCGAGGTCGCCATTCCCGACATCCGCTCCGGCGCCGCCCTCGTCATCGCCGCGCTGTGCGCGGAGGGAGACAGCCTGCTGCGCAACGCGTGGCACGTCGAGCGGGGCTACGAGGACATGGTGGGGAAGCTCGAGTCGGTCGGGGCGCGAATCAAGAGCGCGAGCGTCGACTCCGGGCCGCCCGCGTCGGGTCACCTCTACGAATAATGTCGATTCTCTCGAAGAAGATTGGCATCGACCTCGGCACGTCGACGGTCCTGATCTACGTCAAGGGCGAGGGCATCGTGGTCAACGAGCCTTCGCTCGTTGCGGTCAACCGCGATGGGACCCGGATCCTGGCGGTTGGCAGGCAGGCCTTCGAGATGGTCGGCCGCGCGCCCGACTCGATCCAGGTCGTGCGCCCAATGCGCGAGGGGGTGATCGCAGACTTCGTAGTGACCGAGGGCATGCTTCACCACCTCATCGGGAAAGTGCAGGGCCGGCAGCGCCTGTTCAAGCCCGAGATCATGATCTGCGTTCCGTCGGGGGTCACCTCCGTCGAGCGCCGCGCCGTCACCGAAGCCGCGATCTCCGCCGGCGCGCGGCAGGCGTGGCTCATCGACGAGCCCCTCGCCGCAGCAATCGGCGCAGGGCTGCCGATCGCCGAGCCGAGAGGCAACGCGATCTGCGACGTCGGCGGCGGGACGACCGAGATCGCAGTCATCTCGCTATCGGGGATGGTGGTGGCGCACTCCATTCGAGTCGGAGGCAACCGGATCGACGACTCGATCGCCGCCTACCTGAAGCGCAAGCACAACCTGTTGATCGGGGAGCGCACCGCGGAGGAGGCGAAGATCGCTGTGGGATCCGCGGTCTCGATGAAGCAACCTTTGGTCACCGAGGTGCGCGGACGCGACCTTGTCACCGGGCTGCCCAAGCACGTCGACGTGACGTCGAACGACATCGTGGACGCGATCCAGGAGCCGCTGCGGCTCATCGTCGGCGCGGTGCGTGACGTGCTCGAGGAGACGCCGCCCGAGCTCGCGGCGGACATCTTCGACCGCGGGATCGTGCTGACCGGCGGCGGGGCTCAGCTGCGAGGACTGGACCGCTACCTATCGATGCACACAGGGATTCCGGCCGTGGTGGCGGACGAACCGCAGACCATCGTCGTGCGCGGCACGGGCCTCGCGCTCGAGAACTTCGAAGTGTTGAAACGGAATCAGTCTTATCTGCGTTGATTGCGGCTCGGATGTCCCTACCCGGGCCGCGGGGCGGCCCGACCTCCCCAGCGAGTGGGGAGGTGAAAGACCCCTCGCCTCTACGCTGCGAGTGGGGAGGTGAACAATCTCCGGGTCGTGGTCGATGGGTCGGGGCTCGAGCGGCCTCGAGCCGGCGTCGGGGTCTACACGACTCAGATCCTGCACGCGATGGCGGTCGATCGCCCCGATTGCCGTTTCACAGTGTTTGGACCACCCGGGGGTTTCGTCCACGTACCGGACGCGGCGTACCGCCTGCTGCCGCGAATGCGCCTGGTGGGACGCCACGTCCAGTGGCCGGCGGAGATCCGGCGGCTTCACCCGGATGTTTACTTTGGTCCGGCCGGCGCCCTACCGCTCGGACGGGTCGGCTGTCCCTCGGTCATCACCGTCCACGACCTCGCCATCTACCGGAACCCGCGTTGGTTTCCAGGCCGCCAACCGCTGAGCACCAGGCTCGTGGTCCCGCGCTCTGTCCTGCGCGCTGACGTCGTGATCGCGGTTTCCGAGAACACGGCGACGGACGTCGCGGAGATATTCGGCCTGGACCGTGCCCGAATCCAGGTCGTGCCGCACGGCGTCTCGCCGAAGTTTCGGCCCATGGGCGCGGAGGAGCTCGCCGACGCACGGGCGCGGCTTGGACTGCCGGAGCGCTTCATCCTCTTCGTGGGCACGGTCGAACCGCGAAAGAACCTCGAGACTCTGCTTGACGGCTGGGTCCTGATGCGGGACCGCCCGGACCTCGTAGTGGTCGGCTCGTGGGGCTGGCTGTATGAGGCAATCCGGGAGAAGATGGCGCGCCTCGGACCACGGCTCCACCACCTCGAGTCAGTCGACCCAGACGAGCTCCCCGCGATCTATAACCTCGCCCGCGTGCTTGCGCATCCCGCCTGGTACGAGGGGTTCGGCCTGCCTCCCCTCGAGGCGATGGCGTGCGGGACTCCGGTCGTCGTCTCAGACCGGTCCAGCCTGCCGGAGGTGGTCCAGGACGCGGGCATCGTCGTTTCCGCCGGCGAACCCGACGCATGGCGCAAGGCTCTGGAGCGGGTGGTGGGGGACACGCAGCTGGCGGCAGACCTTCGCCACCGAGGCATCCTTCGCGCGGCTCAGTTCAGCTGGGAGCGGAGTGCTCGCCTTACGTGGCGGGCCGTCGATGATGCGACTAAGCGGCCAGCACCTCGTTGATCACCGCGGCGATCCCCGCCGTGGTCTTCTCCCACGTGAATTTCGCGGCGCGTGTCTTTGCGATCCGCGCCAGCTTGGTGCGGAGAGCCTGGTCGCCGATCGCGAGCTCGAGGATCCTGGCCAGGTGGTCGGGGTCGGTTGAGCTGTGGAAATACAGCGCTGCCTCACCTCCGACTTCCGGCAGCGAGGAGGACTTCGCCGCCACCACGACCTTGCCTCGCGCCATCGCCTCGAGCACCGGCAGGCCGAAGCCTTCGTAGAGGCTCGGCACCACGACCGCGGCCGCGCGTTTGTAGAGGAGCTCGAGGGTTGGCTGGTCGACCGCGCCCAGGACGCGGGAGTGGGTCGAGTTGCGCAGCTGCTCGGCAAGCGCCTTGTCCCGCTCTGCGCCCGCTACGACGAGAGTCACCCCGTCGAGCCGCTCCACCGCAGCCAGCGCGACGGCCTGGTTCTTTCGTCGCTCGATGCGACCGACCTGGAGGACGAAGGTCCCATTGAGACCGAGCTCAGCCAGTCGCGCTGCCGGCGCAGCGGTGGTGGCCGGCCGGCTGATTCCCAGGGGCACGACCCGGATGCGGTCCGGCGACACGCCGTAGAACTCGACCAGGTCTTGCTTGGTCGACTCGGACACAGCAATCAGCAGCCGGCATCGCGCCACCGCCCACCGCGTGCTCAGACGAAGGTACGCGCGGTCACCACGCGTGTAGGCATCAGGATGCCGCTCGAAAGCAAGATCGTGCACCACTGTCAGAGCCTTGCCGGGCCACGCAAAGGGGAGGACGTGGCCAGGGACGAAGAGGAGGTCGGGTCGCTCGCTCGCCAGGGCGATCGGCAGCCGCACCTGGGACCACAGGCGCGGAAACGGCAGGACCATGACATCGACGCCAAGCCCGGCTCGCGGCCGGGCCGCGAAGAAACGCCACCGATGCTCGGGCGCAGCTGCTGGGAGGCGCGCGCATACCTCGCGTGTGAGGGTCTCGGTGCCCGTAACCAGCCCACGGGTTGCGGGGTTGATATCCACCGCGATGGTGAATGAATCTTTTTGCGACGGCACTCTTTGGACGACCTTAAGCTAACGGCCATGGGGCATGTCGCCGGCCGCGTCGGGGTCGCGGCGGCGTTGCTCCTGGCAACCTCTTACCTGCTCCAGGTGGATGACTCGCTCGCCGTGCCGCGTCCGGCGCACGCCGCCGGTCTGGCCGCCGTCACCGTCCAGGTCGATCCGATACTGACTGTCCGGGCGGGGTCCGGCGACCGCGAATACTTCATCTCGCGGCACCAGATCGTGCCCCTGGGCGCGCCGACTATTCGGCTGCCCATCCTCATGTACCACTACATCCGCAAGCCGCCCTCGATTCGGGCCGACCCGTTGGGCTTCAAGCTCTCGGTGTCCGCCGCGGACTTCGAGGCTCAGATGGACTGGCTGCACGGGCACGGATACCACCCGGTGAACTTCAACCAGGTCCGCGAATACTTCAACGGCGTCCGGCCGCTCCCGGCGCGCCCGGTCGTGATGACGTTCGACGACGGTTACCAGGACCTCTACACAACCGCCTTCCCGATCCTCCAGGCGCACGGCTTCACAGCGGTCGCCTACATCGTGAGCGGATTCGTCGACCAGCCCCTGTACGTGACGCACGCACAGGTCCTCGAGATGGACCACGCCGGGATCGAGATCGCCTCCCACACGGTCCACCACCCGAACCTCGCGCGGATGGGATTTGGATCGGTGGTGAATGAGGTCTCACAATCGAAGCGGCAGCTCGAGCAGCTCGTCGGGCACCCAGTGCTCGACTTCGCGTACCCGTCCGGACAGTTCAACACGCAGACGGTCGATGCGGTCCGGCAGGCCGGGTACAGCTCAGCGGTGACGACCGACCGAGACTCGACGACGCACAGCGTGGCCGATCGGTTCACGTGGGGTCGCGTGCGGGTCGGCGGCGGCGAGTCGCTCCAGGACTTCGGGACCAAGCTCGGCCCGAGCATGCCCTACGTCACCATCTCGAACGTAGAGGTGGAGCCCAACACGTACCCGCTCCAGCCGGGCTGATCGAGGTCTTGAGGGAGGCTCGAGTCCTCGGCGTTCGGGTCGACTGCCTGGACATGAGCTCGGCGCTCGGTGAGATCGAGCGTTTCGTCGACCAGGGAGGGCCGCACCTCGTGGCCACCGTGAACCCCGAATTCGTGATGCGAGCGCAGGGCGACGGGGAGTTCGCGCGGGTGCTCGACTCGGCTGCCCTCTGCCTCGCCGATGGCACCGGAGTCGTGTGGGCGGTCCGGCGTAGGGGCTGCACCCTCGCGGGGCCGGTCGCCGGCGCCGACCTGATCGAGCCGCTCGCCGCGCTCTGCGCGCGCCGCGGATTCAGGCTGTTCCTTCTCGGCGCAAAGCCGGGCGTGGCGGACGAGCTGGCGGCGCAGCTGCGCGCGGCCAACCCGGACCTGGCGGTGGCGGCGCATGCGGGCGGTCCCGGACCTTCGTTTGATGTCGAGACGCTCGAGCGCGTCCATGCCCACAAGACGGACGTGTTGCTGGTCGCCTTCGGCGCGCCGGCGCAAGAGATGTGGATCGACCGCCTGAGGGATCGTCTGGGAGTCGCGGTCGCGGTCGGAGTGGGCGGGTCTTTCGATTACCTGACCGGGCGTGCGCGACGTGCGCCGGTGTGGATGAGGAGGGCCGGCCTCGAGTGGCTCCACCGCCTGGGCCGCCAGCCGTGGCGTGTCCGCCGCATGGCTGTGCTTCCGGTTTACGCACTGAAGGTTCTAAGCGCCGGCAAGTAATATCCCGAGCCGTGCTCAGCGTCGTGGTGCCCTGCTACAACGAGGAACAGCGGCTCCCGCGCACCATCGAGCAGATCGAGCGGTATCTCGACGCCAAGAAGACCCCATACGAGCTGATCCTCGTGGACGACGGAAGCGGGGACGGGACCCGTCAGGTCATGGATGCCGCGGTGGATCGTCACCATGGCGTACGGGTGGAGGTTCTGCCGCACAACAGGGGCAAGGGACGGGCGCTCGCGGTCGGAGTCGCCGCCGCGAAGGGCGACGAGATCCTGGTCACTGACGCCGACCTCTCGACACCAATCGAGGAGCTCGACAAGCTGCAGGCCGCGCTCGGGCGCGGCGCAGGTGTGGCCATTGCGTCCCGTGCTCTACGAGGGTCGCGCGTGGAGATATCGCAGCCGATCTATCGCGTCCTGATGGGCAAGGTGTTCAACCTCATCGTGCAGGTCGTGCTACTGCCCGGCATCTGGGACACGCAATGCGGGTTCAAGCTCTTTCGAGCCGACGTCGCTCAGAGGGTCTTCGCCGGCCTGACGACCGATGGATTCGGCTACGACCCTGAGGTGCTGTTTCGAGCGCGCAGGCAGGGCGTGAAGATCGCCGAGGTGCCGGTCGTGTGGCGCAACTCTGCTCCGACCAAGGTCAGCGCCGTAAGCAGCTCGCTCGACATGCTCTGGCATGTGATTCGGGTGAGGCTGCGCGGGTGAGCGCCGAACCAAACCTGACCAGGCGAACCTCGCGGCCGACCGAGGTCCTCGTCGTGCTGCCAACGTTCAACGAGCGCGAGAACCTGGAGAGGGTCGTCACCGGCGTGCGGCATCTCGGCCACGACGTGTTGATCGTCGACGATGCATCGCCCGACGGAACCGGCAAGCTTGCGGACGAGCTGGCCGATGGCGACGGTGGGGTCCGCGTCCTCCACCGGGATCGCAAGCTCGGCATCGGGAGCGCGTATGAAGATGCGTTCCGTATTGGGCTTGCCGAGGGGACAGCCCTGTTTGTGGAGATGGACGCTGATGGCTCGCACCGGGCGCAGGACCTGGATTCGATCGTCGAGGCCGCGCGCGGCTCCGGCGGGCTGGCCATCGGATCGCGTTACATGCGCGGTGGCGAGATCGTCGGCTGGCCGGCGCATCGCCTGTTCCTTTCGCGGGGTGCGAACGCGTACTGCCGGACGCTCCTCGGCCTCCGCATTCATGACTGCACGTCGGGCTTTCGCTGCTATACGCGCGATCTTCTGTCGAGCATCAAGCTGGACGAGGTCGTCTCGCAGGGTTACTCCTTTCAGATCGAGATGGTGCACCGCACGGTGAAGCTCGGCTATCCGGTGGTCGAGGTGCCGATCAGGTTCGAGGACCGCATCGCCGGCGCCTCCAAGGTCTCGCAAGGAGAGATCCGTAGAGCCCTATTGACGGTTCTGCGTCTGAGGATGACCAAATGAAAGCCGTCCTGAGCCACCCTCTCCCCACAGGGGAGAGGGTCGGGGAGAGGGGCGTGGACAAGCGGTCAGCAATTGGAGCGTGGCGCCTGCCGTTGCTCACTGGCCTTGCCCTCGCGATCGTCACCGCCGTCCCTTACCTATACGCCTACGCGGTGCAGCCCCACGGCCAGGTGTTCATGGGCTTCTTCTACCTGGGCGACGACGCGAACACTTACCTGGCCAAGATGCGCCAGGGTTGGGAGGGGGCGTGGTCGTGGCAGAACCGCTACACGACCGAGGCGAGCCCCTCCGCATACCTCTTCATTTTCTGGATCGTTCTCGGGCACATCGCCGGGCTGACGAGCCTTCCGCTCATCGTCGTCTTCCACCTGGCGCGAATCGCCGCCGCCTTCGCCCTCATGGCGGCCGCGTGGCTCTTCATCTGCCATTTCATCCAGGACTGTACGGCGCGCCGCTTTGCCTTCCTCTTCTGCGCGGTCGGCCTTGGCATGGGCTACGTGATCCAGGCGCTCGGCCACCCGGTCATCTTCGGCAACCAGACCGACACGCTCGACTGGCGCATGCCGGAGCTCACGGCCTTCTACTCCGTTCTGGCGCTGCCTCATTTCGCGTGGTCGGGCGTCTTTGCCGCATTGGGAGTCGCGCTGACTTTGAAGGCGATCGACCGCGGCAGCATATGGCTGGGCTTGCTCGCCGGCCTCGCCTGGCTGGGTCAGGCCTCTATCCATCCCCAGATGCCGATCCTCATGGCCGGCGCGACCGGAGTTGCCCTGCTTCTCCGTCCGGCGCGGCCCCGCGGGTGGGTGGCCGCAGCCCTCGCGTTTGCGATCCCAGCGCCCTACATCCTTTATTCGTATCTCGCGTTCGTCGGCAACCCGGAGGTCCAGCGCTGGACGTTCCACTCCAAAAACGCCCTCCCGCCTGAGAGCTTCAGCCTGTTCTTCGCCATCGCGCCGCAGCTCCTGCTTGCCCTGACGGGTCTGCCCGGGGCGTTGCGCCGGCGCACGCGCGAGGACCTGTTCCTGGTCGCCTGGATCGTCCTGCTCGCAGCGATTCTCTATCTGCCGAATCCCGCCGGGGATCTGCGCCGCCGCTTCCTCGACGCCCTTTACCTGCCGCTCGTGGTGCTTGCGGCCCGAGGCATGTACGAAGCGATCCTGCCTCGTCTGCGCAGCATTCGCGCGCGCCGCCTGATTCCTTTTTCTTATGTGGCGTTCGCGGCCATCGGCAGCGCATTCCTCGTCCTGGCGCCCCTGGCGGTTGCCGGGCAGCCGCAGTATTCGGTCAACACGGCCGAGTTCAACGGGCTGACCTGGCTTGGCTCGCAGCCGGCCGGCCGCGTCCTGGCCATGCCGGGCGTGGGTCTTTACGTCCCCGCGTACAGCCCCGACACGGTTTACGTCGGCCACTACGACGAGACCTTCGACTACGCGAACAAGACCCAGGTCGCGCTCAGCCTGCTGACCGGCCAGACGGACATCGAGCAGTTCATCAAGGCCAACGACATCCGCTACGTGATCTGGACCGTGGACCTCCAGACCGCCCCGCCCTCAGCCCTCGGACCGCCCACCTACGACACACCGAACTTCAAGATCTGGAAGGTGTTTTGACGAAGATGACCGCGACCGAGTCCTGGTAGACGAGAGTCCAGTCAGGCTGCGTCGCCAGCACGTTCGACAGGGCCTCGCCTTTGTTGTAGACCACGTAGTCGACGCTGTACTTGTCGAGGATCTGCTTCCAGTCCGAGCGCAGCGTTTGCACGTCCTCGTACTCGTTCAAGAGGTTGTCACCCATCAACGCCGCCTCGCCGAAGATGAACACCTGCCGGCTCTTCTGCGGGTAGAAGCGATACGCGAGGTAGCCGCCCCACCCGTACTGGTTGTACATGTGGGTCCCCACATCGGGATGCGCCGCGAGCCAGTCGGCGGCGCCGATGGGATAGCTTGCGGCGTCGAGGTTCTGCTGCTTCGCCGGCGAGATCTCGTTGCCGACGCGAAGCGTCGTGACACCCAGGATCACCACTAGCACGGCCGCGGTGATAACGGCGAACGCCGGCCGGGGTGGCATCGTCGACGTCCATTTGCGACCAACCGAGAATTCCTTCCACCACGCGCTGTATGTGTTGACGAGAACTGGAGTTGACGCGGCGACGAACAGGGCCACGTTGCGTACCGACTGAAGGGCGAGGAACAGCGCGATGGCCACGAGCAAGAACTCGTAGAGCGTCGGTCTCCTCAGGGCGAACCCGGCGAGGAGCAAGAACACCATTGCCTCAAACGGGCGCAGGAACACCTGGTGGAAGTCGGGCGAGAACCACTCGACGATGAGGCGCTGCTGGGCGACGCTGCCCTCGGTCTGGAAGGGATAGGGATATAGGCTCAGGAAGTGGGGGGTTGCGGCGACGGCGAGGCCGCAAGCCGCCGTGATCACCGCCAGCCGCCGGACGTGCATCCGGTAGGCCGGGTTGTCCTGGTCCCACGCCCACATCAATAGCTCCGCGACAAGCGCCACGCCGAGCCAGACAAACCCGATTACCCAGCCGCCGTGGAGGTTCGCCCACAGGACCATCACAAACGGTAAGTAGTTGAGGGCCCGGCTCCTGCCGCTCAGGTAGCCCTGCAGCCAGTACAGCTCCAGGCAGCTGAGCGCGAAGGTGATCATCTGCGCCCGAGGGCCCCAGATCGGCGAGCCCGCGAGGGCGCCGATCGCCAGCCCCAGCCCGACGAAGACAAAGGGCTGGCGGCGGACCTGCAGGTACATCAGCCAGAAGCCGGCCCAGGTCAGGAGACCAAAAACGACGACGAGCGTGGCGAGTCCGAGGTTGGCGTAGATGAGCCACATGACGATCTCGGTGAGGTACTCGTGATCGGTCCAGACGTGGCTCGACGCGGTGAAGGTGAAGATGTCTGTGGTCGGCAGGTGGCCGTTCTCCAACATCCAGCGCCCGATGCGAAGGTGCCACCAGAAGTCAGGGTCCTGTTCGGTACCGACGAAGAGTCCGACGATGACGATCATCACGCCGCCGATCAGCAGCGTCTTCGCGGAGAGGCGCTCGGCCAGGCTCAACTCACGCCCGCGGGCGGAATGGGTTGGGCAGGTAGCGTGACACGCGCTGGGCGTAAGCCGGGTACTCGGACGGGAACGCGGCCGAGAGCACCCGCTCCTCCCAGCCGATGCGCAGCACCTCGCACGTGATGAAGTAGGCGATCGCCAGCGCGCTCAGCCAGCCACCCGTCGCCAGGTTGATGCCGATCGCGGTGGCGATCTCGCCGAGGTAGACGGGGTGCCGGCTCAGCCCGTACGGCCCACCGGTCACGAGGTGTCGGGCCTCGGGGATGATCGAGAACGATCGCCTGAGGTAAGCCAGGCCCCAGACCGAATAGGCAAGGCCTGCGGTTGCCAGCAGGTCTCCGATCAAGACCAGGCCTTCACGGTGGGTCCCGCCCGGCAGGAAGCTCGCGCTGATCGCGGAGAACGTACCGCTGAAGGCGATGAAGATCACCGCCAGGCGATGGTCGGTGCCGCGCTGGGGTAGACGCACGGCGTACAGGACGACCAGCAGCGTGAAATAGGCGAGCGCCAGGACCTGCTGGATGACGAAGAGCAGGTCGGAGGGTTGATGGAGGCCGCGGAGCCCGCTCCAGAGCAGGATCAGCTGCCGGGCGAGGAAGAGGCTGAAGAAGAGAGAGGGGACCAGCCGGCCGAGCAGGAGGTCCCGCCAGTAGGCCGCCGAGCGTCTCTGCACATGCTCTGCGACGCCCGTGACCATTTCGAGTGCCAAAGGTTAGCGACCGCCGCCGGGCATCCGGTCGTTTTGGCTAATGAATTGACCTGCCTGGGACCGCTGAGTACCATCCTCGTCCGCGAGAGGGCCCGGCAGCCCGCAAGAAGTGGGACCGGGCAGCGTCACACAGGACAGAAACCTGTAGTTCAGGAAAAAGGAGGTGAAATCGCAGAAATGTTGAGCCTTTACATGAAACTTCGCAGCCTTACGACTCGTCAGGAAGGCCAGGGAATGGTTGAGTACGCCCTGATCCTGGTGCTCGTCTCAATCGTGGTCATCGTGATCCTTCTTACGATGGGTAACCAGATCAAGAACGTGTTCTCGAACGTCGTAGCAGCCCTCGGAGCGTAGTACCCACGTATTAGCACCTTCAAGAGAGCCCCGCGCGAGGGGCTCTCTTCTTTACAGCGAATTAGGGGGAAGATCGCGGTTCCCATGGTTACAATGTCGCCACTCTTGAGGATTCCATCGGAGGTGACTTAGTTTGGCCGTCGCACCTGCTGCAGCAAGACCCCGTCCTGGAGGAGGTCGTCTCTTCATCATCGTCGGCGTAATACTCGCGATCGCCGCGTTTGGCGCCGTGTTCTTCATCAGCAGCCTCGGAGGCGGCGGTGCGATTGGCGGACCCACCAACACGGTGGTCATCGCCAAGCAAGCCATTCCCCTCCGGCACCAGATCACGTCCGATGACCTCGAAACCGCGAAGATCTCGGTCAACGGCAACGCCACGCTGGCAACCACGTACGCGAGCAAGGCGGATGTTGTGAACCTCATCTCGGAGCTCAACATCAGCAAGGGCGCTGTGATCACATCCGACATGCTGGCCAAGGACATCACACTCGTGCCGGCCGGCTCAGCCCCCGCTTACCTTCCCCTCGCCAAAGGCTACGTCGCCATGACGATTCCGACTGGTGAGCAGCAAGGTGTCGCAGGCCACATCAGCGTCGGCGACTACATCACCGTCATCGCGTCGGCGAGCCTCACGATCTTCAACGCGACCGGCCAGCAGACAGGCCCGGTCAAGGTCGTGAGCAAAACCGTCTTCACGGACCTGAGAATCATCGGCCTTGGTCCTGCCGCGGCAGGCGTCCAGCCCGCGTCGGGCGGTGGCGCGACGAGCGGCGGTGGCGCGACGAGCGGCATCACCTCGAGCCTCACGATCGAGGTCACGCAGTGTGACGCCGAGTTCCTCACGTGGTTCCTTGGCAACACGACCATCCGCTACACCCTTGAGTCATACAAGGACTACAAGACCGCACCGACGGACAACCAGGACACCACATGCGCGACCGTCGCAGCCGCAGGCGGTGTGACTCAGAAGCAGGTCGACAACAAGTACCACTTCACGAGCCTTTAACCGAGATGCCCGATGGGACTCCTCGATAGGGTCAAACAGAACCAGACGGTTCCACCGGCGGGGCCGGCAGGCAACGGCCCCGCCACCGCGACACTTCCGGGCGCGCCTACCTATACGCCGCCTGCCCCGGTAGCGCAGCCCGCGGTCCCCGCGGCGCCGGCGCGCACCGTGGTGGGTGGCGACCTGTCGCCCGCTTTCACAGCGGCCAAGGTTCAGATCCACGCGAAGCTGATCGAGAAGTTCGCGGACGAGATCGACTCCAGCAACAAGTCGGGCGTCCGCGAAAAGATCCTCGAGCTAGCCGAGGAGTACTTCCGCAGCACGGCGATGACCATGACCAAGAACGACAAGGAGCGCCTTGTCGAGTCGGTCCTCGACGACGTGCTGGGGCTCGGTCCGCTCGAGGCGCTGCTCGCTGACCCGAGCATCACCGAGATCATGGCCAACCACCCGAAGCAGATTTACGTGGAGAAGAGCGGCGAGCCGATCCTTTCATCTGTGACGTTCGAGTCGGAGCGGCAGATGCGCCAGGTGATCGACCGCATCGTCAGCCTTGTCGGGCGGCGGGTCGATGAGTCGACGCCGATCTGTGACGCCCGCCTGAAAGACGGTTCCCGTGTCAACGTGGTCATCCCGCCGATCGCGCTCAAAGGCCCAGCGCTGACGATCCGAAAGTTCGCCAAAGAGAAGTGGGGCCCGGCCGACATCGTCAACCGCTTCCGATCGTCCAGCCCGGACATCATGACGTTCCTGCGTTCGTGTGTACGAGCGCGGCTGAACATCCTCGTCTCCGGGGGCACCGGCTCAGGTAAGACGACGCTCCTCAACATCCTCTCCACGTTCATCCCCGAGACGGAGCGTCTGATCACGGCCGAAGATGCGGCTGAGCTCCAACTGCAGCAGCCGCACTGGATCCAGCTCGAATCGCGACCGCCCAACGTCGAGGGCAAGGGCGCAGTCCCGATTCGGGAGCTGGTCAAGACCTGCCTCCGTATGCGGCCCGACCGCATCATCGTCGGCGAGTGTCGTGGCGGCGAGGCCCTCGACATGCTCCAGGCCATGAACACCGGACACGATGGATCGATGTCAACCGTCCACGCCAACAACCCGAAAGAGTGCCTGGTCCGTCTCGAGACCCTGGTCCTCCAGGCCGGCCAGGACCTGCCGTCGCGAGCCATCAGGGAAACGATCGGCTCGGCCATCCACCTGATCGTCCAGCAGTCCCGCCTCCGAGGAGGCGTGCGCCGGATCGTCAGCGTCGCCGAGGTCATCGGGATCAAGGACGGCGAGGTGCAGTACCAGGAGCTGTTCACGTTCAAGCAGGTCGGCGTCAGCCCCGAGGGAAAGGCCGTCGGGTACCACACCGCAACCGGTGCCCTGCCGATGCGCATGGAGCACTTTCGGTCTGAAGGTGAGGAAGTGTCGGAACAACTATTCGTGCCCGGAAAGCAGCCATCCCCGGATAAGCTCTACTGACCCTCAGGAGGATTTGATGCCACCCATCCCCGTGCTCTTCGGGCTGATCGCCTTCGCAGGCGTCTTCCTTTTTTTCCTCGGCATCAGCCAGATGCGTCGCTCCGCAGGCGGCGCGGAGGACTTTCAGGCGCGGCTTGCCGCGTATGGAGTGACGACAGCGGGCGCGGCGGCGCTGCCCCAGACGGCGGGCATGCGCGACACGCTCAACCGGCTCTTCCAGCCGGCAGCCGACCGGATGGGTCGTGGCGACGCCAAGAAGGGCAAGCCGTCGGTCCTCGAACAGCTGCAGCGTGCTGACCTGAAGCTCCGACCGTCCGAGTTCTTCATGATCCAGGTCGGCACCGGCCTCCTCGTGGCCCTCGTCGTGTACTGGAGGTTCGCCAACATCCTTGGACTGCTCACGTTCGTCCTCGGGTATCTGATCCCTGGCTTCTACGTCAAGTACCGGGTCAGCCAGCGCCTCAAGAAGTTCAACGGCCAGCTTGGTGACACACTGACCCTGCTCTCCAACGCGCTCAAGGCCGGTTATTCCTTCGCACAGGCGATCGACACAGTGGCCAAAAACGCGGTCGCGCCGATCGGCGACGAGTTTGGCCGCGCTGTACGCGAGATGAACCTCGGTGGCTCGCCGGACGAAGCCCTCGGCAACATCACAAAGCGCATCGCGAGCCAGGACTTCGACCTCGTGGCCACGGCCTATTCAATCCACCGCACGGTCGGTGGCAACTTGGCCGAGATCCTGGACAACATCGCTTATACGATCCGCGAGAGGGTGCGAATCAAGGGCGAGATTCAAACGCTGACCGCCCAGGCTCGCGCGTCAGGCTCGATCATCACGGCCCTTCCGATCCTGCTCGCCGCATTCATGTTCTTCGTCACTCCGACCTACTTCCAGCCGATGTTCTCCAGCTTCATCGGCTGGATCCTGATCGTCATCGGCGCGTTCATGATCTTCATCGGCAACCTGATCATTCGCCGCATCGTGGCGATCGAGGTCTAGAGAAATGGGAACTGGAATGCTTCTGGCGCTGGTCGTCGGCATCGGAGTGCTGATGATCTTCATCGGCATCGCGCGCACCCCATCGACGAACACCGCGGCAATGGTCCAGCAGCGGCTCTCCGTCTATGGCGGGGAGAAGCCGCTCACCGTCGAAGAGATCGAGCTCCAGCGGCCTTTCAGCGAGCGCGTGCTGAGACCCGCAATCGAGAAGCTCGGCTCGCTGCTCTCGCGGTCGACGCCCCAAAAGGCGCGTTTGGACCTGCTGAACAAGCTCGAGCTCGCGGGGCGCCCCGGCAACCTCACACCGGAGGACTTTGCCGCGGTCCGCCTGGTCGCCGCTGCGATCCTCGCCGCGGTGGGGTTCCTGGTCGGACTGCTCCTTGGCAGCCCCCTTTACCTGGTCATCTCGGCCGCGCTCGGCGCAATCCTCGGCTTCTACTTCCCGGTGCTCTGGCTGAAACAGAAGGTCGACGGCCGCCGCGCGGAGATCCAGAAGGGCCTGCCCGACGCGCTCGACCTGCTCGTCATCTGCGTCGACGCCGGCCTTGGTTTCGACGCCTCGCTCGCGAGGGTGACCGACAAATACCGGAACGCCCTCTCCGACCTGCTCAGCAAGGCTCTGCGTGAGGTGAGCCTCGGCCGCCCGCGCCTCGAGGCGCTGGACGAGATGGGGCGCAACAGCGGTGTGGAGGACCTCCACAACTTCATGCAGGCGGTGATCCAGTCAGAGCAGTTCGGCACCGGGATCGGCAAGATCTTGCGGATCCAGGCCGACGAGATGCGGCGCAAGCGCCGCCAGCGAGCCCAGGAGAGAGGCGCCCAGGCGACCTTGAAGATGATGCTGCCGATGGTGGGCTGCATCTTCCCGACGCTGTGGATCGTCCTGCTGGGCCCGGCCGTCCTGATCCTGATGCGTCCGAGGTAAGACCGCGGCTCTAGTCGCCATCCTGCCGAGCGTCCCGGCGTGGGAGCTTGTCCTGCGCGCCGTACTGATCTATACGGCGCTCCTGATCGCCTTACGTCTTTTCGGCAAGCGCGAGGTTGGCCAGTTCACGCTATTCGACCTCGTGTTCATCCTTCTGGTCGCCAACGCACTGCAGCCGGCGATCACAGGGCCGGACTCGTCATTGGGTGGCGGCTTCATCCTGATCGCAACCCTGGTGGGTCTGAACTTTCTGGTTGGCAAGCTGGACAACCTGCCGCGCATTCACCGTCTCTTCACGCCGGCGCCGGCGGTCGTGATGCGAGATGGCAAATACCTGACCGATGTGATGCGGCGCGAGGGAGTCGATCAGGAGGAGGTTGAGATGGCCATTCGAGAGCACGGCATCGCCGATGCGAAGGAAGTTCAGCTCGCTGTTCTCGAACCTGACGGAACCATCTCGATCGTGCCGGCGGGAACTGCCATGCAGCGGAGCAAGCGCCGCATCCGATACCACCACCGGGCCTGACCGGCCGGGTCAGGAGTCGTCGGTCAGGAAGTCAAGAGCGGCCTGTTTGAACTCGCGCGCCGGCACCAGGCTCAGGTGGTCGCGGCCGGGGACGATGACAAGGCGTGCCGACGGGATCAGCTCGACCAGCTCGGGCGCGCCGCGCGCGATATCGTCATGGTCACCGACCACGACCAGGATCGGGGTGCGGATTGCCGCCAGCCGAGCTGGATCGGCATCGGGCCGCAAACCCTGGATGCACGCGGCGAGCGCGCGCAGGTCGTTGACCGGCCGCGCGGAAGCGAAGCGGTAGAAGGTCTCTGCCACCGGGTCGTCGGTCTCTCCGCCCTCGAGAAAGGCACGCGCGATCGCATCTGAGCTGTCGATCGCTCCCGCGGTGCCGATGCCACCGAGCACCGCCCGTGATATTCGATCGGGTCGATCCAGCACCACCTGCATGCCGATTCGCGCGCCCATCGAGTAGCCGATGTACGCCGCCGTCGCGATGTCCAGGTCGTCGAGCAGTCGGACCACGTCGCCGGCCATGAGCTCGATCGCGTACGACGCAGTGTCGTGGGGCTTGTCGCTGTGGCCGTGGCCACGGCAGTCGAGGCCCACCACCATGAAACCCGCCTGGGTGAGGGTTTCCTGCCAGCGCGTCCCGACCCAGTTGAGGCGGTAGTCCGAGGCGAAGCCGTGGACCGCGATGATCGGCATTCCTTGCTCGGGGCCATTCACCTCGTAGTGCAGTCGAATGCCATCGCTGTCGAAATCCATGGGCTGGGGATCTAACCTATCGGATCGCTGTGCAGGGACGCCGTGCGGTACACGAACGGAGCGGTCAGGTGTTGGCGGAGGAGCTCGAGACTCCGCGAACCATGTTTGGCCGCGGCGTGGGTCTCATGTTTCGCAAGACGCTCGACCCTGGTCGCGGTATGTGGCTCATACCCTGCAGCAGCATCCACATGATGTTCATGAACTTTCCAATCGACGCCGTGTTCCTGGACAGCCGGGAGCGCGTGAAGAAGGTCTATCGCAAGCTTCCCGCCTGGTACGGGATCGTGTGGTGGGAGATCGGCGCGCGCAGCGTGCTCGAGCTGCCGCCCGGCTCGACATCGGGGATCGACCTGCAGCGCGGGGACCAGATCGTCATCCAGTAGGTCCGGCCTTACCAGTTCGGCTCAGCCCCATCCCCGCCGCAAGCGGCGGTACTTCCCCACTACGTGGGGAAGACACCCGTTAAGAAAGGCTTGACCTCATGCATAGGCTGGTCCTGTGCGCTTGTTGGATCTCGTCCTCCCGCCGCGATGTGGCGGGTGCCGCATGGTCGGGTCGTGGCTTTGCGCGCGCTGCCGAACGAGGATCCGCAGGCTCGAGGAGCCGCTGTGCCGGCGATGTGGGGTGGAGCTTTTCTCCGCGCGAAAGGATTGCGCCTGCCGCGTCCGGCTCAAGTCGCTGACGCGCCTGCGCTCCGCTGTCGCATATGAAGGCCCGATCGAGCCGGCGGTGCACCGTTTCAAGTACGAAGGCTGGCGGCGTCTCGCCGGTCCGCTGGCTTCGCTCGTCGCCGAGCGGCTGGCGGTCGAGGGCGTCTCTGCGCGATGGGTCGTTGCCGTCCCGCTCCACCCGATGCGAGAGAGGCAACGCGGCTTCAACCAGGCTGAGCTCCTCGCAAGGGAGCTGCGCAGCCGCCTGGTCCTCGGCGTGCCGCCCGGAGTGCTCATGCGTACGCGTGCAACGCCGCCGCAAGTTGGTCACGACCGAAAGCGCCGGTTCGAGAACGTGCTCGGCGCGTTTGCGTGGAGCGGACGTCGGCTTGAAGGTGAATCGATCTTGCTGATCGACGACGTAGCGACCACTGGCGCCACCCTGGACGCATGCGCAAGCGCATTGCGCGAGGCCGGATCAGGGCCTGTAACGGGGGTCTCAGTCGCGCGCGTGAATGTATAGTTGGCGCTCGGTCAATTTGTAATGTCGGCGAGGCGAGCCTCGCCGTGGAACTCAGGTGCGGAGGCTAGCCGAATGGCAGTCCGGATCCCGGGAATCAACATCGATGAGTACTACCAGCAGCTTGGGCCGATCGAGCCCCTGATCCGTGACGACCGCGTCACCGAAATCATGGTCAACGGCAACGACCATGTCTACGTCGAAATGGCCGGCAAGGTCGTCCTCACGAACATCAAGTTCGTCGACGAGGACCAGCTCCTCAACGTCATCCAGTTCATCGTGCGTACCGTCGGCCGCCGCATCGACGAACGCTCGCCCCTTTGTGACGCCCGACTGGCCGACGGCTCACGTGTCAACGCGGTGATCCGGCCGCTCGCCCTCAACGGACCGCTCCTCACGATCCGCAAGTTCTCCCGCGACCCCTTCCAGGTCGAGGACCTGATCAGGTTCGGCACCTGCAACGAGGCTGGTTTTGGTTTCTTGAAGGCTGCCGTTCTGTCGAAGGCGAACATCATCGTCTCGGGAGGTACGGGCACAGGCAAGACCACCTTCCTCAACGTGCTGTCCGGCTTCATCCCGGTCGAGGACCGCATCGTGACGATCGAGGACGCGGCCGAGCTTCAGCTGCACCAGGAGCATGTATGTCGCCTCGAGACCCGGCCGAAGGACATCAACGGCGAAGGTGAGATCACGATTCAGCGCCTGGTCATCAACTCGCTGCGCATGCGACCGGAGCGCATCGTGGTCGGCGAGTGTCGTGGCGGTGAGGCCCTCGACATGCTTCAGGCCATGAACACGGGTCATGACGGGTCGATGACCACGCTCCACGCCAACACCCCGCGTGACGCGCTGTCCAGACTCGAGACGCTGGTCCTGATGGCCGGCGTCGACCTGCCCGTGCGCGCCATCCGCAACCAGGTCGCAGGCGCCATCAACCTGATCGTTCAGCTCGGCCGGCTGCGTGACGGATCGCGCAAAGTCACGGCGATCACAGAGATCGTCGGCATGGAGCAAGACGTGATCACCATGCAGGACATCTTCATCATGGAGCAGAAGGGCGCCACGCCCGAGGGCAAGGTCATCGCGGACTTCAGGCCGACCGGCCTACGGCCGAAGATCCTGGACCGCATGTTCAGCCAGGGCATCCCGCTGCCGAAAGAGATCACCGTTCTGTTCCCGCCGCCGCCGGGGTACAAGCCCTCGACCCGCTAGGCAGACTTCGAGGCGCGGCCTATACTCGGAATTGTGAAGGTCGTCCTGCACGACCGTACTGACGGTCTCGGGCAGGAGGTGCGCGATACGGCGCAGCGCAAGCTGATCCGGCTCGAACGCCACTTCGGCAAGGTGGTCGACGCGGAGGTCGAGTTCTCCGAGCTGCGCAAACGAAGCGGCCTCTCGACGACCGTGTGCCGGATCAGCCTCCACCTCGACGGCAGGCGCACCCCGGTCCTGCAAGCCCGCGAGATGGGAGCCGACCCGCAGTCGGCCCTCGACCTCGCGCTGGACAAGATCGACCGCCAGGTCGTCGCCTTCAAGGAGAAGGTGGTCCACCGGAAGCACGCCACGTCACCTGTTCGCGTGCCGGAGGAGTCTGCGCTGGAGGCCCCGGCGCGGTCCCCCGAGCCGGAGCGGCTGCGCCTGAAGCTGCGGCCGATGTCGGTGTCGGACGCGGTCGACGAGCTCCAGGCCGACAGCCAGCCGTTCCTGGTCTACCTGGACGAGGATTCGGGCGAGATCCAGATCATGGTGAAGAGGGCCGACGGCTCCCTGGCGGTGATCGAGCCGGTGGTCACGTAGCCCGATCCGGATTCAGTTCCGCCTCGGGCGGGTAACCTTGGTCTAGGCCCAATGGTCATCCTCAGCAAGCTGCTCGATCCGAACGAGCGCGAGATCAAACGTCACCTGACGGTGGCGGACGCTATCTCAGCGCTGGAGCCTGAGCTCAAGGAGCTGGACGACGCCGGCCTGCGCGCGCGCTCCGAGGCGCTGCGCGAGAAGGCCCAGGAGGGGCACGACCTCGACGAGCTGCTGATCGAGGCCTTCGCCGTCTGCCGCGAGGCTGCCCGGCGCACCATCGGCCTCCGCCACTTCGACGTGCAGCTCGTCGGAGGCATCGTCCTCCACCAGGGAAAGATCGCCGAGATGAAGACCGGCGAAGGCAAGACGCTCGTGGCGAGCCTGGCCCTCTACCTGAACGCGCTGGCGGGCAAGGGTGTCCACCTGGTCACAGTCAACGATTACCTCGCCCGCCGCGACGCGGGTTGGATGGCGCCGATCTATCACTTCCTGGGCTTGACGGTGGGCGTCAACGTCGGAACCACCGCCACCTTCGTGTACGACCCCGAGTACCTCGACGAGACTCACCCGGATTCGCGACTCCAACACCTGCGGCCGGTGAGCAAGAAGGAGGCGTACGGCGCAGACATCACATACGCCACCAACTCCGAGCTGGCATTCGACTACCTGCGCGACAACATGGCGCGCGACCTGTCGCAATGCGCGCAGCGAACCCTGCACTACGCGATCGTCGACGAGGTCGACTCCATCCTGATCGACGAGGCGCGCACCCCTCACATCATCTCCGGTCAGTCGGACGAGTCGACCGAGAAGTACTACAACTACGCCCGCTGGGCCGCTCGTCTGAATGAGGGCGAGGACTTCGAGGTCGACCTCAAGCACAAGTCCGCATCGCTCACCGAGACGGGCATCGCGAAGATGGAGCGCTGGACAGGGATCAAAAACATCTACGACCTCGAGAACGTCATCGAGGCACACCAGATCAACCAGGCGCTGAAGGCAAAGTCCCTGTTCCTGCGCGACCGCGACTACCTGGTCAAAGACGCCGAGGTCGTGATCGTGGACGAGTTCACAGGCCGCACGATGCCTGGCCGGCGATGGTCGGACGGGCTGCACCAGGCGATCGAGGCGAAAGAGGGCGTCAAGGTGCAGCAGGAGCAGAAGACGATCGCGACGATCACCGTCCAGAACTACTTCCGCCAGTACGACAAGCTGGCCGGAATGACAGGTACTGCCGTGACCGAAGCCGAGGAGTTTCACAAGATCTATGGGCTTGACGTCTCGGTGATCCCGACGCACCGCGCGATGGTGCGCGCAGACCATGACGACCTCATCTACAAGACAGAGAAGTCCAAGTTCGAAGCAGTGATCGAAGAGATCGTCGAGATGAACAAGCTCGGTCGCCCCGTCCTGGTAGGCACGGTGTCGGTCGAGAAGTCCGAACGGCTCGCCAAGATGCTCGAGAGGCGCGGGCTCAAGCACAACGTGCTCAACGCCAAGCAGCACGAGAGAGAGGCTGCCGTCGTCGCCGAAGCCGGCCAGGCGGGCGCGGTCACGATCGCCACCAACATGGCGGGCCGCGGCACCGACATCGTGCTCGGGTCGGGAGTCGTTGATGTCGGCGGGCTTCACATCATCGGTACCGAACGGCATGAGAGCCGCCGCATCGACAACCAGCTCCGCGGGCGTGCCGGCCGGCAGGGGGACCCGGGATCGAGCCGGTTCTTCATCTCGCTCGAGGACGACCTGATGAAGATCTTCGGCCCTGCGGCCGAACGCATCGGCCGCCTGATGGACAGCCTCGAGGTCGAGCCGATCGAGCATCCGTGGGTGGCGCGCTCGATCGCGAGCGCGCAGAAGAAAGTCGAGGGCATGCACTTTGACTCCCGCAAGCATGTCGTCGAGTACGACGACGTGATGAACAAGCAGCGCCAGATCGTTTACGAGGAGCGGCGAAAGATCCTGGAAGGCGCCGACACGCGCGAGAACATCCTCGGCTACGTGCGCGACATCATCACGAAGGGCGTCGACCAGCACTGCCAGAGCCGCCACTTCGAGAACTGGGACCTCGAGGGCCTCGTGAAGTACCTGTCTGCGTACCTGCCCATCGCACCGGGCTCGCAGATCCCAGACGAAGCAATGCACAACGGGCCGGAGGGCCTGGTCGAGCACCTGTATGCGGCTGCCTCGGAAGCCTACGACCGGAAGGTCGAAGAGATGGGCGCCGAGCAGATGCCCGCGGTCGAGCGGAGCGTGATGCTTCAGACCATCGACTGGCAGTGGATGGAATACCTGACGCAGATGGAGCAATTCCGCGAGGGAATCGGACTCCGCGCATACGGCCAGCGCGACCCGTTGGTCGAGTACAAGAACGAAGCCTTCGAGATGTTCAACGAGCTTCGGGACCGGATCCAGAGCTCGATCGTGAACGTGATCTTTCGCGTCGCACCGGTGGCGCCTCCGCCCCAAGCTCCGACGGTCCGCCAGGTGACTGAGTCCGGACCTGGCGAACCGGATGGCGCCGACGGGGCGGGCCGTCGCGCCGCGCCGCAGCGCCGGAGTGGGGTGCCGGTGGCCGTCGCGGCCGGTGCGTCGGGAGCGAGCGCTGTCAGCGGTGACCCACAACATAAAATCGGGCGCAACGATCCGTGCTGGTGCGGATCGGGGAAGAAATACAAGAGGTGCCATGGACGCTGAATTGACTCCTAAAGAGCTCTTGAACCGGATCCTTCAGCTCAAGGAGCACCTTTGACCTGCCTGCCAAGGCCAAGCGGGCTGACGAGCTAGACGCACAGCTCACCCAGCCCGGTGTCTGGGACGACCCCAGGCGAGCCGGCCATATGGCGCGGGACGCCGCCGACAACCGCGCCCTGATCGCGACCTGGGATCGCCTCGAGCGGCGGGCCCGTGACCTCGTGGAGCTGGATCATCTAGCGGAGGGCGATCCAGAGCTCCGCCGGCAAGTAGAGGAGGAAGGCGCGGCGATCGAGAAAGAAGTCCGCGCACACGAGCTCGATCTTCTCTTCACCGACCCCTATGCAAACCACAACGCCGTCATCACCATCTCGGTCGGTCAGGGTGGGGTGGAGGCGCAGGACTGGGTCGAGATGCTGATGCGCATGTACCTCAAATGGTCCGAGCGACGCGGTTTCGAGACAGAGGTCATCGACGAGTCGCGCGGTGAGGAGGCTGGCTTGAAGAGCGCCACCTTCATCGTTCGAGGGCCTCGCGCATACGGGCTGCTGCGGTCGGAGCATGGTGTCCACCGCCTGGTGCGCATCTCGCCGTTCGACCAGAACCACCGCCGGCACACCTCGTTCGCCCTGGTCGAGGTCATGCCGGAGCTCGAGAGCTCTGATGAGAGTGCCGTCGTGCTCAACCCGCAGGACCTGCGCATCGACACCTACCGGTCGACCGGCGCGGGCGGGCAGCACGTGAACAAGACCGATTCCGCAATCCGGATCACGCACCTGCCGACCGGGATAGTCGTGACCTGCCAGAACGAGCGGTCGCAGATGAAGAACCGGGAGACGGCGATGAAGGTGCTCAAGGCGCGCCTTTTCCAGCGCCAGCAGCAGGAGGCCGCCGAGCACATGGACCAGATCCGAGGTCAGGTCCTGCCGGCCGAGTTCGGCTCCCAGATCCGGAACTACGTGCTCCAGCCCTACACCCTGGTCAAGGACGTGCGCACGGGGCTCGAGGTCGGCAACGCCCAGGCGGTCCTGGACGGCGAGATCGACCCCTTCATCGAGAGCTGGCTCCGCTGGCGGCTGAGCAGGAACAGCGAAGCTGAGGAGGGGAGCGCAAGGCCCGCCGTCAACCCCCGTTAGACGGGTGTTTGGCTCTGTGGGAAGGGGTTGGACCGATCGGGGCGCTGCGGTATACTGCCCGCGACCTGGCCACGCGCGCCCGCCGGCGCGTAACGACACAGCAAGAGACGCAGCTTATGGTTCTAACACCTGACTTCGCAACTCGGCCCGTAATCAGCTTCCAGCACGTCCACAAGACGTATCCGACTGGGACTGAGGCGCTTCGCGACGTCAATCTCGAGGTGCCCGAAGGCGACTTCCTGTTCCTGGTCGGGCCCTCAGGCGCGGGCAAGTCGACGCTCGTCCGCCTCCTGATCAGGGAGGAGAAGCCGACCAAAGGCAAGATCTTCGTCGACGGAATCGAGCTTGGCCGGATGAAGAGGCGGAAGCTGCCCTACTACCGGCGCAAGGTGGGCCTGGTCTTCCAGGACTTCAAGCTCCTGCCCAACCTCACGGTGTTCGAGAACATCGCGTTCGCCATGCGCGTCCTGGGCGAGCCCGACCATCGTGTGCAAGCCCGTGTCGCGGAGGCGCTTGATACGGTCAGCCTCTCCGGCAAAGAGAACTCGTATCCGTCGAGCCTCTCGGGAGGTGAGCAGCAGCGCGTTGCGATCGCACGCGCCCTGGTGCACGCGCCGCGCTTCATCATCGCCGACGAGCCGACCGGAAACCTCGACCCAGCAACCGCGTGGGAGATCATGCAGCTCTTCCTGCGCATCAACGCCCGAGGCGCCACCGTCGTGATGGCGACCCATAACCGCGAGATCGTCGACTTGCTGCGACGCCGCGTCATCGCGATCGACGCGGGACAGATCGCAAGAGACGACCGTTCAGGCAGGTATCACGAAGATGTTGCGAAACCTCAAGTTCGCGCTCAATAGCGCCTGGCAGAGCTTCTGGCGGAACCTGGCCGTGAGCCTGGCCGCGGTCCTGTCGATCACGCTCATCCTGATCCTGGCGGGGACGAACCTGATCATCGGCCACGCGTTCTCCCAGGTCCTGGACGGTTTTCGCCAGAAGGTCAGCGAGATCTCGGTCAACGTCTCCGATGACACTCCGCTGCAGACCGTCTACGACTTCCAGCAGCAGCTCGCGGCGGACCCGCGTGTGACCAGCGTGAAGTTCGTCACCAAGGACGAGGCGCTGACGCAGTTCAAGTCCGACCCGCAGAACGGGATCCTGGCGCAGCAGATCGAGGGCAACCCGCTCGACGCCAAGCTCGAGGTCCACGTGGCCAGCCTGAGCGACGTTTCTGCAGTCGATGCGCTGGCCCGCAAGTGGAGCGGGATCGATCCCACAGACCCCACCAACTACCAGGGCGACTTTGTGAACCGGATGCTCCAGCTGTCGCAATGGCTCGGGCTCGCCGGCGTGGCGCTGCTCGTGATCTTGATGGTCGTGTCCGTGGTGATCGTCATGAACACGATCCGCACGGCCGTCTATCACCGTCGAAAGGAGATCGAGGTGATGAAGCTCGTCGGCGCCACGGAGTGGTTCGTCCGCGGGCCCTTCGTGATCGAGGGCATCATGACCGGTCTCATCGCCGCGTCGGTCGCCCTTGCCCTGCTCGTCATCGCATACCAACCGGCGGTCGATCGCTTCAAGTCGGACGTCGGGTTCATCCCCCTGTCATACGACCCGGCCTTCATTTCGAGCCTCGCCGTCGACCTGCTTCTCGCGGGCGCACTGCTCGGCGCGCTGGGCAGCTACATCGGCGTGCGTCGGTACGTGAGGATCTGACCGCATTGAGAGCGCGCCTCTTGCTTGCCGCCTTGTTGGCCACCCTTGCGTGGGCGCCGGGATCGGTGCAGAAAGCGGCCGCCATCTACTGCTACCCGGGAGATCCGCCGGCCGTGTACCAGGCCTGTGTCGCTTACAACGCCGGCATCGGGCAGCAGGTGAACAACCAGAACCAGCTCAACAGCATCCAGTCGCAGATCAACAACACGATTGCGCAGATCAACGCGCTCGACGCGATGATCGCGAGCCTGAAGAACCAGGTCGCGGCGCAGCGCGCGCTGATCGCGCAGACCCAGGTCGCGATCGACGACCTGAACCGCCAGATCAGGTTCGGCGAAGCCGCAATGATCCGGTTGAAAGCACACGTGAGCGTGCGCGAGCAGCTCTTGAACCAGCGCCTTCGCTACGTCGACTCACACGGCAGCGTCAACTACGTCCAGCTGGTGCTTACCTCGAACAGCATGAACCAGCTCCTGAACCGCATCGTGGGTGCCCAGCAGGTGGCCACCGGCGACCAGCGGCTTCTCGCGGGCCTGGACGTCGAGCGCAGCCAGATCGTGACCGCCAACAACGCGCTCGACCTCCAGCGCACGGAGGTGCTGGCGCTGTTGAAGCAGCAGCAAGAGACCGAGGCCGACCTCGAGAAGAACCTGGCGACACAGAACGCTGCGGTGGTCGCGGAGCAGAAGCTGCAGGCCCAGCTGGCGGACCAGTACGCGAAGGTCCAGGCGGAGCGCGCCGCAATCGATGCGCAGGTCGCCCAGCTAGCGCTGCAGTACGACGCGGCGGCGGTGAAGGCAGGTGGCGGCAATGGAGTCTTCGAATGGCCTGAGCCGGCCTGCGGTTTCGGGTGCATCAGCCAGGGCTTTGGGTGCTCGACCTTCTATCTCGAGGTGTACGACGCCTCATGTCCGTACCCGCACAAGATTCACACCGGAATCGACATCGCCGGGCCATATGGCACGCAGCTCGTCGCCGCGGACACCGGCGTGGCGTACCTGTATCCAGGGAGCGTGGGCTACGGCAACCTGCTGGTCATCATCCACGGCAACGGCTACTCGACCTACTACGGCCACACTGCGGGTTACGCGCCGGGCCTGACGACGGGCCAGGTGGTCCCACGCGGGACGACCGTGGCGTTCGAGGGTTCAACCGGTTGGTCGACCGGACCGCATTTGCATTTCGAGATTCGAGTCAACGGCGTGTACAAGAATCCCTGCATCTGGCTCGGTTGCTAATCTGCTGAGATGAACCGCAGCGTCGCCCTGCGGGGTGGCGTCGTTGCGCTCATCCTCGTCGTCGGTTTTGTCGCGGGCGTCTACGTCGACCAGGCATACCCGGAGTTCGTTCCTTACTTCGGACACCGTTCGGTCTCGAAGGTCGACCTCAGCGAGGTGCAGCAGGCGGCGCGCCTGATCCAGGCCGACTACGTCGACAGCAAGGTCAACGCCAGCAAGCTGTCCCAGGGCAGCGTGCAGGGCCTGGTGAGCAGCCTCGGCGACCCGTTCTCGCTGTACTTCGACCCGACGCAGTTCAAGCGTCTGCAGGACAGCTACCAGGGGCGCTACACGGGCATCGGGGTTTATCTGAGCTTCAGCACCACGTCCTACCCCGTGATCACCGGGACGGTGTCGGGCTCGCCGGCCGCCGAGGCGGGGATCCAGGCGGGCGACCAGGTTATCAAGGTGGGGGACAAGGACATCAAGGGCATCACCGCCGACCAGGCCACTGCGCTGATCCAGGGGCCGGAGGGCACGAAGGTCACGCTGACGATTCTTCGTGGATCCGAGGCGATGACTTTTACGATCGCGCGGGCGCGGATCCAGGTGCCGACGGTGCGCTCGGCGATGGTGGGCAACCGCGTTCTCTACGTCCGCGTCTACCAGTTCGGATCGCAAACGTCGACCGAGTTTTCTAAGGCGTTGAAGGATGGGCTGCCGGGTTCGTCCGGGGTGGTGCTCGACCTGCGCGGAGATCCGGGGGGGTTCATCTCCGCGGCGGACGATGTCATCACGGCATTCGTGGCGAGTGGGGAGACCTTTGAGACGCGGGGCCGGAGCGGTACAGACCGGCACCACGTCGGTTCTTCGCATGCCGCGCCGACAGTCCCGCTGGTGGTTCTGGTCGACGCCAACAGCGCTTCGGCCTCCGAGATCGTGGCGGGGTCGCTGCAGGTTCATCACCGGGCCAAGCTGGTCGGCACGACGACCTACGGCAAGGGATCGGTCCAGCAGGATTTCGTGCTGACCGACGGGTCTGACATCCACCTGACCGTCGAGCGTTGGTATCTGCCCAACGGAGTGACCATTGACCACAAGGGATTGACTCCGGATGTTGCAGTGACCCTGGCCCATCCGACCGACTCGTTCGATGTGGCGCAGCCGTCGCTGGGCTACTCGAAGGACACGCAGCTCAACGCTGCGTTGACCCTGCTGGCTGGTGGGTAGACTTGGTGCCCGATTCGGGCGGTTAGCTCAGTTGGCTAGAGCGCCTCGCTTACACCGAGGAGGTCGTTGGTTCAAGTCCATCACCGCCCACTCTGACGTCCCTCACTCGGCGAGCTCGCCGGCGAGGCGTACCCTCTGCCGATGAGCGAAGTATTCGGACTGTTCGGCGTCGTCTACCTGCTAGTGACCCTGATCGCCGTTGGATGGGCCTTCTACCTCGCCTACCTGGCCACGCTCGCTCTGAGGAAATACCTTCGGAGTTAGCGCGTCAACCCCGGGTCGCTCGATGGTCGCTGCCGGGCCGCGGATAAAATTACCCGCCGTGCCGAGGTAGCTCAGCTTGGTAGAGCACTTGACTGAAAATCAAGGTGTCGCCGGTTCAAATCCGGCCCTCGGCACCAACCGCCTGTAGTGTCGGTCACGAGGTGAGGCAACGGCCGTTCCGGTTCAGTGTCCAGGAGCACCGCGCTCACAGCGCGAAACAGTGGCGGGAAAGGGCGCGAGCGATCGAGTCGATGGGGTACGCGGGCCTGTACCTGCCCGACCATTTCGGCGATCAGCCTGGGCCGATCGCGGCGCTGATGGCGGCGGCGGATGCGACCACCACGTTGCGCGTCGGCTCGCTGGTCTTCGACAACGACTATCGCCATCCTGTTGTGCTCGCCAAAGAGGCGGCGACGATCGACCTGTTATCTGACGGCCGGTTCGATCTTGGCCTCGGCGCGGGCTGGCTGGTCTCCGACTATGAGCAGTCAGGCATTCCTTATGACCCCGCCGGAACACGGATCGACCGCCTGGAGGAAGCGCTGGCCGTCATCAAAGGCCTTTTCACGGGCAAGCCATTCTCTTTCACCGGCAAGCACTACTCGATCAAGGAGATGGAGGGGTCGCCGTTGCCGGTTCAGAAGCCACACCCGCGGTTCCTGCTTGGAGGCGGGGGACGACGCATGCTTCGCCTCGCTGCGAGGGAGGCCGACATCGTGCACGTGAACTACAACCTCAACGAGGGGCGGATCAACCCCAAGCTGGTCCGGACGGGCCTCGCCGAAGCGACTGACGAAAAGTTGGGTTGGATCAAGGACGCGGCGGGCGAACGTCTCGAATCGATCGAGCTCGGATTCACGGTGTTCTTCGCCAACGTGACCGGCGACCGCGATTCGATCGCGTCAGCGATGGCGCCGTCGATGGGCTTCGAACCCCGGGACGTTCTCGAGATGCCTCATTTCTTGATCGGCACGATCGATCAAATCGAGGAGGACCTGAAAGCCCGGCGGGACCGCTATGGGTTCTCGGACGTTCTCGTGCCTGGCGATGCGGCCGACTCGCTCACCCCGGTCGTGGAGCACCTCGCCGGGAAATAGGTCCCTCCGGTAGATTGTTGACGATGGCCACCACTCAGCAGGTTCAGCTGAAAGGCGCTGTGGAAGGCCGCGCGAGCGAGGTGCTCACGCCTGATGCCCTCGGATTCGTGGCCCGCCTGCAGCGCGAGTTTGGTGCCCGGCGCCAGGAGCTGCTCCGCTTACGCGACGAGCGGCAGACCCGGATCGAGGCCGGCGAGATGCCGCAGTTCCTGGTCACGACGAGCTCCGTCCGCGATTCGGAGTGGAGCGTTGCGACAGTCCCCAAAGACTTGCAGGACCGGCGCGTTGAGATCACCGGACCGACCGATCGCAAGATGCTGATCAACGCGCTGAACTCTGGGGCCCGGGTCTTCATGGCCGACTTCGAAGACGCCAACTCGCCGACATGGTCGAACCTGGTCGAGGGCCAGGTCAACCTGATCGATGCCATCGAGCGGCGCATCGGCTTCACCAGTCCAGAGGGCAAGGAGTACCGGCTCAACGACAGGGTCGCAACCCTGCTCGTGCGTCCGCGCGGCTGGCACCTTGACGAGAGGCACGTTGAGGTGGACGGAAAGCCTATGTCGGGCAGTCTTTTCGACTTCGGGCTTTACTTCTTTCACAACGCCGAGCGGCTGTTGAAAAAAGGGAGCGGGCCGTACTTCTATCTGCCCAAGCTCGAGAGTCACCTCGAGGCTCGTCTGTGGAACGACGTCTTCAACCTGGCGCAGGACGAGCTCGGCGTTCCGCGAGGGACCATCCGGGCGACGGTGCTGATCGAGACCATCCTCGCCGCTTTTGAGATGGAGGAGATTCTTTACGAGCTGCGCGATCATTCGAGCGGACTGAACGCGGGACGGTGGGACTACATCTTCAGCATCATCAAGAAGTTCCGCAACCGGCCAGAGTTTGTGCTGCCGGATCGGGCGCAGGTGACGATGACCGTGCCCTTCATGCGCGCCTACACAGAGCTTCTCGTCAAGACATGTCACAAGCGGGGCGCGCACGCGATGGGGGGGATGGCTGCGTTCATTCCTTCACGTCGCGACCCGGAGGTGAATCGCGTCGCCCTGGCCAAGGTCAAAGAAGACAAGGACCGCGAGGCGAATGACGGCTTCGACGGAACATGGGTGGCGCATCCGGATCTCGTACCGACGGCGACGGAGGCGTTTGACCGCGTGCTCGGCGACCGGCCGAACCAGCTCAATCGACAGAGACCGGAGGTGTCGGTCACGGCAGGTCAACTGACCGATGTGAGGGTGCCGGGCGGGACGATCACTGAGAACGGCTTGCGCATGAACGTCAGCGTTGGCATCCAGTACATCGAGTCGTGGATGCGGGGGACTGGAGCTGCTGCGATCAACAACCTGATGGAAGATGTGGCGACGGCCGAAATCTCGCGGTCACAGGTGTGGCAGTGGGTCAGACATTCATCGCGTATGAGTGAGGGCCCGACTGTGACTGCGGATCTGGTCCGGGAGCTGGCGGACGATGAGATGACAAAGCTCCGCGAACACTATGGGGACCAGGTCTGGGCGAAGGGACGCTTTGCCGAGGCTCGCAAGGTGTTCGAGGAAGTAGCGCTTTCGAAGGACTTCCGTCCGTTCCTGACCCAGGTGGCGCTGAAACACATCAACTGACCGCGCGGTCTTAACAGACTGGGTAGGCGACCGTTTTTTTGAGTTCTAGCCTGTCTTCAGGCGTGCCGGTCGGGGCGGGACCGGGACGGGGGTAGGGGCGGGCCCGCTAGAGGGAGGGCCGTTCGGGGCGCCGGGGCTCTACTTCGCCGGCGTGGCCGGTGCGGGGGGTGCGGGGGGCTTGCCCGGCAGCCGGCGCCATTGACGCGGCCCGACCCCGTTGTTCGGGTTGCCCAGCACGAACGCCACTGCCGACGGCTTGACCATGCAGCTGTCCTTGCGCACCACGCTCCGCTCGCCGCCTTCCTGGTGCTCGATGATCACCGTCCGTTCCAAAACGGCCCGGACCCGAACCTGCTGGCCGTTGACGACCGCGTTGAAGCCGCCGCTGACTTCGTGATTGGGGGGTGGAACGATCGTGGCCAGCGAGACGAGTTCGACGGTTTTGCTCATGTGGCGGCTTCCCTCGGGCTAGGCGGCGCATCCCACGCCGCTGAAATCAGCAAGGCCGACGCAAATCGGCAGCAGCGAATGTTACCAGAGGGGCTCCGCTCGACCGCCGAGCCTTAATCGCTGCTTAAGCGGCTGAGCTTTGCTGATCCTGCAGGCGGAGCTGCCGAGCGGCTTCTCGGCCGCGCCGGGCCGCTTCCTTGCTCGCCAGGTGCCGAACCCGAAGCTGACGCGGGTCCACGAACAAGCGCCGGCGGTTGACCAGCACCTTCGGCTCGCCCGGCGCCGGCTCGATCACAGCCGTTCGCTCGAGCACCGCTGTCACCCAGACACGCCGACCGTCGTCGACTTCAGCCTCGAAGTCGGGCAGGATCTCGTCGTCTTCGTCCATCGAAACGCTGTCCAGCCGCACCAGGTCGGTGCGGGTCTTCTCAGCGCTCTTGCTCTTGCTTGGCATGTTCATAACCCACTTACCCGATAACGGCCGAGGCCAAACCGAGTACCGCATCGAACCCGGCTGCCAAACAACTCACGCTAGGAATACCGGTTTGGTAACACCCCGTATTCCGGCTAACTCCGTACAGGCGTTCCCTCATGAGTTACCCGACCGGCCCCTAAAAGGGTTTCGGCGGGCGCCCAGTCTAGCTCAGCGCCGAAGACAGTCCCGAATTGAACCGAGTAATCGGCGGCCGCCGCTTGAGTATCGATTCGCTTCCCGGTGACAGACTCAAACGAGGTCGGCCGCTTCTCGACATGCCCGCACGGGACGATGCCGTCGAAGTAGTCGATGTCGGTCGTCAGGTTCAGGGCGAAACCGTGGCTGACAACCGACCGGTTGAGCTTGATTCCGATCGCGGCAAGCTTCTCGCCGCCATACCAGACCCCCGTAAACCCCGGTTCTCCAGGCTCTGACTCGATGCCAAGCAACCGTACGTATTCGATCAGCGAGGTCTCCAGCCGCTCGAGGTATTGGGGAATCGTCAGGTCGAAGTGGGCGAGATCCAGGACCGGGTAACCCACCAGCTGGCCGGGGCCGTGGTACGTGGCCTCGCCACCGCGGTCTGACCACACGACCTCGACCACTCGCCGCCGGCGCTCCGCCTCGTCCCACAACAGGTGTTCTTCGGATGCCGCCTTGCCCATCGTGTACACATGCGGGTGCTCGAGCAGCAGGAGGGTGTCCTGGCCGGTTCCCTCTCGCAGCTCCCGCACCAGCTCGGCCTGGAGGTCCCAGGCGCGCCGGTACGGGACGCTACCCAGCCAGCAGGCTCTTACGCGCGGCAGGGATCTGTTCATCAGCGTGGTAGGAGGACCTCACGAGCGGGCCGGCTTCAACATGGCCAAAGCCCATGGCGAGAGCCTGTTCTTTCAAGCGCACGAATTCCTCGGGCGGGTAGTAGCGAACGACCTCGGCATGCTTTTTCGACGGGCGAAGGTACTGCCCGACCGTCAGCACATCGATGTTGTGCGCCCGCATGTTGCGGAACACTTTGAGCAGCTCGTCCTCAGTTTCGCCGAGCCCGACCATCAGCCCGGATTTGGTGACCATCTCCGGCGCAAGCGCTTTGACATGACGCAGCAAGGCCAGGCTGTTCGCATACACGGCCTTCGGCCTGATTCGTGCGTAAAGGCGGGGCACCGTCTCGGTGTTGTGGTTGAAGATGTCGGGTCGCGCTTCGACCACGGTGCGCACCGCGTTGAAATCACCCTGGAAGTCCGGGGTGAGGACTTCGATCGTCGTGCCAGGACTTCGCCGCCGGATGGCACTGATGGTTCGGGCGAAAATCCCCGCGCCGCCGTCCCGCAGGTCGTCCCGGTCGACCGAGGTGATGACCGCGTGCTTGAGACCGAGCTCGGCCACCGACTCGGCGACACGCAGCGGCTCGCCGAGGTCGAGCTCTGACGGCCGTCCTGAGGTCACGGCGCAGAAGCGGCAGGCTCGGGTGCATACATCGCCGAGGATCATGAACGTCGCCGTACGCCGGTTCCAGCAGTCGAAAATGTTGGGACAGCGAGCTTCCTCGCACACGGTGTGCAGGCGCCGGGCCTGGACGATCTGCTTGAGCTCCTTGAAGTTGCCGCCTTCGCTGACGCGGACGCGGATCCACTGTGGGATCGGTTCCAGGCGCAGCGGTTCGCTCACGCTCACAGCCGAATGCTACCGGGGGTCCATTCCTCGAGCCGCTTCTTGATCGCAGTGAGAAACTGACCCGCCGTCATGCCGTCAATGATCCTGTGGTCGAAGCTCAAGCAGATGTTCATGATGTGGCGCATCGCGATTGCGTCGTCGACCACCACCGCGCGCTTGACGATCGACTCCGTAGTCAGGATCCCGGCCTGCGGCTGATTGATGATCGGTTGGCTCGCGATCGAACCCGTGGCACCGGTGTTATTGAGCGTGAAGGTGCCACCTTGCACGTCGTCCGGCTTCAACTGCTTGGTGCGCGCCCTCTCGACCAGGTCGTTGAGCACGCGCACCAGGTCGGTGAAGCCCAGGCTGTCGGCGTCCTTTACCACCGGGACGATCAGCCCGTCGGGGATGGCGACTGCTATCCCCAGGTTGATGTAACGCTTCAGGACCACCCCCTCGTCGCTCCACGAGGAGTTGAGCCAGGGGAATTGCTTGAGCGCCTCGCAGACGATCTGGGCGACGAATGGAAGGTAGGTGAGCGCGGTACCGTGACGCGCCCTGAAGCTGTCCTTCTCGGCATCCCGATAGCGGACGAGGTTGGTGACGTCGACCTCCTGCAGGGTCCACGCATGCGGCGAGGTCGCGAGGCTCCGCACCATATGCTCGGCGATCGACTTGCGCATGACGCTGAGCTTCACCAGCTCCTCGCGTTTGCCGTCGACTCGCTGCGGCGCCGGTGCTGCGGACGGAGGTGCCTGCGGCGCAGTAGCGGTCTTGCCCTGATCCATCGCAGCGAGGACGTCGTCGCGGGTCACCCGGCCGCCAAGGCCGGAGCCTCGAAGCGAGGCAGGGTCGATGCCCGTCTCGGCCGCAAGTTTGCGCACCGCCGGGGAGAGCCGCTGGTGCTCGCCCCCGTCACCGGCTCCGACGGGCGGGGCTGCCACTGGAGTCGGGGCGCGGCCGCCGGCCGGCTCGGGAGGCACTTCGGGGTGGGCCACGCCTGCCGTCGCCTTCTCCTTCTCCTTAGGCGTGGGGGCGCCCGTCGCCGGCGCGGCGCCGGTCTCGATCTGGGCGATCACCGCTCCCACCCGAACCGTCTCGCCCTCGGTGACGGCGATCTTCACCAGCTTGCCCTCGAAAGGGGAGGGGATCTCGGCGTTGACCTTGTCGGTCACGACCTCGACGATCGGCTCATCGCGCTTGACGAAGTCGCCTTCGTGCTTGAGCCACTTGTCGACGGTGCCCTCGGTCACGGACTCGCCGAGCTGCGGCATTTTGATTGGCGAAACGGCCATGCTCTGGAGTCGAGTGTAGGTCGTTGCCCGGGCACGCGTTACGTCATCGATGAAGGTTGTCTTTTATGGCTTGATGGCTGCCCTGTGGGTGCTGATCGTGGGTTGGGCTGTCTACTCGTTTCATACGTACGGATGTTTCGCCAAGTCGTGCCGGACATCGCATGACGGTCCGGGTGACTTCGTGTTGTTCGTCCTTGCCATCGCCATCATGGCCGGGATGCTGATCGTGGGCAGGCGGATCAAAAACTAGCCCGTTCCCACTCCTCGGTTTGGTTTGGAGGCGACGCCCAGAATCGAACTGGGGATGGAGGTTTTGCAGACCTCTGCCTTGCCACTTGGCTACGTCGCCTTCGAGCGTCCGAACTCGAATTCTACCCGCGAGGTCGGGGCCGCCCTACTCTTGGCGGAACGTGGCAGACCAGGCCTTTCTCGACGTGATGGCGCACCTTCCGGCGGGTGTGGTGGTCATCAGCACTCGGGCGGGGGACGAGTTCCGCGGCCTGACCGCGAGCAGCCTCGTCTCGATTTCGCTCGAGCCGCCGATGGTGTTGGTCGGCCTCGAGCGCGACTCGGCGACGCGGGCCGCGATCCTCGCCCAAAAAGCCTTCAACGTGAGCCTCCTCACGCGCTCCCAGGAGTTCATCGCCGACCGCTTCGCCGGCCGGGCTCCCTCGATCGACCCGAAATGGAGCACGCTGCCGCACCACCTCGGCGTGAATGGAATTCCGCTCGTGGAGGGCTGCGCGGCGTGGCTCGAATGCCGCCTGGTCCAGGTTCACCCGGCGGGGGATCACGACATCTTCGTCGGCGAGGTCCAGGCTGCGGCCGCGGGCCGGGGCGACCCGCTCATCCTGTGGGACCGCTCGTTCTGGTCGCTGCACTAATAAGGAAGATCGTCCTCGTCCATCCCAAAGTGATGCCCGACCTCGTGGAGGATCGTGCGCCGCACCTCTTCCACGAGCTCCGCCATCGACCGAGTCGCGTCTTCGTGCGATCGCTTGAACAACGTGATTCGCTCAGGCATCCCCTCGCCCGCACCGAGCGCGCCCGCGCCCTCGTACAGGCCCATCAACCCTTCCACGGAGCGCTCTTCCAAGAGGAACACCGTGTTCTCGAGATAGGGCAGGAATTGCTCCGGGATGGAGTCGATCGCCTCCTGCGCCGCGGCCTCGAATTGCTTCATGCTCACCCGCATGCATGAATTGAAGCGCGTGGTCGTCGTCGGCGCGGGGACGATGGGCTCGCAGATCGCGCTCCAGACCGCGCTCAGTGGCCGCCATGACGTGACATTGGTCGACACCGTGGCGGGCCAGCTCGAACGGGCCCGCGCTCAGAACCGAAAGCTGCTCGATCGCTCGGTCGAGAAAGGCCGGCTGACGGGAAGCGACGCGGACGCGGCTCTGGCGCGCATTGTGGATTCGAAGGAGCTGACCAAGCCCGCTGCCGCCGCAGACCTCGTGATCGAAGCGGTGATCGAAAACTTCGACGCCAAGAAGAGCGTTTTCGAAGACCTGGGCAAGCACGCCAATAAGGACGCGATCCTCGCGAGCAACTCGAGCACCATCGCAATCAGCCGCCTGGCTGACGCGACCGGCCGCCCGCACCTCTGCTGCAACATGCACTTCTTCCACCCGGTCACGGTCATGCAGCTCTGCGAGGTGGTGCGCGGGCCGAAGACCGCCGATGAGACCGTCGAGGCGGCGATGAACTTCATACGGAGCATCGATCGCACTCCGGTGCTCCTCAAAAAGGAAATCTGGGGCTTCATCGTCAACCGCATCCTCTTTGCGGCGTCGGAGGAGGCGATGCGCCTGCTCGAAGGCGGCTACGCCACCGCAGAGGACATCGACATCGCGGTTCAAAAGGGACTCAACTGGCCGATGGGTCCGTTCCACCTGCTCGACTTCAGCGGCCTCGACATCTTCTATGGCGCCATGCAGGACCGGCACCGAATTGGAGATGGTCCCGCGCCACCCGAAGTGCTGCGCAAGCTCGTCGAAGAAGGCAGGCTGGGCCGCAAGACGGGTAAGGGCTTTTTCGACTACGGATAACAAGGGCAAAATGAACAACGCCCCCGTAGCCCAATGGCAGAGGCAGCCGGCTTAAACCCGGTCCAGCGCGGGTTCGACCCCCGCCGGGGGTATTGCGTCGTCGTGGGCCTACAATCGACGACGATGGACCATCGATTCGAAGAGGAGCCCGACGAAGACCCCGACGAGCCCGAGCCGCAACCGAATCAACCGGATGGCGCGCGCGGCACCGCCGCGGGACTCGTGCCGGCGGTCGGGCTGCCGAGTCGGGAGTGGGAGTACTCGACCAAGGTCCTGAGCGTGGCCCAGGTTGCCGACGGCGTCACGGTGGTCAAGATCCTCCACGAGGCGGCGGCCGACGGGTGGGAGCTTGCGAGCGTGATGGACGGGGGGGAAAAGCGCGTGATCCTGATGCGCAGACCGAAGCGCTCAGCCCGTGAGTCTAGACGGGTGGGTTTCGCGCCTCCTATCCGCAACTGACCACGCAGCCGCCACGTAGACGGCGCCGCATCCTCGTCGTCGAGGACGACGTACCGGTGCGCATGTTGGTGGCCGAGGTATGCCGCCTCCAGGGACACGACGTGGTCGAGGCGGGCACCGGCGCGCAGGCCATCGAGCTCGGTCGCAGCTCGCAGCCCGACCTCGTGCTCGTCGACTGGGTCCTGCCGGACATCAGCGGCACCGAGGTGATTCGCGAGCTGCGTCGCCTTGGCGTCGTGAGCCCGATGGTGATGCTCACCGGCCGCTCGACCAAGATGGACGAGGTCGTCGGCCTCGAGGTCGGCGCCGACGACTACATCACCAAGCCTTTTGACTCGCGCATCCTCGCCGCGCGCATCAACGCACATCTCAGACGCTCCGCGCTGGCCGAAACCGGTGGCGGCCGCGAAGGGGTCCTGAGCATTGGTGCGCTCCAGATCGACAACGCTGCTCGTCGCGTCAAGATCGGCGACGAAGAGATCACGCTGACGATGACCGAGTTCAACCTGCTCGCGGTGCTCGCCGCCAACCCCGAACGCGTGCTGACCCGCGCGCAGCTGCGGGACAAAGTGTGGGGCTACCCGCACGACCTCGACGATCACTCGGTCGACCCGCACGTGCAGCGGCTCCGCCGCAAGCTGTCCGAGCGCCCGAACACAGGGGTCAGCCTGGAGGCTGTGCCGGGGCTCGGTTACCGGCTCTCGGTCAAGGGCGCTTGACGGAACAGGTCGCACTTTTTGGGCCGGCGGGCCCTGAGCTCCGTGTCGTCGAGGACCTCGTCAGAAAGATCGTTGCAAAAGACCCTCCCGAGGTCGCCGCGCCGATGACAGCGCTCCTCGAGGCTGGCGGCAAGCGGATCCGGCCGGCGCTCGTCCTCCTATCGGCGATGTGTGGCAATTACGACTCCGGCCACACGCTGTCCGCCGCCATGGCGGTCGAGGTCACACACGCGGCGACGCTCATCCACGACGACGTCATCGATCGCTCGCCGACCCGGCGCGGCCGGCCGACCGTCGCGGCGACCCTTGGCGACGAGCCGGCGATAGTCGTCGGTGACTACTACTTCGCCAAGGCCTACGAGATGGCCGCATGGACGAACACCCCGGAGGTCGTCGCCGTCCTTGCGCAAGCCGTGATGGAGATCTGCGCCGGTGAGGTCAGGCAGCAGTCGATCCGCTACCGCTACAGCACGGGCGTGGACGAGTACATGCGCCGCATCGAGGCCAAGACCGCAGCGCTGCTGGCGGCGTGCTGCGACATAGGCGCCCTGCTCGGCGAGCTGGATAAAGAACCGCGAGCAGCGCTTCGCGAATATGGCCGCGAGCTGGGGCTCGCCTTTCAGATCGCTGACGACGTGCTCGATTACACCAGCACCGAAGGGGAGGTCGGCAAACCGATAGGCCACGACATAAGAGAAGGCTTTGCAACTCTTCCACTGATGCTCGCCTCGATCGACATCGAAGACGACCGCAGGCTCACCGAGGACGAAGCGCGCAACGTCGTCGAAGCTGTGCTCAACAGTGACGGCCCGCAGCGTGCACTGGAACAAGCGCGCGCGCACGCGAAAAAAGCGCTCGAGCACCTGAACAAATTGCCCCGCACCGAAGCGGTCGACGCGCTCGCGGCCCTCGCCGACTACGTGGTCAGCCGAAAGCTCTAACCTGTCTACCCGTGTCCCGGGTGGGGACGGACATGGGCATGGTGGTATGAGCAGAGTGAGGCTTGTAGGGGTTGGACCAGGTCATCCTGGGCTGGCCACGGTGCAGGCCGTTGAGGCGATCAAGCAATCAGATGTGATCCGCAACTGCGACGGCTGCGGCGCCGGCTTGCTGCACCTCGCACCCGCAACGGCCGATATCGCCCCCTTCGAGTCAACCGAAGAGGTGATCAAGCTGGCCCGCAGTGGAAAAAGAGTCGCCGTGCTCTTCCCGGGCAACCCATACGCGTTCTCGAGCGGCAGCGCAGTCGCGGAAAGATTGGAACGCGCGGGCATCGATTTCGAGGCGGTGCCCGGCCTCATCGTCGAGCTTGCGGCGCCGGTGATCAGCGGCATTCCGCTGACCATCGAGGGACTCTCCGCGTCACTCGGCTTCGGCCTCGTCACGGGTGGCGAGACCGTCGTCCTCCGGCTCGCTTCGGGCTGGTGGGAGTCCGGCATCAGCGCGCTGCTCCAGAACGGCCGTAAACCCGAGACGCCGGCGGCGCTGATCATCAACCCAGGGCAGCCCGGCCAGCATCGCGTCAGCGCCCCCCTCGGCGAGCTCGCCCGCAAGGCCGCCACCTACGGCCTCCGGGGCGACGCCCTCCTGGTGCTTGGGCCGGGCGTGGCGATGTCAGACCGCCTCGACACCATGTCGAAGCGCCCGCTTCACGGCCGCCGCATCCTCATCACCCGCGCTCGCCATCAGATAGACGGTTTTCGCCGCGAGCTGGTCGACCTCGGCGCGTCGGTCATCGAGATACCGACCATCGAAATTCGCCGCCTCGCCACCGACGACCGCGTGCGGAACGCGATCAAGAGCCTGACCACGACGGCGCTCGTGATCTTCGCCTCGGAGAACGCGGTCGACATCTTCTTCCAGATGCTGCTGACCACAGGTTCGGACGCGCGGGCGCTGCACAACTCAAAGCTCTGCGCGATCGGCCAGGAGACCGCCGACGCCCTGGCCGCCCGCGGCCTGCGGCCCGAGCTGGTGACATCCGAATACACAGCCGAAGGCCTGGCCAACGCACTCGAAGGGTGGGAGCTGCAGGGCCTCCGCGTGCTTGTGCCGCGAGCGGAGATCGCGCGCGACGCTCTACCATCGCTGCTTGCGAATCGAGGTGCTGAAGTCGAGATCCTGCCTGTCTACCGAGCGGTCAGCCCGGCCGACGCGGCTCCGTCGCTCATCCGCCTTTTCGATGGCGATGGGGTAGACGTGATCACTTTCACCAGCTCGTCCACCGTCTCGAATTTCGTTGGCGCGTTTCCGGAAGACCGCCTGCCGGCGATCCTCGGCGACGCGGAGATCGCGTGCATGGGCCCGGTCACAGCGGACACGGCGCGCAAGCTCGGCCTGCAGGTGGCGATCGTGGCCCGCGAGTACACGACCCACGGCCTCGTCCAGGCTATCGCCGAGGCAGCGGCCAGGAAGTGAGCCAGTCGAGGCCGTCGCGAAGGGCCGCTCCCGTCCAACCGGATGAGCACGAGACGTCGGGGTGGGAAAGGCAATCGTGGCTCGCCCTGCTCGTGGTCGGTGCGCTGATCGCGGCAGTCGCAGGTTCTGGCCTGCTGATCAAGCACGCGCTCGAGCCGGCCGTCCCGTCGGCGCTCGCCGGCTGTGCGACTTCAACCCAGATCGCGCCGCACGAGTTCATCGGGCCGCAGCCGATGTGCATCACCGGCACCCAGAAGCTCGAGGCGACGATCAACACCAGCCAGGGCGCGATCGTTGTCAAGCTCCACCCGGAGGTCGCGCCGGTGACCGTCAACAATTTCGTGGTTCTGGCGATCCACGGCTACTACAACGGCCTCATCTTCTGGAAGTCGGAGGACTGGGTCGTCCAGGGAGGCGATCCGCGTGGCGATGGCCGCGGCGGACCTGGCTACAACCTGCCCGACGAACCAACGACGACGGGTTGGGACCTCGGGGCGGTGGGCATGGCGCGGGTGCCGGGCGGAGCCGTCAACGGGAGCCAGTTCTTCATCCAGAAGGGGGTCTGGCCAGGTTCAGGGCCGAGCGCGGTCTATAACCGCTTCGGCACGGTCACCTCGGGCCTGGACAAGGCGCAGGTCCTCACGTCGAGCGACGCGATCACCTCGATCACGATCAAGGTTTCATGACCTCCCCGTGATCTCGCTCTGATGGGTCCGGGCCTATAATCGCCTCAAATGCCTTTTCACCCCCTGTGGCTGGTCGTGATCCTGGCGGTCGTTCTCATCATCTTTGGGCCGGGCCGGCTGCCGGAGCTGGGCGGCGCGGTAGGCAAGGCGATGAGAGAGTTCCGGAAGGCGACGAGCGAGATCACCAGCGAGGTGACCAAGGCGACCCAGGCCACGCCCGAGCAGCCCGCGCCGGCGGAGACCGCCGCCAAGGCGCCGACCTCCGAGGCTAATTCCTCCAAGAACTAGGTTTCCCTGATGGCCCTCCTGAACAGGGTCCTTCAGCGCGGCCCTCGAGCCACCGCCCCGGTCGAGGAGCAGCGCATGTCGGTGATCGAGCACCTCGAGGCGCTCCGACGCATGCTGATCATCTCGCTCATCGCCTGGGGCGCGGCCACGATCGCGGCCGTGTTCGTGGCCCGCGACATCATCACTTTTCTGATCGTGCGAGCGGGCATCGGCCACGCGATTTACCTCCAGCCGGGCGGTGGCGTGCTGCTCCAGCTGAAGGTCGCGATCTATATCGGCATCGTGCTGGCCGCGCCTGTGATCATCCAGCAGGTCTGGTGGTTTGTCAGCCCAGGTCTGCATGCGCACGAGCGGAAATTCGTCCTGCCTCTCGTGCTTGCGACGATCGTGTTCTTCGCCATCGGCGTCAGCGTCGCGATGTTCGCGCTGCCCCTGTACATCAAAGTTCTGGGCTCGCTAGCGCCCGCCGATGTGACGTACCTGCCGGACATCACCGAGCTCGTCAGCTTCGTCCTGATCATGGTCATCGGGTTTGGGCTTGTCTTCGAGCTGCCGGTTGTGCTGTTCGTGCTGGGCATGCTGCGCATCATCAACTCGCGATGGCTGTATAAGCGGCGGCCTTACTGGTTCCTCGCGCTCGGCATCCTGGCGAACTTCCTGACGCCGGGCGTCGACCCCCTGACCCCTATGATCATGTTCGTCCCCCTTTACGTGTTCTTTGAGGCGACCGCGCTATTACTGAAACTTCTCGGACGATGACCGATGCGGCCGCACGCCGCGATGGGCGCGCGCCCGACCAGCTCCGACCGGTGAAGATCGAGCTCGGCGTCAACGTGCACGCTGAGGGTTCTTGCCTGGTCGAGATGGGGCGCACCCGCGTCTGGGTCACGGCCAGCGTGGAGGACCGCGTCCCCTCGCATCGGCGCGGCAGTGGACAGGGTTGGATCACGGCCGAGTACTCGATGCTCCCGCGAGCCACGCATGACCGCGGGACTCGCGAGGCGATCCAGGGCCGCCTCGGCGGCAGGACGCACGAGATCCAGCGTTTGATCGGTCGCTCACTGCGCGCGGCCGTCGACATGGGCAAGATCGGCGAGCGGACCATCACCCTCGACTGCGACGTCCTGCAGGCCGACGGCGGCACTCGCACCGCGTCGATCACCGGCGCGTTTGCCGCGCTCTACATGGCGGTGAAGCGGATGAAGGACGTCCGGATGATCCCGGAGATTCCTGTCCGCCAGTACCTTGCCGCGGTCAGCTGCGGCATTGTCGATGGCACCCCGGTGCTCGACCTGGATTACACCGAAGACTTCCAGGCGTCGACGGACCTCAACTGCGTGATGACCGAGGACGGACGCCTCGTGGAGCTGCAGGCCACGGCGGAGGGCGCACCGTACACGCGCGCCGACCTCGATTCGATGCTGGCGCTGGCATCGAAGGGCATCAAGGAGCTCATCGTCGCTCAGAAGCGCGCGCTCTCGACGCTTGCCTGATCGCCCGCGACTGGTTATCGCGACTGGCAACGCCGGCAAGCTGCGCGAGTACCGCGACCTCCTGGCTGAGGCCGGACTCGACCTGGTGGCATTCGACACCGAGATCGACGAGGTGGGGGAGACTTACGCCGAGAACGCAAGGCTCAAGGCGGAGGCAGCGCGAGAGAGGTCGGGGCTGCCGTCGCTGGGCGACGACTCGGGGCTCGAGGTCCAAGCCCTCGATGGATTTCCGGGCATCCGGTCCGCGCGACTCGGCCCGACGCAAAAGGAAAGGACCGCCGAGCTGTTGCGTCGCCTCGAAGGCGTGCCGCGCCCGTGGAACGCGCGCTTCGTCTGCCTCATCGCACTGGCAGTGCCGGGCCGCGACACCGAGCTCTTCGAGGGAGAGTGCCGAGGCGAGGTGGTGCCTGAATGGCGGGGTGAGGCGGGCTTTGGCTACGACCCCATCTTCCTGGTCCCCGGAACCGGTAAAACGTTCGGTGAGATGCCGCCCGAGGAAAAGCGGAAATATAGCCACCGAGCCGCAGCAGCCGGAGCGCTCCTAAAGTCGGGCGCGCTGAGCCATCTGTGACTATATTTAAGAGTCAGCCGAGCGTCGGTAGCCGCTACAGCGTATTCAGCCTGCTCAGTGTCGCCAGCCTTTTCAGCGCTTTCTCGGTGTTCAGCATCGGCAGCGTGGGCTCGATCTTGAGCATCGGGAGCGCCGGCTCGATCCTGAGCATTGGCAGCGCGGGATCGATTCTCAGCATCGGCAGCGCCGGCTCAATCCTCTCGATCGGCCGCCGTCGCAAGTAGCGAGTTTCCCCTCCCCGCTTGCCGGGGAGGGTTAGGGTGGGGCCGCAGTTGAGTGAATTCCCCTCCCCGCTTGCCGGGGAGGGTCAGGGTGGGGCCGCTGGCGCCACTAGTGCCAGTCGTCGCAATAGAAGAACGGTCCGGCGTCATAGTCGAGACTTTCGCCTCGCTTCATCCTCAGCGCCGCGCCACCCGTTTCGTAGCCATGTTCGAGCAAAGCATCCTGGGTGGCCAGTGATGACCCGGGCACCTGCGTGACCACCCGCATCTTTCCGTGCTCCCGGGCGACCGACTCCACTGCTCGCACCAGCACGTCGAAGGTCTCGCGGTCGGGAGCAACGATCAGAGGCACGTAGGCGATCGCAGGGTCGGCCCACAGCGTGCTGACGGTATGACATATGGCGAAGCCATCTCTGTAGCCGAGCGAGACCCCGCTGTTGGTGTCCCGTGTGGCGCGCGCATCATTGGCCGCGTCGTACCCGGGATAGGCGTAGCTCAGTTCAGGAACAGCGCCATCCACCTCGACGCCGGGCGACAACTTCCCAGGGCGCGCTTCTCGCCGAAAGCTGATCCCCGTCCACGAGGGCCGAAATCCCAGCTTCATGTAGAGATGCACGTGCTGCGGACTGTTGGCAATCGTCTCCAGGCCCATCAGCGTGGCGCCGCGTGCTTCAGCGGAGCGAACGAATTCCTGCACGAGGAGCTGAGCGATCCCAAGTCCCTGTGCGCCCGGCCGCACAGCGAGGGGTCCAAACCAACCGAGCCTCCCGCGCAAGACCGAGAAGTTGGCGCCGACCACCTCGTTGCCGCGCACCGCGACGTGGCACCCGAGCGGGTCGAGGCTGAGCCGGTAGCGACCCAAGCCTGAGGCGAACATCGGACCGTCGTGCCGGCGCCCTGTTGTTCTTTCCACGAGCTCACGAAATGCCGAGTTGGTGATCTCGAGCACCGCGTCCAGATCCGCTTCCAGCATCGGCCGAATGTGGACGTCCGATTCGGACACCTTCTTCGACACCGGGCCGAGTCTATCTAGAATTAGCCGGCTCAAAAACCGCGGGCGGTAGCTTAGCCCGGTAAAGCGCCTGGTTTGGGACCAGGAGACCGCGAGTTCGAATCTCGCCCGCCCGACCACCGCCGTGGAACCTCAGATAGCGTGAAGATGTCCCCGAGCCGAAGTGATTCGGGGCGCTTCTATGGGGCCTTTGGGACGGCTAAGAATGCCACGGCCATGCTGAGCCAAAAGAAGGCATTGACGCTGGCAAGGGCGTTCGGCCGCGCACGTCGTTTCGCGATCATGGTGACGACTGCAACGATCACGGCTCCACCTACGGGGACCAGTGGTAAACACCAGGAGACGACGACCCACATTTGCTGGTTCGGCTGCGGTGTCGATGCGACGCCCTGGGCGAGGATTGCCGAAAGGGCAAGATCGATCGTCCAGATCCACGCCGCTGCAGCCCCGATCAAGACGACGGGAACCCAACCGAACCTGCGAGACACAGTGAAATTCGTCCAAGTTTCTCCGTCCCACCAGCGGAGCGTGTGAATCCACCAGCGCACTCGGAACGGATCGCTTAGATCGGTGTACCAGCCGGCTGAACGCTTCATTCTCCAGTCGCTTGTCGAGGTCTGTCTGCGGCGTTCAAGGTTTCGACCCACTCCGCGCTGTCGGCTAGAACGGCGAGCTTCCTTTGGGTCGTCTGATCCACAGGGTCGAAGATGAACCAGGTTCGTCCGCTGGGCCCGCGGATCTCGTCAATCAAACGGATGGCTGCATCACTAGGCGACGACGTCCGCAACCTGTGGAATCCCGTGAAGCGCAGCTCGTAACCGTGACCAGTCGCGTCAATCAGAGCTACTCGTGGGCTTCCCACCTTCGAGTGGTCGAGCCTCACCGGTCGCATCCCAGCTACGTCAACGGGAAGATGGCGGATCAGCGTTGGTTCGAGAAGGTCCGCCTCATCATCCTCCACGGTGTGCCTTGGGCCGGGGAGCGTGCGGCCATGGAAGGCGAGGACCTCGTCGAGCGATTCGTTCAAGTAAATCGCCCAGCTTCGAGTTGCGTGAGTCGCTATGAGCTGAGTGAGCCGATGATCGCCAAGCTCGGCAAGGCGTCGTCGAAGGTCATCTTCGTACCAGCGTCCCTCTCCTTCAGGCGGATAGGTTGGTTCCCGAGTGGTGAAAAGGTTGAGGAAAGACGCTGCCGGAGCCTGGCTCACGCCGTTCTGCATGAGGAGTGGCACGCCCGGTGGCGCGAGAAACGCTCCGACGCAAGCCTCGCACGATTCTCCCTCGAACGCCGACCGGAGAAATACCTCCCTCAGGTGGCGGCGAAGGATGAATTGCTGGCCGGGAGGCGGCTCCGGGTAGACGACCTCCATTGCGGAAGATTACGTCTGAGACTCGATCGCCTTGCGAGTTACGACACTCGCCAGACCGCACTTTGACCTGGTGAATGAGTCTTAAAGAGCGTCGAGGGACCTGAACACGGTCACCGGCGCGGCGTAACGTCAGGCGGAGATCAGGTGGCAAGGCGCGGTCGCTGGCAGCGGTATTTCTCGGGGCTCGGGATCGTTGCCGCATTTGGAGTCGCTCTCTACTGGGCACTCCAGGGACAGGGCGGCGCCGCTGCCGTGTGGGCGCTCTTCGGTGCGCTTCTCTGGTTGCCCTCGGCCAGGCATCAGATTGCATTTGGCGCGCGCAAATGGGCAACCGCGCTGCTCCTTTTGGCGTTGGCTGCAGTCTTTGCCTGGGGCGCAATCTTGCGGTACCGGGAGAGGTCGTTTGCAGACGCCGCTGTCGACGCTTACCTGGCCGTCGTATTTGCAGGGATTGCGCTCTGGGCTGCGGTGCGCTGGTCGCCAATGCCTTCGGTCCCGGCCCAAGCCCCGCGCCTGACTCGCATCGCCCTGGGCACTGCAATCGTCGCGGGCCTCTTTCTTCTGCTTGGGATAGCGGTGATGGCAGCCGGCAGCGCGCCGTTCGCGGTACTCGTCTGGGGGATGTGCATCGTCTGTACCGCCATTGCCGTCGGAGCGCTCGTCATTCAGGCTCGATTCAACTCTGAGCTTGAAATCGCCAGACGTCTTGGGTTCGAAGACTTGTACGTCTACGTGGAGGCAAGGCGCAGCCAGGGTTTCACCATGGAACAGATGGCGGGCGAGACGGGACTCAAACCTGATGCGCTCCGTCACGCAGGCAAGACCTGGGGCAATCTTCGACGAGCCCGGGCAGACTCGCCATAGCAACGCCGAGTCAAAGACCGTGCGAAGCGCTGGACCTGCAGCTTCGGGAAGTCGTCAGCTTCGGCGCGTTGGAGTAGAGCAACCGGCGCACACGGGGGAAACGGTTTGGCTGCCAGCCAGGGCGGACGCGAGAAAGGGACTTTCAGTAATGCCTGGGCTGTAGGACTCGCAGCCGGCTCTGTAGCTTTAGGCGCGCCGGGTCTTCTCCTGGGCTCGTACCAGCTGCTCCATTGGAGCGCTGTGGCTCTGGTGCTCCTCGCATTTGTCGGCCGGCGAGCCCGATGGGCTGGGATTACTGCGGCGACGCTTGCCGGTCTCGGCGGCCTGTACGTGGCCGCCGACAATGTTCAGAAGATCCAGAGCCCCGCGGGCATTTCCCATTGGCCGTACGTGGCCGGCGGCGTGCTCGTGATTACGGTCTCACTCGTACAGACCATCGGCGCCCTGCGTCGACAGCGTCGTCTTGACCCCGTGGTCTCATTGAGCATTCAACTCGGTATCGGCCTCATGGCAGAGTGGTCGTTCTATTTGATCAGCGGGGTCGGGCTTGATCCGGGCCGGTATTCAACAGATACCTGGCGCACCCCGTTTGTCGCCGAGCTGCCATTGCTGGCACTCGGCCTAGCAGGGGTTGGCGCGGTTGTCTTTAGAGGTTGGCGCCCCACCCTGACTCGGCTGGGGGTGATTCGCCCCACATGGTGGCAGTCGTTCTACGCAGTGGCCACCGCGATGCTCGTCGGTCTGCTCGGTTGGCCGGCCAGCGTGCTGACGTACCAATTGACGCCTCACGCCTATGACGCCATCAACGTAATCCTGGCCAAGACTGAGCCAGGGCTTGCGGTAAGTCTCGTTTTTGCAGTTCTCGCCGGTGTTTCAGAGGAAACGCTCTTCAGAGGAGCTCTCCAGCCTCGTGCAGGAATCGTGCTGACTGCGTTGCTGTTTGCGGCCATCCACGTGCAGTACGGAGCGACTCCAATCCTGGCCTCTGTGTTCATTGCGGGTCTCGCCTACGGATTGTTGAGGCAGCGCATGAACACCACCACAGCGATCATGGCCCATGCAAGCTACGACATTGCGGTTTCTCTGCCCGGAGGCGTCGGGGTGTTCGGCCTTGGCCTTGCCGGACTTGGCTTAGCAGTGATCGCTGTTCGAGCAGACGGCCACCGCTGGTCGAGATACCTCGCCCCGTTGGCGGCTGGCGGATCATTCCTCGTTCTGGGGGCGGGCGCGGTCGTGGTTACCGGCAACGCGATCGCATGGAGGCCCTTCGGCACTGCTGCGTTTTTAGCAATGGCCATCGCTGTTGTTCTGGAAGGCTTGCGGTCGAGATCAATTGCTCTGACAGGTGGCGGTCTTCTGGCATGGCTGATGGCTGTCGCAATCATGTGGTCGGTTCCATGGCCGGAACAGGTGTGGTGGCTCGCGCCTTTGGCCTCGGCCATCGCGATCGCCGCTGGAGTCGGGGCGTGGTACCGGCTCGCATCCTCCGGGTACGAGGCCGGATGAGCTAGGCCCGACTCCGGGCAAGAAACCAGGTTCGCGACCGTTCCTGACATCGGCCGTGGTTTACCTGTTTGCGTTGGCGGCAGGATTGTGCACGGTCGGACTTCTCGTGGCCGCAGGAGGCGCGGGGTACGCGATCGCTCACGCGCCTGGCAGCCGCGGACCCATTCTCGGCGTCATCGCGGGCTCGGTCCTCGTGGCCGGGGCGGGCGGCGCAATTCTGGGGTCGGTCGCATACACGAGGCTGTTCACGGTCGCCGTCGTCACGGTTTCCAGCGGTCCGACCCCCGGACCAACGAGCACAGCCGGTTCGCAGACCCCGGCGGGGACAGGTGACTTCTTCCGGCCCGCGACCGATGCATGGATGCACTTCTCGAGCGACACCGGCGACTATGTCGCTGGAGGAGTTCTGAAGGTCTGGACCATCAAGGAGTCGACTTTTGCCATCGGCGGCACCAATTCCTACCTTCGGATGAGCGTGTCGGGAGAGGGCGACTGGTGGTATCTCGACTTTCGCGCGCCGAGCAATGGGCACCTGGTGCCGGGGCAGTTTCAGGCCGCCGAGCGAGCGCCGTTTACGACCGGGAAGGCCCCTGGCCTCCAGGTCACGGGGGACGGACGCGGCTGCAACACGGTAAGCGGGCGATTCGAGATCAAGACCATCGATTGGACGTCTGCGGCTACGGTGGCTGAGATCGACATTGTGTTCGAGCAGCATTGCGAAGGTATGTCTCCCGCTCTGCGCGGCGAGCTGTGGATGACGACAGAGATCGGAGTCCACAAGACTCCGCCGGCCGCGTCCTCCGCAATCGCTTTCTAAAAATCCGCCGCAACCGGCGGCAACGCTAACGTCGCCTGCCCGACCAGGTTCTAAGCTGCACATACCTATGAGCGGTGTCGCAAAGGGCTCCGTCGGCGACCTCGGCAGGTACGTTCCCGCGATGTCTTCGGCTCTCCGCCCGCGTCCTAACGACGAGCTAAGAGAGTGGGGCGGCACGCCGCTCGTGCGCGGGAAGCGCATCCTGGATCTGGGTTGCGGCGACGGCCGCCTGGCGCTCGGGGTCGCGCGGTTCGCCACAAGCGTGGAGGGAATTGATCCCGACCCAGAGGCCATTGCTGCCGCGAAGCGGAACGCGCGCAAGGCCGGTGTTCGAAACGTGCGCTTCGCCGCCGGCGCGGCGCAGCATCTTCCATTTCCAGGTGCGGCTTTCGACCTGGTGATCCTCTCGTGGACACTTTGATGAATCGCGCGAAAGGGCATGGTCGATGCCCTGGCCGAGATTCACAGGGTCCTCGCACCCGGCGGAACCCTGGTCGACGCCCGGCCTGATTCGCGCGTTCCCGCGTACGCGGAGCGGCGCAAGCCGCGTGGATTCCAGCGCTTTGGAGTGGTAAAGACCTCCAGGCAAGAGCTGGCGAACGACCGAGCCTCGGATCTGGCGATCACACGCGTGGTGCGCGAGGGATTGTTCAAGCGCAAACGCGCGGGCCGTTTCTGGCACCGCGTGCCATTCGACGACCTGGCCGACCTCCGCAAGTATCTGTCGGAGCATCTGCGCTTCGTGCATCGCGCGGAGTGGGTTGTCGACAGCGCGACGCGCAAGCGCCATTCGAACGACAAGTTCGTCATCCGCCGCGCCGTCCGGTACGAGCTCTTCGAAGCGCTGCGCACCCGGATGTAACCTAGCCATGAGAGACCGCACCGATGCCTAGCGCGTTCCGCCGCATCGCGGACGAACTCAACCCCGACTACGTGCCGGAATGGGCCCTGAAGCGGCGACGGCCGGTACCTCGATTCGCACCAGCTCTGCTCCGGATTTTTGGACTCTACTGGTTGCCCAGGCTTGGCCTGGCCCTGCTGATTGCCGGATCGCTCGGTCTGATCATCACGATGGTCGTCTTCGCCGGCCGGCAGTGGGCACTGGCGATCGTACTTGGCGTGATCAGCATCCTTACCGCCGTGCTGAGCAGCGTGATGTGGACCTCCTACCGCGTGCGCCATTGGCTGCCGGGCGGTCGGGGATCGGCGGCTCCAATGGCACCCCCGGTCCCTCGCTCCGTGTGGATCTGGTTGTTGCTCGCAATGGTCGACACGCTGGCAGGAACTGGGGTGATGTTGTGGTTGATAACGTCAAACTGGAGCACGCGTAGGGCACTGCTGGGCGTCGCGATATTCGCGCTCTGCGCGGGTACGGCCTCGGCGATGCAAATCACGCTGTTAGATCGAATCGCACCAGGCGAGCTGACTCTGTTCGGATGGTCGGCGAAGCGGTCGAGCGTGGTGATCTTGCTAGCGTCCGCTGTGTTTGCAGCGACAATATTCCTACAGTTGCCATTTATCGCTCGCTAGGCAGATGTCTGAAAACTGCGTGACACGCATAGCCATCGTCGCACTGCTAACCGCACTTTTCCTGTCTGCGTGTTCGGATTCGAGGTCGGCTGGAAGTTCGAGCCGGATGACGACGGTGAGTGCTGATCAAGGCCCTCCAGAGCTGACGACCGACTAAGCGATTGCTAGGCGCGGGTGCGTGCACTCGCGCGCTCAATCGCTCATCCGATCGCGCCAGTGCATGCACTCGCGTGCCAAGTGCGCTCACCATCCGATTCGCGCCACTGCCCGACGGACTTGCGGGAGCGAGCCAAGATGAGTCGCACGGCCGCCAGAAAGCGCGCACACTGTCACCACCGACTCTCCCGCTCCTTCACGATCCCTTCGGCAATGAGCAAGCAGGAGTCTTGGCGCTTAACGCCAGCATCCGTACCCGAAGGGAAGGAGCCCGAAATGTCCGAGCAGAACAAGGCGCTCGCCCGTCGATCAGTCGAGGAAGTCTGGAACCAAGGAAAACTCGAGGTAATCGACGAGCTGGTTGCAGAAGGCGCGAACTTCCATGACCCAAACGTACCCGGTGGCAAATTCACAGGCCCACAGGGGTACAGGCAGTTCGTTGAGATTTATCGGGGCGCATTTCCAGACGTCCACCTCACCGTCAACGACCAGATCGCGGAAGGCGACAAGGTCGTGACCCGGTGGACAGCCACCGGCACCCACAAGGGCTCGTTGATGGGTATCCCCGCGACAAACAAGCAATCGACTGTGACCGGCACCGACATCGGTCGCTACGCCGAAGGCAAGCTCGTCGAGGAGTGGGTGAGCTACGACATGCTCGGCATGCTCCAGCAGCTAGGCGTCGTCCCGACACTGACGCCCGCCGGCGCGTCGGCCTGAACCAAACCCGCCAGGGCGCGTCTCGCAAGGGACGCGCCCATTTAGCGCCAGTGCATGCACTCGCGTGCCTAGGCGCTCATCTGATCGCGCGAGAGCATGCACTCGCGCAAGGTACGGCTTGATGGCTCCGCGTTCCACGGATTGGAGAAGGTGCGCGATCGCTCGTTGGGGTGGCGGGGGATCCTCTACGGTGTCGTCCTCGGGGCGAGCTTCGCGTTGCCCGCGACTCCCGCGGCGGCAGGCAGCCCACCTGGCCCCATCACCCTCTCGATGTCTTGCACTGGACCAGGCCCAAACGGAAGCGTCGCGGCCGGCCAGACAGATAGCTGCGGCGTCGACCTGACCGGAGGGACGCTGCTGGCAGGCTCGTTCATCCGCCTATCCTCCCCGTCGCCGGCGGCCACCTCGTTCACCTGCTCGCCCCCAATGCAGGGAGCGCAGGGCTGTACGTTCTCTGTCAACAGCACGCTGACCTATCACGGTTTCATCGGCTGGGAGACGATTCAATTCGCCCCTGACGGGCCGACCCAGGGAGGTGGAGCATCGCTAACCCAGACGGCCCAGGCATGCAATCCGGTATGCAACTACGTGCCGCTCAGAATCGACGGACCCGGGAGCGTGGTTGGCACTCCGTACCGGCCGCGCTACATGCCGGCCGCTCCCTTTGCCTACATGGTCTGCACCGGTCCGAACCCTGATGGAACCGTTTCCGAGACCCAGGTCGACACCTGCCTGATCTACACCGCAGGATTCGGTGGGCCCTACATCAATGGCGACACCTTGACCGTCGCGCGCCGCGCGCCAACGGACGCGACCGTCACTGCATGCGGCGACTCCCCGTCCACTGATACAGGTGCCGTACCCGTCGGAGATCGGATGACCTCCTGCGCCTACCGTTTCAGCACACCAGCATCGATCTCCGCCCCAGGCGTCTTCGTCGGGACCGAGCTCCTTTCGATCCCGAGCACCGTCGTGCCGGGCGCGGCGATCGTCCAGGACGTGACCTTCTGTCCGGCGCCTCAGCCAGCGGGCCAGATCGCGAGCTGCAGCACATTGCCCATCGCGATCACCGGCGCAGGGGCGACTGTCATCGACGAGATCCCGCCGACATTCACCAGCATGCCGCCGGACATGACCGTCGACGCGACCGGGCCGGCCGACACGATCGTGCAGTACCCGGATCCAACCGCGACCGACAACGCCCCAGGCGCGGTTTCGATCAGCTGCACGCCCGCATCCGGAAGCATGTTCGCGGTGGGCACCACCGCGGTGGTGTGCACCGCCACAGACGTGTCCGGCAACTCCGCCACCGCGAGCTTCAATGTCACCGCCCAGAACACCTTCGACAGCCTCTGTCGCGTGACGCAGGCGGAAGCATCCAACGAGGGCGTGGCTCACTCACTGTGCGTGAAGCTCCAGGGCGCCGCTGACGCCGTCGCCGCCGGAGACCCCGCCGCCGCTGATGGCAAGCTCGGTGCTTACATCAACGAAGTCGAGGCCCAGAGCGACAAGTCGCTGACCTCACAGCAAGCCCAGGACCTGGCAGGCCTCGCGCAGCTCTTGATGCCCTAGCGCGCGGCGGGAGTGGCTGACTCGAGCCACAACTGTTGTGCTCGAACGCCAAGGCCGTGTACCACAGCGGTGAATGCGTCGCGCTGGACCAACCGGTCCTTGCCGAAAGTCTCGGCGAGGTCACGACGAAACGCCGGGATGTAGCCCGAACCGCCGGTCACGAGGACCCTGCCCACCTCATCCGGAGCGACACTCGCTTCATCCAATGCTTCGCCGATGGTCTGCCTGACCAGGTCCAGCTCAGGTCGGATCATCGACTCGAACGCTGACCGGCGCAGCTCGAGCCGAAGGTCGAGAGGCGCGTACTCGAGATGCGTCGTCGCTGAATCCGAAAGCGCGATCTTCGCGCTCTCGATGGCTTTGTAGAAGTCGTAAGCGTGACCCTCGTACAGCAGGGCGGTGGTCAGCTCCTCGGGCTGGCCGCCGATGCGAGCCAGGATGGCCGGGATGCCTGGGTCGGCCATCAGCAGCCGGACGGAGCTGGCCGTGCGCAGCTCGTTGAACAGCCAGTTGGGCAGCACATCCAGGCCGAGCGCCGGCCCGATCGTCGTCTCGAACAGCACACCGTCGAGCAGCTCGCCTCCGACCGCGACACCGGCCGTCCCGGTCACGCGCGGCTCGCCATCGCGGGCGTCCATCACGGCGACGTCGAAAGTTCCGCCGCCGAAGTCGACCGCGATCTCGACCCCGTGGTGCTCAGCCTCGCCGATCACGGCCGCCGTGGGTTCGGCGAGGAACGCCACCTCTGAGAACCCCGACGCGAGGGCGGCCTCCTCGAGCCGCCGGAACGCCTCAGCCTCCGACGCGGCGCGATTGTGGGGATCGGTTCCGGCGAAGTTGACGGGATGGCCCATGACCACCCGACGCGGGGCCGCGCCGGTAGCCTGGTCCGCCTCGTCTTTCAGTCGTTTGATGACGACACCGACCAGCGACCCGACGCTGAAGTCCGTCGCCCACGAGTTTGTACCCGCGAAGCCGAGCTTGGCCAGCTCGTGCTTCACGCCGGACAGGAGCCGGGCGTCGTTGCAGCCGCCGCCCTTTCGATACTGGCGGCAGTCGGTGTCCCAACCGTATGGGGCCAACGGACAGCGCCAGCAGTCGGTCTTCTCGTGACCGGACTTGAGGAAGGTCCTGACCGCCTCGTCTCCCGCGGCCTGCCGTCCTGCCCGATGCAGATAGATAAAGGAAGGCAGGGTCCGCGACGCGCGAGACGCCCCAAGGGAGACCACCTCGACCCGATCGGGGTACGCGACGGACACAGCGCTGTTGCTGGTCCCGAAATCGATGCCATACCCGAGCGGAATAGATGGGAAGGTCATGGAAGGACGAAAGATATACCGTCAAAGGGAGTCGCACCACGATTGTCCGTTTCGTCGCCTTTCGCCCGGCGCTGATACCGACTTTTCCTGACAGTCGATGGGGCTAGCGGCTACGCCTTCTCCGTCTTCTTGCCGAACAGCGCGCGTAGCTCGTCCTTCGCCGCCTCCAGCTTCTCCTTACGCTGCTTCGGCAGATTCTTCCCCGCCCGGTTGATGTAGAACACCAGCATCGACATCGCCGAGCGATAAGGATCGCTCTTGCGCCGCTTGCTGTGCTCCGCCGAACGCTTCAGCGACTCCGCGATGCTTCGCGGGCTGTCCTTGGTGAAGACATTCGACTCGAGGTCGAGAGCGTTGCTCTTTTCGGTCACGTCGCGTGACCAGCGCTTGGTTGCCATACAGATGAAACGCGCCGAACTCGGTACATCGACCCGTCCGAACGCTTCCTATTGAAGGTGTCGAGGCGCCCGTACAAATGTGCCCTCTAACCTTGGAGGCAGATCGATGCCCAACTGCCGGCAAGCCGTCATCCTCGCCGGATGCCTCGTCCTACCGCTCCTCGCGGCGGCGTGCAGCCTCGTGCCGGCCGGCGGCCGGGCCGACTTGCAGGCGACCCTGAGCTTCCAGGACGAGCCCGGCGGCCCCGTGGCTTTCCAGTCTGGCCAGCCCGTGCCGACCTTCGACCGCCAACCGAGGCTGACCCAAGACCTCAACGGCCCCTGGCGCTTCGACCCCGAGCCGCTGAATACAACGCTGAGCCTCACCGACCGCAAAGCGGACTTGAAGGCGGTCACGAATGAGCTCGGCCAGCGCGCCGACCCAACCTATGACGATTCCAACTGGTCGACGCTAGACGTCCCCGGCACCTTCAACCTGCCGCCGAGCCGGACGACCACTGCCGGCTTTTACCGCAAGGACTTCGCTGTCGCGCCCGAGTGGTCCGGTCAGTACGCGGCCCTCAAGTTCGGCGCCGTCCGCTATATCGCCGACGTCTGGCTGAACGGCCACTACCTCGGCTACCACGAAGGCGGCGACACCCCGTTCGCGCTCGACGCAACGAAGGCGCTGATCCCCGGCGCAACTAACACCATCGTCGTCCGCGTCGACAACCCGGAGTGGGGGACACGCGACGACATCGTCCCCTGGGGCCTCGCTGACTGGTGGAACTACGGAGGCGTGGTCGGCGACGTCTGGCTGGAGGCGGTCCCCTCCATGAGTGTGGTGCGCGCCGACGTGAGCCCACACCTCGACGGCGCCGACGTATCGATGGTGCTGCAGCACCGGGGCGCCGACATCCTCAAATCCGGCGTCGAGGTCCGTCTGTGGCCTGCCGAGGTCACGCAGGCCAACCGCCTCAACGCCGATGCGTCGAGCCTCGTACCCCAAGGTGCGCAGCCGCTGCTCGACCGCATCATCGACCTCGGCCTGGTCAGCGGCGATTCTGTGTTTCGTGTTGCCGCGCCCTTTTCGATGCGCGACGCCGACCTGTGGAGTCCAAGCCTGCCCGCGCTGTACGTCTTGCAGGTCACCGTGACCGCGGAAGGCGCGGCGATCGACGACCTCTTCACGAGCTTCGGCTTGAGGCAGGTCAGGGTCGATTCGACCGCGCCGCGAATCCTGCTCAACGGCGAGCCAATCGTGTTCAACGGCGTGGCCCTGCATGAGGAGCGCCAGCAGCCGCCACAAAAGGGCGCGCCCGCCGGCGGGCCGCTCACCTCCATCTCAGACATTGCTTCGGTACTAGGCCGCGCGAGCAAGGTCCACGCCGACCTGGTGCGCGTCGATCACCATCCACCGAACCAGATGCTGCCGCTGCTCGCCGACCGCCTCGGCATCGCCGTGTGGGAGGAGATCCCGCTCTACCACTTCACCCCGCAGACCTTCACGATCGCGATGGATCGCGGCATTCCGCAGCAGATGCTGGCCGAGATGGCCCTGCGCGACATGAACCGTCCGAGCGTCCTCTTTCACGGTTTCGCCAACGAATCGACGGGCGAATCGGAGCGCGCAAGCGCGCTGAACACGCTGCGCGCCCTCGACCGGCGGATCGACGGCACGCGCCTGACGGGCCAGGCCGCGTACGGCACCAGCCCTTCCGACCCCACGAGCGCAAACCTCGACGTTGCCGGCTACACGATGTACTACGGAGTGCTGTACGGAGGCCGCCTGTCGGGTGTCGCGGTGCAGTCGGCGCTGCAGGAAGCGCACAGGAAGTATCCGCACAAGCCCATCGTCGTCCTCGAATACGGACACTGGGCCGACGACCCAGGCGACGAGGCGCAACAGTTGCGCGTCTTCAACGCGTATTACGCGCAGCTGGCGGCGGACTTCGACATCCAGCAGAACGGCTTCGTGGGCGCCGCGGTGTGGTGGACCCTCGACGACTACTGGACGCAGCGACCCGGCCTCACCGTGGAGAATTTCGGTCTCTTCCGCCCGGATGGCTCGATGCGTCCCGCGGCCCAGGCGGCGAGCCGCGACTTTGCCCTGACCGCGCCGCAAACCCCACCGCCGAACGTCACGTCAAGGGGCGTCGCGACTGCGATCCAACCCAGCCAACGACACTCGCTCCTCTTGCCGTACATCGCGTACGGCTTCGCCGTCCCGGCGATCTTTCTCATCTTCCTCATCCTTGTCCTTTCCCGGTTCAGGCCGAGGCGTCCGGCATGGTGAGCGACTTTCTCGTCCGCCTCTCGATTCGAAGCGCCATGTTCGCCGGCGCGATCACCGGGTTCGTCTTCGGCCTGTTCGCCGGTGCCACGCTGGGCGCGCTGATCAGCTGGTTCGCGGGCGCGATCGTCGATTGGCAGTCTCAGCTCGGTTTCAGCCTCGGCATCACCCAGCAGCTCCTGCCCCTTGGCGACCAGGTCAAGTCGCTCGAGTCGGTGTCCGACCGCTGGTTCCTTGTAATTCCGGCGGTGGGGCTGGTGGTCGGGGTGTTCGGCGCGTTGATCGGGCTGCTGGCGGGCGGTCTCTGGGCGGCGCTCGTCAACCTCGGCGTGCTGCCGATCCAGGTCACGGTGTTCCGGCGCAACGAGGACTTCGCGGCGCAGCGGGTGCGACGGCGCCCAACCGAGCGGCGGCGCAAGGCAGCAGGCGAGTAAGACGTCTGTCCTCCCCATTTATGGGGAGGTGGCCCGAAGGGCCGGAGGGGCTGGCGGCGCCCAACCGAGCGGCGGCGCAAGGCAGCAGGCGAGTAGTACGGTAGGCGGGTGATCGAGACCCGAGTCCAGGGCTCCGTCGGGAAAGGATTCGAGCCGGTCCGCGATGCCTTCGCCGCCAACTTCGAGCACCTCGGCGATGTCGGAGCCGCGTGCTGCGTCTACGTCAGGGGACGTATGGTCGTCGACCTCTGGGGCGGGGCGACCGTTCCGAACGGACTCGACGCCTACACGCCCGACACGCTCCAGATGGTCATGTCGACCTCCAAGGGCATGGTCGCGATCGCGGCGCACATCCTGGCCCAGGAGGGCAAGCTCGACTTCAACGCCCCAGTGACCGAGTACTGGCCGGAATTCGGCGCGGAAGGCAAAGAGAACATGCCCGTGCGCTGGCTCTTCAGCCACCGCGCCGGCCTTGCGGCGGTCGACCGTCCCCTGAGCATCGAGCACGTCCTGGCGTGGGACCCGGTGATCGACGCCCTCGCGGCGCAGCGTCCACTTTGGGAGCCGAACAGTGCTCACGGCTATCACGTCGGCACCTATGGATGGCTCGCCGGCGAGGTGATCCGCCGCATCACCGGCGTGTCGGTCGGCCAGTTCATCGCCGATCGCATCTCGCGCCCCCTGAGCCTCGACCTCTGGATCGGCTTGCCCGACGCGATGGAGGAACGCGTGGCGCCGCTGCTTCCGTCCCCGCCGCCGGCGCCCGGCGCCCCGGTCGACATCTTCACGGCGCGCCTGCTCGACCCCAGCACGCTGCTGCACCGGGCTTTCGTCAACCCGCCGCTGCCGGCCAAGGTATTCAACGAGCGAGCCTTCCGCGCGGCCGAGATCCCGGCGGCCAACGGCATCACCAACGCCCGGTCCCTGGCCCGCCTCTACGCGGCCTGCATCGGCGAGGTGGACGGGGTTCGCCTGCTGACACCGGACACGGTCACAAAGGCGACCAAGCCCCAGTCGGCGGGCGAGGACCTCGTCCTCGGCTACGAAACGCGATATGCGACAGGCTTCCAGCTGTCGTTCCCGTTCCGGCCGATGGCCGGCGAGGGGTCGTTCGGTCACTACGGGATGGGGGGCTCGGTCGGGTTCGCCCACCCGGAGCGGGGCCTCGCCTTCGCGTACGTCATGAACCAGATGCTGCCTTCCGGCGGGGTGGATCCGCGCAGCCGGAGCCTGGTCGAGGCGGTCGTCTCCGCGATCTAGGTTGCCCCGGTCCTAAGATGCAGTCGCTGGTGCGTGCGGATTGAGTACACCTGACCTGGTTTTCGGGGCCTGCCTCCTGGTGGGCGGCGGCCTTCTCCTTTTGACCCTGATCTTCGACGACCTGTTCGGCGGCCTGCTGAACGTCATCCACCTGGGCTTCGACCTGGGCGGAGTCTCGCCGACCCCGATCCTGTTGGGCTTCGTCGCAATGTTCGGGATCGGCGGCCTGCTCGGCGTCCACAGCTTCGGCGCCGGGTCCGGCGGTTCGACCCTGATCGCGGTCGTCGCTGGCCTGCTCGGGTCGAGCGTGGTGTTCGGAGCCTTCAAGGTCCTGCGCCAGGCCGAATCGACGGAGACGTTCAGCCTCCAGGACATGATCGGCTCGACCGGACGCGTTTCCGTCGGGATCCCGGCCCACCGCTTCGGCACCGTCCTCATCAGCTTCGCCGGCGCCTCCCAGAACATGACCGCCACCTCCGACGCGGAAATCCCCGCCGGCAGCGTGGTCAAGGTCGTGGCTGTCGCCGGCGACAACCTCGTTGTCACTCCCACCTCGACTGTTAGCACTGAAGGAGCACGGTCCGATGCCTAGTTTTGTGACCTCAACGCCATTTCTCGTCGTGGCCGGGGTGATCATCCTGGTCCTCCTCATCGCGTTCGTCGCCAGCCGCTATCACGTCGCCGGCGCCAACGAGGCGCTGATCGTCGCCGGGTCGCGCGGGGCCAAGGTGCGCGACGAAAAGGGCCAGACCGCCTCTCATCCCGGAGACAAAGGCGTCAAGGTCGTCGTCGGTGGCGGCACCTTCATCCGGCCGCTGCTCGACCGGGTCGGCAAGCTCAAGTTGACCGCGCGACAGATCAACGTGCAGCTCAGCGACGCGGTGACCAGCCAGGGCATCAAGGTCCAGGTCCAGGGCGTGGCCACCTTCAAGATCGGGCGCGATGTCGAGTCGCTGCGCAACGCAGCTGAACGATTCCTCGACGCCAAGCCGGAGCAGGTCGACTCGATCGTCAAGAACGTGCTGGAGGGATCGCTGCGGTCGATCGTCGGCACGCTGACGATCGAGGAGCTCATCCGCGACCGCCAGAAGCTCCTGCAGCAGGTGCAGGACGCGGCCAAGGGAGACCTCGCCACGAGCGGGCTGCAGATCGACGCCTTCACCATCCAGAGCTTTTCTGACGAGTCCAACTACATCGAGCTCCTCGGCAAGCAGAGCGTGGCCACGGTCACGCGGGACGCCCGTATGGCCCAGGCTTCGACGGACCAGGAGGCCGCGGTAAGGGAGGCGCAGGCGCAGCAGATCAAGATCAACGCGGCCCGCGACGTCTCGCTCCGCGAGGCCGAAACCAAGACGCTTGTCGCCGCCGCCCAGGCTCGCGCTGACCAGGCCGGGCCCCTCGCCGCCGCCGAGGCGCAGCAGGAGGTTGTGCGCAAGCAGACCGAGCTCGCGCAGCTCGAGGCTGATCGCAAAGAGAAGGAGCTGCTTTCTACGACGGTGAAGCCGGCCGCCGCCGACGCGCAGGCGGTGATCGCGCGCGCGGAGGGTGCCAAGCGGGCGCGCATCGCGTCGGCCGAAGCGGACGCCGAGACGACCCGGCTCGAAGGTGGGGCGGAGGCGCAGATCGTCCTGACCAAGGGCGAGGCGGAGGCCAAGGCGCTCGCCATGCGCGCCGACGCTTACAAGCAGTTCAACGAGGCCGCCATCATCCAGACCGTGCTGGCGGCGCTGCCCGAAATCGTGCGCGCGGCGGCCGAGCCGATGGGACACATCGACTCGCTGACGGTGATGAGCGCGGACGGAGCGTCCGATATCGTGCGCAACGCGACGCGGGCGATGATCGAATCGACGACCGCGATCAAGGGTCTGACAGGGCTCGATGTGCCGAACCTGGTCGGCGGAGCGCTCGGTCGCGGATTTGGCGACAGGCTCCGCACAGGCGACGGCAACAGCGAAGCCGACACCAAGTCGACGGTGGACAGGATCAGCGAGATCGCTGGTGAGGGCCTCGCCACGATGAAGGGGCGTGCCGCCGAGGCGAAGGCCGCGGCTGACGAGGCCGCCGCGAAGGCTCAGGCGGAAGCAGAGAGAGTGAAGGAAGCGGCTGAAAAGGCCGGCGCGGTGGTCGAGACAAAGGCCGCGGCGACCGCCGCCAGGGTCGACTCGAAGGTAGCGGCGACCGCCGCCAAGATTGCCCCCAGCGACGGCAACCTCCAGCAGTGGGCCAAATGGCTAGCCGACCAGCTCCGCCACGTGCAGGACATCCAGGTCTACGACGCGCTGCGGCTGGCCGACCTCGAGACTCGCGGCCCCGCCCCGGCGCGGGCCATCTGGGCGACCGCGAAGGAAGTGCTGGCCAAGGACTACGGCAAGGTCACCGTCGGCGACCTGCTGAAGCAATTCGGGGCCTAAAACGGGGAAGCCCGCTTGCGCGAGCTTCCCAAGGCTGGGGTGGGGGCGTGGAGTCGAATTCAGTGGGCCTCTACGGCCACCGATATAGTAGCACGGTGCCAAGTCATCCACAAGATATAGACACCTGGGGACAAGTACCTTGAAACTGCCGCTCCCGCTCGATATGGAGCCCATGCTCTCGGCCATCTCCGAGACCGGCATCCCCAAAGGAGACGGCTGGGAGTACGAGCCCAAGTGGGACGGATTCCGCACGCTGGTCTTCCGGGACGGCGACGAGGTGGCCCTGGCGAGCCGCGGCGGCCGGCCCATGACCCGCTACTTTCCCGAGGTCCTACCGGCCTTCCGCGCGCTTCGCGAAACCAGGCTGGTGCTCGACGGCGAGCTGGTCGTGGTCGGCGCGAACGGCCTCGACTTCGGCGCGCTGCAGCAGCGCGTCCACCCGGCCGAGTCGCGCGTTCGCATGCTCAGCGAGGCGACTCCCGCGTGGTTCATCGCCTTCGACCTTCTCGCCGAGGGCGCGACCGACCTGCGCAAGCAGCCGCTTGGAGAGCGGCGCAAGCGACTCGAGAAGCTGCTCAAGGGCGTCAAGTCGCCGATCTTCCTCACCCCGTACACCCGCGACCCCAAGACTGCGCAGGATTGGTTCGAGAAATTCGAGGGCGCGGGACTCGATGGGGTCATCGCCAAATCGTGGGATGGCGCGTATGTGCCGGGCAAGCGGTTCTGGGTCAAGGTCAAGCACCAACGCACAGCGGACTGCGTCGTCATTGGCTGGCGCAAGTCAAGCGATGGATCGACGCTCGGCGCGCTGCTGCTCGGCCTGTACGACAAGAAAGGCACGATGCACTACGTCGGCCACACGTCCTCGTTCAATGCGGCAGAACGCAAGGAGCTCATCGCGAAGCTCAAGCCGCTGCAGACGGAGATTCCAGAAGAAGAATGGCGCGCCAACCCGGGCCGGATGCCGGGCGGGGTGAGCCGGTGGTCACGGGGCAAGGGCAAGGACGCCGAGTGGGTGGCGGTGCGCCCCGAGCTGGTCTGCGAGGTGACCTACGACAAGCTCGAGGCCGGGGAGCGCTTTCGCCATGCGACCGGCTTTGTGCGCTGGCGGACTGACAAACCGCCGAAGAAGTGCGGCTTCGACCAGATCCAGTCAGCGGCCGAGTTCGACGTGCGCGGGATCTTCCGGAGCAAGTAGGAGAGGCCTGGCTCCAGGCCCGCCAGGCCCGTAGTACCTCATCGCGGCGCGACCGAGTCCGGTGACGGCCACCCAGTCAAATCCCGCGCCGATTCCGACGCCGACTCCGAGCGGTATGACCCGCGCCGCGAGCTTCGCCCCTCCGGTGGTGGCGAAGCGCGCCAGGATGCGGGTAAGAAGCCGACCCCCGGCGTGCTTTAACAGCAGCTCGGGCAGCCGGCGAAAAGCAGCGAGGGCAAGGCGCTCGCCACCGACTACGAGCACGTCTTCGCGCAGCTTGACGGCGCCGCTGGCAATGCCGACGACGACGAGGGCTTCGAGCACGCGGTCGTCAGAGCCGCCGAGCTCGTGGCCGAAGATCATCGCGATCCCGAGCACCAGCTCGATCTCCTGCTCGAGCGCGTAGAGCGTCTGGCTCGTGATCGTTCCGAGGGCGAGCGCTGTTCCAATCCCGGGCGCGATCGACGCCGCACCACTGAGCGCACCCGTCGCAGCGACCCTGCGCCGCGTGGAACGGATGAGCTCCCGCGCCAGTTGCTGGTTGTTGTGGTCGGGATGCTTCGACCGAAGGCCGTTGACCTTCGCCCGAATCGCAGGCTCGCGACTCTTCACCGCGCTGTCGAGGCCGCGGATGACGACGCGGAGCTGCGGCGGGAGCAGATCCAGGTCCATGGCGGGCTAGCCTACCGCACCATTCTTAGCGGGAACGGATCCCAACAACAGGGCCCAGATTCAAATACCCAGTTGCGACCTTGTCGCGATAAGCATTAGGCTCTGAGCCGATGGCCTCGATGCGCGTCCTGACCGAGTCCTTCGATCGCGGCGAACGGAGACGGCTCGCTGGTTTCTTCGGCTCGATCGGCGTGCTCCATGTGGCCGGCTGGTCGCTTCTCCTCGTCTACGGGGCGGGCCATCCCGGCTTCCTCGCCCTCGGAGGACTCGCCTACACCTTCGGCCTTCGCCACGCGTTCGACGCCGACCACATCTCGGCGATCGACAACACGACGCGCAAGCTGCTGCAGACCGGGCGCAAGCCCGTCGGCGTGGGTTTCTTCTTCTCGCTCGGGCATTCCACAGTCGTACTGCTCATCGCCGTCGCCCTCGGCCTTGCGGTCAAGTGGATCGTGCAGGGAGTCGTGTCGGACAACGGACAGCTACGGAGCATCGGGGGCGCCGTCGGAACACTCGTCTCCGGCGGCTTCCTCGTGGTGATCGGGATCCTGAACCTCGTGATCCTGCTCGACATCATTCGCGTCTACCGCAAGATGCGCCGAGGCGAGTACGACCGCGACGGCCTCGAGCACGAGCTCATGTCGGGCGGCTTGATGACGAGGTTGTTCGGACGAATTTTTCGTCTCGTCGACCAGAGCTGGCACATGTACCCGATCGGATTCCTGTTCGGACTTGGATTCGATACCGCATCCGAGGTTGCGCTGCTCGCGATATCCGCCGGGGCTGCCGCCCAGGGCCTGCCTTTCGGCGCGGTCATCTCGCTTCCACTGATCTTCGCCGCAGGCATGTCCCTGATGGACACCACCGACGGAGCCTTCATGTCGAAGGCCTACTCGTGGGCTTTCGCCAGCCCGATCCGCAAGGTGTTCTACAACCTCACGGTCACATCGCTGTCGGTCTTCATCGCGCTCTTCGTCGGTGTGGTCGAGCTGTCTCAGATCCTGATTCAGATCCTCGATCTGCGCGGCCCGGTGTTCGCAGCGATCGCCGGTTTCGATTTCATAGGCAAGGCGGGCTATGTGATCGTGGCGGCGTTCGTCGTCACGTGGGCCGCCGCGTTCCTAATCTACAAAGTGCGTCGCATCGATGAGCGCTGGAGCGCGACGATCGACAAGGTCGCTTAGGCCAGGCCGTAAACCCGACTCGCGGTCTCGCCGAAGATCGCGTCGTCCAAGCCCACGATCTGCTGCAGCGCGTCCATGACCTGCGAGTAGGTCGCCGCGAGCAGGCAGACCGGCCAGTCCGAGCCGAACATGCATCGTGTCGGGCCAAACCATCCGACCACGCGCTTCACGTACGGCTCGAGCTGCTCAGGCGTCCATGACTTCCAGTCGGCCTCGGTGACCAGGCCCGACAGCTTGCATGTCACGTTGGGCTCGTCGCTGAACGGCGCGAGGCCACGCTCCCAGTTCCGGTCAAACGACGAAGACGCGATTCGAGGCTTGGCGACGTGGTCGATCACAAACGAAACATCGCGATGCCGGCGCACCGTCTCCAGCGCGGCGGGGAGCTCGCGGGTACGCACGAGCAGGTCGTAGACGAGGCCCGCTTCGCCGACGGCGGCGATGCCGTGCTGCACGTCTTCGCGCAAGAGCCAGCTGGGATCGGGTTCGTCCTGCACCTGGTGGCGGATGCCGACCAGAAGGTCGCTGACCAGGGACGCGATCTCCTGATCTACATCGGGGGACGCCAGGTCGACCCAGCCGACAACTCCACCGATGAAGTCGGTCGCCGCGGCGATCTCCAGGAACTCGCGCGTCTCGTCGACGCTCGAGATGGTCTGGACGAGGATCGACTTGTCGACGCCGTTGTCCACGAGCTCCGGGCGCAAGTCGTCGGGCCCAAATGGCCGCCGGATTGCCGCCAGCTCGTCGCCCATCCATGGATACGCCCGACGCGTCGGGTCCCAGAAGTGGTGATGCGCGTCGACGATCATCGTCCGAGCTCGTCCCATAGCTCGTCGGGGATCGAAGTCTGAAACAGGCCGAAATTCTCCTCGAGCTCGTCCAGTGAGCGAGGGCCGGTAAGAACGGACGCGATGCCGGGATGGCGCAGCGGGAACTGGAGCGCAGCCGCCTTGATGTCCACGCCATGTCTCTCGCACGTCGCCCTGATTTGCTGAGCTCGCTGAACGAGCGCAGTGGGAGCCGGCTCGTAGTTGTAAGTTGCGTTGGGGCTCGGATCGGCGAGGATCCCGCTGTTGAAAACACCTCCCGCCACAACGGCGATGCCGCGTTCGAGGCACAGCGGCAGCAGCTCCGCCGCCCCGCTGCGATCGAGCAGCGTGTACCGGCCCGCCAGAAGGAAGCAATCGAAGTCGGCTTCTCGCGCAAAACGCGCAAGCATCTCCCATTGATTCATCCCCGCGCCGACCGCTTTCACTGAGCCTTCTGACCGCAGGCGATCCAGCGCGCGATAAGCGCCGGACAGAGCCTGGTCGTAGTGCTGGTCCGGATCGTGGATGAGGAGCATGTCGACGTGATCCATGCAGAGGCGGGACAGGCTCTCCTCGACCGACCGCATCACGGCGTCGTAGGAGAAATCGAACATCGGGTTCAGCGGAGGCGTGCCCTTCCACGCCTGCCCGGGTTCGGGTGGCGCGCCTTCGCGCAGCAACCGGCCGACCTTCGTCGATAGGACGAACTCATCGCGAGGCTTGGTCCGCAGAACCGCGCCAAGACGCTGCTCGGAAAGCCCGAAGCCATACAGGGGGGCGGTGTCGAAGTAGCGAATACCGCGCTGCCATGCCGCTTCGATGACGCGATGTGCCTCTTCGTCGGTGACGGCTTCGAACAGCCCGCCGAGCGGAGCGGTACCCAGGCCGAGCCGGGTCACCTGCAGTGGAGTCCGGCCAAGCTGAACGCGGTCGGTGGCGATCAGAGCTCGAATATAAGAGGTAGGCGGTCGCTGCTCTGGCCGCTGAAGTCGTGCGCCTTGGCCATCATCGGCGCCATCTCCGCCTGCCACCGGACGTTGACCGCGTCGTGCGCCAGGTCTGCGATCGCGCGGTCATAGTCCTCGCACTCGATGAAGTGGAACAGGTCGAGCCCGTCACGAAAGATCACATATTTCGTGATGCCGGCGCGGCGAATCGCCGCCAAAACGTCAGGCCAGACCGCGCGGTGGTACTCCTCGTATCGCGCTTCGACGCCTGGCTTGAGCCGCGTGTGCAGTCCGACCTGCATCAATAAGTCCCAACCTGGTCGAGCTTGCTCGCCATTCAGTCAGTCACAACCTGGAGGAGCTTGCTCGCCATCAGACGGAATTGCCCGCCGCGAGCTGCGCCTTCAGCCATCGTTCGCCGCTTGCGATATGCGCCGTGGCCGCGGCGCGCGCAAGCTCAGGGTCGCCCGCCACGATCGCCTCGTAGATCCGCCTGTGCTCTTCGCGAGTCTCGTCGAGCGCGTCGTCAGCCGCGCGGCCGTGCCATAACCGGACGCGCATCGTCCGCGTGGAAAGGCTCGCCAGCAGCGACGCGAGGAATCCGTTCCCGGCCGCCGTCGCGATTACGGCGTGAAAGGCGACGTCCGCCTCGACGAGCTCCTCGACCGTGTTCGCCGCGCGCATGCGCTCGAGGCTCCGTCCGAGCTCCTCCTTTTCGGTCGCATCGATCCGGCCCGCGGCGAGCGAGGCCGCGGCCGCCTCGAGGATGCGGCGCACCTCGTAAAGCTCGATCTCGGTCTCGCCGAGGAGCAGGTGGCTGATGAAGCCCGTGCTCTCCAGAAGCAACCGGGGCTCGAGGCTGCTGACGTAAGTCCCGTCGCCCTGGCGGACCTCCAGCACACGCAGCTGGGAGAGGGCCCGCACCGCCTCGCGCAGAGAGTTGCGGGAGAGGCCTAGCTCGGCGGCCAGCTCGCTCTCCTTCGGCAGCCGGTCCCCGGCACCCCAGGCGCCGGTGACGATGCGCTCCCGGATCTTGTCGATGGCCTCCTCGGTGACCTTGGGGGGCCTGCCCGGACGCCGGCCGCGGCGGGGAGCGCTGGCGGTGCTCAAGTAGCCCGGATTGTCGCGTAAAGCTGGTCCTCCCCATTCATGGGGAGGTGGCTCTTCCCCACGTAGTGGGGAAGTACCACCGCTTGCGGCGGGGATGGGGAGCGCCGGTCCGAACCTTGTTGGACCACCAAGAGGTCGGACGTTAGACAGTTGGATCTAGCGTCAGCGGCCGTCACTCGGGTCGTCGGGTTGACAAACATCGGAGCTTTAGCATAATAGCCCGCAAGGTGGGCATCAGGATCCTCCGGGCTTCGGCGCACGACATCCGCTTTCCGACCTCCCTGACCCTGGACGGCTCCGACGCCATGAACCGGGCTCCCGACTACTCCGCCGCCTACGTGATCCTCGAAACCGACCACCCCGACCAACTCGCCGGACACGGCCTGACCTTCACGATCGGGCGAGGCACCGAGCTCTGCGTGGAGGCGATCAAGCTTCTGGCGGACCACGTCGTGGGTCGGACCCTCGAAGACATCGCCGCCGACATGGCCGGCTTCTGGCGCAGCCTGGTGGCGGATAGCCAGCTCCGCTGGCTCGGCCCCGAAAAGGGCGTCGTCCATCTCGCGACCGCCGCGCTGGTCAATGCGGTGTGGGACCTGTACGCGAAGGTCGAGGGCAAGCCGCTCTGGAAGCTTCTTGCGGACATGAGCCCGGAGAAGCTGGTTGCCTGTATCGACTTCCGCTACATCGACGACGTCCTCGGTCCCGCCGAGGCGACAGAGATCCTGGAGCGCAAGCTGACGGGCCGGCGGCAGAGGGAAGAGGAGATGCTCCGCGACGGGTTCCCCGCCTACACCACGTCGGCGGGGTGGCTCGGCTACTCGGACGAAAAGATTCGCAAGCTCGCCGGCGAGGCGATGGCTCAAGGATTCACACACTTGAAGCTCAAGGTTGGAGCCGATCCCGCGTCGGACCTTCGGCGTGCGCGAATCCTGCGCCAGGCGATCGGACCCAAGCGCCATCTGATGCTGGACGCGAACCAGGTCTGGGGCGTCGATGAGGCGATCAGCTCGGTGCGCGCCCTGGCTGAGGTCAACCCGTGGTGGATCGAAGAACCGACCAGCCCTGACGACGTGCTCGGCCACCACCGGATCCGCGAGTCGATCCGTCCGATCGGCGTGGCGACCGGCGAGCACGTGCAGAACCGCGTCATCTTCAAACAGCTCTTTCAGGCGGAGGCGATCGACTTCTGCCAGATCGACAGCTGCCGCCTTGGTGGAGTCAACGAGATCCTCGCGGTCCTGCTGATGGCGTCGAAGTTCGAAGTGCCGGTCTGCCCGCACGCCGGCGGGGTGGGCCTGTGCGAGTACGTCCAGCACCTCGCGATCTTCGACTACATCGGGGTGAGCGGGTCGCTCGAGAACCGGACCTGCGAGTACGTCGATCACCTGCACGAGCACTTCGTGGAGCCGGTCCACCTCCGGAACGGTCGCTACCTGGCGCCACTAGCGGCCGGATACAGCGCCGAGATCAAGCCTGCTTCGCGGGTCCGCTTCGCCTATCCAGCAGGAGCAGCGTGGGCCGAACATCGGATGCCTGAGGGTACAGAAGTGGGCACTTGACAGTCAATCAGCATCGAATTATCGTGCGCTACGTACCAAACATCGGATTACTGGCAGGTGTTAGAGCAGGAGGAGGCAAGTTGAGATCGGGATTCGGCAGACGGAGTCTCGCCACCGGGCTGACGGCCGTGGCGGCCATCGCGGCGGTGGCCTGCGGAGGCAGCCCAAGCACTGGCAACAATTCGACGACGCCGACTATTGGCGTGGTCCTGACGTACAACCTTCCAGGCTTCTGGGGCAACTACCTGAAGTACGAGAGCCAGTACGAGGCGCAGCTGGGCGTCAAGCTCATCGGTCCAAAGGTCGCCAACGTCGAGGCGAACGGAAACGAGGCGGCACAGCAGATCATCGACGTCAAAGCGCTGATCGCGCAGGGCGTGCAGGCGCTCATCATCAACCCGGCTGACAGCGCGGCGATCGGGCCGGCCCTCGACTACGCGAAGAGCAAGAACATCCCGGTCGTCACGGTCGACGTCGCCCCGAGCCAGGGCAGCGTCTACATGATCGTCAGGGCGGACAACACCGCCTAAGGAAGCAAGTCGTGTGACTACATCGCGTCGCACGCGAGCGGCCCGGGCACCATCGCGATGGTGGAAGGCGACCTGACATCGTTGAACGCACGCGACCGCGCTAGCGGATGCACGAGCGTCATCTCGTCCAAGTACCCCAACTTCAAGGTCAAGTCTTATGAGACCAAGGACTGGGGCACCGACCCCGCGGTTCAGAACGCCACCACGGCCCTGACCGCGATCTCCGACCTGCGTGGAATCTACGTCCACTGGAGCGTGCCGGAAGACGGCATCGTCGCGGCGGAGAAGCAGAAGAGCAAGTACTCGGACGTCGGCGCGTCCAACCACATCATCCTGGTCGGCAATGACGGATCGCCGCACGAGTGCGACCTGATCCGCGCCAAGACCCTCGACGCGACCATCGACCAGCCCGCCGACAAGTACGCCTACTACGCGATCTTCTACGCGAAAGAGGCGATCAAGGGCACCAAGTACAGCGAGGGCCAGAAGACCGACCACAACAGTACGATCGTCAACGTGCAGGGCAACCAGGAAGATGCTCTGGCGGCTCCGCTGGTGACGCTCGCCGGCGACAACGGATCGACACAGGTCACGAGCACTGACCTGTGGTGCAACAACCACTAAGGAAACCTCACCTCCCAATGCAGCGGTTCTCGTCCACCGGGCCGGCGACTTCTCCGGCCGCGGTGGGCGAGGCCGAAAACGTCTCGAAGTCATTCGGGGAGACGCGCGCGCTGGTCGGCGTCTCGCTCACCGTGCAGCCCGGCGAATGTCACGCCCTGGTCGGCCGCAACGGCGCCGGCAAGTCGACTCTCGTCACGCTGTTCACGGGGCTGAACAAGCCCGATCACGGCGCCGTCCGCCTTGCGGGTGAGGCCGCGCCAGGCCTGGCCGACCGCGGCGCGTGGCTTGCCCGCGTCGCGTGCGTCTACCAGCGATCGATGGTCGTACCTCCGCTCACGGTGGCCGAAAACGTCTTTCTCAACCGGCCGGTGGAGGGCGAGGGCGCGGTCATCAACTGGAAGCGCATGCGGGCGGAGGCCCGCGACCTGATGCTCGAGTGGGGATTCGACATCGACGTCGACCAGGAGGCCGCGACGCTGACTGTCGAGCAGCGGCAGATCGTCGAGATCGCCCGGGCCCTTTCGATCGGAGCTCGCTTTTTGATCCTCGACGAGCCGACGGCGGCGCTCGAGAAAGCGGCCGTGGATCGCCTCTTTGAGCGCGTGCGGCGGCTGCGGGAAGGCGGCGTTGGCGTGCTGTACATCTCGCACCACCTCGAGGAGATCTATGAGATCTGTCAGCGCGTCAGCGTGCTGCGCGATGGCGAGCTGGTCCTCAGCGGACGCGTCGGCGACATCAGCCAGGCGAATCTCATCGCGGCGATGGTCGGCAGTGCGCCTCCGCGACGCGCCACCGAGATCGAGGCGGTTCGGGTCGATTCGTTGGGCGGCACTAAGCTCGAGGTCAAGCAGCTGACCGTCGGATCGCGAGGCGGTTCGGTGATCGACGTCGACCTTTCGGTCCGCGCCGGCGAGTGCGTCGGGCTGGTGGGTCTTCGTGGCTCGGGTACCGCGACGGTGGCGGACGCGGTGGTCGGTCTGATCAAGCGGCGGCGGGGGTCGATCGCCATCGACGGATCAGCGGTCCCTGTGGGCAGCGTCCACGCGACGCTGCGGCGCGGTGTCGGCTACGTGCCTCAGGACCGGCATGCGCGCGGCTTCTCGCCGCAGCTCGGGGTAGATGAAAATCTCACGCATGCGGTGCTGGACCGTCTGGCCCGGCGATTCGGCATCGTCTCGTCTCGACGGCGCACACAGATCGCGCAGGAGGAAGCACAGGTCCTGCAGATCGTGGCCCGCAGCCTTGACCAGCCTGTGTCGAGCCTCAGCGGTGGCAACCAGCAGAAGGTCGTGGTCGGGCGCGCCCTGGCGTCAAAACCTTCAGTGCTGGTCGCGGTCAACCCGACCGTCGGCGTCGACGTGGCGTCAAAGGAGCTTTTGCTGGATGCGCTCGCACGCGCCCGCGACGAGGGAGTTGCAGTTCTCCTCGTTTCGGACGACTTCGACGACTTGCGAATCTGCACGAGACTGGTCGTGATGGTGCGCGGCCACGTCACGGCGCAGTTCGATCGCGCGCCATGGGACCGCCAGCAGCTGATCTCCGCCGTCGAAGGCCTCGAGGTCGCGGTTTGACGGCCGAACGAGCGGCCGAGCGAACGCCGGCGCCGCCGCGTGCGATGCCGAAGCGCGACATCCGGCTCGTGGTGCTGAACTGGTTTCGCGAGCTGACGCTAGTCCCGGTGATCGTGGTGATGATGATCGCCGGGTCGCTCGTCAACCCGGTGTTCTTCACCACCTCCAACCTCATCAACGTCGCGGAGGGAGGCGCAGCGCTGGGCATGGTTGTAGTCGCCGAGTCCCTGATCCTCCTCACGGGCAAGTTCGACATCTCGCTGCAGGGCACCTTCGGCCTGGCGCCGCTGCTGGGGGCGTGGCTGATCGCCCCGAAGGCGAGCCAGGGCCTTGGCACGGAATGGAATCCCTGGCTCGGCTTGCTGGTGGTCCTCCTGGTTGGGCTCGCCGTCGGGACCTTCAACGGATTCCTCGTCATCAAGGCGAACTTCAACGCCTTCATCTTCACGCTCGCCATGAGCATCCTCTTGACCGGCCTGCAGCTCGGCTGGCTGGGCGGGCAGACCGTGTACAACCTGCCAGAGGCGTACATCTACCTCGGGGCTGAATCGTGGTTCGGTGTCCCGGTCGCCGTCTGGATCACGGTCGCGACATTTGCCGTCGCCGCGCTCTTCCTCCGGTATCACCGCATCGGTCGCGCGATGTATGCGATCGGAGGCAACCTCGAGGCGGCAAGGGCTGCCGGGATCCAGGTGGACCGCATCCGTATCGGAGTCTTCATTGTGGCCAGCGTCCTGGCCGCGGTGGGTGGGTTGATGCAGGCGGGTCGCGTGACCGCGGTAACCGCGGGCCAGGGTTCGAACCTGATCTTCGGGGTCTTCGCGGCCGCGGTGATCGGCGGCATCTCGCTGGAAGGAGGGCGCGGTCGAGTGGTGGGCGCGTTGACCGGGGTCATCCTGCTCGCGCTCGTCACCAACATCCTGACCCTGTCCAACATCAGCTCGACGTGGATCGACGCGGTGGACGGCGCGATCATCCTGATCGCCCTGGGCCTGGCCAAGCTGATCGGCACCGAGCGCGCCTAAAGCGATGGGTCGCCTCGAGGGCAAGGTCTGCGTGATCACCGGGGCGGGCTCGGGCATCGGACGCGCCAGCGCGCTGCTCTTCGCGTCTGAGGGCGCGAGAGTCGTGGTGGCCGACGTGGACCTCAAGGGAGCGGGGGAGACCGTCGCCGCGATCGGACACGCGGCGATTGCGGAGCAGCTCGACGTGACGGACGAAGCACAGACCGTGGCGTTCGCGAAAAAGGTGTTCGACCGAGAAGGCCGTATCGACGTCCTCTTCAACAACGCGGGCATTGCCGGCGTGGGAGACGTGGTCGAGACCGAGCCCGACTTGTTCGACCGCGTCATGCGCGTCAACGTTCGCGGCGTCTACCTGATGAGCCGCGCGATAGTGCCCTACATGATCGGGCGGAAGGCCGGCTCCATCATCAACATGTCGTCCTGCATCGCCGAGATCGGGCTGGCGCGGCGCGTCTCCTACGCCGCCTCGAAAGGTGCGGTGCTTTCGATGACAAAATCGATGCAGGTGGACCTGGCCCAGCACGGGATCAGGGTCAACGCGCTGCTCCCCGGCACGATCCTCACCCCGTTCGTCGAGCGCTACCTGAAGGACTCGTACGCGGACCCGGAGGAGGGGATGGCCTCGATCCGAAAGCGCCAGCTGAGCAACGACCTCGGCCGGCCAGAGGACGTGGCCGGCGCCGCGCTCTACCTGGCCTCGGACGAATCGCGATTCGTAATGGCCTCAGGCCTGATCATCGACGGAGGAGTAACAGGCGCCAAATAGGTCCTCCCTCTCCCCAAAGGGGAGAGGGGCGGGGAGAGTGGCGTGATCAGCGAACCAGCGCGCCCGTCAGCGAGTGACTGCGCACGCGCCGGCGCCGCCCGCCGCCTCGTTGCTCCACAAGGGCTGCACCGCGTAGCTGTTGCCGCCCAGCGAGATGTTCTGCAGCCCGGTCCAGGCGCACTTGTCGCCGTTCTCGCTGCCCGTGGCGTCGTTCCAGCCGTCCTGGTTGCCCATCTGGTTGCCCGGATCGGTCACGGCTTCGGCGTACTCATGGCCCGCGACGATGCTGTAGCCGTCGAGGTAGCCATGGCCGAACGCGTCGTTCTGGTTGACGGAGTTCTGCCCGCAGCCGCCGCCCTGCTCAGGGACGTAAGGCATGAATGCGTACCTCACGCCGTGGCCGGTCGTATGCGCCGTCTCGGAGTGGTACGCGCAGTAGACCGAACCGTAGGCGATGGCTCCGTGACCTGGCGGCGTCAGGATGAAATAGGTCGCGTTGACGTCGTATCCAAAGTGCGCTGCCGCCGCGACGGCTTCGGTCTCGATCGGGTCATTGGTCGCGTTCGCGGCGAGGCCGGTGCTCAGGATCTCCGCCGGCACCGGTGAAGGGTCGGTCCAGGTGCCCTTCAGCTGCCCGGATGGGTTGGTGACGAACTGAGCGCCAGCCTGTCCCGCGCACGAGAAGCTGGCGAGCGCGATGTTCTGGCAGTACTGAGTCTGCACGCCCGCCCAGGGGCTGCCGCCGACGTTGGTGAAGAACGAGTTCACATACTTCTGCACGGTCGAGTTGGTATAGGTGAAGGAGCCGGCCGTGAAGGAGAAGCCCTGCTGCCACTCGGTGCCCCAGTAGACGAGGTAGACCGACGGCGTCGTCTCGACCAGGCCGCCGTGATAGATCAGGTTGTTAGGCGCGATCTGCGCCGCCGAGGGATAGCCCTGCCCCTTGCCCCACATGACGTGCTTGCCGTTCACCGTCACAGGAAGGCTCGAAGCTTCAGCCACCGGGCTCGAGAACATGAAGATGCCGATGAGGACCGCGAGGGCGCCAAAAAATCGCATGGACACCTCCTTCAAGCGGCGAACGCCTGAACGGAGCGGGCTACCCGGCGCGGCGTCCTCCGCGGGCGGCAGAATACTGGCCCGTGGGCATGCTCAATTGGACACTGGCGCAGCTGCCTGACCGGAAACCGATCGTAGGTGAGGCGGTAAGGCTGGAGCCGCTCGACCCGAGCCGCCACGCGAATCAGATCTACTCCGCGGTCGTGGGAGCTGACGAGCTGTGGCACTACCTGCCCTATGGTCCCTTTGACAGCGAGCCCGCATTTGGCGCGTGGCTTGCAGATTGTGCAGCGTCCACCGACCCGCTCTTCTACGCGATCGTGGATCACGCCACTGACGTGGCGAAGGGCGTGGGCAGCTACCTACGCATGTCACCGCAGCACGGGGTGATCGAGATCGGTCACCTCCTGTTCTCGCCGTTGCTCCAGCGGACGCGACACGCCACGGAGGCGATCTACCTCTGGTCCCGCCACGCCTTCGACGCTCTTGGCTATCGCCGCCTGGAGTGGAAATGCAACGCCGCGAACCTCCCGTCGCGCCGAGCCGCCGAGCGGTTTGGCTTCACGTTCGAGGGCGTGTTCCGTCAGCACATGGTGGTCAAGGACCGGAACCGGGACACCGCGTGGTACTCGATCATCGACGGGGAGTGGCCGGCCCGCCGAGCAGCCTTCGAGGCCTGGCTATCCTCCGACAATTTCGACCACGACGGCCTGCAGCGCCGGTCCCTGGCCGACCTGCGAGACGGAATAGAGGCTGGGGCCGACTGATATCAGGCGTTGACATGGCTGCTACCCAGGGCGCAATCAACGCCGCGCTGGAGCGCGGGCACACGATCGACATCACGACCACCGGCCGCCGAAGCGGCGAGCCGCGCCGGCTCGAGATCGTGTTTCACAACATCGACGGCCGGATCTACATCAGCGGCACGCCCTACCCGAGGAAGCGCCGCTGGCTGCTCAACCTCGAGGCGAATCCGCACCTGACCTTCCACCTGAAAGGGAAAACCCGAGCCGACCTACCGGCGACCGCCCGCATCATCGACGACGAAACCGAGCGCCGCGCCATCCTGCCGCACATCGCCCGCGCCTGGAAGCGCGACGACCTGGATCGGATGGTCCAGTACAGCCCCCTGATCGAAGTCAAGTTCGAGTAGCTTCACCTCCCCACTCGCCGGGGAGGCCGGCGGCGAAGCCGCCGGGTGGGGCCGCCGGCATTTGGATCCGCCCGTTTTGCGCAAAAAGCACCGAATTTCCGGGCGCTCGGCCTACGGCGCGAGAAATGAAAAGGCCGGCGGGTTAGGCCGGCCTTGGAGAGGTCGAAGCTAGCTCAGCTGCAGCCCGTCGTTGCTCCGCAGTTCAGGCACTTGTAGCAAGACCCTGAGCGCACCGTGATCGCGCCGCAGTCCGCACACGCGGGCGCGTCGCCCGTGTTGACGAACGTGATCTTCTGCGCCGCTGTGCCGCCGATCGTCTTCGGCGCGGAGGAGGCGATGACCTTGAACTCAGTGACTGTTGATTGGTCGGCGCTTCGCGCCGGCGCCTTGGGCTCGCCGACCACCGCAGGCGCGTCGTCGCGGCGAATCACGCCCGCCTCATCCTGGTCCTCGACCGGGAGGAAGTGGCTCGCCATCCACCGGAAGATGTAGTCCACGATCGACTTGGCGATCGGGATCTCCCGGTTCTTGGTGAAGCCCGACGGCTCGAAGCGCATATGGCTGAACTTGTCGACCATGAACTTGAGCGGGACGCCGAACTGCAGCGCGTACGACGTCTGCGTCGCGAAGGCGTCCATCAGGCCCGAGATCGTCGAGCCTTCCTTGGCCATGGTCACGAACAGCTCGCCCGGCATGCCGTCCTCGTACAGCCCGACCGTGAGGTAGCCCTCGTGGCCGGCGATGTCGAACTTGTGGGTGACAGCCTTGCGCTCGTCAGAGAGCTTGCGCCGGACCGCCCGGTACTCGACATCCTGCGGAGCGGCCTTCTCCTTGTCCATCGACGTCGACAGCGGCTGTGAGCGCTTGCATCCGTCGCGGTAGATCGCGATGCACTTGAGGCCGAGCTTCCACGACTCGACGTACGTCTGCTGGATGTCATCGACCGTCGCGTCGGTTGGAAGGTTGACCGTCTTGGACATCGAGCCCGAGATGAACGGCTGCACCGCGGCCATCATCCGGACGTGACCCATCGGCGCGATGGAGCGCGTCCCCTTGACCGGCTTGAACGCGCAGTCGAAGACCTTGAGGTGCTCGTCCTGCAGGTGCGGCGCGCCCTCGATGGTGTCGTTCTCATCGATGTACTCGACGATCTCTTTGACCTTGATCTCGTCGTAGCCGAGCTTGCGCAGCGCGGCCGGCACGGTCGTGTTGACGATCTTCAGCAGGCCGCCGCCGACCAGCTTCTTGTACTTAACCAGCGCCAGGTCGGGCTCGATGCCCGTGGTGTCGCAGTCCATCATCAGGCCGATCGTTCCCGTGGGAGCGAGCACGGTCGCCTGCGCGTTGCGGTAGCCGTGGGCGCGGCCGAGCTTGACGGCATCGTCCCAGGTCGCCTGTGCGGCGGTCACGACCTCAGCGGCCTCCTGCGAGGTGGAGAGCTGGTAGGCCGCAGTGCGGTGCTTCTCCATGACCCGGAGCATCGGCTCGCGGTTCTTGGAGTACTCGCTGAACGGGCCCTTGACCTGGGCCATTCGCGCGGACTGGGCGAACGCGCGCCCGGTCATGATCGACGTGATCGCGCCCGCGAAGCGCCGGCCCTCATCCGAGTCGTAGGCCAGGCCCATCGACATCAGCAGCGCGCCGATGTTGGCGTAGCCGAGGCCGAGCGGGCGCAGCGCCTCTGAGTTCTTGCCGATCGCGGGAGTGGGGTAGGAGGCGTTGGAGACCAGGATCTCCTGCCCGGTGAAGCAAACGTCGACCGCGTGCTGGAAACGTCCGACGTCGAACTTTCCGACCTCGTTCTGGAACTTCATCAGGTTCAGGGACAGCAGGTTGCAGGCCGTGTCATCGAGGAACACGAACTCGGAGCAGGGGTTGGTGGCATTGATCCGGCCAGTGTTCGGCACGACGTTCCAGTCCTGGATCGTGGTGTCGAACTGGAGGCCGGGGTCGCCGCAGATCCACGCAGCGTCGGCGATCTCTCGCCACATGTCTCGCGCCTTGTAGGTCTCGATCGTTCGGCCGTCCACGACCGCCTTCGTCTTCCACTCTTTGTCGTCGAGCACGGCGCGCATGAAGTCATCGGTCACGCGGACCGAGTGGTTGGCGTTCTGGAACTGGACCGAGTCGTACGCGCCGCCGGGCACGTTGAAGCCCACGTTGTAGCCGGCCTCGATCAGCGCCCAAGCCTTCTTCTCTTCCTCCGCCTTCGAGCGGATGAAGTCGAGGACGTCGGGGTGGTCGGCGTTGAGGATGACCATCTTGGCCGCGCGCCTGGTTGTGCCGCCGGACTTGATCGAGCCGGCGAAGGAGTCGTAGCCCTTCATGAACGAGACCGGGCCTGACGCCGTGCCGCCGCCCGAGAGCTGCTCCTTGGACGAGCGCAGGACGGACAGGTTGGTCCCGGTGCCGCTGCCGAACTTGAACAGCATGCCCTCGGTCTTGACGAGCTCGAGAATCGACTCCATCGAGTCCTGGACCGAGTTGATGAAGCACGCGGAAGCCTGCTGCGAGCGACTCGGGATGCCGATGTTGAACCAGACCGGGCTGTTGAATGACGCCTGCTGGGTGACCAGCAGGTAGCGCAGCTCTTGAGCCCAGTTCTCGGCGTCCTCTTCGGTCGCGAAGTAGCCGCCCTCGCGGCCCCACTTCGCGATCGTGTCGACGACCCGGTCGATGATCTGGCGGACGCTCGTCTCGCGCTCGGGGCTGCCCGGGCTGCCTCGGAAGTATTTCTGGGCGACGACGTTGATCGCCAGCTGCGACCACGAGCGGGGGACCTCTACGTCCTTCTGCTCGAAGATGACCTGGCCCTTCTCGCCGGTGATCGAAGCGGTCCTGTGCTCCCACTCCACCAGGTCGAAGGCGTGGCTGCCCGGAGGCGTGAAGAAACGGCCGAAGTGGAGTCCCTTGGCTTTGCTTCCATGTCCGTTCCCGTTCTTGGCGGGTCGGGTTCCTGTGAGGTCGGCGAGGTTCTTGGCCATCTGGTTAGGAGCGCCTCCTTAAATCATCCCCGGAGAGGGTGTATTCGAACCGCTTTGCTTGGACGTTTTCTGTGACGTTGAACTTGTTTAGTTTGGGGATGCAAGAGGCCCCAGAGCATGCCCGCCACTTATGCCCCAGGGCCTCGATGTAACGAAGCCGACTATACGACCGGCTTTTGGGCTTGTCAAGGCCTGAACACAACATATTTGGCTTCGAAAGCCCGTTACCCCCTACATGTAGGTGGATTACCTGTGGATATCCCTGAGGATGAGTTGGGCACAGGGTGGGTATACGCTGGGGGAAAGGTGACAAAACCAGACCTACTGGGCCGAGTCGAGAAGCGCCAGGTGGAGGGTCTCTGTGGAAAGCTCCGGGCTACCGGCGCCCCGGCCGATTTCCCCGGCCCCTGTGGAAGCTGTGGAAAGGCTGTCCACAGGTTGTCCCTCAGTGATTTGAACCGACTGGACCGAGGCCCGCACCTTGGCCGAGGCCTGCTTGCCCTCCGTGTAGGCGTTCTGCAGCATCGTGAGGGAGCGCTGGACCCTGTTCTCCAGGATCCCCTCCAGGACGTCGACCTGGCGCTCGATGTCGATCAGGGCGGACTGCAGCTTCTCGGTGTCCACCGTGCGAGCGAACTGCAGGTGGAGCTGGTAGAGGGTCAGGAGGTAGGGGAGGGCCATCGCGTACCCGACCACCATCACGTGGCGCTTGTGGGCGCCGACGATCGCGCTCCGGCACACGTCATAGGCGGCGTCGGGGATGACCGCAAGGGCGAACGGCGACGTGGTGGCAGGGTCGATATACTGGCTGACCTCGCGGACCCGCCGCTCGACCTCCCGTTCCACCTGGCCGGTCAGCTGGGCGCGCCGAGTCGCGTCGAGCCCCGTGTCGGCCAGCTGCTCCAGGGCGACGCTGGACACCCACTTGGAGTCCATCGGCAGGAGCTTGCCACCGGGGAGGCGAAGCGCCAGCTCGACCACCTTGCCGCCGACCCAGACGTTGCGCTGCAGCATCTCGGGCGGCAGGTGGCGCAGGGCCTCCTCCAGGATGTTCTCGCCAGCCGCGCCGCGGCTCGAGCTGCCGGCGATGACGCTCTCCAGCCGGCGCAGGCTCGCCCGCGCCTCCTCCTCGATCGGCTGGCGCGCCGTCAGGGCGGAGCGCAGGCCTTCGACCACAGCCTGGGTGTGGGACAGCCGCTCCCGGAGCTCCGCGGCCCGCGATTCCTCCGTCTGGCCGCCCGACTCGAGCCGGCTTTTGAGCTCCGCGACGTCGCGGGCGTTGCCCTCGGCGCGGCGGAGCAGGCCCCAGGCCAGCGCCCCGACGAACCCCACCCCGGCCACGAGGCATACCAGGAGCAGCGCGAACAACAGTTCGAGCACCGACATCTTGCGCATTGTAGCCCCGAACAAAGGGTATAAACAAGCCCGTTAACATGAGCCCGATGGCCGAGATTCATCCCCTTCCGGAACCCGGGCAGGCGCCCGACCGGATCCCTCTCGAAGAGGTCTACATGCGCATGGCGGAAGAGCTCGCCAAGCGCTCTACCTGCGCCCGCCTGCAAGTTGGCACCGTGATCACGACCGCGGACCTGACCCAGGTGCTCGGGATCGGCTACAACGGCAACGCCCGCGGGCTGCCGAACCGCTGCGACGCCGTCACGCCCGGGGCCTGCGGCTGCCTCCATTCGGAGCAGAACGCGTTGATCAAGGCCGGCGCGCAGCTGCCGGGCAAGGTGATGTTCGTCAGCGCATCACCCTGCGTGATGTGCGCCAAGATGGCGATCAACGCCAACGTCGCGCGCGTCTATTACAGGGAGGCGTACCGCGACCCGGCAGGCCTCGACACCCTGCGCCAGGGAGGAGTGGAAGTGATCCACTACAACCAGTGGCGCGACCAGTGGCGCTAGCCAACCCCGGCGCCACGAGCGCGCCAGACGCGCCGTTGTATCCAGCGAGGCGCAATTTGTGGCCGGCAAACACACCGTTGGATCCACCGAGGCGGAATCTCTAGTCGCGCACTATCTCCCAGCCGCTCGCGGTCTGGACGATGCGGGGCTCGACGATCGGGATGTCTTTCAACTCAGCCGCGCGAGCGAAAAGCGTCGCAGCGTCGGGCGCGTCCGCCACTGACTCGAGCACGACACGCGTCGCGTAAACAAGGGTGATCTTCGGGCTCGACAGCGCTCTCGAAGGCGCGATCCACAGCCAGTCCGTGACCTCCCCTGGCTGAGGCCGGACCGTTTGACCCTTCGGCATGCGGGCGAGATAGAACCGAGCATCGAACCGCCGGCGTAGCTGCGCGGGCGTGACCCAGCGCGCGAACATCGCCAGCCCCTCGAAGTCCGGCTTCAGACCCAGCTCCCCCAGCGCCCGCCCAAACGGCGCACCGCCCTCGACCAGCTCTCGGACTTTCGCGCACTCCGGGTCGCGAGCACCCTGGGCGAGCAGGATGCCCGCCTCCTCGAACAGCTCACGCACCGCGGCAGCACGCAGCTCGTCCTCAAACATCAGATCGTCCGAATGCACTGTCCCACCGGGAAACACATATGCCCCGGGCGCAAAATCCGCCCCGCCAGGCCGGTGCACCATCAGCAGTTCCCACGGATCATCACCCCGAACCAGCAGCACCGTGGCCGACGGACGCGGGGCGACGGGCGGGCCTTCGTTGATCGCGGCGGGCGGCATCACCTCATTAGGATGCGCGAAGCATGGACTTCGGCATCGAGGGCAAGGTAGCGCTGGTCACGGCGGCGACCAGAGGCATCGGCCTCGGCATCGCGCAGGGCCTGGCGCGCGAAGGCGCTCGCGTCTCGGTCGTGGCCCGGACCGAGGCCGACGTCAAGCGTGTGGCCGAGTCCATCGGCGGCATCGGAATCGCCGCGGACGTGCTGACCGAGGGAGGGTGCAAGCGCGCCGTGGCCGCGACAGAGGAGGCGCTCGGGCCGATCGACATCCTGGTCAACAACTTCGGAGCGCGCGCGGGCGCTTCATGGAAGGACACGGGACCGAAGGAGCTCCAGGCCGCGTTCGAAGGCAACGTCGTGGTCAGCACGCGCATGACGCAGCTCGTCCTGCCCGGGATGCTCGAGCGACGCTGGGGCCGCGTGGTGATCATCACCTCGGTCTACGGCCGGGAGTCTGGCGGCGCCCCCGCGTACAACGCAGCCAAAGCGGCGGAGCAAAGCCTGGTCAAGTCTCTCGCGCGCGAGGTCGCGGCCAGCGGTGTCACCGTCAACGGCGTCGCGCCCGGATCGATCTTGTGGGAAGGCGGCGGCTGGCACCGGCGCCAGCAGGCAGACCCAGAGGGCATCGCGGAATTCGTCCGCCACGAGATGCCCCTGGGACGCTTCGGCACCGTCGATGAGGTCGCAGCCGTGGTCGCGTTTGTCTGCTCGAAGCAGGCGAGCCTTCTCAACGGCGCCTCCATAGCGGTCGACGGAGCCCAGGGCCGGTCCAACATCTGAGCGCGCGAACAGCTTTTCTGCTGGCGCTCGTCATGGCGATCGCGTGCTCGCAGAACACGGTGACCAACCAGGAGTCCGACCCACATACGTTCACCGGCACCATCGGCGCGGCGGCCTATCGAATCGACGTGCCCGCCCACTGGAACGGCACCCTGTTTCTGTACAGCCACGGCTATGTCGCGCCAGGCAGCGTGGGCCAGGCGCAGGCGGCACCGAGCGCTGAGGCGAGCGACTGGCTGCACAACAACAGCTACGCGGCAGCCGGGTCGGCGTACAGCTCCAGCGGCTGGGCCCTCGAGGATGCGTTCAAGGACCAGATCGCGCTACTCGACTACTTCACCAAGCGCGTCGGGAAACCGAAGCGCGTGATCGCGTGGGGCGTGTCGCTCGGAGGAATCATCACGGCCGGCCTCGTCCAGCTCTACCCCGACCGCTTCGCGGCGGCGATGCCCCTGTGCGGCGTGCTCGCCGGCGGCATCGCGACGTGGAACACCGAGCTCGACGCCGCGTACGCGTTCAAGACGCTGCTCGCTCCGAGCTCAGCGCTGCAGCTGGTACACATCACCGATGGCGCCGCCAACCTGCAGCTCGCAGAGCAGATCTTCAACGCCGCGGTTGCGACGCCCCAGGGCCGAGCGAGGCTCGCCATGGTCGGCGCGTTGATCGACCTGCCTGGTTGGTTCGATCCGACCCAGCCCGAGCCCGCGGCCACGGACTTCGGCGGTCAAGCGCAGGCTCAGGCCATGTGGGAATCGCGGGTCGACTTTCCTTTCGCCTTTCAGTACCGCACCGACATTGAGCAGCGCGCGGGCGGCAACCCGTCGTGGAACTCGGGCGTCGACTATGGCCGCCAGCTGCTCGCCTCACCAGGCCGGGACGAGGTGGCTGCGCTCTACACTCAGGCCAGTCTCGACGTCAACGCCGACATCCGCGCCCTGGACGCCGGCGCGACGATCAAGGCCGATCCGGCGGCGGCTGCTTACCTCGATCGCTACATCAGCTTCGACGGAAACCTTGCGGTTCCGATGCTCTCCATGCATGGGACCGGCGACGGACTGGTCATCCCGCCCAACGAGTCCGCTTACGCGCAGGTCGTCGATGGCGCGAAGAGGCAGGACATGCTGCGCCAGGTTTTCGTCCACCGCGCCGGCCACTGCGCGTTCACTGCTGCCGAGACGGTAGCCGCGTTCCAGGTGCTGGTGAAGCGGCTGGACACGGGCACGTGGGACGGCGCCTCGCTCCGGCCTGACGCGCTGAATGCCGCCGCGAGCTCCCTCGGCGCAAGCGCCAACCAGATTTTCGGCAGGACATTCGACCCTTCCTTCACCACATTCCGACCGGCTCCGTATCCGCGCCCGTTTCCCAAGGGCTCGCCGATCCCCACATAATCCGGGTCGATGGTCAAGTTCAAGGCGGTCCTGAAGGCTGACCCGACCGGCCCGGGTACCTACATCGAGGTTCCGAGCGAGGTCATTCATTCACTGGGCTTGAAGGGCCGGCCCAAGATCCAGGCGGTGCTCGCGGGCCACGCCTACCGGGGATCGCTGATGCCGGCCGGCGACAGAAGCTACGTGCTTGGCGTGCTGAAGGCGATCCAGCAGGCCGAGGGCCTGAAGCACGGTGATGCGATCAACGTCGAGCTCGAGATCGACACCGCGCCTCGCACGGTCGAGCCGCCGGCCGACCTGGCCAAAGCGCTCGCGCGCGACAAACGGGCAGGAGCGGCGTGGGCGAAGCTCTCATTCACCGACAAGAAGGAGATCGCACGCAGCCTGGAGGAAGCGAAAAAACCCGAGACGCGAGAACGCCGCCTGGCGGCCGCGCTGACGAAACTCCGAAGCTGAGGGAGGTGGCTCCTCCCCATTTATGGGGAGGTGGCGGCCAGAGGCCGCCGGAGGGGCTCGTCCGAACTGGTGCGGGCGGGAATCAGGCTAGGGCGGGTTGATCGGCCCCGCGCCCAGCTGGCCCGCGATGAGCAGCGTCGTCGGATACAGCCCCAGCAGGATCGACGCCGCGCCGCTCAACACGATCGTGGCGGCGCTGCTGAGCGATGCCGGCACCCGCTCGACGCGTGGCGACGGCGACCACACCGGGATCAGCACCTTGACGTAGTAGAAGACCGAAACGACGCTCATCAACACCGCGACCACGACAAGCCACGTGTATCCGGCGCCCACCCCCGCGGTGAAGAGAAACAGCTTCCCGAAGAATCCGACCGAGGGCGGAAAACCGGCGAGCGAGAGCATGAAGATCGTCATCGCGACCGCCAGCACCGGGTTGCGACGTCCCAGCCCCTCCAGGTCGGCGAACGAATCGGCGTCGCCGTCGCGCCCCGACAGCAGGGTCAGCACCGCGAACGCGCCGAAGTTCATGAACATGTAGACGAACAGGTAGTAGAGGACCGCCCGCAGGCCGTCCGAGCCGCCCGCGATGACGCCGATCAGCACGTAGCCGGCCTGCGCGACGCCTGAGTAGGCGAGCAGCCGCTTGAGGCTCGACTGCGTGATCGCCATCAGGTTGCCCACCACCATGCTGGTGGCCGCGACGAATGCGAGCAGCGTCTGCCACTCCGGCGCGAGGTGGGGAAGGCCGCCCGCGAAAACCCGCACGATCATCGCGAATGCGGCCGCCTTGGTGCCGACCGACATGAACGCGGTGACCGGGATCGGCGCGCCCTGGTACACGTCGGGCGTCCACATGTGGAATGGCGCCGCGGAAACCTTGAACGCAAAGCCGACTCCCATCAGCAGGATGCCGAGCAGGATCAGCGGGTTGGCGGAACTCGAAGATCCGAGGCGCTGCGCGATGTCGGGGATCACCGTCGTCCCCGCGCCTCCATAGATGAGGGCCATGCCGTACAGGACGAAGGCGCTCGCGAATCCGCCGACCAGCAAGTACTTCGCGGCCGCCTCCTGGGACCGGAAATCGGCGCGCGCGAAGCCGCACATTATGTAAAGCGAGATCGAGAGCAGCTCGAGTCCGAGGAACACTGTGACGAGCGATGTCGCTGACCCGAGGACCATCATGCCGATCACCGCGGCCATGACCAGGATGTGGAACTCCGACTCGAGCAATCCCCGCCGCTTGAGGTACGAGTGCGAGAGCGCCACGGTGAGAATACCGAGGCTCGCGAACAGCAGCTCGAAGAAGAGCGCGAAGTTGTCGCCTGTCGCAAACCGGTGATAGGCGTAGCCGCCGGTCGCGTAGACCCATCGGTAAAGGACCGTGCCGAGCGAATACGCGAAACCGACCACCGCGACCATCGCGACGGCGCCGCCGCGCCGGCTCCGAGGCAGGACCAGGTCGGTCACGATCGCGAGCAGGAAGAAGCCCGTGACCGCGACGATCGGCGAGATCTGGCCCAGGTCATTCAGCGCCTGCGTCCACGAGTAGCTGAGGTCTGTTCCTGGCGGAATCATTTGTAGAGTCCCGTCTGGCCGAGCGACGTCATCAGGTTGGTCAGCACGCCAGGGTCCAGGCCGATGGCGAACATGAGCGCGATCAGCGGAGCCAGCACTGTGAGCTGGCCCGCGTAGATGTCCGATCGCGGCACTGGTCCGGCCGGTGCACCCTGCATGGCGCCCTGGAACAGCCGCAGCATGTACACCGGCGTCAGGACGAGGCCGATGGCGCCGAAGACGGCGAGGAGGGGAGCGCGCTCCCACGCGCCGAGCAGGGTCATGAACTCGCCGACGAAGCTGTTCAGGCCCGGCAGCCCCAGCGCCGCGAAAGTGACCACGCCAAATACCCCTGCCATCACAGGCATGCGCAGCGCCAGGCCCGCCATCGCGGAGCGGTCACGAGTCCCGGCGCGGTCGGCGATCCAGCCGACGATCAGGAACAGCGCGGCGATGATGATTCCGTGGTTGACCATCTGGATGACCGCGCCCTGCTGGCCCTGGATGTTGAACGCGAAGATGCCGAGCACGATGAAGCCCATGTGGCTGATGCTCGAATAGGAGACGAGCATCTTCATGTCGTTCTGGACCAGCGCCATCAGCGCGCCCCAGATGATCGCGGCGACCGCCAGCACCGGGATCACCCACCGCCAGTCCCACCAGTCGACCGGCTGCGGAAACAGCGGCACGGCGATGCGCAGGAAGCCGTAGGCGCCGGCCTTGCCCATCACGCCGGCGAAGGTGATCAGCATCGGCACCGGCGCCGCGTTGTACGCGTCGGGCAGCCAGCTGTGGAAGGGGAACAGCGGCGTCTTGATCGCGAACGCGAGGGCGAAGACGAAGAACAGCGCGAACTGGACCGACGGTGACGGCGCCAGCGTGACCAGCTTCGCCAGGTCGAATGTCTGCCGGCCGGTGACGATGTACTCGCCGATCACGCCGACGAGCATCAGCAGCGAACCCGCCAGCGTGTAGAGGACGAACTTCAACGCGGCGTACCCAGGCCTTGAGCCCTCGCCGTACAGCCAGAGAAGGAAATACGCTGGGATGAGCATCGCCTCCCAGAACACATAGAAGAGGACGAGGTCCGTGGCCATGAACACGCCTGCCAGCCCGGCGGACATGGCGAGCATCAGGCCGACGAATCCGCCGGTCCGTTTGGTCACGGGCGTGGCGAAGATGGCGATCAGGGTCAGGAAGGCGTTCAGGACCAGGAGCCACAGGCTGATGCCGTCGACCCCGAGGCGGTAGAAGATGCTGAGCTGTGGGATCCATTCGAGCTTCTCGGTGAACTGAAAGCCGTGGTAGCCCGGCGCGAAGTTGAACGCCACGAACCCGGCGATCAACAGCGTGACCGCGGCGACCAGGGCGCCCATCCACTTGGCGAGCCCCGGCGGGAGGAAGGCGACCAGGGCTCCGCCGATCAGCGGTAAGAGCCAGAGCGCGGTGAGCGTCATGCGCTCGCCCTCACGAGGAGGATCACCGCCGCGACCAGGGCGCCTCCCACGAAGACCAGGACATAGTTGCGGAAGTAGCCGCTCTGCGTGAGGCTCAGGCTGCCCGCGCCGGCTCGCGCCACCGCGCCGGTGTCGATCACGGCGCCGTCGATGATCGGCTTTTCGATGTCGCGCTGCGCAAAGCCGGCGACCCTGTCCATCGGTCGGACGAAGGCGGCGTCGTAGATCTCGTCGAAGTAGTACTTGCGCTCCAGCAGGCGCTGCGCCCACGGAACTCGCGCGCTCCAGGGACGAATGCGCATGGCGGCGGCAAACAGCCCGGCCGCCAGGACCATCGTGAGCAGCCCGATCCCGACCACGGCGGCGCTCTCCTCCCATTTCTGCGGACCGACGGCCGAGGAGAGAAAGTCGGACACGGCCGAGGGGCCGATGCCGAGCGCCCGGGTCTGGATGAAGCCGCCGACGACAGCAAGCACCGCGAGAATCGCGACCGGGATGAGCATCACCGGCGGCGCTTCGTGCGGATGCTCGACAGGCCGCTGCGGCGAGGGCTTGCCCCAGAAGGCGAGCCACCACATGCGGCCGGTATAGAAACCGGTCAGCAGCGCGGTGGCGGCGCCAATGACCCACACCGCCAGTGAAAGCGAGTCACCGGGCTTGGACAGGGCAAGGCCGAGGATCTGCTCCTTCGAGAAGAAGCCGACCAGCGGAATCACGCCCACAAGCGACAGCGAGCCGATGAGAAACGTCACCGACGTGGGGCGCATCTGGCCCCAAAGACCGCCGTACTTGCGCATGTCCTGCTCGTCGTGCATTGCGTGGATGACGTTGCCGGCGGCCATGAACAGGAGGGCTTTGAAGAAGGCATGTGAGAGGAGGTGAAACATCCCCGCCGAGTAGGCGCCTATACCGACCGCCAGGAACATGTAGCCGATCTGACTCATCGTCGAGTAGGCGAGCACGCGCTTGATGTCGACCTGGACGATGGCGATCGTCGCGGCGAACAGCGCGGTGACCGCGCCGACGATCGCCACGGCACCATGCGCGTAAACGGCAACGTCATAGATCGGATGCATCCGAGCAACGAGGTAGACGCCGGCGGTGACCATGGTCGCGGCGTGGATGAGCGCGCTGACCGGCGTCGGGCCTTCCATGGCGTCGGGCAACCATGTATGGAGCGGCAGCTGGGCCGACTTCGCGACCGCGCCGACAAGGAGCAGGAACGCGGCCAGCTCGATGTAGAACGGACCGAAGCAGGGGCGCCCCGGATAACACGCCTGGGTCGGCAGATTCGCAAACACCTGGCTGTAGGTGGTGCGGTAAGTGATCAAGAACAGGACGAACGTGCCGAGGATCATCCCGACGTCGCCGATCACGTTCATCACGAAGGCCTTGCGTGCGGCGACCACGGCGGAGTGGCGCTGGTACCAGAAGCCGATCAGCAGGTAGGAGCTGAGGCCGACGAGCGCCCAGCCCACGATCAGGAACACGAAGTTCCCGGCCAGCACGAGCATCAGCATCGAGAAGATGAAGATGTCCATGTAGGTGAAAAAGCGGGCGTAGCTCGGCCCGTCCTCGTGCTCCATGTAGCCGACGGAGTAGGTGACGATCAGCCCGCCGACCCCTGTGATCACCAGGCACATGAAGATCGACAGGTTGTCGACCAGCAGGTTGAACGGGACTTCGAAGGTCCCGCTCTTGATCCAGGTCCAGTACGTGAAGTCGCCCGAGGCCTTGCCGAAGAACAGCGCCAGCGTGCAGATGAAAGAGGCCCAGACGACGCCCGGTCCGACGATCACGGTGAACGCGCGCGCCAAGCGCCAGCCGCGGCCCGCGAGCAGCAGCGCGCCCGCGACTGGGAAGAGGAGGATCAGCAGCGCGAGCGTCTGGTTGCTCATCCTTTAAGCTCGCTCAGGTCGTCGACGTCTTCGACGTCGCGGGTGTGAAAGATGTCGACCAGGATCGCCAGCCCGACCACCGCCTCAGCCGCGGCCACTGTCATGGACATCAGCGCGAACAGCTGCCCGTCGAGGTTCTGCAGCTGGCGCGCAAAGGTGACCAGGGTCAGGTTGGCGGCGTTGAGCATCAGCTCGATCGAGATCAGGATGACAAGGGGGTTGCGGCGCACCAGGACCCCCACCGCGCCGAGCACGAAGAGGACTGCGCTGAGCAGCAGGAACCACGACGCGTCGAGCTGCGATCCGCCGATGTTCATGGCGCTCACAAGTCGTCGATCTGCTTCCGGCTGAGGTAGATGGCGCCAATCGCGGCGACGAGCAGCAGGATCGAGGTGAGCTCAAATGGATAGAGATAGGTGGTGAACAGGCCGACGGCGATCGACTGGACGGTGCCGAAGAAGGACATGTCCGCTTTGTCCGGCTGCCGGTACTGGACTCCCTGCAGCATCGCCCACATCAGGCCGAGAAGGACGAGCACGAACAGCGCGGAAAGCCAACCCTGGAAGCGGAGCCGTCCGCGGCCGAGCTCCCGCGCCGGCCCGAGGAGCGCGATGACGAAGAGGAACAGCACCATCACCGCGCCGGCGTACACGATGATCTGCACCGCGAAGACGAACTGCGCGCTCAGCAGCAGGTAGAGGATCGAGAGCGCCAGCATCACCACAACCAGGCTGAGGACCGAGCGGATCGGCTGGTGGAAAGCGACGACGCCAATGCCGCCCAGGACGGCCATCGCCGCCGCGACGACGAAGACGGCGAGCGCCAACTACTTCTTTTCCTTCGAGTTCAGTCGCGCTTCGACGTCGGGCGGCAGTGGCTCGAGCAGCTTCTCCTTGGTGTAAATGAACTTCTCGCGGCTGGTGTCTGACAGCTCGTACTCCGGACCCAGCACGATGGCCTGCACCGGGCATGCATCCTCGCAATAGCCGCAAAAGATGCAGCGCAGCATGTTGATCTCGTAGGTCTTCGCGTAGCGCTCACCCGGCGAGACGCGTTTCTCCTCGGTGTTCTCCGCCGCGATGACGAGGATGCAGCCCACCGGACAGGCGGCCGCGCACAGCTCACACCCGATGCACCGCTCGAGCCCGTTGTCATACCGGCGCAGGTAGTGGCGGCCGCGATACCGCTCCGACCGCGGGGTCTTGTCCTCCGGATACATGAGCGTGACCGGAGGCTTCATCGCCTCACCGAGCGTGGTCCTGAGCCCTTTCAGCAGCGCGCCGACGTCACCGGCGACATTCGGCTTCACCTTCCCGCTCGCCGGGGAGGTCGGCGGCCGAAGGCCGCCGGGTGGGGACGTTCGATCTTTCACCTCCCCGCTCGCCGGGGAGGTCGGCGGCTGAAGGCCGCCGGGTGGGGACGTTCGATCTTGCTTTTCGTCGCTCATCTCTACCCTTGCACCGCGACCAGGATGATCGCGGTCACGATCACGTTTGCCATCGCCAGTGGCAGCAGCACCTTCCAGCCAAGCCGCATGAGCATGTCGTAGCGGAGGCGAGGGAAGGTGGCGCGGAGCCAAATGTATAGGAACAGCATCAGCACGACCTTGATCAGGAAGGCGAACACCGGCGGCACGAACCACAGGTACCACCCGCCGAAGAAGAGCAGCGTCGCGAGCGCCGAAACGGTGATCACGTTCAGGTACTCCGCGAGGTAGTACATCGTGAATTTGAGCCCCGAATACTCGGTGAGAAAGCCACCGATCAGCTCCTGTTCCGCCTCGGGAAGGTCGAACGGGGTCCGGTTGGTCTCGGCCGTGGCCGAGATGATGTAGATCAGGAAGCCGATCGGGGTGAGCAGGATCAGCGGGATCGGCCCGTGGTACGGCCCCCAGCTGACCGTGTACTCCGCGATGTCGCGCAGCCGGAGCGAGCCCACGATCATGAACGTCGGGACGAGCGACAGGCCGAGCGCCATCTCGTAGCTGATCAGCTGCGCCGACGCGCGCAGGCCGCCGAGCAGCGAGTACTTGTTGTTCGACGCGTAGCCGCCGAGCACGATCGCGTAGACGTTGAGCGAGCTCACGGCGAAGATGACCAGGATCCCTACATTGACGTCGGCGATCCAGTACTGGACGTTGTACCAGAGCCCGATCGGTATCACCGTCCACGCGAGAAACGCGGCCGCGACCCCGATCGCCGGGGCGATGACGAAGATCAGCTTGTCGGTCTTCGCCGGGACGAAGCTCTCCTTGAACGCGAGCTTGATGCCGTCGGCCGCGAGCTGCATCAAGCCGAACGGGCCGACACGGTTGGGGCCGGGCCGGCGCTGGATCCGGCCGAGAGCCACGCGCTCGAACCACACCGTGTACGCGGTCGCGGTGAGCACGACGAACAGCAGCAGGGCCATCGCCACGACGACCACGACCCAGTGCCCGATCGGGTCGTTGTAGAGCTGCGTCACGGGTGGGCCGGTCCAACAAGCACCGGCGTCGGGGCGGGACCGGGCTCCGGCGCCTGGATCCCCAGCTCACGCTGGATGGGGAAGATGCCGGCGTAGTCGAGCGGCAGGCCAAGCGCGGTGCCGAGCTCGCACAGCACCTGCCAGCCTTCCATCAGCGGCTGGCGGAGCGCGACCGGCGGGCGGAGGAACTGCACGGTGCCCTCCACGTTGGTGTAGCTGCCCTGGCGTTCGGCGAAAGTCGCCGCCGGAAACACGACCGCATTCTCATAGCCGGCGCGCGGCAGGTGGTCCCACGCCGCGATGAACTTCACCGAGGCGGGGACGCCGGCGGTGGGCGGAGGTCCCCAGCTGAGCAGCGCCTCCACTCCGTCCAGGCTGTCCCAACCGGCGACTCCCGCCGTGAGCGCGCCGCGCTCGTTGGTCGCGCGATAGAGCGGCATCTCCTTGCCACCGACCTTCCCTGCCAGGTCGCCGCAAGCGGAAGCCAGCTCGTCCATGTCCTCGCTGCCGTGGCCGTCGCCGAACAGGATCGCGACGAACCCTCCCGGGCTCTTCAGCAGGTCGTGCGACGCGAGCTTGCGGACTTCGGCCGCAGCCTGGCCTTTCGCGTTGCGGATGTGGACGGTGCTCGGGTTGCGGTCGAAGTCCACGCCGTCGGGGTAGACCACGATGAGCTTCGCTCCGCGCTTGCTGACAGCCTTCTTGACCCTGAGGTCGATGATGGGTACGTCGTTTTCGAGATCCGACGCGACCACGACGATCACGCGCGCGTCATCTATCTCTCTGATCCGCATCGTGTCGCCGGCCGGAGCAGGGATGGCGGTGCGGCCGTGCATCTTGACCTTCGCGCCTTTCAGGGGACCGTCCAGCAGGCGGCGGAATAGGAAGGCCTCTTCGTTCGTGATGTCCTGGGGCAGCGAGACGCCGAGCTTGGCACCCTTGCCCTTGATGCCCGACGCGACTGCGTTGACGGCCGCCGCCCAGGTGGACCTTGTGCCGCCGATCGACGGCGTGCGCAGCCGCAAGGGGTCGTTGACGTCGGTGTAGTCGAATCGGCCGCGGTCGCAGATCCATCCTTCGTCGATGTCGTCGTTCTCGTGCGACGTGACGCGGACGAGCTGGCCGCGCCGCTGCCACTGCGTAACGCTGCAGCCGACCGCGCACCTGGAGCAGATCGTCGCGGTGCTGGTCATGTCCCACGGCCGCGACTCGAAGCGCCACACCCGCGACGTGAGCGCGCCGACAGGGCACAGGTCGATGATGTTGCCGCTGAAGATCGACTGCAGCGGCTGATCGAACTGGCTCGTGATGTAGGACTGAACGCCGCGCTGGTCGGTCGTCAGCTCCTGCTCCCAGGCGACCTCGTCGTAGTAGCGCGTGCAGCGGTAGCAGAGCACGCAGCGCTCGCGGTCGAGCGCGATCTTCTCCGAGAGTGGGATGGGCTTCTTGAAATGTAGACGCGGGCCGTCGATCCGGCTTGTCGGGTACCCGTGGCGGAACGTGAAGTCCTGCAGCGGGCACTCGCCGCCCTTGTCGCATACGGGGCAGTCCAGCGGGTGGTTGGCCAGCTCAAACTCGAGGATGTCCGCGCGCGCCTGCACCGCCATCGCGCTCTGCGTGCGGACGACCATCCCCTCTGACACCGGCGTGGTGCACGCGGTCTGGGGCCGGGGCGGGCCGGGTGAGAAGTCGACCAGGCACAGGCGGCACGCGCCGACGGGATCGAGCTTGTGGTGGTAGCAGAACACGGGGATCTCGATCCCAACGGTCTTGGCCGCCTCAACGATGAGAGTGCCGGCAGGCACAGAAATCTTGTGTCCGTCGATGGTGAGATTGATGTCAGGCATGGGCCGCGACCTTTCCCACGTTGCATTCGTGCCTGAGGGCGTGGTCTTCGTACTCCTCGCGGAAGTGGCGCAGGGTGCCGTCGATCACCCAGCCGGCGGAATCGCCGAGACCGCAGAGGCACCGGCCGTTCTGCAAGCCGTCCGACACGCGCTGCAGGATGTCGAGCTCGACTTGCGAACCCTGACCGGCCAGGATCCGCTCATAGGTCCGCACCGCCCAGTCGCCGCCGACCCGACACGGCGTGCATTTGCCGCACGACTCGTAGGCGTAGAACTTCAAGAGTCGGTGCGCAGCCTTGACGACGCAGTGCGTGTCGTCCATCACGATCACACCGCCTGATCCGCCCATCGAGCGGGCGGCGGCCAACGCTTCCATGTCCGTCGTGGTGTCGAGCATCGATTCAGGGAGCACCGGCGCGGATGACCCGCCAGGCCAGAAGACCTTCACCTTCCGACCTTCGGGTGGACCGCCGGCGAGCTCCATGATCACGTGGCGGAAAGTCTTGCCGAGCTCGACCTCATAGACGCCTGGCTTGCGCACGTTGCCGCTGACGGTCAGCAGTCGAGTCCCTGGTGACTTGGCCGTGCCGAGCTTGGCGTATTCCGCGCCGCCCATGTTGAGGATCGCGGGCACCGTGGCCAGGGTCTCCACGTTGTTGAGCAGCGTCGGCCGGCCCCACGCACCCTTGACGGCAGGGAATGGGGGACGTGATCGAGGCTGAGCCCGTTTGCCTTCGAGGGACTCGAGGAGAGCAGTCTCCTCGCCGCATATGTACGCGCCGTGGCCGCGGTAGAGACGGATGTCGAGCGGATAGTCCTTGCCGAAAGGCTTGGGGCCGATGTAGCCCTTGGCCCGCGCCTCTTCGATCGCCTCGGTGAGCATCTGGTAGGGCCGGTCATATTCGCCCCGGATATAGACCCAGGCCTGGTTTGCACCGACCGCATAGGCCGCGATCAGGATCCCTTCGACGACCATGTGCGGTGAGTTCTCGAGGATGTAGCGGTCCTTCGCTGTGCCCGGCTCCGATTCGTCCGCGTTGACGACCACGTACTTCGGACCCGGTGCATCGCGGTTGATGAAGCTCCACTTGATCCCGGTGGCGAAGCCGGCGCCACCACGCCCGCGCAGGCCAGACGTCTTCACCTCGTTGGTGATATCGGCAGGCGCCATGTCGAGCATTGCCTTGCGCAGAGCCGTGTAGCCGCCTGCTTTCGACGCGTAGGTCTCGAGTCGGTGCAGATCAGGAGTCCCAAACCACCGCGTGAGAACGTGGTGAGAAGCATCACCAGACGACCCGCGAAGCTCAGTCATCAACCTTCCTCTTCTTCCCGGGAGCGCGCTTGAGCTTCACCTCCCCGCTCGCCGGGGAGGTCGCCGGCGCAGCCGGCGGGTGGGGACGTGGAGTTGGAGGCTTCACCTCCCCGCTCGCCGGGGAGGTCGCCGGCGCAGCCGGCGGGTGGGGACGTGGAGTTGGCTTAGTCGCGGGAGATCGTCGTTCGGAAATCAGTGAGTCGATCTTCGCCGCAGTTAGGTCGTAGTGGTACTCGTGGTCGAGCCGCATCATCGGCGCGTACTCGCAAGCGCCGAGGCACTCGACCTCCTCGTAGCTGAACAGCCCGTCCGAGGAAACCTGCCCCGCCCCGTCGACCCCGATCCCTTGCCTGACGTGATCCACGATCTCGTTCGCGCCGCGCAGCATGCAGCTGAGGTTCGTGCACACGTAGAACCGATGCTTGCCGACGGGCTCGAGGTGAAACAAGGAATAGAAGGTCGCGACGCCCTCGACGTAGCCGGGGTCGAGCTGCAATGCATGCGCGACCTCGGTCATCGCCTCCGGCGTCAGGTGCCCGATCTCCTCCTGGGCGAGATCCAGCGCCGGCATCACCGCCGACCGGGACTGCGGATATTTCGCCGGCAAGGCTCGGATCTCCTCGATCACGTGCGCGGACAATGCGCTCACCGGTCGCAGTCACCGAGTACGGTATCGGCGGTGCCGATGATCGCGACCATGTCGGCGATCATGTGGTTGAGCGCCATCTGCTCCAGCGCCTGCAGGTTGACGAAGGACGCGGAGCGAAACTTCACCCGCCGCGGCTTGTGCGTGCCATCGCTGACGACGTAGCACCCATTCTCGCCCCGGCCCGACTCCACTGCGACGTACACGTCGCCGGGCGGCACCGAATATCCCTCCGTGAAGAGCTTGAAGTGGTGGATTACCGCCTCCATCGACGTCTCGAGCTCCTCGCGGGGCGGAGGCAGCATCTTCCGGTCGTCGACGTTGACCGGCCCATCGGGCAATCGGTCCAGCGCCTGACGCAGGATCTTCACCGCCTCGCGCATCTCCTTGATCCGCACGAGGTAGCGGCCGTAGCAGTCGCACATATCCGAGGTCGCGATCTCGAAGTCGTAGTTCTCGTAGCCCGAGTACGGCATCGACTTGCGCAGGTCCCAGGCGACACCGGAGCCGCGAAGCATCGGACCCGTGGCGCCGAGCACCTTCGCGTCCTCCGCCGACAGGCGGCCGATGCCGATCGTCCGCGCCCGCCAGATCGGGTTGTTCGTCAGCAGGTTCTCGTACTCATCCACATGGCCCGGCATGTCGCAAATGAACTGGTCGAGCATCTCGAGGAAGCGAGGCGTCGCGTCCGCCATCACCCCGCCCGGGCGGATGTAAGACGTGTGCATCCTGAAGCCCGAGATCTCCTCGTTCATGTCGAGGATCGTGTCCCGCTCCCGGAAGCAGTACATCAGCATGCTCATGGCGCCGAGCTCGAGCCCGCTCGTCCCCATCCAGACCAGGTGCGAGGACAGGCGCGTGAGCTCGGACATGATCACGCGGAGGGCGTCGGCGCGCGGCGGCACCACGACGCCCATCAGCCTTTCAACTGCGAGCGCATAGGCGAGGTTGTTGATGGGAGGCGACAGGTAGTCGTGGCGGTCGGTCACCGTTACGCCCTGCTGCCAGCGCAGCGCCTCCATCTGCTTTTCGATTCCGGTGTGCAGGTAGCCGATCACGGGCTTCAGGCTGCGCACCTGCTCGCCGTCGAGCTCGACGATGAGGCGGAGCACGCCGTGAGTCGACGGGTGATGAGGGCCGAAGTTGACCGTGAGCAGCTCGCCGCCGAAGGCGCCGCTATCGCCGGTCTTGGTGACCGTCACGCCCTGAGCGATCGTGTCCGTCATGCCTTCTCCGGAGGGGTCTGCCAGGTCTCATGCTCTTCGGAAAACTCAACCACCTCGCCGCCTACGGGATAGTCGCGGCGCAGCGGGTGGCCGACCCAGTCGTCAGGCATCAGGATCCGGCTCAGGTCCGGGTGGTCGTTGAAGACGATCCCGAACATGTCGTACGTCTCGCGCTCCTCCCAGTTCGCGGGCGGGAACAGGTCGTGCACGGAGTCGATGTGCGGCGGGTCGCCCTCGATGAACGTGCGAACGCGAATCTGCTCCGGCTTCTCGAGGTTGCGGAGCTCGTAGACGACCTCGTAGCGCGCGGGCCACTGGCGCGATGAGTCGGCCAGGTGATCGACGCATGTCAGGAAGACAAGCAGCGTGAAGCCATCCTTCTTGAGCTCGGCGAGAGCGTCGCGAATGCTGCTGGCATCGACGGTGACCCAACGGTCGCCGGCGCTGACGCCTTCCTCGACGATCAGCGATTCGGAAATCACTGTCGCGGCAGGATTCCCTGCGCCTTGATCCTCTCCTGCAAAATCATCAGAGCGTTCAAGAGGTCCTCGGGACGCGGGGGACAGCCCGGGATGTAGACGTCGACCGGCACGATCTTGTCGACTCCCTGCAGCAGCGCGTAGTTGTTGAAGATTCCACCCGTGGAGGCGCAGGCGCCCATCGAGATGACCCACTTCGGCTCGGGCATCTGGTCGTAAACGGTGCGCAGGATCGGCGCCATCTTCTGCGAGACGCGCCCGGAGACGATCATGAGGTCCGACTGCCGCGGCGAGGCGCGGAACGCTTCGGAGCCGAAGCGCGCGATGTCGACGCCCGCGGTGGCGGTGGCGATCATCTCGATCGCGCAGCACGCTAAGCCGAACTGAGCCGGCCAGATCGAGTTGCCGCGGCCCCAGCCGACCACCTTGCCGAGCGTCGTCGTGAGGATGTTCCGGCCGAGCGACTCGGCGAGCGCCTCTACTCCCAATCCAGCCCTCCCTTCTTCCAGATGTGGGCCAGCGCGATCAGCAGGATGCCGATGAAGACCAGCATCTCGATGAGGCCGAACCACTTGAGCTGGCGCAGAAGCACCGCCCACGGATAGAAGAAGACGGCCTCGACGTCGAAGATGATGAACAGCATCGCGGTGAGGTAGAAGCGGACCGAAAGCCGCCGCACCGCGGGCTCCTCGGGGATGATGCCCGACTCGTACGGAGCGAGCTTGCGTTTGTAGGGCTTGGCGGGACCGAGGACGAAGCTCAGGGTCACCAACGCCCCGATCAACCCCAGCACGATGAGGGCGAAGATCAGGATCGGGACGTAGGTGTCGAGCAAGCTTTCCGGAGCGGCCTCCAACGTGCAGGCTGTCGAGGAACGGGATTAATTCTATGCGGAGCTTGAGAAACTCCGTCGCGCTACAAAAATTTCGCCTCGTTGTATCCACCGGTATGCGTGGACACCAAGAATTCAGCCCCGGTGGCGCCAACGAGGCGCAATCCGATGCCCTTAGTGCGAGTCCTTGCGGTGGTGCTCGATCTCCACGCCGCGGGAAAGTGTCGCGTGGATCGGGCAGTAGCGGTTGCACGCCCAGTCGATAGCCCGCTCGACGAGCTCCTTGTCGGTCTTGCCCTCCCACCCGCAGTGAAAGGTCAGCTTGATCTTGTTGAAGGCCTTCGGCCACTCGTCGTCCCGTTCGCCTTCGACCTCGACCTCGAGCGAGCGGAGCGGCTGCTTGAACTTCTTGAGCAGCAAAACCATGTTGAGCCCGGTGCAGCTGCCCAGCGCGCCGAGCAGCATCTCGGTCGGCCGCATCGCGGAGTCGTCACCGAACACAGGCGGCTCGTCGATCTCGGCCTTGTGCCCGGATTCGGATTCGATCTCGAAGCGGACCTTCTGGCCCGTCCAGCGCGCGGTCGCCTTGGTGGTTGTCACTCGAAGCCTAGGGTAATCTCAGCCCGTGCCAGACGTACGCGACAGCTTCCGCGATGTCGCAGCCAACTATTCGAAGTCGACATTTCACTCGTCTTCGACCCGCTTGCAGGAGGTCGTCGACCTCGCCCAACCGAAAAGAGGCGACCTGGTGCTGGACGTCGCCACTGGCACAGGGAACACCGCCTTCGCCCTCGCCCCGCACGTCCGCCGGGTGATCGGCCTCGACCTGACCCGCGAGATGCTCGCCGAGGCGCGCAAGGTCGCCGCCGAGAGACAGATCCTCAACGTCGACTGGGTCATCGGCGACGCGGAGCGGCTCCCATTCCAGGACGACACGTTCGACATCTATTCGGTGCGCGCCGCACCGCACCACTTTGCAAACGTCGACGCGTTCATCGGCGAGGCGTTCCGCGTCTTGAAGCCGGATCGCGACGGCATCTTCATCGACTGCGCTCCGCCGCTTCCCGCCCGAGACGTGCTCCACGTGGTCGAGGTTCGTCGCGACCCGTCTCACGTCCTATCGCTGACGGTCGAGGAGTGGGTGACCAGGCTCGAGCACGCAGGGTTCGAGGTCGAGGCGGCCGAGGCGCGCGAGCTCGACTGGAATTACGAGGACTGGATGGGCAACCAGAACATCGGGCCTGAGCTCTCGGCCCAGCTAGCGGAGCTCATCGAGGCGGCAGAGGGCGAGGCGAGGGTCCAGCTCCACCCCGAGCGGCGGGAAGGCAAGCTCTGGCACGCGTACTGGCACGCCCTGATCCGCGCCCATAAACCAGGGTGAGCCGCGTCCTGGCCGAGGGGGAGGTGATCCTCCTGGTCGACAAGGTCGGACGGCGGCACCGGGTCCGGCTCAAGGCGGGCGAACGCCACTCGCTCCACTCGGGGCTCATCCCCCACGACGATCTCATCGGACGGCAGGAAGGCGTTGTGGTCACGACCCAGATGGGCGCGCGCCTCCTGGCGGTTCGGGCCACCTTCGCGGAGCAGGTCACGGGCCGCCGCCGCCAGGCCCAGCCGATCTACCCCAAGGACCTGGGCGCGATCCTCATCGCCGCCGACCTGTACCCGGGCGCGCGCGTGCTCGAAGCCGGAACCGGAACCGGCGCCCTCACGCTGGCTGCGCTTCGCGCGGTGGGCCCACAAGGCGAGGTGATCAGCTACGAGGCTCGGGAGGAGTTCCTGGAGGCCGCCAAGCGGGGGATCGTGGACACGCTGGGCGAGCTGCCCCCGAACCTGACCCTGAAGCTGGGTGACGCGTACCTCGGCTTTGAGGAGCGGGAGATGGACCGCGTCCTTCTCGATCTCTCCGAACCCTGGCAGGCGGCGCCGGGCGCCAAGGCGGCGCTGCGCCCGGGAGGGATCCTCTTTGCCCACTGCCCAAATGTCAGCCAGGTCCAGCGCTTTTTCGACTGCCTCCGCGAGCTCCGCGGCTTTGGGATGCTGGAGGCGTTCGAGCTCCTGCAGCGGGGCTGGACGGTCCGCGGGCGGAGCATGCGGCCATCGCACCGGATGGTCGCTCACACCGGCTTCCTCTGCTTCGCCCGGCGCCTGGCCGACGACGACCTTTTCGAACCGGAAGGGGAAGGCTTCAGGTAACGAATTTCAGGGTGCCGGCGTTCCTCATGTATGGGGCGCCGCGTCCTAAGAATCGTCCTTCTCTTCGCTTCAGCAGCGGTCACAGTCGCGATCTTCGCCGTCGCCCCCACCACATTCCGCAACCTGCTCGTATTCGGGACGTTCGACACGGCCGGCGCCCCTCCCCGCGTCGAATACTGCGGACGGACCTATTACCCAGCCGACCAGCCGCAAACCGAAACGCTGGCCCAGGTCGACGCCTTCCTGGATAGGGGCGGGCAGCGTGGACTGACACAGGTCGACACCGCGCCGTCCGGCAGGCCGATCGTTACCAACGTGATGCCGGCCCAGATTCGCGCCAGATACCACACGAATGTCTGCACCATGGTCGTCTGGGTCGAGACGGGCAGCAACGCCTACGTCGGCTACAGCCTGAGCGGCGGTCCCTAACACCAGGTGGGCAGCTCCATCCGACTGACCATCTCATTGGCGGCGTCAGCCATCGTCACCGTCGCGCTCATCGCCGTCGCCTCAACAGCGTTTGCCCAGGTGATTCACGCGTTGGCAGCGGCGGAGCCTCACTCCTGCGGTGGAGGCTGACCGCCAACTAGCATTTCGGATGTGAGCGGGGGACGGGTGCCGATCCAGGTCGCGGTCACCGGCGCGGCCGGTCAGATCGGCTACGCATTGATTTTCCGCATCGCGTCGGGCCAGATGTTCGGAGCCGACCAGCCCATCGTCCTCCGCATGCTCGAGATCGAGCCGGCCATGAAATCCCTGGAAGGCGTTGCCATGGAGCTCGACGACTGCGCGTTTCCCATGCTTGCCGGCATGGAGCTGACCAGCAAGGCCGAGGAGGCTTTCGAGGGCGCGAACTGGGCCCTGCTCGTCGGTTCGGTGCCCCGCAAGGCGGGCATGGAGCGAGGCGACCTGCTGTCCGTCAACGGAGGGATCTTCGGACCGCAGGGCAAGGCGATCGCTAAGACCGCCTCCAGCGACGTGCGGATCCTCGTCGTCGGCAACCCGTGCAACACGAACTGCTACATCGCGCGCTTGAACGCGCCCGACATCCCGGCCGAGCGCTGGTTCGCCATGACGCGGCTGGACGAGAACCGCGCCCGCATCCAGCTCGCCAAGAAGGCGAAGGCCCCGGTGGCGGCCCTCTCCAACGTGGCGATCTGGGGCAACCACTCCGCGACCCAATACCCTGACGCGGCCAACGCGCGTATCGCCGGCCTGCCGGTCTTCGAGGTCATCTCGGACCATGGCTGGCTCAAGGGCAAGTTCATCGAAACCGTCCAGAAGCGCGGCGCCGCTGTGATCGAAGCGCGAGGGGCCTCGTCCGCCGGGTCGGCGGCCAGCGCGGTCATCGACTCCGTGCAGAGCATCCGCAACCCGACCCCATGGGGCGACTGGCATTCCCTGGCCGTGGTCAGCCACGGCGAGTACAACGTGCCCGAGGGGCTGCAGTTCGGCTACCCCGTGCGGTCGGACGGCGTGCGCTGGGAGGTCGTACCCGACCTCAAGCACGACGACGACGCCTGGAACCGCATCAAAAAGACGACGGAGGAGCTCCTCCAGGAGCGCGAGCTGGTGAAGGGGATGGTTCCGACCGAGGCCTCGTGAAAGAAAAGCTGCTGCGCGCAATCGATCAGGGGCGCGAACGAGAGGCGGAGCTGGAGGCGTTCGTCGTCGATGAGCCCGCCAACCCCGACGGCCGCTGGAACGCCAAGGATCACCTTGCCCACCTGTCCTGGTGGCGCTGGCGCAGCGCACAGACGCTGGACGCGATGCGCACCGGCAGCGAGCTTCCGCCGCCCGTCCCGGACGACGATGGGGTGCAGAACGCGATCATCTACGACCAGGTCAAAGATCGCCCTGCTGCGGACGTCCAGGCAGACGCCGCCGAGTCCTGGACTGCGCTCCGGAAGGCGGTCGAGGCGTCATCGGCGGAGGACCTCGCGAAACCGCATCCCCGGCAGCCTGAGTCCCAGGTGTGGGAGGCGGTGCCCGGCGCGATCGGTCACGCCGGGACCCATATATGGTCGTGGCACCTGGACCTCGGCGACGAGAATCGGGCAATGACGGCCGCCAGGTGGGCGTCCGACGTGGAAGGCAGCTTCTTCACCAAACCGGAGCAGCTTGCGGAGTCGCGCTACAACCTTGCATGCGTCTATGCCCGCCTGGGCAAGCCGGACGAAGCGCTGCCGCTCCTTCGCCAGAGCTTCGAGGCGAAACCGGAGCTGATGGCCTGGGCGCGTAAAGATCGGGACCTGGATCTGATTCGGGAGGCACTCGCTCCTATCCTCTTGTAGTGAGCGTCACCCTCGACCGTCACTCGTTTCCTTTCACCGCGATCGTGGGCCAGGATTCGATGAAGCTGGCCCTGATCCTGAACGCGATCGTGCCGACGATCGGCGGGGTGCTCATCCGCGGCGAGAAGGGGACCGGCAAGTCGACCGCAGTCCGCGCGCTGGCCAGGCTGCTGCCTGAGCACGACGTGGTCGAGGGCTGCCACTTCGGGTGCGATCCGTCAGACCGCGACGCGCTGTGCGACGACTGCCGCGCCAAGCTGATGGCGGCGGGCACCCTGCCACACCACAAGCGGCGGATGCGCGTTGTTGAGCTCCCGATCAACTCGTCTGAGGACCGCGTCGTCGGAACGATCGACATCGAGGCCGCGCTGCGCACGGGCACCCGGCGCTTCGAACCAGGCGTGTTAGCCGAGGCGAACCGCAACATCCTTTATGTAGACGAGGTCAACCTGCTCGACGACCACCTGGTCGACGTGCTGCTGGACGCGGCGGCGATGGGGGTCAACGTCATCGAACGCGAGGGCGTCTCGTTCAGCCATCCGTCGCGATTCATCCTCGTCGGCACGATGAACCCGGAAGAGGGCGAGCTGAGACCGCAGCTGCTGGACCGGTTCGGCCTCTGCGTCGACGTGGAAGGAATCCGCGACCCCGACGAGCGCGTCCTCATCGCCGAGCGCGACGCCGCCTTCAAGAAGGGGGACCACGAGTTCGCCAACGAGTTCGCTGCGGCCGACGCCAACCTATCGCGCGCGCTGGGTGAGGCGATCGGACGAGTGAAGGACGTACGGGTGACCGCCGGCCACGCGCGCCTCATCTCTTCGATCTGCGTCGAGGCGGAGGTCCTCGGCCATCGCGCAGACGTCGTGATCGACCACGCGGCACGCGCCCTCGCCGCCTACCGCCGGCACGGATCGCCAAACCGCGAGGACATCTACGACGCGGCCTCCCTCGCGCTGGCGCATCGCGCCCGCCAGCCTCTGCGCCGCGACCAGGACGAGACGACCTCGCCCGAGCATGGCGAGGAGCAGGAGGGTTCGGAGCAGTCGGAGTCGGACGCCGGCGAGCCGCAGGCCTCGGAAAGCGAGGCGACGTCGGACGCCTCGGCAGAGCAGAGCGCCAACGCGTCGGATACCGGCCAGCAGTCGGCCGGCGCCGACACAGGCGTGACGACCGGCGGCGCGAGCGGCCACGATTCGGACCCCGACGCGCTGCAGACTTTCAACCTGAAGCGCATCGACCTGCCCAGACAGCGGCGGGTGCGCAAGCAGGGCGGCAAGCGGGCGGCGAGCCAGACGCCTGACCGCCGCGGCCGCTACGTCCGCGCCGCGCCGAAGGAGAAGGTGAGCGACCTGGCGATCGACGCCACCGTGCGCGCTGCGGCGCCACTGCAGCGAGAGCGGGGACGGAAGCACGGCGAGCGGCTGATGCTCGAGAAGCAGGACCTGCGCCAGAAGGTGCGCGAGCGAAAGATCGGCAACCTCATCGTCTTCGTGGTCGACGCCTCGGCCTCGATGGACGCGGAGCAGCGAATGGCCGCGACCAAAGGCGCGATCCTCTCGCTCCTGCAGGACGCCTACGTCCGGCGCGACCGCGTGGCTGTCGTGATCTTCAAGAACCGCACCGCAGAGGTCGTGCTTCGTCCGACCTCGAGCGTTTCGCTCGCCCGCCGGCGCCTCGAGAGGTTGTCGGTGGGGGGGACGACGCCGCTGACCCACGGCCTCATGGCCGGTTACAAGGTCGTCAAGACGGAGCTGCTGCGCGACCCGACCATCCGCCCGTTGCTCGTTCTCATCAGCGATGGCCGCGGCAACATCTCGATGTTCAAGGAAGAGCCGCTGGTGGAGGCGCAGAAGGTCGCGGCGCTGATCGACGCCGAGGACATCGACGCGCTCGTCATCGACTCGGCCCGTGACTACAGCCATCTGCCCTCGGTGCAGCACCTGGCGCGAGTCGCGCCGATGTACCAGACCTACGCGATCAACGCTTGTGCCGACCTCGCGGAGCGCATGGGAGCGCACTATTACGGGCTCTATGACCTTTCCCGAGACGAGATCGCGACAGCGGTCGAGAGGGAGCTGGGCCGCGGCCGCTAGCGGACGGCTCTTCGTGCTGCTGGCGCTGGTCGCGGGCGGGTGCTCGTCGGCGCCGAACGCCACAGCCACGCCGACGCCCACCACCTCACCCGTCGTTGCCAGCTCCTCGCCGACGCCGAGCAGCGTGAACGGCGAGACCCCCGTCCCGCAGCAGATCCTCGCGCCGGCGCCCGATCTGCCGATCGCCAACCTGTGCTCGGCGCCGCTCACGACCACGGCCGATGGCAACGCCACGCCGCTGCTTTGCTCGACCGGCGCGGTCAACGTCCAGGCGTGGAGGTTCTACGCCTCGGTCAGCGCGAGCGTCCTAGGCATCGGCCTCAATCCAACCCAGGGCCAGGTCGAGAACGCGATCTGTGACGACATCGCGCACAACCACGCGACCAGGCCGGAGGAGGCGAGCGGCTACAAGCTGGCCGCGACCTATTACAGCTGGAGCTTCAACCTCGACCCCGCGAAAGTCACATGCCCATGACATCGCGCCGGGCGTCGGTAACATCTGCGTAGGCATGGCCATCGACCGCTACTCCTACCCCTTCACTGCGATCGTCGGACAGGACGAGATGAAGCTCGCCCTGGTGCTCAACGCGATCAATCCGACCATCGGCGGGGTGCTGATCCGGGGCGAGAAGGGCACGGGCAAATCGACCGCGGTGCGGGCCCTGGCCCGCCTCCTGCCCGACCAGCAGGTGGTCGAGGGCTGCCACTTCGGATGCCACCCGGACGATCCCGAGGACTGGTGCCTCGACTGCCGCGAACGCGCCGCCGCCGGGGCGCTGCCGGTGGCCACCCGGCGCATGCGCGTCGTCGAGCTGCCGATCAACGCGTCCGAAGACCGGGTCGTCGGGACGATCGACCTCGAGGCTGCGCTGAAGGAAGGCTCGCGGCGATTCGAGCCGGGCGTGCTGGCCGAGGCCAACCGCAACATCCTTTATGTGGATGAGGTGAACCTTCTCGACGACCACATCGTGGACGTGCTCCTCGACGCGGCCGCGATGGGCATCAACACGGTGGAGCGCGAGGGCGTCTCGGTCTCGCACCCGTCGCGCTTCATCCTGGTCGGCACGATGAACCCGGAGGAGGGGGAGCTGCGCCCGCAGCTGCTCGACCGCTTCGGGCTTTGCGTCGACGTCGAGGGCATACGCGACCTCGACCAGCGCGTCGCCATCGTCGAGAAGCGCGCGCTGTGGGAGGACGACCCGAACCAGTTCTCCCAGCTGCACGCTGAGTCGGAGCAGGCGGCGAAGTCGCAGATCGCGGAGGCGATCGCAACTTTTCCTGAGGTCACACTGCCCCGAGAGATCCTGCGCCTGATCGCCCAGATCTCGATCGCTCTGGAGGTCGACGGACACAGATCCGACCTGGTGTGCGCCCGTGCCGCGCAGGCGAAAGCCGCCTACGACAGGTCGGACGAGGTGGGCGTGAGCCACGTCGGCGACGTGGCGGAGATGGTGTTCGCCCACCGCGTCCACTCAGTGCCGTTCGGCAAAGGCGGCCCGAACCTGGGCGAGGTGATCTCGCGCATGGTAGGCCAGGCCTGAGAATGCGGTCGGATTCCGCCTCGCTGTATCCACCGAGGCGCAATCGGGCCATGAATTACGCCTCGTTGTATCCACCGATACGTTTGGGCGACCGCGACTGAACACCAGAGAAACGGTCGAAGCGTTCAACGACGCGTTCGGCCGCCACGACGTCGACGCGGTGATGGCGTTGATGACCGACGACTGCATCTTCGAGAACACGCTGCCGCCGCCGGACGGCGAGCGCCACGTGGGTCAGACGGACGTGCGGCGCTTCTGGCAAGAGTTCTTCAACGGCACCCCACAGGCGCGCTTCGAGACCGAAGAGATTGTCGTAGCCGGCGACCGCGCAACGGTCCGCTGGCGCTTCGACTGGGGCAGCAGCCACGTGCGAGGCATCGACCTGTTCAAAGTCCGCAACGGCAAGGTCGCGGAAAAACTGAGCTACGTAAAAGGCTAAACACCTTTCTTCCCCATTCATTGGGGAGGTGGCTCTTCCCCACATAGTGGGGAAGTACTCGGTCACATGCTTCTTATCCCGAGGAGTTCTCCGAACCCGCCTCTAGACTCATTCGTCGTGGCAGCGTCCGAACAACCCGCTCTCCAACCGCGCCGCGCCGCCGACCTTCTCGACCGCGTGGAGAAGAACATCCACCGCGTCATCGTCGGCAAGGACCGAGTGGTAAGACTCGCGCTCGCCGCCCTCGTGTCCGGCGGCCACGTCCTGCTCCAGGACCTGCCCGGCACCGGCAAGACGATGCTCGCCCGAGCCCTAGCCACGTCCGTGGGCGGCACGTTCAGAAGAATCCAGTGCACGCCCGACCTGCTCCCCTCCGACATCACGGGCTCGAGCATCTTCAACCAGAAGGATCTGACGTTCCAGTTCGTCCCCGGACCGATCTTCGCCAACATAGTCCTCGCCGACGAGGTCAATCGCGCCACGCCGCGCACCCAGTCGGCCCTGCTCGAGGCGATGGGCGAGGGCCAGGTTACGGTCGAAGGGACGACGCGCAGCCTGGATAAACCGTTCTTCGTCGTGGCGACGCAGAACCCCACCGAGTTCCACGGCACATACCCGCTGCCCGAGTCCCAGCTCGATCGCTTCGTCCTCGCGGCCGAGATGGGTCCGCCCACGGACGCGGAAGCGCTGGAGGTCCTCGCCAGGCGGGAGCACGGCGACCCGATCGCCGACCTCACCGCGGTCATCGACGTGACAGAGGTGAGCGAGCTCCAGGAGGCGTGCCTCCGCGTGGTGGCTGCTCCCGCGATAAGGACCTACCTCGTAGCGTTGCTCCAGGCGATACGCGCGCGCCAGGACGTACTCCTCCCGGCGAGCATGCGCTCCGGCGTCTACCTACAAAGAGCCGCCCAGGCGTGGGCGCTTTTCGAAGGACGCGACTTCGTGCTGCCCGACGACATCAAGCTGCTCGCGACTCCCGTCCTGGCCCACCGGCTGGGCATGCGCGGCCGCGGCAAGGCGGTCGACACGGTGAGCGAGGTCGTCGCCGAGCTGCCCATCCCGCCGCTCCGCCAGCACTAGAGAGGTAGGACCTGAGGCCGACCTGGCGCGTCTACGGAGCCGCCGCCCTGGGCCTGGTCCTCTTCTGGTACGGGGCGACTTCCGAGGTGCCGTGGCTCTTCCTCCTCGCATGGTGGGTGCTCGCCCTGATCGTGGCCGCTGCGGCGTACGCCGAGTGGAATCGGAGCGGTATCGAACTTCACCTCGCCGTCCGCAACGCGGTGCCTGTGCCCGGCTCGCCTGCTGAAGACCTGCCCGACCAGCTCCTCCGGACGGGCCCGCTCCCGGCCCCGGTCTTCGAAGGCGACGGCTTCGAGCTCGAGGTCGCTTTCCGCTCCAGCCGGGGCGCGCGCGGGCCGGCATGGGCGATCGGCCAGGCCGGCGACAACCAGATCCGCGCCGGCACCGGCCTGGTGCCCAGGACAGGCTGGTCGGAGGCGAGGCCGCTCCGCTCGCTGCGGCGCGGGCCCGTCGGCGCGCGCGCATGGAGGATGTACACGAGCGACCCGCTCGGCTTTTTCCTCGGCCGGCGGCAAGCGTCGGACTTAGAGATCGCCCTGATCCTGCCGCGGTTCGCCTCGCTCAGCGACCGCCGCCAGGTTCGCGAGCTCGAGGCGAGCATGGCGGCCCCGCGCGCCGGGTCGGGCAACGAGCTGTTCGGGATCCGGGAGTACAGGCCTGGCGATTCGCTGCGCCGCATCCACTGGCGCTCGAGCGCCAGGCACGGCGCGCTGGTCGTCCGCGAGTACGAGCCGCCCGGGCTGCAGACGCTCGCGATCCTGCTGGACCCGTCTCCTCCGACGACCGAGATCGCCGACCAGGTCGCCCGCGTCGCCGCCTCTGAAGCATGGGACTGCGTGCGCGAAGGCGGCCGGGTCGTGATCTGGGCGCCGGGATGTGAGCCGATCCAGTCAAAGGACCTTTGGGTTCTCCTTGAATGGCTGGCGAGATATCCCGCGAGCCCCTCCGGCCCTTCAGGCCACCTCCCCATGAATGGGGAGGAGTCTGTCGTCATCACGGCTACCGCCAACCGCGAGCTGGTGGAAATCGCGGAAGGTTTCCGGACGCGACGTGCCTGGGTCATCGGCGACGCCCAGCTCGACCTCGACGCCGCGGTGCAGAGGGTGGGCACGACATGGCCGCTGTGATCCGCCGCCGGCTCCGTCTGCCAGCCTCGCCAATAGAGACCTCGCTCGAGGGCCGGGCATTCGTCTTCTCCGGTTTCGCGGTGGCCACCCTGGCGATCGTCCTCTACGGCCAGGACTACGTCGTGCCGGTGCTGGGAGTCGTGGCGGCCGCGATCGGCCACGTCGTCAGCTATCGCGAGCGCGGCCAAAGGCGCGGTTTCTGGCGCCAGGTGCTTCTAGCCGCCCTGATCTTCGGCGCCCTCTTCTACGTGATCGCCGACTCATCGCTGGCCCTCTTCGGCGGCGTGCTGCCGCAGGCCAACTTCGCGATCCTGCTGGTCGCGATCACGAGCTTCGACCTCAAGACCCGCCGCAACTGCTACTCGAGCCTGTGGATCAGCCTCGCGATCCTCTATCTGGCGGCGGTCTACGCCTGGGACTACGCCTTCGTCGTGCTCGCGGCGCTGTGGGTCCTGTGCCTTGCGGGTTTCTGGCTCGCCTCGCATGTCCGCCGCCTCAACCCCGAGCTGAGGGCGCCCGCGAAACCAATCTCGGTGATGGTCGTGGCGTCGCTGGTGGCGGGCGTTGTCCTGTTCGTCGTAGTGCCGCAGCCCTCCGGCGTCCCGATCTCGCCGCTCGTGGTCTCGCTGCCGAACTTCACGAGCTTCCGAGGCGACATGGAGAGCGCGGCCCTACCGCTCGTCCAGGTGACCGGCGGTTCAGCCGGCGCGACGAGCAGCATCGACCTGCACTTCCGCGGCCGGCTCGGCGACGCGCCGGTGATGTACGTCCGCACCGGCGCCCCCGCGTACTGGCGCGGGCTCGTGTTCGACACCTATAGAAATGGCGCCTGGACCGCATCGAACCACTCGTATCGCGACCTGCCTCCCTACGTCCCGCCGCGCCTCCTGGCGCCGGCCCCGCCGGACAACCTCGGCACGTTCGTCCAGACGTTTCGCGTTCTGCGCCCGCTCCCGGGCGTGATCAACGCCGCATACCCGGTGCAGAGCCTCTACGCCCCGGTCGCCGGGCTGCGGGAGGACGCCTACGGCGCCTTTCACACGCCGGACCAGCTGCGTCCCGGTCAGACCTACTCGGTTGTCTCTTACCTCTCGAACTACACGCCCGAGATCCTACGCGCGGATGCAAACACGGACGACGTGCCCAGCCTCGACATCTCTTACCTGGACGCGGCGGGCCTGTCGCAGGCGGCGCGGAGCCTGGCGGCGGGACTCGTCAGGACGAACACCTTCGACACAGTGATGTCGGTCACGACCTACCTCCAGCACAACTATCGCTACACGCTCGACCTGCCTCCAGTCCCGTCGGGCCGCGACCCGGTCGACTGGTTCCTGTTCGACGTCAAGACCGGCTACTGCGAACAGTTCGCCACCGCCGAGACCCTGATGCTGCGGAGCCTCGGCATCCCCGCCCGGCTCGCCACGGGATACGCGACCGGCGACTACGATCCCGTCCTCAACCAGGCCGTCGTTCGCGAGCGCGACGCCCACGCCTGGGTCGAGGTGTGGTTCCCGGGTCATGGATGGGTCGCGGTCGACCCGACGCCCGGGGTTTCGCCCCTTGCCGCAACAAAGTTCCCGAGTCACTGGGCGGCAGGCGGCGTAGCGCGTTTGCTCCCGCATCTGACGATCGGCGCCCCAGCCGCGGCCCTGGGATCGCTGGGCGCTATCGCCGCACTGCCGGCAGCGATCGCGGTCGCGGTCGTCGTCGCGCTGCTCTACGCGTGGCTTCGCCGGCGCGGATGGTCGAGGCTGCCCAGAAAGCAACCGGGCGAATCCGAGCTCTTACGCCTCTACGAACGCCTGCAGCGCCGCATGACAAGGCGCCGCGCTCCGCCCGAGACGCCGCTCGAATATCAGCATGCGATGGAGTCGGAGGTGCTGGTCGATGTGACGCGGGCGGTCAACGAAGGCGTGTACGCCGGGCGATGGCCGGACCCCAAACGGGTGCGCGATCTGGCGGAGCGGATATCCTGACGCTTCGTGTCTGAGACAGCGATGAAGACGACAGGCGCGGAAAGAGTCCGCTGGAATCTCAGCGATCTCTTCGCGTCGCCCGACGACCCGCAGATCGAAGCCACGCTGGCGCGCGAGCTCGAGCATGCGCAGGCTTTCGAGGCGAAGTACAGGGGCAAGGTCGCGACGCTCGAACCCAAAGCGTTCGCCGCGATGATGCGGGAGCTGGCCGAGTACGAGGAGTCGTCGGTCAAGCCCGAGGTCTACGCCTACATGCTCCACAGCCAGGACACGCAGGACCACGCCGCGGGCCGCCTCCTGGCGCGCGTGCGCGAGGCGAGCGCGGAGCGCGGGCGGCACATGGTGTTCTTCTCCCTCGAGCTGGCGCCGGTCGACGACGAGCAGGCCGCAAAGCTCTACGCGGATCCCGAGTCCGCGGTCTACCGGCACACCGTCGAAGAGGCGCGCAAGTTCCGCCCGCACCAGCTGTCCGAGCCGGAGGAGCGCGTGCTCACTGACTTCAGCCCGGTCGGCAACGGAGCATGGACTCGCCTGTTCGAGGAGCTGTGCGCGCGCATCACCGTCGACGTCGATGGTCAAGAGATGGCGCTCGACCAGGCACTCACTCTCCTCCGTGAACCGAACCGCGAAGTCCGGCGCAAGGCCAGCGCCGCGGTGACGCAGGCCCTCGAGGGCGACATCCGCACCCGCGGCTACGTCTTCAACGTGATCCTGCAGGAGAAGGCGATCGACGACCGCCTCAGGCAGTTCCCGACCTGGCTCAGCTCACGCAACCTGGCGAACGAGACGTCCGATGGGGCGGTCCAGGCGCTGGTCGACGCGGTGACCGGCCGCTACGACGTGTGCGTCCGCTATTACCGGGTCAAGCGACAGCTCCTCAACGTGGGCGAGCTCCACGAGTGGGACCGGTACGCGCCAGTGAGCGAGACCACGCGCGACCTGAGCTGGGACGATGCCAAAGAGCTGGTGCTCGGCTCGTACTACCGCTTCTCGGAGCGGACTGGAGCACTGGTCGAAGACTTCTTCAAGAACGGCTGGATCGACGCGGCTGTCGTTGCCGGCAAAGCAGGCGGCGCGTACTGCATGCCGGTGACGCCGCACCACCATCCCTACGTGCTGATGAACTTCACAGGCAAGCTGCGCGATGCATTGACGCTCGCGCACGAGCTGGGCCACGGCCTCCACGACAGGCTCGCGGTCAAGCAGCACATCTTTGACTACCACCCGCCGCTGACCCTGGCCGAGACCGCGTCGGTCTTTGGCGAGGCGCTGACCTTCGATCGGATCATGGCCGAGGAGAAAGACCCCAAGGTCCGCCTCGCGATGCTCTGCAACCAGGTCGAGGATGCTTTCTCGACCGTCTTTCGGCAGGTCGCATTCAACCGCTACGAGGACGCCGTCCACACGAGCCGGCGGACGGAGGGCGAGCTTTCGGTCGAGCAGCTGGGCGAGCTCTTCCAGGACAAGCTGCAGCCGATGTTCGGCGACGCCTTGACCCTGACCGAAGAGCACAAGGTCTGGTGGAGCTACGTGAGCCACTTCATGCACACGCCGGGCTATGTGTATGCCTATGCCTTCGGCAACCTGCTCGCGCTGTCCGTCTACCACCGCTACCTCGAGCGCGGACCGGCCTTCGTGGACGACTATCTCGACTTCCTGGCCGCCGGCGGATCGACCCGCCCCGACGAGCTGGTCAAGCGGGTTGGGATGGACATCACCGACCCAGGCTTCTGGGACGCAGGCCTGAAAATCCTGGACGGCATGGTGACGGAAGTAGAGCGCCTCTCCGGAAACTAGGCTCCTCCCCATTTCATGGGGAGGTGGCGCGCAGCGCCGGAGGGGCTCGATCGCATCAGCAGGACCGAATGGCGAGCAGTAAGCAGAAATGGCTCCTCCCCATTTCATGGGGAGGTGGCGCGCCGCGCCGGAGGGGCTCGATCGCATCAGCAGGACCGAATGGGCAGCGCCGGAGGGGCCCGATCGGATCAGCGGGACCGGATGACGCTCAGGTAGGACTCATAAACTAAGAACCACATACTGCTGGCCCGCCGCCCTCGCGGCCTATCGCAAGGAGTGACATGGCAGTCACGGAGACCATTGCGACCACCGATCTCGAATTTGCGCGCCAGCTCGGCCAGCAGCTGCGTGTGGACTCCATCCGCTGCAGCACCGCGGCCGGATCAGGCCATCCGACCTCCTCGATGTCGGCGGCCGACCTCATCGCCGTCCTGATCGCGCGATACCTGCAGTACGACTGGACCAAGCCCAAGGACCCGAACAACGACCACCTGATCTACTCCAAGGGCCACGCCTCGCCGCTGTGCTACGCGATGTTCAAGGCGGTGGGGGCGATCACCGACGCCGAGATGATGACCTTCCGCAAGTTCGGCTCGCGCCTCCAGGGCCACCCGACGCCCATCATCCCCTGGGTCGACGTCGCCACCGGCTCGCTCGGCCAGGGCCTTCCGATCGGCGTGGGAGTGGCGCTGGCGGGCCAGTACCTGGACAAGCTGCCCTTCCACACCTGGGTGCTGTGCGGCGACTCGGAGCTGGCCGAGGGGTCGATCTGGGAAGCGGTGGACAAAGCCGGCCACTACAAGCTCGGCAACCTGACCGCGATCTGGGACATCAACCGGCTCGGGCAGCGCGGCGAGACCGAGTACGGCTGGAGCCTCGACACCTACCGGCGCCGGGTCGAGGCCTTCGGCTGCTTCCCGATCGTGATCGACGGCCACGACATCCCCTCAATCGACCGAGCGTTCGGCGAGGCGCTGTCCAACACCGACAAGCCGAGCGTGATCATCGCCAAGACGATCAAGGGCAAGGGCTTTTCCGAAATCGAGAACAAGGATGGATGGCACGGCAAGACCCTGCCGCCGGACATGGCGGAGCGTGCGATCAAAGAGCTCGGCGGCATCCGCACCCTGAAGGTCAAGACCCAAAAGCCGGAACGCGCCGCCGCGCCCAAGCGGGTCACGACCAACGAACCGGTGCTGCCGATCTACAAGATGGAAGATAAGGTCGCGACCCGCAAGGCCTACGGTGACGCGCTGCTGGCGCTGGCGGCGATCCCGGAGGTCGTGGCCATGGACGGTGAGGTGTCCAACTCGACGCACGCGGACGAATTCGGAAAGGCGCACCCGGACCGCTTCTTCGAGATGTGGATCGCCGAACAGCAGCTCGTAGCGACAGCGGTCGGCATGAGCGTGCGCGGCTACAAGCCGTTTGCGTCGACCTTCGCCGCCTTCTTCTCGCGCGCCTACGACTTCATCCGCATGGCGGCCATCTCGGAGGCCAACATCCGGCTGGTCGGCTCGCATGCCGGCGTCGAGATCGGGCAGGACGGTCCGTCCCAGATGGCGCTCGAGGACCTGGCGATGATGCGGGCCATCCACGGCTCGACCGTCCTTTATCCGTCCGACCCAAACCAGACCGCCAAGCTGACCCGCGCGATGGCCGACACGCCGGGGATCGTTTTCATGCGCACCACCCGCGGCGCGTATCCGACGCTCTATGGCCCCAATGAGACATTCAAGGTCGGCGGATCGAAAGTCGTCCGGCAGAGCCCGAAGGACAAGGTCACCCTCATCGGCGCGGGCGTGACCCTCCACAGCTGCCTGGCCGCGGCTGACGCGCTCGCGGCGAAGAAGATCCCCGCGCGGGTGATCGACCTCTATTCGGTCAAACCCGTCGACGTGAAGACGCTGCGCGAGGCGGCGCGTGTGACCAAGGGAAGGTTCGTCGTGGTCGAGGACCACTATCCGCAGGGAGGCATCGCAGCCGCGGTGCTGGAGGCGCTGGCGGCCGACCCCGCACCGCGCCTGGTGCACCTGGCGGTGAGAGACCTGCCGACCTCCGGCAAGCCGGAGGAGCTCATGAACGCCGCCGGAATTTCGAGCAAGCACATCGCCGCCGCAGCGACGAAGCTTGTGGCTTCCAGGTGATGGCAACCGCCGCTCCCCGCAAACCCACCGCGATCAAAGAGCTGCGCGAGATCGGCCAGTCGCTGTGGCTCGACAACATCCGCCGCCAGCTCATCACCTCGGGCGAGCTCGCCCGACTTCGCGACGAGGGAATCACCGGCGTCACTTCCAACCCGACCATCTTCGAGAAGGCGGTCAGCGGCTCCACCGACTACGACGAGGCGATGGTCCGGCTGGTGCGCGCCAAGAAAAAGCCGGCCGAGATGCTGTGGGAGCTGATGGTCGAGGACATCCAGGCCGCGGCCGACACGTTCCGCCCGGTCTACGACAGGACCAGGGGCAAGGACGGCTTCGTCAGCATCGAGGTCTCGCCGACGGTCGCCAACAACACGCGCCAGACGATCAAGTGGGCCGAAGACCTGCACGACCGCTGCCGCCGCCCCAACGTGATGGTGAAGATCCCCGCGACCAAAGAAGGCCTGCCCGCGATCGAGGACCAGATCTCAAGGGGCCACAACATCAACGTGACGCTCATCTTCTCGGTCGACCGCTACGCCGAGGTGGTCGACGCGTATCTCTCCGGCCTCGAGTCGCTGCACGGCAAGGGTGGAGACCTGACGAAGGTCGCCAGCGTGGCGAGCTTTTTCGTCAGCCGCCTCGACACCAAGGTCGACAAGACCCTGGCCGAGAAGATCAACGCCAGCCCCGACCCGAAAGAGAAGCAGGCGCTCGAGCGCCTCTACGGCAAGGCTGCGATCGCCAACTCGAAGATGGCGTACGAGCGTTTCGGCGAGCTGTTCAGCGGACCGCGCTGGGACAGGTTGAAGAAGGCCGGGGCGCGCACTCAGCGCCCGCTTTGGGCAAGCACCTCGACCAAGGACCCGCGCTACCCCGACACGTACTACGTCGAGGAGCTCATCGGACCGGACACCGTGGACACGGTGCCGCCGCAGACCCTGGCCGCCTTCCGCGAGCACGGCGAGGTGCGTCGCAGCCTGGACGAGAACGTCGACCTTGCGAAGCGCCAGCTGAAGGAGCTGGCCGAGGCGGGAATCGACCTGGACCGCGTCACTTACGAGCTCGAGATCGAAGGAGTCGAGGCTTTCACCAAGTCGTTCGAGAGCCTGCTCGCCACCCTGGCCAAAGCGTCGAAGGACATCCGCTCCGGCAAGGGCCCGCGCCAGTGGCACAGCCTGGGCCGTCTGCAACCCGTGGTCGACGCGCAGGTCGCGAAGCTGCAGAAGGACGATGCGCCGCGCCGTCTGTGGGCCAAGGACTCCACGCTGTGGAGCGCCGATCCCGCGAAGCGCCAGGAGATCCACGACCGCCTCGGCTGGCTCGACGTCGCGGACAAGATGCTCGAGAAGTCGGCAGAGTTCCGCGAGCTCGCGGTGGCCGGCCGCAAATTCACCGATGTCGTCCTGCTCGGCATGGGCGGCTCGAGTCTCTGCCCCGACGTGCTGCGCCACACATTCGGCGCGGTCAAGGGCCACCCGAAGCTCCACGTGCTCGACACGACCGACCCGGCGACGATCCTCGGCGTGAGGTCGAAGATCAAGGTTCCGACCACGTTCTTCATCGTCGCGTCGAAATCAGGTGAGACGACGGAGACCCTCTCGCATTTCGCGTACTTCTGGGAACAGGTGAAGAAAAACGGAAAGCAGTTCGCCGCCATCACCGACCCCGGCACCTCGCTCGAGAAGCTCGCGAAAGACCACGGCTTCCGCTGGACCTTCTCCAACCCGCCGGATATCGGGGGCCGCTACTCCGCCCTCTCCTACTTCGGTCTCGTCCCCGCCGCCTTGATGGGCGTCAACGTGGCGGAGATGCTCGAGCGCGCGATCGAGATGGAGCACTCGTGCGCCGACTCGGTTCCCGTCGAGAGCAACCCGGGCGCGTGGCTCGGCGCGGTGATGGGCAAGCTTGCGGCCCAGGGGCGCAACAAGCTCACCCTGATCGCGTCGCCGAAGGTCGCGACGTTCGGGTACTGGGTGGAGCAGCTCCTGGCCGAAAGCACCGGCAAGGAAGCGAAGGGGATCGTGCCTATCGAGGGCGAGCCCGTGGGCAAACCCGCGGTTTATGGCGATGACCGGCTGTTCGTTCATATCCGGATGGACGCCGACCCGCCGCACCGCGGCGCGCGGGCGATCGAGAAGGCGGGTCACCCGGTCATCACGCTGACGATGCGCGACAAGCTCGACCTGGGAGGCGAGTTCCTCCGCTGGGAGGTGGCGACCGCGATCGCCGGCGCTGTGCTCGGCATCGACGCCTTCGACCAGCCGAACGTCCAGGAGTCGAAGGACAACACGAAAAAGGTGCTGGCGAAGTTCAAGCAAGCAGGCAACCTGCCGAAAGCCGAGTCGGTGGCCGCGGCCAAGGCGAAGCCCGGCATCGCGTCGCTGCTCAAGCAGGCGAAGCGAGGCGCCTACTTCGCGATCATGGCCTACACCGCGCGGACGCCGGGTTCGGAGGCGGCGATCGCCGCGATCCGCACGTCGATTCGCGACAAGACGAAGATCGCGACCACCGCCGGTTACGGACCGCGATTCCTCCACTCGACGGGCCAGCTGCACAAGGGCGGACCGAAGACCGGTCTCTTCCTGCAGATCGTGCAGGACGACACCAAGGACGTGAAGATTCCCGGCCAGACCTTCAGCTTCTCGGTCCTGAAGCAGGCCCAGTCGCTGGGCGACCTGCAGTCTCTGACCTCGCGCCGCCTGCCGGTGCTCCGCGTCACGCTCGGTCGCGATCCTGCAGCCGGTTGGCGCGCATTGACCGCAGCGGCCAGGCAAGCAGTTCGATGATCTCGCCCCTCACCCCCGGACCCTCTCCCCTGAATGGGGAGAGGGCGATAAGGACCACGATCTGATGGAACTGGGCATGATCGGCCTTGGCCGCATGGGCGGCAACATGGCGCTGCGCCTCATCAAGCGCGGTCACCGTGTCGTCGCATTCGACCTCTCGCAGGCCGCGGTGCAAGCACATGCGGCGCAAGGCGCCGTCGGCGCGGGGAGCTGGAAGGACTTCGTCGCCCAATTTCAAAGTCGTCCCCGCGTGATGTGGATCATGGTTCCGGCCGGCGACCCCACCACCCAGGCGATCAACCAGCTCATCGAGCTCGGGGACCCCGGCGACATCATCATCGACGGCGGCAACACAAACTGGAAGATCGCTCTCGATGATGCAGGTCGCGTCAAAGCAAGGGGCATGCATTACATGGACGCGGGCACCTCAGGAGGAATCTGGGGGCTCGAGTTCGGCTACTGCCTGATGGTCGGCGCCGAGCAGGAGGTCTACGACCATTGCCTCCCGCTCTTCAGGGACCTCGCGCCTGACGACGGCGGATTGGTCCGCACCGGGCCGGAGGGTTCGGGCCACTTCGTGAAGATGGTCCACAACGGCATCGAATACGGCCTGATGCAGGCTTACGCGGAAGGCTTCCAGGTCATGAAGATGTCGAAGTACTTCCCCGGCATGGACATGCGCGCCATCGCCGAGGCATGGCGGACGGGCAGCGTCGTCCGCTCGTGGCTGCTCGACCTCATCGCGCGCGGCCTCGCCCAGGACCCCGACCTGGCGGGGATCAAAGGCTGGGTAGAGGACACAGGGGAGGGTCGCTGGACGGTCGAGGCCGCGATCGATGAATCTGTGCCGACGCCGGTCATCGCCGAGTCGCTCTTCGCCCGCTTCCGCAGCCGCATGGAGAACACGTTCGGCGACCGCATGCTCGCGATGATGCGGCAGCAGTTCGGCGGCCACGCGGTGGTCAAGGATGCCGCGTCAGAGAAGTGACCGTCGAGGCAGCCCCTAATCCACTAGCGGAAGGCCTGCACGACTATCGCGTCGCGGACCCGGCGGTCATGGTCATCTTCGGTGCGACGGGAGACCTGAGCGGCCGCAAGCTGCTGCCGGCCCTCTACAACCTCGCCAAGCAGCGCTCGCTGCCTGCGGGCTTCGCGGTGGTCGGGGCGGCGATGGACGAATTGACCGACGATGCGTTTCGCAAGGTGGCGTCGGACAAGATCCACGCGTTCTCGCGCACGCAGCCCATCGACGATCGCGTGCTGCAGGCCTTCCTCGCTTCGCTGAGCTACGTCAAGGTCGACTTCGGCAAGCTCGAGGACTTCAAGGCGCTCGGCCAGAAGCTGCAGGAGCTCGACAACACCAACCACATCCCCGGCAACCGCATCTTCTACTGTGCCACGCCGCCGCCGACCTACCAGACGATCACGCTGCAGCTGCAGGCGGCCGCCCTGAACGCGGGCAACGGGTTCCACCGCATCGTGGTCGAGAAACCGTTCGGCTTCGACCTTAAATCGGCGCGCGAGCTGACGCAGACGCTGCAGAAGGTGTTCCCCGAGGACTCCGTCTACCGCATCGACCACTATCTGGGCAAGGAGACCGTCCAGAACATCCTCGCCTTTCGCTTCGCCAACTCGATCTTCGAGCCCGTGTGGAATTCGAGCCTCATCGATTCGGTGCAGATCACGGTGGCCGAGGACATCGGGATCGAGAATCGCGGCTCCTACTACGACCGCGCCGGCGCGATGCGAGACATCGTGCAGAACCACGGCCTGCAGCTTGTGACCCTGACCGCGATGGAGCCGCCACTCGCATTCCAGGCCAACGAGGTTCGCGACGAGAAGGTCAAGGTTCTACGCGCGATCCGGCCGCTTATCGGCGAGGACATCGAGCAGTCCACCGTTCACGCCCAGTACACGAAGGGCTGGGTGCTGGGCGAGCAGGTGCCGGGCTACCGCGAGGAGAAAAACGTCGCACCCGACTCGCAGACAGAAACCTTCGCCGCGATGCGAGTGTTCATCGACAACTGGCGCTGGGCCGGCGTGCCCTTCTACATCCGGGCGGGCAAGCGGCTGCCCAAACGCGTGACCGAGATCCGGATCCAGTTCAAGCGACCGCCACACCTGACTTTTGGCCGGGAAGCCATGAAAGAGGTTGACCCCAACGCGATCACGCTCCGGATCCAGCCCGAGGAAGGCATCTCGCTCAAGTTCGGGGCCAAGGTGCCGAGTGCGGGGCTGCGGATTCGCAGCGTGACGATGGACTTCCAGTACATGACCTCCTTCCTCGTCGAGGCGCCGGAGGCTTACGAGCGGCTGCTGCTCGACTGCATGATCGGCGACCCGACGCTTTTCACCCGGGCCGACGAGGTCGAGGCCGCGTGGACGCTCGTCGACCCGATCGAAGACGCGTGGCGTAACGCCCGGCCTCCACTCGGCACCTACGCCGCCGGAACGTGGGGTCCGCCCGCGGCCGAAGCGCTGCTGCGGGCCGACGGAAGGGAGTGGCACAGGCCGTGAGCACCACGGTCAAGCCGGCCTCGGATCCGCTCTGGCGCGGCGAAGACGTGACGATCGGCGACGTCCTCGACGCGCTGAGCCAGATCCGTGCCAAGTTCGCTCGCGACGAGGCGGGCGACGATGAGCTCGTCCATCCACGCAACTGCGTGATGACACTGATCAGCGTTTCGCCGACGGAAGCTCACGAGCAAGTCGCTCAGCGCACGACCCAGATGATCGGCGCGCAGCATCCTGTCCAGGCGATCGTGATCCGTGAGGAAGCGCCGCTGCGTGGACACAAATTCGACGCGTGGATCACGGCCGAGGTGCAGAGACCGGAGATGTGCTGCGCCAGCGAGTGCGAGATCGTCACGCTCCACGTGCGCGGCGCGGCGGCGGACCACCTCGCGGGACTCATCGACCCGCTGCTGGTCAGCGGCGTGCCGACTTATCTGTGGTGGCTCGGCACACCGCCCTTCGGCAAGCGCGAGCTGCTCGACGCCCTGCGCGTGGTCGACGGGCTGGTGGTCGACTCGGCCGGGTTCGAGGAGCCGTTCAAGTCTTTTCACCGCATGGCCGGTTTGCTGAAGGTCGCGCATCACCGTCTTGGCCTCGCCGACCTTCAGTGGTCGCGCTTGCGGCCCTGGAGGGAGACGCTCGCGCAGTTCTTCACGCCGCTCGACCGGCGGCCGTTCCTCTCGGGGATCTCGGAGATCGGTGTCGATTACGCCGGGGAGGCAAGAGGCAACCGGGTCGCGGCTGCCCTGGTCACAGGATGGATGGCCGGCGCTCTGGGCTGGAAGCTCAAGCGAGCCACGGGTGGAACCGGCGGCGTGGTGGTCGCTCACTACGAGGCGGGCGGCCGCTCGATCGAGGTGCACTTCAGGTCCGTCCGGAAGGACCACCTTGCGGCGGGCGAGCTGAGCGCGATCCGCATGGCGGGCGCCTCGGGCGGAGCGACCTTCCGGGTTACGGTCCAGCACGACCCTCAGCGCATGCGGATCGCGCCCGAGCCCTCGTATCGAACCCTGCATTCGTCAGGTGGGGAGGACGACGCGGGCATCGAGCTCGCCGAACGCCGCGCCGAGTGGCACCGCGACGTGCTGCACGAAAACCTCGACTCGCTGCACCACACCGCGACGGGTGACGCGCCGGGGGAGAGCCGGCCCAGGCATCCGGTGGTGATGACGCGCGAGCGCCGGAAGCCGGATTCAGGCCGGGTATTGCTCACGATCATCGAGATCGGCGAAGGCGCGCCCCTGCGCCATGTCCAGCAGCTGGACCCGGAGGACGAGGCGACGCTCCTGCTCGACCTGCTGTCGACCGGCACGCACGACGAGGTGTTCAACCGATCGCTGGCCGCCGCGTCCGAGCTGATGGAAAAGCTCTGAGCTCTACAGCGCGCGTTTGGCGCCTAACGTTCGTATCGCCGTCGTCCGCGGCGCGCGTTTGCCGCCTAACGTTCGTGTCGGCGGGGACGGTGTTCATTTGAGCGAATTCATTGTTCTTGCGACCGCGGAGGAGGTGGCTGAGGCGGCGGCCGCGGAGATAGCGCAGGCGCTGCGCGACGGCGCCCAGAGCCTCGTCATCACTGGGGGCACCTCGCCCATTCGGACCTACGAGCTGCTGTCTGAGATCGAGGTCGAATGGGGCCGGGTTTCAGTGCTGTTCGGGGACGAGCGGTGCGTCCCTCCGCTCGATCCGGAGAGCAACTACCGCATCGCCAAAGAGCACCTGCTGGATCGGGTGAATCCGGGGACGGTCTACCGGATCCCCGCCGAGCTCGGGCCCGATGAGGGCGCGGACCTCTACGCCGAGGTCGTCGCCAACGTCGCGCCGTTTGACTTCGTGCTGCTCGGAGTGGGGGAGGACGGCCACGTCAACTCGCTCTTTCCGGGGCATAAGGCGCTGAAGGCGACCGGCCTCACGGCAGGTATCCACGACTCGCCAAAACCGCCACCGCAACGGGTGACGATGACCCTAGAGGCGATCCGCGACGCGCGCGCCGTGCTGATCATCGCCACGGGTGCGGGCAAGGCGGAGGCGGTGGCCATGGCCCGGCGCGGCGAATCGCCATCCGGGATGATTGCGAACGCAAGATGGCTGATCGACCGCGCCGCGAACGGAGCTCCCCTCTCCCCCTAGGGGAGAGGGCCAGGGAGAGGGGCGTGGAAAGTGAAGGTTGAAATTGTCCCCTCGATCCTGTCGGCCGACGTCGGGCGCCTCGCCGAGCAAGTGAAGGAGGCCGAGGCCGCCGGAGCCGACCGGATCCAGGTCGACGTGATGGACGGCCACTTCGTGCCGAACCTGACCTTCGGCCCGCAGGTGGTGGAGGCCGTGCGCCGGGCGACCAAGCTCCCCATCGAGGCGCACCTGATGGTCGAGCGGCCCGAGATGTTCCTCGAGGCCTTTGCGAAGGCCGGAGCAACCCTGATTGAGGTGCAGGTGGAGGCCACGAGTTCTCTGTACAGGACCGTGCAGACGATCAAAGAGCTGGGCGCCAAGGCGGGCGTGGCGATCAACCCCGCCACTCCGGTCGAAGACCTGCGCGACATCCTTCCTTACATCGACCTGGTCAACGTGATGACGGTCGAGCCCGGGTTCGGCGGTCAGAAGTTCATCCCCCACAGCCCGGAGAAGATCAGGCGTCTTCGCGGACTGTCTTCCAAAATCGAGATCGAGGTCGACGGTGGGATCGACGCGCACTCGGCGCCGCTCGTCGTGGCCGCCGGGGCGACCGTCCTGGTCGCCGGCAACTCGGTCTACGGATTCAAAGGCGGGGTCGCCGCAGGCATCAAAGCGATCCGCAAAGCCCTTGACTGACAACTTCAAGCAAGCGGCCGCGGAGAAGGCGCTCGAGCTTGTCCAGGACGGCATGCTGATCGGCCTGGGCTCGGGCTCGACCGCCCGCTACTTCACCGAGGGTGTCGGGCGCCTGATCGCGGACGGAATGAAGGTGCGAGGCGTGCCCACGTCGCGGGCCACCGCGGAGCTTGCGGCCGAGCTCGGGATCCCGATCGTGACCGAGCTGGTAGGCCAGATCGACCTGACCGTCGATGGAGCCGACGAGGTTGACCCGGCGCTGAACCTGATCAAGGGCCGCGGCGGCGCCCTGTTCCGCGAGAAGCTGGTCGCGGCGGCCTCGAAGCGATTCGTCGTCGTTGTGGATGAGTCGAAGATGGTGAAGCAGCTCGGGGTCGGCGCCCTGCCGGTCGAGGTGCTGCCGTTCCTGTGGCGGTTGACCGCCGAGCGTGTGGCGGACCTGGGGGTCAGCCTGGTCGTGCGAGGTGGGGAAGAGACGCCGTACGTAACGGACAACGGCAACTTGATCCTCGACGTGACCGTGGAAGGCGGAATCAAGAATGCTCGTGATTTCGGCGTGGAGCTAAAAAAGCTCACGGGCGTGGTCGAGCACGGGCTCTTCGTCGGCATGACCGACACCGTGATCATGGCCGGCCCCGAAGGCCCACGCATGATCGGCCGCGAGTCAGCCGGGCGCTAGAGCGCTACTGCAGCGGGAACGGCGACTGCCACCAGGGCGGCAGGTCGTCGACCTCGATCGCGGTGACCCACTTGACCCACCAGAAGCCACGCGCGTCAGGCACCACAAGGCGCGCCGGGTAGCCGTGTGCCGCGTCGAGCGGCCGGCCTCCAAAGCGGGTGGCGAGGACCATCGAGCCCGCGTTCTCGATTGGAAAGCGGCGGTCGTAGCCGGTGGCCGACGTGACGCGAATGCTTGATCCAGACGCGTTTCCGATCAGCCGATCCAGGCGCGCGCCGGCCCATTCCTGTGTCGAGTAGAAGCCGCCCGTGCAGTCGAGCGTCGCGGTCACTCGATCGTCGAAGTTCGCGAGCTGGTCGCTAGTCCACTCGCGACCCCCTGCCTTCAACACCCAGGCGGTTGGCTCGAGGTGGGGGATTGCGTCGAAGAGCCACGAGCTGACAGGCATCAGCTCCGGCCGGAATGAGCCCGCTTCGTAGGAGCCGGTGAAACGGCGCGCTGCGCCTGGCGTGGGGATCGCTCTCACGACCAGCTCGCTGCCCGCATACGTTGCGGCGGCCGCGGCTAGAACCGCGCTACCTCGGAGGAAGTTGCGGCGGGACATGTCGGCGGGGCGGATGCGAACACGTCGCGCGACTACATGCCAGATCGCCAGTGGCACGGCTGCTATGGCAGCGCCGACGTGGAAATCCATCGCGGTGAGCGGACCCCAGTAGACGAGCAGCCCCGTCGAATGGAGAAGGCCGGCGGCCATCGAGATCAAAACCAGTGCGCCAAACAACACGGATGCCCATCGGCCACGTCGCGGGCGACCGACCCCGCGTCGCGCGATCATGGACTTCCACGGCAGCAGGGCGAGGATCGCGAAGCCTCCCGTCGCGTGGAGGATCAGCGACCATCGCGCTGGCGACGTCGCGAATGCAAACGCAAGCCAGCCGGTGACGAACGCGATCGCCACCAGCGCGAGGAGCGCGACATTGGTGGGCGCACCTCGCGCGATCGCCACCGGCCGCCCCGCCGCCGATCGCAGGCCCATCGCAATGAGCCTAAGGCGCGACGATTCAGCGCGTTAGGCGCCAAACGCTTGCCTGGATGGCGCGCGATGGGTGCGTTCGGCGCCTAACGTGCGTCTCAGCGCTTGTTGGCACAATGCACGTGGAGCGGTCGCACGGTCGAAACCCGCCGCGCAGTCGCCCTATACCTGACCCACGCGCTTTCGCGGCGGTCGCCCGAGCTAGGCGACTACACGTTTGTTGGCACAATGCACGTGGAGCGGTCGCCTAGCTCGGTCGAGGGCGCGGCACTGGAAATGCCGTAGGCCCGCAAGGGCCTCGAGGGTTCAAATCCCTCCCGCTCCGCCAAATTTTTCTTACGGCGAAGTCGGGGGCGTTTGGCGCCTAACGCGTAGTTCCTCGATCAGAAGTTGGTGCGTTTGGCGCCTAAGGCGCGCCTCCCGCTCCTTCGAGGGATCAGAACAGGATCCGTTACGGGGCCGGCTGCAAGGACCCTACTGCCTCCGGCTAGGATTCACCGTTGTGCAATCGCAACCGGCGCGGTCGGATCATTTGATCTGCCCTTGATCACAGCGGAGAGGCCAGTCGCCTCGAGCCGCCCGAAAGAGGCACCGGTCGCGACACCCGCCCGAAAGACAAGGGCACGGGTTCTCGGAGTCGCTGCCCTAATCGCGGCCGCCGTCATGACCTTGCCGGTGGCCGGCTACACGATGCCCGCGGCCGGCGAGTTCGGCTACCAGGCCGCGATGACCATGGCGTTCCGCGAGCACCTGCAGTGGGGCAGCCAGGTCGTCTGGTCGTATGGACCTTATGGCTTCCTGAACGAGCCGGCGTTCATGGACTTCAACACCTGGCTCCTCGCGTTTGCAGCCAACTTCGCCGCTCACATCGCCCTGTTTGCCGTGCTGGCGCTCTTTCTTTTCCGAATCGGGGCCCGGCCATGGCTGTTCATGCTCGTGGCGGCCGTTACGGTCTTGTCGATCGACCGCTACCAGGGGCATGAGTTCGAGCGCTTCATGGTGCTCGACCAGAAGGCGGCCCTCGTCGCGACGTTGCTTCTCTACCTCGCGGCGGAAACATCGAGGCGAAAAGAGGCGGCCATTTTCGCCGGCGGCGCGGGGCTGATCGCGGGCTATCTCTTCCTCGACAAGGGGACATACATGCTTGCCGGCGCCGCACTGGTGGCCGTCTATCTGGTCCTCAGCGTCGCCGGTCGCCGAGCCGGGTCGGCCATCGCTTTGCTAGGGGGCGCCCTGGTCGGCTTCCTGGTTCTATGGCTTCTGGCCGGGCAGGCAATCGCCGGCATCCCGAGCTACTTTCGGACGTCGTTCGAGATCATCGCGGGCTACACGCCGGCAATGTCGTGGATCGACGAGTCAGGCGCTTTAAATCCCATGCTGCAGTGGGGAATAGCGGTCGCGATGCTGGCGGTGTGGGGGTTGGCCCTGTTGATCACACTGCGCCGGCGCCAGTGGCCGCTCTTCCGCCTGCAGCTGCTGATGACTCCGATTCTGCTGTTCCTGTACAAGAACTCTTTCATTCGATTCGATGAGGGCCACGCGCTCGCGTTCTGGGCATTGGTCGCAGTTCTCGAGGGCCTGGTCCTGGCCCGCGCGGTCGCGGCCGAGGGTGAGATAAAGCGCTCGGCTCCGGTCGTGCTCGTGGCCGCAACGATGGTCGTCTGCCTTGTGCTGGTCGGAGGTCTTGGGCCCTATATCGGCGGTTTTCCCGACAAGGCGAGAAGCGTCGTACTCATGCAGCCGTCGCTGGCGTTTCCCGCCAACCTCGCCAGCTATCGCCACGCTGCCTCGCTGATCAGCCGGCCAAGCCGCCGGTCGGAGGAAGAGGGCGCAGTCCGCGACTCGATGCGCACCTTTTACGCGCTGCCGCCCGACGTGGTCGATCAGCTGCGCAACGGAACTGTCGACGTCGTGCCGTTCGACCTGCAGATCGCCTATGCCTACGACTTCAAGTGGGACCCGCAGCCGGTTTTGCTCTCGTACAGCGCCTACCGTCCTTACCTGGACCACCTGGACGCGCTGCACTACACGGGACCCGCTGCGCCGAGGTACGTGTTGTTCACCGCTTTCAGCACCGACGGGCGCTATCCGTTGTTCGACGAACCTGCGACCTACCGCGTCCTCTTCGAGAATTACCAGGTCATGCAGCTGACCTCAAACTTTCTCGTCCTGGAGCGGCGATCGGACCCCGCCTCCCTTCCACAAACGCATGCGGGCAGCGCGACCGGGCGAATTGGGGAGTGGATCGCGGTGCCGCAACACGGCGACCAGCGGCTCTACGGCAGGCTCCAGGTCGACTATTCGCTGCTGGGTCAGGCCATGAACCTGCTGGATCGTCCACCCGAGCTGCACATCCGCTTCCAGTACGGAGGGGGTAAGGTCTCGCCCGCCTACCGCTTCATACCGGCAGACGGAGCGGACGGGCTGGATCTATCGGGCTACGCGCCGGACACGGCGAGTGTCAATGGCCTGGCCCAGGGTCAGTTCGACCAACCGATCGAAGCGATCGAGGTGCTGGCGGACACTCCGGTCGAGGCCTACCAGCAACAGGTCAAGATCGCCTACTTCACTCAGCCAGTCACGTAGCAGTCGACCCTGATTGCGGTAATCTCCAACACCGGGATCACAGGTAGGGGGTCGGTTTTCTGCTGACGAAATCAATATTCATGCGCCGTGGCACGGGTGTCGCGGCTGCGTTGTACGTCCTGTTCGCGGCTCCGGCGCTGCCCGAAATGATTCCCGTCCACGCGTCCGCGCGAGCCGAACTTTCGGCGCAGCACTGGAAGGTTCACCCCTCGGCGGCCAACCATCCACGCGGTCTTGTGCCACACGCGAGCCGCTCGCCGAATGCATCGACCAACACCAACACCATCGCACCCAGCGCCGACCCCTACTGCCCGAGGTGCAGCCCACCTCTACTTTTCACCCGCGGTGTCCCAGTGATCGGAGGCATCACGGGAACGCCTGGCCACGTTACGTTGACGCCCGTCTACTGGGCCCCGGCAGGCTATTCATATGGCACCTCGACATACAAGATGATCATCAACGGCTACCTGCAGAACGTCGCCGCCGCGAGCAGGCAGAACACCAACGTGTTCTCGGTCTCGACGCAGTACTACCAGCAAGACACGCCCGCCGGGTCGCCTCTTGAGCACATCCAGTACGTCGTGACGGCAGGCGCCGAAGTCGACGACGCGACGGCCTATCCGGCGCAAGGTGGGACCAACGGCTGCACGGCCGCCACCGGCTTCAGCGCGTGCATCACCGACGGCGCGCTCCAGGCCGAGCTGAAATCCTTGGCCGCCGCAAAAGGTTTGCCCGTCGACGATTCACATGCCTATCTCGTGTTTTTTCCGCAAGCGGTGGAGACCTGTACGGCGCCGAGCACGAGCAGCAACGTGAAATGCAGCGCCAGGGATTACTGCGCGTATCACACCTCGAGCGCCGCCGCGCCCTGGCTCATCTACGGCAATGAGCCCTATCCGGACCTGAACGCATGCACGGATCCGGTCAACGGACCTCAGGCGCCCAACGGCGACGTCGCCGCCGATGCCCAGGTCAGCCTGATCAGCCACGAAGCCAACGAGATCATCACCGATTGGGCGGGCGCGTGGATCGACTCGGCCGGCTGGGAAGACGGGGATCAATGCGCTTACGTCTACGGCGCACCCCTTGGTTCAGCAGGCGCCTTCTACAACCAGGTGGTCGGCACTGGGAAGTACTACACCCAGGACGAGTTCAGCAACGAGGACTTCGCCGTGGGCATCGGCGATTCGATCCGCGGCACCCAGGTCAAGGGCTGCGTCCAGCAGGAGGAGCTGCCCACCACGTCGTTTACAGCGCCGTCGATGGTGGACGCCGGGACCAGCGCGAGCTTTGATGCGTCCGCCTCCGCTGATGTCGACGGCGGAAGCACCCCGCTCACCTATTCGTGGAGCTGGGGTGATGGCACCGGCGCCGGAAGTGGCGCCACTCCGTCACATCTTTTCTGCTCGCCAGGTGTGTACACGGTCACGCTCACGGTGACTGACGTGGACGGATGGCAAAGTTCCACGTCGCAGCCGATCACTGCCGTGCAGCACGCGCCGACGGTCACCGGCATCGCACCGAACACCGGCCTTGCCGATGGAGGGACCGGCGTGACGATCACGGGCTGCGCCCTCTCCGGCCTGACCGCGGTCCATTTCGGGGCGAATGCGGCCACCAACGTCACGCAGATCTCTGACACGCAAGCGAGCGCCGTCAGCCCTCGCGCCGCCGCGACGGGAACAGTGGATGTGACTGTCACCACGTCGGGCGGCACCAGTGCGGCCTCGGTTGCCGACCATTTCACGTACACGCAGTTCGTGAGCTACTTCAACTGGTTTGACAAGGCCTCGAACGGGATGGTCTCGGACAACATCCACCTGTTCAACGAGGGCCAGGCGAGCACGCTCGTGACATTGAGCATGCCCGGTGCGAACCCGGTGACCGTCACCGTCCTCTCAAAGCAGGAGGTCTACACCACGTTCCCCGCCGGCACGATCGGCGGGCCGGTTACCGTCAGCTCGAACCAGCCGCTGATCGCCTCACAGCGCGTCGAGTTCCACCAGTCCTTCAACGAGGTTGCCGCGCAGAGCCAGGCGCAAGCGTCGACGACGAGCTACATCAACTGGTACGACAAGGCATCGTCGGGGATGGTGAACGACAACGTCCATGTCCTCAACCCGGGCGCGAGCACCGCCCACGTGACCGTGAGCCTGCCGAACGCGACCGCGCAGCACCTGACAGTCGCGCCCGGAGGAGAGGCTTACGCGACCTTCCCGCAAGGCACCATAGGCGGCCCAGTCACGGTGAGCTCGGACCATCCGGTGCTTGCCTCGCAGCGCGTGCAGTTCGAGCAGACCTTCAACGAGGTCTGGGCCGAGGGCCCCGCCCAAGCCGCGGCCACCAGCTACATCAACTGGTATGACAAGGCCTCGCTCGGGATGGTGAACGACAACATCCACGTGCTCAACCCAGGTACCGCGAAGGCCACCGTGACGGTCAGCCTCCCGGGCGTGGCGAGCCAGCAGCTGACCATCGACGCCGGAGCGGAGGCGTACGCGACCTTCCCGCAAGGGACCATCGGCGGGCCGGTGAAGGTCAGCTCCGACCACCCGGTGCTTGCCTCGCAGCGGGTGCAGTTCAACCAATCCTTCAATGAGGTTTGGGCCCAGGATCCATCCCAGGCGGCGACGACCAGCTACGTCAACTGGTACGACCACGCGTCGCCCGGGATGCTGAACGACAACATCCACGTCCTCAATCCGGGCACGGCGCCCGCCACGGTGACGATCACCGTGCCGGGCACAACCACCGCGCAGAAGCTGACCGTCGGAGCCGGAGCTGAGGCGTACGCGAGCTTCCCACAAGGCACGATCGGCGGGCCCGTGACGGTCACTTCCGACCAGCCGGTCCTGGCCTCGCAGCGGGTTCAATTCGACCAGTCGTTCAACGAGGTGTGGGCGGCCGGCTAGCCGGCTGGGCAGCAAGAAAGAGCCCGTCGCCTCGTTGTCGCTCGCGGTGGGCACCAGGACTCCCCATGGGGCAGGCCATTTGGCGGCCGTCCCGGGACTCAGACCGAACCTGAAGCGAAGCCTCACGACAGCCGTGCTGGCGGCCGTCTGCCTCGCGTTCGTGGCGGCCCAGCCCGCGCGGCCGGCTCACCTGGACAGCAATCCCGCCGCCAGCGGCCCCTGGCTGACCCGCCTCAACGCCTGGCGGGCGAGCGTGGGCCTGCCCAACCTGACCGAGAACACGACGTGGAGCGCCGGGGACGCGAGCCACGCCTACTACATGGTCAAGACCGGCCTGGTCACCCACGGCGAAGATCCGGCCAACCCTTACTACACCGCCGCGGGAGACGTCGCCGGACAGAACTCCAACATCTTCGTCAGCTCGAGCACCGCCACAACCGACAGCCAGTCCATCGACTGGTGGATGGCAGCGCCTTTCCACGCGATGGCGATGATGGACCCTCGACTTTCGTCGACCGGTTTCGGATCGTATCGAGACACCACGACGAGCCCGTGGCAGATGGGTGCCGCCGTTGACACCAGCCACGGCAACTCGTCAGCCCTCGGTCTGTACACGCTCCCGACCTTCTTCCCGGGCAACGGCTCGACCGAGCCGCTCACGTCTTACAGCGGAAATGAAACGCCCAATCCGCAGGCCGCCTGCCCTGGCTACAGCGGATTGCCGATCTTCATCGAGGTGGGGGGGAACATCAGCACCACCGCCGGCGCCCACACGCTGAGCGCGAACGGAACTCTGCTCAACACCTGCACCATCGATTCGACCAACGCCAGCTTCGCCAGCTATCTGACGTGGCGCGGCGCGGTGATCCTGATGCCTCAAAACCCGCTTGTGAGCGGCACCACATACGTGGTCACGCTGACGGTAAATCTCGTGCCTTACACGTGGTCCTTCACAGTCGGCGGGGGGCCGACGCCGGCGAGCCAGCAGACCGTGGTCAAAGTCGCCCCCAACTCGGGCCCGTCATCCGGCGGAACGTCTGTGACCATCACGGGGACTGGTTTCAGCAACGGGACCACCGCGGTCAAGTTCGGGACGGCGGCGGCTGCCAGCTTCAGCGTGGTCAATGACACGACCATCACGGCGGTGAGCCCAGCCCAGACGGTCAGCAGTGTGGACGTGACCGTGACCACGGCAAGCGGCACGAGTGGCATCTCGCCGCTCGACCAGTTCACATTCACGGGCCTCACGTCGTACTTCCAGTGGTTCGACCTGGCGTCGGTCGGCATGATGAACGACAACATCCACCTGCTCAACACGAGCGGTTCAACCGCCAACGTGACGGTGACGATGCCCGGCGCGAGCGGCATCAACGTGGTGCTCGCGTCCGGCGCGCAGACTCACGTCAGCTTTGGCCCCGGCCACATCGGCGGACCGGTCCTCGTCAATGCGGACCAGTCGGTCCTGGCCTCGCAGCGGGTGCAGTTTGAGCAATCCTTCAACGAGGTCTGGGCCAAGACGGCGGCGCAGGCCGTGGCGACGAGCTACATCAACTGGTACGACAAGGCGTCGAACGGAATGCTCAACGACAACATCCACGTCCTGAACCCCGGCGGTACAACGGCCAACGTGGCCATCACCCTTCCCGGCGCGCCGACGCAGAACCTGAGCATCGCCCCCGGAGCCGAGTCATACGCGACCTTCCCGCAGGGCAGCATCGGCGGACCGGTGACCGTGACCTCGAGCCAGCCGGTGCTGGCCTCGCAGCGCGTGCAGTTCCAGCAGTCCTTCAACGAGGTCTGGGCGCAGGGCGCAACCCAGGCAGCGTCGACCAGCTACATCAACTGGTACGACAAGGCCTCGAACGGGATGTTGAATGACAACATCCACGTCCTCAACCCGGGCCTGGCGGCCGCGACCGTAACGATCAGCACGCCGGGTGCCACGTCGCAGCACCTCAGCGTGCCCGCAGGTGGGGAGGCCTACGCGAATTTCCCCGCGGGCACAATCGGCGGCCCCGTCACGGTGAGCTCGGTGCAGCCGGTGCTCGCGTCGCAGCGCGTCCAGTTCGCCCAGTCGTTCAACGAGGTCTGGGCCGAGAGCGCAAGCCAGGCCTCGGCGACAAGCCACGTGGTCTGGTACGACAAGGCATCGCCAGGGATGATGAACGACAACATCCACATCCTCAACCCCGGGGGGACAGCGGCGACGGTGACGGTGAGCCTGCTGGGCGCACCGACGCAGAACCTGATCGTGCCTGCAGGCGGCGAGGCCTACGCGACCTTCCCGCAGGGCACGATCGGCGGGCCGGTGACTGTGACCGTCACGTCAGGCCCCGCGGTGCTCGCGTCGCAGCGAGTCCAGTACTACTCGTCCTTCAACGAGATCTGGACCGCCTGACCGCAATAGGAAGCCTCTTCCCCACGCAGTTGGGAAGTACCGCCGCTTGCGGCGGGGATGGGGCTTTCTCGATGCCGTCGGTCGGGGTTCTCATGCGTATAGTTGCCGGGCGATATGGCTCCCGCCTGGTGATTCCCCCTTCCGGCTTCTTCGGCCCTGAGTTGCTCACAGCCGTGCTGTCCTTCAACGAGATCTGGACCTGCTGAACCTGGCAAGTCGGGCTCGAACCGGCCCAACGTGCAGGGATCCGGAGAAATCGCCGTTATTGGGCCCTGAGGCTGACTGCTCTGCCGGCCATCTCCAGTCTGGAGGTCTGACCACGGGAGGATCGCACGCGAAGCCGCGAATCCATGGCCTGCTGAGGCGTATTCCGATTGCCGCGCTCGCAGTGTCTGTGCTGTTGTGCGTGCCCTGGTCTCAGTCGGCCCTCCGAGTCAGCTCGGCGCGCGCAGCCTCCACGTCGACTCTCGCCGTTTCAGGCAACCAGCTGGTCGACAACGGCAAAACGGTCATCCTGCGCGGCGTCAACCGAAGCGGCGCAGAGTACGCGTGCCAGCAGGGCTGGGGTTTCTTCGACGGCCCAAGCGATGACGCATCCATCGCGGCGATGGCCGCGTGGGGCATCAATGTCGTGCGAGTCCCGTTCAACGAAGACTGCTGGCTCGGCATCAACGGCATCAATCCCAGCTTTGCCGGCGCCAACTACCAGTCAGCGATCACGGGTTTCGTCACGCGCCTTCGGGCGCACGGCCTGTACGTGATCCTGGACAACCAGTTCGCCGGGGCTGGAACCACGCAAGCGAGCACGATCCTCCCGATGGCCGACGCCGATCACGCGCCGGCGATGTGGACGTCGGTGGCCAACGCCTTCAAAGGCGATCGGGGCGTCATCTTCGACCTCTACAACGAGCCGCACGACATCAGCTGGACGTGTTGGGCAAACGGCTGTCAGGTAACCGGGGGCGTCAACTTCGTCAGCGCGTATCAGGCCGCCGGGATGAACAGCATGGTCTCCGCCGTGCGCGCAGCGGGGGCGACCAACGTCATCCTCATGCAAGGGCTCAGCTGGGGTTACGACTTGAGCGGCTGGCTGGCCAACCGGCCTTCCGACGCCCAGACGATGGCCGGCATCCACAACTACGGAGTGAGCGGTTGGGACACGCCCACAATCTGGAACAACATCTACGCTCCGACGGCTGCACAGGTGCCGGTGACGTTTGGCGAGATGGGTTTCGACGTCTACATCGAGACGATCATGCCGTGGGCCGACGCACATGGCATTGGTTACCTCGCGTGGACCTGGGACACGTGGGGCAACCAGCAAGCCCTGATCTCGGACTACGCCGGGACCCCGACCACCTACGGCCTTGGTTTCAAGAACCACCTCGCCTCGTTGACCACGCCCAACGCACCCACAGTCGCCTCGGTGGCCCCCAACAGCGGCCCCGCAGGCGGTGGGACGTCGGTGACAATCACGGGCACCAACTTCACCGGCGCCACTGCGGTCGCGTTCGGTAGTAGCGCCGCGGCCGCGTTCACGGTCAACACCGCGACCCAGATCACGGCGACCAGCCCCGCGGGCTCCGGAGTGGTGAGCGTCACGGTGACAACACCCAGCGGAACAAGCATCGGCTCCGGAGCGTCCCAGTTCACATTCGTCTCCCTGGTGCCGACCGTGACGTCGGTGGCGCCCAACAGCGGACCCGTCAGCGGCGGGACGTCGGTCACCATCAAGGGCACCAACTTCACCGGCGCCACTGCAGTCGCGTTCGGTGGTAGCGCCGCGGCCGCCTTCACGGTCAACGGCGCGACCCAGATCACAGCGACCAGCCCGGCCGGCTCCGGCACGGTACACGTCACGGTGACCACGTCCAACGGGACGAGCGCCTCGACGCCTGCCGACCAGTTCTCGTACGTCGTCTACACGGCGTATCTCAGCTGGTTCGACAAAGCGAGCGCTGGAATGGTCGGCGACAACATCCACCTCCTCAATCCAGGAAATTCGACCAGCAGCGGGGTGGTCACCCTGGGCGGCCTTCCTCCGATCCCATTCAGCCTGCCGGCGGGCGCGGAAACCCACGTGAGCTTCCCGTCCGGAACGATCGGCGGACCCGTGGTGGTGAACGTCACCTCAGGCCCCGCGGTTCGGGCCTCGCAGCGCGTGCAGTTCAACCAGTCCTTCAACGAAGTCTGGGCGGAGAGCGCGGCAGAGGCCGCGACGACGCTGTACATCAACTGGTACGACAAGGCGTCGGCGGGAATGCTCAACGACAACGTCCACGTGCTGAACCCGGGGTCGACGACAGCCAACGTGACCGTCAGCTTGCCCGGCGCGATCGCCCAGCACTTGATGCTCGGCCCTGGCGCCGAGTCCTACGCGACCTTTCCGCAGGGGACAATCGGCGGTCCTGTGACCGTGACCTCCAGCCAGCCGGTGCTGGCCTCGCAGCGCGTCCAGTTCAACCAGTCCTTCAACGAAGTCTGGGCTGAGAGCGCGGCCAAAGCAGCGACCACGAGCTATGTGAACTGGTACGACAAGGCCTCCGCGGGGATGCTCAACGACAACATCCATGTGCTCAACCCAGGTGGGACGGCGGCGACGGTGACGATCAGCCTGCCCGGAGCGCCGACGCAGCAGCTGAACGTCGGACCCGGAGCCGAGTCTTACGCGACCTTCCCGCAGGGCACGATCGGCGGCCCGGTGACCGTGGGTTCCAACCAGCCCGTGCTGGCCTCGCAGCGTGTGCAGTTCGCCCAGACCTTCAATGAGGTCCCGGCCCAGAGCGCGTCCCAGGCGTCGATGACCAGCCACATCAACTGGTACGACAAGGCCTCGCCTGGCATGTTCAACGACAACATCCACATCCTCAACCCCGGTGCGACGCCGGCTTCGGTGACGGTGAGCCTGCCGGGCGCGCCGACGCAGAATCTCAGCGTGCCGGCCGGCGGCGAGGCTTACGCGACCTTCCCGCTGGGCACGATCGGGGGGCCGGTCACCGTGACCGTCACCTCAGGACCGGCCGTGCTCGCGTCGCAGCGGGTCCAGTACTACTCGTCCTTCAACGAGATCTGGACCGCCTAACTGCATAGGCAAACTCTTCCCCACGCAGTGGGGAAGTACCGCCGCTTGCGGCGGGGATGGGGCAGCCACGAACACCCAATTGCCGTTCATAAGCGACTGGCCAAAGATGTTTACGTCGCTTCGAATCCGTACTGGTCGCCATTCAAGGGATATGACCCGTTTGACCGCGATAGCAGCCGTTCGTTAACGACGCTTAACCCCCCTGGGTCTGCCTCATAGGGACCCCTGGTCAGACTGGCGCCCGTCTTGCGACGAGCGATTGCTGCCCTCGGCGCGCTCGGTCTGACGCTGTGTGTGCCACTAAGCACACAGGCGGCCGCGACTGTGCCCGCCCTCGATCACGTCTTCGTCATCGTGATGGAGAACCAGGACTACGGACAGATCATCGGCAGCTCAGCCGCCCCCTACGTCAACGGCCTTCTGCCGTCCGGAGGACTAGGCGCGAACTACTACGCAATAGGTCATCCGAGCCTTCCGAACTACCTGTCGCTCACAGGGGGCGACACATACGGCATCACCTCCGACTGCACGACGTGCTGGGTCTCAGCCACCAACATCGCGGACCGCGTCGAAAGTGCAGGCAAGACGTGGAAGGCATATGAAGAGTCGATGCCATCGGCGTGCTTCGTCGGCGACAGCTACCCGTACATGCAGAAGCACGATCCCTTCATCTACTTCAACGACATCCGCACCAACACGGCCCGCTGCCAGAGTCACGTCGTCCCCTACACGCAGATGTCGACCGACCTCTCGTCGACGGGCACGACGCCGAGCTACGCCTTCATCACTCCGAACATGTGCAACGACACGCACGACTGCACCGTGCAAACGGGCGACACGTGGTTGTCGCAGCAGATGCCGGTGATCCTCAAGTCGCCCGCTTTCACCACTCAACATTCGCTGCTCGCGGTCGTGTGGGACGAGGGCGCCTCGACTAACCCGAACAAGGTCGCGATGCTCATGCTCGGCTCCGGCGTCGGCGCGGGTGCCTCGAGCGCGCTGGGCTACAACCACTACTCGCTCCTGCGCACGATCGAAGCGGGACTCGGTCTCACGACCATGACATCGAACGACCTGGGCGCCGCCCAGATGACAGACCTCTTCAGCGCAGTGACGCCACCTCCACCACCTCCACCACCCCCACCACCCCCGCCACCACCACCACCTCCGACGTCATCCGTGGTGGGCTACTTCAGCTGGTTCGACAACGCGTCCCAGGGCATGTCCGACAACGTGCACCTGGTGAACACGGGCGCGACCACCAGCACGGGCACCGTGTATGTAGCCGGACAGTCGGTCGCATTCAGCGTGGCCGCCGGCCAGGAGAACTATGTCTCCTTCCCGCGAGGGACCATCGGCGGACCTGTCCTCGTCTCGCTCAGCTCCGGTCCGAGGGTGCAGGCTTCGCAGAGAGTGCAGTTCTACCAGTCGTTCAACGAGGTCTGGGCAGAGAGCCCGACCCAGGCATCGGCGACCAGCTACATCAACTGGTACGACAACGCGTCGATGGGCATGCTCAACGACAACATCCACGTCCTCAACCCGGGGACGGCGGCGGCTACCGTGACCATCAGCCTGCCCGGCGCGCCATCCCAGCAGCTCAACATCGCCGCGGGGGCGGAGTCGTACGCGGCCTTCCCACAGGGGACGATCGGTGGCCCGGTGAAGGTGAGCTCGAACCAACCCGTCCTGGCCTCGCAGCGGGTCCAGTTCCACCAATCTTTCAATGAGGTGTGGGCGGAGAGCGCAGCGATGGCGACGACGATCAGCTACGTCAACTGGTACGACAAGGCGTCCACCGGAATGCTGAACGACAACATCCACATCCTCAACCCCGGCGGCACGGCTGCGACCGTGACGATCAAAACGCCAGGCGCGACGTCGCAGACGTTGAGTGTCGCAGCAGGCGCGGAAGGCTACGCGGCGTTCGCGCAGGGCACGATCGGGGGACCGGTGACCGTGACCTCCACCCAGGCCGTGCTCGCCTCGCAGCGAGTGCAGTTTGCCGAGACTTTCAACGAGGTGTGGTCCGAGAGCGCGGCCCAGGCCATGGCGACCAGTCATGTGAACTGGTACGACAAGGCCTCGTCAGGGATGCTCAACGACAACATCCACGTCTTCAACCCCGGAACGACAGCGGCCACCGTGACGATCAGCATGCCGGGCGCCACGACGCAGCAGGTGTCGGTCGGGGCCGGAGCCGAGGCTTACGGCACGTTTCCGCAGGGCACGATCGGCGGTCCGGTCACAGTGACCTCATCCCAGCCGGTGCTCGCCTCGCAGCGCGTGCAGTACTACTCGAGCTTCAACGAGATCTGGACCGGCTAAGTTAGAGACCGCCCGGAATGACACCCAGGGCGGAACTGGTGGGCGCAACTACCTGCCGGAACGGCCCAACGCCAACCCAGTAGATGGTTGCGGCTCCTTTGATCCAAGCCGGCAAAGCGAGCGACCCTGGCCAGGTCACTCAAGTAGGTGCCGTTCGAGGGGGGAACCGCCCTCAGGCGGCGGGGACTTCGTTGAAGGTCTGGAAGTACTGCACCCGCTGGGCGGCAAGCACAGGCTGGCTCGAGGTGATCGTCACCGGTCCACCGATGTTGCCCGCCGGGAACGACACGTAAGTCTCCATCCCGGCCGGCAGCGTGAAGACGTCAGAGCTGGTACCGAGCTTGACGGTTACGCTGGCGGGCAGCCCGCTGGTGTTGAGGACATGGATGTTGTCGTTCAGCATCCCGGCCGACGTCTTGTCGAACCACATGATGTGGCTCGAGGTCTGGGCCTGTGCCGCGCTTTCGGAAGGTGTCTCGTTGAAGCTCTGGTTGTACTGCACCCGCTGCGAGGAAAGCACGGGCTGATCGGAAGTCACCGTGACAGGGCCGCCGATCTTTCCGGCGGCGAAGGTGACGTAGGTCTCCGCCAGCGGCGCCAGTGTGACCACGACCGGGCTGGTGCCCGGCATGCCGACCGTGATATGCGCCGGGCTGCCCCCGGTGTTGAGGAGGTGGATGTTGTCACCGACCATGCCGGCTGAGGCCTTGTCGAACCAGTTGAAGTAGCTGGTCATCGAGGCCCGGGCGGCGCCGCGAGCGACCACCTCGTTGAACGTCTGGTAGTACTGCACGCGCTGCGAGGCCAGCACCGCCTGGTCGGCCGTGACCACGACAGGACCGCCGATCGTGCCCGCAGGGAACGAGGCGTAGGTCTCGGCCCCGGCAGCGAGCGTGAATGCGATCGGCGTTGCCCCGGTGAGGCTCGCAATGACATGGGCGACGACCGAGCCCGGATTCAGGACGTGGATGTTGTCGCCGACCATTCCGGTCGAAGCCTTGTCGAACCAGCTCAAGTACGACGTGGTCGCGGCCTGGGATGGACTCATGGCCCAGACCTCGTTGAAGCTCTGGTAGTACTGCACGCGCTGGGAGGCAAGGACCGCCGGCCCTGACAGCACCGACACGACAACCGGCCCGCCGATCGTGCCGGCGGGGAAGGAGAGGTAAGTCTCCTGGCCGGCGGCGACGTTGAACGGGACCGACACGCCACCGAGCGAGAGACAACCTGTGCTCATGGAGCCACCGGTGTTGAGCAGGTGGATGTTGTCGTTGACCATGCCCGCCGACGCCTTGTCGAACCAGCTGAAGTAGCTGGTGAACAAAGGCGTCCCCGCGCAGCTGAGCGCGGCGTAGGAGCCGGGAGCCGCCTGCATGCCCGATTCGTCCACCGCGTCGAACTGCGCCGCCGGGATGTTCTTCAGCTCGCTGACCACCATGCCGCCGGCCGTGGTGCCCCACCAGTTATCGGTGGTGCCGCCGAAGAACCAGTCGGACCCGTTGTCGGCCAGGATCATCCCGTAGCGCTGGAAGGCACGCAGGACGACCTGCGTGTTGGCGCTGAAGCCGGAGATGTCGAAGTTCGCGCGAAGGCGGAAGCGAGCGCCCATGGGCGGGAAGCTCGAGTCGCAGGAGCCGGCATCGTGCGAGCCGGGCCAGATATAGCCGTGGGTGCAGTGGGCGGTGAAGCGAATCGCGTGGGCGATGCTGCCGGCTAGGATCTCGTCGGGGCGCAGGAGCAGCGGCGCCATGGGCAGCCCGGCCGCATCAGCCGATGTCCATCCGATGGGCCGCATGGCGTCCGAGCTGAGGTTCCACACCGCACCCGACCCGGCCTGAGGAGTTTGGCCGCTGGTGAAGTTCTGGAGGTTGTAGATCTCGTAGAGCTTGCAGAGGGTGCTGCTGACCACAAGCGCATGCCGATCGCTGCCGGACGATGCGCCAGGCCCGCCCTCGATAAAGGTGTTCTGGTCGATGGGATAGCCCTCGGTGGGGTGGTCACTCTCCGAGTTGTAGAGAAAGGTGGGGGTGCGGCCCGAGGTGGGGGGCGGCGCGACATTGATAGGAATGCCGTACCACTGGGCAAAGGTGCCGAGATCGGGATGCAGGTTGGAGTGCTGCGTCATGTTGCCCATCCATGTGGCGCTCTGCGAATGGACGGGCAGCTTGGAGATGTCAGCGTTGAAGACGCTGTCGGCGGGGAAGAGGGAACAGCTGGTGCCGGGGATAGGCTGAGCCATAACCCCCGACACGCCCGGCAAAAACAGGGCGCTCGTCAGTAGCAGTGCAGCCGCGAATCGACCGTTGAGGGACCTCATCGCCCGGTCTAACGAAAGACCGCGACCACGATTGCGTTTCGCCTAAAACCTTCCTTAGTGAGGGATTCAAGGCTGAACCTCTCGAACTCATGCAATCGCCACTCGTGAGAACCCAAGGCACTTCACATCTCCTTACCTCCGGTCCTTGCCACAACGGCGCCCGCAGGTTACGGTCAGAGGTGCGAGGGGATAGGGAGTTTCCCTATTAGGAGGTAGCAGTGAACCTCTTGAACGCTGCAAACATCGCCAGGTTGTTGCCTGGGGCCGCGGTCGCGGGCGTGTTAGCTCTGTCGTTCATGACACCGGTGTCAACCCAAGCGTCAAACTTGAATAACTGCGGCGTGAAAGGCTACGGCTACCATGATCACGGCAAGCCCTGCCCAAATCGGCCATTTCCGGGCCAAGGCAAAGGCCTCGAGCACCTGGCTACTGGCTCGACTTCTACCCCAACGACGAGTCAGGAAACCGTAACCACAAACAACAAAACCGTTCCGGTGACAGTGACCACCGGCACGGCAATTTCCCTGGCGACGAAATCCGATTCCAGCGGCGGCGCTTCTGGTAAGAACCACGCCCCGAGCACCGAACGCGGCCGCAACCACGCCCACCGCAAGAACTAGCGTCCCTTCTGAGACAACCTGTTTGAGTGGCGCCTAGGACGTCCCGCCGCAGAGGCTGACCGCAGGACTTTATCCGGGTAGCTCATATCGTCCTGCGGAAAATGTGCTGTTTTGGGCGTCAACCCCAGCTCCCACACGGAGCGAAACCCTTGGTTGTGGCTGATAAAGTGGCGCGGGTGAGGGGCACTAGGCGTCGGCGGCTGCGCTCGCACAGGCTGCTGGCCGTTGGCATCGGCGTCGTGATCTTGGCGAGCATTGGTGGAGGTTCCGCACTTGGGTACACCAACGTCAAAAACCGAACGGACCAACTCCAAGCAGCGCTGACGTCCTACCTACAGGCGGGACAACGGGAGCTTGAAGCCGGCAAGACCAGTCTCAAAGAGGCCAATTCCAACCACGACGCAACCCTTGTCACACAGGCGACTGCTCACTTTGCAACCGCCAAGACGCAGTTCCTGGCAGCCGGCCAATTGGCCGATAACAGCCGCCTACTCCAGTACTTAGAGGAGATACCCGAGGCCGGCACCGCAGTTCACTCGCGACATGCCGCCGTGGACGGCATCGCAGGGATGGGAGTTGCACTCTCGGATAGCGGTCGAGAGCTGGCTGACCTTGACGGTCAGCTTCTGAAACCGTCGGCCGATGGTCCGGCCGGCCGCACTCTGCTTACGGTGCTTGACCAGACGCACGCGAGTCTGGCCAAAGTCCGGTTGGACCTTGTAAGGGCGCAAGCGGCTGCGGCCCAGGTAGACCTCGAGGTGGTTCCGTCCGGGCAGCGGGCAACCTTCTTGAAAGCGCGCGACACGATTGCCTCAGGGCTTGCAGGCCTCGATGAATTCGAGCGTCTGGTTCCAGTATTGAATGACGTGCTGGGCGGCAACGGGGTTCGCACAATCCTCATCGAACAGGTGAACCCAGCAGAACTTCGGGCCGGCGGCGGGTTCATTGGAACGTATAGCTTGCTGCGAACGGATCACGGCACGATGACCGTGATCAAGAGCGGAGACGCGTATGACTTGGCCCTTCCCCGACCTTTGCCTGGACAACCCGGATTCATCCCCGAGCCGAGCCCTTTCCGAGATGTTCTACCTGCCGCCAGCTGGAGCTTCGTCGATTCCAATATCTATCCGGACTTTGCATCGAACGCCCAAGCTGCGCTGAACTTCGTTCAGCCGCGCCTCGGGATCAATATCGACGCGGTCATCGCTATCGACTACTACACGGTCGCCAAGATGCTCGAGCTGACGGGCCCGCTGGCGGTGCCCGGCTACGGGGTGACCGTCGACGCCACTAACTTCATAGCCTATGCCGTTCAGATCGACCTTAAAGATGCGGCCACCCACAAGGCGATTTTGAGTGCGATCGCGGGCCCACTGATGGCCCGCGTGTCGGCCCTTCCATCCGATCGCTGGCCTGCGCTGATTTCGGCTCTTAACGGCCTCGCTGCCGAACACCATCTTCAGGCCTACTTCACCAGTGATTTGGTTGAGACGGAGATCGATCGAGTCGGATGGGCGGGGGGTGTGAACCCGAATGGCAACGTCGACTACCTCATGGAGATCGAGAGCAACTATGGAGGCGACAAGGCGAACTACTTCGTCAACCGCCACTACACCGTGGTGCTGACTCGTATCGGTTCGACCCTGCATCACAAGGTGATTGTTGATTTGGTCAACGCAACGCCTGCTGGTTCTTTTGTCGTCACCTTCTATGAAGTCAACCTCCGTCTCTACGTTGCCGCAACAGCTTCAACCATGTCAGACACCCTTAGTCCCGTGAAGTTTGCGGACCCTTCCGCTCCGGCGGGTACCAAGCTGTTTGACGGGTGGCTGATCCCGATCAAGATCCAGTGCTGTGGCGGCAAGGGTCAAGCCGTGTTCGAATACGACACGCCATGGGCACCGTCGCCTAGAGGGCTTGACGAGATCTATTGGCAGAAGCAGCCAGGCACGGTCAGCGACGCGGTCGATATTGTTTGGAACAACGGCGGAGGGAGCACCTACAAAGTCAGCGGCGACTTACGCCAGGACCGCATTATCGTGATGACGTCGACCAGCGTCACCTTGGCGACTGGCGGAGCGGCGAGGGCAGCGCTTCCGAGCCTAGGCCTCGGCTGATCCTCACTGCATGAGGACTACATCTGCCGCGCGAGAAGTTCTGACCCAAGTAGTCGCCCGTGTAGGGAACTTCACCGAGGAAAGTCTCGTCGAGGCACTTGCGACAACCCTCGAGCAAACTGAAGGCGGCCCAGCAACAGCTTACGGAATTCACGTCGGTAATCTCAGCGCGGCGATGGGCGATCCGGCATATCGCGACGCGCTGGCGACCGCGACGTACCTTTACGCGGACGGGGTGTCCACGCGTGTCGTAAGTCAGTCCTTGGGCGCTCTTATCCGGGAAAGGCTGGTGACGACCGACATTATCTGGCCGATTCTTCGGGTGGCAGCGGTCGGAAAGCACCCCGTCTTTTTTCTTGGTGGCCGAGAGAACCAAGCAGCGAATGCGGCCGACATTGCCGCCAGTCGTGTGCCGGGTCTTCGGTTGGTTGGAGTAGCTTCAGGCTATTTCCCGATTGACGATGGGGACAGAGTTGCCGACACAATCGCTTCTACTGGGGCTCACCTCGTAATCGTCGCGATGGGCGTACCGCGAGAGCAGGTCTTTTGCAAGCGATTTGGCGCCCGCACCGGGGCGCGACTCCTGATGACCTCCGGCGGCCTCTACGGGTACATTACCGGTCAAGAAGCCAGGGCTCCTTTCTGGATGCGGCGGGTGGGTCTCGAATGGGCATTCCGACTGCTACAGAGTCCGCAACGCCTTTGGGCACGCTACTCATGGGGCGCCATAATCACAGCTCGACTCGTTTTGGCTGCCCGGGACCTAAGGCGCCGTGATCGGCTCGAAAAGGAGTCTTCGAGACGCGGGCGGTGACCGTTGTTCAAGCGATTGGGAGCTTGAGATGGACGGGGTCGCGCGGCTGTTACCATCCCTAATCACCCCATGGTCCTGGCGCTGCTAGTTCTCGTTGTCGCCGGCACATCCGCGTGGGCGATTTTCAGGTGGCCCATTGCTTGGAGCGAAACCCTGATCTGGGTGCTAGCGCTTCAGAATGCCGTGGTCATCACGGTTTGGGTGATCACGAAATCGGCAACTGTTGGGCGGGACCTCCTCTATGTAAAGGAGGCACTCGTTGCCGGCGCGATCGTGGTTGGCGTCGTCGAGGCACTACGTCTGGTTGCTGCAGGTAGGGGCACGGCCATCCTGTGGCTGGCCCTTGCCTTCGGCGGACTCTGCGCGATATGGGTGCCGATCTCCTATTTCCGCCACGAGCCACTAGAGCAGATCGCTCGCGGGTTGCGATCGGTTGCATATCCGGTGCTTCTGCTGGTCGTGGGCATGGTGATGATTCCGCCAGGCGGTGTAATTCGACTGCGGCGAACCTTGTGGTTGACGGCGATAGTACTCGGAGCGGCAGTCATCGTCGAGCGGGACTTCATTCCGACCCGGTTCTGGTTGGATATCAACCTCCAGAAATATTGGGTCGACGTAAAAGGAATATCGCCTAGCTTTCTCAATGGCGGACTGCCATGGAACTTCTTCCTTCAAATTAATACTGGCGTTGTGCGGCGCGGAGTCGGCATCATGACCGATCCATTGGACCTTTCGTACTACCTCCTGCTCCCGTTCGCACTCGCACTGTCTGAGCTGTGTCGCCCAGATTTACGCGGCCACCAGGTTTGGTTGCCAGGTGCGGCCGCTCTTTTCAGCGCCATCGGCGTGATGTGGACATTGTCGCGTGCACCAATCGCGATCTTGGTGGCAATCGCTATTGCGGTGCCAGCTTTTGAGATATATAAACGACGGCAGTTATTGACGCGGGCCATCGCGACACCGGTGGCTGCCGCATTGATATTAGGTGTGATCGGCGCCCTCGCGTTGGCGACTGCAACCCGGGTTAGTTCCACTGACCTGTTCCAATCAGCCAGTCGAGGGCAGACCGCGAGTCCAGCCCCAATCGTCTCACCCTCCAGCGGCCAGACAGCCAGTCCAACATCACCAGAGTCGCCAAGCAGTCCCAGCGCTACCTCCGCGCCAATCGCTCCGCTAGGGAGCGACACGCTTCCAACCCACGTCAGCGCAACGATAGACCGCGTAAGAAGCAACTGGCACGCCGTCGTTTTCGGTGGGGGCCTTGGTTCAGCAGGGGTGCTCTCGTCGAAGTTTATTGCGGCCAACCTCAGCAGTTACGAGAACTTCTACCTAGACACGTCCGCGCAGGTCAGCATCATTGGGGGTCTGTTGGTGGCCGCGATCCTTGTTTGGAGTGCTGTCACATTGATGCGGGCTGGGCTCCGCGATGGCGACATTCGCTTTCCAGCAGGTGTGACGCTGGGCGCTCTTGCTGCAGCCGGCATGGTGTCGGATCAATTGGAAGTGTTGACGAGTCTCGGCCTCACTTGGTTCATATGTGGCGTTTTGCTTCGCGAAGCTTTTGATTCCGCTCGCGGGCCAAGGCCGGATCAACGGACGCCGGAAAACGCTCAAGCGCCGTGACCCGTGCACCGCGGTGAACGCCAGAATTCCAGCGCAGGTAGTTACTTCCGGGCGGCATGCCAACGAACCTAGCGGTGCCCGTCGCCCCAGAATTGCTTACAACGCGATCTCCAACGCCTTCACTGTGCGAGGACCGGAGCGGTACCACCTGGGTCTCCTACCCGCTCTAGCCGCGCTGCGACCGCCCTATGATCTGATCGTAATCCGCGCTCCGTGGCAGGACTACTACGCGCCATTCGAATTCGTGTCTGGCCTTCGGTGCGAGGTGGTGGCGGCACCCCATCCGCGCATCCGGCGCGGGCTTTGGCAGCTTGTTAATGGTGGCGTCCGTGGCGGTAATTACGATCTAGTCCATCTCGGGAACGTGCTGCCGATTCCACTGGCCTTAGGGGTGCCTATCACGGCCATGGTGTACGACTCACTTGAATTCCGAACCCACACCGCGTACGGGGCCGTAGGTCGGTGGGCCCGACGAATGCTGGTTGCGCACCTTGCTCGCGAGGCCCGTGTGATTGCCACGATGAACCCGATCACAGCTCGAGATCTGCAAGAGCAGTTCGACCTCAGCCCGGAACGCGTCATCGCGATCGGGGCGGGAGTCGACGGCGCGATGGTGCCGACGCCGCAACCGTGGGAGCGACGCAACGCCGCATTGGCTTTCGTTGGTGGCCTTGACCCTCACAAGCGCCTCGATCTGGTGTTGCGAGCGCTGGTCCAGCTGCCAGGGATGCGGCTTCGGATTGTGTCTGCTGGCGGGTCGGCAGAGCGTGACTTACGCTCGCTCGCCATCCAACTGGGCATTCAAGGCCGGGTGGACTGGCTCGGTAGGCTCGACGACAATGCGGCGCGCAGAGTTGTTGCAGAGAGTGCTGCATTAGTCATGGCGTCCGACCTCGAGGGTTTCGGATTGCCCATCCTTGAAGCCCTTCAGGTCGGGACACCGGTGGTCCTGTCATCAACACTCCCGTTCGCCGACGAATGGCGCACCTACGGTGGCCCTGTGTTTCCTGCCGGTGACGCCAACGGGCTAAGCGAGACTGTACGTGGGCTTCTAGCCGACTCTGACCGGGCAGTCCACCTCGTTGCTCTTGGCCCTGTGCTTGCCGCTGGCTACACATGGGAGAAAGTCGCTGTCAGGCTGGATGCCATCTTTCGACGTGTACTCAGCGCGAGGAGTTGACCAGGTGCGGGTAGGGCATTAAGGCTTGGTAACGATGGGGCAATGCCCAGCATTATCGAAAGGCCGTGAATTTCAGACGGACGCAACGGAGGCAGATTTCTTGCACCAAATGCAACCCGAACGCAACCTGTGATGCTGCATTACACAGAGCGATCTGAGCCAGACGACTCCGCCTTCAAGACGATGTCACGTCCGGATTGCCCCCTCTGTTCTGCCTCCGGAGATCTTCTCTACGATGGCCTTCGCGATAGATTTTTTGATGCCCCAGGAATTTGGTCGTTCCGCCGATGCCGGAACCGCGATTGCGGCCTTGTGTGGCTAGATCCGATAGTGGGTAGAGCGAATCTTGGGGCCCTGTACACGCGCTACTACACTCACAAGGAGTCCGACCGACCAGCAGACTTGCTGCGCCGAGTTCAACGAGTGATGGTTGGGATTTATGCCCAGCAGCGCGTCGGCACCGGTTCACCAGCTCTATCCCTCGTGGCCTCCGCTCTCGGCTTTGTTCACCCCGCCGGCACGGATGAGCTCCACCATGCGGTCCTTCACCTGCCGCGAACGAGACCAGGTCAGCGCCTTCTTGACGTTGGCACCGGGAGCGCGAAGCACCTCCCACGGCTTGTCAGGCTTGGGCTAAAGGTCGAGGGGATTGAGTCTGACAATGCCGCTGTTAAAACTGCTCGGCTGGGCGGCTTAAGTGTCACGGTCGGCGACTTCATGACCCACCCATATGAGCCCTCGCTTTTCGACTTCGTGACCATGAGCCACGTGATCGAGCACGTGCACGAGCCGCTCGAGGCGTTTCATAAGGCATTCGAGTTACTGGCGCCGGGAGGACGCCTTGTGGTGCTGACCCCAAACATCGCGAGCCGCGGACATCAGCGATTCGGTCGGCACTGGTCAATGCTGGACGCGCCTCGCCACCTCACACTGTTCGACCAGCAGACGATTGCGACGCTTGCGCGCAAGGCCGGGCTTGAGGTTCAAGACTTGAGGTCGACGGTCTGCTACGCGCGCGAAGTGTTCGTAGTCTCGAGCCGCCTCGCGGCTGAGTCCGAACTTCAACCCAGCTTGACCTTAGGAGTCAGAGATTCCCTGCGTGGCGTCCCCTACCAGCTCCGCGAACGATTACAGCTGCACGGGGACGGCGAGGAGCTGCTGCTGGTCGCGCGCAAACCCTCTTGAGACCAGGTTCTGGGACTACTTGTCCGGCTCCGGCTGGCTTGGTTCGGTCGATGACGGCTTGTCTGGAAATCGCTGCGATGGGTACCCGATCTGCCATACCCAAATCCGACGCTCCCACCCCCTGAACCGCACTCAGCTGACGTGGTCCGGGCAAACACACATCGCCTACCACAAAGCAGTGCAGCAGGTCGGCTGTTCTTCCCTACTCGTCGCGACAGGGTTGCTTCGGTAACGACCCCTTGTCCGGTTAGTCTGCACCGCGCTCCGCGAGGCTGTGAACACGGTCGCCCGACGGATTCAGGGCGATTCGACGGATCCGGCACAGGCGGCCAAACCGCTGTTCGACTATTAGCAGAAGGAGTGCTTCGCTACTCACCCAGGCCACCGCGGCACCTATAGGCCCCAACTGCCATCCGAGCACTGCCACAAGAATTGAGTCAATTAGGGTCGGGAGAGCGAACACCCACAGGAGCTCCCGCCGCTCGTCTGCCATGTTGAGCCCGAGCACGAGGGGCCAGTAAAAAGAGTAAGGGATTACGGCAAGAAGGATGACTCGTGCCACCACTCCGCCCATGTCGTAGTCGCCGCCAAATATCAAGGTGATCATCAACGGTGCAAGCAGAATGCCGATTAGAGCCCCTGCAGTTAGCGAGGCGCCGATCGACAGTTGGGCCCGGCGAATCGTCCGCACCCACTGGTCCGTCCAAGGAGGTCCGTAGTGGGGAGCTCGTCCCAGAAAAACATACGCGAATGCACTCCCGACGAGGAAATAAGGACCGAGGAGGCGATATGCGGCCGCGTAAACACCGGTCGCCGCCGGGCCAGCAACGATGCGCAGGATTGCGGCATCGATTCGCGAGTAGCTCCCGTTTACAACGCCGTAGAGCAGGTATGGAACTTGGCGCCGAGCTAGATCGATATGAGACTCGGGCGGCACGTCGGTAAATGCTGGTGCCTGTAGGCGCAGTAAAACTGTCGTAGCCAGTCCCCACGCAACGCAAGACGCAAGCAGTACCTCGCGGATGCCGCCACCGAGGGTAACGGCGACCACGCTCAGCACGCCAAGCAGGACACCGCCGACGACCTCCCCAGCAGCCGAAGCTCGAAAAGCCTGTCGACCAGAGTTTGCAGCCGACACGATAAACATAGCGTTGAAGAGGCAGCTCGACAGACCCGCCAAGACGGCTTGCTCAAATCCGATCAAACTGCGGCTAAAGATCGCGTACGCGACGCTCATTGCCAGAACACCCGGCAGTGAAATGGCGAAGAAGGTGGTCATCACGCGGCCAACGTAATGAGTGGAGGATCGGCCGGCACTAATGTCGCGAATGGCCATGAGCGGAAAGCCAGCACCCAAGCCCCAAACGACGAGTTGGGCAATGGCTGTCAGGGCAGCGTAGCGGCCAAGGCCGTCGGCGTGTAATGCCCTCCCAACGGCAACCGACGCGACAAACAGGCCGAGCGGTACGGCTGATCTTGCAACCGCAAGACTTAGGACCATGCGAGCCGAGCTCAGCCGACCGAGCGAGTCACACCTCGAAATTCGATGGCGGCTGGGTAACAGACCCGCAGGAGCAATGGCGGTGCTGTCACATTCTTCATCTCTTGACGGGTCAGCTGGACCGACCCGCTCATTATCGTCGTCAATCGTATCCGTACTGAGGACGAAACCGATGTCAAAGGGGGATGGACGCCGTTCGCCGATTTATTTGTGAACCCGACTCACCCCAAGAAAGTTAGCGGTTTGACTTTGCCTATGGACTGTCGGCTTGGGTAACGGTGTCGACTAAGCTCACCTCAGGCTGACGTCCACGGAGGCTGCGATACCCGGCTGCGAGTCCGGCAAGAACGATCCTTAAAGTACCAATGACGATGAGCCCGTCGATCCAGAGTCCCTGGTTTTGAATGTAGTAGAGGTCCTTGTCTACGTTGAGGTGCAGAGGGATTGCGTCCCGATGGTGGATCTGCCACCAGCCGGTAATACCGGGTCGCACTAGATGGCGTCGGTGTTGCCATGGTTCGTAGAGTTCAATAAGTTCGAGTTGCTCCGGTCTTGGGCCGATGATCGCCATCTCGCCTCGAATTACGTTCCAAAGTTGTGGCAATTCATCGAGCCCGCTCCGGCGTAGGAATCGCCCAATTCTCGTGACCGCAGAGTGATGCTCGGCAACTTTTAGGGAGTATGGCGGAGTGCCTACTTGGAGCGTCCGGAACTTGAGGATGGTAAACGGCTTGCCGTGCTTTCCAACTCTCCTTTGCAGAAATATTGGCGGACCCGGAGAGTCGATGCAGACGGCGAGTGCAATGACGGCCAGAAACGGAGCGCACGCAACCAGGAGGGTCGACGCCAAGATCCAATCAGCCACCGTTCTTAAGGCGCGGTAGTACGACCACGGGAGTGGCTCGTTCAGGAAATGCACATTGGCGGGCAGACCGCGGCCCATGTCCAGCGAGGCCAGCAGGATCTCGTCATGTTGCGTGGCAATCATGGGGAGGCGCGAGGCGGCACTGGGACCGCGAGAACGTAGGATTCGACGGGTACTCAGCACCTTAGACCCCATTCCTCCCTCTGGCGGCCCCGCCAGTTATCCGGAGGTCGGACGAGAGGGTCGCACCCTTCGTCGGGCTTTGTCAAGGGTGAAGTTAAGTGAGCCGTTTACCCCAATGAAGGATTTGGTGTGTTGTGATGGCCACTGGTACTCCGAAGCTCGTTCTTCTTGGCGAGGAAGGTGCAACGGCCCCGTGCAGGCACGCCGATCGACTTGCGCTGTTGGCTGCCTCGGTCACCGCGACCTTCAACCAGCCGGTACCGGCCGGGTGCAGAACGGGCGTTCCGGTCGTTGTGTTGAACGATGCCCGGGCCGTGCTACCCCGGCGCTGCCCGATATTCGGTCGCTCCGTCGGAAACTTACCGACGCGGCGAGATGCCGGCTCGCGGCTTGCCCAGGTGGCTTGCGGGATCGACCCCCTCCAATTTGAGGTCGTGTTCCAGCATCTCATGAACCAATTGGTCAAAGGTGATGGACGGTTTCCAACCAAGCTTCGTAGCCGCTTTGGTTGCATCCCCCCGCAAGTCGGGGACATCAGCCGGCCGCATGTAGGCCTCGTCGACCTCGACGTATTTGCGCCAGTCGAGGCCGACGAGACGGAATGCCGTCTCTGCAAAGTCTCTCACCGACCGATCGACGCCGGAAGCGATGACGTAATCCTCGGGTTCATCCTGCTGGAGCATCAGCCACATCGCTCGTACGTAATCGCGGGCGTGTCCCCAGTCCCGCTTCGCATCGAGATTACCCATCCGCAACTTGTCCAATTTGCCCGCAAGAATCTGGGCAATGCCACGAGTAATTTTGCGAGTGACAAAGTTCTCACCCCTCCGAGGGGATTCGTGGTTGAAGAGAATCCCGCTGCACGCGAAGAGATGATGTGCCTCGCGGTAGTTGATGGTCATCCAATGGGCGTACAGCTTCGCGATCGCATAGGGGCTCCTTGGACGGAATGGAGTCGTCTCGCTCTGTGGGGGAGCCGACACACCGAACATTTCTGACGTGGATGCTTGATAAAAGCGGGCTGGCAGCCCAGTCGTTCTAATTGCTTCGAGTAAGCGTGTTGTACCAACGCCGTCGGTGTCGCCCGTGTATTCAGGCTGGTCGAAGGAGATTTGAACGTGGCTTTGCGCCGCCAGGTTGTAGATCTCATCAGGTCGTACGGTCTTCACCAGGCGGTTCAGGCCGCCCGAATCGGTCATGTCGCCGTAGTGGAGGACGAAGCGGGAGCTCGCCGGTTGTCCTGGATTGGAGTGCTGCAAGTGGTCGATCCGCCCACGGTTCATTGACGATGAGCGTCGTACGACTCCGTGGACTTCGTATCCCTTCTCGAGCAAGAGCTCAGCCAGATATGACCCATCCTGTCCGGTGACACCTGTGATCAGTGCTGTCCTTGCCATTGGTGAAGACAAGTCTATGGCGTCGGGTTCAGCCGGCTAGCGATCAGACCTTGGTGGATTCGGACGCCAGAAACTGGTCCGTAAAGGTCACAGGGCGGATTCGGTGCAGGAGAGCGGCGACGGTTCGCGCTGCTGTGTACGCCGCGGCCCCAATTGGGTCAGCTCGAATCGTGCGCAACAGAGCCCGCCTCGCGAACGGCGTGGTCACGTATGTTCGAGCGGGAAACTTCGGGCCAGCTAGCGCAGCGGCCTGATAGCCACGATACGTCTGCTTGTAGAAGTCCCAATAGCTAGCAGCCGGGGTCACGTTGATCACAGCGCCGAACGCGGATTTCACCCTCAGCTTGTGTTCCAAGAGAAACTCAGTCATCTGAGTGTCCTCAACGATGAGTCCGGCCTCCAGGTGGAGGTCAGCCAGGGCACCCAGACGGTACGCATACAGCCGGCCCTCGATCCGCGTGAAGTCCGGCCCCAGCTCCTGCGCGAAATTGGCGGCCAGAGCAATTTGGAAGGCAGAGCCTCGACAGCCGAGCTTCCTTCGGTTGGGCAGGCTCAATCCAGTGACGGCGACTACATCGGCCTCCTCGAATCCGGCTAACACTGCGGTGAGCGCGTCGGTCTTGATCGTCACATCAGCGTCCATGAAGACGATGACGTCTTGAAGGTGGCCTTGCGCAACCAGATCCTCGTGGCAACTCTTGACGGTCGCGATCTTGCCCCGCCGCGTGGCTGCTTGTACCAGCGCTAACGGGACCGTCGGATTCTCGCTCGCCCAATTGCGAACTTGCTGAGCAGTTTGGTCTGTGCTGCCATCATCGAGAACGCGCCACTCGCGCCACTCAAAGCCGTGAGGTAGGGGAGCCTCTCTTACCGAGCTCAGGCACCGCGCGATCGACGCGGCCTCGTTGTGGGCCGGGACGACCAGTACGCAGCGAGTCGTCATTGCTGAGTCTCGCCCGACCTCGTCACTCGAGCGCGGGATGGTTTAGACACCAACTTAGTTGTGAAGATAGAAAATCGCAGTGTAGTAATCCCCTTGCGGGTCGTTTGGGAAGAGAGTGACAAGGTCGACGTGTCGTGGCATCTCACCTGGTTGCAGTGGTAAGTCGGTCAGCGCCTCTTTGTCGCGATCGATCAGCTTGGATTGGTTGACACAATAGGAAACACCCGCAAATCCGCGGTCCTCTCTGACTATGACGACCCGCGGCAACGAGTCATAGTGGAGTTGCGTATAGGGGAGGGCGAAGCACGATAGCGATGTGTCGGTCGCGCGCAGCCGATACTGTGAGAAGTACTCGAGCATCGCCTGGTGCGCGTACCCAGCGTGCAAGGTGATTGGGACGTTCTGGTACCGGTTCCGGGCTAGGTCTGCGTAGATGTTGTCGTAACCGGTCTCAAAGACGTACGCATGTTGCTGGGTGTACGGGCCAAAGTAGTAGCCGGCGAAGAGCACCGTCTGCAGTACAACAGCTGCCGCAACAACCGCGAATGCTGCTGGTCGGATTGACCCGCGAGTGAAGCGATGTATTTCCAGAATACCAACCGCAAACCAAAGCGCCCAGACGGCTGAGCCAATGATGCCTCGAAGGCTGTTCCCCCACGCATCGTCATAAGTGAGGGCATCCGCGATCGGATAGGACGCGGTGAGTGCGATGAGGAACAAATCGAATGCGGTTCGCCGATAGACGGCAACCAGGATCCCGATCCAGCCGACAATCCCGAGAACCAACCCGACCTGGCCCACCAGCTGGATTGACTGCGCCACATTCTTGTCCCCATGAAGAAGGACGAAATTCGGGTTGGCGTAGCTCGACCAGCTAAGCACGAACTGCTGGGCCATTGCGGACACGGACAGGCCGTGTTGCCAGATCCCCTTCCCCGTGATCACTGCGTTTGCATCACTTACGCTGCGGTCACTGGCCACCAGGTGGTCCAGGGCATATGGAACCAAGAGCAAGGCCCCGACCAGGAGTGCGCCTGCTGACCTCAGAAGGCCGAACGCGCGGAAGTCGGGCCAGCGAAAGGCGAGCACCGATCCCAGCAGAATCGGGGTGGAGAGGAGAGCCACTGGATAGATGTAGATCGACCCACCGGCGGAGATTGCAGCCACAACTCCCCAGGCGAGGGATCGACGCCGCAGCGCGGTGAGCTCCGAACAGATCGCGAGCAGGGTGAGGAACAAATACTCGCTGCCCGGAAAGTAGATCCGGCTGAAGTAGATGTGCCAAGGCATCACAGCCAAGGCTGCGGCGCTCAACACCCCCAAGCGCACGTCTAGCAGCTCACGCCCGAACCAAACCATCAGTCCGACGGTAAGCACGCCGAAGAAGGCCGAGACCAGGCGAAAGTCCGGGACGGTATGTCCGCCCAAGAGCGAGACCAGGAATCTTCCGTCTAGCGCTGGGATCATATAGGCGAGAATTCCCGCGTGAGCACCATCGAAGTGGTGGCCGGTGGTCGTCATGTAGTGAACATCCACCGCCGCGAGGATCTCGTCGGCAAGAGGCAATGGGACTCTCTGCAGATCTGGAAAACGTAGGCTTGACGCAAGCAAGAGCACGGCTGCGATCGCAAATTGCAATCGGTATCGTTTCAGCCGTGTCCGAACCCCGGCGGGAACTGCGTCGTCTGGCCTGCGGATAGGTTCAGCCACGTTTGTAGGTTGCTGAATCTCGAGGGCCGCAGGGACCGTGCCGCGGGCTTGCGAGCCGCTTGAGTAAATGTCGTCCTCCAAGGCCGATCAGCTATGACTCAGGTGGGTTCCCGATCAGCGACGACGGCAACCCAAACCATCGGCTCGTGGATATTGGTGGCGGCGGTCTCCATGCCGATTAGTACCTGCCTGGTCGGCCCCAGTCACTGGCGATAGTATTGCACGCGCGATTTTTGGAACCGGTGCGGAGTCCGTGGTGCTGAAAGCTGCACTTGTCTCACCTGTACCTGCGCGAGCTGACCAGCTCCCCGAGAGCGGTGTCGCGGCCTATACGGCTCAGCTAGTTTCAGCCATGTCGTCCGATGTCGATGTTCAGGTCCTTGCTCAAGCCACAGCGGCTCCACGCTTGCTTGGCCACGCTAGGGTCATGCCAACTTGGATTCCTAACCGCCAATTGCCCGGGCAGGTTCGCCGAGCCGTTTCCGAGTTCCAGCCCGACGTGCTTCACGTCCAGCATGAATTCAATCTCTATGGCGGTCTGTTTCAGAGCGCGGTGTTGACGGCTGCTTTGATCTCGATGCGCCGCAAGGGGGTTCGGATTCTTACCACCGTTCACGGTGTGGTGGACCCTGCCGAGGTTACTCCTGCGTTTCTGCGACGAAATTCGCTTCCAGGATCCGCACGATTGGTCAGGGCCGGTTTCCGCCTTGCCTATCGAGCTCTAGCCGCATCATCTGACATTCTCATAGTGCATCACGACCACTTCCGCGAGGTTCTGGTCGGGGAGTACGGCATACACGAAAGGCAACTGCTGACGATCAAGCCTGGGGCACACCTGGCCGGCGCACCGCAACGCCGCAATGCTGGACAGGCGCAAGTGCTTACGCTCGGCTTTCTGACCGGCTACAAGCTGCCGGAGGTCGTAGTCGAAGCGGCCGAGTCGGCGGCCCTTCCGGGCATTCGATTCAGGTTCTGCGTCGGGCAGAACCCGAGGATCCTCGACCGAGGATATGCGGCCCGCTACGCCGATCTCGAGCGAAGGGTCAGAGCGCTGGGGGACAGGGCTGAATGGTCTGGATACATTCCTGATGAGGATCTGGACGCGGCATTCGCAAGCGCTGAAGTGCTGGTCCTTCCCTACACAGAGTGCGTATCAACCAGCGCTGTGGCGGCCGCGGCGCAGCGGTCGCGAACCGTGATCTGCTACAGCCGGCCCCTTAGGCCCTTGTTCGGCCCGGGCCCTTTGGAATTCGAGCTCAATGCAGCCGCATTAGCGGGCGCTCTTGGCAGGGCGCTCGATGGAAGTAGGGGACAGGTGACGAATCAATTCATTCCATGGAGCGAAGCGGCAGCTCAAACGGAAGCCGCCTGGCGGCGGCTCGCGAAGGGGTGAGAATCGCAGTAGTCACACCCGAATATCCACCGGACCATATCGGCGGTGGAGGGATTGTGTCCGAAGCCTTGGCCCTCGAGTACGCAAAGACCAATGAGGTTCGGGTGTTTTCCGCCTGGGACACGCATAGATCCTGGCGAGGCGGTCGTCTGGCAGACCTGAAGGACGGCGTCTCTGTCTATCGGTACCCTTTGGTTCCACTCTTCAGACGGCAACCACATTTCCGATCAGTTGTGCCACCCAATCCCGCGGCCAGCTTTCAGCTGGGCCAGGACCTCAAAGAATGGTCGCCTGACGTTGCTCACCTGCACGGCTACGGCTATGCATTGGTGGACTTGGCGTCAGCGTTTCTCGTTCGTAGGAAGGTCCCGTACATTTTCACGGTCCACGGATTGCCACAGACCCCAAGCCGCCGGCGTGCGCCAATTCGAGCTGCCTATGCGGCTTACCGTCGCATGGGACCTGTACGCACGATGGCCGGAGCGGACGCGGTGACGGCGATATCGCGCGCAGTGGCGGAGGCGTTGCACTCGGACCGCCAGGTCACGGTCGTGCCTAATGGAATCACTCCACTTCCCGGCCGCGATGATCGTCGCGCGGCGAGGCTGAGTCAACGGCTCGGATTGGAACCAGGTGTCCCGGTGATCGCCGCCGCTGGCCGACTCTCCAGGAGCAAGGGGTTCGACGTTCTGCTTCGCGCTCTCAGTGATGTTGGTGTGCCGCGGTTGGCGTGCGTGATCGCCGGCGCCGATGGAGGAGAACTCTCGACCTTGCGCCAGATAGCGGCTCTGTTACCGGCCGACATTAAAGTCTGCTTCCCCGGTTGGCTGGACCGCGAGGGCCTTTCCGATCTTTTCGAGCTGGCTGGCGTCGTCGCCGTGCCATCGCGTGACGAACCCTTCGGGCTGGTAGCTCTCGAAGCAGTGGGGGCAACACGACGCGTGGTTGCATCCCGCATCGGGGGGTTGGCCGAATTCCTTCGACCACCAGTCGCAGAACTGGTTGAACTTGACGATCCAAAGGAGTTGGCAGGTGCACTCCACCGGGCACTGTCGCGAGGTCCCCTCACTGGCGATGAGGAACGGATCGCTGATCAAGTCCTCATCGAGCATTCGTGGCCAAGTCTCTCCCACGAGTATGAGGTGCTGATGATGAGTTCTCGACTGCCGGCCAAAGCCGCTAGATAACGGCTGAGTTGTGCATCGGCTCCTGTTTCGTACTTAGTGCAGAAGACGCTGGAACAGATCTCCGTAAGCGCGAAACGTTTCTCGCCACGTATGGATGCTTGCAAACTCCCTGCCACGCTTCGAGAACTCTTCCCAGTTCTCCGTCACGACATCGATGCAAGCCGCCATTTCGCTTGGTGTCTGGAAGCAGCACCCGGCTCCTGACTCTTCCACCTGTTCGAGCATTCCTCCCTGGCCGCGCACGACTGATGGACGGCCGAAGCTAAAACCTTCGAGCACAGGCAAGCCAAAGCCCTCCCAAAATGACGCGGAGCAGGTGCAGAACGCCGAAGCGTATGCATGTGCCAAGTCGGCTGGTTCCAGAATTCCGTGGAACCGAATGCGATCGGACAGCTTCGATCGGCTGGCGTCGGACCAATATGACGGAGGGCTGGCTCTGCCTACGAGGTCCAGGGACACGTCCTTTGGGGAAGCTTGTAGCCCATCGATCAGGTCCGCTACGCCTTTGCGCTTACTGATCTCGCCTACGTAGAGGAGCTTTCGTTCTGTGGGTCGGCTCGAGATCGACGGCATGACGCCTGCCACTCCGTTGGGAATGAATTGAGCGTCTACCTTGGCAAATTCCTTCACCCAGGTTGCTACGTATCTGCTGATCGCTACAACCACATCGGCCGATCGATAGAGACTCGGGTAAGCGGCGAGCGTGATCCGCCCTTCGACTTTCGAGCGCGTGGTTGGCCTGAGGCGAATGGGCGCGATGCCGTGTGAGGTGACGAGGAATCGCTTACCAGCAGCTCGGGCCGCAACCATCATGCCCAGCGAGTCATGACAGTGAACGAGGTCAAAGCGTCGAAGCAAAGCGCGCAACGCGGGGTTGGTTGCGGGAAAGGGCCTCCACGGGGAGAGTTCAACGGCCGAGACGCCGTCAGGGATCGCTCTCAGCATCCGCTCCGATATCAGAGTCAGGTCGAATCGGTCTTGAAGGTGAATCAGCTCCTGCTCGACCACTGTGCCCTGGCCGCCGTATTCGAATGCACCGATGCAGACGGCGACTCGCGGCTTTGTTGCCGAGATCACGGTCCCAGACGCCTGGGACCATCGGCGAAGCTCATCGATCGAAATCCTGCCGCCCCCTGCGGACCGTCACACCTTGGACAGCGCAGCATCAATCCCCATGCAGCGTCGACTTCCCTGGAAGAGTCGATCAAAGGCGATATACGCGCGCATCATGCTGAACGCAGCCAACCGTGCAGTGCGCTGGGAGAGCGACTCCCGCTGAGAGATCAGGGAGATTCCCATTCGTTTGATCCGCGGGTTGTAGATGAACGTGGAGTACCAGAGGGCTGACAGCACGAATCCCCTGTATCGCACCCGTGTTGGCTGCAGTCCGTGACTCTGCAGCGCAGCTATGAATTCCGTTCGAGTCATCCGCCGCAAGTGCCCTTCTACCTGATCGACTCGCCTACACAGAGGGTGAAACGGCGCCCACACATCCGACAGGCTGTTCGGCATTGTTGCGTAAACACGGCCACCCTTGACAAGGATGCGAGAGATCTCGGCCAGAACCGCATCGAGGTCGGGAACGTGCTCAAGAATTTCGCTGCAGATGACCACGTCGAACGAACCGTTGGGAAAGGGGACGTGGGCGCCGTCGCTGACCACGAATTCCAACCCATCTAGACCCTCGTTATCCGCGGCGTGCCTTGCCTGGGCCATGGCGCTCGGCGATATATCGATCCCGACGCCGTGGATCTTTGCGAGCTTCCGAAGCCTTCGGACTATGTAACCGTCGTAACAGCCGAAGTCCAGCACGCGGAAGCCGTCCTCAATGCCGCACCAGTCGTGAATTCGCCGGACAAGCCCGGTCATTTCCGGGTTGTCGCTCGTGGGATTCTTTTCGGTCGTTCGCCGTTCGTAAAAGGCCGCGTCGGGAGAAGGGTCTTCTAACGGGTCGGTTTGCATACCTGGCTACGAACGAGGAGCTGGCGATCCTGCAAGTTCGGCGGCGCGGCGGTCGTAGTACTTGAGGATCCGCAGTCTGTAGAAGATTGCGGCCGTGTCCCACAAGATGCGCCACACGGCATGGAGATCGACAGTGCTTTCAAATTTGTAGGCCAGGTCGATAGGCGCCTCGACAATCTTGGTGTGGCCCAACTTGCTGGAGACGACGAGAAGCTCCAGGTCAAAGGCAAAGCCCTTCACCGCAAGCAATGGAACAACCGCCAGCAGAACATCGCGACGGAACAGCTTCAGTCCCGTTTGCGTGTCACGAACGTTGAGGTTGAACAAGATGCGGATCACCAATTGGTAGATGGAGCTTTGAAAGCGCCGGGCCCACGGGTACGACACCTTCGAAGCGGGGTGCCTCTTGGAACCGACCACGGCGTCACAATCCGAATCCTTCATGACATCGAGAAAAGCTCTGATGTTGTGAGGGTCAAGTTCCATGTCGGCATCGATGAAGGTGACCAGTGACCCGCGCGTTTCGCTCACCCCGTAACTGAGAGCGAAGCCCTTACCGATGTTCATCGGATAACTCAGCACCTTGATCCGGGGAGAAGAGACTCTCCGCGCTTCGACGGCCGTTGCATCCGTGTTGCCGTCAGAAACTACGATCACTTCGTAGTCAGTGCCGAGTTGATCAAGCTCGGTGAGCAGGCGCACCAGGTTCGCGTAAATGTTCCGTCCCTCGCGGAAGGCCGGGACGACGACGGACAGCTGAACATGGGATGGCACGACGGGGTTGTGGGTGGTTGACTGGTCAGCTGTGTCAGGAATTACCTTGGTACTCACGATGGCTTGTCCTTGTGCATTGTGGCGCCGACGGTCGTGACCGGACCTGCGGATGCCATAACGGTTGTCAACGGAATCTGAGATGGCTCGGGCACCCCGTGTCCATCTACTACTACCGAATCGACTGCCCAGCGCGAGTCGCGATGCTGAGCCACATACAAAGCTGCCAGTCCGACCAGAACCAGACTCATCGAGACGTCCATGACCTGGACCACCTGAGCGGGGTCTTGGTGAAATGCTGCGATCAGCACTGGTTCGAGCAGGGTGAGGGGGAGGAGGATGGCCAGAAAACCTGTGTTTCCGGACGACTGATGAGTCGCAATCAGAACCGCGACGGCTCCCAACAGCGTCATGCCGAGGGCGTACCACGGAAGGTAGCCGACGGCGCCGACGTAGGCTGCTCCAGCGAAAGCTGTCAGAAGCCACGTTGATGCGAACGAGAGCAAAACCAGTCCGAGGACGCCACCTAAGGCCACCAGCACCAACGAAGCGATGACAAGGTTCAAGCCGCCCTGGCCTTGTGTGCGCCGAACGACCACCTTCGGAAACAGCACCGCGGCGACTCCACTCGCTCCCCAGAAAATCGCGCGACCCATGGCCGCAACGGCGGCGTACTCGCCAGCGGCGCGGAGTGAAAAGAAATGCTTCACGAGTAGCACATCGGTGCTCAGCAAGACTGCAAGTGCCAGCGTGCTTGGGACCACTACCACCAGGTAGGCCACTGCGGGCCGTCTCCATGACAGCTGACTCTTGATCGTTAGCTTGGGCCACAGCATCCCAACCGCTACGGCGTAGACCACGGCAGAGGCAACTGAAATCCCCGCGATGACCCCAAACGGACCAAACACAATGCCCAGGGCGATGGCGGCGACCAGCTTGAGACCAGCCTGGCTGGACGACAGAAGCGACAAGGCGAGAAAACGTTGCTCACCCTGGAGCTCCCCCATCAACAACGGGGAGGCGAATGTGAAGGGAGCCCCAATTGCGGCCGCGAGCAGTAGCGGCGGGGGCACGTTCAAGAACCGACCCAAGATAGGCGAGCTGATAGCGAGGACGGTCGCTAAAGCGAGGCCGGCAAGGATCGATACCCGGGTGCCTCCGCGTAAGAGGGCGGCGCTGGCTGCGTAAGCGTTATGGGCTCGATCTCGACTTGCCTCTCGAGCCATGAGCAGCGTGAGGGCACCAGAGGGCAGTCCAATTAGCGTCACCAGGCTTACGACAGCGAAGACGGCGCCGAAATCAGCAGGCTGCAACCGATGCGACACAATCGATTGGAAAGCCACGCCGAGGACGCCAGCAGCCATTGTCCCCGCGCCCAGAACGAGGTTGTGGGCGACCACCTGGTCGGCCCGAATTGCGCCGCGCCAACCGGTCGCCCGGGTCGCAGTCGATGACGTACTCACGTGACCCCCAACGAAAGTCCCAAATCCCCGCTCGGCACGTCAGTCAATCGCCATCGATCGTGCGAGCGGATCGAGCGAATACTATATGGCGTTGGCTTCAGCTGTGCTCCTGCCGAAGTCGCAAGGCAAAGAGCGGATCGACCTAGCTGGACGACCCTACCTCGCATTTCTGTGGGCAGCCTTCCTGACAGCCTTGATTGCGGGGCCATGGCTTTTACCGGGCTACCTGTTCGGAACTGACTGGCCGGGACCGCGCCGATTTGAGTTTCCATCAAGCGCCTCGAGTGAGATGGTGCTGTATGCGGTCCTCGCGCTCGCATCGCGGGTCCTGGGCGGAGAGCTGACCAGCAAGCTATTTGTGCTTGGCGCACTGTTCGCGTCGGCTGCTCTGGCATATAGGGCGGTGCCTTCCAAGGGGTTCCTTTCCGGCGCGGCGGCTGCCACGATCTACGTGGCCAACCCGTTCGTGTACGGAAGGTTGCACTATGGGCAATTTTTCGTCCTCGCTGCTTACGCGGCTCTACCTTGGATGGCACTGAGACTTCGTCGGCTTGTTGGCGAGCCGGGCGTAGGCACGGCTTTAGTTGCCGCGCTCAGCCTCGCCGTTCTTGGCGTACTGAGTCTCCACTTCCTACTCATAGCGGGCGTTCTGTACGTCGCTGTTGTTGTGGCGTACGTCCTTGCCGCTCGGCCGATGCTGCCCTACTTGAAACGGCTGGTTGCTCCGCTAGTGATCATGTTCCTGGCAGTTTTCGCAGCAAGTGCCTACTGGGTCGTACCTCTACTCCGAGGCACGAATTCCGAAGGTGCTCGACTGGCCGGCATTGGTTTGGGCGATTTGAACGCCTTCGCGGCGATACCTGATCGGAGCCTCGGGATCGTGCCGAATCTCTTAGGCCTTTATGGCTTTTGGGCGGAAGCCACCGGGCGATTCACCTCGATGAAGGCGTTCGTACCCGCATGGCCCGCGGCTTTGGGTGTGCTCTTGATCCTGTGCGGTGTCGGTGCGTTTGCTGCTTTGCGGGACCGCGACCAGGGCCTGGCGCCGTGGGTCCTCGGTTTGCTCGCGGGCGCTATAGCGGCGCTGATTCTGGAGATTGGCATCTCGTATCCGCTGACCGCACGGATTGTCCAGTGGCTCTACGCCGAGATACCTACGTACCGGGGAATGAGGGACGCAGGGAAATGGGGCGCGATGCTCGCGCTCGTGTACTCCCAGCTGGTTGGATTTGGTGCGGTTGCGATTCTGGCTTGGCTCAAGAAACGTGTGCGCGACCCTGTCGGCTCCGAATGGGTAGCCGGGTTCGCAGCAGCCCTGGTTCTGGCGCTCCCGCTGTATTGCGGCAACGGGCTCCTATTTGGGGCTCACGGCGAGATCAAGCCGTCGGCGTACCCGGCCGGATGGTATGCGGCTGATCGCCTTCTCAGTTCCGATACCCATCCAGGGCGAACCCTCGTGCTGCCCTGGCACGAGTACATGAGTTACAGCTTCGTCCAGAACCGAAACAACGTTATTGCTTCGCCGGCGCCAGGCTTCTTCTCGGTTCCGGTCCTGGTTAGCGCCGACCCAGAGGTCCCTGGGATCTCGCCTCCCCAGGATCCCGACCAGCTAGTGGTCTCGGGCCTAGTAAGGGACGGTGCCAAAGGCGATTGGGGCCAGGTCCTGGCGGCTTATGGAGTCAAGTACGTGGTGCTGACTCGGGAGGTCGATTGGCACTCCTATGCCTTTCTGGACACCCAGCCTGGGTTGACCAAGGTCGGTGACTACGAATCGATCGTGATCTACGCAATTCATCCTCAAGCTTAGCTTCGGCTATACATCCGTTTACTTTCCAAGGCAAAAGGTTTAATTGACAGCCCGATGGATTGGTGTTTACATTGCGCGGTCGTTTGAACTCATCCCTGCCTGGGGGCCGTTCAGGCGGGAATTGAGCTGGGGTTAGACCCGGCCGCCTCGGATCCCGAGTCGTTGGAATCATGGTCTTAGTTGGGAGGAATCCAAGTGCCTAAGAGAGCGATCGCCGCCAGAGTCCTGCCGATCCTCGCCGTTGCCGCGGTGTTGGCGTTGTCTTTTGTAACCGCCGGCAAGGTTCCCTTTAGCGGCAAGCTCGTCGCGTGCGTTGGCTACGGCTATGGCTACGGCTATGTAGCGAGCCCTCCAACAGTCATTAACGTGAATCCGAATGCCGGTCCGTCTAGCGGCGGCACGACCGTAACGATCACGGGTCTGGGTTACTGCAGTCCTGCGACGGCAGTTGATTTCGGCACCACCCCTGCCGCCAGCTTTGTGATCAACTCGGACACGTCGATCACCGCCGTCAGCCCAGTCCACGCGGCTGGCACAGTGGACGTCACGGTCACTAACGCGCAGGGGACCAGCGCAGCAACTGCTCTGGACCACTTCACGTTCGCCGCCTTCACGTCTTACTTCCAGTGGTTCGACAAGGCGTCCGCAGGCTTCCTCAATGACAACATCCACCTGGTCAACGAGGGCTCGGCACCCGCCAACATCACGGTGACCGGCCCCGGCGGGGCGCAGGTTTCTGTGAGCAACTTGGCCGTTGGAGCCGAGACCTACGTCACCTTCCCGTCCGGCACGATCGGCGGGCCGGTCGTCGTCAACTCAGACCAGTTCGTCCTGGCCTCGCAGCGTGTCCAGTACAACCAATCCTTCAATGAGATCTGGTCCGCTGATTCATTCAGCGCCGCGGCGACCAGCTACATCAACTGGTATGACAAGGCCTCAGATGGCTTCCTCAACGACAACATCCACCTGCTCAACCCGTTCAACGCGCCATCTAGTGTCAGCGTCACCGTGTCGGGAATTATTCGGACAGCGGTCGTCCAACCGCAGAGCTCCACGTACGTCAACTTCCCGCAGGGCACAATCGGCGGGCCGGTGAAGATTCAGGTGACCGCCGGCGCCAACATCCTGGCCTCGCAACGCGTCCAGTTCCGGTCCACCTTCAATGAGGTCTGGGCCCATGACGCCAGCTTTGCGGCGCAGACGAGCATCATCAACTGGTTCGACAAAGCCTCAACGGGCTTCCTGAACGACAACATCCACCTACTCAACCCTGGTGTCACGACGGCGAACGTCACCGTCAGCGAGGATGGCGGTGTGGTCTCGTCCACGGTGAACGTCGCCGCCGGCGCGGAGACCTACGTCACATTCCCCCAGGGCACGATCGGCGGACCCGTCAAAGTTGTCGTCAACTCAGGGCCGAACGTCCTCTCGTCGCAACGTGTTCAGTACAACGACTCGTTTAACGAGGTCTGGTCTGAGGATCCGCTCGGCTTCGCCTCGACGTTCAATGTCATCAACTGGTACGACAAGGCATCCGCGGGCTTTGTCGCGGACAACATCCACCTGTTCAACCCCGGAACCGTGAGCGCCGTGGTGACCGTCGACATCGGTGGCGGCTCTACCCTGGCGACCGTTATCGTGCCGGCCGACGGTGAGACGTACGTCACGCTGCCTCAGGGCACGATTGGCGGACCCGTGAACATCACCGTCACATCGGGTCCTGGAATCCTTGCCGCGGGACGCACGCAGTTCAACGCGTCGTTCAACGAGATCTGGGCCCAACCGCTCTAATAGGCACAGCTCGACAGAAGTAAATACATACGGGCCGCCGCCTCGCGTGAGGCGGCGGTCCTTTGTTTAGGGGCCCAGGCGCGGCCGGGTAGGTATCCTCGCCCGGATGGCATACGTCGCCCTTCGCACGGACCCCTATGCCGCGCACCAGCGTCTCCTGCGCCTCTGCGGCTCGCCCAGGACTGTGCTCGACGTAGGAGGCTCCTCGGGCTACCTCGCCAGCGAGCTGGCCAAGCGAGGGGCAAGGGTCGTGGTCATCGACAACGACCCGCAGGCTGTGGCTGAGGCCCGCCAGGCGGGCGTGGACGCCCACGTCGTGGACATCACGCGCGAGGATCCCCCGGAAACGCCAGGAGGCTACGAGGCGGCGTTGCTCGGCGACGTGCTGGAGCACCTGGCCGACCCCGCCGCCGTCCTCCGCCGGCTGAGGCCCTTTGTCGCGCCTGGCGGCCGCCTGGTGGCCAGCGTGCCGAATGGGGCCAACTGGGCGCTCCGGCTCTCCCTTCTGGCCGGGCGCTGGAACTACACGGACCGCGGGCTGCTCGATCGCACGCATCTGCGGAACTTCACGCGCCGCACGTTCCTCGACACCCTTCGGGCAGGAGGATTCGAGGTGGTCGAGACGGACGTGACGTGTCCCATCCCGGTGCTGCGCGGAGGCCGCCTGAGCGCAGCAGCCCACGCCGCGGCGCGGGCGCTGCCCGGCCTGCTCGCCTACCAGCACCTGGCCCTGGCCCGACCCCTGGCGGAGAAATAGAAGTGGGGGCACCGGCCGTGCCTCTGGTCAGCGTCGTGATCGTCTGCTGGAACGCGAGGCAGGACCTTCCGGTGTGCCTCGCCTCGCTGCAGCGCCAGACCTATCCCAACGTCGAGGTGATCGCCGTGGACAACGGTTCGACCGACGGCACCCGCGAGTACCTCGAGACGGCGCATCCCTGGGTCCAGATCCACGCCCTGGACCACAACGCCGGCTACGCCGCTGCGAACAACGCCGGGTTCGAGGTCGCCATGGGCGAGTATCTCGTCGTCCTGAACCCCGACACCGAGGTCGAACCTGACTTCGTCACCGGGCTTCTGGAAGCTGTGAACCAGGAGGGCGTCGGCCTCGCCACCTCACGGATCTGCTATTTCGCCGACCGCGACCGCGTCAACACGTGCGGCAACGACATCCACCTCAGCGGCCTGGGGTTCTGCCGCGGCCTCGGCCAGCCGGCGCGACTTTTCGATGATTGCGTTCGGGTCGCCGCCGTTTCGGGCTGCGCCTTCATGATCCGGCGCGACGTCCTCGAGCGGATCGGCGGCTTCGATGCCGACTACTTCACCTACTGCGAGGACGTCGACCTCTCGCTGCGCGCCAACCTCGCCGGGTACGCGATCGCATATGCGCCGCGCTCGATCGTCTACCACAAGTATTCGCTTCGCATGACGCCGCGAAAGTTCTGCTTCCTCGAGCGCAACCGGCGACTGACTCTTCTCAAGAATTTCCGATGGGGGACTCTCGTGGCGCTTTCACCGCCTGTCTGGGCGACCGGCTTTCTGATGTGGATCTATGCCATCACCCATGGACCGGCGTATCTCCGGGCCAAGCTGCAAGCGCACGGGTGGATCTACGGCAACTGGCCGCAGGTCATGGAGAAGCGGCGGCGGACGCAGGCGCTGCGGAAGGTGGGGGACCGTGAGGTCATCCGTTTGATGTCGTCTGACCTTCCGCCGGACCAGGTCATCGGACCGGGTCTACTCAGCCGTCTCGCCGGCATCCCCGTGAACCTGGCCTACCGGATGCTTGCCGTTCCCGTCCGGCTCTTCGGCTGAGAGTGCCAGCTTGCGCACCAGCTCGACGATTCGCCTTTCGGTATGACGCACGCGGCTGTTGAGCACGAACACCAGGGTCGAAAGCAAAAGGAGCGCGACGATCATCACGAGGTCGAGCAGCCGCGCGACATGCAGCGGCCCTACGACGCTTCGCATCACGTCGGGGAACGCCGAGACGAAGACGAGCCCGATCCAGATGGCGAACCACAGGACAGCTTCCACAGGCAGGAGGTCGCGCCGGCGATACGTGCGGTAGGTCCAGAAGGCCATAGCAACCGCGAAGGCAATGGCCAGGAGCTGGATGCCGGACATCAGCTGCTCATGATGCGCAAACGGATCATCTGAAGAAGAATCCTCAACCCGTCGAGCGGGGTGGTGCCTTTGTAGACGTCGTGATAGATGGTCTCGATGTCGACCTCGGCCGTTCGCAAGCGGGCCCGGGCGGCGCGGACCAGCATCTCCGTTTCGACCGCGTAGTCGGTCGCCAGCCAGTCGACCTTCTTATATGCGTCGCTGCTGAAGGCCCGAAGGCCGCACTGCGTGTCCGTGAAGGTGGCCCCGAACATCAGGGTGAAGAGCCGCGTCAGGCCCCAGTTGCCCAGGCGCGCGCTCGCGGGCATCTCCCCGGTGAAACGCCGGCGCGCGAGCACCAGGTCGGCCTTGCCCGCAAGGATCGGCGCCAGCATCGCGGGCAGGTCGCTGGGCCGGTGCTGGCCGTCGCCGTCCATCAGCACCAGCACATCGCAGCCGGCCGCGAGGCCCGCGGCGCAGCCGGTCTTCATCGCGGCTCCCTTGCCGAGGTTGATGGCGTGGACGATCACACGGGCGCCGTGCTCGCGCGCGACCTCTGACGTCCGGTCCGTGGAGCCGTCATCTACGACCAGCGAGATGACGGGGATGCCCTCGACGCGGTCGCCGATTCCAGCCAGCACGCCTCCGATCCGGTTGGCCTCGTTGCGAGCTGGAACGACCACGCCAACCTTGTGAGGGGGCGGGTTCGGGCCTGGCTTGACCAATGTGACCGAGATTATAGGAATGAGGCTGGAGCGCCCTCGACGGCGGCCGGAGGAGAGGCGAATTTGATTGACCTCGCGTGTAGCGGCCGTGTACAGTGCGACACCCGGTACCCGCCACATGTACCTGCAACGAACGGGACGCTTCGTCCTAGTACTGACTGCTCTCCTGGCACTGGGCAACGGGTTGCTCGTGGGTGCGATCAACGTTTCGGCCTCGCCGGGAGTTGATGCGGCCAAACACAGCACGACGCGGACTGGCCCTCGCGGCGTCGCGGCAAGCACGCCCACCTTGAAACGCGAGGTTTTCGGGTTCGCGCTCGCGAGCAGCCTGAGCGACCCAACGGTGGGCTACTCGACGTGGAACTTCTCCCTGCTCACCACCGTCGCGTTCTTCGGCCTTCACGTCCAGGACGATGGAACGTTCGCCGCGGACAGCGACAGGACGGTCTGGGACTCGAGCCAGGTCGGTGGGCTGGTCAGCACCGCCCACGCTCACGGCACCAGGGTCGTGCTGACCATCATCCAGCAGGACTTTGCCGCGGGCAATCCGCACATGTGCTCCGCGCTGACGCACTCTTCGACGACCATCGCGAACACAGTCGCGGAGGTCAAAGCCAAAGGCGTAGATGGTGTCAACGTCGATTACGAAGGGCTCAACGGCAGCTGCGGCAGCCCTGCCGATTCATCCTGGGGGCGGCACGCCCTGACCAGCGTCGTCAGCGGGCTGCGGTCTGCATTGGGAGCCGGTTCATATCTGTCCGTCGACACGTATGCGAGCTCGGCGTCAGACCCCGTCGGTTTCATGGACGTCGCGGGCATGGCGTCAAGCGTCGACTCGTTCTTCGTGATGGCGTATGACCTCGAGTACTCGAACTACAAGAGGTCGCCGCTCGGTTGCAGCAGCTTCTGCCTGAGTCCGACAGCGCCGCTCAGCGGCTACTACTACAACGACATATCTACTGCGGCCCAGTACGCGGCGACCGTGGTGACGTCGAAGATCATCCTCGGCGTTCCCTACTACGGCCGCAAGTCCTGCGTCACCAGCGCCACGCAGAACCAATATCCCTCCGGCGCGGTGACGGCCGATTCATACCTGGATGCATCCACCGAGGCCGGCTACTACACCGTGCAGGCAGGCAGCTATGTCGCGCATCGCGATCCTTACGACCCCGCGGGGCAGGAACGGTGGGACACGTGGATAAACACGACGATGGGCTGCACGCGCGAGCTGTACTGGGACGACGCCACGTCGCTGGGCCTCAAGTACGACCTGGTGAATCAAGACGGCCTGCGAGGTGTCGGCATCTGGAACTTGAACTACGGCGGCGGTGCGCCGGAGCTCTGGAACGCGCTGGCGACCCACTTCTCAATCGTCCCCGGGCAGCCCGGCAACCTGAGCGCCTGCGCCGGCGACTCTCACGTGACAGTCAGCTGGACCGCCGCTGCGAGCAGCGGGGCGTCGGTGGCGAGCTATCAGGTGACGGCCAGCCCCGGCGGCGCCAGCGTGAACGTGCCGGCGAACGTCACCCTGGCGGACATGATGGGGCTGACGCCTGGCACCGCGTACACCTTTACTGTGCAGGCCATCAACGCGGGCGGGACAGGGCTGGGTGCGACAACAGCGCCCGTGACACCGTCTGGTCCTCCCGTCGCCACGAGCTATCTCAACTGGTTTGACAAGGCCTCCCCTGGTGTGGTGGCAGACAACATCCACCTCCTCAACCCAGGTCCGACAGCCAGCACCGGCTGCGTCACCGTGAGCGGCAAGGCCGTGGCGGCCTGGAGCGCGAACCCGGGACAGGAGACTTACGTGACGATGCCCGCGGGCACGATGGGCGGGCCCGTGCGGGTGACAGTCAACTCGGGCCCCGCCGTGCTGGCATCGCAGAGGGTTCAGTACGGCCAGTCGTTCAACGAGGTCTGGACCGCTGGTGCCGGCCAGGCGGCCACCACGAGCTACTTCAACTGGTTCGACAAAGCTTCGCCGGGCATGGTCAACGACAACATCCACCTCGTCAACCCGGGAGGCACGAGCGCCAGCGTGACAGTTGGCGTTCCGGGGGCGAGCCCGCAGTCGGTCACCATCGCCCCTGGTGCCGCGGCCTACGTCACCTTCCCCGGCGGCACGATTGGCGGACCGGTGACGGTGACCTCGACCCAGCCCGTGCTCGCGTCGCAGAGGGTTCAGTACAACCAGACCTTCAACGAGGTCCTGGCACAGAGCTCGGCGCAAGCTTCGACAACCACTTATTTCAACTGGTACGACAAGGCATCGCCCGGGATGGTCGCCGACAACATCCACCTGCTCAACCCGGGGACTGCGGGCGCGAGCGTGATGGTGAGTCTCCCCGGAAGTAGCTCGCTGACCGTGAGCGTTGGACCCGCAGCCGAGAGCTATGTGAGCTTTCCCGCGGGCACGATCGGCGGCCCGGTCAAGGTGAGCTCGACGCAGCCAGTCCTGGCTTCACAGCGGGTCGAGTACGTGCAGTCATTCAACGAGGTGCCCGGGCTGTCTGCGGCCCAGGCTGCGCCGGCTGACTACCTTAACTGGTACGACAAGGCCTCACCGGGTATGGAGAGCGACAACATCCACCTGCTCAATCCCGGCGGTACGGCCGCAAGCGTGACGGTTAGCATGCCAGGATCGAAAGCGGTCACGGTGACTGTCGCGCCGGGGGCCGAGTCCTACGTCAGCTTTCCCGCGGGCACGATCGGCGGCCCGGTGACAGTGATCTCGAATCAGCCGATCCTCGCCTCGCAGCGCGTCCAGTTCTACCAAACGTTCAACGAGATCCCCGCAGCCTAGATAGCCCGTTTGGGCGACTCGAACGCAGGCATGGGGCGTCCGGCCGTTGAGCTTGGAGGCTGGAATGAGGGGAATCATTTGCTAGAGTGTCCGGGCACGGCTCATTGCTTACGCTCATGAACCGACTCACGACGCTCTTGGTGGTCCTGATCCTGATGATCGGTTTGACGTTGCCCGCAGCATTTGCTGCTCGGGGCCCGTCGAGCTCACCACAGATCGCGCTGCACGCAAATCGCGGCGCGATACCCATGGCTGCCGTCCAGGCGGCGAACTCGCAGCTGAGACGCGAGGTTCTCGGATTCGTCAACGCGAGCATGATCGGCGACCCCTCGGTCGGTTACCCGAGCTGGAACTTCAGCCTTCTCAGCACGGTGGTCTTTTTCGCGCTGCACGTGAACGCCGGCGACGGCGCCCTGATCCGAGATACGGACTGGAACATCTACCACTCGACGACAATGACCAATCTACTCAACACCGCGCATGCGGCTGGTACCAAAGTCGTCGTCTCGTTGAACCTGCATGGGGACGCCCCTGTGTGTGCGGGCCTGACGCAGGTAAACGCCGGACACACCATCGGCGAAATCGTGGGTCAGATGACTGGGCTAGGCCTCGACGGAATCAACATCAACTACGAAGCCAACAACATCACATGCCCCAATGGCCAGACCAGCAGGTCACAGATGACCGCGTTCACGCAGAACCTGCGGGCCGCGATGCCGGCCGGCAGCTACCTGCTCATCGACACCTACGCCGGATCGGCAGAGGACAACCTCGAGTTCTTTGACATCGCCGGCCTGCAGCCGTACGTGGACGCCTTCTTCGTCATGTCGTACGACAGCGATATGTCGAACTGGTCGGAGGTGCCTCTCAACTGCACTGCGTACTGCTTCAACCCCGTCTCGCCGCTCAACACATATCGCTTCAACGTCACCAAGTCGATGAGCCAGTACCTGAACTACGCGCCTTCCCACAAGATCATCCTCGGCCAGCCGTACTACGGCCGGCGGGGATGCGTCGGCAACCTGACCGACCCGCATCCGTACCTCCAACCGAACGGCATTTTCCCCAACGAGAATTTCGCCACGCCGACGTACCTCTACGCGTCCACCGTCCGCACCCAGAGTGGGGTCTACAACTTCACCTCGCATCGCGATCCGAGCGAAGGGGTCACGGAGTGGGACACGTGGTACGACTCGGACTTCAACTGCAATCGCCTGCAGTACTTCGACGATTCGGTCTCGTTGAGCTACAAGTACGACGTCGTCAACAAGGACGACCTGCGCGGCGTGGGCCTGTTCACCCTCGACTACGGGGGTGGCGCACGAGAGCTGTGGAACGCCCTCGCCACCCACTTCACGCTGATCCCCGGCCTGGTCGGCGACCTCAACGCGTGTCCGGGGAACACGTCGGCGTCGATCAGCTGGACTGCAGCGCCCACCGCGGGCGGACCGGTCACGAGCTACCAGGTGACGGCGAGCCCGGGCGGAGCGACCGTGACGGTGCCGGGCAACGCGACCTTCGCCACAGTCACCGGATTGACTGCCGGCACGCCGTACACGTTCACCGTCCAGGGCATAAACAGCAGCGGACCCGGAGTCGGCGCCGGCACGAGCTCGGTGACGCCTGGACCAACTCTGTTCACGAGCTACCTGAACTGGTATGACAAGGCGTCGCCCGGAGTCGCCGGCGACAACATTCACCTTCTCAACCCGGGGACCGCCGCGAGCTCAGGCTGCGTCACGGTGAGCGGCAAGGCGGTAGCGCCCTGGACCGCGACCGGCGGCCAGGAGACTTATGTGACGATGCCGGCCGGCACGATTGGCGGCCCGGTGATGGTGACGGTGAATTCGGGTCCGGCTGTGCTGGCCTCGCAGCGCGTCCAGTTCGGCCAGTCGTTCAACGAGGTCTGGACGGCGGCGGCGACGCAGGCGGCGACCACCAGCTACTTCAACTGGTTCGACAAGGCTTCACCCGGCATGCTCAACGACAACATTCACCTTCTCAATCCAGGCGGCACGGCTTCGAGCGTCACGGTCGCCCTGCCCGGAGCCCCCGCACAGGTCGTCACCGTAGCGCCCGGCGCCGAGACCTACGTCACGTTCCCGGCGGGCACGATCGGTGGCCCTGTCACCGTGACGGCGAGCCAGCCCGTTCTCGCATCCCAGCGGGTGCAGTACAACCAGACTTTCAACGAGGTCTGGGCGCTCAACCCGGCCCAGGCGGCCGCGACCAGCTACTTCAACTGGTACGACAAGGCCTCGCCGGGCATGTTCAACGACAACATCCACCTGCTCAACCCGGGTACGTCGAGCGCAAGCGTGACTGTGACCGTTTCGGGGGTGGGGCCGCGAACCGTGACGATTGCGGGTGGGGCCGAAACTTACGTCACGTTCCCGCAGGGCACGATCGGCGGACCGGTCAAAGTGACTTCGACGCAGCCGCTTCTCGCGACTCAGCGCGTGCAGTACTACTCATCCTTTAACGAGGTCCCCGCGGTGACCGCCGCGAGGGCGGCCGCGACGAGCTACGTCAACTGGTACGACAAGGCCTCGGCGGGGATGGCCAACGACAACATCCACCTGCTCAACCCGGGGAGCGCTAGCGCGAGTGTGACCGTCGGTCTGCCGGGCGCGACCCCGCTGATGATCACGGTCGCAGCCGGAGCGGAGGCTTACGTCACTTTCCCACCGGGCACCATCGGGGGTCCGGTCACGATCAGCTCGACCCTGCCTGTCCTTGCTTCACAGCGCGTCCAGTACTACCAGTCGTTCAACGAAATACCGGCCGATTAGCTAGATCGGGCGACCACGGGTCGCCCCGGAGGCGTTGATGACCAAGATGCGGGGTCTCTACCGGCCGGCATGTCTTGCCTTGGCTGCGCTGCTGGCACTGGTCGTCGCCGTTGCGATAGCACCGTCCCGACCCGCGCCCATCAAGGCAGTGGCAGCCGCTTCGACCGGCTCGTGGACCGTGTATCACCGCGACGACGCGCACACCGGCAATGACCCGACGCTGCCCAAGGTCGCATCCGCATCCGCCGGCTGGACCTCGCCGGCGCTGGACGACCAGGTTTACGCCGAGCCTCTGGTCTTGAACGGCGTCGTCTACGCCGGCACGCTCAACGGCACGGTGTACGCGCTGAAGCAGTCAGACGGGACAGTGCTCTGGAGCAAGAACGTCGGCGCCATCCAGACGAGCGGCTGGGGCTGCAGCACCCTCAAGCCCGGAATCCTCAGCACGCCGGTCATCGACACGACGGCCAACCGCATCTATGTCGTCGCCGAACTGGCCGGCACGCCTCCCACGTATCACCTGTTCGGCCTGGACCTCGGCAGCTCGGGCAACATCGTGCTCAACACGGCGATCACGCCGGCTGGATTCGACTGGACCATCCAGGGCCAGCGTGGCGCCCTCGCGCTGCGCAACGGTTTTGTGTACGTGCCCTTCGGCGGCCGCAACGGGGACTGCGGGAGCTATCACGGCTACATCGCGGCGGTTCCAACGAGCGGCGCGGCGATCACGAACTACTACGTGACTCCCGGAGTCGCGGCCGGCTTCTGGGGTGCCGGTGGTGTCGTGGTCGATGACTCGACCGGGAACGTCTTCGAGACCTCGGGCAACGGCACCGGGAGCGGCTGCAACGCCAACCTCAACGGCACCCCGACCTTCGAGAACGATGCCGTCGTCCGATTTTCGTCAACCCTTGCCCACCAGGATTCGTTTGTTCCTCAGGACTGGAAGAACAACTGGTGCGGCAACGACCAGGACCTCGGTTCGGCGACCTCGGTGCTGATTAGCCCCAGCCTCATGTTCCAGTCCGGGAAGTGGGGGGCAGGGTTTCTCCTCAACCCGGCCAGCCTGGGCGGCATGGATGGCCAGCTGTTTCCGACACCGAAGCCCGCAACCTATTCGGAAGCGCCCGTCTGTTTTGGCAACAACACGGACGCGACCTTCGGCTCGTTCGCGTACGCCGCGCCGTTCATCTACGTCGAGTGTGAGAACCACGGCCTGGTCGCCCTCAGCACCAATACCTCGACTCCTTCCTTCAGCCCCTGCAACGCCACCTGCACGGCGCCGGACTGGAACGCCGGCGGCACAACGACGTTTGGTCCGCCAATCGTCGCCGGCGGTGCAGTGTGGGTCATCGGCATCGGAAACGTCGGGATCTACGCGTTCGACGCGGCGACTGGCGCGCAGATCTACCACAGCGCAGCGTTCCTAAGCCAGAACCATTTCGTCACGCCCGCCGAGGCGGGCGGTTCCGTCTATGCCCCCGCGGACAACTTCATCAAATCGTTCGACATGAACTTCGGCTGCACCGGGACGCCGCTGTCGACCTCTTACCTCAACTGGTACGACAAGGCGTCGGCCGGGATGCTGGCCGACAACATCCACATCCTCAACACCGGCGGCACCACCAGCTCCGGCTGCGTGACCGTGACCGGGTACCCGGGCGTCGCGTGGGCCGCCGGGGCGGGCCAGGAGACGTACGTGACGCTGCCGGCGGGGACGATCGGCGGTCCGGTCCTGGTGACGGTCAATTCCGGCCCGCCGGTACTCGCCTCGCAGCGGGTGCAGTTCAACCAGTCGTTCAACGAAGTGTGGGCAGAGACTGCGTCGCAAGCCGCGACGACGAGCTACTTCCAGTGGTTTGACAAAGCATCGGCAGGATTCCTGAACGACAACATCCACGTCCTCAACCCTGGCGGGACGAGCGCAACCGTGACGATCAGCCTGCAGGGGGCAACGTCGCAGATTTTCACCGTGGCACCCGGCGCCGAGTCGTACGCGAGCTTCCCGCAAGGCAACATCGGAGGACCAGTGACCGTGTCCTCGACGCAGCCGGTGCTCGCGTCGCAGAGAGTGCAGTTCAGCCAGTCCTTCAACGAGGTCTGGGCTGAGAGCGCAACGCAGGCGGCGGCCACGACATACGTGAACTGGTACGACAAGGCCTCGGCCGGGATGCTGAACGACAACATCCACGTCCTCAACACAAGTGGCGCGGCGGCGACAGTGACGATCAGCCTGGCCGGTGCGACCTCTCAGATCCTCAGCGTCCCGGCGGGTGCGGAGCGCTACGCGAACTTCCCGCAGGGCAGCATCGGCGGGCCTGTGACCGTGTCGTCGACGCAACCGGTGCTGGCGTCCCAGCGCGTGCAGTTCAATCAGTCATTCAACGAGGTCTGGGCGGAGAGTGCGACCCAGGCCGCGACGACGAGCCACTTGAACTGGTACGACAAGGCCTCGGCCGGCATGTACAACGACAACATCCACGTCCTCAACCCGGGCGGTGCCGCGGCCACCGTGACGATCAGCCTGCCCGGGGCCACGGCCCTCGTGGTGAGCGTCCCGGCGGGTGGGGAGGCGTATGCGCACTTCCCCCAGGGCACGATCGGCGGGCCGGTGACGGTGACGTCGACCCAGCCTGTCCTTGCCTCGCAACGGGTTCAGTACTTCTCGACCTTCAACGAGATAGCGGCTCTCTGACCCACGCCAGGGCGGTCGTCGCCGTCGTTGCCGTGGCGGCCCTGAACCTCGTGCCTGTGAACGCGACTGTGCGGACCGGCCATACGTTCAATCGCCTCGCCGCCTCAGCCCTGCCGCAAACTCGGCTGGAATTCGGTCTGGCGAACGACCCCGGCAGCATCAGCTGGATGACCACGAGCGGCGTTCCCTGGGGCTATCGCTACCAGTATCTGTCGGCCGGTGTGAACACCGGCAGCGGCTGGGAGACATGGAACAGCCCGGCCGGCGCGTTTGCCAGCCTCTACATGAACGACTCCGCCGCGAACAGCTATATCCCGGTGTTCAGCTACTACGAGCTCCTGCAGTCGACCCCATCTACGGGCGCCAACGAATCGGACCGGGATTTCAGCAACCTGAACAACGTTGCGACGATGAACGCCTACTACGCCAACTTCAAGCTGCTCATGCAGAAGGCGGGCGCGTTCGGCAAGGCCGTCGTGGTCCAGGTGGAGCCGGACCTGTGGGGCTACCTGCAGCAGCGCGCGGCGGGCGGCGATGCCTCGACGCTCAGCGCCAGGGTGTCCGGGTCGGGCTTCGCCGACGTGGCCGGCATCCCGGACACCGCCCAGGGCTTCGGGCGGGCGCTGCTGAAGATTCGCGACCTCTACGCGCCCAACGCGTCGCTGGCGATTCACGCGTCGGGTTGGGCGAGCGGGATCGACATCGACAGCTCGACGGACCCCACGGTCAACGCTCTCGCCGTCGCCGACTCGACAGCCGCGTTCCTGAACTCGGCCGGCATCTCGAGCAACCCCTACGGCAGCACCTGGGACCTGGTCTTCAACGATGTGGACGACCACGACGCGGCGTGGTGGGAGGCGCAGGGCGCGGACAACGCAGGCTTCACTCACTGGTGGGATCCGACCAACACCACATTTCCAAACTTCAGCCGCTACCTCGCGTATGTCGGCGAGCTGAAGACGAAGACCGGCCGGCCGCAGGTCGCGTGGCAGGTCCCGGTGGGCAACCAGTACTTCCTGACCATGAACAACACGTGCGGGCACTACCAGGACAACGTCGCGCCGTACTTCATCAGCCACCCCAGCGACCTTTTCTCGGCGGGCTTGATCGCCGTGCTTTTCGGCGCCGGCAATGCGTGCCAGACGACCTACACGGACGGCGCCAAGGACGGCGTGACCAACAACGGCGGGGCGCCCACCACCGATGCGCTGGGAGGATGCGTCGCCTGCAACACGCACGCCTCGACCGTGGCTGACGACGACGGCGGGTATCTGCGCCAGTTCGTCGGGCAGTACTACGCCGCCGCAAACTGTCTTGGGACGTCGACCTACAAGACGTTCATCAACTGGTACGACAAAGCGTCTGCGGGGATGGTGGGCGACAACATCCACATCCTCAACCTGGGCTCGAGCACGAGCTCGGGCTGCGTCACGGTCAGCGGGCAGGCGGTGGTCAGCTGGAGCGCAGGAGCGGGTCAGGAGACCTACGTGACCATGCCGGGGGGCGTCATCGGAGGCCCGGTCATCATCAGCGTGACCACCGGCGGACCGGTCCTGGCTTCGCAGCGGGTGCAGTTCAACCAGTCGTTCAACGAGGTCTGGGCCGAGAGCGCGTCGCAGGCGGCGACCACGAGCTACTTCCAGTGGTTTGACAAGGCGTCCGCGGGTTTCCTGAACGACAACATCCATGTCCAGAACCCTGGAGGAACGAGCGCGACGGTGACGGTCAGCCTGCCCGGAGCGAGCTCGCAGGTCTTGACTGTGGCGCCGGGCGCGGAGTCATATGCAACCTTTCCGCAGGGCACGATGGGTGGGCCCGTCCTGGTCAGCTCGATGCAGCCAGTGCTGGCATCGCAGCGGGTGCAGTTCAACCAGACCTTCAACGAGGTCTGGGCGGAGAGCGCCGCGCAAGCTGCGACGACCAGCTACGTGAACTGGTACGACAAGGCTTCCGGGGGGATGCTGAACGACAACATCCATCTCCTGAACCCAGGCGGCACGCCGGCCAGCGTCACGATCAGCCTGCCTGGAACCTCCTCACAGATCCTGAGCGTCCCCGCGGGCGCCGAGCGCTACGCGAGCTTCCCGCAGGGCAGCATCGGCGGCCCGGTGACCGTGGTATCCACTCAACCGGTGCTGGCCTCGCAGCGAGTGCAGTTCAACCAGTCGTTCAACGAGGTGTGGGCCGAGAGCGGGGGACAGGCCGCGACGGCCAGCCATCTCAACTGGTACGACAAGGCTTCCACCGGGATGCTGAACGACAACATCCACGTCCTCGACCCGGGCGGCACTCCCGCCGCGGTGACCATCAGCCTGCCTGGGGCGGCGTCAATGGTGGTGAGCGTCCCAGCGGGTGGGGAGGCGTACGCGCACTTCCCTCAGGGCACCATCGGGGGCCCGGTCACGATCAGCTCGACGCAGCCGGTCCTGGCCTCCCAGCGCGTCCAGTACTACTCGACGTTCAACGAGATCTGGTCGGGCTGATTTAGGCGTCCAACCGGCCGGGGAGCGAGTAAGCTCACACTCGGGGAAGTAAGCGGGTGTGGCGTTTTGCACGTCTCACGTCGATGGGCGGATTCCGCCTCGTTGGATCCAGCGGGGTCCTTCGCACCCACGAATTACGCCTCGGTGGCGCCAACGGTGTGTTTCGCCTTGCAATGCGGCGTTTGGTGCGTTTCGCGTCGGTGGCCATGGCCGCGGCTGCCGCTGCCGTGGTGCCACTGGCTTTGACCCCCGCCGTCGCCGCAGCCTCGAGCTGCACCGGCACGGCTCTGTTCACCAGCTATTTCAACTGGTTCGACAACGCGTCGCCAGGGATGGTCGCGGACAACATCCACATCCTCAACCCGGGTGCAACGCCCAGCTCAGGCTGCGTCACAGTGACCGGCCATCCCGGAGTCGCTTGGACGGCCGGCGCAGGCAAGGAAACGTACCTGACGATGCCAAGCGGAACAATCGGCGGGCCCGTGACGGTGATCGTGACCTCTGGTCCGGCGGTCAAGGTCTCCGAACGCGTCCAGTACTACTCGTCGTTCCATGAGCTCTGGGCGATGGACGCATCGCAGGCGGCGACAACCAGCTACTTCACCTGGTTCGACAAGTTGAGCGCGGGAACGTCCAACGACAACATCCACGTGCTCAACCCAGGAAGCGTCGCCGCGAACGTCACGGTCGCCGTGACCAACGCGACCTCGCAGATCGTGAGTGTGGGGCCGGGAGCGGAAGCCTGGGTGACCTTCCCACAAGGCACGTACAACGGCCCGGTGACCGTGACGTCGGACCAGCCAGTCCTGGTGTCTGAGCGCGTGCACTTCTATCAATCGTTCGACGAGATCTGGGCGCGGACCGCGGCGCAAGCCGCGACGAAGAGCTTCCTGAACTGGTTCGACCGCACCTCGCCCGGCATGGCCTACGACTACATCTATGTCCTCAACCTGGGGACAGTCGCTGCGAACGTGGTCGTGAGCGACCCGTGCATGGGGGAGCGGGGGCTGGTCGACCCGGGCCACGTCGTCGGCTTCACGATCGGGAATGGATGCCTGCCGACGACGACGAGCTGCATTCCGTGCCAGCAATACCCTGCCATAGACGGCCCGGTGACCGTGAGCTCGGACCAGCTGATGCTGGCATCCCAACGAGTCCAGTACTACTCCTCGTTCAGCGAGATCTGGGCCCTGCCCTCGTCCGAGGCGCTGACGACGAGCTATTTCAACTGGTATGACAAGGCGTCACCGGGCATGACGAACGACAACATCCATCTGACGAACCTTGGAAACGTGAATGCGGTCGTCACGGTCACCGTGGCCGGGAACACGCCGCAGACGGTGACGATCAGCTCCAGAGGCTATGTCAGCTTCCCTGGCGTGATCGGCGGTCCCGTGACTGTGAGCTCGACTCAGCCGATGCTCGCCTCCCAGCGCGTCCACTGGTACAGCTCTTTCAGCGAGGTCTGGTCGGGCTGAGCTAACCGCCTACCACGGCGTCGGGAACCACAGGGGCAGCGTAGTCACGGCCAGGTCGTGGTCGACGTCTTGGTTCGAGCTGTTGCTGCCGAGCTGATACTGCCACGCGCCGGCCCACCCGCCACATCCGGTCTGGTTGGGCGAGAACGCGGGAGACGTGGCTCGGTTGAAGTTGCCGAGGAGCGAAGGCTCGAAGGACCACACGTAGCCGCTCAGGACCGATGGCTGGACCGTGGCGGCGATGCACCACGCGTTGGCGAACTCGCTGCCTGACGTCCCGTTGCCGTAGTAGATCGGCACGTAGTGGGCGGCAGTTATGTGGTCGTGCCACCCCTGGATGAAAGCGAAGTCGACATTGACGGCGCCCGGACACGCTTCGCCCGGCGGCTCGATGTCGATCGCGAGCCCAACGCCCTGGGGAATGTGGAGATAGCGCGCCGCCGCGATGGCGGATTCGGCGTAGCTCTGGCCCGTGGCGTAGCCGGATACGTTCGAGCAGTTGTAGTCGTTGAAGATCGGCAGGATTCCCATGTGGTTCTTGTACGCGGTCGAAATCTCGGCCCAGCTGATTCCCGGACAGATCGTGTTGGTCAGGTAGCGGCCCCAGAAGTCCGGCGTGCCGAGCCCGGAGACGACCTGCTGATAGATGCCGCTCGAGCCGTTGGGGTCGCTGGTGAACGCTTTGCATGAATCGACGCCCCACAGCAGCCGGACCGGCAGCACCGCGGCCGAGCGAGCCTGGATGTCGACGAGTGCCGACGGAGCGGTGACAGCCTGCCACAGCTGGCCAAGCCTGCCTGTGACCTTTGACGGCGGCACGGCGCCGATCTCGGCGGTGTAGTGAGGCGTGGGTCCGGCAGGCAGGGTTACCTGCACGGTGCAAGTGCTCGATTTGCAAGGCGGTGCGACCAGGTGGCCCTGGTCATCGAAGATGCCGATGCTCCACGGGGTGTTCGCCAGGTCGGCGTTCGCCGCCGCCGTCAGATAGACGACGCTTCCGACGCGGCCCGACGTGGTGCCCTGAACTGACACCGCGAGCCAGCTCACGGGAAGCAGCTGCGACTGTGCCTGGGCTTCGGGAGGGGGAAAGGTCGCCGACGGCTTTGCGAGGTCGGCGATCACGTTCCGCGTGCCGCCGCCCGGCTGGGTCAGCGTGATGCTACACGTGGTGCCCTGGCTGCAGTACGTGAGCCGCTGGTTGGAACCGACGTCGAACAGCTCGAGGACGTAGCCGGACTTCTCGAACGCTACTGTCGAGGTGGCCGTCAAAGTGACCGGCTTGCCCGGCGCCGTGGCGACCTGGCTCGCGGTCAGGCTGACGGACATCCATACGGCGGTGAGCGGATTCGAGGTCGCGAAAGATGTGCCGTTACGCGGCACCTGCTGCACGGGCGCAGTGATGTATGCCTGGAAGGTATGGGTGCCGGCCTTCGCGGCGTAGGCCACCATGCACTGGCTCCCCTGCGCGCAGGCCCCCACGAGCGTGCCCGTCGTTCGATCGAAGATCTCGATCTGGTTGCCTGTGCCGGTCACCGGCTTGCTGGCCGTCGCGACCAGCACGATGTTGTCGCCCGGGGAGGGCGATGGCGAGCTGGTCGAAAGGTCCAGGCGGACGGCGATGTTCTGACCCGCCGGGTTGTCGCTCGGCAGCGCGGTGTCTGTGCAGGCGGCCACCGCGGGGATGGTGCTGCTGGACTGCGGACACGCCGTCTGACCGCCCGGCGTCGTGGCTTTGCCAGGCGTGGCCTTGGCCGAGCCGTCGCCGCACGCGGCTCCGGCGCCGGACGCGGGGCATGGCTTTGCGCCGCTCGGGACGTTGGCCAGCAGGTCGTCGTTGGGGAGCAGCTTGCAGGGGATGAACGCGTCGACCTGCTGCGAGCAGGCCACGGCCGCTCGGGGAGACTCGTGGCCCACGGTGATCACGCCCGGAGCTGCCGCCAGCCCGACGACGCTGAACTGATTGGTGATCGCTGCGAACGCGAGCACGAGGTGTGCTTTTGGACGCGATCGAAGGCCGGATAGAAGCTGATGAAATGACCGCACTGATACCCCCGTTTCGGCGCGCATCCACGACTGGATGGGCGCAAATTGACGGGGGCCAAGCTACTGGCGGCCAGGCGAGATCCCCACAACGGTGTGGTTAAGTTGCTTCAAGCGTTGTCAATTCGGTCGAAAACGGCCGGATCAGCCGCCTTTTGGCGCGAGTTCCTTGGCAAAGGCTGTGACTGAGCAGAGATATATGCCTGCGGCCACCATGAGCGCCAGAAGCAGCTCGGGGAGAGGAAACGGCAGCCAGGGCGGTGCGAGCGTCTGGAGCCTCGACACATATGTGGGCGCCTTGGCGATCGCCGGCCCGGGCGTGCCGTACTCGGTCCGCAGGTCCAGGTACTCGGTTGGGTCCTCCACCAGGGTTGGGCGCGAGTCCAGCTGCGTCCCGGCTATCTGCACCGTGGGTGGCGGCAGGCGATCGCTCGCGAACAGGACAAGCGTCCCGGGTTCTCGATCGACCCGCGTCAGGCGGAGGATCATGGTCCCGACCGCGCTGGAGGGGAGGCGAATCAGGTGAAACGCCGCCCTGTGCCGCTGCCAGTAGGAACCATCTCCGATCGGCTCCGCCAGCAACGGCAGACGCGAATTGTCGAGCACCTCGGTGGCGTTGATGACCACCCCGTCTGGCGTCTTCACGCTGACGTCAAGCTGCGCCGGATGGTCTCCCCGCCACTGGTAGGGCAGCTCGATTCCATACGGCGCCGGCCGCTGCAGCGGCACAGGCTGCGTCAGGACTCCACCGGTCGCAAGCGGCAGCTCATGGATGGTCAGCAGGTTGATCTCGTCACGGCCTCGATCGCCCGGCACCGTGGCGAGCAACATGGGAGCGATCACGCCGACCACCACCAGGATGCCGGCGAGCCACACGATCACTCGTCTCATCCGTAGAAACCATCCACCATGGCGAGCACGCTGACGACGTTGAGCGCGAGGGCGGCAAGGACCGCCGCGGCGGGGGCCCAGCTCGTACCGGCCGGAAACAAGCGCTGCCACCCTCTCATCAAGACGACGAGAAGTGGAAAGAGGAGCATGAGGAATGACCGTCCCTGCAAGATCAGCTCCCCGCTCGAACGGAAGGTGACGGCCTCGAGCAGCTGGATCAGCGCCGCCGGTACCAGAAACGCAAACATCGCCGCGACCAGGACCCGCCGCGCGGGGCCAGGCTTCACCGCCGTCCACACCGCGGCCGTCAGGCCGGCGGCGACGGCGAGGGCGATGACAACGTAGACCACGCTTGGCAGGTCCACCTGGAACCACCCGAAGTAGCCCCAGAAGCTCGTGATCCAGACCATGTAGAGACGCTCGAAGTGGTCTGCCATGTACACCAGGAAGTACTGCCTGAGCCCATGGGTCCCGGAGCCGGTTGGAATCAGCGTCGCCGTGTTATCCGCGATGCGCGTGAACACCGCGGCGACCACGATCGCGGCGACGATGGGTCCGGCAACGGCTCCTGCGATTCGAGAGACTCTCCCGATCTCCCGCCGGCCAGGGGTCCGCTTGCGCTCGAGGATGTACAGGACGGGCAGCGCTGAGGCGAGGAACAGGCCTTGCGGCTTGGCGAGATACGCGAGCCCGACCAATCCTCCGAGCAGCACCCACTCGCGAAGCGAGACGCCTTTTTGCACCCCGCGGAAAAAGCGCCACCAGAACGCCACGGCGAGCGCGATCAGAAGCGCGTCGTTGTTCACGATCGCCGTCGCCTGCGAGTTCATCGGCTGCAGCGTGAACAGAACAGCCGCGGCCAGGCTGGCGGCTGGGCTGTCGGGAAACGCCCACCGCGCCGCGAGGTATGCGAACAGGGCGGCAAGGGCGCCGAGCAGCACGCTCCACATCCGGACCGCGTCGAGCCGGATCTCGACGCTCGACGAGTGCGCAAGCAAGTAGAAGGGGATGGCGGACGCGTAATAGACAGGCGAGTAGCCCGACGCCGTGTTCAGCGGACCTGAGGCGAGACGGTCGGCTGGAGACGCCGCAGTGCACGGAATCGTGAGAATGCCGAACGGAGGCTCCGCCGCAAACGCGCCGTAGGCGCCCAGGTCGAGCCTGCTCCCGGAGCAGAGTATGTCGCGCGGGTAGTCGACGGCGGCATTCGCGTCGCGTCCGCTCGGGAGCCAATGGTTTTCCACCAGCAGCTGGACGTACTCGTAGTGCGAAGCCTCATCCGGTCCGTACCAGGGAGGCAAAACGGCCGACCACACGAGGCCTTTGACGAGCGCCAACGCCGTCACCAGGATCATCAGGGTCCTGGGTGAGAGGTGTATCGGGCTCAGGGAGACACCGCGGAGCGCCGCGTGATCCTCGCTATGACGCTGAGCAGCGCCCAGCGGGCCCAGATGCCGAGCCAGATCAGCGCGTTGAGCACACCCGGCGTCTTTCGCGCGTAATGCTTCTTGTGAAAGGTCCACATCGCGCGGTGGAACTCGTACAGCATCGGCTGTGTAGCTTGCCGGGTCGAGGTGCCTTTGACGTGGATCGCCACCGCGTCGGGCACGTAATAGATCTTCCAACCTCCCTCTCTCAGGCGGTAGCAGAGGTCGAGATCCTCGCCGAACATGAAGAAGTCGGGGTCGAAAAACCCGACCTTGTCCACGGCCGCACGCCGCACGAGCAGGCAGGCCGCCGTGCCCGCGTCTATCTCGTGCGCGCTGTCCGCTGAGATGCTGCCGAGGTTGTAGCGGTTGAAGCGCGGACTGTCGCGGAAGACACGGCTCAGGCCCGTGAAGCGATAAAGGGCGGCAAGGGGGGAGGGGAAGGCGCGGCGGGCGGCCAGGTCGGGGCGGCCGTCCGGCCGCACGAGCCGCGGGCCGGCTGCCCCAGCCTGCGGGTTTGCGGCCAGGAACTGGGCGAGCCGGTCGACGCAACTGTCCTGGAGGACCACGTCGGGGTTCAAGAGCAGGACGAACTCGCCCCTGGATTGCTCGAGGGCCTTGTTGTTGGCCCTGCCGAAGCCAACGTTCTCTTTGAGCGCGACGACGACTGTCTGAGGGAACGCTTGCCGCACCGCGTCCGGGGTGCCGTCGCTGGACGCGTTGTCGACCACGATCGCCTCCGCCTCGGCACCGCGCGTCGAGTAATAGGCGCGCAGGGTCTCGAGCAGGTACGGCCGCACGTTGTAGCTCACGATGAGGGCGGACACGGACGTCAAGCCCGTGTTGCAGGCGATGCGTCGGGAGCCGGAGCAGGCACCGCAGTGCGGCCCATCGCGCGGCCGGCCCAGGCCGGTAGCCCCGGGCGACGCGCCAGCCGAACCGCGACCCTCCTCGCGACGTTGTACGCCGGCGCCTGGACCAGCCATTTCAGCTTGGCCGGCCAGCTGTAGGCGCGGTCTCTCAGGATGAAGCGCCAGTCCTGGACGGTTCCCCTGACAACGATCGCGACATTGCGCGGCAGGCTCGTGTCGATGCTGCGCCCGGTGGTCAGCCACAAGCCCCGCATCTCCTCATACATCCGGTTGAAGTAGGCCCGCAGGGGGTAGCTGTGGGAGTGCGTCACCACCGCAAGCGGCGCGTAAGCCTTGATCAGTCCGGCCTCGATGACATCGCGTCCGAGCGCCAGGTCTTCGGAATACGCAACATCGCGGAAGGGCACGGTCTTCATCGCAGCGCGCCGCACCGCCGAATTCACGTTGGAGAAGTAGGTCAGCGCATCACGTTCCGCCTGGGATGTCAGGTGAGGGTTGTCGACCTGAAGGATCACGAAATGGTCAGGGCCAAAGGAGCGGAAGTGATTGATCACGTCGCGCTTCACGGTTGGGCAGCAGTCCGGACGGGGCGCCTGCTTTCCGTACACGCACGCGATCTTGTCGGCGATCTCAAACGGGCGCAGGAGCTCGGCGAGCCAGAAGCGGTTGGCGGGGACCGCGTCCTGCGTGATGAAGGCGACAAACTCTCCCTGGGCTAGCTCCACAGCGAGGTTCCGCGTACGGCCGTGCCCGAAACTCGAGCTCGGAATCTCGTGCAGCCGGACAGCGACGCGTTTGCGCACGGCGTCGACTGTTCCATCTGTCGAACCTGAGTCGATGACGAGGACCTCGAACTCGAAGTCGATCGCCTGCTGGAGGCACGCATCAAGGACGTCGGCGATCCATTCGATGCCGTTGTAAGTCGGAATCGCGATCGTGGCCTTCACGAGGGTCGGGCCTGTCAGGGTGCGGGTCGCGACGGCTGGTCCGGCGTGCCCCACTGGTGCGTCAGGTACACCACACCCTCATAACCGTCCGCCTGGCCGACGTGGAACGAATAGAGCCTCTCGCGCATCTCGTAGACGGTCCCGAGGCGCGCACCGAAAAGGCCGGCGGTCAGCCAGTAAGTCCCCTGCTGGAGGTTCATGCACGGGTAATCGAGCGTGAGGACGGTCTCGGCGTCTGTCGGCACGGTTGCGTGCGAGACGACGGTGTTCGTGCCGAAACAGTAGAGGCCGTCGTTGCGGTAGATGGCGATGCCGGCATTCACAGGCTGGCGCTCCGGGTTGGCGATCCTCAGCCTGACCGTCGCGGGCTGACCGCGTTGATAGGCGTGCGTCGCGTTGCCTTTGCCGTCCAGCATGTCGACTGAAACGATGCGCGCGCGGTTGCCGCCCGCTACCGCTGGCACACCGGTCTCATCGGCAAGCAGCATGTTGGCGTGCTCCTCGTTGAGCCGGCTGTATTCGACCGCGGCGCCGGCGGGGCTGAATATCCCGCGCGCCTGGCCCCGGTTCAGAAGGAGGACGCGGTCCGAGAACTCCTGGACCGACCCCATGTCGTGGCTGACGAAGACGATCGTCCTCCCCTCGGCCTTGAACCGGCGAAAGACGTCGAAGCACTTCTCTTGAAAGCCGGCGTCGCCGACGGCGAGGACCTCGTCGACGAGAAGGATGTCCGCGTGGGCCTGGATCGCCAGAGCGAAGGCCAGGCGCACCAGCATCCCGGACGAGTAGTTCTTGAGCTTTTGATCCATGAACTCGGAGAGCTCCGAGAACTGGACGATCTCGTCGAATCTCTCCTCGACCAGCGCTCGCGACAGGCCCAGGATGGCCCCGCTCAAGAAGACGTTCTCTCGCGCCGTGAGCTCCGCGTTGAACCCCACCCCCAGCTCGATGAATGGAGACAGGTCGCCGGTCACGGCGACGCGGCCGGAGGTGGGGCGATAGATGCCGGCCATGATCTTGAGCAACGTGCTCTTGCCGCTCCCGTTGGGTCCGATGACGCTGAAGAACTCGCCGCGCTTGATCGCGAACGTGATGTCGTGGAGGGCTTCGAACCGGCGAGACCCGCTCGGCCGGAACCCGCGGGCGGCAAGCTGCCTCAGCGACGTTGTCCTTTCGAGCGGAACGCGGAACACCTTGGTCAGGTGCTCGCTCGAGATCGCTACATCCTTATCCACTTAGATTTCTTCGGCGAACTGCGAAGCCGCGTAGTCGAAGTACAGATAGCCCAGGAACAGGACGATCACAGGAATCGCATATGGAACTGCGACGAGGGCCGAGTGATTGATGTCCATCGTGGTCAGCGCGGTGGGGCTGATGAGAACCCTCCTTGCGTCCTGGATGATCTGCGCAATGGGGTTCAGCGCAAACAGCGGCTGCCATCGGGATGGCACGAACGACAGTGGATAGATGATCGGGCTGGCATAAAAGAGCAGCTGCAGGCCAAGCTCCCAGAGGTGCCTGAAGTCGCGGAATCTCACATACAGCGCCGCCAGCAGGAACGAACATCCCAGGGTCAGCGCGTAGAGCTCGAGCACCAGGGCCAGGAAAAGCGGCGCGGTGAGCTGCAGGCCGACCCCTGAAAATGCGATGAACACGGCGACCACGACCAGGTTGAAGGCAAGCGTGATCAGAGAGCTGAGGCTCGTCGCGACGACGATGATCATGCGAGGGAAGTACACCTTTCTGATCAAGTCGCCACGTTCGACGATGGAGGCCATGGCGCGGGTGGTGGCGTCCGCAAAGTAAGTCCACAGCACGATGCCGAGCAGCAGGTTGAGCGCGTAGTTGGGCACGCCGTCGCCAAACCGGACAAATCGCGTGAAGACGAAATACAACACCCCGAAAAGCAGGAGGGGCTTGGCGACCGTCCACACGTAGCCGCCCAGAAAAGACCCCTGGTATTTGACCTTGTAGTCCGAGATCGCGAGCTCGCGCAGGAGGTTCGTGTATGACTTCGACGGCCGGCTGGTCGGCTCAGCCGGCTTGGCTGGTGACGCGGTCACTCCCATCGGAGGCCTGCCTCTGGGCGAACGGGGCTCTCAGACAGCGGGAATCTCATGCTTGTCAAAGGTTAAGGATGATACCCGCGCCCCCCCGAGGTCAGCCGCGCAGGCGGGGGGAGCGGTGGACACGGCTGATCACGTCGCGGACGCCGTCACGCAGCTCGACCCTGGGCGCCCAGGTCAGAGCTTCTTTGATGCGGCTGATGTCGGCACAGAAATCGCCGGTCTCGACGCTGGCTTCGGAGTCGGGCCAGGGAACGTGCTCGACCTTCCCGGTGCCGGCGACCTGGACGATCAGGCTCGCCAGGTCGGCAAGCGAGGTTGGGGTCCCGGAGCCCAGGTTGTAGGTCGCTCCGGATGCCGAGGGCGAAGAGGCGGCAAGCATGATCGCTTCAACGACGTCGTCCACGTGGATGTAATCGCGGAGCTGCTCGCCCCGCCCGAAGACCCGGATGGTCCGCCCATTTACGGCTTCATAGATGAACTGGTTGATCACCCCGTAGCTGTGCTGCTCAGGGCGCTGGTGGGGGCCGTATGGATTCGTCATGCGGAGGACCACGCTCTTCAGGCCGTGATGCCTTCCGAAGATCCTGAGGTAGCTCTCGGCCACGAGCTTGTGAGCGCCGTAGATCGAGATCGGCATCGTGGGCGATGTTTCCGCTACGGGAACCGGCAGGTTCGGCGCATACACCAGTCGCGAGCTGGGGAAGACGATCACGGCTTCCGGCGCGCCGGTCCTCATCGCGTCGAGCAGCGAGAGCAAGCCGCGGCAGTTGACGTCCAGGTCTTCGATCGGCGATTCGTTGCTCGTCGACGCGCCGGACTTTCCGGCCAGGTGGAAGACGTAGTCGCAGCCTTCAACAGCGTCCTGGAGCACCGCCTCGTCGCGAATATCGCCTTTGAAAAAGCGGACCTGAGGTTGGACCGCTTCGCCGAGGTCAGCCTGGGGCGGCCACGAGCGCGCCATGATGCGGACCTCGGCACCGAGCTCCGCCAACCGGGGCACGAGGTTCGAGCCGATGAACCCGAACCCGCCGGTGACGAGGGCCACGCGACCCCGGTAGGCAGCCTCGCTGGTCGATTTCACGTCCACCAAGGTAGCGAGCGGCTAGTCCGGGGGCTCGGCGCCGACCGCCTTGAGCATGATGCGCTCCAGCTGCGCTCCCGACGTATCCCAGTCCAGCCGCTCGACGCTTTGCGACGCGCGCAGCGCGCGGTCGGGCAAGTCCGGCTGATCGACCACCTGGCACAGGGCGTCGGCAAGGGCCCGCGGGGTGGGGCGGGTGAAGACGAGGTGGGGGTTGTCGCTGACGAGCCGGTTGTTGGGTCCGTCGTTCATCACTGGGATGCAGCCCGCGGCCAGCAGCTCGAGGGGAAGCAGGGAAAAGTTGGTGAGGGAGAGCATCAGAGCCGCGGCGCAGTCGTTGTAGAGGCCATTCAGCCTGTCGAGCGGCAGCACGCCGTGATCGACGAAAGGGAAGGGGAGCTGCCAGCCCTGCACCGGCCAGCCGGCCATGTTGATCTCGTACTCGGGCTTGGCGCGATGAAAGCGGTCCAGCGCGAGCACGCCAAGCTCGAACCCACGTCTGGTCGTGACGGGCCGGGCGTAGAAAAAGATCTTCTTGCGATGACCGCTGTTCACATAGGTATAGCGGCCGAAGTCAGAGCCGAACTCGAAGTGGTCGCACTGCATGCCGTAGTCGTGCTCGAGCTTTTTGGAGAGCCAACCGCCCGCGGTGATGCCGTACAGGCCAAACCGATACGTGTTCTCGGCCAGCACGCTCTCGGTGCCGACCGGGTAGAACCATGGCTCGAAATCCTGCACGAAGTAGAACTTGGCCCCGTCGAATCGCGCGTTGCGCACCGGGTACGCGGTGGTCCATGAGGTGGCAAAGAGAGCGTCGCACTCGCTCACCGTGCTGAAGTCATGCAGCACGGTCGCACGCATCGGCGTGTAGTGGTCGCGCAACACCTGCGCGGTTTGGGCCGGAATCTGTGTCCTGTGCGGGTCGTAGATATAGACGCGGCAGTCGTAGCCGTGTTCCTCGAGGTAGCGGACGAATCGAAATATGTTGAGGTGACCACCCGAGCCGGGGCCGACGGGAGGAACAACCCACCCGATCGTTTTCGGTTTACCTCGCTGTTTCACCTGCCGTGGGGCGCGGCGCCGCTCTACCCAATCGGCTTCTTCGACGTCCTCGAGGCTGACCGCGAGGTACACGCGCCGGCGACCCATGTACTCGAGGAACCGGCTGCGAACCTTCGTGAAAAGTGCGCCGAAGCCTTCGCTGCGGAAGATGAACAGCGCCTTGGCGAGCTTGTTCATGCCAATCGAGAACGCGTTGTCCGGCGAGCTCGCTGCACGTTTTGGAAGTCTACCGAGGCAGCGCAGGCCGTCCCTGGGTCGGGGGTTGCGGCGAAAGTAGAATTGCGCGCGAGTTGGCAAGGCTCGTTCGAACGCTCGGAGTGACGCTTCTCGTGCTCTGGACATTGCACACGTTGGTCGTCACGGGTCCGATCATGCTGAATGCCCACTACACGGACCTCCTCCGCGGCACGCCTCAGGGAGCGGTGCGGGCACTGCTCGGCGACCCGATCCAGGACTCGACCCAAGAGGTGGTCGCCAGCGTGCCGGCACATGGCGACGTCCTGGTCCTGGTCGATGCCTCGGAGCTCGACGGATTTGCCTATTTCTGGCTGACGTACTGGCTGTACCCACGTCATGTCCAGCTGAGCGCGGACCTGGCCGCGGCGTCGACGACCAGCGCGACCAGCATCGTTTACTTCCAGAGGGCGGATGCTCCAGCGCTCACCGCTCCGAGCGGCTACGCACTGCGGTCGGAAATAACGGCCGCCGGCGGCGCGCACACCCTCGTCTTCGTGAAGACGGAAGCGTCGACGTGACAGTCCTCGTCGCGGGGCTCGTGCTCGGGCTGTACATCCTCATCAGCTACGGCGTCGGCCGATTGATCGTGGCCGTCGCCGGATTTCAGGTCGACGGTTTGGTGCGGGCGGGCTGTCCGCTGATCGGCGCCGGCGCGATGGCCATTCAGCTGTGGATCTTTGGTGTGATCCACGTGCCGTGGTTCGTCATCTTCCTGGTAGGGCCGTGGGTCGTGGTGGCCGCGATTGCACGCCGGAGACTGGTCGCGGCCATGCGGGACGATGCCGAGGCGCTGCGGCGCTCGGTTGGGAGCCTTCGTGACCTGGACCCGCTGACGGCCGGGATCGCTGCGTTCACGCTGGCGACGCTCGGCTTTTACCTGCTGAACTTGCTGGCCCAGCCGCTGGTGGGCTGGGACGCGATCGCGATGTGGATGTTCAAGGCCAGGGTCTTTTTCGACTCGGGCAGCGTCAACCTCGCGAACCTACCTGTCTATCCGCTGGTCGGAAGCCGCCACCTCGACTACCCTCCGCTGTTTTCGCTCATGGTCGACACAACGTGGGTTCTGATCGGACGCATCGACGACATGGCCGGCAAGAGCATCGGCCTCATGTTCCTGATCTCGGCCGTGGGCGCAGTCATGGCAAGCCTCTCGCCGATCCTCGGCAGGAGGCTGACCGTGCTGCTCGCCTTCATCCTGGTTGCGATGCCGGCGATGCAAACGTCATTCATCTTTCCCTACTACATCGGATACGCCGACTATGCCCTGGCCACCTTGATCCTGCTCAGTCTTGCGTTTCTATACAGGTCAGCCCGCGTCGGGCGAGACGAAGACTCCACCCTGGCTTTTGTCTTTGCCTCTTTCGCCGCGCTGACCAAGAACGAAGGCATCCCGTTCCTTCTTATTGTGGTCGTGGTCCTTGGATCTGGCGTCGCGTGGGCGATGCTCAGAGAGCACGACCGGCCAACTGTCCGCCTGATGGCGACTGCCGTTGCCGTCCTCATCCCGGTGCTGGCCTGGCAGGTGTACGCGCGGGTGCACGGGTTCAACAGCGACGTCCTCACGAAGGCGCATCCGAGCTGGACAGTCGGAGTGTTGACGTCCAGGGCTCACACCATCGCGCTGTTCTTCTGGCACTTGATGAATCGCCTGGACGACTATCCCTGGCTGGCGGCCGCCTGGATCGTGAGCACCGCATTGACAGCGCTTTCGCGATACCGCCGCCTCACGCTCGTTTGGGGGGTTTTCAGCGCCCAGGCGATCGTCCTGGGTCTCGCGCTTCTGCTGACTCCAAACGACGTGAGCTTTGAGCTGAACACCGCGGCCGACCGCCTGGTCCTGCAGCTCGCGCCTTCGTTGGTGCTGCTGCTCGGGCTCGCCTTGCGCGAGCTGCCGCGCCGCAACGTTGCCGAGATATCAGCCGGCGAGGCGATCGCCTGAAGGCCTGACGCGCGCCGCGACCACGATCAGCGCCACCAGGCCGATAAGGCCGGCACCGCTTGTCGCCGCACCCGCGACCACGCTTTGCGGCGCATATCGCAGCGTCACGACGTGGTGCCCGCGAGGCACCTGGACGGAGATGAAAAGCACGTTCGCGGGCTGCACCGCCGCCGACCGTCCGTCGATGGTCGCCCGCCAGCCTGGCTGGTATGCCTGCTCGACAACGATCGTGGCCGCGTCATCGGCCACGACGTTGAGCTCGACGAACCCGTCGTGCCGGCCGGCGACCTCGACCTGCGCGGCTCCTCCAGCCGGCGAGGCGCCTTCCACGACCACGGGCCCGAGCGGGTCCTTGCGCAAGGCAATCAGCGCGTCGTCCTCGGACCGGACGCTCACCGCAGAGGACGCGGCGTAAGCGAATGGCCGCGGATCAGGGACTTCGGCGACGGTGACTCCGCCCGCCTGATATGCGGTCGATGTCCCGGGGAGGGCGGTGCCCGTAGGCATGACCACGTAACCGACACCGGCGGCCGCGAGCCAATCCGTCCCTGGCTGGTTGAGCTCCATGTAGGCGCGCGAGCTTGTGAACCCTGGGTCGGCTGCGGACCAGAATGCACCCTCGCGCTGTTCGTTGAGGATCTCGTAGGCGCGGGCGTCGCGCAGGCCGTACAGCACGGCCGACTCAGGGACCAGCGCCTGGCCCAGGCCGATGACCGGCCGGCCTTCGGCGTGGGCCTGCAGCCAGGTTAGAGTCGGGCTCGGAGGCGGCACCTCGCCGGCCGGCTCGTGCGGGTTGAAGGTGGCGGTGTAGAACGCTCCTTCGACCAGGGCGAGAGCGCAGAGACCGGCTCTGGCCCAGCCCCGCCTCGATCCGCCGAGCCCGGCGAGGACGAAGCTCACGGCGGTGACGAGCGCCAGCCCGCCGGTGAGCAGCCAGTAGCCGACGTAGTTGTGATAGCGGGGCAGGATCGCGTCCACCGCCGCCCCGCGAGAAAGAGCGAGCCAGCTGGTGGCGACAACCAGGCTCAGGCCAAGGGCGCCGACGACGAGCCAGGCGCCGGTTCGCGCGCCCGCGGGACTCGGACGGCTGATCAAGGCCTCGAGCCCGATCCCGCCCAATGCCGCGACACAGAAGCAGAGGACGACGAGGACTCGATCGTTGTTGCTCACCTGGAACCCGGGCAAGGAGCCGGTGAGGGGGGAGAGGAGGCCGTACACGATCGCGGCCGACACGAGCGCCACGGCCAGCAGGGGGATGACCTGGGAGCGGTCTCGCCGCCAGGCCGACCACGCGCCAAGCGGCGCGAGGACGAGCGCCGCGACCGTGGCAAAGCCCGTCGACTCGTTGAAGTCGGGAGGGCGGCCAGGCAAACCGTCGATTCCAGGATTGCCGACGGCGTTGGGAAACACCCAGCTCGTGATCGCAGCCAGGTTGAGGTGCTCGAATCCCATCCCGGACGTGGTGCGAATCCCGATGAGCGAGGCGTTTCGGAGCAGGTCGAAGAATGGAACGAGCTGAATTCCCGCAAGCAACGTGCCCACGGCCACCGCCGCTGCGAGTCCCGCCAGCCGGCGCCACGAATGGCCGGTCAGGAGCCAGCGCACCAGAGCGTACAGAGCGACCGCCAAACCGAGATGGAACGACGTCTCCGCGTGGCCGCCAAAGAACTGAAGGCAGATGGTGAGGGCGAGGCCCGGCAGGGCCCATCGCCGTCGCCTGAGGAGATGGGCTTCGACAAGACCGAAGAGCCACGGGGTCAGTGCGGCCACGCTCGTGTGCGGCCAAGCCAGCCAGTCGACCATGAATGAGCTCGATGCGAACGCGACGGCACCGAGCGCTGCCCCAAGTCCCCTGACGCCGAGCGTCCTGAGGAAGAACGCCATGCCGAAACCGGCCACCAGCACCTTGGCCAGCATCGCGATGCTGAGGCCGAGCGCGGGGGAGAACGGAAGCGCGAGCCAGTTGAACGGCGAGAAGACGCCGGGCTGATCGTTCGCGAGGACAGGAGTGCCGGCGGCGATGTCCTGGTTCCACAGCGGCAGCTCGCCCAGGGCCAGGTCGCGGGCGACCACCGTTTGCCACACGAGGCCCTGCACGACGGGGTCGCTCATGAGCGGGTTGGCGGCGCTGTGGGCGGAAGGCTCCGCCGACCAGGGCAGGTACTCGTAGAGCACGTCGCCTCCGAGCAGCACCTTCTGGCCGATCAACACCGGGAGCCAGATGACGAAAAGGGCGGCGAGACCGGCCGCTGCGACGAGGATGCCGCCGCCCGGACGGTGCAGTCGCAACCTAAACCGCCGCAGACCGCGTCGTGCCCGACCCAAACCTCCGGGTGATCTGTTTCAAGTACGGGTAAGGCTGCATCCAACTGGCGATCGAATCGGCCGGCACCTTTCGTTTCGATTTCACGAAGCGGCGCCGCGCACCGCTGCTGGGGAGCAGGCGCACGAAGTCGATGAGCCCGAGCAGCGATGACGGCGCCTCGAGACCGAACTGTGTCGCTGCGAGGATGGTGAAGGCGGCCACGCCCGGGAGTCTCAGCAGTCCCTGCGGCCAGAGGTCGTTGTTGGCGACGAGCAACAGCCGGTTCTTGAGGATGTGACGGAGGATGAAGGCAGACCGGCGAGCTTTGGTCGCGCTGCGATGATGCCAGGCGACGGCCGGCTCGTACCACGCCTTCCAGCCAAGCCAGCGCGCGCGCCAATCGAGGTCGACGTCCTCGATGTAGGCGAAGAAGCGCTCATCGAACGGCCTGGCCGACCCTTGACACACCTCGGCCAGCATCGACATCCGATAAAGGGCGGCGGCGGCCGTGACGCCGAACACCTCCTCCGGACGCTCCCACTGGCCGCTGTCCGGCAGGTTCTCGCCGCGGTTGCCTGCCCACCCGTTGCGGAACAGGACGTGGCCGGTGCTGTCCACGATGGCTGCGGAGCCACCGGCGGGACGAAGCAGCTTGCCTGTGACGGAGCCGATCCGAGGATCCTTGTCGCCTGCCGCAACGAGCCGGGCGATGTAGGTCGGCTCCAGCTCGATGTCGAGATTGGCAAGGAGGAGCCAGCGTCCCGTCGCGTTGGCCACCGCTTGATTCGCCGCCCGCGCGAACCCGAGGTTGCGTGGGTTGGCGGTCACCTTGGCCCGAGGGTGCTCGGCGCGCAGCCGGTCGAGCGAGCCGTCGGTGGAACCGTTGTCGATGATGATGAGCTCGCTCGGAGGCAGCGACTGCTCGACGATGGTGCGCGCGCACTTGAGGACGAGCTCGCCACCGTTCCAGTTGATGATGGCCGCCGAAACGCCTTCCGCCATCAGCTGCTGGACGAAGCCTGCGATCCTGCCCAGGAAACTCCCAGCAGCGTCCAGAACTCCAGGGCCAGGTCGTTCTTGAAGTAAGGCACGTCGACCTGGCCGTGCACGATGACGGCGACCATCGCCAGCACCACGCCGAGCTGGAGAGGCCGCCACGCGGCCGCGCCGGCAACCCAGCCGCGCCATCCTGTCCTGAAGGCCTGGACCAGAAGCCAGAGAAATCCGGCGAGGCCGAGAAGTCCGGTCTCGGTCCAGAAGTTGAGAAACAGGTTGTGCGGATAGATGAGGTTTTCCTCGTACACCCCGCCGCGATACGGCTGGATGCTCCGCGCGAAGCCGAACATCCCGGTGCCGAAGATCGGATGGTCGCGCAGCATCTCCAGCGTCGCCTGCCAGAGATGGGTCCTGGAGAGAAATGTGTTGTTGGGGTCCGAGGGATTGAATTCGTGCGCGAGGCGAGAGCGGATGCCGGGAATCAGGACGGAGATCACCCCCGCCACGAGCACCGCCGGAACCAGGAACAGCCGATAGCGGTTCATCACGGCGAGGATCATCGCGATCACGGCAAGCGCGAGCAGCCCGCCGCGCGACAGGCTCAAGAACGTGGCAAGTACGAACACCCCGCCAAATGCGGCGCTGACGAGCCGGACCCTCCGGTCGCGGTCGTACAAAGCGATGCTCGCCGCCATGCCGATGAGCGGCACCAGGAACATCGCAGTCGCGTTCGCCGTGTTGTAGATGACCACAGGCGGTGGGATGCTGACGTCGAGCGTGTGGTGGCGGATCGCCTGCACGACGACAAAGCTGTTGGCCAGCCCCGCGACCGATGCTCCGAGGGCCAGACCGAGGAGGACCAACCACGCGCGCCGCACGTCGGTGAGCGCGTTGCCGAGGACGAAGAAGAACGCGATCGGTTCGACGAGGTAAGCGCGATAGAGCCCCAGGCCTTTCACGTGCTCAGGCGAGACAAGCACCCCGATCGCTCCGCCGACCAGGAAGACCGCCGCCGGAATCGTGAAGGGCGACCTCCACTGAAAGGGCGCGTGGCTGCGCCACGTCTCGACCGCATACGAGACCACTGTGAGAACGATCGCCGCTTCGAGCGCGGTTGACGGCAGGGGACCGACGTGCCATCGCACGACATACGCGGGCGCAAGGGCACAGGTCAGCGCCGCCAGCGCCGTGGTGACGAAGTACGGCCTACCGCTTATGTGCACGCGGGCTCAATAGGCGTTCTTGCTGGTGAAGATCCGGAACAACGTGATCAGGATGATCTTCAAGTCAAAGGCCAATGACCAGTTCTCGATGTAATAGAGGTCGTAGATCAGGCGCTCCTCGACCGAGGTCTGGCCCCGCAAGTCGTTGACCTGCGCCCATCCTGTGACACCTGGCCGAACCAGGTGGCGGTCGGCGTAGCGCTGGACGCGGTCCTTGAACTCGTCGACAAAATGCGGGCGCTCCGGCCGCGGACCGACGAGGCTCATCTCGCCGATGAGGACGTTCCACAGCTGTGGCAGCTCATCGAGGCTGAAGCGCCGCAGGAATCGTCCGACGGCGGTCCGCCGTGGGTCGCTTGCCGACGTCCACACCGGTCCGCTGGCTGCTTCCGCGTCCACCCTCATGGTGCGGAACTTATGCATCAGCATCGGCTTCTCGTCCAACCCAGACCGCTCCTGGTGAATGAGGACGGGTCCGGGGGATGTGGCCCTGATCAAGATGGCGATCACGAGCAGCAGAGGCGAGATGAGGATCATTCCCAGTCCCGAGATCACCACGTCGAGGACGCGCTTGGAGGTCGCCTTGGCCGCGTCGACGTCGAGACCATGACGAAACTGCAGAAGGGGGATCCCGTCGAGCTGGTCGGCGGCGACTCGACTGGTCATGATCTCGAGCATGCTCGGCACGATGCGAAAGTCGACACCGCAATCGCGACATGAATCGACCAGCTCGAGGATCCGGTCCTGAGAAAGTTCAGGCTCCGCGACGAAAACGAGGTTGACCTTTTGCTCGTCGATGACGCGGCGAAGATCCCCGGTGGCGCCAAGAACGTCCGAGCTGTTCGAGACTTTGGCGGGCGCCTTGCTGTCCGTGATAAGTCCGACCACCTTGTAGCCGTAGTCGGGAAACATGCGGATGCGCTGGAGTACCAGGTCAGCGGCAGCGCCTGATCCCACCACGACCACGCGGTCAACCCCCTCGCCGCGCTCCCACCGTCTCGTGCGGATTCGCCTCAGCACGTAGCGGGCGATGAGCAGCATCACCGTGGCGACGAGGGCCCAGTAGACGAAGGTGAGTCGCGAGTAGGTGAACTCGCCTTGCCGGTACAGGCCGATCAAGGCGAAGACGACGACGACCGTAACCGCCATCGCCTTGAGCACCGCGAAGATCTCATCGATGAACTGCTGGCCGCGGCGGACGACGTAGACGCCCATGAAAAGGAAGACCCCGATCACCACCAGCCCGACGATCGGGGCGGCGGCGATGTAGCGGCCGGGCGCGGGAATCTCACCGCCTGGAATCGTTGTCGGGTCGAAACGAAATCGAAAGGTATACGCGATCCACAGCGCCGCCAGCGAAACGACGGCATCGGTGGCTGGGACAGGGAGCACCGATCGCCAGTAGCTCTTCATAGATCGTGTGGCCGGCTTCGGATCCGGTTGTTCACTGCTGCATCGTAGTGCTGGGATTGACGATCAAGGCGCTGCCGAGGCGGCCGGCGAAGCAGCATCATAGGCGCCAGACCCTCGGACGACCGGCACGGCGGAGCCGGGCCCGGGCGCTAGGGGTTGGATTCGCGTTTTGCGTCCGTGATGAGGGGATGCCGCTCGGCGAGCTCACGCTGACGCTTGCGGTGATATTCGTCATCGGCCGAAGGACCGAACAGCTGGCTGTCTGACGCCAGGCGCAGGCGGGCCAGGGTTCCCAGCGCCCGCACACCATCCGTCCAGGTGAGCTTCTTGCCTTCTTCACGGCTTCGCGCGTAGTAGCGAATCGGGATCTCGTGAATCCGGTAACCCAGCCGGAGAATCCGCGCCGTGATGTCGGGCTCGATGTCGAAGCGGGTGCCCTGCAGGTTGAGTCGCCGCCAGAGGTCCGAGCGAAGAACCTTGTAGCCGGTCTCCATGTCCGAGATGTAGCAGTCGAACAGCAGGTTGGTCGCGAATGTCACCGCCTTGTTGCCGAGCACGAACCAGAAGCTGAAAGCAGTCTGCCCGGCAAACCCGCGGACACCGAACACGGCGTCGGCGCGGCCCTCGAAGAGGGGTTCCAGGAGAGCCGGATAGTCGCGGGGGTCGTACTCGAGGTCGGCGTCTTGAACCAGCGCGAACTGCATCCGGAGCTCCGAGACGGCCCGCTGCAGCGCGGCGCCCTTGCCCATGTTCTCGGGCTGTTTGAAGGGGCGAACCCGTGAATCGTCCCTGGCAAGCTGGCTCAGGACCTTCCAGGTGCCGTCGGTCGACCCGTCGTCGACCACGATGACCTCGCCGACCTCAGGCCGATCGAGGACGTGGTTGAGAATGATCTCGATCGTCCGCTCTTCGTTGTAGGCCGGCATCATCACCGACAGAAGGGGCTTTTTGGCCATGCAACCCCAGAACTCTAGCTAACCGGGCACGTTGCAACCAAACCGCCCATCCCCGCATCTAACAGGCAGGATGTCATCCGCAACGCTGATGGAACAACGACCGCAGCTCATGCTGAGCGCCGCCGCGGGTGACGCCAACTCCTTCGCGAGCCTGATCGACCCGCTCCTCGATCCCGCGTACCGCCTGGCTGCTGTGATGCTGGCCGACCGCGGGGCCGCCGAGGACGCCGTACAGGAGGCCTCGATCAAGGCGTGGCGCAAGCTGCGCCAGCTCCGGGGCGACCTCGGCTCGCTTCGATCGTGGTTCCTGTCGATCGTGGCCAATGAGTGCCGCATGACACGACGGCAGCGCTGGTGGGGCGTCCTGAAGATGGCCGAGGTCGAGACCGACCGCGACACGGAATTCGGCGCCGGCTCATATGACCTCCACCAGGCGCTGCTCAAGCTGAGCCCCGAAGAGAGGCTCCCACTCGTCCTGCATTTCTATCTCGACCTGCCGCTCGAGGAGGTCGCCCGCATTCTCCATGTCTCCCCGTCCGCCGCCAAGTCGCGCATCTACCGCGCGGCCCGGCGCATGAGATCCGACCTGACCCAGGAAGAGGTGTTCTGAGATGACAAACGAGAACTTCCGCCGCGAGCTGAACAACGCCATCGACCAGATGAGCGGCTCGCCGAGCCCCGCGCTCCGCGACCGGGTCCGCTCGTCGCTGGCCGGCGCACCGGCCGCTACCGGCCATTACTGGATTGCGGCCGTCGCCGCCGCTGTGATCGCGGTGCTTCTGGTCGGCGTCCTGGTGGTCGCCAACCCGCTGAACCGGCGTTCTCCGTCTCCGGCGGGTCCGATCGCAGGGTCGAGCCCGACTCCAACGCCATCCGCGCCGGGTGTCTCGCCAACGCCGACTTCGAGCCTGCCCGCCATGGTCTGCGCGAGCACACCGCCGACGACGGGCGCCTCGGCGCCTGCCGAGACGTACATCGACCGGCTGGCGACCGGGACACACACCGGTTACGACCGGCTGACAATCGAGTTCACGAACGGCCAACCCTCGTCGGTCGAGGTCAAGCCTCAGGCCGGCACGACCTTCACGCGGTCTCCCAGCGGTCAGACCGTGACACTTCTGGGCAGCAACGGCATCCTGGTCATCATTCATGGCACCGATCTGCACACCGCCTACACCGGCTCGTTCGACATCAAGACGGGCTACACCGGGCTGGTGGAAGTCCAGCGCGTGGAGGACTTCGAAGGCGTGGTGCAGCTTGGGCTCGGCATCTCTGGTCCGGCCTGCTACCGCTCATTCTTCCTCAGCAACCCGGACCGGCTGGTGATCGACATCCAGACGTCGTAGCTCCCCTCGGCCGTACATTGATGCGGACCCGCCAGCCGAGCCGAAGGAGACAAGCATGTCCGCGCTTGCGTCTGACCCCGAAGAGACCACGCAGTGGGAGCAGGCCCGCCCCCGACACATCACGCCCGACCAGTGGAAGAGGTTCGAGGGCTACGCGGCCGAGATCTTCCAGGCGTTTGGAATGGACCTGGACACGCCGGGCACGCGGAACACACCTCAACGCCACCTGCGCGCGCTCTATGAAGCCACCTCCGGCTATGAGGGCGACCCCAAGCTGCTCACCGCTTTTCCGACCGAATGTCATGGTGGGCCCGACTGCAGCATCAGCCAGGTCATCGAGGGACCGATCGAGTTCTACTCGCTCTGCGAGCACCACGCGCTGCCATTCCACGGCCACGCGTACATCGGCTACATCGCGCACGAGGAGATCATCGGCACCTCCAAGCTGACCCGCCTGGTACGCGTCTTCGCGCGGCGATTCACGGTCCAGGAGCGCGTCGGTGTCGAGATCGCGGACGAGCTCGTTCGGGTGCTCAAGCCCCACGGCGTGGCCGTCCACATGAACGCGATGCACCTGTGCACGCAGATGCGAGGGGTCCGCGAGAGCCACTCCAGGACCTGGACCTCGAACTGGCGCGGCAACTACGAAAACGACCCGCAGCTGCGCAACGAATTCCTGGAAACGGCCAGATCCCGGTCGGATCACTGATCGAACCGTTCGACGTCCTCTTCGAGGCTGACCTGCCTCGTTACGACCTGCCCCAGGACCTGGAGCGGATCTACGGCCGGCTCGGATTCGCGGAGCGCGCCGTCTACTCCAATTTCGTCACGTCGCTCGACGGCGTCGTATCGCTGGGGTCGCATCCATCGGCCGGTTCGGTGATCAGCGGCCGCAACCAGCCCGACCGATTCCTGATGGGGCTGCTGCGGGCGTGCGCCGACGCCGTCCTGCTCGGCGCGGGAACGCTGCGCGCGACGCCCGGTCACCAGTGGACCCCTGAGCACATCTACCCCGACCTCGCCGCGAGCTTCGCCAGGCTTCGCGCCGGCCTCGGGCGCAAGGCACAGCCCAGGCTTTTCGTGCTGACTTCGCGCGGAGACGTCGACCTCTCCCATCCGGCGCTCGCCGGCGGGGCGACCATCGTGACCACGTCGACGGTGGCTGCGACCTTGCGCGGCTCCCTCCCGGGTTCATGCGACGTGATGGAGGCGGGGGAGCGGGGGCCGGTCGACCTGGCGCGGGCGCTGGACGCGATGCGTGAGGGCGGCTACGCCGTGATTCTCACCGAGGGCGGTCCCCACGTGCTGGGCGAGCTGCTCGACCGCAAGCTGCTCGACGAGGCGTTCGTCACCATCTCCCCGGTCGTCGCGGGCCGGGACGGCGACGAGCGCCTGGGCATGGTCGCCGGCGTCGAGCTCCTACCGGAGAAGGGCGCGTGGACCCGCATGCTCAGCGCCCGCAGGCATGGTGATTTTCTGTTCCTGCGCTACGACCTGCGGCCGAGCTAGCAGCTATCGCCACCCAGCATCAGCGGCGCCGAGGCGGCGACTGACGGCTGGCTTGCGACGGCGACGAGAGCTCCGGACTTCACGCCGCTGGGAATGCTGACCGCCCATTTGTCGCGAGGAATCACGACGGCGTAGTTCGGCGGCGTATATGCCGGCGGGCCCGGTAGGTCGGTGGTCGTGCCCGTGCATCGATCGAAGAACTTCAAGTCGTACTTCACCGGGACCTTCTGCCCCGTCGTGAAGTAGAGCGCCACCTCGATCGTGCAGGAGCTCAGGTCACAGTTGGTCGCCGTCTCGCTGGGTACTCCGACAGCGATCGGGCAGGGCGTCGCCGAGGTGCAGAACTGGAGCGACTTGAGCTGGTCAGCGCCGGCGGGCCCGAAGTTGGGGACAGCAAGCGGACCCTTCGTGCTCGGAGATGCGCTCGGGCTCGACTTCGGGGAGCCGGCCGTGTGGGCGGACGGAGTTGAGGTCGAGTGCACCTGGCCCGTAGTCGTTCCACCGCGGTTGGCCAGCACGATGACGCCGAAGATGCCGAGCAGGACGACGATGGCGACCGCGACCGCGCCGGGGATCAGCCACGGCGGCCGCTCGTCCAGGAGTCCGGCCCCACGCGAGGGAGGCCGAGGCACACCCGGCCTTCGGGCAGGAACCGGGGCGGGGGTCGGGGTCCGGGCCGGGGCCGGGGTCCAGACCGGCGCAGGCACGGGCGTAGGCGCGAGGGCGGGCGGGTTCGTGGATCGGGCCGTCTCGACGACGGCCGCGCCGACCCCAAGGGGTTCGGCGGGGATCGTCCCGCCCGGCTTCCAGACCGGCGCCTCGACAGGTGACCAGGTCTCCTGGGCAGGCGGCGGTGCGGGTGCGGGCGGGGGAGGAGCCGGGGCAGCGGGGGCGGGTGCCGAGGTGGCGAACGGTGAGGCGGGCGCCGGTGCTGAGGTGGCAAAAGGAGCGGCCGGGGCCGCGGTCTCCCAGCTGCGGGCAGGCCGGGGAGGCTCGGGCTCGGCCGGCTGGGGAATCTCGACAGGCGCGGGAGCCGGCGCGTTCGTCGCGCCGGCTGCGGGGGCCTCAAAAGTCGACGGCGGGGCCGCTGGGGGCTCAGACCACGTCGGGACGCTCGGGGCGCTCGCCGCCGGCGCGACGGGGGCCGGGGCAGGGGGCGCTACGGGTGCCGGCGGGAACGTGATCGCAGGCAGGCCGGGATATGTCTGGAGCGGCCGGTCGGGGGCGTCATAAGAGGCCGGGGAGCGAACCGGCGTGTCCTCACGGCGAGGTGGCGCGATGTACGGCGCCGGGGCCGGCGCCACGGTCTGGCGGGCGGGCGCAACCTCGCCTGGGGGCAGGAAGGGGGTGATCGCCGGGACCTCCCGTCCGCCAGCCCGCGTGGCGAGCTCGGTCTGCGCGGCGTTCTGCCGGTCCGGGGCCAGGAGCGGAGCAGCCATCTCGCGGAGCGCGCCTTGCGCGCGGTCAGCCGACGGGCCCATGGCGCCGCTCGCCATCGAGCGCATCGTCACGACGAGGCCGGGCGGGATGTTCGGCGGAGCGGGGGCACCGGCGGGGTCGACCCCGAACGCGGCGCACACGGCCATGCCGCCGGAGCGGACATCCGCCCGAAGGTCGCTCTGCGAGGGGGCGCCGCGGACCGCCGCAGCCGGGTGGCCGGCAATCCTGACCTCGCCGTTGGAGGTGACGCGAACCGCCGTCGCTCCGAAACCGCCCATCGCGATCCCTGCCTCATGGAGGGCCGCCACACCCGAAAGCACCGCGGTGCCGAGGGCAGCCGCGGCCGGGGGCGTCAGCGGCCCACGGGAAAGGATGGAGCCGAGGGAGGTGCCCTCGTTCGGCTCCACCGCGACCCAGACTCCCTGCTGGTCGGTGCCCCACGCGAGCACCGGCGAGAGGGCGGGGTGGCGGTGGTCGTAGAGGCGCTGAAGACGCGGCACGGCGGCCGCAGCTTCGGCCTGGGGAATCGGGATTTCGTGCACGACCGCGGGCTTGCCGCTCTTCAGGACGGCCTTCCAACCCTGGCCCGCGCCAGGCCCTACGAGTTCAATCAGCTTCGGCTTCGGCTCAGATTCGGGCATTTAACGGTGCATGGTACCCTTCAGGCACGTGGCATACGTAATCGTCCAGCCGTGCATCGACGTTAAAGACGCCTCCTGCGTCGAGGTCTGCCCGGTCGATTGCATCCACACGGACGACGCCGCGAACATGTACTACATCGACCCGGACGAGTGCATCGACTGCGGCGCCTGCGTCGATCCGTGTCCCGTGGACGCGATCTTTCCCGAGGATGAGGTCCCCGAGCAGTGGCGCAACTTCATCCAGATCAACGCCGACTACTTCAAGAACCGCTAGCACCGTACTCGGCTTAACGGATTGGCCAGGCACGCCGTAACGCTCATTCCTGGCGATGGCGTGGGCCCCGAGATCTGCGACGCGACGGTCCGGGTCCTCGAAGCCACCGGCGTCGAGTTCGAGTGGGACGTCCAGCAGGCGGGTGAGGCCGCGATCGCCAAGTTCGGCACGCCGCTGCCTGACCCGGTGCTCGAGTCGATCCGGAAGAACAAGGTCGCGCTGAAAGGCCCGATCACGACGCCGGTCGGGAGCGGCTTCCGCAGCGTCAACGTCGCGCTCCGCCAAGCCCTCGACCTCTACGCCCTCGTCCGGCCGGTCAAGGCCTATAAGGGCGCTCGCAACCTTCGCGACGACCTGGACTTCATCATCGTGCGCGAAAACACCGAGGACATCTACGCCGGCATCGAGTTCGAGCAGGGCACCGACGACGCCAATCATCTGATCGAGGAGATCTCAAGCCTGGCGAAGAAAAAGATCCGTCCCGACAGCGGGCTCTCGATCAAGCCGATCTCGATCAGCGGATCGGAGCGGATCGTGGAGTTCGCATTCGACTATGCGCGGCGAAACAATCGGCGCAAGGTCACGGCCGTGCACAAGGCCAACATCATGAAGCACACCGATGGACTCTTCCTGGCCGTGTCGCGCCGCGTCGCTGAAAAGAACCCCGACATCGAGTTCGAAGACCGCATCGTCGACAACATGTGCATGCAGCTCGTCCTGCGGCCCAAGGAATACGACGTGCTGTGCTGTCCGAACCTTTACGGCGACATCATCTCGGACCTCGGCGCCGGCATGATCGGCGGGCTTGGCCTGGCGCCAGGCGCCAACATCGGGACCAATGGCGCGGTGTTCGAGGCCACGCATGGCAGCGCGCCGAAGTACGCGGGCCAGAACAGGGTCAACCCGATGGCTGTGATGCTCTCGGGGGTCTTGATGCTTCGCTACCTGGAGGAGGTCGCCGCGGCGGACGCGATGGAGAAGGCGATCTCCAACGTCATCGCGCTGGGCGAGAACGTCACCTACGACCTCAAGGAGAAGCGGGACGACCCTACGGCGGTGGGCACGAGCCAGGTCGCGGACGCGGTGATCGCCCAGCTGAAAGCGGCGGTTTAATCCCCACGATTTCAGAGGACCCGCGATGCAGGTCGCGCAGCGGGCTGCGGAGCGGAGCGCCGTGACTTCTTCGCGGAGACCCTTTGAGAAGAGGGGCGCCTCAGAGGAGGTCCTTCGCTTGCGGCGGTTGTGGAATGACCACATCCACTCGGCCTTTCCAGCCGGCGGCCCCGATCCTCGGGAGCAGGAGGTCGCGCTTTATGCCTCCTGGATCGGGAGCATGGTCGAGGTCGCGCTGGCCCGGGGTTCGCTCGACCGGAATCGTGCCGAGATGCTCGAGACGCGCCGCGGGGAGGGAAACCAGCGCCTGTTCCGGGCCGGCGGCGAGCTGGGCGAGCCGGTCCGCTCGTACGTGGCCCGCCTGATCGCGATCGAGGATCTGCTGGCACAATTGCCGGTCAGATGAGACGGGAAGGGGGCCTCGTAGTCGCCGCGATGCTGCTGGTCGGCTGCAGCCAGGGCGCTGTTCCGCCCCTGGCCGCGAGCACCGCAGCCTCGAGCGCCCGCGCCTTGGTGGCCGCGCCCGACCTGACCGACCAGCCGTCATTTTCGAACCGCACCGGCCAGCTGCCGGTGCTGAGCCTGCAGAGCCTGTTTCATTCCACCTACACGGTGCCCAGCGATCCAGGCCGGATCCGCACTCTGCTGGTCACCGGAGACGTGATCCCGGCCCGCGGAGTGAACTACTACGCGACGTCGCGACACGACTTCCTCTGGCCGTTCCGCCGGACCTCGGACTACACGAAGAACGCCGACATCACAGACATCAACCTCGAGTCGCCACTGTTCGCCGGCTGCGCCGTCGACCCTGGACCGAGCTTCACTTTTTGCGGCGACGCGCGCTTCGTCAACGGCCTGACGCTGATGGGCGCGAAGGTTGTGAACCTCGCCAACAACCACACGTCGAACTACGGCGCGCAGGGCATCACGCTGACCGACCAGCTGCTTCACGAGCACGGCATGTTGACATCGGGCCTCGGTCCGGTCGCGGTGATCGACGTGCGGGGCATCAAGTTCGGATTCATCGGATTCAATGGCGTCGGCCGAGCCATCGACAAGCAGGCGGTTCAAGCGGGCATCGCCCGCGCACGGCAGCTCGCGGACATCGTCGTCGTGCAGTTCCACTGGGGCAAGGAGTACGAGCGGCAGCCTCTGGCGGACCCTCAGGTGCCGACGCCGGACGACCCGGTGCTGATCGGCCACGAATCCATCGACTGGGGCGCGGACATCGTGATCGGCAATCACCCGCACTGGTACCAGGGCGTCGAGATCTACCACGGAAAGCTCATCACTTACGCGCACGGCAACTTCGTCTTCGACCAGATGTGGTCGGAGGAGACGCGCGAGGGCGTCATCGGGACCTACACCTTTTACGGCACGCAGCTCGTCTCCGCGACCTGGAAGCCGTACCGGATCTATGACTATGGACAGCCGGTGTTCATGAACGCGAAGGACTCTGCGACCGCGCTGCAGACCATGGAAGCGGCAAGCGACCAGCTCGCGTCGCGGCTCCACGAACCGACCACGACGACGGTCCCCGCGATGCCGCCCTCCCCGGTCTACGCACCAGAGCACGCGCCCGCGTAACGTCGCCCGATCGGAGCGTTTGGTGCCTAAAGCTCGGAATTCCGTCGGGTCGACATCGCGTTTGGCGCCTAACGCGCCGAATCCCTGCCGTTACAATGCCGTCCAACTAAACCCAGGGGGTTCCCACCGTCGCAGCCTACGTCCCAGAAACAGGGAGCTCGCGGACGCGTGCGAGCCGCAGGTCCAGACGCGAGCGTCTGACCTTTTTCGTGTCGCTCGGAGTCATCGCGGCCGCGGTGGCCACCACGGTCTACGTCGCGCGCACGCGGACTGCGTCGTTCGAGTTCAACCTGCAGAGCGCCAAAGCGCCCGCGGCCAAAACATTCGATCACTTCGACTTCTCGAACTACTGGCTCGCCACCCACGGACAGCCGCAGCTCGCGATCCACGGACAGGCCGCATACCTTGTCGACCTCGACGCGAGGCAGGTGCTGTGGCAGCGCGACCCCGAGACGTCCCGCGCGCCCGCCAGCCTCACCAAATTGATCACCGCGATGGTGGCGATCGACGACGCGGGCTCGCTCGACCATGCGGTCATCGTCACGAAGGAGGCGACGCAGGTCGTCCCGAGCCTGATGGGCGTGACCCCGGGCGAACAGCTGACGGTGCGCGACCTGCTGTACGGACTGTTCCTGGACTCGGGCAACGACGCCGCCGAGACACTCGCGACCGGCATCGTGCCGCGCGACCGCTTCATCCGGCAGATGAACCAGAAAGCGAAGAGCATCGGGCTCACCGCGAGCCATTTCGTGACGCCGAGCGGGCTCGACGCGCCCGGCCACGGCATGTCGGCGCATGACCTGGCGCACACGGCCGCGTACCTCGACGCCTACTACCCGCAGGTCGCCGCGATCGCCGCGACGAAGGACTTCGCGATTCCCTCGACCGCGACCCACAAGGCATTTCACCCGCACAACCTCAATCGCCTGCTCTGGACCTACCCTGGCGCGACCGGGCTGAAGACTGGCCTCACCGACAACGCCGGGGGATGCATGCTCGCGACAGCGACTCGCGACGGACGCCACCTGGTCGCGGTCGTGCTCAACGCCACTCTGCACTCGACCGATGACGCGACCGCGCTGCTGAACTACGGGTTCAGCGTGCACCCGACAAGAGCCTTCGGGCCCTGGGTTACGTCGCCCAACTAGACTTCGGTTTCGTGACCAGGCTGACGGGCCTTTCCGCCCTCGAGGTCCTCGATTCGCGCGGCAATCCGACGGTCGCCGTCACCGCCTACACGGATAAAGGAAACGGTCGGGCGATCGTGCCCTCGGGCGCGTCGACCGGGGTGCACGAGGCGGTCGAGCTGCGCGACGGCGACCCCAAACGGTACGGCGGCAAAGGCGTCACCAAGGCGGTCGGCTACGTCGAGGGGGAGATCGCGCGCCGGCTGAAGGATTTCGACATCATCGACCAGAAAGCTCTCGATGAGGCGCTCATCGAGCTCGACGGCACGCCGAACAAGTCGCGGCTTGGCGCCAATGCGATCCTCGGCACATCTCTCGCCGTCGCGCGTGCAGCCGCACAGGCGAAAGGCGTTCCGCTCTACCGGCACCTTGGCGGCGACGGCGCCGCGCTGCTCCCGCTGCCGATGGCCAACATCCTCAACGGCGGCGCGCACGCCGACACCTCGGTCGACCTGCAGGAGTTCATGGTGTGCCCGGTCGGCGCGCCGAGGTTCAGCGAAGCGATGCGGGCGGTCTCTGAGGTCTATCACGCGCTCAAGGGCGTGCTGAAGAAGCAGGGCCTGGCGACCGGAGTGGGTGACGAGGGCGGCTTCGCGCCTGACCTGCGCTCCAACGAAGACGCGCTGAAGCTGATCGTGGATGCGATCCAGAAAGCCGGCTATCAGCCGGGCAAGGATGTGGCGATCGCCCTCGACCCGGCGGCGAGCGAGTTCTACAAGCAAGGCACGTACGAGCTCAAGGGTGAAGGACGCTCGCTCGACGCCGCAGCGCTGGTCAAGCTCTACCAGGACTGGAGCGGCCGTTATCCAATCGTCTCGATCGAGGACGGCATGGCCGAGGACGACTGGGATGGCTGGAAGCACCTCACCGATACGATCGGCGGCAAGGTGCAGCTCGTCGGCGACGACCTGTTCGTGACGAACGTGAAGCGGCTGCAAGATGGGATCACGCGTGGCGTGGCCAACTCGATCCTGATCAAGGTCAACCAGATCGGCACCCTGACCGAGACGCTCGACGCAATCGCGCTGGCGCGTGAGGCGGGCTACAGCGCGGTCATCTCACATCGCTCAGGCGAGACCGAGGACACGACCATCGCCGACCTTGTCGTGGCGACAGGCGCCGGGATGATCAAGACCGGCGCGCCCGCCCGCTCCGAGCGCGTCGCGAAGTACAACAGGCTGCTGCAGATCGAAGCCGAGCTCGGCGAAGCGGCGGTCTATGCGGGCGGCACCAGATTGCGGTGAAGCCGGCCTCGCGCGCCGTCCACGCGGGCCGCGACCTCGGGGCTCGAAGTCCCCTCGCACCTGACCTCAGCACAGCCGCGGTCCACGTCTTCACCGACCTCGAGGACTACGACGCGGTCGTCCGCGGCGAGCGGCCCGGTCACTACTACGGCCGCAACTCGAACAGCAACCGCGACATGCTCGAGCGCGCGGTCGCCGAGCTGGAGGGAGCCGACGCCGGCGTCGCGACAGCCTCAGGCATGGCCGCGCTCCACGCCGCGATCCTCGCCCTCGCTCCGAAGCCGGTCACGATCGTCGCGACGCGCGAGCTCTATGGCGGCACGGCGGCGCTGCTCCGCCAGGACTTCGAGCCGCTCGGCTACGAGGCTCAATTCGTCGACCTGACCGACCTCGATGCTGTCCGCCGGGCAGTCCAGGGCGCCGGGCTCGTGATCGCAGAGACCATCACCAATCCGTTGTGCAGCGTCTGCGACCTGGAGGCGATCGCGGCGATGACGCGCGAGCGCGGGGTGCCCTTCCTCGTCGACAACACATTTGCGACGCCACTTCTCTGCCGGCCGCTCGAGCTTGGGGCGGCAGTCGTCATGCACAGCGCGACGAAGTATCTCGGCGGACACTCCGACCTGGTGGCGGGCGTCATTGTCGGCGATGCAGCAACGATGGGTCGCGCCCGCGCCCGCTCCTCGCGCACCGGCACGCCGCTCGGTCCGTTCGACGCGTGGCTTGCGCTGCGAGGGCTGCGGACGCTCGACGTGAGAATGCGGCGGCACAGCGACAACTCGCTGGCGCTCGCGCATGCCATGCGATCGATGCCGGGCGTGGCGAAGGTCCACCATCCACTGCTGGACGACTCGCCGTCATTTCCGGTCGCGCACCGCCTGCTGCCCGGCGGCGCGGGCGGCATGATGGCCTTCGACCTCGAGGGCGGCCGAGAAGCCGTGCAGCGCATGATCAAGCGCTTCGGCCTGGTCACCTTTGCGGCCAGCCTCGGTGGAGTCGAAACCACCGTCAGCTATCCCGAGATCACCTCGCATCGCTCGTTCAGTGCCGAGGAGCGGGCGGAGCTCGGCGTCGGTGCCGGCACCGTGCGGGTGTCCGTAGGCATCGAGGACCCGGCCGACATCGTGGCCGACTTCGCCCAGGCGCTCGCCCGCTGAGACTTGGCCGCTTACACGCTGCTGCAGCTGATCGAGGTCGCCGCCGCAAGCGCCATCCTGCTTGTCGGAATCCGAACACATTCGGCTCCTGTCGCGCTGCTGGGCGGCGCGCTGCTTCTAGCCAAGGCGCTGGTGAACATCCTGTGGCCCGAAGGCGGTTCGGTCTACCGGCGGTCGCTGATCGGTTACGCGGTCGGCGGGATCTTCTTCATCGGGGCGAACATCCTGGTTCACTTCACCGGCTGACCACTCTTCCTATTCTTGTCTCCACATGAGGACCACTCGGGCGGCTGGGATCACGCGGCTCATCGGCAACACGCCACTTTTACGCGTGCGTATGTTCGAGAGCGAGTTTCCGCGAGTCGAGGTCTACGCCAAGGCAGAGTGGTTCAATCCCGGCGGCTCGGTCAAGGACCGCGCGGCCCTGTCGATGATCGAGGATGGCGAGCGGACCGGGGCCCTGACCCCTGACCGGACGATCATCGACTCGACCTCGGGCAACACCGGCATCGCGTACGCGCTGGTCGGCGCGGCCAAGGGCTACCACGTCAAGCTCGTGATGCCCGCGAACGTAAGCGCGGAGCGCAAGGCGCTGGTCACGGCGTACGGGGCCGAGATCGTTTACAGCGACGCCGGTGAAGGCTCAGACGGTGCGATTCGAATGGTGCGCGACATCGTGGCGATCGACCCCGACAGCTACTTCTATCCCGACCAGTACTCGAACCCGGCGAATCCCCGCGCGCACTACGAGGGCACCGCGGCCGAGATCCTCGAGCAGACCGCTGGGCGGATCTCGCATTTCGTGGCGGGGCTCGGCACCACGGGGACCTTTGTCGGCACCTCGCGCCGGCTCAAGGAGCACGACGCGTCGATCAAGACGATCGCCGTGCAGCCTGAGGACGCATTCCACGGGCTCGAGGGTTTGAAGCACCTGCCCACGGCGATCGTGCCCCGGATCTGGGATGACACCCTCGCCGACGAGGTGGTGGGGTGTCCGACCGAGCCGGCGTACGACCTGGCTCGCGCGGTCGCGCGGACCGAGGGCCTGCTCGTGGGACATTCGAGCGGCGCTGTGCTCTGGGCCGTCCGCCGGCTCGCCGAGACGATTCACGAGGGCGTCGTCGTGACAGTCTTTCCGGATTCAGGAGATCGCTATTTATCGACTGGTCTGTATGGGCGGCAACGGTGACTCCGCGCCCCCACCCGGACCGCTTCGCGGTCCGACCTCCCCGGCGAGCGGGGAGGTGAAGACTCCGCGCCCCCATCCGGCCCGGCCGCTGCGCGGCGGGGCCACCTTCCCCAGCGAGTGCGGAAGGGAAGGGAGGTGAAAATATCCCGCGACACGATGGAGGCCATTCGGTCACATGGCGCCCAGGGCTATCCCCATGAGATCTGCGGCATCATGATCGGCCCGCCGGGCAACCGCACGGTGACCGAGGTGAAGCGGGCTCGAAACATCATCGTCGAGCGTGCCCGCGATCGCTATGAGATCGACCCGCGAGACCACATTCGCATCCAGCGCGAGGCCGACGCCGCCGGTCTCGACATCATCGGCTACTACCACAGCCACCCCGACCACCCGGCGCAGGCGTCGCGATTCGACACCGAGCGGGCCTGGGCCGGCTACGTCTACGTCATCGTCGCGATCCAGGACGGAAAGCCCGTCGACGCCAACGCCTTCGTGGCCGAAAGGGACGGCGGACCCTTCAACCCGGAGCCGCTAGAGGTCATCTGAACTCGGTCATCCCGTCCAAACACGTCTAATTGACGGGTGCCCCGGCCCATTGTCGCCATCGTCGGTCGCCCTAACGTCGGCAAGTCGACCCTTTTCAACCGGCTGATCGGCTGGAAGAAGGCCATCGTCGACCAGCAGTCGGGGCTGACCCGCGACCGCCTGTACGGCGTCGCCGACTGGCGCGGGCGCGATTTCAGCGTGGTCGACACGGCCGGTCTCGACCTGGACGGGGCGAAAGACTCGTCTCGCGCTGCGATCGAGGCCCAGACCACGATCGCCATCGACCAGGCCGACTTGATCGTCCTGCTGCTCGACGTGCGCCAGGGCCTGACGCCGATCGACCGCGACATCGCGCAGATGCTCCGCAGGTCTCGGCACACAGTGATCGTGGTGGCGAACAAGGCCGACTCGCCGACCGAGCGCCACTTCGCCCACGAGGTCCTGGAGCTCGGCTTCGATGAGCCCTCGCTGATCTCTGCCCAGCACGGCCTGGGGGTCGGCGAGCTGCTCGACCGAATCCTGGAAGCACTGCCACCCGCTGACACAGAGGCGGGGGAGGAGACAAAGGCCGACCGCCTCGCCATCATGGGCCGGCCCAATGTCGGGAAGTCGTCGCTGCTCAACGCGCTGCTCGGCGACGAGCGCGCGCTGGTCAGCCCGACGCCGGGGACGACGCGCGATCCCATCGACACCGAGCTCGTGTTTGACGGCGTTCCGGTTGTGCTCATCGATACCGCCGGCATTCGCCGCAAGTCGTCGAGCCGCGATCGCCTGGAGCGGTACAGCCTTCTTCGCGGCATTCACGCCATGGAGCGCGCCGACGTGGTGCTTCTTGTGCTCGACGCGTCGTCGGGCGTCCTCGCCCAGGACCAGCACGTGGCCGGCTATGCGCTCGAAGCCGGCAAGGGCCTCGTGATCGTGCTCAACAAGATCGACCTGGTCGAGCCCGCCGAGCGCAAGCCGGCGTTCTGGCGCAACGCGCTCGCGAGCAAGTTCAAGTTCGCCACGTTCGCGCCCCTGGCCCTGGTCTCCGCCAAGTCAAAGGAGGGCATCGGGACGCTCCTGCCGACTGCGCTGGAGGTGGTGGGCCAGCGGCGCATCAAGATGCCGCCGAACGAGCTCAACCGCGTGCTGCGCGAGGCCTTCCTCGACCATCCGCCGCCTGGCTTCAAAGGCCGGCGCCTCAAGCTCGGCTACGCGACGCAGGCCGCGGGCGAAGCTCCCACGGTCGTCTTGTTCGTCAACGACACGAACCTGCTGCACTTCTCGTACCGGCGCTACCTGGAGAAGAAGATCCGCGACCGTTTCGGGCTGGTCGGCAACCCGATCAAGCTGGTCTTGCGTTCCGATGAGGGGAGCCGGAACCGGCCTCGCGGGCCCGTTGCCCCGTCGACGAGGAAGGCGAAGTCACGATGATCAGGCCCAGGCGCCTGAAGGGCTCGATCCGAAGGGCTCGCCGAGTTGTCGTGAAGGGGATCGAGAACGCATTCGGGATGGTTCGGCCAATGAGCCGGCGCGCACTGGTGCGAGAAGACTTGCCGGCCCCGGTGACGGACGTCCTTTTCTCGCGCCTGGGAAACGACGACTTCGAAGCGCTCTCGGCGAAGCTGTCGGCTGAGGATCGCGCCTACTGGATGCAGCAGGAGCGGGGGTCGGTCGCGTGGAAACGGGCCGCCGTCCACTATTCCGTTCACTACGGTTCGAACGGCTCTGCGGGGCCGGCCAATCTGGTGCGGGCCGCACCCCCGGCCGGGGTGCACGCCATGAGCCGTGGAAGCCGGGCTGCGGGTGGCAGCATCTACCACGCCGACCTGATCTTCGGAGCGCTTAAGCTGGCTCGCGCCGACTTACCGCCCGGGGGGCGCATCCTCGACTTCGGTTGCTCGTCGGGTCGCGTAATTCGAGTTGTCAAGGCGTACCGACCCGACCTGGACTGCCATGGCTGCGACCCAAACGAAGCTGCCATACGGTGGGCGACCGACAACCTGCCTGACATCAGCTTCGCCGTGAGCCCGTTGCATCCACCGCTTTCTCACGCGTCGTCCTCGTTCGACTGCGTTTTCGGCATCTCCGTCTGGTCTCACTTCGGTCATGCAGCGGCCAGCTCATGGCTCATCGAGATCAACCGGCTGCTAAAGCCAGGTGGCGTGCTGATCCTGACGACCCATTCGTTTGGCAGCGTTGCCTATTTCACGAGCAAGGGGCTTCGGGCCATCGAGGACATGCGGACGGTGCTGAGCTCGATGCTGGTGTCAGGATTCGGTTTCCTCGGGGTGTTCGGCAAGAGCGGCGACTGGGGCATCGTCGATCCGGACTGGGGCGAGGCTTACATCTCTCCGGAGTGGCTGCTCAACAGCGTCACTCCTCAGTGGGAGGTGCTTCTCTACCGGACCAGCGCGAACGAGGACAACCAGGACCTGGCGATCTTGCGCAAGCGGGACGTTGCCGCGGTTGAATGACCGCTCTTTGGGCACGCCGACCACGTTCTTACATTTCGCTGACACGTGTAAAACAGGCGTCTGACGTCGGCGGTGATCAATTGACGCCATGGGCGGAGTCGTGAGCTCGAAGATCCTGGTCGTCGACGACGAGAAGCACATCCTCGAGCTGGCGCGCCTCTACCTGACGCGCGAGGGCTACGAGGTCGAGGGAGTGGGGGATGGGGCGCAGGCGGTGGCCCGTTTCAACCTGGTCAAACCCGACCTCGTCATCCTGGACATCATGCTTCCAGGCGTTGACGGTCTCACGATCTGCAAGGAGATCCGCAAGCAGAGCCAGGTGCCGATCATCATGCTCACGGCTCGCGACGAGGTGACCGACAAGGTCGTCGGACTGGAGGTCGGAGCGGACGACTACCTCACCAAGCCGTTCCACCCACAAGAGCTGGTGGCGCGGGCCAAGGCACTTTTGAGGCGCGCGAGGACTGAGCCCGACCAGCCCCGTCTGGTCCGCGCGGGCAAGCTCGAAGTCGACATCGAGCGCCATGAGGTGCGCCATGGCTCGGATCGGATCCAGCTGCGGCCGAAGGAGTTCGACCTGCTCGCGCTCCTGGCGCGCCACCCGGGCCGCGTCTTCCAGCGCAGCGAGCTGCTCGACCTCGTGTGGGGATATGACTTCCCGGGTTACACGCGCACCGTCGACGTTCATGTTCAGCAGGTGCGCGAGAAGCTTGCGGCCGCGAAGGTCACGGACCCCAGCATCCAGACCGTCTGGGGCGTCGGCTACCGGCTGGAGCTGGCGGGGGTCTGACCCTGCGGCTTCGCCTTCTCGCCGCCGCCGCGGGCATCGTCGCCGTCAGCCTTCTCCTCGCTGGCGCGCTCACCTGGGTCTTCGTCCGCGACCTGGAGTTTCAGAGCACGCAGGCTCAGCTCGACCGGCAGGTCATGACGACCGCTGCGACGGTCAAGTTCCAGGAGTGCTTTGTCAAGACCCGCGCCACTGGCCTGTGCCGCCTCGACACCGCCACCGACTACGAAGACCGGCTAAACACCCTTGTCGCGCCCACGCTGGGGGTTAACCGCCTGCTCCTGCTCGACGCGCAGCGCCGCGTCGTCTACGACAGCAGCGCCGACGGCAGCGCGCGCGACATGCAGCTCCCGATCGTTCAGTCGACCCGAGTAGCAAACGTCGGCGAGATCCGCGCGTCCTTCGGTGGACAGGACTACTTCGCCGCTGCCTTCAAGATCCCTCCCGGTCGCAACCCGATCTTCGCGAGCTACGTGGTGATCGCGCAGCCGAAGTCCCTTGCCGCGACGGCTGCCGCGGGCGACCTCGCCACGCGACTTCTCGAGGCGGGCGGTGCCGCGCTACTGGTGGCGATGCTGTTGATCCTGCTGGTCAGCCGGACCATGACCAGGCCCCTGACCCAGCTCGCAGCCGCGGCGGAGGACATCGCGGCAGGCAACTACGGGCGTCGAGTCAACATCAAAGGTCAGGACGAGCTCGGGATGCTGGGCTCGGCCTTCAACCGGATGGCCGAGGCCGTGGAGCGGGCGCGCAAGGTGCAGCGCGACTTTCTCGCCAACGTCTCGCACGAGCTCAAGACACCGCTCACGAGCCTGATTGGATTCAGCCAGGCGCTCGTCGACGGCAGCCTGCTGAGCGATGTCGAGCGAACCCGCGCGGCGAGCATCGTCCACGAGGAATCCGAGCGCGTGCTGCGCATGGCCCAGGAGCTCCTCGACCTCGCCCGCGTGGAAGCCGGATCGATATCAATGCACATAACCGCGGTCGACCTTCGCGGCCAGCTCGAGCAAGAGCTGGAGATGGTGCGGCCGCGCGCGGGAACCCGCGGCCTGGCCCTGAAGCTCAATGTGTCGGACGATATCCCGCCGGTCGCAGCTGACCCCGAGCGGCTGCACCAGGTCCTCGACAACCTGCTCGACAACTCGGTGAAGTACGCACCTGAGGGCACGACGGTGAACGCCATTGCCCGCCTCAGCGGTGGATCGGTCGAGACGGTCGTCTCCAACCCGGCCGGTCTGCACCGGCCCGACCCTGACCGAATGTTCGACCGCTTCTACCGCGCGGACCCGTCGCGATCCGCGGCCGCCGGCGGAGTAGGGCTCGGCCTTGCCATCTCACGCGAGCTCGTGCTGGCGATGAAGGGGCGGCTGTGGGCGGATTTCGATGAGGCCGGCAATCTCCGAGTGCACCTGCTCCTGCCCGCCGCGCGCGAAACCGGGAAGAAAGCCGAATCAACAGCACAAGCGGCGGTGGCCTGAGGGCCCTGCCTGCGATTCCGCGCGTTAGGCGCGAAAGGCGCCTTTGAGGTTTGGGGATCCCGTGCGTTAGGCGCCTAACGCACCTTTGAGGCGGCGGTGTGGCGCCGGCCGCTCATGTGCCCCTAGCCTGACGAGAAGCGCTGGGCGTTGCCCATGTCCGGCCACACGTAGACCTGGACGTTCGCGTAGGCCTGGCGCAGGTGGTTGCCGTCATGGTGCACCCACTCGTGCAGCAGGTCATTCACCGTCAGGCGGGCCACCTTCGGATGCATGCCTGCGCGATCGAGCTGCTCGGGTTTCAGCGCACGTATCAGCGCCAGGCTTTCCCGCCGCGTCGACTCGAGCTCCTTCAGCAGCTCGTCCGCGTGTCGTTCGCAATCGCGCCGGCTGCGCGAGACACCGACCTGGTCCCAGCTCTGCAGCTTCGGCTCACTCTCGCGCAGGATGGTCCGGATCCGACCGGCGAAGCCCCGCTTCTCGGCCTCGATGACGTGGCCGACGACCTCGTTCACGCACCACTCGGTCGGTGCGGGTTGCCACGACGCAAGCTGCGCCGGCAGGCTGCGAAGGAGGCTTGTGTAGGCCTGGCCTGAGATCTCGAGGACGTCGGCGATCTCGGCCGGCGTCAAGGGACGAGCAGCGTTACCGGGTTCTCGATCAGCCGTTTGACCTCGGCCATGAATTGGGCCGCGGTCGCGCCATAGAAGACGCGGTGATCGACCGACAGCGTCATGCGCATCACCTTGCCGGGCACGATCCTGCCGTCATCGACGACCGGCACGTCCTTGATCGCGCCGACCGCGAGGATCGCTGCTTCAGGCGGGTTGATGATGGCAACGAATTCGTCAACGCCGTACATCCCCAGGTTCGAGATGGAAAAAGTAGCGCCGCTGAGGTCGCCCTCGTTGGGGCGCCCCGAGCGGGCGCGCTCGATGACCTGGCGCGACTCGATCGAGATCTGGATCAGGTCCTTGAGGTCCGCATCGTGCACAACCGGGACCAGGAGGCCCATGCCCTGGCTCGGCGCGACGGCCAGCCCGATGTTGACCCCCCGCTTGCGCTGGAACCGCCCGTCCACCCACGAGGAGTTGACCTCGGGAAATTTGCGCAGCGCGAGCGCACATGCGCGGACGAGAAAGTCGGTCATCGTGACCTTCTCGGCGCCCGGGACAGAATCCTTGAGCTGCTGGCGCATGCCGGCCGCGAGGTCGACTCGCGCCTCGACCGTGACCTGGAACTCGGGTACGGTCGACTTTGCCTCGGCCATGCGTCGCGCGATCGTCGCCTGCATGCGCGACGGCTCGATGACCTCGACGTCCGGCCCGGCCCCTCGCTCGGTCGCAGGCTGAGGGCGTCGTCGCTCAGACCTGGTTCGCGTGCCGCCCGCCGCAAGGACGTCTTCTTTCACGATCCGGCCCTCCGGTCCGCTGCCCTTCAGCGAGGCGAGGTCGACACCCATCTCCTCGGCCAGGCGGCGGGCGAGAGGGGAGGCCTTGACCTCGCGACCGTTCTGCTGCCCATCGCGACTTTCCTGTTTGGTCGGGGGTGGCGTTTCACGCCCCTCTCCCTGACCCTCTCCCCTAGGGGGAGAGGGAACCTCAGCCTGAGCTCCCGGCTCCTTCTGCGGAGGTGGCTGCTTTGCGGGAGCGGGCGCGGCGGCCTCACTGCCTTCGCCGATGCGGGCGATGGGGGCGCCGATCTTGGCCGGCACTCCCTGGTCGACCAGGATCTGGAGGACGCCGTCGGACTCAGCCTCCAGGTCGAACGTCGCCTTGTCCGACTCGACCTCCGCCACCACCTCGCCGGCTTTCACCTCGTCGCCGCTCTTCTTCTTCCACTCGACGATCGTGCCCTCCTCCATCGTGTCGGAGAGCTTGGGCATGTTGATGTCAGGCATCGGGCTTGCGTCCGACGGTGTAGCGCACCAGGCGCTTGATGTCTTCGCTGGTCGGGATCGAGGCCTTCTCGAGCGGCAGGCTGTAGGGCATCGGAACCTCGGCGCCGCCCAGCCGCCGGATCGGGGCGTCGAGGTAGTCGAAGCACCGCTCCTGCACGCCGGCCGCCAGCTCCGCCGTCACGCCGTAGGTCGACCAGCCTTCCTCGACCACGACGCAGCGGCTCGTCTTGCGGACCGAGTCCACGATGGGCGGCCAGTCGATCGGGCGGATCGAGCGCAGGTCGATGACCTCCGCGTCGATGTCCTCCTCCTCGAGCTGCTTGGCCGCCTCGTTGGCGAGCACCGCCATCCTCGACACGCCGACGATCGTGATGTCCGAGCCTGTCCGGCGCACCGCGGCCTTGCCGAGCGGCGTGGTGTAGTCGCCCGACGGCACGTCTCCCTTCACGTTGTACAGGCTCATCGACTCGAGGAACATCACCGGGTTGTCCGAGCGAATCGCCGATTTCAGCATGCCCTTCGCGTCGGCAGGCGTCGTCGGCGCGACGACGAGAAGACCCGGGATCAATCCATAGAGGACTTCGAAGCTGTGTGAGTGCTGGGCGGACAGCTGATGGCCGGCGCCGCCTGGCATCCGGATCACCATAGGCACCTTGACCTCGCCTCCGAACATGTAGCGGATCTTGGCCGCGTTGTTGACGATCTGGTCGTATGCGATCAGCGAGAAGTTGATCGTCATCAGCTCGACCACCGGCCGGAGGCCGAGCATCGCCGAGCCGATGGCCGTGCCGACGATCACCTCTTCGGCAATGGGCGCATCGACCACGCGCTGCGCACCGAACCTGTCCAGCAGCCCCTCGGTGACGCGGTAGGCGCCGCCGAACGTTCCGATGTCCTCGCCGATCAAGTAGACCGAGTCGTCTCGCTCCATCTCCTCGGCCAGCGCTTCGCGCAGCGCGACGCGGAAGAGCTTGTCCTCGACGGCGGTCGCCTTCTCCGGGGTTGCGGTCGCCATCAGACTCGCTCCGTTCGCAGCTCGGGCCGGTTGTCCCACTGCCCCGCGTACGTGTACTTGTAGAGGTCGGCGACGTTGGGTTCTGGGCTCTGGTCGGCGAACTCGATGACCTCGCGCACCTCTGCGTCGATTTCCAGGCGCACGCTCTTGAAGTACTCCTCATCGGCCAGGCCGCTCTTCTCGAGCTCGTGCTCGAAAGCCACGATGGGATCGGCCTTGCGGTACTTCTCTTTGTCCTCGGCGGAGCGGTACTTGTCCGGGTCCACGACCGAGTGGCCGCGGAAGCGGTAGCACAGCGACTCGATGAAGCGCGGCACGGAATCCGCGCGCGTCTTCTCGACGATCTCGCTGGTGCGCAGCATCACCTCGCGCAGGTTCATGCCGTCGATCTGGATCGACTCCATGTCATACGCGCACGCCTTCTTGTAGATGTCGGCCACCGCCGACGCCTTCTCCACGGGAGTGCCCATCCCGTAGCGGTTGTTGACGCAGAACCAGACCACGGGCAGGTCGAACACCTTCGCCATGTTCAGGGACTCATGAAACGCGCCAATGTTGGTGGCGCCGTCGCCGAACATGCAGAAGATCACGTCCTTCTGCTTGCGGTATTTGACCGCCCACGCGCCACCCACCGCGAGGGGCAGGTGACCGCCGACGATTCCATAGCCGCCCATGAAGCGGCGGCTGTAGTCGACAAGGTGCATCGAACCGCCGCGACCGTGCGACGTTCCGGTCTCCTTGCCGAAGAGCTCCGCCATCACGCTCTTCGGGTCAACACCGCGAGCGATCGCGTGTCCGTGCTCGCGATAGCTGGTGAAGATCCAGTCGTTGGCCTTCAGCGCCTCGATGCCGCCGACGACCGTCGCCTCCTCGCCGATGTTGAGGTGGCAGTAGCCGCCGATCTTGGCCTTGGTGTACTGCTCCTGGGCGCGCTCCTCGAATCGCCGGATGAGCTGCATCTCGCGGTGCAGCGCAAGCAGCCGATCGCGATTCCCCTTGGTGAGCTCAATCGACTTAGGGTCGATGGCGCCGGGGGAGGGGGGAGGGGCCGGGGAGGACTTGACGGGGGCTGCCATCTGCTTCTCCCGATTTTGCATTTTTGCCGGTTCGGCCGCGGCCACGCCCCTCTCCCCAGCCCTCTCCCCTGTGGGGAGAGGGGGATTCGACTTGCGGTTCGGGATGTGTATCGCTCGACCCTGCGCGGCCAGCGCCGCCTCCATCAGAGACTCGGGCAGCGTGGGATGAGCGTGGATGGTGAGGTCGATCTGTTCCAGTGTCAGTCCGTTCTGAATCGCGAGCGCCGCCTCAGCGATGAGGTCCGTCGCTCGCGGACCGATGATGTGGGCGCCCAGGAGACGCCCGGAGTCCGCATCGGCGATGACCTTGGCGAAGCCCTCGGACTGGCCAAGCGTCAGGGCCCGTCCTGAGGCTGCGAACGGGAACCTGCCGACCTTGACCGCGATGCCCTTCTCTTTCGCTTCTTTCTCGCCCAGTCCGACGTGGGCGATCTCCGGCTCGGTGTAGATGCAGTTGGGCGCCGCGTGATAGTCGGGCACCCGGTCGCCGTGGCCCACGATGTTCTCCACCGCGCAAACACCCTCGTAAGAGGCGACGTGCGCCAGCATGATGCCGCCGATCACGTCGCCGATCGCCCACACGCCGTCCGCTGTGGCCCGAAGGTGATCATCGACCACGACTCGGCCGCGCTCGAGCTTGACCCCCGCCTTCTCTGCGTCGAGGCCCTGCGTGTAGGGCACCCGCCCGACCGCGAGCAGGACCTGGTCGGCATCCACCGCGCCGCCTTCTCCCCCGGTCGAAAAATGAACCTGCAGCCCACCCTTCTGCTTGACGATCTCGGACACCTTGCTGTTGGTGTGGATCTCGCCACCGAGTCCCGCCAGGTGCTTGGCGTAGGCCGCAACCAGGTCGGCGTCGACCATCGACAGGACCTGGGGCAGCATCTCCAGGACGGTGACCTTGCTGCCGAGGGCGGCGAACATCGCGGCGAACTCCATTCCGACGACGCCTCCGCCGATGACGGCAAGCCGCTTGGGAATCTCCTTGAGCTCGAGGATCTGATCCGAGTCGATCGTCAGCTCGCCGCCGGCCAGCGGGATGCGCGCCACCGCCGACCCGGTCGCGATCACGATGTCCTTGCCCTGGACCTGGTCCCCGGAGACGTCCACGACGCCTTTGCCTGCGAGGCGCGCGCTGCCCTTGAAGACCGTTATGCCGCCCGCCTTCAAGAGCCCCTCGACGCCCTTGACGAGCTGGTCGACCACGGCCGTCTTGCGCTTCTGGGCCACATTCCAGTCGAAACCGATCCCGTCCGCGACCAGCCCGAACGGCGCCCCATCCCTGGCCAGCGTGTAGAGCTCGGACGACTGGAGCAGCGCCTTGGTCGGGATGCAGCCGCGGACCAGGCAGGTGCCTCCGACGCGGTCCTTCTCGACCACGGCGACCCTGGCCCCCAGCTGGGCGGCGCGCAAGGCGGCCACGTAACCACCGGGCCCGCCGCCGATCACGACAACATCAAAGGTTCCGGCCATAGCTCCTACCTATACGGGATATCGAAGAAAATTATGCCGGGCGGACGGGCCTGGGCGGCGTCGTACGGGCGCCGTTCGGGCTGTAGCGGTTGACGATGGGCATCCGGCGGTCGCGGCCGAACGCACGTGGGGTGATCTTCACGCCCGGCGGCGCCTGGCGTCGCTTGTACTCGCTCCGGTCGACCAGCTGGATGACCCGCGCGACCGTCTCGGCCCGATGCCCGGCGGCGACCAGCTCTTCCGGGCCGAGGTCGTCCTCGACGTAGCCGACCAGGATCGGGTCGAGCTCCTCGTAGGGCGGCAGGCTGTCACTGTCCTTCTGGTCCGGCTTGAGCTCCGCGGACGGCGGCTTGGTGATCACCCGCTCCGGGATCGCCGCGCCCAGCGTGTTGCGGTAGCGGCACAGCTCGTAGACCGTCGTCTTCGTGATGTCCTTGAGCACCGCGTAGCCGCCTGCGATGTCGCCGTACAGGGTGCCGTAGCCGGTCGCCAGCTCTGACTTGTTGCCGGTGCTGAGCACGATGTAGCCGAACTTGTTCGACAGCGCGTGGAGGATGGTCGACCGGATCCGAGGCTGGAGGTTTTCCTCAGCGACGCCAGGCTTGGTGCCCTGGAACACGGGGGCCAGGATCGCCTCGAATCCCCGGTGCGGCGGCTCGATGGAGAAATCCATCAGCTGCATGCCGAGGTTCTCGGCGACGAGCCCGGCGTCCTCCAGGCTCTCGGACGAGGTGTGCCGCGAGGCCATCCGCACCCCGATCACGTTCTGGGGTCCGAGCGCGTCGCAGGCGATCGCCGCCGTCAGCGCCGAGTCGACTCCGCCGGACATCCCGATGACGACCTTCTCGAAACCCTGCTTGCCCATGTAGTCATGCGTGGCGAGCACGACCGCGGCGTAGATCTCGGCCGCGCCTTCGAGGGGTTGCTCGAGTCGATTCTCGATCGGAGGCTTTGGGCCGCGCACAGGACGGCTGCTCAGACGCACCTCGCTCACCTCGAGGTCGAGGCGCCGCGCGCCCTCCGCCTCGTGCCTCAGGTCTTCGACGAAGAGGTGGACCGAGGCCTGGGTGTCGATGTCGGTGATGAGAAAGTCCGGGACCATCGACTCGGCATGGCTGAGGGGCTTGCCGTGCGGGTCGAAGACGACGCTGTTCCCGTCGAAGACGAGCTCATCCTGCCCGCCGACCGTGTTGACCCATGCGACGAATGCTCCGTAGGCGGACGCCCGCTCCGCCACCATCGCCTCTCGCGGCACGCGCTTGCCGTAGTGGTAGGGCGAGCCGTTGATGTTGATCAGCAGCCGCGCGCCATGGTGAGCCTGCCAGGCCATGGGGCCGGAGGGAAACCAGCAGTCTTCGCAGACCGACATCCCGATCCGCAGGCCATCCAGCTCCACGATCGGGCACTCGTGGCCCGGCTCGAAGTAGCGCTTCTCGTCGAACACGCCGTAGTTCGGCAGGAACACCTTGTGGTAGATCGCTTTGACCTCGCCGTCGTGCAGAAACGCGGCGGCATTGAATATGTCGCCCGCCTGGTCGACGAACCCGACGACGGCCGAGATGCCTTCCGTCGCGTTGGCGATGACGTTCAGCTGCGTGAGGTTGTCGCGCACGAAGGATGGCTTGAGCACGAGGTCTTCCGGCGGGTAGCCGGTGATCACGAGCTCGGGGAAGCAGACGATGTCCACCGCGGCGTCGCGGGCGCGCTCGATCCCGTCGATGACAAGCTGTGCGTTGCCGGCCAGGTCGCCGACTGTCGGATTGACCTGCGCGAGCGCGATCCTCACGAGTTCATTCTCCCAACAAATGCGAGATGGGCGAAAATACTGGCCAAGAATGAGGCCGGTCCTCTTCTCCGTGGATGGTGTGCCCATTTACGCCTACGGCCTTTTCTTCCTGCTCGCGATACTTACGGTTCTCGGACTTGTGCTCTACGAAGCGCGACGCCGGACCTGGCCGAAGGAAGAGGTGGTGCCGATCCTCCTCGCCGCGTTTGTCGGGGGCATGGTCGGTGCCCGCCTCTCGATCCTCTTCTTCAACGGCTGGCAGACCTGGCCCGAGGTCCTCAACTTTGGGTCGCTGTTCGACCCGCGAATCGGTCCCGGCTCGATCCTCGGCGGCATCGGCGGCGCGTACCTCGGCGGCTACGTCGCCAGCCGGGCCATCGGGAAGGCCGGCTGCGCATGCGACGCTTTTGCGCCGGCGATGGCGCTCGGCAACGCCGTCGGCAGGGTTGGCATCTTCCTCGCCGGAGTCGATGGCCTGGGTAAGCCGACCAACCTGCCGTGGGGGGTGCAGCTCCCGGGTGACAACTACCTGGTCCATCCGGCCCCCCTGTACGACGCGGCGTTCGACGTCGCTTGGTTTTGCTTGCTGATGGCTCTGCGCAACCATCCCGCGATGCAGAACGGCAACCTGTTGAAGTTCGGAATCGCCGGCTACGCCGTGGTCCGTTTCTTCATCGAGTTCGTCCGCAACAACAGAGTCGTTCTCGTGGGGCTGACAGGCCAGCAGCTCTTTTGCCTCGCCCTGTTGGTCGGTCTCGGCGGCTGGTACGCACTCCGTGAGCGCCGCGTCTTCGCGACGGCCTGAGTGCCTCACGCTTACGCCGACGCACGAGACAAGCGGATCGACTTCTGGACCGCTTTTGTGGTCTGGATCGTCGCCAACGCGATATGTATCGTGGCGATCTCCCGGGTCGGTTCGCCAGCTCCGGGCTTGATCGCCTCGGCTGTGCTGTTGTTGACAAACATCGCGGTGCCAATCGTCCTCGCATTCACAAGGAGTTTCGCGGCGATGGGAATCCTCGTTGCATTTGCCACCGCGTTCGCGCTCACCATCGCAGAGGGAGTGTTCTTTACAGCTAGCGACTTCGCCGGCGGTATTTCCAACATTAGGATTCAAGTCGGCTTTCTAGTCGCCGGTCTGATTCTCTTTGCCATCGGCGCGTTCTTTCCCCTTCGAGCGATCCACCAGAGCATCCGATGAAGCTCGACCGGCCGGAGATCTTTTGGGAGCTTACTCGCAGCCTCTGCCCGGAATGCCGGCGAGTGATCGACGCACAGATCCTGCTCCGAGATGGTCGAGTGATCATGCGCAAGCGGTGCCCGGATCACGGCTGGTTTGAAGCCCTCGTCTTCGGCGACGCAGACCTTTACACGAAGATCGCCCGTTTCAACAAGCCGGGGACCATACCGCTGAAGTTTGCGACCGAGGTGCGGGAGGGCTGCCCGCACGACTGCGGGCTGTGCCCCGAGCACCGCCAGCACACGTGCCTGGCGCTGATCGAGGTCAACTCCGCATGCAACCTGGACTGCCCTCTATGTTTTGCCAACTCCGGCACCCACCTTGCCAAGACAGGCTTCGAGCTCACACGACAGCAGGTCGACTTCATGCTGGACCGCTACGTCGAGGCGGAGGGCAACCCCGAGGTGCTGCAGTTCTCGGGTGGCGAGCCGACCCTCCATCCCGAGCTGCTGAACTTCGTCGAGCTAGCCAAAGAGAAGGGTGTCGGTTACGTGATGATCAACACCAACGGTTTGAAGATCGCTCACGACGACCGGCTGCTGGCCGGTCTCGAGCGGCTGAAACCTCATGTGTACCTGCAGTTCGACGGCTTCGAGAGCACGACGAACCTGGCGCTGCGCGGCCGTCCCGACCTGGTGCAGGAGAAGCTCCGTGCACTAAACCGCCTGGCGGAGGCCGACGTGCGGGTAGTCCTGGTCGCCGCGATCGAGCGAGGCGTCAACGAGAGCGAGATCGGTGGGATCGTGGAGTTCGGGCTGCGTCACCCCGCGGTGTTCGGCGTCAACTTCCAGCCCGCCTTCCGCGCCCAGCGCCATCTTCCGGCTGACCCGTTGCAGCGCATGACGATTCCCGACGTGCTGAAAGCGCTGGAGGTGCAGACCAGAGGCATGTTCAAGCTTGATGACTTTGTGCCCGTGCCGTGCTGCATGCCGACATGCAACTTTGTGACCTACGCCTTGATCGACGAAGGCCAGGTGACGCCCATCACCCGCATGCTGGACGTGGAGAGCCATCTCGACTACATCACCAACCGCACGCTGCCGTCGCTCAACGATCAGCTGCTGGGGACGCTGGAACGGTTGTGGAGCTCATCCGCGCAAGTCGGTTCTGAGAAAGCGGCGGCCGACGTCCATTCGGTCTTGGGAGACAGCTGTCCGGCTTGCCACTCGCGCCTGCCCCTGAGCGCGCACGCGCCACGCGACCTGGCGCGCCACGTTTTCATGATCAACACGCGTGACTTCATGGACCCGTGGACCTTCAACGTCAAGAACGTCATGAAATGCTGCGTGGAGTTCCTCGTCCCTGACGGACGCATGATCCCGTTCTGCGCCTACAACTCCGTGGGCTATCGAGAGCAGGTGGCGGCTCAGCTGAACCGAGTGCACGCCTAGCCGCCGTTACGATTGGTCGTGCCGTGAGCTACTTCGAACGTCTTCGCGTGCTCTCGCGCGAACGTCGCACGCTTCTGTGCGTCGGACTCGACCCTGACCCCGACCGCATCGAGGGCGGCGCGGCCGGAGCGTTGCGGCATTGCCTGGAGGTCGTGCGGCAGACAGAGGAGCACGTCTGCTGCTTCAAGCCCAACAGCGCGTTCTGGGAGCAGTACGGACCGGACGGCTGGTCGGCCTTGATGGAGCTGCGCGACGAGGCCGGTGGGACGCCGTTTCTCTTCGACGCCAAGCGAGGCGACATGGACAACACGATGCGCGCCTACGGGCGTGCGGTCTTCCAGACGCTTGGCATGGACGCGGCGACGGTGAACCCTTACCTCGGCTCGGACTCGCTTGCCGAGTTCACGAAATACGAGGACCGCGGGGTCTACGTGCTCTGCCGGACGTCGAACCCCGGCGCGGCGGACCTGCAGCACCTCGAGTCCGGAGGCGAGCCGCTCTACCGGCACGTTGCCGAGCTGGCCGAGCGGCTGAACGACAAAGGCAACGTCGGCCTGGTGGTCGGCGCGACCGCGCCGGCGGCGGTGGCGGATGTGCGCCGCATCACCAACCTTCCTTTTCTTCTCCCAGGGGTAGGCGCGCAGGGCGGCGACGTCGAGGCGGCCGTGCGCGCGGCCTGGAACGGCGACCCCGCCTCGTGCCTGGTGGCGGCGAGCCGGAGCGTCCTGTTCGCGGCCAGCCCGGCGCGTGAGGCCGCGGCGCTGAAGGCCCAGATCAACGTGGCGGCCGGGGTTCGCGCATGACCGAGCGGAAGCACACCGCTCGACTTGTCCTGCAGGGCCACATCATCGACTCGATGATGCTGCCCCAGATCATGGACATGGTCATGGACCTCGGCGGCAACTTCACCATCGAAGAGCTCAAGGTCGGCCAGCACAAGACCGATCCGTCGATCTGCCGGATGGAGGTGTATGCCGACTCGGCGGAGCTCCTGGACCGCATCGTCCAGCGCGCCCGCTCCGTGGGTGCGACCGCCGAGCACGAGCAGCCCGTGCGCCTCGAGCCGGTCGCGCGCGAGGGCGTCTTCCCGGAGGGGTTCTACTCGACGAGCAACCTTCCGACCGAGGTCCTCCTGGACGGCAAGTGGGTCGTGGTCGACGACATCGAGATGGACACCGCGATCGCGGTGGATCGCGGCACCGGCCGCGCGCGCTGCATCGTGTTTCAGGACGCCAGGCCGGGGATGGAGGTCGTGGTCGGCTACCAGGGCGTGCGAGTGACGCCGCTCGAACGCTCGCGGCAGACGGAGATCTTCAGCTTCATGGGCAGCGAGGTCTCGGCGGAAAAGCCGAAGAAGGTCCTCATCGCCGGCATCGCAGAGGAGATGCGCCAGGCGCGCGAGGCGGGCGGCCGCATCCTGGTAGTGGCGGGACCGGCCGTGGTCCACACGGGGGCGGGGGTTTACCTGTCCCGTTTGATCGAGCTGGGTTTCGTCCAGGTTCTTTTCGCCGGCAACGCGCTGGCCGTGCACGACGTCGAGTCCGCGCTCTTCGGGACGGCGCTGGGCGTGAGTCTGGAAAGCGGGCTCGCCATGGAGCATGGGCATGAGCACCACATGCGCGCCATCAACCGCGTCCGAGCCGCGGGCGGGCTGCGCCAGATGGTGGAGAGCGGACAGCTGAAGTCGGGAGTGATGAGGTCCGCGATCGAGCACGGCGTGGACATCGTGCTCGCGGGCTCGGTGCGCGACGACGGGCCGCTGCCGGACGTGATCACGGACATGATCGAGGCTCAGCGGCGGATGCGCGCCGCGCTGGGTGGGGTCCGGATCGCCCTGATGCTCTCGACGATGCTGCACTCGATCGCGACGGGCAACATGCTCCCGGCGGGGGTGCGCACAGTGTGCGTCGACATCAACCCCGCGGTGGTCACCAAGCTGGCCGATCGCGGGAGCTGGCAGTCGGTCGGACTCGTCACCGACGTGGAATCGTTCTTGCGCGAACTGGCCCTGGTCGTGGAAACTGGGCGCCATGGCTAAAGGACGCGACAAGCAAGGACGGGAGACGAAGAAAAAGAAGAAGGCCAAGCAGCCCGCCGCGGCGGTGCCACCGAACGTCGGCTTCAGGCATCACTCGGTGGTGACCAGCCAGCCCGAGACCCCGCCCCGCCCGACCGAATAACCGACCGACATCAGCCGCCAGGCCGTCTTCGCGACGATCGGCTTTCTGGGCGGCTTGCTCGGTGGGCTGCTTGGGGTCGGCGGCGGCTTCGTGCTGGTCCCGCTGCAGGTGCTGTGGGCCGGTGTGCCCCAGCGCAACGCCAACGCCAACTCGCTGGTGGCGATCATCCCGATCGCCCTCGCGGCCCTGCCCATCTACTACTTTCGGAAAGGGTCGCCGCAGGTCGACTTCCGCCTCGCCCTGCTGCTGGTCATCGGCAGCGTCGTCGGTGCCTTTCTAGGGGCGCGACTTCTCCGCCGGATCCCTGAGCAGCCGCTGAGGATCGCGGTGGCGGTCGTGCTTGGCGTCGTCGGGCTCAAGGAGCTGGTCTTCCCGTGACCTGGCGCGACCTCATCGCGGTGGTCGGGGGATTTGCGGCGGGCTTTCTTTCCGGCGTGCTCGGGATCGGCGGCGGGCTGCTGTTCGTGCCCACGCTGACCGTTGGATTCAACGCCTCGCAATCCGTGGCGCAGGGCACCTCTCTGATCGCGATAGTGCCCACGGCGATCGTCGGCGGCTACACCCACCTGCGGGAGGGCAACGTGATCCTCGAGGCGGCGCTGTGGATGGGCGGTGGGGGGGTGGTCGGGGGGATCATCGGGGCCCTGGTCGCGGTCGAGATCCCCGGGCCCCTTCTGGCCCGGGTGTGGGGAGCCTTTCTCGTCCTCAGCGCCTACCGGCTCGCGGTCCAGGCACTCCGGCGCCCGACGGCCAAGAAAACCTGAGGGCGAAAAGACCTTGTAGGACGCCCCTTAACCAGTTGACGCGATGACGCACTGCGGCGTAGGTTTGTTCCCTGGAAACGGTACGTACGAGTACTAAGGCGTTATACGTTCAGGGAGTGCAAAAGCAAACATGATTTCGTTCGAGCTGAGCGATGAGCAGAAAGAGATACGGGATTGGGTCCACAGCTTCGCCGAGAAGGAGATCCGCCCCTACGCGCACCAGTACGACGAGTCCGAGGAGTTTCCGTGGCCGATCGTGAAGAAGGCGGCGGAGGTCGGGCTCTACGGGACTGAGTTCCTCCAGCAGACCTACGGCGACGGCACCGGGATCATGCCCGCGCTTGTCTCCGAGGAGCTGACCTGGGGCTGCGCAGGCATCGCGCTGGCCATCCAGGGCACCGGACTGCCGGTGGCGGCGATCTTCTCCCAGGGCACGCCCGAGCAGATCTCCACCTGGATCCCGGCCTGCTTCGGCACTCCCGACAAGCCGGCGCTGGGCGCGTTCGCGGTCACCGAGCCCGACGCGGGTTCGGACGTGTCGTCCATGAAGACGCGCGCCGTCCGCAAGAACGGCCAGTGGGTGCTCAACGGCCAGAAGATCTTCATCACCAACGGCGGCATCGCCGACGTCCACGTCGTGGTCGCCGCGGTCGAGCCGGAGCTTGGCACGCGCGGCCAGGCCAGCTTCGTCGTGCCGCCTGGAACCAAAGGCATCCGCATGGGCAAGAAGGAAAAGAAGATGGGCATCCGCGCCTCGCACACCGCCGAGGTGCTGCTCGAGGACTGCACGATCCCGGTCGAAAACGTCCTGGGCGGTATGGAGAAGCTCGAGGCCAAGCTCGCCCGGGCGCGAGAGGGCAAGCACTCGAGGTCCTCGGTCGCCCTCAAGACGTTCGAGCTGTCGCGCCCGATCGTCGGCGCCCAGGCGCTCGGGATTGCTCGCGCCGCCTTCGAGTTCGCGCTCCAGTACGCGAAGGAGCGCAAGCAGTTCGGCCGCACGCTGATCGAGAACGAGGCGATCGCTTTCATGCTGGCCGACATGGCGACGGAGATCGAGGCCACGCGAGCCCTGATCTGGCGCGCGCTGTGGGAAGGCCGCAACGGCGGCGAGTTCACCAAGGCCGAAGGGTCGATGGCGAAGCTGAAGGCCGGCGAGGTCGCGGTCAAGGTGACCGAGCAGGCGATCCAGATCTGCGGCGGCTACGGCTACATCCGGGACTTCCCGGTCGAGAAGTGGCACCGCGACGCCAAGATCTACACCCTCTTCGAAGGCACTAGCGAGATCCAGCGCCTGGTCATCTCGCGGGCGCTCGCAGCGAACTAGATGGCGGTCCCGGCGGCTCAGCTCCGGCGGGACGCGAGGATCGAGAGGCGGCGCAAGCGGATCGTCGACGCCGCCCTGGCTCTGTTCGCCGGGCGTGGCTACACGTTGACATCAGTCGACGAAATCGTCACGCGCGCCAGGGTCTCGAAGTCCGCCTTCTACGAGTTCTTCGAATCGAAGGAACATTGCTTTCGCGAGCTGCTCGACGACGAGGGCGGTGCGCTCATCCATGAGGTTCTCGCCGACGCCGCCACCGGGCACGATCACCACGAGCGCCTGCGCCTGGGCATCACCCGGTTCGTGCTTTCGTGCTTCGAGCGGTCCGACGTGGCGCGGCTCCTGGTCGTCGAGTCGGTCGGGCTGAGCGAGGGCGTCGAGGCGCTTCGGCGCGAGCTGCAGGCGAGGTTCGCCGACGCGGTCTCCGAGGAGGTGCGCCACGCCAAGAGCCACGACCCGTTCTATGCCGACAAGGACCCTGCGGTGTTCGGGCGGGCGGTGGTCGGGGCGGTGAGCGACGCGGTCGGCTATTTCCTGACCCACCCCGGTGCCGACGCGGACTCGCTGGCAGCGAGCCTGTGCGTGATCTTTGCCCCATAGGGCGCCCTGCGCGCGCCCGGCGGCGCCCTTAGATCTTCAGCAGCTTCAACACCAGGAGCACCAGCGCGACCAGGATCAAAGCCACACCCGCCGTCTGCTCGGATCGTTCGCGGATCGCTTCGCTCAACCTGGCGCCGAGCCGGAGTCCAATCTGGGCCGCGGCGAATGCCTGGACCGCGATCCAGATCACGGTGACGGCGATGGACAGGCCGAGCAGGCCGGCGCTCAGGCCGACGGTCAGCTCGTCCACGCTGATGCTCAGACCGAGGTCGATGATCGCCAGGCCGCGGGCGTGGGCGAGCAACCGCAAGCGTTGCCCTTCGTCGTCTTGCTTTTGGCCTGGCCCGAGAAGCAGGAAGCCGGCGATCAAAAGGAACAGGATCCCGCCGTAGCCCGCCCAGGCTCCGATCAAGTTGCCTGCCACGCGCCCGACCAGAAGGCCGAGGATGGGCATCCCGGCCTCGAAGACCGTGAAGACGAGCGCGACCCGCATCCGGTCGCGACGTTCGAGGCCGGCCATGCCGAGGGCGGCCGCCAGGGCAAAGGTGTCCAGGGCGAGGGGGAGGAGGAGCCCGGCCGTGATCAGGAGCTGCCGCACCGGCCTGGAGCTTAACAGGCCCCATTTGCAGTCCGAACGCCCGTTCGGTATACTCTCGATCGAACATGCGCACTCTGGCGACCCAGGTAAAGCTGCGGCGGCTGATCCGGACCTTTGGCGAGTCCTGGACCCGGCTCGCCTCCGAGCCACTCGAGCGCGGCGTCGCGGGCTCGGTAATCGACCGGCTCCTGGGCCTGTCCGCCGAGCTGCGGGTGTCCTGGCACCGGGAGAGCCTGGCCAGGCCTCTGGAGACGCCGCTGGAAGGCTACGTGGCCGAATCCATGCGGATGATCGAGCTGGCGATCGCCGGCCTCCAGCAAGCCGGCGCCGACCTGGACCTGCTGCGAGGCGACTTCGAAGCCGCGGCGCTGCCACTCGAGGTGTTCCTGCGCGGCCTGGACGCCGAGCCGGCGCTGCAGCGCTCGGCCTGAACTGAGTCGAGGCCGATGGCGGAGATTCTCGACACTGACTGGGCCTATGCGGCCGGATTCGTCGACGGCGAAGGCTGCATCGCCATCGGGCGTTCGTTTGAACCAAAACGAGGCCGGTTCTATTACTCGGTCCAGGTGGTCGTGTCTAATCGTGATCGAGGCGTGCTCGACTGGATGCTCGGACTCTGGGGTGGCTGGATCGTCGCCAGCTCAAGAGCAACACTCGGGACGAAGGCGCGCCCGACTTGGAACTGGCGCTGTCCGACGGGCCAAAGCGCCATCCCGTTTCTACGCGGAGTGCGTCCTTACCTTCGAATCAAGGTCCAGCAATGCGACAACGCCCTAGAAATGATTGAACTCTCGCGCCGAAGCCACCGCACGCTCGGTCCATACCGCCTTCCGAAAGATTGGCTTGACGAACAAGAGGCTTTGTATTGGAAGCAGCGCGAGTTCAACCACCGCGGCACCGACGAGTTCGTGAAGAAGCCGATGCACTCTCCGCGGAAGATTCACAAGGAGCGCTCAGCCGAAGCTTAAGCTTACGGAATCAGTCATTATCGACAGCAAGATCCCCGTTGGGGGCCACAAGGTTAGCTCCGAGCTGGACCGCTGGAAGCCCTCCCCACTGCTCCTGTGCGACCAGGTAGCCAGCTAGAGCCAGCTTCCTGCCCACATGCTCACGCTGCGATCGTAGAGCCTGCTCACGCCCTCGAGCGGACACGATCCAGCACTGACGGTGCCAGGACGATCCCAGGACGTGCACAAGGTCGACGGCCGTCCGATCAACCGGACCTTGACACCACGCGCAGACGAGAGGACGTCTTGCCGGACCTGAGGCAAGGTCCCCCCCAGCTGGGCACCCCGGGGCGTCCCGGCCCAGCTGGGTCCCCGGGACGAGCTGCCCTGGCGGGCACGGACGGGGCAGCTCCCTCAGGTCCGGCCCCAGCCCCGCCGCCGGCAATCCGTACTCGTTGGACGGTCCCGGAGCGAGAAACGTTGGACCTACAAGGATAGGGACGACCCTCCGACCCTCCCGACTCCGGGCGCCGCTCCCACCCAGAGGGTCCGGGGACCCCCAAGAGCCCCATCTCCCCGCCTGGGACCCAGGAGCGGCGCGGCCGGGCCTCGGGGGAGGACGGCCCGGCGGTCCTTCCGAATGCCAGTCATTATCGTGATCATCGCGCGGCCCGGGGCGGCTTTTGACCCTCCTTTCCCCACCGTGAGTTGCCTCGCACTCACGCATTAAGTCAGCGCTTAGCATTCGGCCCGTTGCAGGGCGTGATCCTCGATGAGATGCGCCTTTTCGTCGCGCGGCGCTATGGCTACCGCACGTGGCTCGAACGCTGAAACGGTCGGAGAGGGGCACGACCCAGCGCTACGAGCTGAACCAGGTCTATCCGGATGCAGAGCTCGGCCTTCTGGCCCAAAACGCCGCCGAGATCGTAGGAACGCCGCCCCGCACTCCACCCACGGCGCCTCAGAGAGCGCTTAGCTGCTTCCTGAGCTGTTCCAGGTTGATCCTCCCCTCCGCCACCACCCGTCCGTCGACCAGGATCACGGGCACTCGCCAGTCGTAGAGGTCGTGCAGCCGGTCATCTGAGTCCACGTCCTCCAGCTCCGGCTCGTGGCCGAGCGTGCGGAGCAGGCCGAGCGCCTGGTCACAGAGGTGGCAGCCCTCCCGCGTGACGAGGACCAGCGAAGTCACGACCGGGCGCGCCGTTCAGCCCGGCAGGCGCAGGCTTTGCCCCACCTCAATCGACGGACCGCGAAGGCCGTTGGCTTGTTCGATGTCCTGGACACGGGCCCGCACATCATCCGCCGGATAGTGCTCGGCCGCGATGCCCCACAGCGTGTCGCCCGGCTCCACCACGACTGTCGTGTAGGCCGGCGTGGTGCCGCCGTGGGCCGCCACCGCCAGGCCGAGGCTGATCGCGACCACGGCACCGGCGACGACAAGCGCCTGGCGCGCGGGGTGGCCGCCGGCACGGGGTGCCCGCCAAGACTTGATCCCGTGACCGGCGGCGTACATACGTTCGAGAGAATAGCGAACGCGCGTTCGGAAGTCAAGTCAAGCGAACAAAGGTTTGCGCTTGGAGACCCGGAGTGCTAGCATGGCTTCAACGTCCCCCACCACGCTCTGGAGATGAATGCGAAATTGACCAACGAACTCACCGAACGGCAGACCCGGATCCTCAACTACATCCGCGACGTGAGCAAGAGTCGCAACTACCCGCCCAGCGTGCGGGAGATCGGAGAGGCGGTAGGTCTCAGCTCGAGCTCGACGGTCCACAACCACCTGAACCAGCTCGAGCGGCGCGGCCTGATCAAGCGCGATCCGAGCAAGTCGCGCACCGTCCAGCTCGTCCAGGACGCCGAGCTCGACCAGAAGCGGCGGAGCGCCGTGTCCATCCCGGTGGTCGGCAACGTGGCGGCGGGGAGCCCGATCCTGGCAGAGCAGAACATCGAGGACCATGTCCTTCTCTCTTCGGAGCTGGCCAAGGAAGGCTACTTCCTGCTCCGGGTGCGCGGCGACAGCATGGTCAACGCCGGCATCCTGGACAACGACCTGGTGCTCGTCCGGCCTCAGCACGAGGCGACCAACGGCTCGATCGTCGTGGCGCTGGTCGACGGCGACGCGACCGTCAAGCGGTTCGAGCGGAGCAACGGCCACGTCAAGCTGATCCCGGAAAACCCGGCTTACGAGCCGATCGTCACCACCAGCGTCAGCCTGGTCGGCATCGTCCGGGGAGTGATCAGGCTCTTCCGTTAGCCGTATACGTCTGAAACCGGCGGGCCGCTTGGCGGGGCGCCCAGCCCCAGGCCCTGGTGCCGCCCTCGACGTATTCGGTGCGCTCCACCCCGCCGATCTTGCGGAGCTCGGCGAGGACGCCCTCGCGTCCGTACGGCACCAGGATGTCCAGTGCCACCGCGTCGCCCCGGCTCGCCCGATCGATCGCTTCCAGCAGCTGGGCCAGGCCGCTGCGGTTTGTGGCCGAGACGGCCACCGCGCCCGGGTAGCGGTCTGACAGGGCGCTGATCGCACGGCGCCGCCCGGCCGGCCCGAGCAGGTCGACCTTGTTCAGGGCGACAACCCGCGGCTTGTCGGCGGCACCCAGGTCGCCCAGGACCTGCTCGACCGTTTCCGCCTGCTCCTCGACCGCCGGCGAGCTCAGGTCCAACACCTGCACGATCAGGTCGGCCTCCGTGACCTCTTCGAGCGTGGCCCGAAAGGCCGCGACCAGGTCGGTGGGCAGCTTCTGGATGAAACCCACCGTGTCCGTGAGCAGCAGCTCCCGGCCCGCAGGCAGCTCGAGCTTGCGCGTCGTCGGGTCGAGGGTCGCAAACAGCTTTTGCTCGGCCCTCACTCCGGCCCCGGTGAGCACGTTCAGCAGCGTCGACTTGCCCGCGTTGGTGTAGCCGACGATCGCTGCCGTCTCCAGCTCGGCCCGGCGCCTGCCCGTGCGCTGCTGGTGGCGCTGGGTGCGGACCTGCTCGATCTCCCGATCGAGGTCGCGCATCCGCTTCCGGATGCGGCGGCGCTCGACCTCGATCTGCTGCTCGCCGAAACCGCCGCGAGCACCCACTCCCCCTCTTCGTCCGCCCACCTGGCGGTCGTAGGCGTAGGCGCCGATCAGGCGCGGCAGAAGGTGATGGAGTCGAGCCGCCTCCACCTGCAAACGTCCTTCATGAGTACGCGCATGCTGGGCGAAGATCTGGAGGATGATCTCGGTCCGGTCGAGGACTCGAGCTTTGACCTGCAGCTCGAGGTTGCGCTGCTGGCGCGGGCTCAAGTCCTCGTTGCAGATCACAAGGTCGAACTCGCCCTCGAGCTTCATGTCGCGCAGCTCCTCGACCTTGCCCATGCCGATGAAGTGCGCCGGGTCGACGTCGGACCGCCGCTGCACGTCGGAGCCCACGACCTCGACGCCGGCCGTCCGGGTGAGGTCGGTCAGCTCGAGCATCTGCTCGCGCACGGCTTCCTGAGTGGTGCCTGGGAGCAGGATGCCAACGAGAAATGCCCGCTCGCGCGGGCTCCTGGTTGTGATCAGAGCTTGAGGTTCCTCATGCGGGACATCGCCTCTTCGAGGCGGGCATCCGGGGCCGTGACCGACAGCCGGAAGTAGCCTTCACCGTGGGCGCCGAACCCGACGCCCGGCGTGATGTTGACTCCGACCTGGTCGAGAACGTGGCTGGCAAACCCGATGGAGTCATACCCCTTCGGCACCGGAGCCCATACATAGAAAGTCGCGCGAGGCGGCTTGATCGACCAGCCGAGGCTGTTCAGAGTGTCGGCGACAAGGCGATGTCTTCGCGCGTAGACCGTGCAGGCCGCACGCGTCTCGTCGTCACCGCCGTTCATGGCCTCGATCGCCGCCCACTGCACGGCCTGGAAGATGCCGGAGTCGATGTTCGTCTTCAGCTGGCCGATCAGGTTGACCAGGTCGGCGCGCCCGCAGACCCAGCCGATCCTCCACCCGGTCATGTTGTACGTCTTCGACAGCGAGTGAAACTCGAGGCCGATCTCTTTGGCGCTGGGGATCTCGAACAGCGTGATCGGCCGGTAGCCGTCGAATGCAATCTCGGAGTACGGCGCGTCATGGCACAGGACGATGTCGTGGCGCCGGCAGAATTCGACGGCGCGTTCGAGGAACCCCCGGTCCGCCGTCGCGGCGGTCGGGTTGTTCGGATAGTTCAGCCACATCAGCCTCGCCCGGTCCGCCACCTCCGTCGGAATTGCCTCGAGGTCGGGCAGCCAGTGATTTTCCGCGGTCAGCGGCATCACATAGGGATCCGCCCCGGCCATGATCGCGCCCGTCATGTAGACGGTGTAACCAGGGTCGGGCGCAAGCACGACATCACCCGGGTCGACCAGGGCGAGCGGCGCGTGGCTGATCCCGTCTTTCGAGCCGAGCGTCGGAAGGATCTCGGTCGAGGGGTCGAGCTCGACGCCCGAGCGTTCGCTGTACCACCGCGCGATGGATTCCCTCAGCTCACTCAGGCCGAAGTAAGAGGCGTAGCGGTGATTGGAAGGATCCGCCGCGGTCTCCTGGAGCACGCTCACGATCCGCCCCGGAGTCGGCAGGTCGGGATCGCCGATGCCCAACGAGATGACATCGACGCCCGCGCGCCTTCTCTCCTGCACCTTGCGATCGATCTCGGCGAAGAGATACGGCGGGATGCGCCCCAGACGTTTTGCGCCGGCCACTGTCTTGCTCACGATTGGTCCCTGATGTACCTGAGGATACCCGGCAGCGGATCAGGCTCGATCTCGAACCATCTGACGCGTTCGTCGCGACGCCACCAGCGGAGCTGGCGTCTCGCGTACCGGCGATTCGACCTGGCCATCGCGGCCGGCAGCTCTTCCAATGTGAGCTCGCCCCGGATGTGAGCCAACGCTTCCGCGTATCCGATTCCAGTCAAGACTGGCGCCGTGGGCGGAACGCCGGCGTCAAGCGCGTCCTGCGTCTCCGCCACGAGACCTCGTCCGACCTGCCGTCTGCTTCGCTCGTCGAGCCGCCGGTCGATCACCTCGAGGCTCGCTGTAAGTCCGAGGCGAATCGCCCGCCACATCGGCGGTGTGCGCGTGCGCAGGCGGCGCAGAGGCGGTCCTGCCACGTCGAGGATCTCCAGCGCGCGAATGACTCGCACCGGGTTCTTCATGTCGACGCCCGGATCAGGGTCGATCGCGAGCAGCGTTCGCTGCAGGTCAGCGATGTCCAGGCGCTGCAGCTCGGCCCTCAGCGCCGCATTGGGTGGGACACCGGTCAGGCTGAAGCCATCCGCGAGCGCGTCGACATAGAGCATCGTGCCGCCCTCAACGATCGGCAGAAGGCCGCGGCTGATTATGTCGTCGATTGCGGCGCGCGCACCCTCGACATACTGCGCGGCGTTGAAGTCTGTCGCGGGATCGACGAAATCGATCATGTGATAGCGAACGCGCCTTCGCATTTCCGGACCTGGCTTGTTGGTTGCGATGTCGAGCCGCCCGTAGACCTGTCGCGAGTCGGCGACGACGATCTCGCCATTGAGCGCCAGCGCAAGGTCGAAAGCGACCGGCGATTTGCCGATGCCCGTCGGCCCGACAACGACAGGGATCCGGGTCAGTAGTTTCTGCGGAAGTGCCGCGTCAGCTCTTGCCACTCGACGAGGAGACGAGTCGGACGGCCGTGCGGGCAGGTGATCGATTCCGACGCGGCCTCCAGGTCAGCAAGGAGATGGCGCTGCTCCGCCACGTCGAGCACGTCGCCGAACTTCACCGCCGAGTGGCACGCCAGGGCCGCGGCGGCCTTTTCAATTGCACCATCGCCGCGATTCTCTGCGAGCGCGGCCAGCGTTTCCTGGATCGCCACGGTCGCTCGACCGGACGGCAGCTCAGCCGGCACGGCGGTGATGCGCAAGCTTCGCGGCCCGAACTCTTCGTATTCCAGGCCAAGCTTGGCAAGCTCCGCACGATGGTCCGCCGCCGCGGCGATCAGGCTCGGCTCTACGTCCACCGCCTGTGGGATGAGGAGCGGCTGGCTCGTGCCACGGCCCGTGCGTAGGCGCTCCAGCAAGCGGTTGTAGAGCACGCGTTCATGCGCCGCGTGCTGGTCGACGAGGACAAGCCCGTGCGGTCCCTCGGCGACGAGGTAGCCCGGCCCGGCCTGACCTATGGGTCGGAGAACGCCGTTTGAGGTGTGGCCGTTCGTGTCCGCCGCGACAAGCGCGGCGGGCGCGGCGGGCGCGTCGTGCAGTGTGAGCTGCGGTCCGGCGACTGCCACGGCGACTTCCGTCGAGCTCTCTGTAGGCCGGTAGCGGAATGGATCGCTGCCGTCCAGCGCGGACCTCACGGCGCGCTGCAGAGCGGCAAAGACGGCGCCTTCATCGCGAAAGCGAACCTCTCTCTTCGCCGGATGCACGTTGACGTCTACCAGCTCGGGATCGATGCCGATGTCGATCACAGCTACCGGATGCCGCCCACGCTCGAGCCGGCCCTGGTAGCACTCTTCGAGGGCATAGACCAGGGAACGGGCGCTGATCGGGCGGCCATTGACCGCCAGAACCATTCCATCGCGGCTGCCCCGGCTCAGCCTGGGCTGGCTGACCAGGCCGCTCACAAGCGGCATCCCGATCATCTCCAGCATCTCCGTCGCGACCGGCGGTCCGTAAACCGCGGCGATCGCGCGGCGGCGGTCTCCGTCGCCGCTGCTGCTGACCGCGGCGCGGCTTTCGATGGTGAGGTGGAAGCGGACGTGCGGGTGGAGCAGCGCGAATGCGCTGACGACGTCCTTGATGGCCGCGACCTCGGTGGCATCGCTCTTCAAGAACTTCAGCCGCGCCGGCACGTTGGCAAAGAGATCTCTGACCTCGAGCGCAACACCGGGCAGGAGCGGCCCCGAGGCCTGCTCGGCGGACTCTCCGGCATGGATGCGGAGCACCGCTCCCCCGCTTGCGCACTCGATGTCGGCCACCGCGGCGATGCTGGCCAGTGCCTCGCCGCGAAAACCGAGCGACTGGATCGCGACCAGGTCGGCCAGCTTGCTCAGCTTGCTGGTCGTGTGACGGACGAACGCGACAGCCAGCTCCGCCGCCGGAATGCCGGCGCCGTCATCGCTGACACGGATCGACGTCTTCCCCGCCCCGCGAACGTCGATGCTGACGCGCCGCGCGCCGGCGTCGAGAGCGTTCTCGATGAGCTCCTTGACGACCGAGGCCGGTCGCTCGATGACCTCGCCCGCGGCGATCGCGTCGGCCACCTCGGGCGGAAGCATCTGAATCATTCGCCGAGTCTCGCGCGGAGCTGGTAGAGCTTCTGCAACGCCTCGAGCGGGCTGAGCGAGGCGGGGTCGATCTCCTCGAGCTCCTTGCGCAGCGCATCAGGTGACATCTCGATGGGCAGGCCGAGCTGCACATCTGGAGGTTCCAGGGGCCGCTGACGCTCGAGGTCTGCCAGCACGTCGCGAGCGCGAGCGATCACCCCGGACGGAAGTCCCGCGACGGCCGCGACGTGGATGCCGTACGAACGGTCAGCGCCGCCGGGCACGACCCGGTGCAGGAAGCGAACGGTGTCTCCTTCCTCGAGCACCTCCATGCGCTCGTTGCGGACCCTCGGCAGCCGTTCCGCGAGCGCCGTGAGCTCGTGATAGTGCGTGGCGAACAGCGTGCGGCACCCGAGCTTCGGGGCGTCGTGTAGATGTTCGACGACCGCCTGTGCGATCGAGACGCCGTCGTAGGTCGACGTCCCCCTCCCCACCTCATCGAAGATGACGAGGGACGACCGCGTGGCGTGGTTGAGGATGTACGCCGTCTCGGTCATCTCGACCATGAAGGTCGACATGCCGGCGCTGATGTCGTCGTGAGCGCCCACCCGGGTGAACACACGATCGGCGAGGCCGATCACCGCTCGCTCGGCAGGAACGAAGCTGCCGCACTGGGCCAGAAGGACGATCATCGCGGCCTGGCGCAGGTAGGTCGATTTGCCGGCCATGTTGGGGCCGGTCAAGATGACGATCTGCGCGTCGTCGGGATCGAGCTCCAGGTCGTTGGAGACGAATACACCCGCGGGCAGACCACGCTCGACGAGTGGATGACGGCCCGCCTTGATGCTCAGCCCGAGCCCGGCGTTGACCTCGGGCCGGCGCCAACCATGCTCTGCCGCCGCGACGGCGAGGCTGAGCAGCCCGTCGACCATCCCCATCGCCTGGGCACTGACCCTCAGGAGCGGAGACGACTCGGCCACCGTCGCTCCGAGGTCGTGCAGGATCTCGAGCTCGCGAGCTGCGATCCTCTCCTGCGCGCTGAGGACGACCGCCTCCTTCTCTTTCAGCTCTGGAGTGATGTACCGCTCTCCGCCGGTGAGGGTCTGCTTGCGGGCGTACTCCCCCGGCAGCGGCGCGGTGTTGGCGTGGCTGACCTCGATGTAGTAGCCGAAGACCTTGTTGAAGCCGACCTTGAGCGAGCGGATGCCGGTGCGCCTCCGCTCCGCGGGTTCGAGGTGGCCGATCCAGTCGCGGGCGTTGCGCGATGCGTCGGCGATCGAGTCGAGGTCGGGATCGTAGCCGGCACGGATCACACCGCCTTCTCGAAAGCTCGATGGTGGGTCTTCGACGAGTGCGCGGCTGAGTGTGTCCGCCAGCTCCGGCGCAGCGCTTACCTCGCCGGCCAGGTCTCGAGTCACCAGAGCCGAGCAGGCCCTTAGGGCCTCTTGCACGCCCGGAATGGCTTCGAGCGCGCGCCGCAGGCCGACGAGCTCGCGCGCGGAAGCATGGCCCTGAGCCGCCCTGGAGACAAGGCGCTCGAGATCGCCGACGGGCTTGAGCGCCGCCTGCAGGCGATCCCTCAGACCGGGCGCCGACACCAGCTCGTCCACCGCGGCCAGCCGCAGCTGGATCGATTCCGCATCGCGAAGCGGCGCGCCCAACCATGACCGCAGCTGGCGCGCACCGACAGGGGTTGAGGTGCGGTCCATCATGGAGGCGAGCGCAGGCAGCTCGAGGTTGCGCACCGTGGCCGCGTCGAGGGGCATCGTGAGGTCAGGCGAGTAAGTCCGCACTGTGAAAGAGCCAGGCACGACGCGTGTCTGGTTCTTTTTCAGGTAATCGAGCACGACGCCGGCTGCTCCAACCGCGAGCGGCGAGTCCTGAGCCCCGACCGAAGCAGGAAATGCGATGCCGAGCAAATCCTTGAGCCGCTGCTGGCCGCGGACGGGATCGAACCTGTACTCGTCGATGTCCGGAGGCGCGAGCAGCTCCGCCGGCGCCAGGCGTTCCAGCTCGGACTGCAATCTGTCCCTGGGCAGCTGGCACAGGAGAAGCTCGCCGGTGGAAACCTCGCACGCGGCGATCCCGGCGTCGTTTCCACGCGACCACGCCGCGACGAGATAGTTGGGGCGCGACGGTTCGAGGTAGGCGTCTTCGACGACAGTTCCTGGCGTCAGGACACGCGTGACGTCGCGGCGCACGATCTTGTTCTTGACCGCTGCTTCAACCTGGTCGCAGATCACAACCTTGTGTCCCGCGCGCAGCAGCTTTCCTACATAGGACTGCCACGCATGGTGAGGCACGCCACACATCGGGGCGCGGCCGGTCTTGCCGAGCGGCCGCGACGTCAGCTGGACGCCCATGATCGGCGCGGCGACCTGGGCATCCTCGAAGAAGATCTCGTAGAAGTCGCCAAGCCTGAACAGCAGGATCCCGTCGGGGTGCTTGTCTTTCGCCTCCCGGTACTGGCGCATGACCGGAGTAGCTGGTTCCGTCACGCCGCCGGTTCCAGGGGTCCCCGCGAACTCACGCCGCAGGCTCTGAGCTCGTTGGGATTAGCAGTCCTGTGAGCTGGCCTGCGGTGGCCTGAAGGACGCGGACGTCGATCACGTCGCCCGGTGCGATGTCACCCGCGCGCAGCACGTTTGCACGCTTGCCCTGTTTGATGCGCCCATACGGACGATTCAGCTCGTCGCGACCTTCGATCAGCACCTCGACGTCCTTGCCGATCCAGCGCGCCGTCTTGCGGGCAGCGATCTCGCGCGAGAGCGCGAGCAGGTCGTTCAGGCGGCGCAGCTTCTCTTCGTGAGGCACGTCGTCGACCATTCTCGTCGCCGCAAACGTCCCGGGCCGGGGCGAGTACATCGCGATGTGGACCACATCGAACCCGATCTCTTCGACCAGCGCGCGCGTGTTCATGTAGGCGGACTCTGTCTCGCCCGGGAACCCAACGATCACGTCCGTCACCAGACCAATGTCCGGCATGAGACGACGCGCATTCTCGACGATGGCGCGATAATGCCGCGTCTGGTAGCCACGCGCCATCCGCTTCAGCACGGTGTCATCACCTGATTGGACGGGAAGCTGCAGCTCGCGGCACACGACGTCACTCGAAGCCATGACCTCGAGCAGCTGTGGCTCCAGGTCCTGCGGATGGGACGTCATAAAGCGAAGACGCTTCAGTCCTGGGATGGTCTCGACCTCACGCACGAGGGCGGCGAGGCCGCCATGGCCCGCAGGATCACGGTAGTCGTCGACGTTCTGACCGAGCAGCACGACCTCTCTAGCCCCTTCCGCGACGGCCTGACGACACTCTTCTACCACCGCCGTCATCGGCACGTGCTTTTCGCGACCACGCACGCTGGGCACGATGCAGAACGTGCAGTTGTGGTCGCAACCCTGGATCACACGCACGTAGTGGCTGATGCCGGTTCGTCCTGAACGGGGAAGCGGCTCGCCTTGCGAGTAGTCGTAGCGAGCCTCGAGGCCGGCGACGAAAGCCTCGTAGTCGCCTATGGGCACGACCGCGTCGAGATGGGGAAACCGCCGGCGCAAGCCGTCCCCTTCTTTGGCGACGATGCAGCCCGTGACCGCGATGGTCCGCTGCGCGTTCTTCCATTCCTTCAGCTCGTGGAGCTTGGAGTACACCCGATCTTCTGACGCCTGGCGCACGACGCATGTATTGAGGATCGCGACGTCAGCCCGGTCGAGCGACTCCTCGACGTAACCGGCGGCAAGCAGCCGCCGCGCGAGGCTCTCGGAATCCGCCGAGTTCATCTGGCATCCGATGGTCCAGATATGGAAGGACCGGCTATTGAGTCTCGCGCCCCTCTCCCCTGAGCCCTCTCCCCTGGGGGGAGAGGGTGCCTGTGCCCCCTTCGGCGTCCGTTCCGTTACCTGCTCTCCACGAGCAGGCGGATTCCGGTCCTTTCTTCGCCGTCGATCGAGATGTCGATGAACGCCGGGATGCAGACCAGGTCGAGGCCGCCTGGCGCGACATAGCCACGCGAGATGGCGATTGCCTTGACAGCCTGGTTGATCGCGCCCGCTCCGATCGCCTGTATCTCCACGCGCCCCTTGCTCCGAATGACACCGGCAATGGCACCCGCGACGGCGACCGGTTTTGAGGTAGCTGAAACCTTGAGCACCTCGACTGGAGCGCGCTCCACTGTCATTGCTGGAACCCCTTCAAACATGTTCTCGATCGATTCGCTGGATGGACGTTGCTCGGCCGGTGGAACTGCTAATGGTAACCAGAACGGAATTGAATGTCACGGGTCCGGAGGCCACCACGAATCGGTTCGGGACCCCTGTGAGGAAGCGCTGGAGGACGACGTCTTTGTCCATCCCGATGCAGCCGTCCCGAGGGCCCACCATGCCCACGTCGGTGACGTAGGCCGTTCCCCCAGGCAGCACGCGGGCGTCTGCTGTTGGAATGTGGGTGTGGGTGCCCACCACGGCGCTCGCCCGGCCGTTCAGGTACCAGCCCATGGCCGTCTTCTCCGACGTGGCCTCGGCGTGCATGTCGCAGAAAACGATCGGGGTTTCGGGGTGGTCCTTGAGGATGGCATCCGCCGCGCGGAAGGGATCGTCGAGGGAGTCGAGGAAGATCCGCCCGATGAGGTTCATCACCAGCACCTGGTGGCCGCCCGCGTCGACTAGGCACCAGCCCTGGCCAGGAGCTGCAGGCGGATAGTTGGCGGGCCGCAGGACGCGCTCCATGTTGGGGAGCTCACCGACGAACTCCTTCTGCGCGAAGACGTGGTTGCCGGTGGTGATGACGTCGGCGCCGGCGCCACGCAGCTCGGCGACGATCTTGGCGGTGAGCCCGAAGCCCCCCGCCGCGTTCTCGCCGTTGACGATCACCAGGTTGGGATGCAGCTCCTTCTTGAGCTCCGGAAGGAGGGCCTTGACCGCGTCGCGGCCCGGGTGCCCGACGACATCAGCGACGAACAGGATCCTGAGCTCGTCTGCGGCCATCGTCAGATTCTCGTGGAAAAGAAAAAGGGAGCCCTTGCGGGGCTCCCTTCGAGCTTATTTTGCGTACTCAACAGCCCTGGTCTCGCGCACCACGGTGACGCGGATCTGACCGGGAAAGCTGAGCTCGGATTCGATTCGCTTGGCGATGTCTCGGGCCATCAGCTGAGCAGCGCTGTCGTCGATCTGCTCGGGCTTGACCAGGATCCTGACCTCGCGGCCGGCCTGGATGGCATAAGACTGCTGGACTCCCTGAAACGAGTTGGCGATCTCCTCGAGCTTCTCGAGCCGTTTGACATACGCCTCGAGCGACTCGCGACGCGCTCCGGGCCGGGCCGCGGAGATGGCGTCGGCGGCGATGAGCAGGAGGGCCTCGATCGTGTGCGGCTCCTCGTCATAGTGGTGCGCGCGTACGGCGTGCACGACTTGGGCGGGAACCCCGTGTCGCTGCAGCAGGTCCGCCCCGATCACGGCATGCGAACCCTCGACCTCATGGTCGATGGCCTTGCCGATGTCGTGCAGCAGGCCTGACAGCTTTGCGATGCGAACGTCGGCGCCGATCTCGGACGCCATCATTGCGGCGAGATAGGCCACCTCTTTGGAATGGTTGAGCACCTGCTGTCCGTAGCTGGTGCGGAAACGAAGGATGCCGAGGTGGCGGACCACCTCCGGATGGAGACCCTGAAGACTGAGCTCCAGGACCGCCGCCTCCCCCTCCTCCTTGACCCTTTGCAGGACCTCCTGGCGGGACTTGGCGACGATCTCCTCGATGCGAGCCGGATGAATCCGTCCATCCACGATGAGCTTGTTCAGCGCGACCCTCGCCACCTCGCGGCGGACGGGGTCGAAGCCGCTGATGATCACTGCCTCGGGGGTGTCGTCGACGATCAGGTCGATCCCCGTGGCTTGCTGGAGAGCGCGGATGTTGCGTCCCTCTTTGCCGATGATGCGGCCCTTCAGCTCGTCTGTCGGTAGCGGCAGCACGGAGACCGAGACCTCGGCGGTCTGGTCGGCGGCGATGCGCTGGATCGACTCGGTGACGATCTCCCGAGCCCGCCGCTCGCTTTCGTCTCGAGCCACCAGCTCCGATTCGCGGACCTTGCGCGCAACTTCGTTGCGAAGGTCCTGCTCCACCTGGGCCATCAGGATTCCCTGAGCCTCCTGGCGCGTCATGTTGGCGACGCGCTGAAGCTCCTTTTCCTGCTGGCGGTAGCTCTCCTCGAGCTGCGCCTTGATATCGTCGAGCGACTTCTTCTGGGCCGCGAGCTCGCGCTCGGACCGATTGACGTCCTCGGCCTTCCGGTCGAGGTTCTCCTCTTTCTGGAGAAGGCGCTTTTCGACCTGTTGTGACTGTGCCCGATACTCGCGGGCTTCCTGTTCGGCGGCGGTCCTGACCTTGACCGCCTCCTCTTTGGCTTCCAGCAGCTTCTCCTTGGCCTGGGTTTCAGCCTCGAGAAGCGTCTGCTGGGCCTTGAGCTCCAGGACGTGACTTCCGTCGCTCTGCCGGCGGTTGAGGAGCAGATAAGCGGCTCCGGCACCGACAGCGAGGGCGACCACTGCCACGACCAATAGCCATACGAAGACGTAAGCAGGCATGTGACATGCACCTCGTTAATTCGATTGTCAAAGTGCGTGACCATGGCAGGACCAGCAGGTCCCGCCTCGGGTGGGCTCTATGACGGACGGGCCTCAAAATGGGCCCGCGTTGAGCAAATTCTAGGCTTCGGCGCTGGGCGGATGGGCCGCGACCTAGACGACCGGCGACGAAGCCTAGCTTCGGCGCGGGGCGCATGGGCCCAGGCGACCGGCGCCGATGCTCAGGCTTTTGCCGGTTGGTCCGTCCTGTGCCAGACCGCCTGGCAGGCGCTGCGCACGAGGTGCGGAGCGAAGCCGCGCCGTACCAGCTTCGAACCGACCGTATTAAGCAACTCCTGGTAGCCTGCCGGTCGATCGCGGGCTGCCAGACGCCTGGCAAGATCGATCGCGGCGGCGAGCTGGGCCTCTGGGCTGAAGCCCGCCAGGGCCTCGTCAACGAGGTGGCGATCCACGCCTCGGGCCGCCAACTCCGCAGCGAGCGCAAGCGGGCCGTGGGCGTTCGATCGCCGCCGAACGTGGCCCTCGGCGAATGCGGCGTCGTCCTGCAGGCGCATCTCGCCTAGCCGGCGGACGGCTTCCGCCACCTCCTCCTCCGCATACCCACGGCGGGCGAGCTTCCGCCGCAGCTCCGCCCGCGAGTGGGAACGCCGGGCCAGAAGGCCGACGGCGGCGTCGAAGGCCGATCTGGACGGTGCTCTAGAGGTCCTCGGCGGCACCGGTGGGTGACCTGACCTGGGCAATGGCCTTGACGGCAGAAGCTGTCCCGCCGGCTGCCTTTTCGCGGACCCTGGCCTCGATCTCTGACGACAGGGTCGGGTTCTCGCGCAGGTAGTTGCGCACGTTGTCTCGACCCTGGCCGAGACGCTGGTCGCCGTACGACATCCACGTCCCGCTCTTCTCGAAGACCCCGTACTCGACCGCGGCGTCGATCAACGATCCCTCGCGTGAGATGCCTTCATTGAAGAGAATGTCGAACTCGGCCGACCGAAACGGCGGCGCGACCTTGTTCTTGACGACTTTGACCTTCACCCTGTTCCCGACCGAATCGAGGCCGTTTTTGATGACCTCGACCTTGCGGATGTCCAGGCGCACCGAGGAGTAGAACTTCAAGGCCCGACCGCCGGGCTGCGTCTCGGGGTTGCCGAACATGATCCCGACCTTCTCCCGCAGCTGGTTGAGGAAGATCACCGAGCAGTTCGACTTTGAGATCGCAGCCGTGAGCTTGCGCAGCGCCTGCGACATGAGGCGCGCCTGGAGGCCCATGTGCGAGTCACCCATCTCGCCCTCGATCTCGGCCTTCGGCACCAGCGCCGCCACCGAGTCGATGACGATGACATCGACAGCGTTTGACCGCACGAGGACCTCGACTATCTCCAGCGCCTGCTCGCCCGTGTCGGGCTGGCTGATCAGGAGGTCGTCGATCTTGACTCCGATGCGCGAGGCGTAAAGGGGATCGAGCGCGTGCTCGGCGTCGACGAAAGCCGCGACGCCCCCCACCTTCTGCGCTTCCGCGATGACGTGCAGAGCGAGGGTTGTCTTGCCGGCGGATTCGGGACCATAGATCTCGGTCACCCTGCCGCGCGGCACGCCGCCCACGCCCAGGGCAAGGTCAAGCGGCAACGCGCCAGTCGAAATGGCGGTTACCTCGCTGCGCTGCGCGAAGTGCTCTCCCAGTTTCATGATCGCGCCCTTGCCGTAGCTCTTCGTGATCTGGGACATCGCCGAATCCAGGGCTCTCCCCTTTTCGGCGTCGGCTTTTTCCCGTTCCTTGTCCTTCTCTTTGTCCATTGCGGTTCGGCGTGCCTCCTAAGTGGTTGCGTCGAATGTTGCGTGGTTGGGGTTCAACTGACAATCGCGCCTGTTAAGAACGTCCGGCAATTGTAGCGAACAGGTGTTCGGCCGTCAAGCCGTCTTCACCCCCGCCCGCGAGACGCTACGAGCCTCTGCGATCAGCATGCGGAGCGCCGCGGTGGCGGCTCGATGCCGTATGACGGTCCGGTCACCTTCGAATCTGAACTCGCGGGAGACGACATGGCCCTGTGATGCGACCGCGATGTAGGTCAATCCGACGGGTTTGGTCGTGCCGTCCGCGGCCGGTCCGGCGATTCCCGTCACCGCCACCGCAAGGTTTGTGCCGAGGCGCGACCGCACCCCCTCGGCCATTGCCTCCGCCACCTCCGGGCTCACCGCGCCCACTCTGTCGAGCAACTCGGCAGCGACTCCCAGCTCACCGCGCTTCACGTCATTCGAATATGCGATGACGCCGCCTACGAAAAAGACCGAGCTTCCGGGCTGACCGGTGATCATGGCCCCGACCATGCCGCCAGTCATCGACTCGGCCACCGAGACGGTGAGGCCGGACCCACTCAACAGACCGGCCAGCTCCTGAGGCGCGGCTGCGTCCGGAGCTCCCCCGCTCGGACTCAGGCGGACCTTCGAAGTGTCAAACGGCCGGATCAGGTCGCGAAATCTCCATACGTAGTCGAGACCGCTCCAGAGCGTGAATACGACCGCGATGCCGACGGCGATCCCCGCGATCGGAACAAGCCCGGGATACGGCCGCTGCAGGATCAGCAGAGTCACCGCCGCCATCTGCGTGACCGTTTTCGTCTTGCCGAGTGGCGCGGCGGAGATGACGCGGCCCTGGCCGGCGCCCACCGACCGCAGGATCGTGATGATCAGCTCGCGCGAGAAGATCACCACGACGACCCACGCGGCGACGAGCCCTTCCTGAACCAGCACGATGAGGACGGAGAGCACGAAGAGCTTGTCCGCAAGTGGATCGAGGAACCTGCCGAGATCGCTCACGGTGCCCCGCCGGCGCGCGAGCTGTCCGTCCAGCGTATCGGTCAGCGAGAAGACGATGAAGAGCGCGGCAGCGGCCTGGTCATGACCGGGAAAGCGCAGCAGCAGCAAGGCCATCAACATCGGGATGGCGGCGAGCCGGCTGATCGTCAGCGTGTTGGGGATGTTCATCGCTGGCTTAGGGAGAAGTTTGCGACGAGAACTCCCGAGTTGCCACGCCGACCCCCATCGGCCCCAGGTTCTTACCGTCGATGGTGATGACAGTCGCGGAAGCCTTGCCGCTCGTGATCTTTACGTCTAGACCCGTGAAATAGATCACCGAGCCGGCAGGAAGCGTACGGCCCACCTCCCCGTATTGCGGCGTGCCGTCGACGACGGCGTTGATCCAGACGACATCGGTCACGCGCACGCCCACAACGATCGGGCGCACCTGGATTGCCGGTGACGCCGTGGCGGTCGGGGCCGCGGTCGCAGCGGCCGAAGGCGATGCCACGACAGCTCCGGTCCGCTGCTCTGCAGTCACCTGGCGCCACGCGTAGCCCGTGAAAGCTCCGGCCAGCAGGACAAGGCCGGCGGCCGCGATCGCCGGCGAGGTCAGGACGAAGCGCGGGCGGCGTTCGGTCTTGCCGAGGCCGAGTGCCAGCCTCGGGCGCGGCGTGCCGCTGGGCGCCTGGCCGTGAAGCTCCTCGGCGTCGAGGCCGAGGTACATCGCGTACGTCCGCAGGTAGCCCTTCGCGTAAACAGGTGCGGCAAAGTGCTGGTAGTCGTCGGCTTCGAGCGCCCGCACGTGGTCGACATTGATCCGGATCGACGCCGCCACCTGCTCGATGGAGAGGCCACGCTCGCCGCGTTTCGCAGCAAGAGCTTGGCCCACCGTCATTCGAGGCCTAGGCGCTCCAGCAGCTCGTCCACGTCGGGCAGCGTCATCAGCACCTCGCGTGATTTGGATCCCTGGTAACCGCCGACCACGCGGTGCTCCGCCAGCTGGTCGACAATCCGGCCGGCACGCGAGTAGCCGACGTTGAACTTGCGCTGCACGAGAGATACCGACGCGGCACCTTCCGCAGCAACCGCGCGCGCCGAGCGAGCGAAAAGGGCGTCGAGCTTGCGCTCCTCTCGCCTCTCCCCTTCCCACTCGGTGCTGGCGCCCTCTTCGAGTATCTCCTCCATGAAGCGCGGTCCGCCTTGCGACTTCCAGAAGTTGACGACGCCCTCGACCTCGGGGTCGCTGACGAACGCGCCCTGGATGCGAGTCGGCTTGCCCGCGTCGACCGGCTGGTACAGCATGTCGCCGCGGCCGAGCAGCTTCTCCGCGCCGCCGGTGTCGAGGATGACGCGGCTGTCGACCTGCGAGCCGACCGCAAACGCGATGCGGGATGGGATGTTGGCCTTGATCAGCCCGGTGATGATGTCGGTCGACGGACGCTGCGTGGCGATGATCAGGTGGATGCCCACTGCGCGCGCCAGCTGCGCGATGCGACAGATGAGCTCTTCGATCTCGCCCGCAGCGACCATCATCAGGTCGGCGAGCTCGTCGATGACGATCACGATGTAAGGCAGCGACCGGGCGAGCTTCAGCGTCGCCTTTTCGTTGTAGCTCGCGATGTTCCTGACACCCTCGGCCGAGAACAGCTTGTACCGGCGGTCCATCTCGGCCACCGCCCAGCGCAGCGCCGCCGCGGCCTGGTGGGACTCGACCAACACCGGCAGCGCGAGATGAGGCAGCCCGTTGTAGCCCGTGAGCTCGACGCGCTTGGGGTCGATCAGCAAAAGACGCAGGTGATCCGGCGTCACCTGGAAAAGCAAGCTGGTGATGAGCGCGTTGATGCACACGCTCTTGCCCTGGCCGGTGGCTCCGGCGATCAGCAGGTGAGGCATGCGGGTGAGGTCGGCGACGATCGACTGTCCCGATACATCATTGCCGAGCCCCAGGGCGAGCTTGTTGGTGCCCTCCCGGAACGCCGCAGTCTCGAGAACTTCGCGAATCGTCACCAGGCTGGCCGACTTGTTCGGCACCTCGATGCCCACAGCCGACTTACCCGGGATCGGCGCCTCGATGCGCAGCGGTGCGGCGGCGAGGGCCAGCGAGAGGTCGTTCTGGAGCGCGGTTATGCGCTTGACCTGGACGCCCGGACCGGGCTGGACCTCGAACTGCGTGACCGCGGGCCCAGGGTTGACGCCGACGACCTTGCACTCGACCCCGAACGTCTGGAGCGTGGTCTCGATGATCTTGACGTTGCGCTTGATCTCGTCCGCCATGCGCTCGCGGCGAGCGGTCACCGTGTCGAGCAGCGTGATCGCGGGCAGCTTCCACTCGATCTCGGGCAGTTCATCCTCCTGCTCGGCGACGACCCTCATCACCGGCTCGGCTCGCCGCGCCGGCTCCTCATCGGGCGGCTGCTCGGCGCGAGGCTCAGCGCGCGGCTGCTCCGCGATCTCATCCTCGGGCTCATCGACCTCCCACAAGCTCTTCTGGCCAGGGGTGGCCGGGGCGGTCGCAAAGCTGGCCGCAGAGCGGGTCAGCGCGTCGGTGGTCGCCGGAGCAGCCTTCGCCGGCTTCGGTCTCTCCGCAGTCACCGGACCGACCAGGTCGCGGAGCCGAGCGCGTTCGGCGTTGGCCGCGCGCAGTGTGCCCACAGCGCTGACCAGAAGAGCCCCCGGGCTGAAGTGGATGGTGACGATGAGACCGATCACCAGCCCGGCGATCAGCAGCGCCCATGCGCCGGGAGTGGTGAACAGGCCCGACAGGCCCGCATCGATGCCGCTCCCGACCGACCCACCGGCCCTGGCGGCCAGTCCGAACAGCCCGACCAACGAAAGCAAGGCGACAAGGCCGGCCACCATGTCGACGGTGCGAGGTCGCGGAGCCTTCGGCCACAGCAGCCACGCGCTGAGCGCAATCGCCGCCGCCACGGGTACGAACCAGGCGCTGCCGAACAAGGCAACCATGCCGTCGCGAATCCCACCGAGGATCATGCCCGCGTGGCTCAGGATCGCGAGCAATCCCAGGAGCGCGGCAAGCATGAGCAGGACGCCAAGGATCTCTCGCACCTGGCGTGTCGTGAGGCGCGGACGAGCGGCGCGCTTACTTCGTTTGGAACGTGAAGAGGAAGCGCGACGGGCGCCGGATCTAGTGGAGCTTCGGGATGTGGTGCGACGCATGCTGCGGGCCCTTGAGCCGATTGGATTCTACTTGATCAGGGCTGCATACTCTCCGGCGTGGCAGTCGATCCATTCGCGGAAGCGGAGATCAGATTCAAGTACCTCGTCGAGGAGCGGCGAACCGGCAACATGCAGCCCCGGGCGTTCCGAGTCGCCGTGCGCGACCTCGCGGTGCTCGACAGCGAGGGCCGGCGCTGGATGCTCGGGCCTGAGGACGGAATCTGGTACCGGCGCGAGAACGAACGCTGGCTGCAGGCCGACCCGCCGCGCCGCCTTGTGTGCCCATCGTGCGGGCATCACAACCTGGGGCGGCACAGCTTCTGCGTGGAATGTGGACAGCGTCTCAATCGGTGAGTGCTGCGTACGCCCCTCTCCCCTGATCCCTGGCGGCAAGCGCATAAGGATGGGACTGTTTGATTGCTCCCCTGAGGGGAGAGGGTGCCCTTATCTCACCGTTCTAGTGGTGGACTTGGGCTTGCGCGATTCCGTATGCCAGGCCTGCTGCTACCGGTAGTAGCGCGGCCAGGAACCACAGTCTCCACCACAGCGGACGCTTCTCCCCCTGCACCAGCTCGTGCCCGCAGAAACCGCAGTAGCGGTCGAATGGGCCCGCGATGCCACGGCACCGCGCGCACTGGTGGAGCTGCAGGCCGCAGTGCGCGCAGCGTCCCTCCTCGGAGTGATTGAGGACCATCGCCGGCTGATCGCAGCGCGGGCACAGGCTCGGCGCGACGAGCGCCAACGGCGGGAGCTTCATATCTCCGTGATCACCGGGATCACCATAGGGCGGCGGCGCGTCTGCTTGTAAACCGTCCTCGACACCGCGTCGTGAATCACCTCTTGAAGGAGCGTCAGCTCCGGGTGCGAATTCGCGAACCTAGCGATGCTCTCGAGGACCGCCTTGCGGGCGTCGGCCATCAGCCGCACCGAAAGCTCGGGCTCGATCACTCCTCGCGATATCAGGTCGGGTCCCACCCGTACAGTGCCCGTGTCGCGGTCGAGCGTCAGAGTGACGACGAGAATCCCATCCTCGGCCAGGTGGCGGCGGTCGCGCAGCACGACCTGCTCCACGTCACCGACACCGAGTCCGTCGACATAGACGAGCCCGGTGTTGATCTTCTCGCCGCGTGTCATCGACTCACGCTCGAACTCGACCGACTCGCCGTCCTCGACCACCACAACACGATCCGAGCCGAGGCCGATCTCGTGCGCGAGCTCTGAGTGCAGCACCAGCTGGCGATACTCGCCATGCACTGGTATGAAATACCGCGGACGGACGGCGTTGAGCATCTCCCGGAGCTCGTCCCGCTGCGCGTGACCGGTCACGTGCACGCTACCCACCTCGGAATAGAAAACCCGCGCGCCGTGCCGATAGAGATTGTTGACGGTCTGATGCACCGACCGCTCGTTGCCGGGAATGGGTCGCGCTGAGATCACCACCCAGTCGTCCTTCTGGACGTTGACGAACTGGTGGCGCTGAGCGGCGAAGCGGGCCAGTGCAGAGAGGGGCTCGCCCTGGCTGCCCGCGGTCAGAAGCAAAAGCTTCGAAGGCTGAATCTTTTCTGACTCCGCGAGCCGGATCGTCAGTCCTTCCGGCACTTCGAGAAAGCCCAGCTCGCGCGCGGTCTTGAAGTTCTGCTCCAGGCTTCGTCCCACGACCGCCACGCGGCGCTCAAACTGCGCCGCCATGCGCACGAGGTGTTGGATGCGGTGGATATTCGATGCGAAGTTGGCCACGACGATCCGGCCCGGCGCCTCGGTGAAGATGCGCTCGAACGGTCCATGGAGGTCGCGCTCCGACCCGGATCGCCCTTCGCGCTCTGAGTTGGTCGAGTCACTCAGGAGGAGCAGGACGCCCGAATCGCCGAGCCTGCGGAATCGATCCATGTCGGTGGGAAGCCCGTCGGGCGGCGCGGAGTCGAGCTTGAAGTCACCCGTGTAGACCACCCTGCCCACCGGCGTCTCGACGGCGAGCGCCACCGCGTCGGGAATCGAGTGACACACCGCGATCGTCTCGACGCGAAAAGGGCCGATCTGCACCGAATCGCCGACCCTCACCTCGCGAAGGTCCGACTCGCGAAGGATCCGGTGCTCCTTCAGCTTCGGCTTGACCAGGCCCAGCGTCAGCCGAGTCCCGTAGACCGGCACGTTGAGTTTCTTGAGCGTGTAGGGCAGGCCTCCGATGTGGTCCTCATGGCCGTGCGTGAGAAAGATGCCGAGCACCTCTTTGCCACCGTGCAACAGGTATGAGATGTCCGGGAGGACCAGGTCGATCCCGAGCATGTCCTCCTGGGGGAACATCAGCCCGGCGTCGACGACCAGGACCTTGTTCTCCCACTCGAGCGCCCACATGTTGATGCCGACCTCGCCCAGGCCGCCCAGGGGGAGATACCGAAGTCGGGAAGAGCTCACAAAAGACGCAGCTGCTCGGATTCCTGCTTCGAGGCTGCGACGGGCACCGGAGGGGGCGGCGGTGCGAGAAGCTGGTCGAGGTAGCGCTTGACCTGGTCGAAATCTCGCTCGAGGTCGGCCACGAGCGAGCCGTTGTGCAGCGCGGCGGCCGGGTGATAGAGCGGGATGTAGGCCACGTCACCGCGCTTGATCAGGCTGCCGTGGATTCGAGAGATCGAACCCTGGCCCGGCATCAGGCGCTCGAGCGCGTGGCGGCCGAGGATCAGAACAGCCTTCGGCTTGATCAGGTCGAGCTGCTGGCTGAGGTACGGCGAGCAGGCCTCTGCCTCATTGGGCATCGGGTCGCGGTTCATCGGCGGCCTGCACTTGAGCACATTGGTGATGTAGACGTCAGCCCGGCTCAGCCCGATGCGCGCAAGCAGCGTGTCGAGCAGCTTGCCCGCGGCGCCGACGAATGGCTCGCCCTGCCGGTCCTCATTGAAGCCGGGTGCCTCGCCGACGATCATCAGGTCTGCCGGACACGGGCCGACGCCGGGCACCGCCTGCGTGCGGGTCGCATGCAGACCGCAGCTCTTGCATGACCTGATGGTCTCGTGGAGCCGGAGAAGGGAGCTGCTGGGGATCATCGGCGAGATATTCGGTGATCCAGGTGGTCCAGATCCGGGTGAAGCGACGAGCAGCGCAGCGAGCGCATTGGAAATTCGTGAGCGAGCAGCGCAGGAGCTGAGCCCGGAGATGGGCCGCCTGGGCGCCGAAGATCCGCCGATGACCTCCCCGGCAGCTCCCTCCGCTCCGTGGGGGCGCTAAGCGACTTTGACTCCACGCTTGGCGAAGGTGATGTACTCGCCGGCCTCGCTGACCGTCTTCTGGACGGACTTCAGCTGCTCGTCGGTGAGCGGCACGAGCGGAAGCCGGAACGGACCTGCCGCGAATCCCATTGCGTTCAGGAGCGATTTGATCGGCACCGGGTTCGCCGCGGTGGTCATGAGCGATTTGATCACCGGAAGAAGCGCGAGGTGAATGTCTCGTGCCACGTCGTTCTCGGCTTTCACATACGCGTCGATGAGCCTGGCCATCGACTTGCCCGCGATATGCGAGACCACGCAGATCACGCCATAGCCTCCGACCGCCAGGAGGGGCAGCGTCCAGCTGTCATCACCGCTCCAGACTTTGAAGCGAGACGGCTTGCCGGCGCAGACCAGCCCGACCTGGTCGAGGTCGCCGCTGGCTTCCTTGACGCCGATGATCCCGGGTAGGTGGGCGCAGCGCAGCGTGGTGGCGGCGGTCATGTTGACCGCGGTCCGGCCCTGGATGTTGTACATGATCGTCGGGCCGACCTCCGAGATCGCCTTGAAGTGCTCGTACATGCCGTCCTGGGGGGGCTTGTTGTAGTAGGGAACCACCGCGAGCAGCGCGTCGGCGCCGGCCTTCATCGCGAGCTTCGAGAGCTCCACCGAATGATGGGTGTTGTTGCTGCCGGTGCCGGCGACGACGGCGTGGCCCGGAATCGCGGCCTTGACCGTGCGAACCAGCTCGACCTTTTCCGCGTCGCTAAGGGTGGGCGATTCGCCAGTGGTGCCGGCGACGACCACACCGTCCGAACCATCGTTCACGAGCATCACCGCCAGCTTCTCCGCCGCGTCGTAATCCACCGAGCCGTCCGCTTTGAATGGCGTCACCATCGCGGTCAGCAAACGCCCGATCTCCTTGCTCACTTCGGTATCACTCCCATCTCAATGGCCTGCTCGGCGATCTGCACCGCGTTGAGCGCGGCGCCCTTGCGCAGGTTGTCCGACACGATCCACAGCGCCACTCCCTTCTCCGACGACATGTCCTTGCGGATCCGGCCGACGAACACCTCGTCGCGTCCCGCCACGTGCAGCGGCGTCGGGTAGATGCGGGCGACCGGGTCGTCCTCGACGACGATGCCTCGAGCGCGTTCGAGGAGGGCCCGCACGTCTTCGGGCTCGATCGCCTCCATGGTCTCGATGATCACAGACTCGCTGTGTCCGATCTGGACCGGGACCCGAACGCAGGTTGCCGCGATCTTGAGTTCCGGATTGTGGAGGATCTTGCGTGTCTCGTTGGCGAGCTTCATCTCCTCCTCGTTGTAGCCGTACTGCTGTGGCTTCCAGCCACCGGGGATCACGTTGTACGCGAGCTGGTGCGTCGTCGCGTTCACCTCAGGCTTCTTTTTGGCGACGATTGCCTCCATCTGGTCTTCGAGCTCGTCCGACAGCGGCCGGCCCGCGCCGGATGCCGCCTGGTAGGTCGAGACGATTACCCGTTCCACGCCGACCTTCTGCCGCAGCGGCTCGAGCACCATCGTCAGCGGGATGGTCGTGCAGTTCGGGCTCGCGATGATGCCTTCGTTGTCGCGAATGTCGTTGGGGTTGACCTCGGGGACGACCAGCGGCACGTTTGCTTTCATCCGCCAGGCCGAGCTCTTGTCGATGACCAGCGCGCCCGACTCCGCCGCAATTGGTCCGTACATCAGAGAGATGTCGGCTCCGGCGGCGAACATCGCGACCTGGACGTCTTTGAATGACGACTCGTCGAGTCGTTCGAGCTTCAGGGTATTGCCGTTGAACGCGACCTGCTTACCGACTGAGCGCTCGGACGCGAAAACGCGCACCGTGCCCACGGGAAACTTGCGCTGGGCCAGGATCTTGAGCATCTCGCTCCCGACAAGGCCAGTTGCGCCGACGACAGCAACGTTTAATTGCTTGGAGGTGGGCACGGGGTCAGTTTACTTCGGACCGGGCAGGAATGGAGCTTGCGGCGCCGGTGCGTACTGGACCGCTCGCGCCTGCTGATGCTGCTGCACCGCCGCGACAAATGCAGGATGCACATTGCGAAGCTCGACGATGCGATCGGTCTGCCCTGGAGCGGCCTGCATGACTTTGGCCCGCGGCCGGATCAACCTCGTAATCACGAGACGGCCGACAAGACCCGCCAGGAGGCATGCCAGACCCAGAAAGAGAAGGACGGCCGCGAATGTGTTCGCGGTCGGATCGTTGTTGCCGGCAACACTGACGACCAGCGCGATGAACCAGCACACGGGCCACGCGATCAGGATTCCGACTGGAATCCAGAAGGCAAGCGTTGCCGTGCGAGCGCTTGAACGCGTGAGCGGTAGATAGCCGCTTGCACGCTGGGACACGATGGCGATGACCACAGCGTAGGCGGCGACTCCAATCCCTCCCAAACAGACGAGCAGCAGCAGCGCGTAGGCCCAGTCGGGCGGGGTCGCGAAGCTGAACTTCTTCCAGGTCTCGGCCGGCCGGCCCGTCATCGCGCAGACGGGAGGAAAGTCGTTCGCCCAAAGCTGCGATGCCCAGACCCGGACCTTACCCAATGCGCAAACCGAGCAGCTCGTCCAGGCCTCGATAAAAGCGCGGCTCGGCGGTGACGCGGCGAATGGCCAGCACGACGCCAGGCACGTAAGCCTCGCGGCTCGTCGTGCGATGCGCGATGGTCAGGGTCTGACCTGGCAGCCCGAATATGACCTCCTGGTCAGCCACGAAACCAGGGAGGCGCACGCTGTGCACGGCGACGCCGCCCTCCTCCCCACCCCGCGTGCCGGCGAGCGTCTCCTTCTCCGCCTTCCTGTGCGCAAAGGGCTTTTCCTTGCGCCGTGCGGCGAGGCGGCGCGCCGTCGAGAGCGCTGTGCCCGACGGTGCGTCGAGCTTGGCCGCGTGGTGCATCTCGATGATCTCCACCGCGTCGAAGAGCGGCGCGGCGATGTCGGCCAGGTGCATCATCAGCACCGCGCCGATGGCGAAGTTGGGCGCGACGATCCCGCCCACGTTTTTCTCATGGCATGCGGTCTCGACCTTGTCGATGTCAGCGCTCGAGAGACCCGTCGTGCCGACCACAGGCGAGGCACCCGACGCGATTGCGGCAAGTGCGTTGTGGAGAGCCTCGCTCGGTCGAGTGAAATCGATGAAGGCACGCGGCCTCTTTTCGTGCAGGAACGCTGCGAGGTCGTCGCCGTGTCCCACACCTCCGACGTACTCGATGCCTGGTTCGCCGGTAAGCGAGGCGGCGAGGACCGAGCCGACTTTGCCGCGGTGTCCCGCGATAGCGACTCTAATCGGCTCGGCCATGGGTCCTGTCGGTTAGTCGCGACGTGGGCCGCGGCCGCGGCCGCCGCCATTGCGACCTCCGCGATCGCGTCCGCCAAAACTACCTTCGCGCGGCGGAGGCGGCGGCGACGCAAGCGCGACCGCCATCGCCTCCTGGCTGATCTTCTCTTCGATCGGCTCGCCTTTGGCAGTCAGCTCTTCGATCGCGGCCTGGCGGCTCAGGTTGAGCCGGCCCTGGCTGTCGACCTCGACCGCCTTGACCACGATCTCGTCACCGATGTTGCAGACCTCTTCGACGCGCTCGACGCGGTGGTCGGTGAGCTTGGAGATGTGAACCAGGCCATCCTGTCCCGGCAGGACTTCGACGAAAGCGCCGAACGGCATGATGCGCACGACCTTGCCCTTGTAGATCTTTCCGACCTCGACCTCGTCGGTGAGGCCCTTGATCCAGTCGATGGCCCTCTGGCCACCCTCCTGGTCGACCGCCGCGATGAAGACGCGGCCGTCGTCTTCGACGTCGATCTGGGCTCCGGTCTCCTCGGTGATCTTCCGGATCATCGAGCCTCCCTTGCCGATGATGTCGCGGATCTTGTCCGGGTTGATGAGGATGGTCGTGATGCGCGGCGCGAAATTGCTCATCTCGGTGCGCGGCCGTGGCAGCACAGCGAGCATCTTGTCGAGCACGAACAGACGCGCCTCTCGTGCTTGTTCCAGCGCCTGGGCCATGATCTCGTGGGTCAGGCCCTTGATCTTGATGTCCATCTGCAGCGCGGTGATGCCATCGCGTGTGCCTGCGACCTTGAAGTCCATGTCGCCAAGGGCATCCTCGACTCCCTGGATGTCGGTGAGGACGGCGAACTTGCCTTCACGCGTGACCAGGCCCATCGCGATGCCGGCGACCGGGGACTTGATCGGCACACCCGCGTCCATGAGGGCGAGGGTCGAGCCGCAGACCGAGGCCATCGACGTCGAGCCGTTGGAGCTGAGGATCTCGGAGACGACGCGCATCGTGTAAGGCCACTCTTCGATGGGTGGAATGACCGCCAGCAGCGCCCGCTCGGCAAGGGCGCCATGGCCGATGTCGCGCCGGCCCGGGCCGCGCAGAGGTCGCGCCTCGCCGACTGAGTACGGGGGGAAGTTGTAGTGGTGCATGTAGCGCTTGAACTCTTCGGCGGTCAGGCCGTCCAGCTTCTGCTGGTCGGACATCGAGCCCAGCGTGGCGATGGAGAGCGCCTGCGTCTGGCCGCGGGTGAAGAGACCCGAGCCATGGGTCCTGGGAAGCACGCCGACCTCGACGGTGATCGGCCGGACATCTTTGAGGCCTCGTCCGTCGACTCGCACGCCTTCCTCGACCACGCGCTGCCGAGCCCGGTCCTTCACCGCCTTGTCGAAGAGCTTGCCTACGATGTCGGCGTACTCGGGGAATCGCTCTCCCAGTTCCGCGATCGTCCTGCTCCGAAGGTCATCCATCGCGCTCTCGCGCCCTGCCTTGTCAGCGTTGTAGAGGACCGGGTCAAGGCGCAGCGCCAGGTACTCGCCGACGATCTCGCGCATCTGCTCGGGGTAAGTCGGCGGGACCCATTCCCGCTTCTCGAGGCCGACCTGGTCGCGCAGCTCGAGCTGTGCCGCGCAGATCCGCTTGATCTCTTCGTGCGCGGCGATGAGGGCGTCGAGCACGACCTGCTCGGTGACTCCCTTCGCGCCGGCTTCGACCATCAGGATCGCTTCGGCGGTGCCGGCGACCACGAGGTCGAGCTGCGAGTCGCCCATCTGCGACATCGGCGGGTTGACGACCACCTGGCCGCCGATGTAGCCCATGCGCACGGCGCCGACCGGGCCCTGGAACGGGATGTCCGAGATCACGAGCGCTGTCGACGCGCCGTTGATGCTCAGGATGGTCGGGTCGTTCTCCTGGTCGACCGACAGCACGGTCGATATGACCTGCACGTCGAGCCGGAACCCATCCGGGAACAGCGGACGGAGCGGCCGGTCGGTCAGGCGGGACGCGAGGATGGCCGTCTCGCTTGGCCGGCCTTCGCGGCGCATGAACGCGCCGGGGATCTTGCCTGCCGCGTAAAGCTTCTCTTCGTAGTCGCAGGTGAGCGGGAACCAATCGATGCCCTCACGCGGTTCCTTGGCCATCACGGCGGTGCTGAGCACCACCGTGTCGCCCTGGCGGATGATCACCGCCCCGTTGGCCTGCTCGGCCACCCGGCCGGTCTCGATCGAGATGCGACGTCCTGCGACGTCTACGTTTTTCGTGACTATTGCCACGCCAATACCTCCATGAATGTGGGAGGAACCCGGCGGTGCGACTCTGGGTCAGATTCCTAGCAGCTGCCTCCTAGATGACGTCCACCTGAGCGAGAGCTTCTAAGAGCTGACCCGCGCTACCGGCGTGGGTCCTCCCGGTTTCTTGACTACCTCCTGATTCCGAGCTTGGCGACCAGGGCGCGATAGCGCTCCACGTCGGTGCCCCTCAGATAGTTCAGCAGACGCCTTTGCTTGCCCACCAGGAGAAGCAGGCCACGGCGCGAGTGATGGTCCTTGGCATGCGTCTTCAGGTGCTCGGTCAGCTCCCGGATACGAGCGGTGGACAGCGCGATCTGGACCTCGGGTGAACCCGTGTCCTTGTCTGCGCGCCTGTGCTCCGCGATCAGCTTGCCTTTGACTTCGTTCTCGACTGCCAAAACTCGCTGGCAAGTATACGGGGAGGCCTCTAACGGACGTATTCGACCGATCCGTCCGAGCGCGGGTCGGCCCCGCCGCGCCAGGCGTTAGGACCGTCGATAACGAGTGCGTGGGCATGCCCGAACGAGTGGTGGCGAGGAGGCATCAGAAGCACGTTTTCTCCAGCTCTCGCCATCTCCCCTGCCCCCGGATAGTCAGCCTCCACCGCCAGCGTGACCCCGTCGGGCAGGATCGCCATGCGCGGGCGCGCCACCGCGCCGGCAGGGTCCATGCCGTGGTCGACCAGGTTCATCAGCACCTGCGCCTGGAGCTGGGGCTGGAGGTCGGCCCCCATCGAGCCAAAAGCAGCCCACGGCCGGCCTTCGCGCGCAGCCATGGCCGGGATGAGCGTGTGCATCGTGCGCTTCTTCGGCTCGAGCCGGTTGACGTGGGCTTCGTCGAGGCTGAAGTAGGCGCCGCGATTCTGGAGGAGCATGCCCGTGCCCTCGGCGACGATGCCCGACCCGAAGTCGAACGCAACGCTCTGGATCATCGAGATGACGTTGCCGTGTTCGTCCGCGGCACACAGATAGACCGTGTCGCCGGCTTCGTGGGCCACCGCATGGCCTTCGGGCGCATGTTGGGGATCGAGGAATGGTTTCGCCGGCACGGGTGCAAAATCCGGGTCGGAGATGTAGCGGTCGCGCAGCACGTAGCTCGCATCGCGGGCATCGCGGAACGAAGCGCCTGCCTCCAGCCGGACGAGCATCGCCGCGGCGGCGAGACCCTGCGTCGGTGGGGGAAGCTCGTAGACGACCAGGTCTCGATACGGAAACGCGACCGGCTCGACCCATTGCGACCGGTGGGTGGCCAGGTCATGTCGCGTGACGAGGCCGTCGCGACGCTTGATCGCCGCTGCGATCGCCACACCGATCTCGCCGCGATAGAAGCCGTTGATCCCGCTGTGTCCGATGTCACGCAGCACCGACGCGAGGTCGGAGTTGCGCAGCAGCATGCCCGCCTCCATCGGTGGGTAGAGCGCATACGCGACCGGTTCGCGGCCAAGCCAATCGGCTGCTTGCATCAAGAACTGGGAGAGGTGCGCGGTGATCACGAAGCCGTCTTGTGCCAAGGACTCTGCGGGTTCGAGGACCGCACCCATGCCCAGGCTCCCGAATCGCTCGAGCAGTCTCCCCCACGCCTCGACCGTGCCCGGCACCGTGACCGGCAGCACACCGCGTACCGGCATCGATTGGTGGCCACGCGCGTGAACGGCCTCGACCGTGGCGAGCTCGCCTGAGCGACCGGTGCCGATGAGACCGACGGGCGAAGTCTCGCCGCCCGCCCACACGATCGCCATCAGGTCCCCCGCCACCGAGGTCATGTGTGGGTAGACGACGCACAGCGCCGCGTCGGCTGCGATCGCGGCGTCGATCGCGTTGCCGCCATCGCGCAGGATCTGCGCTCCGATGTCGCTGGCGACGTGATGCGGCGTACAGATGACGCCGCTTGTCATCTCGGAGTGACGAACTCGATCGCGCCGGGCTGGATCTCGAAGAGGGCGGGCAGGAAGCCCACCGCCTCGCCGTCGATGTCGATGCGCACCTTTTCCGGCGACGTGATCGATACGCGCTTGCCGTACATGAGCTCGATCTTCGGATTGTTCTGGTCGAGGTGCTTGCCGGCGCGGAAATCGTTCATGCCCCGCATGGTTTCAATTTTGCCTGCGTCCTTGATCAAGATCACATCGAACACTCCATCGGTCGGCGACGCCGACGGCGCCATCTGCATCCCGCCACCGAAGTACTGGCAGTTGGCCACCACCACCTGCTGGGCCTTCGGAAGCTCATGGGAAACGTGATCGACCTCGACGGTCATCGGCTTGTTCTTGAAGCCGATCAGCGCGCGCAGCCCGCCAAGGGTGTAGGCGGCGTTGCCAAACCGTTTCGTCCCGTTGCCCATCTGGAACACGACGTCACCGCCCAACCCGGCGTCGGCGATGTTGATGAAATGTCGCACGGCGGTCGACCCGTCAGCGGCCTGAAAGGTCACGCACCCCGCATCCAGCCGTCTCACCAGCCCGCTGCGCAATACGTCGATCGCCTGCCTGGGGTCGGCGGGAATCCGCAGCGTGCGCCGGAAATCTCCGCCTGTCCCGAGGGGCACCATGGCGAGCTTGCTGCTCGTCGGCAGCGGGGCTCCGTTGCGGAAGAAGCCGTTGACGACCTCGTTCAACGTTCCGTCCCCGCCAACCGCGACGACGAGCGGCCGCGACTCGAGCACAGCCCGCTGGGCGATCTCAGTCGCCTCGAGCGGCCGCGTCGTCAATGCGGCTTCGTATGGCAGGCCGCTGGCGGGCAGCCACGTCTCGATTGCAGCCCACTCACGTCCCGCCTTGCCCGCGCCCGAAGACGGGTTCACGATAAAAAGGATCGGTGCGCCGGGATGGCCGCCTATGACCGGCCTCCGACCGCACGCGGGTTCATGATCCCACCAGGGTCGATGCCATCCTTCAACGCTCGCCACACCCTCATCCAACCTCCCATCTCGTCGGCGACCCATCTTGCTCTGACCTGCCCCACGCCGTGGTGGTGGGTGATCGTCGCGCCGAGTTCGAGCGCCGTGGTCATCGCTCCCTCCCATGCGCGTCCGTAGGCCGCACGCGCTTCGTCTTCCGTATCACCTGAGCCGCCAAATGAGAAATAGGCGCAGGAGCCCTGCTCGTAGGCATGACTGAAATGGCATAACGCGAGGCCGCCGACGGCTATTGCGCGCTTCACCCTTTCGTGCAGCTCGGGGAGGACGGTCCAGGCGGCGGCGAGCTCGATGGTGTCGAGGTACGCTCCGGGTGGCTCGAGGAAGGCTTTCAGGCGCTCAGCCGAGAGGTCGAAGCGGTGGCGCAGCCAGCGCTCCCAGGGCGCCTCGCCAAGGTGCCTCGCCTCGCGCGCGAATGCCTCTACCGCCGAAGCCTCGGCCGCGGCGACCGCGTTCAACCCGCAGGTCGCGACCACCAACAAGCACTCGCCATCGCTCAGGTCGTAGCCGCCAAACGCGGTGTCCTCCGCGTCATAGAGGCGCATCACCAGTGGCCGGATTCCGGCCTGCATGACCGCCCGCATGCAGTCGAGGCCGGCGCGCAGGTCGCGAAACGCGTAGCCGCGGCCTACTGTCGACTCGGGGAGCCGGTGGACGCGTAGCACCGCGCCGATCACCACTCCAAGCCCTCCCTCCGCTCCGATGAACAGGTCATGCAGCGCAGGCCCGGCGGCGGACCGCGGACCTGGGCGCGGAGCAGCGAAGGTGCCGTCGGGCAGGACTACGGCGAGCGAGATCACCATGTCCTCGATGCTCCCGTAGCGGCTCGACTGCTGGCCAGAGGACCGCGTAGCGACAAGCCCACCGACAGTCGTGCCCGGGAGCGAGCTCGGGAAATGGCCGAGGGTCAGCCCGCGGGCGTTGAGCTGCTGTTCCAGCGCGTAGCCGTTGACACCCGCCTCGCAGCGGCACACGAGGTTCGTCTCGTCCACCTCGAGGACCCGGTCGAAGGCGCCCATGTCGAGGACCAGCTCGCCTGCCGCCGGCGCGAGCGCTCCGCACACGCCGCTGCCTCCGCCCATCGGCGTGATGGCGACGTGGTTGGCGGCCGCCAGGCGCAGCACTGCGGCGACCTGTTCCCGACCCGACGGTCGGACGACGAGCACGCGTGGCGGTGTATTGCCGGCACGCTCCTCCATGATCGCCAGCGGCCATAGGTCGCGGACCCGGCGCTCGTCGACCGCGGTTGCGCCGACGATCTTCTCGAGCTCTGCCCTCATGAGCTTCCCAATTCGATACCGCTGGCGCCAACGGAGCCGAATTCCATCGCTCGAAAGGGGCCGTTGGATACAACGAGGCGGAACAGGTCGTCTTTCGCTGACATTCAGTCTTGCCTTGCGGCGTAGCGTCCGGCGAGCCAACCGGTGAGGATCGGGACACCGAAGCCGCATGGACCGCTGTACTCGTAACCGCCGAGCATGGCGCCGGCCGCGTAGACGTTCGTGTACGGGACGGAGCCGTCCTCCAGCAGTGGATGCAACCGTTTGTCGGTCATCAGCCCCATCCGCATCTGGGCTGCCGGCTCGAGGTACTTCTCGTGGCGCAGCCGCGTCCCCAGGCTCGCCGCCGGGGCGCCGTCGTCGAACACGCCCAGCCCAAGAAGCGGCTCACTTGTCGTACGCCCGGCTCGCAGGCCGCCGCCGATGTGCCGGCCCGTGGCAAGCACGAAGGCGTCAGCGCGGAACGCGCGGCCATTCGCGCGTGCCGACGTCGCCTTGCCGCGTCCAGTTTCGATCGAGGTCACTTCCGCGCTTACGGCGCCGAGCGAGATCGCCTGCTGGAGGCGCCAACCGTGGGGCGAAGGTGGCGAGGCGAGCAGCTCAAACCCGTCCGGTGGCAGGTTCGTGAACCCGGGCGGATACGCGATCGCCGCGCCGCGGGCTCGAGGCGACGGTGCGCGGCGTCCGTAGAGGTCGGTCAGCGACGCCGCCTGGGGCAGCTCAGGGATCGAGATCTCCTCCGCAAAGGCTTCGATCCCGTGCAGCTCCTTCAGGGCCTGGGCCGTTGATGCAGCGTCGTAGTCCCCGACCTGCGGCACGCCGATGACAGCGACGCGCTTGCCGCTCAACCCACCAAGCTCGCCACGCGCGACGGTTTCGGGGACCACGCCGGCCAGCCGGGCGAGGCCGTGGATGTCGGCGTACAGGCCACGGCTGCGCCAGCTTCCTTCGAACCTCAAGCCTTCTTTGCCGAGCGCGAGCTGCAGCGTCGATATCGCGGCATCGAGCTCGGTGGCGAGGCCAACCGAGTCCATCCCCAGGCGCGCCAGGGGATGATTCGGCGAACCGAGGATCGCATCGAGGTCGTCCACCACCTCCATGGCGCCCGCGTAGAGCGCGGTCGCGCCGGGCGCCCTCGCGACGACAGTCACCTCCGCCCTGTCGCGCCGTGCCGCCAGCGCCGCACAGTAGCCCGCGATGCCGCCGCCGATGACGAGGACTTTCGTCAACGAGCAACGATGCGACGTGTATCCGCCACGTCTTGCTTCAGCTGGCGGACCAGGTCGTCCGGCGTCGCGAACTTGATATCGGGATGGAGGTAACGGACGAACCGGAGCCGGAGCCTCTGTTGATACAGATCGCCCTCGAAGTCGAGGAGGAAGGCCTCGATCTTGAGCTCCGTCCCGCCGAACGTCGGGCGGTAGCCGACGGACAGGGCGGCGACGAAGTCCCCCTCGGGGGCCGCGACCCGCCCCGCGTACGCTCCCAGCGCCGGCACCAGCTTGTTCGGCTCCGGGCTGATGTTCGCGGTCGGAAAGCCGAGCTGTCTGCCGACCTGGGCGCCCGCCTCGACCGGGCCGCTCATCTCAAACTCGCGCCCGAGCAGCTGGTTCGCGGCCTCCACCTCCCCTGTGGTCACCAGTCGTCGTATCTCAGAGCTGTGCAGCTCGCGGCCATTGATCGTGAACGGCGGGATCACCTCCACGTCATGACCGTGGGTGCGCAGCCAGTCCGGGCTCCCCGTGCGGCCGCGGCCGAATGCAAAATCGAAACCGATCACCCAGCGCCGGATGTCCATCGACGCGGCGAGCCGGTCGACGAACTCCTGGGGCGACAGGGCCGAGAGCTCTCTGTCGAAGCGCAGCACGATCGCGTGGTCGATCCCCGCGGCGCCGATCAGGGCGAGCTTCTCCTGCAACGTTGTGATCGACTGCGGGCAGTTGGCCGGGTCGAGCACGCATCGTGGATGCGGTTCGAACGTGATCAGCGCCGACTCACCCTCCACGTCGGCCGCGCCGCGGACGGTGTGCGCGATGACATCCAGGTGGCCGAGGTGGACTCCGTCGAAGCTGCCGACCGTGAGCGCCACCGGCCCGATCGGTGTGGTCGGAAGCCCAAGATGAACTTTCAGCTGAGCACTTTCTCCGGCACGAACGTGCGGCGCAGCGGGTCGGTGTGTCCGAGGGCGACCAGCCGGCCTTCGGCGTCGTGCGCCCGAACCGGTCCCGGGGCCGGTTCCGGGAGGACGCGCACAGCACGGCCCTGGCGGACCTGCGCCGCCTGCTCCACGTTGAGCTTCACTCGTTCCATCTCGGGCAGTATGACTTCGGCCGCGAGCAGCCGGTCTCGCACCGCGTCTGCGGTCTTGAGCTCATCAAGCGCCACCGCATCGTCGATCGTCAACGGGCCGTAGGCGGTGCGCACGAGCCTGCCCAGGTAGCCTCCGACGGCCAGTCGCTGCCCGAGGTCGCGAGCGATGGAACGCAGATAGGTGCCGCTGCCGCAGCGCACCTCGACGCGTGCGACGGCGTTCGGCCCGGGTTGAAAGTCGAGCATCTCCGATGCATATACCTCCACCTCGCGAGGCGCGGGTCTCGTGGCGTCGCCGCTCCGAGCGAGCCGGTAGGAGCGCTTGCCTTCGACCTTCACCGCCGAGTAGGCGGGTGGCTGCTGCAAGATGCGGCCGGAAAATTCTGCCAGCGCCGTCTCCAGGTCCTGGGCGGTGAGCCGGCTCGGGTCAGCGACCGCTTCCAGCTCCGCCTCGGCGTCGTCGGTCGCTGTCACAAAGCCCAGGTGGATGTCCGCCACATACGTCTTGGGCAGCTTCAGCGCGAACTCGGCGAGCCTGGTCGCCGACTCGAACAGGATGGGCAGGACGCCGGTGGCCAGCGGGTCGAGGGTGCCGGCGTGACCGACGCGGTGAGCGCCCGTCAGCCTCCGCAGACGGTTGACGACCGAGAAGGACGTCTCGCCTGGGCCCTTATCGACGTTGAGAACGCCGGTGCTAAATCGTTCAGGGCTGGGGCGTGGCGGCAAGGATTGCCTCCTTGGCGGCCGCCAGGACGAACTTCTCCGCCTCATCCATCGGCTTTCCGATCTCAGCGCCCGCGGCGCGAATGTGGCCGCCGCCGCCGAACGACGCGCACAACGCAGCCGCATCGACCCCGCCGCGGCTTCGGACGCTGATCTTCGTCAGGTCGCTCGAGACCTCCTTGAACAGGATGGCGAGCTCCAGGCCCGCGATGCTGTTCAAAGTGTCGATGATGCCTTCTGACTCCGACATCGCGGCGTTCGCCTCCTTGAGCATGCGCCGCGTCACCTTCGCCCACGCCAGGCGGCCCTCCATCTCCACCCGCATCGTCGCCAGTGCGAGGCCGCTCAGCTTGAGGGTCGTCTCCGGGCGCATCTTGTAGACCTGCGTCGCGATGTGACCCGGATCGGCGCCGAGCCTCGCGAGTCGGGCCGCGTCTTCGAGCGCTCGCGGCGTCGTGTTCTCGTGACGGAAGCCGCCGGTGTCCGTGAGCAGCGCTACGTAGAGGTCGGTGGCGATCTCTTGCGTGATGGGATAGCCGAAGTGGTCGAGCATCTCCATCACCATCTGGCCCACCGCTGATGCGTTGGGATCGATCACGTTGATGTCACCGAACCTCGTGTTGGAGGGATGGTGGTCGACGTTGATGATCGTGGCGTGGGTGGCAATGCCGCGGACCGCGCTGCCCGAGCGCTCCAGGTTGCCCGAGTCGAAGAAGAAGACGAGCTGGGGGTCGACGCCGCGAGGAGGCTCGGCCTGGATGTCGTCGAATCCCGGAAGGAACGCGTACATCGGCGGCAGCGGCGGCGGTACGAGCACCCAGACGTCCTTGCCCTCAGTACGCAGCGCTTCCGCGAACGCGAGGCTGCAGCCGAGCGTGTCGCCGTCGGCGTCTTTGTGACCGAAGATCAGGATCTCCTGGTTCGCGTCGATGAGCTCCTTGATCTCGTCGTAGACATGCAGTTTGTCGTGTTTGACGGTCGCTATCGGTTCTGCTCCTCCGGCTCGCCGTTGCTTTGTGGCAGCACCTCTTTCAGCAGCTCCGAGATGTGGACGCTGTACTCGATCGATGGGTCGAGCTCGAAGCGCAAGTCCGGCGAGAACTTGAGGTTCTGCAGGCGCCGGCCCAGCTCGTGCCGGATGACTCCCTTCGCCGAGACAAGTCCTTTGATCGACGCCTTCTGCTCGTCAGGATTGCCGAGCACGCTGACCCTGACGCGCGCCTGGCGCAGATCCGGCGACATGCGCACGGCTGTGATGCTCACGAATCCGATTCGCGGATCCTTCAGGTCACGCCGGATGATCGACATGATCTCCTCACGCACCTGCTCCCCCACCTGATCCGCGCGGTAGCTGGTCATCTCGACCTCCGCTTCTAGCAAAGCCACGGCCTGCTTAAATTTCTTCCCGCTCGAGTCGGTACGTCTCCATCGTGTCACCGGGCCGGAAGTCCTCCCAACCCTCGAGCCCGATGCCGCACTCCTGGCCGGCCGGCATCTCGCGCACGTCTTCCTTGAAGTGCTTGAGAGAGTTGATCCGTCCCTCGTGGACAACCTGGCGGGCCCGGAAAAGCTTGACCCAGCCTCCACGGCTGACCTTGCCCTCCACCACGCGGCTGCCGGCGATGACGCCAAGGCGCGGAATCTTGATCGGGGTGATGACCTCGACGCTGCCTTCGCGGATCTGGCGGTAGGTCGGCTCACGCAGACCCTTGGCCGCGCGCTCCACGTCCTCGGTGAGCTTGTAGATCACGTCGTAGTAGCGCACCTCGACCTTCGCCCGCTCCGCGGCCGCGGCGCTCGCCGGCGTCGGCTTGAGGTTGAAGCACACGATGATGGCGCTCGAGACGCTTGCCAGCAGCAGGTCCGAGTCGCTGACCGCACCCACTCCCTGGCCCACGATCTTGATCGCGACCACAGGGTCTTCGATCTTCTGCAGCGCGGTGAGCAGCGCTTCGAGCGTGCCCTGCGCGTCCGCCTTGACGACCAGGCTGAGCTCTTTGACCTCGCCTTCCTTGGCGCGGCGGGCGAGGTCCTCGAGCGTGATGCGCGGAGCGACATCCCGCGCCGCCTCGACCGCGCGCTTCTCGATGAGCTTGGTCAAAGCAATCTGGCGAGCCGCCTTTTCCGAGCCGACGACCTGGAAGATGTCGCCCGCCTGAGGCACCTCGCTCATGCCGGACACGACCACCGGTGTTGCCGGAGGCGCGTCGTCCACGCTCCGCCCGCGGTCATCGGCCAGCGCCCGCACGCGGCCGTAGATGTGGCCGCACACGAAGTCGTCGCCGACCTTGAGCGTGCCCGCCTGCACCAGCACCGTCGCGACCGGGCCGCGACCGCGCTCGAGGTGGGCGTCGACGATCGTCCCGATCGCGTTGCGGTCGGGGTTCGCCTTGAGCTCGAGGATGTCGGACGAAAGGACGATCGTCGTCAGCAGGTCGTCGATGCCGGCGCCGGTCCTTGCACTGAGGTGAACGCACTCGTGCTCACCGCCGTAGTGCCGCGTAACGATGCCCTGCTCTGCCAGCTGCTGATGGACGCGATCGACGTTGGCGTTTTCCTTGTCGACCTTGTTGATGGCGACCACGATCGGCACCTTCGCGGCGCGCGCGTGGTGGATCGCCTCGATCGTCTGCGGCATCACGCCGTCGTCGGCGGCCACGACAAGGACAACCAGGTCGGTGACCTGGGCGCCCCGCGCGCGCATGGCGGTAAAGGCCTCGTGGCCGGGAGTGTCGATGAACACCACGGGATGCCCGTCGGCGGTCTCGATCTTGTACGCGCCGATCCGCTGGGTGATGCCTCCGGCCTCGCCTGCCGCGACGCGCGTCTTGCGGATCGCGTCGAGGATCGAGGTCTTGCCGTGGTCGACGTGGCCCAGAACGGTCACGATGGGCGGGCGGAGCTTGAGCTTGGTCGGGTCCTCGTTGGCGAGTGAGAACAGCTCCTCGCGTGAAGTGGTGACGACATCCCCCTGGCCTTCGGCGGACTCCACCGCGACCACGTCCTCCCTGGCCACCGGCTCGACTGTGTAGCCGAACTCGTCGGCCACGATCTCGGCGGTGGCGAAGTCGATGACCTGGTTGATGGTGACCAGGATCTTGGAGGCCATCAGCTTCTTGATCACCTCGACGGGGCTCACGCTGAGCTTTTCCGCCAGGTCCTTGACCGACAGCGTGGGGGGCAACGTGGCGCGCCGGTCCCCGTTGGTTTCGATCTTGGGCGTGACCGCCGTCGGCTTGAAGGCCGAGCGGGCAGCCTCGATCGCGCCAGGCGCCAGGGGCGCCGCGGCGTTACGGGTCAATCTGCGCTGCTGCAGGAAGTTGACCAGCTCCTTTTGGCTGATCCCGAGTTCCCGCGCGAGTTCGTGTGCCTTCATCTGGAACTAATGATTATGCCGCCCAGGGTGAATTCGAAACCTGACGGGGGAGGGCCTCTCCCCTCAGGGGAGAGGGTCAGGAGAGGGGCGTGGCACGAGTTCAGACCACACCTCAGGCTGAACGGTGGCCCCCAGGGCGCGGTCCAGCGAGCCTCGTTTGCGCGCGATTTCGATGCAGGCGGGGTTGGGATGGAGGTACGCCGCACGGCCTGGCAGGCGGCCGGTTCGATCGACTGCAACACCTCCGCCGGGGCGCCTTACCACTCGGATCAGCTGCCGCTTGCCGGCCTCTTCGCGGCATGCGACGCAGGTCCGCACAGACTCTGCACGGCCCTTCATGTTTGGCACAGCCCCTCCCCCTCCGTGCCCCCGCAGGGGGCGCGGCCCCCATGAATGGGGAGGATTCACTCTTCGGCCGGTTCGCTGGGCTTGATGTCGATCCGGTAGCCGGTCAGCTTCGCCGCCAGGCGCGCGTTCTGCCCGTCGCGCCCGATTGCAAGCGAGAGCTGGCTCCTTGGCACGAGCACGGTCGCGGTGCGGGTCACCCGGTCGATCGTCACGCGGTCAGCCCGCGCCGGGCCGAGGGCCGCGGCGACGAACGCCTGGGGGTCCTCCGACCAGGGCACGATGTCGACGTGCTCGTTGGAGAGCTCGCTGAGGACCGCGCGGTGCCTCACCCCCTTAGGACCGACGCAGGCGCCGACCGGGTCCAGGCCGGGCTCGCTCGACGAGACCGCAACCTTCGTGCGCAGACCTGGCTCGCGGGCGATGGCGCGGATCTGGACCGTACCGGCCTTGATCTCTGGCACCTCGGCCTCCATGAGGCGATGGACGAAGGCCCGCGCGGCGCGCGACACACGCACCTGCGCCTGCCTTCGGTTGTGCTGCGTCTCGAGGATCACCACGAGCACGTTGCGGCCGGGATGCAGCACCTCGCCCGGGATCTGCTCTTCGGGAGGCATGACGCCTTCCGCGCGTCCCAGGTCGACAAATGCGATCCCTCCCTCGACGCGGTCGATCACACCCGTCGCGAGCTCGCCCCTGTGCTCCGCCACGTCGCGGAGCACCTTGTCGCGCTCGAGGTCGTGGATATGCCGCAGAACCGCGTGCTTGGCTGTCTGCGCGGCCATGCGTTTGAAGTCCTCTGACGGCAGCGCCTCGACCACCACCGTGCCGTCCGGCCGCACGATCCGACTCCTCACATCCAGCGCGCCGGTGGCGGTGTCGAGCTTGACGGTCACCTCGCCGGCGGGATTGAAGGCGCGCACATAGGCGGCACCGAGCGCGCTCTCGACGGTGTGCAGCATTTCCTCGAAAGGAATGCCGACCTCCGCGCAAAGCGCGGTCAGAGCTTCGGCGAGCGTCTGGGTGGGCGCGTCAGATTGCGACCGCGAGCCTGCCCGCGACAATGTCTTCCCAAGTGATGTGGATGATCACCGGCGCGCGCCCACGCACCCCGGCCGCCTGCACCGCAACGCCGGCCCCGTCGACAGCGACCAGCTGGCCCTCGACCACTGACTCGGCGTCGCCGCTGCGGTAGCGGATGTTGACGCGCTTGCCGTTGAATCGCTCGTACTCGAGCTGTGAACGCAGCGGCCGTTCCGCACCCGGCGACGACACCTCGAGGTCGTAACGACCATCGATCAGGTTCGCGTGATCGAGGAGCGGGCCGACGATCCGGCTGACACGTTCGCAGTCCTCGATGGAGATGGGCTCGCTGTGGTCGATCGAGATTCGCAGCGTACGTCCGGACTGGCCCGACTGGTCGAGTGAGTACAGCTCGTAACCCATGTGGTTCAGCGTGGGCTCGAGCAACGCTTTGATCGACGATATGGGCCAGGTTGGCATGTCCGCAGTTTCGAATACCTTACCAGTCGCCTATCGCAGCGGCTGCAACCTCCGCCAGACCACCAACAGAGGGGCCGCGTTGAAGATCGAGCTGTAGGTCCCCGAGACGATGCCGATCAGCAGGGCGAGCGCCAGGCCTTGCAGGGTCGCGCCGCCCGCGATGAAGATCGAGGCGAGCACGAGGACGACGGTGAAGCTCGTGATGATGGACCGGGCCGCGGTCTGCATGATGCTCAGGTTCACCACCTGCTCGAAGGACAGGCGCTGGCTGACGCGCAAGTTCTCGCGGATCCGGTCGAAAACCACAATGGTGTCGTGGACCGAAAAGCCAACCACGGTGAGGACGGCGGTGACGAAGAACGCGTCGATCTGGCCGAGCCGTGAGTTGAACACCGTGCCCAGGATCGAGAAGACGCCGGTCAGCACGAAGACGTCGTGCAGCAACGCGGCGAGGGCCGAGCCGCCGAACTGAAAACCTGCGCGCCAGCCGCCAGGCACATTTCGGAAGCGAATCGCGAGCAATGCGAGGATCGCGATCGATGCGATGACGACCGCAAGGATCGAATAGAAGATCGTCTCACCTGCGATCGTGCCGCCGACCTCGAGGATCTGCTGCACGTTCATCGGACCGAGCCGGTTCTGCAGGTCGGCCTGCACGTTGGTCTGCTGGGCGGCGGCGAGCGGCGGGTAGCGAATGATGTAACCGCCGTTGGCCGTCTGGATCACCGACCCGCTGGCGCCCTCGGCGTTGACCGCGCGCTCGACTGTCGGAAGGTCCGGCTTGTTGGCGAACGTCACGGTGAACTCGGTGCCGCCGGCGAAGTCGATGCCGAGCAGGAAGTGGTTGTGCCACATCGAAACGATGCCCGGGATGATGATCACCAGGGACAAGAGGAAGAACCAGTTGCGCCGGCCGATGATGTTGAGCCTTCGGACGCGCGGCTCTCGAACGGCTACAGCGGCCTGCTGTGCCTTTCCGTCCTCGACCATGTCCGCAACCTGCTGCTGCGGAGTTACGTCAGATATTTCGGACACGGTCAACTCCAAGCAGCCCCGGTCGCCGGAAGCTGCTCCCGGTGAGCACGATCGCCAGCAGGTTGTGCGTCACCACGATCGATGAGACGAGGCTTGCCAGCACGCCGATGGCAAGGGTGATCGCGAATCCCTTCACGACCGACGGTCCGACAAAGCCGAGGATGACGCAGGTTATGAAGGTGGACGTGTTCGAGTCGCGGATCGCCGGCCACGCTCGACGGACCGCCGCGTCGACCGCGGCGGTGATTGTGCGCCCGGCTCTCACCTCTTCTTTGAAGCGTTCGAATATCAGCACGTTGGCGTCGACCGCCATGCCCACCGAGAGGATGAACCCGGTGATTCCGGCCAGGGTCAGGGTGACAGGCACAACCTTGAACACGGCGAGCACCGCACCGGCATAGAAGAGCAGGGCGAGGCTCGCCAGGAGCCCCGGCATTCGGTAGTAGATGATCATGAAAAGGACGACGATCGCCAGGCCGAGGAGGCCGGCGGCGAGGCTGAGCTTCACCGACTCGGCGCCCAGCGTCGCGCTGACCTGAGTCACGTCCAGCGCGACCAGGTCGACCGGAAGCGAGCCGGAGTTGATCCCGGTCGCCAGGTCCTGCGCGCTCTGCTGGGTGAAGGCGCCAGAGATCGTCGCGTTGCCGCCGGCGATCTCCGTCAGCGTGATCGGGTCGGTCAGGAACTTGCCACAAACCGTGTCCGCCGTCTGGGCGGCCAGGCAGGCGGGGTCATACGGCTGGCTGACCTTGGCGACGTACGACGGATCCTCCCAGTTGTCGATGTCTTTCTGGGTCAGGTCGAGCCAGATCGCCAGGTGGCGTTGAGGACAGTTCGCGGTCTGCGAGGTGCCCGGGTCACCGGGGCACGCGCTTACGTTGTCGCGGGTGAGGTTGTCGAAGAGGGTGCCTCCGCTCGAGGTGAAGCTGACGTTGACCACCCAGCTCGTCCCGGTGCTGTCGATCGCCGCGCTGGCGCTCTGGATGTCGTCGCCTGTCAGCCCGGTGAACGCAGGCTTGTAGCCTGGCTGTGGGCCGCCTGTGGCCTTCGCATCCGCCACCCACTTCGTATAGACGAGCTTGGAAACAGCGCCGATCGTCTTCTGCGCCTGCGCCGCGTTGACGCCTGCGAGGTCGACCGTGATGCGGTCGTAGTTGCTGCCCGCGCCCCGGATCTCAGGCTCGCTGACGTTGAGTGCGTTGACCCGCCTGTTGATCACCGCGATGGTTCGCTGCTGCACGTCGGCGCGGTTCTGGCCCGTCGGGAAGTTGGTGAGCGCGTAGTCGATGTGAGTGCCGCCGGCCAGGTCGAGGCCCTTGTGGAAGTAAAGCTGCCAGCCGCCGAAGTTGGGCGGCAGGCCCGGCACGTTGCCCTGCAGCGGGTAATGGTTCGCGAAGCGATAGACGTACCCGGCGCCGTCGACGAACAAGGAAAACACCAGGACGGCGACCACGAACAGGCGGATGGGCCAGCTGAGGACTAACTGCATAGGCGGCGAATCAGTCTACGGTCGGCACGGTCATCGCTGCCGGAACACCAGGTTCAGGACGATCGTGGCCACGATCGACAGGACGATGCTCGTGGCGAGCGGCACGTACACGGTCACGCTCCCGCTGCGGAACGTGAAGTCGCCTGGAAGGTTGAAGCGCCCGAAAAGCATCAGCGCCCCGCCGATGACCACGAGAAGCACGCCGAAAACGAGGAGCAAGCGCCCCACATCAGCCATCTGCTACCTACAGTAATCGCGTCTGCTGGGATTCGGGTTGGGGCGGTGTGACCCCGATGTGGCGGTAGCCGAGCTCGGTGACGACCCGGCCCCGGGCGGTGCGCGCCAGGAAGCCGACCTGGATCAGGTACGGCTCGTGGACGTCCTCGATCGTCTCGGGCTCCTCGGAGAGCGAGGTGGCGAGAGTATCCAGCCCGACCGGCCCGCCCTTGAACTTGACGACCACGGTCTCCAGCAGCCGTCGGTCGAGCGGCTCCAGGCCGATCTCGTCGATCTCGAGCAAGGCCAGCGCGTGCCGCGTGGTGTCCATCGTGGCGCGGCCGTCGCCCCGGACCTGCGCGTAGTCCCGGACTCGCCGGAGAAGGCGGTTGGCGATGCGCGGCGTGCCGCGGGCGCGGCGGGCGATCTCCGAGATCGCGTCGGCCTTGATCTCAATCTCCAGGATCCGGGCGGAGCGGCCGACGATGTGCTCCAGCTCGGGCTTGGTGTAGAAGTCGAGCCGGTAGACGGCGCCGAAACGATCGCGTAGCGGCCCGCTCAAAAGGCCCTGGCGCGTGGTTGCGCCCACGCAGGTGAAGTGCGGTAGCGGCAGCGTGGCGGCGCTTGCGCCGACGCCCTTGCCCAGTACGGCATCGAACCGGAAGTCCTCGAGGGCCGGGTACAGCGACTCCTCCACCACGGTGTTGAGGCGGTGGATCTCGTCGATGAAGAAGACGTCGCGTGTGGTGAGGTTCAAGAGGATCGAGCCCAGCGCGCCCTGGTGATCGATCGCCGGGCCGGAGCTGACTTTGATCGCGACGCCGAGCTCGTTGGCGATGATGTGGGCCAGCGTCGTCTTGCCGAGCCCTGGCGGTCCACACAGCAAAACGTGCTCCACCGGCTCGTCCCGCCGTCGCGCCGCCTCGAGCAGGATGCTGAGGTTCTCCCGCACCTGCACCTGGCCCACGTACTCGGCCAGGAATCGTGGCCGCAGCGTCAGGTCGAACTGGTCGTCGTCGGAGCGGGCATCGAGGATTTTGTCCTTTGTCACTTTCGTCCGAGTGCCTTGAGCGCAACCGCGAGAGCCTCTTGGGTGGACGGTGTCGATTTCCAGTCCACGGATTCGATCCCGGTGCGGGCCTCGAGCGACGAGTAGCCGAGATTGCGGAGGGCTGACTCGACGGCCTTCGGGACCTGGCCATCGCCGGCGAGGGCCGCCGCGCGCGGCACGACGTCCAGCGCCGCGACTGCGTCGAGTCGCGGCTTGAGCTCGATGATCACCTTGGCCGCGGTCCGCGGTCCGACGCCGCTGGCACGTCTGATGGGCGCTGCATCCTCGCCCATGATGGCGCGCTTGAGCACCTCGAGACTGGAGGCGCTCAGGATGTTCAGCCCGACCTTCGGTCCGACCCCGTCGACCTGGATCAGCATCTCGAACAGATCGAGCTCTTCGACCGATGCGAATCCGTACAGGGCCAGCTGGTCCTCGCGCACGTGCGTGTGGATGTGCAGCTCGACCTCGCCGCCAGGAGGCGGAAGCTGCTGCCGGGTCTGCGAGGCAACGGTGACCATGTAGCCGACGCCTCCAACGTCGAGCACGACAAAATCAGCGCCCGCCCGACGCACAAGTCCGCTCAGATGCGCGATCACCTTGTTGCCGCCCTCGTGAACTTTCTGCTTCGCGCGTGGCAGACCGCGATCGCGATCGCGTCCCGCGCGTGGTCGTCGAACCGCCCTTCCGGCATCTTCACCTGCGCTGCGAGCATGCGGCCGATCTGCCCCTTGTCAGCGTTGCCGTAGCCGGTGAGGATGACCTTCACCTGGCTCGGCTTGTACTCATACACCGGCACGCCACATTCCTCGAGCACATTCAGGATTGCGCCCCTCGCCTGTGCGACTCCGACCGCGCTCGTCGCGTTGCGGCCCATGAACAGCTCCTCGATCGACGCCTCGGCCGGTGGGTGCGCAGCGATCAGCGCTCTGAGGTGGTTTGTGATGGTGAGCAAGCGCGCACCGTCGCGACCGGGGATCGTCACCACCGTGCTGCAGTCGAGGACGAGGTTGGGTTCAGAAAAAAGGGCAAACCCCGTGCCCGCCAGGCCTGGATCGATGCCGAGGATCAGTCCGTCGCGCGTACCTGGCATGTATCCATCAGGTTCTACACCTGTGCTGAGACGCGTTCAAGGACGTTGTTCGGAATATCGAAGTTGGCGTAGACCTGCTGGACGTCGTCGTCCTCCTCCAGCGACTCCATCAGCCTGAGCACCGCGGCGGCCTTGTCCTCACCCACCGCCACCGTCTGCTTCGGCTGCATCGTGATCTCGGCGTTCTCGACGTTGACCCCGAGGCCCTCGACGGCCGCCTTCACCTTTTCGAATGAGTTGGGGGGCGCAGTGATCTCGACGGATTTGCCGTCGACCTGCACATCGTCGGCACCCGCTTCGATCGCTGTGAGCCCCACCTCTTCAGGGTCGTTGTTGCCGGCGTTGGCAGAGATGACGCCCTTGCGCTCGAACATCCACCCCACCGCGTTGCTCTCCGCCAGGTTGCCTCCGCCTTTGGAAAACCGATGCCGGATCGAGGCGGAGGTGCGATTCCGGTTGTCGGTGAGCGTGTCGACCATGACCGCGACGCCCGCGGGACCGTAGCCCTCGTAGCGGACCTCTTCGAGCTTCTCGCCCGCAAGCTCCCCCGTCCCCCGCTTGATCGCGTTCTGGATCCGGTCGGTGGGCATGTTGATCTCGCGCGCCTTCTGGATCGCCAGGCGGAGCCGGAAATTGCCGTCGGAATTGCCGCCACCCTCGCGGGCAGCGATCGTGATCTCACGGCTCGCGCGGGTGAACGCCTGGCCTCGCTTGGCGTCGACGACGGCTTTCTTGTGCTTGATCCCGGCCCACTTGGAGTGGCCAGACATTACGTGGGAATCCCCAAGACAGCCGCAGATGCGTAGCCCGGGGTCCCCGCGAAATCGAAGATTTCGTGGGGTGGGAACATGCTTTCGATCATTTTAGTTCGATATAGCGCCGCCGGGCAGACAAAACATCTCCCGTCACCGGCGCCCGCGAGTCCACGCCGACCTTTTCCCCGTTGACGCGTACGCCGCCCTGTTCGAGCAATCGCCTTGCTTCGTTGCGGCTGTTGGCGATTCCTGTGTCGACCAGGAGGCTGACCAGATCGGTGGCTCCCTTGACCCAATACTCCCTCTCGTCCGGAATTTCGCGCTTGCGGAATTTGACGTTGAAGTCCTCCTCCGCCCGGCGCGCCGCTTCCTCGCCATGCAGTCGGTTGACGAGCTGGCGCGCTACAGCTGCCTTCGCATCGCGCGGCTTCATCGCCATCACTTCGTCCTGACGCCGCCGGTCGAATCCGGACACCAGCCGGACGTACCGCTCGATCAGCGCGTCCGGAATGGACATCGTCTTGCCGTAGATCTGTTCCGGTGACTCGGTGAGGCCGATGTAGTTGCCCAGCGACTTGCCCATCTTCTGCACGCCGTCCGTGCCTTCGAGCAGCGGGAACACAGCGATGTCCTGCGGCTCCTGTCCATATGCCTTCTGGATGTCGCGCCCGAACAGAAGGTTGAACAGCTGGTCGGTGCCGCCGATCTCAACATCCGCCTTCACCGCGACGGAGTCGTACGCCTGATTGAAGGGATAGAGGATCTCGTGGGCGCCGATGGATGCGCCGGACTTGATGCGCTCAGCGAAATCCTCACGCTGCAATACCTGCTGCAGCGTCGCCTTCGCCATCAGCCGCAGGATGTCTGCCGCAGTCATCGAGGCAAGCCATTCGGAGTTGCGGCGCACCTCAATCTTCGAACGGTCGAGGACAAGGTCGACCTGCTCGAAGTACGTCTCGGCATTCCGAGCGATCTGGTCTTCGGTGAGCATGGGACGGGTTTCTGAGCGCCCGCTGGGGTCGCCGATCATGCCCGTGTAGTCGCCGATGATGACGACCACGGTGTGGCCTTCGTCCTGAAACATTCGGAGGGTGTCGAGCACGACCAGGTGTCCGACGTGCAGGTCTGGAGCGGTGGGATCGAGCCCCAGCTTCACGCGCAGCTTGTCCCCGCGTTCGAGCCGCGCACGCAGGTGATCTTGGACGTGGATCTCGACCGCCCGCTCGCGCAGGCGATTGAAAAACTCCTTACTCAACGCCAGCGAGTCTAGGGATTGACCGGTCCGGGACCGAAGTAGATCTGCGGATCACCAGGCAGGAGCGGCTGGAACAGCGCGATGATCGGCTTGTCGATCGCGTTGACGAGGCTGACCATGAACAACGAGTGGTGGACTGAATCGCGCAGGCCCTGCTGAAGCGGGTCCAGCTGCGCCCCGCCGACCGGGTTGGCGGCCTGCCCTACCTCATAGACGACGACCACCGACAAGAAGATTGCGGTCACCAGGCCGAGCGCCGTGCCGAGAGTCCTGTTGAGGACGATGGCCGGGATCTGGATCTGCTTGTGCGCGATCTGCGTCGCCACCTCGACGATGAGCAGGAGCGCGGCGATGATGCCGAAGAAGCCGTAAATGCGGGCGTCCGGCGTCTCGAAGTTGGACGTCTGCTGCAAGATGCCGCCCGCCTGCAAGCCCATGTTCGTGGCCGCCCAGACGGAGACAAACAGTGCGACCAGCCCGATGAACCGGCGGATCAGGCCGCTGAAGAACCCGCCCACCCCGTAGGCGATCAGGAACACGATCGGAAGTACGTCGATCCAGGTCAATTAGCGCTTCCCCCGAAATATCCCTACGAATTCAGAGCGCAAATGCGTGAATTCGCGGGGACCCCTACAAAACGGCACGCACAAGCGTGCGATATACGCGCCGGCCGTCACTCGCGGAACCTGGCGCGGTGTCTTTTCTCCAGTCCTACCTTGATTTGCGAAATCACCCTGTCCACTTCGGCGTCCGTCAGGGTGCGCTCCGGGCTACGGAAAGTCAAGGTAAACGCGACGCTCTTGTGCCCCTCCGGAACTTGCGCGCCGCGGTACTCGTCGAACGCCCGGACGAGCTCGAGCGCGGCTTCCCCGGTGTCGCCGGCCGACTCCTTGATCGTAGCCAGCAGCGCGCCGGCCGCGACGGTCTCCTCGACGACGACGGCCAGGTCACGCTCGACGCTGGGAAACCGCGGCAGCGGCTGCGCGCGTGGGGTGCGCGAGGCGGCGAGCAGAGGCTCGACGTCGATCTCGAACGCGACGACCCTCCCATCGATCCGCGCAGAGGCTGAGACTGTGGGGTGCAGCTCGCCGATGTAGCCCAGCTGCCGGCCGTCGATCACGACCGCGGCGCAGCGACCCGGATGAAACAACTGCGCGGAGGCGCGCTGATACGTGCAGCCGGGCGCCCCGAGCGCGGCGACGCATCCGTCGAGCACGGACTTCAGCCGATAGAAGGCGACCCGACCGTCCTCGGCGGAGAGGCCTGCGGTGACGACCGCGGCCAGCCGGAGAGGTTCTTCGGGCTGCGTGTTCTTCTCGCCTACATGGGCGAGGAAAGCAGACCCGATCTCGTAAACGCGGACGTCGAGACGTCCTCGGTCGCGGTTGAGCGCCACAACGTCGATCAGCGATGGCAGGACCGAGGTGCGCAGCGTATCCATGTCGTCGCTCAGAGGATTGGAAACCCGCATGGCGTGGGCGGCGATCCGCAGCGCCTCGAGCTTGCGGCCGGAGACCAGGGCCGGGTTCCACGTCTCGGTGTAGCCGGATCCGACGAGCACCTCGCGCATCGAATCGAGCCTCCGGTCGAGGCTCGGCGACGAAGGTGTCCACCTGCCGCGGCGACGGCCCGGCAGCGTCGGAGGCACGCGGTCGTAGCCATACACGCGACCGACCTCCTCGACCAGGTCCTCGGGAATCGTCACATCGAGACGGAACACCGGCGGCAGGATGTCCCACTCCCCGTCACCCATCACCTTGACGTGGAAGTTGAGGCGCTTGAGGATCGACTCGGCTTCTTCTAGCGGCACATGTGTACCCAGGACGTCATCGATCAAGGCCGGCCGGAGGTTGACGCGCACCGGCTCCTGCGGACGCGGATATACGTCCGCCCATTCGCGGTGGACCGAACCGCCCGCGACCTCGGCAATCAGTGATGCAGCGCGACGAGCGCCGGCCAGGGCAAGCTCGGGCGGCAGCGCGCGTTCGAACCTGGCCGACGCCTCGGTGCGGAGGCCGAGAGCGCGTGAGGTCTGGCGCACGCTCGGCCCGCTGAAGTTCGCCGCCTCGAGAAGTACGTCGACAGTCGCTCCCGTGACCGCGCTCTCCTCGCCGCCGATGACGCCCGCGATGGCGACGGGACGGAGCGCGTCGGCGATCACCAGCATCTCCGGCGTCAGCTGCCTCTCCTCGCCGTCGAGGCAGAGCAGCGTCTCTTTCGACCTGGCCCGCCTGACGTGGATGGCGGGCCCGTTGAGCTTGGCGAGGTCGAAGGCGTGCAGCGGCTGCGCGTACTCGAGGAGCACGTAGTTGGTGATGTCGACGATGTTGTTGATGGGACGGACTCCGCACGCCCGTAGGCGGCGCTGCATCCAGTCGGGGCTGGGGCCGACCCTCACTCCTTTGATCACGCCCCCGATGTAGCGGCTGCACAGGTCGGGGTCGTCGATGGTGACCTTGACCAGGTCGCGCCCCGGCGGGTCGGCCGTACCGGTGAAGGCCGGCATGAAGTCGCGCTTCAGCGGCCGGTCGAGTCCCGCCGCCAATTCCCGCGCGATGCCCAGGTGGCCCATCTCGTCGGGCCGGTTGGAGGTGATCTCCGCTTCCATGATCGCCTGGCTCGGGATGACGGTGGTCAACGCTTCCCCCGGCTTGCCGCGGTCGAGGATCAGGATGCCAGAGTGGTCGTCGCCCAGGAGGAGCTCTTCGGCCGAGCAAAGCATTCCGCTGGCCTTTTCGCCCGCGATGTAAGCGTCCCTCACGAGCTTGCCGTTGGGCACCGTGGTGCCGGGAAGGGCGACGGGGACCAGCGACCCCGGAACCGCATTGGGGGCGCCGGCGATGATCTGCTGCACATGGTCGCCGAGGTCGACCTGGTGAATCCACAGCGCGGTCCGCGATGTCGGGTGTGGCTTCTGCTCGAGCACCTTGCCGATCACGACCTGGGAGAGGTCGACCATCACAAGCGACTCGACCTCGATGCCGAGTCGGGTCAGCACATCCGCGGCATCCTTGGGCGTGACGCCATCGAGGTCGAGGAAGTCGCCGAGCCATTCGTAGCTAATTCGCAAGCGTTCGCAGCCCCTCCGTCTGGCTTCGCCAGACACCTCCCCATGAATGGGGAGGAGCCTTCATCATCTAGAACTGCTCCAGGAAGCGCAGGTCCGACTCGTAGAAGAGGCGGATGTCGTCGACGTCGTGCTTGAGCATCGCCATGCGCTCGATGCCGAAGCCCCACGCGTATCCGTTCCACTGCGTCGGGTCGATGCCTCCGTTGCGCAGCACCTGCGGATGCACCATCCCGCACCCGCCGACCTCGAGCCAACCCTTATGCCGGCAGCTCTTGCAACCCATGCCGCCGCAGATGCCGCACGTGATGTCGAACTCAAAGCTCGGCTCTGTGAAAGGAAAGTAGCTCGGCCGAACGCGCACCTTGCGTTCCAGTCCGTACAGCGACTGGATCATGTACAGCAGCGTGCCCTTCATGTCGCCGACCGTGAGCCCCCTGTCCACGGCCAGGCCTTCGACCTGGCTGAAGTACGGCAGTCGCGTGGCCTCGGGCGGATCGCGGCGGTAGGTCCGGCCCGGCGTGATGATGTAGATGGGCGGCTCTTTGATCCGCTGCATGGCGCGGATCTGCACAGGTGAGGTGTGCGCGCGGAGCAGGAGCTCTGGGCTGAAGTAGAAGGAGTCCCAGCTCTCACGGGCGGGATGTCCGGCGGTGAGGTTGAGGGCCTCGAAGTTGTACCACTCGGTCTCCACCTCAGGCCCGAGCTCGACCTGATACCCAAGCGACTCGAGCACGGTCTCGATCTGACGCCGGACCTGCGTCAAGACGTGGATATGGCCTCGGCCGAGCGGCGGCCCGGGAAAAGTGATGTCGATCGCCTCGGTCTCAGCGAGATCGGCGAGACGCGATGCCTCCAGCTCAGCTCGCCTGGCGGCCAGAGCGGCTTCGATCGCTCGCTTGGCCTCGTTGACCGCCTTGCCCACGGACGCCTTCTCTTCGGGGCCGAGCTTGCCGATGCCTTCGAGGAGCTTGCTGACCCGACCGCTCTTCCGGCCCAGGTACTCAACCTCGATTCGTTCGAGCTCCTGCTCCGTCTGGGCCTTGCCGACGGCGGCGAGCGCCTCGCTGGTCAGGTCTGATGGATCACTCATGCCGCCAACCTTCTCTTGATCTCGAACAGGATCAAGGCCGCCGCGGCGGCCACGTTGAGCGACTCGACGCCCTCCGTGAGCGGGACTGTGACCAGCTTCAGGTCCTGGCGCGAGAGTCCGTGCGCCTCACTGCCGAGAACGACCATGCCGGCAGACTCTATCGGCGCCTCGGCCAGCGGTGCACCGCCCGTGGGCGAAGCGCCATAACCGTCGAGTCCTTCGAGGTCCTTCCAGCGCGCCTTCGCAACCTTGAGCCGGAACACGTTTCCGGCCGAGGCTCGCACCGCTTTCGGGCCGTAGGGGTCCGCGCTTCCGGGCAGAACGACCAGAGCCGGCGCGCCCGCGGCCGCAGCCGTGCGGCAGATCGCGCCGACGTTGCCTGGGTCCTGGACGCCGTCGAGCACCAGCAATGGCCACCGTGCCGCGCGCGCGGCCTGCATCGCCTCCGACGGCGTCGCCTCGTGCACGCGGGCGATCGCGATCACTCCTTGCGGCGTGACCGTCTGCGTGGCGGCGCGGAACGCGCCGGGAGTCAGGGTGATCCGGGAATCAGAGCGGAAGGGAAGCTTGTCCCCTTCGCGCACCGCGAGGAGGTCGAAACCGAGGCCGGCAGCCCTGGCTTCCGCGAGCACGCGCGGACCCTCCAGGAGAACAAAACCTGGCTCGCGCCGGACAGCGAAGCGCCGTAGGCGGCGCACGACCTCGTTGTCCGGGCTGCTGATCAGCTGATCAGAGGGCTTTCTTTGCAACCTCCACCAGCCGAGCAAAGGAACCGCTGTCGCGCACGGCCAGGTCAGCCAGCATCTTGCGGTCGATCTCCACTCCGGCCTGGCGAAGGCCGTGCATCAGCTTGTTGTAAGGCAGCCCCGACTGCCTCGAGGCGGCGTTGATGCGCGCGATCCAGAGTTGCCGCATCTCGCGCTTGCGGCGCCGGCGGTCGCGGTACGCGTAAGCAAGCGCGTGCAGCACCGCCTCGTTGGCGGGCCGGAACAGCAGCTTCTTCGAAAGCCGGAACCCTTTGGCCCGATCGAGGATCGCCTTGTGGCGACGGTGCGCTGGTACGCCGCGCTTGACTCGTGCCATTCGCTAGACCCCTAGAGCCCGGCGGACCGTCTTTCGGTCGGCCTTGTCCACGGGATGCTCGTTGTGGTAGTTGCGCTTGCGCTTCTTCGACTTGTGCTCGAGCAGGTGGCTCTTCGATGAGGAGCGGCGCATCAGCTTTCCAGTGCGCGTCACGCGGACGCGTTTGGCAATGCCCTTTTGCGTCTTGATCTTAGGCACTGGTGGTTACCTGTTCCTTCGTCGGGGCGCCCTGACGGCTGGGCGCCAGGATCATGAAAAGGTTCTTGCCCTCGAGCAGCGGTTGGCGCTCGATGACCGCGAACTGCTTGGCGTCGTCCGCCACGCGCTCCAGGATCTTCCGACCGATCTCCTGGTGGACCATCTCGCGGCCCCTGAACATGATCGTCACCTTCACCTTCTCTCCAGCTTCGAGGAACTGCTTCAACCCTTTGAACTTGGTCTGAAAGTCGTGCTCCGCCACCTTCGGGCGCAGCTTCATCTCTTTCAGCTTGGTGACGTTCTGCTTGCGCCGCTGGTCCTTTTCGCGCTTGATGGTCTCGAACTTGTAGCGTCCGTAGTCCATCAGGCGGCAGACCGGCGGGCTCGCTTGCGGCGCCACCTCCACAAGGTCGAGTCCCTTCTCGTTTGCGATGCGTAGCGCGGCGTCCAGCGATAGCACGCCAAGCTGGTTGTTCTGGTCATCGATCAGACGCACTTCGGAGCTGCGGATCTGATCGTTGATCCTTAGCTCTTTAAACGGTATGGGACGCTACCTCGGCCAAATTCAGGGTTGTTCTATTCCTCCATCGATATAAAACAAAACGGACAGCACACCGGCTGTCCGCGGTAGACAACCCCTTTGGGCATCGCCCTGGGGGTGAGGGCCGGCGCCCTGCTTCAGAGCGTGGATCGTACCGGAAACGTAACCCGCCGCGCAAAACGGCGTTGGCTTCTGCAGAGTGTCGTCACCCAGGGCGGCCGCCGTGCTGCTTGTTCTCGCCGCGGCCATCGCCGCTTGCGGGGGAAGCGGCCCGTCTACTGCCACGAGCCACACGTCTTCGCCGGCTCGAACCTCGCCAGTTGTGAGCGTTTCAGCCTCGGGCCCCGCCCCCACGCCGTCGGCCCGGCCGGTCAGCCAGCCTTACGGCGTTCTGGTTGGCAGCCAGGCTGCGGCCACGTACGCAGTCAGCCTGGTGGCCACCGACGGCACGGTCGCCGCGTCGGGTGAGGCTTCATCGCCTCCCGTCGTCACGTGCGCCAATGCGGCGGGCGCTCCCGTCCCCCTTCCAGTCAGCACGAGCAATTCGCGCGCGTACTTCATGGACGCCGGGGGCGTGGTGCGCTTCCTCGCGCCAGGCGGCGAGTCGGGTCGTGCGACGACGGTGCCCGCCCCGACCTCCTCCCGCCGCGCCTCGTTTGCCGTCAGCCCTGACGACCAGCGCATCGCAGTCGTCGTGGCCGACTACAACGCGACCGGGGCTTCAACCAGGCTTTACGTGGAAGACCTGAACGGCGGGGGCAACCACCTCGACATCTTCAGCGAGAGCGGGGCGCGGACGCTGTGGCCGATCGGCTGGCACGGCATCCAAAACCTCGTCGTCGGCGTCGTCCCGTCGTGCACGCAAGGTGGCGGACCGTTCTGCTGCGGAATCCAGGAGCTTCATGTGGTTGACCCCGCAACAGCGACGCGTCGCTTCACGCTCGGCGGGATCACGACATGTCCCGTCGTGGGACCGCCGTCGGCGGCCGGGGTCATCTGCTGGGACGGGTCGACGTCAAAAGTCCTCAGCTGGACCGGTGCCACCATCCGGACGTACCCAATGCCGGGTCCCGCGCTTCAGTACCTCTCACCCAACGGCACCGTGGTCGCGGTGGTCGACAACACGGGCACCAACTTCCTCGGGGGCGGAACCTCGATATCCGGTCTTTACGGCTGCACGTGGATCAACGACCAGCTCGTGCTCGCGGGCGGTGACTCGCAGCACCAGCCGCGGATCGGCGACCTCGTCACGCCTGCCCGTGTCGTGCCGGTCGCCGCCCAGGGCGATTGCGGCGGCCGCCTCCCCGGGGGTCTCTGAACCGCGGATTGACGCTCGTCGCGAGCAGCGTCCCGCCCGGCTTATAAATAGGCGATGAGCGCTCCACCGCCCGGCGAGGTCGGACAGCTTTCGCCTGACGGCATGTGGCGCTGGGACGGTCAGCGGTGGGTGCCGACCGGCGAGGCCGGGCCTCCTCAGACTGCGGGACCGAGGCGCACGTGGATCTGGTGGCTTGCGGGCGGATGCGCGCTGCTCCTGGTCATCGGGGTCATCGGTGGGATTTACGGTTTCGTATCTCTCGTCCACACCTTTCAGCGCGGCGGCCTCAGCTGCCTACCGTCTGACTTCCCTCGCTACCCCGGCGCGTCGACGACGCGTGACTACACGTACTACGCGACCAACCTCTCGCCCGGCGACACGCGTGAATGCCAGGAGGTGCTCGCCTCGAACGACGACGTGGCGACCGTGACGGACTTTTACGCAGGCAAGCTCAGCTCCGGCGACTGGAAGATCACTGCAGACGACCGCGCCAACGGCGAGCTCAAGTTTGCCCGCGTTTCCAGGCCGCTGACCGTCGGCGTCGTCGACATGCTCGGCCGAGGCCAGCACACGGTGATCCAGATCAAGCTCGATTCCTAGCGCCGCCGCTCCGCCACCTCTGTGGCGACCATGCTCGCGAAGGATTCGAGCGTCGAGTCGACCTGCTTTCCCGCACGGTCGCGGATGTTGACGTGCTCCTCCTCCGCCTCGCGCGGGCCGACGATCGCCATGTACGGCACCTTCTGCGCCTGCCAGTCCCGGATCTTCCGCTGCATCTTCTCCGAGCGGTCGTCGACCTCGACCCGCAACCGGAGCCCCCTCAGCCTTTCGGCCACCAGGTGCGCGTACTCGTGCTGCGCGTCGGTGATCGGGATGACCACAATCTGCACCGGGTGCAGCCAGGTCGGGAAGGCGCCCGCGTACTGCTCGATCAGGTACGCGGTCATCCGTTCAAAGGCTCCGAATGCTCCGCGGTGGACGAGGACCGGCGTCCGGCGTGACCCGTCCTCGGCGACATACTCCAGCTCGAACTTCTTGGGCAGCTGATAGTCCACCTGCACCGTGTTGTTGGTGAACTCTCGACGGTGGGCGTCGCGGACCTGGAAATCGATCTTCGGCCCGTAGAACGCAGCATCGCCAACCCCGATCTTGTAGGGCAGGTTGAGGCTCTCGAGCGCCTCCTTGAGCATCGCCTCAGCGGTTTCCCATTCCTCGTCGGTGCCCGACCATTTCGTCTTCACTTCGTCGCGCACGGAGAGGCGGTACGAGTAGTCCTCCACGCCGAGCACCTTCATGAAGTGATTGGCCAACTCGATAGCGCCGCGCACCTCGGAGATCACCTGGTTGGGCTTGCAGAAGATGTGCGCGTCGTTGAGGTTGAAGGAGCGAACGCGGATCATGCCCATCAACTCGCCGGATTTCTCGAGCCGGTAGTTCTGTCCCAGCTCGGCGATGCGCACCGGCAGGTCGCGGTAGCTGTGCAGCTCTTGCCCGTAGACGATGATGTGGTGCGGGCAGTTCATCGGCCGGAGCTCGAGCTCCTCGCCGTCCTCGAAATGGATCGGCGGATACATCGTGTCGTGGTAGAGCTGCCAGTGGCCGCTCTGCTTGTAAAGGTCGAGCTTCGCCAGGTGCGGCGTGATGACGTGCCGGTAACCGCGCCTCAGCTCTTCGTCGACGATCCAGCGCTCGAGCTCGCGCCTGATGGTCGCGCCGTTGGGCAGCCAGATGACCTGGCCCAGGCCCACCCTTTCGTCGAGGGCGAAGATCTTCAGCTCCTTTCCCAGCTTCTTGTGGTCGCGCTTCTCGGCTTCCTCGAGGAACTTCATGTAGTCGTCGAGCTCGCGCGGCGTCATCCAGGCGGTGCCGTAGATGCGAGTCAGCTGCGGCTTTTTCTCGTCGCCTCGCCAGTAAGCGCCCGCGACGCGAAGGAGCTTGAAGGCCTTGAGCTCTTTCGTGGACCGCACATGAGGACCCCGGCAGAGGTCGAGGAAGTCGCCGGTGCGATACAGGCTGACCTCGTCGCCTTCGACCTTGTCCGCGATCAGCTCGAGCTTGAAATCCTGGCCGCGCTTGCGAAACTCGTCGATCGCCTGGTCTCGAGATACAACCTCTTTCACGAAAGGGATGTCGGCTTGCGCGAGCCGGCGCATGCGGGATTCGATGGCGGGGAGGTCCGACTCCGAGATCGGCTTGCTGAACTGGAAGTCGTAGTAAAACCCGTCTTCCACCGCGGGGCCGATGCCGTATTTCGCGTCGGGGTAGAGCTCGGTCACGGCCGCGGCGAGAAGGTGCGCGGTCGAGTGCCGCAACGTTTGCAGCGGATCGTCGGTCGCCTCGTGATCCCCGTAGTGAGACATCGGGTCGTCCAGTATATGAACCGCTTTGGCCTGGCTCCTTCAGCCCCTCCGTCGGCTTCGCCGACACCTCCCCATAAATGGGGATGACAAATACTTGATTTGGCCCACGCGGCCCCTCCGGCGCAGCCCCATCCCCGCCGCAAGCGGCGGTACTTCCCCACTGCGTGGGGAAGAGCCACGTCCCCATAAATGGGGAGAAGCCCTCTTTTAATGGATTGGGCTCGGATCGTGGACGCGCTCGGTTATCCGTCGGCGGGACTCGGCATCCTGATCGAGAGCTCAGGTATTCCGTTCCCGGGCGAGGCTCTGCTGCTCGCCGCCGCGGCGTGGGCCGCCGCCCGCCATCACTCGCTGGTCATCGTCATCTTCTTCGGTTTTCTCGGCGCGACGGCCGGGGCCGACATCGGCTACCTGCTGGGTTACCGCGGCGGCCGGCCCTTCGTCGAGCGCTTCGGCGCATTCCTGCACATCAGGCCGGACCATCTCGCGCGGGCTGAGCTCTTCTTCGCACGCCACGGCGACAAGGCCGTCCTGGCGGCGCGGTTTTTTCTCGGCCTGCGCACGTGGGGCTCGATGCTCGCCGGCATGTCACGCATGCCTTTCTGGCGCTTCCAGTTCTTCAGCGCTCTCGGCGGAATGATGTGGGCCATCGTGATCGGGGTGGCCGGTTACGCCCTTGGCAGCAACCTTCCGCTTCTGGAGACGATCATCCGCGACATAGGCATCGGCGGCCTCACGGTTCTTTTGCTGATCGTGTTGATTTTGGTTGTTGCCCAGGCACGTGCATCCCGCCCGCGATAACACCCACCCCGCCTCCCAGGAGCAGCACCCCAAGCCCGCCGAGAACCTGGGCCGTGCCGATGGCGTCGGACAGCGCCGCCGCGAGCAGGACCGGGATCGCCGATACGCCGTTGATGACCATGTACAGCAGCGCGAAGATCCGGCCCCGGATGGCATCGCTCGTCGACTCCATCAGGTAGGTGATCGCGGGGATCAGGATCGCGCCGAACTCCACCCCGAGCAAGAAGCTGAACGAAGCTCCGGTGATGCGGTTGTGCACCTGGAGGTCCGTGAAATGGCGCATTGCCTGCGGCACCGCGGCCAGCGCGAGCAGGGTGACACCGTTCGCCAGCAGAGAGCCGGCCAGCACGCGCGAGCGGTCGACGTGGCTCAGGAACTGGCCGAGAAGGACCGCGCTCAACATCGCGCCGGCGGTCGCGGGCCCGAGGATGACGTACGTGTCCTGGGCCGCGATGCCGAGGACCTTGCTCACGTAAGCGGGTGCGAGCGTGTACAGCATGAAAAGGACGAGCACGGCGATGCTCACCTGGCCAAAAGCGAGGCGCAGGCCCCGCGAAGCGCGTAGCGCGTCGACGCCCTCCTGCAGGTCGACGAGCATCTGGTGAAACCGATTGCGGCTCTCTTCGACCGGAGAGTCGTGCCTAGGTTCGAGCTTCGGTATCTCGGACGCGAAGATCAGCGTGCCCGCGATCACGAGCAGGACGACCGCGCACCAGTAGGGCGCGTAGAGATCAATCCTCGATACCACCGGCGCGAGGACGCCACCCACGACCAGCGTGAGGACCATCGTCAGGAGCGCCATGGAGTTCGCGGTGATCAGCGCCTCCCGCGGCAGGATTGTCGGGATCACGGCCGCCTCGGCAGGACCGAACAGCTGACCCACCGCGGAGAAGATCAGCGTGATGACGATCAGGTGCAGGAAGTCGTCCTTCACTCCCGGGACTATCGACGCGATCGGAATCAGCGCCACCACGGCAGCGCGGCCGATGTTGGACCACAGCATGATCTGCTTGCGGTTGACGCGGTCTGCGATGACGCCTGCAGGAGGCGCGAAGAGCACCGCGGGCACCGTGTACGCAAGAAGTGTCACCGCCACGGCCGTGCTGCCGCCGGTGGTGTGGTAGGCGAGGATGATCAGCGAGAAGAGCAGGAACTTGTCCGCGAGCTGAGCCGCGAGCTGCGCGAACCATATGTTGCGAAACGCGGTGTGCCGCAGCGCACCGCGAAAGCCGCCAGGAGCCTCGACCGGCAGCCTGATCGGATCCATGCCCGGTAGAGCCTAACGATCGAACCTAGGGTTTCAATGCGCGATAGCACGCTTCCCACTCTTCGAGAGTGAGCGTCTGGGGACGCCGCGCCGGGTCGATTCCAATCTCGACCAGCCGCTTTGCGGCCTCGGCGCTGGGAATGCCCGCAATTCGGGCCAGCGTCCCTCCGAGCTGCTTGCGCCGGAATTGAAAGACGGCTTCGACGACCCGAAAGAACTGGTCCATGTCGTCGACGTCGACCGCCGGCCGAGGGCGCACCTGGAGCGTGACGAGCGCCGAGTCGACCCTGGGCACCGGGGTGAAGGAGGCAGCCGGGATGGTCATCACGGTCTTCGCTTCGGCGAACACCTGAACGGCGACAGTGGAGAGGCTTGCGCCCGTGCCGGCGGTCCACCGTTCGGCGACCTCCCTTTGCACCACAAGCGAAAGCCGGCGCGGTCGGGGTGAATGGTCGAGCAGCTTGCGGATCAAGGCGCCCGTCAGGTTGTAGGGGATGTTGCCGGCGACGACCTCACCGCCATGCGGAAATGCGCCGGCCACGTCGAAGCGCAGGATGTCGGCCTGCACGAGCTCGACATTCTCGTGGCCGGCCAATACCTCGCGGAGCACGGGCATCAGGCGCCGATCGAGCTCGACTGCGATCAGCCTGCGGCAGAGTGGCGCGAGGGCGATGGTGAGGGTGCCGGCTCCTGCACCGACCTCCAGCACCTCGTCGTCCGGGCCGGTCTCGGCAGCCTCCGCGATCGCATCACGAAGGCCCGGGTCGACCAGGAAGTTCTGACCGAGGCGGTGCTCCAGGGTGATGCCGTGCCGCCGCAACAGCTGCTCGAGCTGCTGGGGGTCCGCCGGGTCGATCAATTAGGCGCCCGTGGCGCGCTCACTTCATCTTTTGAAACAGGGCGATCGCGTTGGCGCGTTCCTGGTCCGCGAGCTGCTCTATCCCGATGCCGCGCAGCTCGGCGACGAGCTCCGCCGTGTCGACAAGGTACGCCGGCCGGTTCGGCACGTTCATCCGCTTCTGCGCATTGCCATAGGGAGAATCGGTCTCCAGCAGCAGCCTGTCCGCCGGGCAGTGCCTGACAACCTCGCGCAAGGACTCGCGGCTCGGTCGCGTGATGAGGCCCGCAAAGGACAGGTAGAAGCCCGCCTCGAGAAACCGCTGCGCCCAATCCCAATCGAGCGCGAAGTAATGCATGACGCCGCGGATGCCCGGGTGAGCATGGATGGCGGCGAGCACCTCGCTCTGGGCGCCCCGGTTGTGAATCGAGACCGGAAGATCGAGGTCGGTCGCGATCGAGAACATCTCGTTCAGGCGCTCGATCTGCAGGTCGCGGTGTGGGCCGCCGACGTGTTCGAAGTCGAGGCCGATCTCGCCGATGACGACGACCATCTCGTCCTGCGCGAGGTCGCGCATCGCAATTGGGTTTGGCTCTCCTGGTTCCAGCGGATGATGCCCTACACCCGCCCACACCTCCTCATAAGCGTGAGCGAGCGACACGGCGCTCGCGCTTCGGTCCAGGTCGACCCCCACCGCGATCAGCCGCGTCACACCGGCGGCCACCGATTGCTCCACGACCTCGGTTGCACTGCCGAGCTCCTCGAGGTGGAGGTGTGTGTCTACGAAGATGCCGGAGGTTCCTCCTCGGGCAGGTCGTCGAGGCGCTTGAAGAGCGCCTGAGGCGGGGGCAGCTTGCGGCCCGCTTCCAGTCGCGATGGCACCCAGCGGTCGACGGCCTCGTATTCACCGGTGATCACCCTGTGCGACGTCCCATCCTCGGAGAACTCACGCACCTCGGGCTGCGGCGCGATGACGTCCTCGTAACCAAGCATCGCGTGCAGCCGCTGCGATGAAAACGGCAGAAACGGAGTGAGCATCGTCTTCAAGTTGTCGACGCAGCGAAGCGCGACGTAGAGGACCGTGCCAGCGCGGTCGCGATCGGTCTTGATCGTCTGCCACGGCTGCTCGGTGCCGAGGTAGACGTTGACCTTCGACGCCATCGTCATCGCGTACTTCAGCGCATTCTGAAAGCGAGCCTCCTGCAGCTGCCCGGCGACGTAACCGAGCGCGTCTTCGATCTCCTTCAGCAAGAGCTCGTCGGCCGGAGACAGATTTCCCGGATCTGGAACTGCACCGAAGTTGCGGTGCGCGTTGACGAGCGTGCGATGGACGAGGTTGCCCCACGTGGCGACGAGCTCGTCGTTGTTGCGGCGGATGAATTCCGACCACGTGAAGTCGGTGTCCTGATTCTCAGGCCCCGCGATCATCAGGTAATAGCGGAGCGCATCCGCGTCATAGCGGTCGAGAACGTCCTTCACGTAGATGACCTGGCCGCGGCTCGTCGAGAACTTGCGGCCTTCCATGTGCAGGAACTCGCTCGCCACGATCTCATCCGGCAGCTTCAGGTCGCCCGCGCCCATGAGGATCGCCGGCCACATCACGGTGTGGAAGGTGATGTTGTCCTTGCCCATCGTGTAGTAGTGCCGGCTCTCGGGGTTCTGCCACCACTCCTTCCACGCCTCGGGCTCGCCTCGCTGGATCGCCCATTCGATCGACGCCGACAGGTAGCCGATGACCGCGTCGAACCAGACATAGATCTTCTTGCTCGGGTTGTCCTCCCAGCCGGGCAGCGGCACAGGCACACCCCAGTCCAGGTCTCTCGTGATCGCGCGCGGCTTGAGATTGCGCACGAACTCGAGCGAGTACTTGCGGACGTTGGGCCGCCAGTCGTCGTGCTCCTCGATCCAGGCCTTCAGCCGCTCCCCGAACGCGGGCAGGTTGAAGAAGAAGTGCTCCGTTTCGCGAAACTCGACTGGCGCATCGCTGCCCCGCTGGTGCGGGTTGATCAGGTCGATCGGATCGAGCTGGTTGCCGCAGTTGTCGCACTGGTCGCCGCGTGCCTCGGGGTAGCCGCAGATCGGACACTTGCCCTCGATGTAGCGGTCGGGCAGGGTGCGCCCAGTGGCGGCGTCGAAGGCGCCGAGCTGTTTCTTCTCGATCAGGTAGCCGCCCTCGTAGAGCTTCAGGAAAAGGTCCTGCGTGACGCGGTAGTGGTTGGCTGTCGTGGTGCGCGTGAAGATGTCGTACGTCGCACCCAGGCGCACGAGGTCGTCGACGATCAACGCGTTGTTGCGGTCGACGAACTCACGGGGTGGTATGCCGTTCTTGTCGGCCTCGTAGGTGATGGGCGTGCCGTGCTCATCGGTGCCGCTCGCCATCAGCACGCGCGACCCGCGCAGCCGCTCGAAGCGGGCGAGCACGTCGCCCGGGACGGCGAACCCGACCACGTGGCCGATGTGTCGCGGTCCATTCGCGTAGGGCCACGCGGGCGCGATGAGGACGGTTCTGCGCTCAATCACCTCGGGGACAGTATCCCGCACGTTTTGCGCGAGACGCGCGTAATCATCGATCCTGGCCGCTGATCACAAGCGTGAACTCGCCGCGCGCTCGCTCACCCAGCGCGGCGAGCACCTCCGACGCCGTGCCGCGCACCACCTCCTCGTGCAGCTTGGTCAGCTCGCGCGTCACAGTGACGGCCCGCTCGGGCAGAGATTCAGCGATGAGGCCCAGCGATTTGTGGATGCGAAAGGGGGATTCGAAAGCGACCGCAGGCCGCGAGTCGTCACGGAGCGACTCCATCAGGCGGCGCATCTCGCCGGCCTTGCGGGGTAGGTAGCCGAGGAACGTGAACCCTGGCCCGCCGTAGCCGGCGATGGACAGCGCCGCGGTGATCGAGCTGGGGCCGGGGATTGGCACCACTGTGTGGCCGGCCGCCCACGCCGCAGTAACCAGTGCCTGACCTGGATCGGACAGGGTTGGCGTACCTGCATCGCTCACCAACGCGACGTCGCCCTCGTCCAGCGCAGCCATGACGCGAGGCAGCCCACGCCGTTCCACCGGCGCCCGGTAGCTGACCATCGGCTTGCGGATGCCGTGTCTCGAGAGCAGGCGCGCGGTCACCCTCGTGTCTTCGGCGGCGATGGTGGAGACCTCGCCGAGGATGCGCAGAGCGCGGGCGCTCACGTCCTCGAGGTTGCCGATGGGTGTGGCGACGACATAGAGCTTGTTCACACAGCCCCTCCGGCGCTGCCCCATCCCCGCCGCAAGCGGCGGTACTTCCCCACTACGTGGGGAAGAGCCACCTCCCTATGAATGGAGCGGAGGCTTGACTTACTCAAACCCCTTCTAACCAAGCACCGACCTTGTCTGCCACTTCAACCCCTGGACCTACGTAGCGGGAGGCTGGGGGCAGGATTTCCAGGAACGCCTTGCCGTAGTCACGGCCCAGGATCCGGTTGTCGAGGATGACCACAGCGCCGCGGTCGGTCGAGCGGCGGATGAGCCGGCCGAACCCTTGCTTGAGGCGCAGCGCGGCCTGAGGCAGCGCGAGCTGCGAGAAAGGGTCGCGCACCTGCTCCGCCCGCGCGGCATACACAGGGTCTGTGGGGACCGGAAACGGAAGCCGGACGACGATCACGCAGCTGAGCCGCTCGCCCGGGATGTCGATGCCCTCCCAGAACGTCGCGGTGCCGAGCAGCAGCGGGCGCGGCGCCTCCTCGAACGTCTTGAGCAGCTGGCGGCGCTGCCCGTCGATGCCCTGGCCGAGGATCAGCACCTCGTCGAGGTCGACACGCTGCTTGAGCCCAGCGTGCACGTCGCGCAGCTGCCGATGCGACGTGAACAGGGCAAGCGTGCGTCCGCCGACGCGCCCGGCCACTGCGGCAATGATGTCTTCGACGGCAGCGTCGAACCCTTCCTGCTCGGGCAGCGGAAGGTCGGTCGGTAGGCACACAAGGGCCTGGTGGTAGAAGTCGAACGGCGACGCGAGGATCATCTCCTCGCTCTCGGGACCGAGGCCGACCCGCGACCTGAAGTAGTCGAACGTCCCGCCCACGGCGAGGGTCGCCGATGTGAACACCGTCGAGCGCCGATCGGCGTAGACGCGTTCGCGCAAGAGCGAGCCAACGTTGATGGGAGCCGCGCGCAGGAGGAGGTTCTCGGCGCGCGAAACCTGGCTGAACCAGTAGACGCGGTTCGCGTCCGGCCGGAGCGCGGCCTCGTCGAGCAGGCCGAGCGCGGATTCGAGCCGTCCGCGGATCATCTCCAGCTCGCGAATACCCTGATCTGGCTGCTCGCCGCCGAGCCACTCGCGGACACCCGCGACCGCGCGGCGCAGGGTCGCGTCAAGCGCGGCGAGTGCGGTGACCGCGTTCTCCGCGCTTAAGCGCAGGCCGGTCCAGCCTTCGTCCTCGCGCAGCGCCGGCGTGATCCTGACCGACTCCTCTCTGCGCTCCGCCTCGCCGAGTCGCGCCGCCACCCAGACGTCAGCCAGCCTGAACAGCTCGCGCACTCGCTCGGCCGCCGAAACCGTTTGCGGGACCGCCTCGCCGAATGCGTCGTCAGACGCGCCGAGATGCGGCTGGCGCTGCAGATCCACGAGCAGCCCGTTGGACAGCCGCTCCAGCAAAGCGAGGAGCCCGGGTCCGTCGACCTCCTGGCGCAAGCCACGAGTGGCGGCTTCTTCGAGATGGTGCGCTTCGTCGATCACGAGGTGCTCGTACTCGGGCAGCAAGCCGCCCCCCACCTCGGCGTCCGCGAGCAGCAGGGCGTGGTTGACCACGACAAGGTCCGCGGTCTCTGCCTCGGCGCGTGCGCGGTGGACGTAGCAGTCCTCCTTCGTGCAGTGGATCCCAACGCAGTCGAGAGGGTCGCTTGCGATGCGTGTCCACAAGACCTCTTCGCGGCCGTAGAGGCGGAGCTCGGAGCGATCGCCACTCTCCGTCGTGTTCAGCCAGAGGAGGACCTTGAGCTTGAACATCAGCTCCTCCGGGTCCCTGCACGGCTCGGCCAGGAAGCGGCGCCACCGACGCAGCGACACGTAGTTGGAGCGGCCCTTCAGGAGGTTCGCCTTGAAGTTCCACGGAAGCCATTCGCGCAAGGCCGGCAGGTCCTTGCTCATCAGCTGTTCCTGCAGCGTGTGCGTGTTGGTCGAGACCAGGACGCGCTCGCGATGCCGGACCGCGCGCGCGATCGAGGGCACGAGGTAGGCAAGGCTCTTGCCGGTGCCTGTGCCCGCCTCCACCACGAGCGTCCCCCCCCTCGATTGGATCTGCGCCACCGCCAAGAGCATCTGCATCTGCGACTCGCGGTGCTCGTAGCCGGGCAGCACGTTGGCGAGCGGCCCTTCAGGTCCGAGCAGGGCGGCGACGGCGTTGGGGTCGTCGGGCGGCGTTTCGGTCGACCTCTTGCGGCCGGCCGGCTTGGGATGCACCGTGGTCTCGGGCTCGGGGTTCGGGTTTGGGGCGCTCAAAGCGTCGGCGAAAAAGCGCGCCACCGACCATGGATAGGCCGCGACCAGGGCCAGCATCGACTCTTTCAAGCCCTCGTCCAGGGCGACCGCTTCGTCGCGCAGGCGCAGCAGGAGCTGGCGCGTCGCGTCGGCATCGTCGAGGGCGCGGTGCGGCCGCGGTTGGTTGAACCCCATCTCGGTCGAGAGCAGGGGCAGGCTGTGGCTTGCGGCGCTGGGCAGCAGGATCCGGGCGATGTCCAGGGTGTCGAGGATCTCCTGATCTGGGTCCCAGAGCCCAGCTGCCTCGAGAAACTCTACGTCCAGCCGCGCCCCGTGGCCGACGGGCTGGCGCCCCTGGATGAACTCCGCAAGGCGGCCCAGGGCGGCCTCCGCGCTGGCGGCTCCGCGAAGCTCCTCCTGCCTGATCCCGGTCAGGCGGAGGACGGTCTCGGGAACGGCGCGGCCAGGATCGACGAGCTGCTCCAGGGTCGAGGTGACGTGGTCGGAGGTGAAGGCGACAGCGCCGACTTCGATGACTCGGTCCCGCGAGGGGTCGAGACCGGTGGTCTCCAGGTCCAGGGCTGCGTACTCCGGCAAGGTTTCAGCGATATTACGAACGCCTCCCCAAACAGGTCTTGATGTGAGTCCCGAACTGTAATATGTGCGCCCGATGGTAACCGGGGCGATCGAGGCTCCCAGGCGGCTCGAAGACCTTCACGTTCGACGTGACCTGGTCGCAAGCCTCTTGCTCAGGACGCTTGCCTTCGCCGACCAGCTGACCGGTTCCGCTCTCGAGCAGCGGCTTGGTCTTCCCTTCGAGACCTTCTCGCCCCTCATCGACGAGTTCGAGAAGAACCAGCTCATGGACACGCGCGGCGTTTCGAACGACCCCGGGCTGGAGGGGCGCCCCTACCCGGTCAAGATGAACTACGCCATCTCGGGCGCCGGACGCCAGCGCGCGGCCGAGATGTCCGCGGTTCAGACGCGCTACCTCGGCCCGTGCCCGATCAACTTCGAGGACTACCTCGCGCTGATCCGCTCGCAGGTCAGCGGCAAATCGCCGGTGACCGACGCGCAGCTGAAGAAGGCCCTGGGCGAGCTCGAGCTGGAGCAGCACATCATCGACCAGATCGGCGGGGCCATGGTTTCGCGCGCCTCGCTGTTCATCTTCGGCGCCCCCGGCAACGGCAAGAGCACCATCACCGAGCGCATGGCGCTCCTGATGGGCGCGCCGATCGAGATCCCCCACGCAGTCGCGCTGGGCGACGAGATCGTCCGCGTGATCGACCCGGTCTATCACAAGGTCGCAGAGGGTGAGCAGCCGGTCGACCGGCGGCTCGTGAAGGTCGAGCGCCCGGTCGTGACCGCCGGTGGCGAGCTCAAGCTGCAGCAGCTCGACCTTACGTACGACCCGCAGAACCGCTACTACGAGGCGCCACTCCAGTGGAAGGCAAATGCCGGCGTCTTCGTGATCGACGACTTCGGCCGACAGGAAGTGCCCCCGATGCGACTGCTCAACCGCTTCATCGTCCCGATGGAAAAGAAGATCGACTATCTCGATCTCTCGGCCTCGGGCCGCAAGATCGAGCTGCCGTTCCTCTGCCAGGTCGTCTTCTCGACCAACCTGTCCCCCACGGAGCTGGTCGATGAGGCGTTCCTCCGGCGCATGGCGTACAAGATCGGAATCGGAAACCCAACCCCCGAGGCGTTCGGCCGCATCCTCCGCTTCGAGTGCGACCGCCAGGGGGTGCCTTTCGATGAGAAGGCGATCGGATACCTGCTCAACAACCTGTACGGCAAGAAGCCGCTCCGCGGCTCGCACCCGCGCGCGCTGGTCGCGCGCCTGGTCGACCTGGCGAACTACCGCCAGGTGTCACCCCGGCTCACACCCCAATCGCTGAAGGAGGCGTTCGACGCCTGCTTCAACCCCGCGCTCGGCAGCCTGGTCGAGGACGACTGGGCACGACCGGCTATCGGTTAGGGCTTTTCACGCCCCTCTCCCTAACCCTGCGCGCAAGCGCGGCCAGGATGGGACTAATCAAGTGCTCCCCTGAGGGGAGAGGGAGTCGTTACTCCTTCGAGACGCTGTCGCAGGGACTCGATGTTGCTGAAGGCGCCTCGTTTTTCTGGCGGCAGCAGCTCTGCGATCGCCAGCATGATCGCGTCGGCCGCCTCTTCATGCGAGACTCGCTCGCCGCTTGGCCGGCGCTGAAGCACCACGAAGGGTTTACCGAAACGCACCGTCACGGGGACGCGCCGCGGCCACAGCTTGCCTTTCGGGAGGCACTCGCGGGTCCCGGTCAGAGCGACGGGGAGCACAGGACATCCGCATTTCTGAGCGATGAAGCCCGCGCCCGACTCGGGCACTGCAAGCATGCCTGCGTCGACTCGGGTGCCTTCCGGGTACAGGATTACCACGTGACCGGCCTTCAACAGGTCGAATGAACGCCGCAAAGCGGCGCGGTCGGCGGTGTGCCGCACCACAGGGAACGCGTGGTAGCACGTGAACAAAAATCTCGTGATCGGCTTGCGGAAGTACTCGACCTTGGCCATGTTCCACGAATCGGCTCGCGGCAGGAACGCCGGCACCATCGGTGGATCCAGCGTGCCGAAATGGTTCGGGCAAACGATTAACGGCCCCGCGCGTGGCACGTTCTCTACGCCTTCGACCTTGAAGAGTCCGACCAGGTAGGCCCGGGTGACGAAGCGCATGAACGCGCGGAGGAGGACGTAGATCATCTCGTTTCACGCACGTGCTGAACGATGCGGTCGACCACGTCATCGAGCTCGAGCTTGTCGGTGTCGATGACCATAGCGTCTTCCGCCGGCCTCAGCGGCGCGACGGGTCGGTTGGAGTCAACGCGGTCTCGCAGCACGACCTCCTTGCGCATCGACTCCTCGTCCACGCGCTCGCCGCGCCGCTCGTACTGAGCGGCTCGCCGGCGCACTTTCTCGTCGAGGCTCGCGACCAGGAAGAACTTGTGGTCGGCTTCCGGAAACACGACCGTGCCGATGTCGCGGCCTGCCATCACAACGCCTGAGTGCGCCATACGCCGCTGCTGCTCCACGAGCGCCTTGCGAACACCGGGAGTGGCAGAGATGACCGGCAGCGCATCGGCGTAGTCGGTGTCATAGATGCCTTCGGTCAGCTCCAATCCGTCAGCCCATACGCGCTCGCCATCGATCCGAATCGGAGTTGACTCGGCGAGCCTGGTCATCGCATCCGCATCATGAGGATCGATGCCTCGGTCCGCGGCCAGTCGAGTTACGGCGCGATACATCAGGCCGCTATCGATGAAGGGAAGGCCGAGCTTTTCCGCCACGCGGCGGCCGACCGCCGACTTGCCCGATGCCACACCACCGTCGATGGTGACGATCATTCGGTGTCAAGGCCTGTCGCACGGCGCAGCGCGGTGACCTCGCCACTCGACAGCACGCGCCAGCCACCGGTCTTGAGGCGGCCGAGCCTCAGCGGGCCGTATGCGGTCCGCCGCAGTGACTGGACCTTGTGCCCGACCGCTTGCACCATGCGCCGGACCTGGCGGTGCCGGCCCTCGCGAATTACGACCCGCAGCTCGGCGCGGCCCGAATCGCGATCGCCGGTTGTGGCGTGCATGAGCTCGACGTCCGCCGGCGCGCTCATCCCGTCGTCGAGCTGGACGCCTTCACGCAGCATCCGGATTTCGCGGCTGGTGGGCACACCGACGACCACGACCTCGTACTCCTTCGGCACCTTGTAGCGGGGATGCGTCAGCCGGTAGGCAAGCTGCCCGTCATCCGTCAGCAGAAGCAGACCCGTGCTGTCCGCGTCAAGGCGGCCGACAGGGAAAAGCCGATGACCCCCCATGCCCTCCTCCCCAACCACGTCGAGAACGGTTGTCCGGGAGGACTCATCGCGCGAGGTGGTGATCACGCCAAGAGGCTTGTTCAGCATCAGATGGCGATGCGTAGTAGGCGGCCTGATGAGGCGGCCGTCAACCGTGATGCGGTCTTCATCCGGGTCGATGACCATGCCGGACGCGGGCGGCTTCGCGCCGTTGACCCGGACCGAGCCAGACGCGATTAGCGCGTCGGCGGCGCGCCGGCTGGCCACGCCCGCGCGCGCCAGAAAACGATTTAACCGTTCTTGAGGCGCGGGCCGGGGAATCCTCGACGGATCTTCGGCGCCCAGGCGGCCCACTCCCTCCCGGGCTTTCAGCCCGGGGGCCCCAGAGGTACGCGCTGCTCGCTTACGCATGCTCGATGCGCTCGCTGCGCTGCTCGGCGCTTCCGCTGGGGTCCCCGTGGCGAAGCCACGGGAGGGCGCCCCTGGATCACCGAATATCTCGTCGAGGCTCCCCGTCCGCGCCTCCCCGTTGCGAAAGTTCCACGCCTTCATGTTTTGGCGTTGGCAGGCGATCGAGGGATTCGAGCCCCATCACCTGCAGGAATCGCATCGTGGTCCCGTAGAGCTTCGGTTGGCCCGGCCCGGTGCCTCGCCCGACCTCGGTGATGAGGTCGCGCAGCTCCAGGTTGCCCAGGACGCTCTCGCAATTGACCCCTCGAACATCTTCGATGCGCGCGCGAGAGACCGGCTGCTGGTACGCGACGATGGCGAGACTTTCATACGCCGCCTGCGAAAGACGACCGGAAACTTCGGGGCGCAGGGCGCGACGCACCGCGGCGGCGTACTCGGGCCTCGTCGCGAGATGGATCTCGTCGTGGTGGCGCATCAGCATGACCCCGCGACCTTCTAGAGCCTCGCGCAGATGCTCGAGCGCTCCCTCCACGCTGTTGCGGTCGGTGTCGGTCGCCTGCTGGAGCTCGCGAAGCTTCAGCGGGCGGTTGGAGCTGAAGAGAATCGCTTCGAGCGCAGCCGAGACATCGGTGCTCATGCCGCGTCAGGCGCCCCGCATCTCGACGTGGATGGGACCGAATCGTTCTTTCTGACGCACGCTGACGGCCGACCGCCTGACGAGCTCGAGCACGGCCACGAAAGTGATCACAGCCTCGAGGCGATCTTCAGATTCCAGTATGAGCTCGACGAGCTCGATCGGTCCGCGCCGCAGCCGGTCGGTGATCAGGTCGACCTTTTCCTGCAGAGTCCACGTCCGGCCCTGGACCACCAGCGGGCGAGGCGGGATGCGCGCGAGGACGCTGTTGAACGCCGCCACGAGAAAGTCGACGTCGAGCGCCCCTTCCTGTCCGCCCGCCTCGACCGGTCGCGCGGGTGGCGGAAACGCAAACGTTTCCTGCTGCGCGCGCTCCAGCAGCTCACCCGCGATCTCCTTGTAGGCGCGGTACTCCTCGAGACGCTCGCGCACCTCGTCCTCCCAGCCGAGGAGCTCCGTCTCCTCGTCGGTCGGCGTCTCGCCTGGCAGCAATCGAATCGACTTGAGCAAGAGAAGGCGCGCGGCCATCCACAGAAATTCCGCCATCTCCTGCGCGTCCGGAATCTCGCGCGATGCGATCTCCACCAGGTATGCGTCGGTCACCTTCGCGAGCGAGACCTTGAAGATGTCGACCTCCTCCCGCTCGACCAAAGCGAGGAGGAGCTCCAGCGGACCTTCGAACACGGGGGTGTTGACGTTCAGTTGGGCGCGCGTCGGAGCGCCCGGCGACTCCACGACGCGCAAGCCTACCTGAGAGCGAGGTCCTGATTCCGCCTCGCTGGCTCCAACGGATCGCAATCGCCTGTCTTGATCGGGACCGCTGGATACAACGAGGCGAAATGGAGCTCTCGCCGCCAACTAGCGACGAGCCTCTTCGAGAAGCTCGTGGGCGCGAGCAACCGCCTTCGCTGTCACGCCGCCGCTCATCATTCGCGCCAGCTCGCGCGCCTTCTCCTCGTCGCTCGTCAGCTCCCTCACTCGGACAACGTTGCGGCCGTCGCTCCCGGGGGCCTTCTCGACCAGGAGGTGATGGTCGGCGAAAGATGCGATCTGCGCGAGGTGCGTCACGACCAGCACCTGGTGACGCGCGCCGAGAGCCTTGAGGCGCAGGCCGACCTGGATCGCAGCCTCGCCGCCGATGCCCGCGTCGACCTCGTCGAAGACGAGCGTGGGCAGCCGGTCCGCGTCGGCGCCGACCGTCTTGATCGCGAGCATGACCCGGGCCAGCTCCCCACCCGAGGCCACCTTCGCCAGCGGCGCAATGGGCTCGCCCGGGTTGGCCGAGAACATCATCTCGGCAGCCTCGGCGCCCGCCGGTCCGATCTCCGCACTCTTGACGAGGGCGATCTCGTAGCGCGCTCCCTCCAGGCGCAGCCCTTGCAGCTCAGCCGCCACGGCCTTCTCCATCCTGCGCGCGGCGGTGGTGCGCGCTTTCGTCAGACGAGTGGCGGCGACCTCGAGGTCGGCGCGGCCCTTGTCCCGATCCGCCTCGGCCCTGGCGACCGCGGAATCGAGGTCTTCCGTCGCGCCGAGCTGAAGCTCGAGCCGCCCACGTTCCTGGATCGCCGATTCGAGCGAGCCGCCGTGCTTGCGCTTGATCCCGTCGAGCACGGCCAGCCGCGACTCGATCGCCTCCAGCCGGTTGGGGTCGGAGTCGAGGACCTCGATGTAGCGGCGCACGGCCGAGGCCACGTCCGCCATCTCTTCGGCGAGCGACTCCAGGCGCATCGCTTGCTCGGCCAGCCGTGCATCGAGTGATGCGGCTGACCCGATCGCGACCGCGGCCCGCGTCACTCCTTCCTCATGCAGGGCGTCCAGCGCATGCTGTCCAAGATCCGCGAGTCGTGCCGCGTGACGTGTCGCGCTTCGCTCCGCGCCGAGCGCCTCGTCCTCGCCAGGTTTGAGGTCGGCCTGGCGCAGCTCCTCCAACTGCCATCGCAGGTATTCCTGCTCCCTCTGTCCGCGCGAACGGAGCTGGTCCAGGTCGCGGAGGGAGCCGACTGCGGCGACCCAGGCCGCGTGCGCGGTCGCGACTGCGGCGCGCAGGTCGAGCGCGGCGCCGTAGGCGTCGAGCAGCTCGGTCTGGGTGTCGCTGTCGAGGAGCGCGTGGTGCGCGTGCTGGCCGTGGATCGCTATGAGGTTGGCGCCGAGCTCGCGGAGCTGCGCCGGAGTCGCGGGACGGCCGTCGACCCGCGCCGTGCCGCGCCTGCCGATGTCGCGCTGCAGCACGACCGAGTCGAAGTCCGCCTCGATGCTCGCGCGCTCCGCACCGTGGCGGACCTGGTCGGGGCCACCGCGCGCACCAAGCGCCAGGCTGAGCGCGTCGATGATCAGCGACTTGCCGCTGCCCGTCTCGCCAGTGAGCAGGTTCAAGCCCGGGCCGAACCTCACGCTGGATTCCGCGACCAGGGCCAGGTCGCGGACCTTCAACTCTTTGAGCACAAGCCTATTTCTTGGGGACCAGTGGCCGGCCCCAACCTAGCTTGTCGGCGAGCCGCAGGTAAAAGCTCTCCGGCGGGCTGAACCGGACGACCTTGAGGCGCTTCGCGTGCGACCCGCAGCTGACCACGTCGCCGATCGCAACCTCGTGCCCCCGCCCCTGGCCGTCCACCCGCATCTCGGCTGGGCCGCGCACCACAGTCAGGCTGATCTCCTTTCCCGGCGCAAAGACGATCGGCCGCACAGTCAGCGCGAACGGGCTCATCGGGACGAGCACCAGGTCCTCGAGCGTCGGCTCCAGGATGGGGCCGCCGCTGGCCAGCGCGTATGCAGTGGATCCGCTTGCGGTGGCCACGATGGCGCCGTCCGCGTCGATCACGCCGACACGGTGCCCGGCCACATCGATCTCGAGACGCAGGATTCGTGCTTCGCCCGAATGGTCCACCACGACCTCGTTCAAGCCGATCTCGTACACCGTGCGCTGCCCCTTGCGCACGACCGTGACCTGAAGCATCGTTCGCTCCTCGATCCGGTAAGCGCCATCCAGGTAGCGGCTGAGGCCGGTCTCCATCTCTTCGGCCTCGATCTCGGTCAGGAAGCCGAGATGTCCATGGTTGACGCCCAGGATCGGGATGTCGCGTGGAGCTGCCACGCGCGCGCCGGCGAGGAAGGTCCCGTCGCCGCCAAGGGTCAGGATGAGGTCGGTGTTGCGCAAAAGCTGGGCCACCATCTCAGCCTTCGCGTCCCGCTTCAGCTCGACGGCTTCGATCTGCCTCGCCCTCATCGAGTGAAAGACGCTGTCGACCTCATGTTGCTCGACGCCGGAACCCCGAATGAGGCAGATCTTGCGCGCAGGCGCGGTGCCGATGGGACTTACTGAATGCACGTCACCGGCCTCAGATGGACGAAGATCTCGCGGTTGCCTTCGGCGCCGGTCACCTCCGACGGCGCCTCAGCGACAACGGTGTATCCATTGCCCTCACACCACACGCGGAAGCTCTTCAGCGCAGCCTCGATCGCGGTTACATCGCCAACAATGCCGCCCTTCCCCACCTCGGACCGCCCGACCTGGAACTGCGGTTTGAACAGTGCCACGACCTCCGCATCGGGCGCGGCGCGGCGCACCGCCGGAAGCACTTTCTCCAGGCCGATGAATGAGACGTCGACCACGACCAGGGACACGGGCTCAGGAAGGGATTCGAGGTTTCGCGCATTGACGCGCTCGATGACCACGACGCGCGGATCCTGCCGGAGCCGCCAGTGCAGCAGCCCCCGCCCAACGTCCAGGGCGTAGACCTTGGTGGCGCCGCGGCGCAGCAGCACGTCGGTGAAGCCTCCGGTCGATGCGCCGATGTCGGCGCAGACGCGCCCTGTTGGATCTACCCCGAATCGGTCGAGCGCCGGGGCGAGCTTCAGGGCGCCTCGGCTCGCGTAGCCTGGTTCAGAGTCGACCGCGATCGTCGCGTCCTCGCTTACGCTGCGTGCCGGGCTGCGCACAGTCTCGCCCGCGACCCGGACCTTACCCGCGAGGATCAGGGCCTGCGCGCGCTGGCGCGACTCGGCCAGCCCGCTCTTCGTCACCAGCACGTCAAGCCGCGGCATCGATTTCGCCGGCTAGCCGCCCCACGGGATCAGGCCGACCACCAGGCCGATCGCCGCACCGACGAGGACCTCCAGCGGCGTGTGGCCCAGCAGCTCGCGCAGCCTCGCCTCCTGAACGCCTCGCATGTGGACGAGATCCTCGACCAGGCGGTTCAGCACCTCCGCCTGGCGCCCCGCCGCCCGCCGCAGGCCGGCTGCGTCGTACATCACCACGAACGTGAAGATAAGGGCGATCGCGAACGGAGCAGAGGTGAGCCCCGCATATTTACCGATCGCTGTCGTCAGCCCCATCACGATCGCGCTGTGGCTGCTGGGCATGCCGCCCGTCTCGGCCAGCACTCGCAGATTCAGCCTGCGCTGCCGGACCGAGTACAGGGTCAGCTTGGCGATCTGCGCGATGCCCCAGGCGATCAGCGGCGCGAGCAGATACTTCACTCAGACAGCAATTGTGCCGTTTCGTCGGCGCGAGCCCGGAGCTGCGCCAGGCGAGCCTGCGCCTCCGTCAAGAACCGCAGCGCGCGCTGATGAGCAGCGACGAGCTCGTCCAGCGGCGCCTTGCCATCGGCGAGCTTTGCGATGGTCGATTCGAGGTCGGCGAGCAGATCGTCGAGCGACGGTGCCTGACTCAAGTCGCGGTCGCCGCCACCCGTCCCAGGATTCCGTTCACAAAACGCCCGGCCTCTTCGCCCGAAAACGTCTTGGCAAGCTCGATCGATTCGTTGATCGCGGCCTTCGTAGGGACGTGCCGGTCGATTGCGATCTCATACACGGCGATGCGCAGGATGATGCGGTCGACCTTGGCCATCTGCGCGAGCTTCCAGTGCTCGGACGTCTCGCTGAGGATCGTGTCGAGCTTCTCCCGATTTGCGATCACGCCGTGAACGAGCTGGCCCGCGAAGTTGGCGATCTCCTCGGTCGCGGCGCCCTCGGACGCGTGGTAGCGCAGCACCTCGTCGGGATCATCACCGGTGCCTTCCAGCTGAAACAGGACCTTGAGCGCCAGCTCTCTTGCCTGGTGGCGCTTGCCTACGGACTGTCTACGTGGCGAAGGCGACGCTCGAAACGAACACATTGACCTCACCGACCTCCAGGCCGAGCATCCGCTCCGTGGCCTCCACGACGTTGGCCTGCACGGCCGCGGCCACATCAGCGAGCTTGGCCTCTGAGGCGACGGTGATGAACACCTCGAGATGGATCGAACGATCGCCCTCGATGTGTACGCGTACTCCGCGATGCGCCGCCTGGCGACGGACCCAATCACCGAAATGACGGGCCGCGGCCTCGTCCATACCGTCCACACCCTCTACTTCCTGCGCAGCCAGCGCGGCGATGCTTGCGATCACCTCGTTGGCCACACGGACCGCCCCCAGCGAACCGTTCTCACCCATAACCGAGTGATCCTACACGCCAACGGCCGTGGACAGAGTTGGAAAAGCGGTTTAGGCGCGCTCGATGTAGGAGTGGTCGCGCGTGTCGACCCGGATCACGTCGCCCGCCTGGATGAACAACGGCACCTGCACCATCGCTCCCGTTTCGAGCTTCGCGGGCTTGGTGGCGCCCGACACAGTGTCGCCCTTGTATCCCGGATCGGTCGAGACGACTTTCAGGTCGACGTTGATCGGCAGATCCACGCCGATCAATCGGTCCTGATAACGCTGCAAGAACACCGTGCTCCCTTCCTTCAACAGCGGCAGCACAGACTCGAGCATCTCCTCATCGACCGGGACCTGGTCGTACGTCCTGGTGTCCATGAAGTAGTGGTGCGTGCCGTCGGAGTAGGAGTACGTCGCCTCCGTGCTGTCGATGCGGACGGTCTTGTACTTGTCGCCGCTGCGAAAGCTCTGCTCGAAGATCGAGCCGGTCAGCACGTTGCGCAGCTTGGCTTTGATCACCGCGCCGGCGCGCGCGAGCTTGATGTGCTCGACGCTGACGATGGACAGCAGCTGGCCGTCCATCTCGAACATCGTCCCGTTCCGGAAATCGTTGGTTGAGATCATTGTTGTGCGGCTAAATACTCCAGTGCCATCTCATATCCCGCAAAACCGAGCCCGGTAATCACGCCGCGGGCCGCGCGGGCGGTCACGCTTTTGGACCTGTATTCCTCGCGCGCGTGGATGTTCGAGATGTGGACTTCCACGACGGGGAGCGCGAGGGCCTGCAGGCAATCGTAGAGCGCGACCGAATAGTGCGTGAGCGCGGCCGGGTTGATGACGATGCCGGCCGACCCGGGCGCGTGTTCCTGCAGGAAGTCGATGATCTCGCCCTCGTGGTTGCTCTGATAGAAGCTCACCTCGAGGTCCAGGCTTTTGGCCCTGGCCCGCACTATCTCCTCTAGGTCCTTCAGAGACCGGGTGCCATAGATGTGAGGCTCCCGAATGCCGAGCAGGTTCAGATTGGGTCCGTTGACCACAACGACCCGCTTCATCCCAAAGACCTCGTGACCACACGGCGCACCAGCGCCGCCGGGATCGTGTGGCCAACCTCTGCGTGGCCGATCCGCCGCGGCATCACCCAGGCCACCTTGCCCCTGCGTGCCTTTTTGTCCAGCGCCATGGCGGCCAGGATCCGCTTGGGTTCGACGTGGGGCGGCTGGTCAGGCAGGCCGAACGCATTCAACAGCTCGTCCTGGGACTCGACGAGGCGCCTGCTGCACAGCTCCCTGGACAGCGCGATACGTGCCGCGACGCGCATGCCGAACGCCACGGCGCGCCCATGGGTGATGCGGAAACCGGTCGCCGCTTCCAGCGCGTGGCCGGCGGTATGCCCGTAGTTCAAGATCGCCCTTGGGCCGCGATCCCGCTCGTCCTTGGCCACGATCAGCGCCTTGGCCGCGACGCAGCGAAAGACGATTCGTTCCAGCATCGAGGTGTCGCCCTCGAGCAGGCGAGGGCTGTTTCGCTGCAGCAGGTCGAACAGGCCTCGGTCCATGGCGACGGCGTACTTTACAACCTCGGCGAACGCGTCCCGGTAATTCGGCGCCGGAAGCGACTCGAGCGTCGCGATGTCGGAGATGACCGCCGACGGTTGCCAGAACGCCCCGATCGCGTTCTTCGATTTCCGGCCGTTGACCCCGGTCTTGCCCCCGATGCTCGAATCGACCATCGCCAGCAGCGTCGTGGGAACCGCGACCAGCCGCACGCCGCGCTGCCAGACAGCCGCCGCGAAACCCGCCAGGTCACCGACTGTCCCGCCTCCGACCGCGATCACGATCCCACCGCGGTCGATCTGCTGCCGCTCAAGGAACCCGAGCACGTTCTGCAGCTGCTCGATCGACTTCGAGCGCTCGCTCGCCGGAATGGCGTAGATGGCGGTCTTCAATCCGGCTCGCTTGATCGCCTTGGCGACCTTCACGGCGTAAGGCCGCGCGTTCGTGTCGGTGACGATCGCGGCCCCCGTCGGGTCAAGACGCGTGATGACGTTGCGGAGCTCGCGCCCCAGGTTGGTGCCGATCAAGACCGGGTAACCGCCCGTTGACGAATCGAGGATCAGGCGGACCAAAGCTTCAACACCTCGTCGGCCAGCGCACCGGCCGGCTGTTTGCCGTCAACCGTGTGGGTGGCCTCCTCATACCGTGGCCGGCGAGCCTCATAGAGGGCTCGGACCTCCGGCTCGGTGCGGCTCGTGATCAAAGGCCGGCCGGGCAGGTCGCGGATGCGTTCCCAGATCGTCTCGAAGGGTACGTCGAGGAACACGGTCATCGCGTTGCGGGAGATCAGGCGCCAGTTGTCGTCATCCAGGACGACCCCTCCACCCAGGGCGACGACCGAATCGGGTTTGAGCACGGTGGTCAGGGTTTCCTTCTCGAAGGCGCGGAACGCGTCCTCGCTGTGGGTGGCGAAGATCTCGGCGATCGACATGCCGGCCTTGTCCTCAACCAGATGGTCAAGGTCAAAAAATGGCGCATTCGCCCGCTGCGCCGCAAGCGCACCCACCACGGTCTTGCCCGACCCCATGAAGCCGAGCAGCGCGAGCGGTTTGCGAGCGGCTATCGCTTACAGGCCGCTGGGATTGGCCGGAACAGCCGTCGGCGGAGGCGCCGCCGGCGTACCGCCGCCGCGCCGCTTCTCCGAGAGCGTGAAAACCTGGTCCCGGAAGTCTCCGGGTTTCGGCAGATGGTCGAGGATTTCGGCGCCCTGCGCGCCCGCGGCGTCGACCTCTACCCGTCCATAGCCGAAGATCCGGCCGATCACCGACTGCTTGGTGGTGCAGTCTTGCACGCGGTCGATCGGGATCACTTTTTCCTGGCGGCCAAAGACTCCGCTCTCGATCTTTATGCGCTGGTCGGTCAGCGTGTACGTGATCGACTGCCAGCGGATCCACACCACGACGAACCACACGACGGCAATCGCGATGACCAGCACGCTCAAGACCTTGCGGAGGTTCGGCGTGTAGAAGCCGTAGTCGGGACCGAGGATGGTGAAGTCGGCGACGGCGACGACGATCAGGAGCACCACCGGCACGATCAGGCTCTTGATGAGCGTGATCCAGTGCGGGTGATCTTTGAGGACGAGGTTCTCGCCGGGGAGGAGCTTGCTCATGGGCGATGATTCTGCATCAATTGAGAGGCTGAAGCAGCATCAGTAGGGCTCCCGCCGACAGATATGGCCCGTAGGCGATCGTGCCTTTCAGCGAGCGGTGCGTGACGATGAAGGCGATGGCGCCGATCGCCGCGAGCAGCACTCCGTAGAACATGGCGGTCACGGTGTACGGCCAGCCGAGCAGGAGGCCCATGAACGCGGCCAGCTTGACGTCGCCGAAGCCGAGCGCCTCGGCCTTGAAGATCGCCGAACCGACCAGGGCGAGGAGAACAAACAAAAGGCCGGCGCCCAGCCCAGTCGCGAGGCCGGCCCACCACGCCTGGTGCCACAGTCCCAGCCCACCGACCAGCGCAGAAAGGCTGACCAGGAGGGCCAGCGCCATGGCAGGGAACATGACGCGGTCGAGGATCAGGTGATGCTCGAAGTCGAAGAAGATCACCTGCACCAGGACCAGGCCGAAGATGCTGCGCACCAGGAGGAGCGGGAACGGGCTGATCTGCAAGGCGTAAACGCCGAACACGACGGCGGCCAGCACCGGCGGACCGTATTCCTGCCACCACTTGTGGCCTGACTCGAGCTCTTCGAGCTTCGCGAGCTTGAGCGAGCCCCACCTGGCGCCCCAGCCCGCGGCCCCGCCGACGACCGCCCACAAGGCCGCGATCAGGTATGAGCTCACGGCTGGAGAGTTTCCCGCATCGCCTCGATCGGCGCGCTGCGACCCGTCCAGAGCAGGAATGAGATTGCGCCCTGGGCGAGCAGGATCTCCCATCCGTCCGCTGCGGCTAGGCCAAGCGAGCGCGCCTTGCGAACAAGCGGCGTGCCTCCGCTGACGTAGACGAGGTCGATCACGGCGCCCGACCGCGGCAGCGCGGCCGGCCGCAGCGGCATCTCCTCCCGGCGGCCTAGCGGCGTGGCGTTCACCAGCAGGTCCGCCGACCTGCTCAGGGTCGCGACCGAGGCGTCGGACCAGTTGACGACCGTGCCTGGTACGTCAGCGTCCTGCGGGTTGCGCGCCACGAAGGTGATGTGCGCCCCCTCCAGCGCCACAGCGGTCGCCCGGGCGGCACCCCCCACGCCGAGGATGACAGCGTTTGCGCTGCGCGGCTCGACGCCAACCTGCTCGACTGCCTCGCGGATTGCGGGTATGTCGGTGTTGTAGCCGCCCAGCCGGCCACCCTCATTGACGATGGTGTTCACGGCGCGGGCGCGTACGGCGTCCGGTGCGATTGTGTCGAGCTGGTTCATCACTGCCTGCTTGTAAGGGATGGTGACATTCGCGCCGGCCACGTCCTGCGCTCGCAGCCCCTCGACCGCGCTCGCGAGCCTTTCGGACGGCACGTCGATCAGGTCGTACGTCCAGTCCATCTCGAGCGCCCGGAAGGCGGCCTGATGCATGGCCGGACTCCGTGAGTATGTGATCCCGCTTCCGAGCAGAAAGAGCCTCAGCGGACGCCCCTCACCCCTGATCCCTGCGCGCAAGCGCGGCCAGGACGCGCGCAACGCGCGCGCCATCTGATCGCTCCGCTGGGGGGAGAGGGTGCCTCAACTTCCGCTGGTTCCATATCTCTGCACGTCGGAATCGAAGTCGCGCTGGTTGGTCTCGAAGTGCGTCGTGCCCTGCCTGTCCGTGAAGTAGAAGAGGTAGCTGGTCTTCGGCGGGTTGATGCACGCATTCAGCGCGTCTCGGCCGGGGTTGCTGATCGCGCTCGGAGGGAGCCCGGCGTGCTTGCGGGTGTTGTACGGGTTGTCCATCGCGAGCTCTGTGCCGGTGGGCTCGGGAGACAGCCGGCCCAGGCCGTAGAGCAGGGTCGCGTCGACGCCGAGCGGCATGTTGATCGCGAGCCGGTTGTAGTAGACGCTGCAAACGTTGCCCCTGTCGGTCGCGGTCTTGTTGTTGGCCTCGCGGTCGACCATCGAGGCGAGGATCACGATGGACCGGATGTCTTCCGCCGGGCGGGCCGCCGTGGCCTGAGCGATCTGGGCGCGCCATTCGGCTGTGAAGGCGGTGTTGAACTGGTCGAGCTGCTCCTTGACCAGGCCCCTCGCCCCAGCCGCGGGGTCGACCAGATAGGTGTCGGGAAACAGGAATCCCTCGAATGGGTACGCGGCGTTGGTGGACTGCTTCGGGAGAAAGCTGTACAGCGACGCCCAGCCGGCATCCTGCGCGGCCTTCAGATAGTCCGCGCCGCTGATGTAGTTGGGCGGCGTCCCGAACTTCTTCTGCTCGACGAGCTGCGCCTGGTAGCGGATCGGAAACCCCTCCGGGAAGGTGATCGTCTTTTCATTCGGCCGGCCATGCTGCAGCGCGGCGGCGATCTGGGCCATCGACATGTTGGTGTTGAGCTTGAAATCGCCGTACTGAAACTTTGGCCCTGCGTTGGTCACGCGTTCGTAGATGTCCCAGGCGATGGTGTTCCGGATGAGCTTCTGGTCGTAGAGCTCTGTGCCGATCTGCGAGGGGGTCTCGCCAGGATCGACGTGGAACGCGACGCTGTGGCTCGTGTTGGAGATCGGCGTGTTGACGTTGAAGTTCCACCAGTCGATCCCCCGAGACGTGCCAAAGCCCAGGAGCGCCAGGATCACGACGATGGCGATCAGCCGGCTCACGACTGACGCAGTCCCGGACTTCCGCCACAGATTCGCGGCATCGACGGCCGGAGCCAAGGAAAGGGTGGCGCGACGAGGAGCGCATCGTTGATGCGCGACGAGTGAGCGCCGGGCCCCTTGACGCCGGCTTCAGCGCCGAAGGCGCCCGGCCGTCTAGGCCGCGAAGATGCAAGGAACCCCGGGAGTGCGTCAGTCAACCTTGTCCTCTTCGAGCGCTTGCATCACCTTCTTGAAGTCGTCGCTGTCGACCGTCTCGAGGCCGCTTTCCGCTTCGCGAAGCAGCAGCACTCGGTCGGGGTCGGTGACGTCCTCGACCAGGTAGTACGACACGCCTTCCAGGTCGAACGCGTCATGCATTCGAAAACGGCGTTCGACGCCGGACTCGTCGATCAGGGTGATCTCGTCGCTCACCGCTTCCGGTCGAGATGCGACTGAAGGAGAAGCGCGGCGGCCACGCGGTCGACTGTTGCACGACGCTTCGCGCGGCGGGCGCCGGCCGCAATCATCGACCGTTCCGCAGCAACAGTGGTCAGGCGTTCATCGACCAGCTCGACCGGCAGGCCAGATGCCTTGCGCACCGCGTCCGCGAGCGCACGCGCCGCCTTCGCCTCCGGTCCATAGGAGCCGTCGAGCCTGCGCGGCAGACCCACGACGATGCGCGCTGCCTCATTTCGCTTTGCAATCTCCGCGAGTCGGGTCACCAGGGTCCCGACGGGCTCGGCATCGACTGTCGTCAGCGCCTGCGCGATCGTTCCGCTCGGATCGCTGATCGCGATGCCGACCCGTTTCGACCCTGGATCAACCGCCAGGACCCGCACTAGGGGCTTGGCTTCGGCGACGGCGATGCCGGCGCCCCTTGCGCCGCGGCTGCGGCCGAAGGGGCGCTCGATTCGACCCTGTAATGGAACGTGATGCGCTTGTCCAGCAGTGGCATCAGAGGCAGCGCAAGCGGCTCCTCCTTGATCGCTACGGACTGCAGGCCCGGCAGCTTCCCCAGATAAAACCTTGCCTGGGTCACGGGCCGGCCGACGATCGCGGCCCGGATCTTCGCCTCGTCGAGCCTGGGCGCGACGTACGCCGAAGCGCCGCCCACGAAGACCAGGTACCCGCCCTTCGCCGAGCTCAGCAGCCGATACGACACCACGATCGGGCTCTCGGTCAGCAGCTGCTTGTCGTTGGGTACCTTGACCGACAGGTCGGCCTTGTAGGCCTGGACCACATCGGCGTCCGTGTAGAAGTCACCCTCACCGCTCACGGTCATCGTGCCGGTGAAGCTCGGCACCTTGTCGTTGGGCTGGTGGTCGGTGGTGAACTGCGGCGGGCCGAAGATTATGGTCTCGGAGAGCTTCTCTCCCGCCTGACCGCCGGCCTGCAGCTCCTGCGCGATCGTCTGGTGGAGCTCCTGCTCGAGCTGGGCGCGGGCGGCGTCGAAGTCGGCCACGGTCATCTGAGGTGTGGAGGACGGGTCGGTGCCACTCCCCGTCGCCTGGGGGTTGGTCACCGTGAGCCTGTTCGGGTCGAATTGGCTGTTCTCGATCTGCGTGATCGTGTGATCGCCCACGTTGCCGGTTGAGCCGGGCTTGACCGCGATCACGTTGGCTTGCACCGTGCCCGGGCCGGCTGACGTCCTCCAGGGCACAACAACGTTGCCGCTTGTCTGCGCGAATTCGAGGCCGTTGGTGTTCAACAGCCGCTGTCCGTACAAGATCATGATGCCGGGCGAGTTGCCGGTTGGCTTGTTGAAGTCGTTTGAGTAAACGACCACACCGGTCGCAGGCGCGAGAGGGACGTCGATCGAGCCCGTGACCTTGAAACCCTGCGAGTTGGCCTTGCTTACCGTCACGGGCCTGACGTGGATCGGAGGCTTGCCGGGCTGGGCCGCGATCTCGACGTCCTTTTCGCTGAACGCCACCGGTGGCGCGACCAGCGTGACCGAGGCGGACGGGACGAACACGAAGGCCGCGAACACGCCGACCACGACCAGCGTGACCGCCGTCACATAGAGAAGGAAGCGCCCGGGTTTGACCTCGGTCGCGGTCTTGGTCAGGAGCCGCGTCGGGGCGGCGATGCCGATGTGCGTGGTTGGCGTGACGCGGCGGCCCTGCCACCACTTCCGGATCGGCGCCGGCGCCTCCGGCTCGGAGGCGATGCCCTCTCCGTCGGGACTCACCGCTCCGAAGACCGGGAACCCGCTCTCCGATGCCATCTTCTGCACGGCCGGGTCGTCGCAGACGACAGTGACCCTCTTGCCGAGGCGGGCAGAGTAGTTGCGCAGCAGCTGGAAGTTGAACCGGCTCTGTCCGATGCGCGAGCGCATGGGCAACACGAGCATCGTGTCCTCGCCGTGGTAGCGGCGAAGTCGCTCCACGAGCTCGGGAATCTCTTCCTCTGTTTCGACGTAGATCGGGTTTGTTGCCATGGCGTTTAGCTGTCTCCTCGGGCTCTGGTCAGACTTTTATAGCGCTTAGGACCCGTCTCATGACGGTGTTCACCGTGTCGCGCTCCTCAGCTTCGGTTCGCAAGGCGTGGTTCGCCAGGCCCATCGGGGCGATGTCCTGGGGGCTCGAAAGCTGCCCCGTCGAGTCGGTCAGGTTGCGCACGTCGGACGGCACCAGGTGCCGCACGCGCGGCTCGCGCGGGAACGGAAGACCCGCGGCCCAGCTGTTCTTGACCATCTCGAGAGTCAGCTCGGGAAGGAGGCTCCCGCCTCCGCACAGGTAGATGCTGGCGGGCAGGCGCTCGCCGCGCGAGAGCTCTTTGATGCTCAGGGCAAGGCCTTGCAGGAGGACCTCCGCGTCGGCGCTCAGCAGCTCGGAGACCTGGCGGTGCTGCTCGGCCGACAGCAAGCCTTCAGAGTGGCGAAGCTTCCGCGCCTCGGCCTCCTCATAGCTCAGGCCGAACGCCAGCGCGAGGCGGCGCGTGAACGCGCGGCCTCCGAGGTTGAACATTCGCGTGCCTTCAACGCCACCGTCGCGAATGAGCGCCACGTCGGTGGTCCCACCCCCGACGTCGACGAAGAGGCCGCCCTCGGCCCAGATCTCCTCGTTGGCGCACGCGCGGGCCAGCGCGTACGGCTGGGCGACGGCGGCCGCCAGCTCGAGGTCGAGCTCGCGCACCACGGTCTCCACCGCGTCGATGTGTGTCATCGGCGCAAACGTGTTGAACACCGTGACCTCGAGGTTCTTCCCGGTGAAGCCGACCGGGTTCGTGACCGGGTAGCCGTCCACCCTCACGTTGGTGATAGCGGAATGAACCAGGCGCGCTTCGAGCTGGCCGTAGCTGCGCTCCATCTCCAGGAGGTGCTGCGCCTCGCGCAGTGCGCGCCGCTGGACCATCTGGAGCATGGTCGACATCTCGCTCGACCGGACTCGCGACTTCGAGCTCTCCCGTGGGTAGGCGATCGTGGAGGAAAACCCCTTGATCAGCTCACCGGCGATGCCGACCACGACCTGGCCGGGGACCGTCCTCGCCATGTCCTCGGCCGACTCCAGCGCTCTGTTGCAGGACTGGATGACCGACTCGAGGTCTGCGATCGCGCCGCCTGACATGGCGGCCGGAGCCTGGGGTTCCCGTCCCACCCCGAGCACTTCCCCATCGGGACCCTCGCGGCGTACGACCAGGACCTTGATCAGGTCGGTCCCGATGTCGAGCACCGTGAAGTGGCGGTAGTAGTCGCTGCGCTTGCGCAGGAATTTGAATTTCGTCAATTCAGCTCTTGCTCGAGACGCTTGAAGGCTTCGTCTGCGGGGACGGTGAGCTTGCCGCTCACCAGGTTCGGGCGGCCGCCGCCACGGCCGAAAAGGTCTTTCAGGCGCGTGGCATCGATCTGCGGCACGAGGTCATTGGACACCTTGATGACAAACTTGTCTCCGGCGACAAGGGTTACGACCCCCGATTTGACCCGTTCAAGGTAGCGGTCGGCGTAGGCCTTGAGCTCGTCGTCACTCGTCGCGTCGACGGTCTGCGCCACGTAGTCGACCCGGCCGTGCTTGACAGCGAACCCGTCCGTGCCGCCGACCCGGGCCGCGCGCAGCTGGTCCCGCAGGCGCTCACGCTCCTTTTCGACCTCTTTCAGCTGGGTGCGGAGCGCCTGGATCCGCTCCGGTAGCTGCTCCGGAGTCGTGTTGAACGACTTCGCGAGGTCGGAGAGCAGATCGCGGTCCTTGTGCACCAGATCGTCCGCGGCCTCGCCGACGACCATGTCAATCCGGCGCAGCCCCGAGCCGATGCTCGACTCGGAGACGATGACCGCCGTCCCGATGTCGGCGGTGTTCGTCACGTGTGTGCCCCCGCAGAGCTCGCAGGTCCACTCGCCGAAGCACACGACGCGGACGACGTCGCCGTACTTCTCCTCGAAGAGGTGCATCGCGCCCTGCGCCACCGCTTCCTTGTACGGCTTCTGGCTTTCGTGAAACGGCAGCGCGGCGCGGACCTTCTCCATGACGCGACGATTGATGCGGCCGAGCTCTTCTCTTGTTATGGCGCGATTCAGCGGGATGTCAAAGGTCGTGTGGTCAGGGCCAACCCACGAACCCTTTTGCACCACGGTCTCGCCAAGCGTCTCGCGCAGCGCTTTGTGCAGCAGATGCGTGGCGGAGTGGTGACGCATGATCTGACGCCGTCGCTTCTCATCGACGGAAGCGGACGCTCTCTCGCCATTGACGATTTCGCCGGTGATGACGACGCCCAGGTGCGCGATCGCGCCCTCAACGGGCTTCTGCGTGTCCTCGACACGCACCAGGCCGCTCGGCGTCTTGATGGTTCCGGTGTCGCCGATTTGGCCACCGGACTCCGCGTAGAAGGGCGTTCGCACGAGGAAGACGACGACCTCATCGCCCTCGCGCGCGCTCTCGAGGCTTGTGCCATTCCTGCGAAGGGCCACGACCTTCGTTTCAGTGGTCAGCTCGTGGTAACCAGTGAACTGCGATTTCGGAATGTCCTTCACCAACGCCCATTGATGCGGCGACGTGCGCCGAGAGCGCTCGCGCTGCAGGGCCATCTCGGACTTGAATCCTTCCTCGTCAATCTGAAGACCACGCTCTCCTGCCAGCTCACGCGTCAGCTCGAGGGGAAACCCAAATGTGTCGTGCAGGCGAAAGGCATCTGGGCCCGAGACGATCTTCGTGCCGCGGGCCACGACCTTCTGAAACTGCTCCATGCCTTGCTCGAGGGTCCGGGTGAACCTGGCGGTCTCGTCGTCGACGGCGTCGACTATCAAGCGCTCGCGCTCCGTGAGCTCGCCGTAGTGATCCTTGAACATGGACACGGCGAGGCGCGCGCCGTCCGAAAGCTTCGCGGTCAAGCCGACATTGCGCCCGTGCAAGGCCGCGCGGCGGATGAGGCGCCGCAGAACGTAGCCGCGACCCTCGTTGGACGGCACGACGCCATCCGCGACGCAGAACGTCATGGCGCGGACGTGGTCCGCGATAATCCGCTCGGACAGCGTCGTCGGCTTCGTAGAGTTTTCGCGCACGAACTCGACCAGCGGCGCGAGAACATCTGACTCGAACACGTTGGTCTTGCCCTGGAGGATGAAGCTGATCCGCTCGAGTCCCATCCCGGTGTCGATCGCGGGCCGCTTGAGTGGAACCAGCGCTCCGTCAGCGATCCCACGCTGGATCGACTCGGCGGTCGACGGCGGTCCGGAGAGGTCCCCGCGCTGGTCGTACTGGGGCAACACGAGGTTCCAGAACTCGGTGAAGCGCGCGCAGTGGTCGGGGTAGCAGTCCGGCTGCCCACATCCCGCCTCTCGCCCGCGGTCCCACCAGATCTCTGAGTCCGGTCCGCACGGCCCTCGTCCAAGTCCCCACCAGTTGTCGCCGAGCCTCGTCACATGCTGGGCTGGAATCGCAGTCTTAGTCGTCCAGACCTCGAACGCATCGTCGTCGGATGGATGCACCGTGGCACGCAGGCGTTCCACCGGCATGCCGAAGCCCTTTGTCACTAATTCCCACGCGAGCGGGATTGCCGTTTCCTTGAAGTAGTCGCCCGTCGGCGCAAAGTTGCCCAGCATCTCGAAGAAGGTGTTGTGGCGTTCGGTCTTGCCCACCTCCTCGATGTCGCCTGTGCGTAGGCACTTCTGTGCGCTCGCGAGACGCGGCGCGGGCGGCTGGCTCAAGCCCAGGTAGTAGGGCTGAAGCGGCTGCATTCCGGCCGAGATGAAGAGCGTGCTCGGGTCGCCTTGCGGCACTAGCGGCGCGCTTGGCAGGACCAGATGCTCCCGACTCGCGAAATGCTCTAGAAAGCGTCTGCGGATCTCGTTCCCGGTCACGGGGGTGAACCGAGTTTAAGGGGCGAGCCGCTCCATGCGCCAAATGCCCCGGTCGTTCACCGTGTAGCGGAGGCGGTCGTGCAGCCGGTCTTCGCGGCTCTCCCAGAACTCGATCCATACCGGGCGAAGGGCGTAGCCACCCCACGTGCGAGGGAGTGGCACCGTCTCGGGATGCAGCTCCGCCAGCTCCAACACTCTCCTTTCGAGGACCCCCCGCGATCGCACGACCCGGCTCTGAGGCGACGCGAGGGCGGAGAGCTGCGCGCCGCGCGGCCTGGTCGCAAAGTAGACCGCAGCGTCTTCACGCTTGATCTTGTGCACGACCCCATAGACCCTCACCTGGTGGCGCGTGACCGACCAGTAGAAGACGAGCGCAGCCCGGCGGTCGTGAGAGATGTCTCGGCCTTTCCGGCTGTCGTAGTTGGTATAGAAGATGAAGGAGCCCTTCCGTAAACCCTTGTACAGGACCATGCGCGCGGACGGTCCCTCTTCTCCCGCGGTGGCGAGCGTCATCGCATCGGGCTGCGGAGCGCCGGCGTCCATGGCCTCGCCGAACCATTTGCTGAAGAGCTGGTAGGGGTCGCCGGGCGCTTGCTCTTCCAGAAGGGACATCAGCCCGCGCTCTCCTGGGGCACGTACTTCCGCAGCTGCTCCAGCGCGGCGCGCTGCAGCCGGGATACATGCATCTGGCTGATCCCGAGGCGACGCGCGATCTCCGACTGAGACATCTGCTCGTAAAACCTCATCGCCATGATGGCGCGCTCGCGTGGGGTCAGGTGCTCCATGGCGCGATCCAGCACGTCGCGCATCTCGACGCGCTCGAGCTCGGGGTCGGCGCCGCCGATCTGCTCTGCCACCGATCGGCTGTCCTGCCCATCACCCGTTCCGACCGGCTGGTCGAGTGACAGCGGTACGTAGGCCGGTCCCATTTCCATTGCTTCGGTCACGTCATCGGGGGTGACCCCGAGGCGTTCGGCCAGCTCAGACACCGTCGGCTCGCGACCGAGCTCGATCTTCATCTGCTCGTTGACCCGGACCACCGACTGATGCAGCTCCTGGAGGCGGCGCGGAAAACGGATCGCTGTGCCCTTGTCGCGGAAGTAGCGCTTGATCTCCCCCGCGACCGTCAGGGTGGCGAAGGTCGTGAACTCATATCCGAGGTCCGGGTCGAATCGCTCGATCGCCTTGATCAGGCCGAGGTAGCCGACCTGGACGATATCGTCCAGAGGCTCGCCGCGGTTCTGGAATTTCCGAGCCAGAAAATAGACGAAGTCGTGGTAGGCCTCGACGAGCTGGGCGCGGACGCGATCGCGCTCGGCCGGGTCCGTGGTTTCCTTGTAGCGGCGATGGAGCGCCCGCAGCTCCTCGCGCGGTATCCGCGGCGGTGATGCCAATAGAACTCTAGTTTCCGCCGCTTGGCGGTCAGCCGGCCAGGTGCTTGACCATCCGGAAGCTCACATGCCCCGTAAGCGGCTCGATGGTCGGCCGGAAGTCGTCGACGAAGCAGCGGATCATCTCGTAGGCGAGGCGCTGCAGCTCAGGGTCGACGTTTGACTCGTGCTTGATCCCCGGCATCGGCAACGCGGTGCCGATCGGCATGAGGTCGACGTCGACGACGAGCGCCCGGTCGGTCGCGAAATAGGTGAGCTTCAGGTCAGCGGGAGTGCCAAGCTCCTCGGCTGCCGAGATTGCGCTGTCGCACGCTTGCGTGAGCGCGATCGAGAGCTCGTCGAGGTCCATCAAGCTCAAACCGAGCTGACCGCCCAGCGTGGTCGCGACTCGCTTGGCCACCGGGATGAACGCCGAGGTGGCGGGGATCTTCAGCTCGGCGAGATTTCGCTTGGCCATCTTTGGGGCCCTACTCCTCCAGGTTGGTCGACCGCTGCATCTTCCGCGCCGCAGTCGCCTCGAGCTCTTCACGCTTCCGCTTCGCCGCCGCAACGCCGTCCTGGATCGCCTTGCCGACCGGGTGATCGGGGTCGCTGACCATCTGCCGTGCCCGCTGCGCCGCGTCACGCGCGCGCTGGACGGGCTCACTGCCGCTCAGCTCGATCGTCTTGCTGCGCAGACTGTCGATCTGCTCCTTGCCAGGGCCCGACGCGATGTACGCGCCAACGGCAAGCCCCACGAGACCGCCGAGGATGAACCAGCCGAAACCACCGCCGCCGTTGCTGTCGTCAGCCACCGCTAACCTCCTTTAACCGAGCGAACGAGGCTCTTACCCGCCTCCCCTACGCCATGCACCGCGGCGCTGATGCCGCGGCCGAACGCGGCCATCCCGCGACCGCCGGTCCTCAGCCCGACGTTGACGCCGGACGTGATGTCGTTCACGTTCTCGATCGTCTGTCTCACCTCGGGCAGTGTCTCTTTCATCTCTTCGTTGGTCGTATCGAGCAGTTCTTCGACTGCTCCGAGTGTTCCGCGCAGCCGGATCAGCAGCGCGGCCAGGGCGAGCGCCACGATCAACGCGGCCACCCCGAACGCGATCCACATGAAGCTTTGACTGCTCACTCTGTGAATACCCTCAGCGCACGGAGCGCAAACACATCCGCAATCTTAAGTGCGGGTCCCCTCATTGCCCGAAGTCGGTTCCCTGGATTCGCGGGAGGGCCTGGGGACGAAGCGTGCCAGCGGCTGAAGCAGGACTGCGAAGGCCGCGGCCGGCAGCAGGTTGGCCTGGCCGAGGCGGGCGGACGGCAGGCCGAGGTAGTCCCAGAGCTGGCCGAGGCCGAAACCGAGCGCGGTCATCAAGACGATGGGGATGTAGGCGCGGCGGCGGTATGGGAGGAAGGCGAAGCAGAGCTGGGAGACGACGAGGACAAGCAGCGTTGCCACGATGAGACCAGGGGGTATGAGTTTCACGCCCCTCTCCCCTGATCCCTCTCCCCTGGGGGGAGAGGGGGCCTGATCCGCGAGACGCCCTCGGGCCTGATCCACAAGACTCCCTCCAGGCAGCGGGGGTGGGTTGTCCTGAGCATGCTCAGGTGGGTCCCCTGCCTCGGCTCTCCAAGTCCCGTCGAAGCGGGCATTTGGTCGGCCTTGCGGACTCCGGGGTCCCTTTCAGCGAGTGTTGGGCAACGCGCACATGCCCGCCACCCTTCGGGAGCACCGCCAATCCTACGACGGTGCTTTCTGGGGTGGGACGACCTTGAGGTGGAGCTCTTCGAGCTGCGACTGGTCGACCTCCGACGGAGCGCCGAGCATCAAGTCCGACATCGATTGGGTTTTGGGAAACGCGATGACATCACGGATGTTGTCGGTCCCACCCAGCATCATCACGATGCGATCGATTCCGGGTGCGATCCCGCCGTGCGGTGGAACTCCGTATGTGAAGGCCTCGAGCAAAGTGCCAAAGCGCGCCCGGATCATCTCGAGCGGCATGCCGAGCAGCTGAAACACACGTTCCTGCATCGCCGGGTCGTAGATGCGGAGACTCCCCCCGCCAAGCTCGTAGCCGTTGCACACGATGTCGTAGGCGTGTGCCTTGACGTCATACGGCCGCTCCTCTACGAACGACATGTCTTCGTCGAAAGGCCGCGTGAAGGGGTGATGGGCGTACGTGAGCTTGCCCTGGTCGTCCTCCTCAAAAAGGTATGTGGGGTTGATCCAGAGGAACTTCCACTCGCCTTCGCGTACGAGCTTGCGGCGCCGAGCGACCTCCTGCCGGATCAAGCCCATCACTGTCTCGGCCTTTCGGCGTCGGTCAGCTACGACCAGGACCAGGTCGTTGGCGCCGGCGCCGGTCAAGCGCCGGATCTCGCCGGTCTCGCCCTCGCTGAGAAACTTGTCCAGCGGTCCAGGCAGCCAAGCCAGTCCTTGCCCACCCGCGCCTTTGGCGACGGTCACGAGCTCGTCGAGCTCGCGACGTGCGAAATCCTTGCCGTTCGGCACACTGAGTCCGCGCACGACGCCGCCCGCGGCCAGCACCTTGCGGAATATCTCGGCCCTGGTCTCATGCAGCGCGCCACCCAGGTCGGCGATCTCCAGCTCGTAGCGCAGGTCCGGCTTGTCCGAGCCGTACCGCAAGAAAGACTCCTTGATGTCCAGTCGCGGAAACGGCACCGACAGTGACACCCCCAGGATCTCTCGCCAGAGCTCGGCGAACAGGCCCTCGACCAGGGAAAAGACATCCTCCTCGTCGCAGAACGACATCTCCACGTCGAGCTGCGTGAACTCTGGCTGCCGATCAGCTCTCAGGTTTTCGTCGCGGAAGCACCGTGCGATCTGGTAGTAGCGCTGCACGCCCGACACCATCAGCAGCTGCTTCAACATCTGCGGTGCCTGCGGCAAGGCATAGAAGTTTCCGGGGTGGAGGCGCGACGGCACGAGGAAGTCACGCGCTCCGGAGGGCGAGCTCCGTGTGAGTATCGGCGTCTCGACTTCGATGAATTCGTTGCGGTCCATGAAGTCGCGGATGATCTTGTTCACCCGGCTGCGCAGCTCGAGCATCTTTGTCATCGGCGGGCGCCGCAGGTCGAGGTAGCGATACTCGAGGCGCGTCTTCTCGTCAGGCTCCTCCGGGTCCTCGATCGGAAATGGGGTCGGGTGCGACTCCGAGATGATCTCCAGATCGCTGGCCACGACTTCGACGTCGCCCGTCGCCATTTTTGGGTTCTCAGATCCGCCGGGGCGGCGGGTGACCTTGCCTTTGATGCGCACGACGTACTCGTTTCTGATTTCGGCCTCGAGCGACCTGATCACCACCTGCACCGTGCCCCACCTGTCGCGCAGATCGATGAAAGTCACCCCGCCGTGGTCGCGGCGTCGCGCGACCCAGCCGTAAAGCTCGACTTCGCGGCCGTCGTCGCTCGCGCGTAGCGCGCCGCAATGGGGCGCTGTGAACCCGCTCATGCGAGGCGCGTCGGCAGCTCCACCCACGCGAGCTCTTCCTGCTCACCACTCGTCATGTCACGCAGCTGGGCTGAACGGCGTGACGCCGCGTCAAGAGTCAGCAGAACGACCCACTTCGCGCCCAGCTTGTTCGCCGCGCGCATCTTCGCCGTCAGGCTCTTCGACTCGTAGTCGACTGCGGTCGACCTGACCGCGCGGCAGATGCGCGCCACCTCGGCGGCTTCGACCGCGAGGTCACCGTCCGGCACCACAAGCACGTCAGCCGTCGGCCTCGCAATGACGTCCACGCCGCTCGCGGCAATCAGCTCCGTCACGCGGTCGAGGCCGCTCGCGAAGCCGACCGCCGCTGTCGGCGGCCAGCCCTCGGCCTCAGCCAGACCGTCGTACCGGCCGCCGCCACCAAGTGCGTCCTGCTGTCCTGCTGCGCCGCTTGGATAGAACTCGAAAACCGTCCGCGTGTAGTAGTCGAGGCCTCGAACGAGGTAAGGATTGAGGACGTACTCGATCTCCGCCGTGTCGAGGAGGCGTCGCACCAGCGCCCAATGCGTCGCGCACTCGTCGCACAGATGATCGGTGATTTTCGGCGCGCTCGATTTGAACGGAGCATCCTGCTCAGACTTGCTGTCGAGCAGACGCAGTGGATTGCGCTCCAGGCGCTGCTGCGAGTCCGGGCTGAGCTTTGCTTTGAGGGGCCGGTAATAATCCTGCAAGCGCTCTAGATACGCGGGCTTGCATTTCGAGTCGCCGATGCTGTTCAGCTCGAGCCGCAGGTCGCCAAGTCCGACCTCGCGCAGCCAATCGCGCGCCAGCTCGATGACCTCTGCGTCGAGTGCCGCGGCTGCGCTGCCTATCGCTTCGACGTCGAGCTGATAGAACTGGCGGTAGCGACCCTTCTGCGGACGGTCATAGCGAAACATCGGCCCGGTTAAAAAAAGACGCGTGGGTTGAGGACCCTGATTGAGGCCGCGCTCGAAGTAGGCGCGCACAACTCCGGCAGTGGCCTCCGGACGCAACGCGAGGGCACGGCCGCTCCGATCCTCGAAGCGATACAGCTCCTTGGCGAATGCATCGGTGTCCTCGCCGGCGCGTTCGATGAGCTCCGCGTGCTCGAGGATTGGCGTGACGATCTCCTCGTAGCCGAACCGGCGCGCGACAGCCGACGCGGCTTGCTCGGCGGCACGCCATAAGGGCAGCTCGCCAGGGAGGATGTCGCGAACCCCGCGGACCGCTTTGATGGGTTCGGAGCGAGGCATTGAGTGTTCGATTGTAAGAAGCACCGGGTTGAGGGGTTAAACTCTCGCGCCGATGACCACGGCCTACGTGCAGATCGCCTCTCTCGTCCTCGCCTCGCTGGCGCTGATCATGGGCGCCTACCTGCTGATCATCGGCAAGCGGCCGTGGCGCGGGGGCGACAGCTCCGAGGTCGCACCGCGCGTCCGGCTCCTCGGCCTCAGCTACATCCTTGTCTTCGGGGCGGCGATGGTCCAGATCATCGCCCAGCCCAGCGGTGTGGAGGCTGAGGCCCTCGGCGGGCTGATGGTGCTGGGCGGAGTGATCGTGATCCTCGTGGTCTACCTGGAGGCGCGCGCTTCCAGGCTCGCATCGCATGAAGATCGGCTCGATAACAGATTGAAGAGTTAGACCAGCCCCAGCGGCGCTGCCCCTGCGGCGCTGCCCCTCCGGCGCTGCCCCTCCGGCGCTTCGCGCCACCTCCCCGTAAATGGGGAGGACCGGCTGGACAACCGGCTCAAGAGTTAACCACGCCCCTCTCCCCTGAGGGGAGAGGGTGCCTTCGCTAGAGGCCTGCCCTTTCTCTATTTGCTCGGTAGCCGACGGCGGTTTTCAGGGTTTCGGTCAGGTCGTCCAGACGGACCGGTTTGCTCATGTAGTCGTCGAAGCCTGCGCGCAGGCAGCGCTCCTGGTCGCCCGGCCCGGCCATCGCGGTCAGCGCGATGAGGCGCGGCCGGTTGCCGCGGGGCCATCGCCGGCAGATCGCCTCGGCGGCGAGCAGACCGTCCATCTCGGGCATCAGCACGTCCATCAGCACCGCGTCGTAAGACGTCTGTGCCACCGCGGCGACGGCTTCCCGCCCGTTGGACACGACGTCGACTGTATGGCCGAGCTTTGCGACGAGTCGCTTCAGCAGATTCTGGTTGAGCGCGTTGTCGTCCGCGATCAACACGCGCAGCGCGCCAGGCTCGACTGCCTGCGCCTCCTGGGGTTGGGCGCCCCGGCCGCCGACCTGAATCATCACGTCATGGAGCGTGCGCGGCGGAACTGGCTTGGTCAGGGTCGCCTGGATGACTCCACTGTCGGCGGCCGCGGTCTCCGCGGGCCCAGGCGGCGCCGACGAGATCAGGACGATGGGCATCTGGTCCGATCTGCGCATTCCTCGAAGCGAGGTCGAGATCTGCAGTCCGTCGATCGCCGGCGGGTGATGCTCGACGAGCGCGATGTCGAACGGGTGCCCAACCTTCACCGCGGCGAGCGCCTCGTCAGGTGAGGTGGATGCCGCGTTGGCGCCCCACTGCTCGACCTGCAGCGCGAGCAGCCGCTTTTCGGTCGGATCGGCGGCCACGACCAGCACCCGCATCGCCTCGAGGGTCAGCTGCGTGGTGGCGACCGAACCCGGAAGGGCCTCTGCCAGGACTGTGAAGTCGAAGACGGTGCCCGCGTCCGGCCCGGCCTCCACCCCACCCTGCTCGACCCGCAGCTCACCGTCCATCATCTCGACCAGCCGCTTGGTGGTGCCCAGGCTCAGGATCGCAAGCCGGTCTCCGGGCTCGAGCCGGTCGTGGGGTCCTGTGACGCCGTCGAGACCGCCACGCAGGATCCTGGCCGGGACACCCCGGCCTGTGTCGCGGATCTCGAAGTGCAGCGCGACGAGGCCGCCGCGGTCTTCTGCGGCCAGGTCGATACCGATCCCTCCGCGATACGTGCGGTCGACCGCGCCATGGAGCAGAGTCAGCAGGATCTGCTCCAGCCGGCGCGAGTCGCCGATGACGACCGTAGGAACGTCCGAAGCTGCATTAAAGGAAATGTCGAGACCCTTGGCGCCGGCCGCCTCGGAAACGAGGCCGAGGCAGCTCTCGACCGTCGACCGAACGTCGTATGGATGCAGCGCCAGCTCGAACTCACCGTTCTCGATGCTCGCCGCGTCGAGCACCTCGTCCACGATGCGCGCCACCTGCTCGGCCCCCGACTCGACGATCGCCGCCAGCTCGCGCTCTTCGCTCGTCTCCGCCCCACTGGCCAGCAGGCCCGCCGCGCCGACCACGGCGTTCAGCTGATTCCGCAGCTGGTGGCCGACATCATCGAGAAGCTCCAGGTCGAGCTGGATGGATCGGTGTTGGTGGCCGTCGGGGTTTTGCTCTGGAGGTCTGGCGTTCAACTCACTGAACTCGCTGCCCATCAGTAGAGACCCTCCATCGGAGGCTGGTTGGTCGGCGCGAACATCGAGTCCGGAAAATCCACCCCATTGGCCTTGAAGTGGGCGGCAAAATTGGATCGCGTACCGGTCGCTGTGTGAAATCCCACAGCCCGGCCGTCCGGTGTCACGGCCACCTGCCGAAACGCGAACAGCTCCTGGAGAGCGATCTCGCCGTCGACGATGCCCAGGACCTCCGCCACGTTGACGATCTTGCGCGCACCGCCCCGCAACCTCTCCGTCTGGACCACGACGTTGATCGCCGAGGCGATCTGGCCGCGGATGGCCCGTGAGGGCAGCTCCGTTCCAGCCAGCAGAACGAGCGTCTCGAGGCGGGTGATCACGTCTCGCGGGTTGTTGGCGTGCACCGTGCTCATCGACCCGTCATGGCCTGTGTTCATCGCCTGCAGCATGTCCAGCGCCTCGCCGCCGCGAACCTCACCCACGATGATTCGGTCCGGCCGCATGCGCAGCGAGTTACGTACAAGGTCTCGGATCGAGATCTGGCCATGGCCCTCCACATTGGCGGGCTTCGACTCGAGGCTGATCACGTGCACCTGCCGGAGACGCAGCTCAGCCGCGTCTTCAACCGTGACGATGCGTTCGTCGCCTGGAATGAACCCGGACAGGACGTTGAGCAGGGTGGTCTTGCCAGAGCCCGTGCCGCCAGACACGATGACGTTGAGCCGTGTCTTCACCGCCGCGTCTAGATACTCGAGAATGGCCTCGCTCGAGCCCCCCGTGCTCACGATGCGCTCCGGCGTGAGCACCTCGCGGCCGAACTTGCGGATGGTGAGGCACGGTCCGTAGATCGCAACGGGCGGGATTACGACATTGACGCGCGATCCATCCTTCAGCCGCGCGTCGCACATCGGCTCCGACTCGTCGACGCGCCGGCCGATCGTCGACACGATACGGTCGATGACCCTGCGCAGGCTGGCCTCGTCCTCGAACGCGAGGTTCGTCAGCTCGATCCTTCCCCGCCGCTCGACAAAGATCTGCTCCGGCCGGTTGACCATGATCTCGGTGATGTCGGGGTCACGCAGCGGTGCCTCGAGAGGCCCGAGACCGATGACCTCGTCGAAGAGGATGTCGACCAGCCGCTCGCGGTCGGCAGCGGTGACAAGCGCCGCGGGTGGCTTGTTTCGGAAGTGCTCCTCGGTGAGCTGGGTCAGGAGCCGCCGGATGCCCGCCCGGTTCGTAATGTCGATGGCGGCGGCGTGGCGCCGCAGCAGGTCGGCGTGGACCTCCGCCTTGGCCGCCGCGAGTGCGGGGCTCAGGGTCGCCGGCGTGTCGCCGGGGCGCGGCGTCTCAAGCTCCGGCTGCGCCACGGTCCCCTCGCGCGGGACCGCGCGCCGCTCGACCGGCGCGATGGTCGGGGTTCCGTCGAGGGGAGTCTGCGGGCCGGTGACCGGCTGCTGGGGCGCGGTCACCGGGACCTGGGGCGCGGTGGCCGGGGTCTGCTGGTAGCGGCGGTCGAACCGTTCGGACAGCTTCACCGTGGCCTGCCCACGGCGCGTTTGAGGAGCCTGCGGTGCGCTCGCTCGGCGGCCTGCTTCACGGTCACCTCGGATTCGCTCATCGCGAGGCGGTTGAGGCCGTCCGCCGCGGAGCGGTCGCCGATCGCAGCCAGCGCTTTGCAGGCGGCCGCCCGGACCCGCTTCGGCCACCGCCGGTCGTGCGCGATCCCGAGGAGCGGCGAAACCCGCAGCACATCCTGCCGCAGGCCGCAGGCGAGCACCGTCGCGAGCGCTGCACGCTCATCCGCGGGTTGACGCATCAACGCCTCGATGTCAACGTCCGAGGCGGCCCTGGCGAGGGTGATCGCAAGGCGATAAAGCGGGATCTCGCCGGCCGACGCGATCAGCTCGTCGACGGCTCGCCGGCCACCCACCTGGCCGAGGGAGCGGACAGCCGCGTCCCTGACCCGAGGGTTCGAGTCCTTGACGAGGTCGGATATCCACGCGACCGAATCAGAGATCCGGGCCGCCCCGCAGATGCGCGCAGCCGCGGCGCGGGTGACGGCGTTCGGGCTGGCCAGCGAGTTGACGAGATCGTCGTAAAGCTTCGACCGGCGCAAGAGCTCGTGGACCATCCAGTGGCCCATCAAACCCACCCCCGGCCGGCCGAGGGCAGCCTCGATCGACCCTGCGACGGCGATCGGCTCGGCCAGCAGCTCGGCGGCCGTGGCGTTAAGGACCGCCGCGCGCTCACCCGCGAGCGCGCTGTTAAGCACCCGATCAACGCGGCCCGCCACCCGAGAGCGCCCTGCGCCGCGGGTTGGGGCCTGTGTGACCGGTCGAGTATTTGAGCCATTGCTGCGAAGCGGAGGGTCCATTTGGGGGGCGGTTGCTACAGTATCGGCGTTTTGAACGCCCGTGAGGTTCCTGAAACCTTACAGCGGGCGCGGGAGGAAGAGTTAGCCCAGGTGGCCGCTACCGGCAGCGGACCAGGCGGTGACCAGGCGCCGTCCGCACTCCAGATGCGGACGCGAATCCTGGAGATGTCGGCCGTGTTCTCGGAGCTAAACGACGGCGTATTGCGAGCCGTCGCCCGGCGGATGCGGCCGATCGGCCTGGCGGCTCGGGACACCCTCCGCCTCGGCGGCCAGGGCGGCGACATCGTGGTTTTCCTCGCGTCCGGCCAGGTCGAGGAGTCGGTCACCGACACCAGCGGCAAGGTCCTGCTGACCCGCCGGCCCGCTCCAGGCGACCTTGTCATCCTCCCCGCTCCCCGCACCGGCGAGCGCTACGTGACCAACATCTACGGCCTGACCGACGCGGTCCTCCTGACGCTCGACCGCGACGGCCTCCTGGAAGGCCTCGGCCCCAACCTCGAGAAGGTTGCCGTGACCCTCGACAGGCTCTGGGAGCAGGAGGTGTCGGCGGCCGCGGCGATCCAGGCCCAGGTCGCCTCCAAAGACGCCGCCCCGATCGTGGCTTTCTTCTCGGCCAAAGGCGGAGCCGGCACCACCACGCTCGCCATCAACACATCGGCGGCGCTGGCCCGCAAATTCCCGCGCCAGGTCCTGCTGGTCGACCTCGCCGCGCCCTTCGGCCACGCCGCATTGTTCGCGGACCTGATCGCGACGGGTTCGGTGGCCAGCGCGTCAAAGGCATCGCCGGCGGATTTCGAGACGGTCCTCCGCGGCAACGTGGTCAATCACCGCACAGGCATGGGCGTGCTCCCTGGCACGCTGCGGCCCGAAGAGGTAGACACCTTGAACGGGGAGCTCATCGGCCGCGTTCTTGACACTGTGGTGCCCTGGCAGAAGATGATCGTCGTCGACCTGGGAACCTCGCTGGCCGAGGCGGCCCTGGCCGTGATCGAGCGGGCCGAGTGCCTCGTGATCGTCGTCCCACCCGAGATCGCTGCCATGACGGACGCCCGTCGAGCGCTGGCGATCTTCCGGGACATCATGAACGTGCCCGACAACCGCGTCGAGCTCGTGCTCAACCAGCGGTCGCCTCATCCACCGCTGGACCGAGCGGGAGTGGAGGCGATCCTCGGCCGCAAGATGTCCGTCGTCGTCGGGTTCGACGACTCGCGGCCCGAGGACGCGACCCTCGCGGGCGGGATCGCCCTGCAGCACGACCCGTCGGCGCTGGTCTCGCGCGGCGCGACCGAGATCGCCCGGGTCGTCTTAGCGAATCTCAAGCTAGATGGGTAGGCGCACGAGCCCCTCCCCCTCCGTGCGCGTAGCGCGCGGCCCCCATAAATGGGGAGGGCAGGCGCTGGTCGAGTTTGCTCTCGCCCTGCCGATCCTCATCGTGCTCATCGCGGGCGTGCTGGAGCTGGGCCGCGGCTACTCGTTCGCTGTCGAGACCTCCGACGCCGCACGCGATGCCGCGAGGCTCGTGGCCGGCAAGACCTCGACCACCAACGGGCCGGGGCTGACCGCGATGTGCAACCTGGTGAAAGCCGATCTTGCAGCCGTGGTTGCGAGCGCCAACGTCGCATGCCCGACCCAGGTCAACCACGCGCCTCCCTTTGTGGCGGGCACGGACTACACGGCGCCGGCTCCGGACCACGCCGTCGTCGCGGTCTATTGCGGCACCAGCCTCGACTGCAGCGGTTCGGTGCAGTCGAACTACAACTCTGAGGTCGACGTCTCTGTGTACTACGGGTTCAGCGACCTCAACGTCCTGGGAGGCGGGATCACGATCACGGGGTCGAGCCGCGCCACAACAGCGTGGTGAGAAGCACGAGCCCCTCCCCCTCCGGGCGCGCAGCGCGCGGCCCCCATAAATGGGGAGGCGGCCAGGCCCTTTTGGAGTTCGCGCTGATCGCGCCCATGCTCTTCCTGCTGATCGGCGCCACCGTCGACCTGGGACGCGGCCTGCTCATCTACACCTCCCTGCAGGGCGCGTCTCGCGACATGGCACGCCAGGCGGTGCTCGGCTACTACAGCGGCTCCAACACTCTGGCTCCGGACTGCACGGCGCTCTCCACCCCTTGCACCCTTGGTCCGCTGACCAACGGCGCGCACCAGCTGGACGCGCTTGGCATGTCCGTCGTCTACCTCGACTCGACCGGCGGTCTGACGAACCCACCGACGTACGGCCTGTACGCGGCGAACGGCACGCAGCCGGGCAGCATCGCGCTGACCGGGTCGATTAATCCGAGCACGGTCTACGTCTTCGTTTACGAGCTCGACCCGGCGACGGGTAACACGCGATGGAGCTGTTCGACATGCGCCGGCGCGCCGGTGCGCATTCCCGGACATCAGCTCGTGGTCGTGGACCTGAAGCTGCAGTGGAAGCCCGTCCTCAACACGTTCCTCGGGATTCCGAGCGTGCTCACTTTCGATTCGCAGTCGGTCGGGCGCCTGGAGTACTGACGTGGCCCACAGTCGTCAATCGGGGCAGGTGATGATCATCGTCGCGGTGTGGCTGGTCGCCCTGATCGGCTCGGCCGCGCTGATCCTGCTGACCGGCTCCGTGGAGTGGCAGCGCAACCAGCTGCAGCAGCTCGCCGACCAGTCGGCGCTCGACGCGGCGTTGAAGATCGGCGTGGGCTGCAACCTCGGGTCGGCGACGAGCGTGATTCAGGAGGCGGACCTGTTCCTGGGTACGCAGCGCGTGCGCAGCGGCGCCTTGACGAGCCCTCCCGCTGGATCTTGTTCGGCCGGCTACACGGCCACCGACAAGTTCACCTCGAACACCATCACCGAGACCGTCAACTATCCCTATCGCGGACACCAGCAGCAGGTCGAGGTGATTCTCACGCTGGCGTTACCCATCTCGTTCGGCAACTACCTGGGCATCTCGAGCACCAACGTGACCAGGCGCGCGGTGGCACAGCAGCTGAACGGCTCGACCGCAGCCATCACGGCCACTACTCTTTCATGCACCGGAGGCCAGGTCAACGTCGGAGGCAGCGTCCTCGCGTCGAGCGCGATCAGCCTCAGCGGAAGCTGCGTCCTTTTTGCGCACCAGCGATATGACGCGGCCTCCGGCACTTACTCGGACCTGGGCAACGCGTCGGTTTACACCAATGGGCAGGCCTGGGTCGGTGGCGGGGGAAGCTGCACGCCCGTGGCGAGCAACGCGATCTGCGCCGACGGCTATGAGCTGTCCGGCCACACGGCGATGACATGCGGGGCCATAGGGACAAGCGCGTTCATTTCCGTGGCCAACAGGGCCATCAACCCGAACCCCTGCGCCGGCGGCACCGGCGCGCAGCCGGTCGGGCCGCTGTCGTCAACGCTTCCGCCTGAGCCGAACGCCGACCCAAACATCACGGCGACCCTCCCCGGCGGCGTCGCGTGCAACGCCGGGACGACTTACCCGAACATCACCGTCAACGGCGTGACCGTCGGAAGGGCCAACGCTCTGGCGCCGACGCAGCCTGGGGATGGGTACGTCCACTTCAAGAAGGGCTGCTACGGCTACCTCGACGTCGGCAACCTCGGCACCACGCCGGCGGCGATCTCGCGTGTTCAGATCGGACCGGAGTCAGCTCCGCAGCAGCATTTCCTTACCGCGACCCTGCCTGTCGCCAGCACCGCCGGAACGCTCCTCGTGGCGACTACGCGGTCCGAGCCGACCCCGAACAGGTTCACAGCGCCCGCCGGTTGGATTGCTGCAACCTTCGTCAACGAGGCAACCGCCGGCAGATCGGAGATCTGGTACTACCCAAACAACCCGGGCGGGATCGCCGGCGTCACCTTCACGATCAACCCCGCGAACATCTTCGCTTCGGCACAGATGTCGGAGTGGAGGAATGTCGCCGCTGCGCCGCTCGACCAGACCGGCAGCTTCACAGCGAGCGCCAACCAGCTGACTGCGACGATCTCAACGGCCGGCGCGACTGCAGTCGCGAACGAACTGGTGATCACGGCGGACACTTTCGCCCCGCAGGCCGCGCAGACGATCGCCCCGGCTCTCGGGTGGAACAACACCGTCAATGACCCGGCGAACGACTTCAGCTCGGAGTGGCGGACCGACCTGCCGGCGGCCGTGGCCAGCGAGACGATCGGCAGCGTGCCCGCTACAACCTGGGCGCTGACAATCGCCACCTTCTTACCCGCTGCGGGCGGGACGGCCCCAACCGGGGCGGTGCTGGATCCAGGTTTCTATTACTTCAATGGCAACGGCTTTGCGGGCGGCGGGGGCGGGATCTGCCTCAACGGCAACACCCTGCTCGGACGTGACGTCACGCTCGAGCTCGTCGGCCAGGCCGGGTTCTCGAGCGGCAGCTGCGCTGCGGGCGGCGGCGCGTCGTGTGGCGGCGCCAAATGCCAGTTCGGCTCGACCCCGTGCTCGATCTCGGCCTGCCCGCCCAACACCGCAGCCGACTCGGCGGGCGGGGGGTTCACCTGGTTCGCCGCCCCCTGCAACCAGGTCCCGGCCGGCGACGCCGCCTGCACCAGCCCGTCCTGGTGCCCGCTCTACGACCGGGCGTGCTGGAACCTGCTGGTCTGGACCCCGGCCGGAAGCACCGGCCAGATCGCGATCAAGGGCGCCTCGGCCAAACACTGGCTTTTCGGCTCGATCTACTGGGCGGGCACCTGCACGGACACGGTGAACGGGACCAGCACGATCGACGGGACGCTCACCTGCGGCAGCCTTTCGATCTCGGCGGCGGCCGGGGCGGGCACCGCCGTGGGCACCGACTACGGGGTCAACACGGCCATCGTGGAGGCTGCGCTGATCGAATGACCTGGGCCCTGGGGACAACCGTTTGGCGATTTCTGTTGCGCTCCGGCGTCCTTTTTGTGAAGCTTGCGCCCACATTAAGTTGTCAATAGCCACCTCCGTCCTCGCCAGACCCCGGCGCGGGCGCCTTTACATCGTGATCGGAGCCGTGCTGGCGGTGCTTGCCTTCGCCACCGCCGCCGGCATCGCCAGCCTGCCGCTAATCCAGGGCAGCACCACCGGCACCAGGGTCGTCGTGGCAAGCCACGACATCAAGGCCCGCACGGTGATGCAGGCGGGCGACCTGACGATCGCCAGCTTCCAGCCCGCCCCGCCCCAGGCGTTCTCGGTGGTCAAGGACGTGGCCGGCAAGGGCGCCCGGGTCGACATCCCCGCGGGCAGCCCCGTGACCGCCAACCTCATCACCTCGGCGGGTGACCTCCTCAGCAACAGCGACGTCGCCTTCCTCCCAATCCCGAAGGGATGGGTCGCGGTCACGGTTCCGACCGGCGAGCAGGTCGGGGTCGGCGGCTACGTCCAGCTCGGCGACAGGATCACGATGCTTGCGACGATCAACACGTCGACGTTCGGCCAGAGCCCAGGCGTCCCCGTGGTGCGCACTGTGTTCCGCGACATCGACGTGATCAGGGTCGGGCCCGCCAGCGGCGCACAGGCCTCGCAGACCGGGACGGTGACGAGCAGCCTGACCGTGTTGATGACCGCATGCGATTCGGAGTTCCTGTTCTGGCTCCTGAACAACGCGACGATGAAGTACGAGCTCGAGTCGTACACGGACTACGCGAATGTGCCGACGCAGCCCGATGACAAATGTCCCAACGTTTCGTCGGCCACCGGTGTCGGGCCAAGGGACGTGGACAAGCGCTGGCAGTTCACGACGCGCTAGCCGGATGAATACAGCGATCGTCCTGGTCGCGGTGGCCGCGGCAATCGGGGTTGGGCTCGTCGTCTACGGCATGGTCCGGTCCCAGCAGTCGAGCGGTCCCGAAGATTCGGTCCGCGCCACGTATCGAACGCTCGCCGACGTACGCGAGCAGCTCCGGCGCCGCTTCGAGTCGACCGGGACGCCTGTGTGGATCGCTTCCGAGGAGGTGCCCAGCAGGCTGCGACGGGACCTGGTCAGCGCCGACATCGAGCTCCGGCCTTACGAGTTCAGGATCATCCAGGCCGGGTTCGCCGTGCTGTTCGCCGCCATCGGTCTGTTGCGTTTCGGCTTTGGGATCGAGTTCGTCGTCCTTGCGGTGATCGGATATCTGCTGCCTGCCCTCTACCTGCGTAACCGGCGGGGGCATCGACTGCGCCAGTTCGATGCGGGCCTTCCCCGGGCCATGGAGCTCGTCGCGAACTCGATGAAGGCCGGCCAGTCGGTTGCGCAATCTCTCGGCGCGGTGACGGACAACGCCGGCCCACCAGTGTCGGACGAATTTGCGCTCGCGCGGCGCGAGATCGAGCTTGGCGCATCGATCGAGAGCGCGATGAACAACATGGTCAAGCGGATCGGCAGCAACGACCTGCGGCTGATGGTGATGGTGATCACGATTCAGCGCTCGGTCGGCGGTGACCTTCCGGCGATCCTCGCCACGCTCGCGGACACGATGCGCCAGCGCGAGGAGATGCGGGCCGAGGTCATGGCCGCGACCGCGCAGTCGCGCGCAAGCGCTGTGATCATCACACTGCTGCCGATCGTCGCAGCGCTGCTGCTGTACTTCGTGGTCCGCGATTACTTCCGCCCCATGCTCGTCAACCCGCTCGGCTGGTTCATGCTCGGCCTCGCCGCAGTGTTTCTTTTCGTCGGCAATCTGATCATCCGGCGCTTGACGGCGATCTCATGAACGCACTTCCTCTTGTCATCGGCATCGGCGCGGCAGTCGGCGCTTATCTGCTGACGATCGGCATCATCGCCTCACGCGCGGCCGACGCCACAACCCTGGCGCGCGAACGCCTCGCCCGCCAGGAGGTAGGCCTCGGCCAGAGCGCGGTCGCGCTGCGGCTCGAGAAGCCATTCCTCGAGCGACTGTTCGCTCCCTTGCGGCGCTGGATGGAACGCCAGACGATGCGCCTGACGCCCGAGGCGCAGGCCGCGAACTTCCGCCGCCAGCTCGACTTCGTCGGCAACCCGCTCAACCTGGACCCCGCCGGCCTGCAGACGCTCCGCATCGCAGCGGCAGCGGGGCTCGGCGCCATCGGCACGGCGGTCGGCCTGCTCATCGGCACCCCTTTTGCGATTGGTCTCGCCCTGGTGATCGGCGTGGCGCTCGGTTTCTACCTGCCGGTTCTCTGGCTGGACCAGCTCGTGCGGGAGCGGCGCACTGAGCTCGAGGCGTCATTGCCGAACGCGCTCGACGTGGTCGCGATCAGCATGGAGGCCGGCCTCGGCCTCGATCGCGCGCTCGAGCAGCTGGTCCGCCACCAGGACGACTCGCTGACACTCCTCGTGGCGCGCGCATTGCGCGAGATCCAGCTCGGACGTCCGCGGGCCGACGCCCTCGTGGAGATGGCCGAGGCGACCGGGATCGAGGACTTCACGTCGCTTGTCCGCGGCATCCTCTACGCCGAGCGCACGGGCGTGCCAATCGCGCGCACGATCGCGGCGCACGCGGCTCAGATGCGAGTCAAGCGGCGGCTGAAGATCCGGACCGAGGCGGCGCGGGCCTCGCTCAAGATCCTCATCCCGACCGTCGGCTGCGTGTTCCCGACGCTGTGGCTGGTCCTGCTCGGACCGGCGCTGATCGTCGTCCTCAGTCTCGGCTCGAAGTAAGAAACGGATTCATCTGTCGCTCGCGTCCGATCGTCGTCGCCGGGCCGTGGCCGCTGTAGACGATCATCTCGTCGGGCTGGGCGAGCAGCTTCGAGCGGATGCCCTCGAGCAGAGCCTCGCCGTTGGAGTTCGCGAAGTCTGAGCGGCCCACTGAGCCGGCGAACAGCGCGTCGCCAGTGAAGAGAAACCCGTCGATCTTCAACGTCACCCCGCCCGGGCTGTGTCCCGGCGTGTGCAGCACCTCGAACTCGAGAGAGCCGGCGCGATAGGGCTCGCCGTCGCCGAGGCTGGTCAGGTTGTCGATTCTGGTCGCGATCGGTCCGAACTCTCGTCGCAGCGGCCGGCCCTTGTCCAGGACGTCGCGCTCCGCGTCGTGGACCGCGATGGGGATGGGGCCGAACGCCTCGCGCAGCTCGTGCAGCCCTGCGATGTGGTCGAGGTCGGTATGCGTCAGGAGGATCGCCTTGACGTTCGCGCCACGCTCGCGCGCGGCGTCGACAACGAGGTTGGGCTCGAGGTTGGAGTCGATCACGACCGCGTCGTGCGTCTCTTCGTCTTCGACCAGGTAGGAGTTGGTGCCGAACCTGCGATCAGCAGTGACCTCGACGCGAACGGTCACCTTTCAGGACGCTTCGCGGGCGACGGTGTGCACGTCTTTCACGCCTTCGAGCTTCTCCATCAGGCGCGAAAGCTGGGCGAGCGAATCTATCTCCACGGTCGCCGAGACGACCGCGGTCTTGTCGTCGTAAACGTGGACTTCCAGCGCGGACATATTGACCCGGTTCTCCGCGACGACCGTGGCGATATCGCGCATGAGGCCCTGGCGGTCCCACGCTTCGATCTTGATCGCCACCGGGTACAGGTGCGTTGCGTCCATGTCCCAGTCGACCGGTACGACGCGCGCGGAGTCCTGCGCGTTCACGGCGTTGATGCAGTCCGCGCGATGCACCGTCACGCCCCTGCCGCGGGTCGTGTAGCCGACGATTGCGTCACCCGGCACTGGCTGACAGCACGTGGCGATCGACGTCAGGATGCCCTTCTCGCCGTGCACCAGCACGCGCGGCGAAGGTTGGACCTGGGGAATGAGCGGAATGGTCCGCAGGTCGCCGCCCGGCGCCTCCAGGTTGAGCGACATCCGCATCACGACCGCGTGCGGCGACAGGTCGCCGTATCCGATCGCCGCCATGAAGTCGTCCACCGTGGGGTACTTGTGCAGGTTTGCGATCTCGAGCAGCTTGGGCTCGGGCAGGTCGCCAAGGCTGATGCGATGCATGCGGTGCAGCTCCTTGTCGAGCAGGTCGTGCCCCTTGGCGACGTTCTCCTCGCGGCGCTGGCTCTTGAACCATTTGCGGATCCGTTCCTTGGCCGACGCGCTCTTGACGAAGTTCAGCCAGTCGCGGCTCGGTCCGTGCGGACCCTTGGAGGTCAAGATCTCGACGATCTCGCCGTTCTTCAGCTCGTATTCCAGCGGGACCATGCGGCCGTTCACCTTCGCCCCTATGCAGTGATGGCCGACCTCGGTGTGAATGCGGTAGGCGAAGTCGACCGGAGTCGAATCGGCGGGCAGGTTGATCACGTCGCCGCGCGGCGTGAAGACATAAACCTCGTCCTGGAAGAGGTCGACCTTGACGGTGTTGAGAAACGACTCGGCGTCCCCCACCTCGTTCTGCCACTCGAGCAGGCTGCGCAGCCAGGACAGCTTCTGGTCGAAGCTCGCGTCCTTGCCGCCTTCCTTGTATGTCCAGTGCGCAGCCACTCCGAACTCCGCCACCCGGTGCATCTCGTGCGTCCGGATCTGGATCTCGATCGGCTCCCCCGTGTGCGTGATGACGGTCGTGTGGAGTGACTGGTAGCCGTTCGACTTCGGCATCGCGATGTAGTCCTTGAACCGGCCCGGCATGGGCTTCCACAGAGAGTGCACGACGCCGAGGACCCCGTAGCAGTCGCGCACGCTGTCGACCTGGACCCGGATTGCGGACAGGTCGTAGATCTCCGAGAAGTCCTTGCTCTCGCGGGTCATCTTCTGCCACACCGAGTAGATGTGCTTCGGGCGGCCGGTGATATCGGCCTGGATGCCGAGCTTCTCCAGCTCCCGGGCGAGGATCTCGCGCAGGTCCGAGACCAGGTTCTCGCGCTCGTCGCGCTTGCGCGCGATCCGCCTCACGACATCCTCGAACGCCTCTGGCTCGAGGTTGCGGAAGGCAAGGTCCTCGAGCTCCCACTTGATCTGGCCGATGCCAAGCCGGTGCGCCAGCGGCGCGTATATGTCAAGCGTCTCGCGTGAGATCTTTCGCCGTTTCGGCTCGGCGAGCGGTTCGAGCGTGCGCATGTTGTGCAACCGATCGGCGAGCTTGATGAGGACCACCCGGAGGTCCTCCGCCATCGCCACCATCATCTTGCGGATGTTCTCCGCCTGCTGCTGTTGGTCGGTTCGCAGAGATATCCGGCCCAGCTTGGTGACCCCGTCGACCAGGCGAGCGACCTCCGGGCCGAACTCTCGCTTGACCTCGTCCGCGGTCAGGTTGGTGTCTTCCACGGTGTCGTGGAGTAGCGCCGCGGAGATCGTCGCGGCGTCCAGCTCGAGGTCGGCGAGGATCGCGGCAACCTCGACCGGGTGGTTGACGTAGTCCTCGCCCGACAGCCGATGCTGGCCGTTGTGGGCGGTCGCGGCCCTCTCATACGCCTTCCTGACCAGCTGTTGGCCCGTCGGGTCGAGGTGGTCGGCGATCCTGAGGAGCTCGGAAACCGTCATTTCGTGCCTGGCATGAAGTTTAAGTTCGCTATCTAGCTTCCCCTTCGGAACACAAACCTAGACTTAGTCGCCGCCAGATGAACTCAATTCGGGCGGTTTTGGGGTTTCGGGTCGGCCTGGTGGCCACCACTGCGCTCTTGATCCTGGTCGGGGCGTCGCTGAACGCGAGCGGCCGGGTCGGCTGGTCCACGGCTTTCGCCGGCTTTGCCGGTCTCCTGGCGCTCGCGACCGGCGTCGTTTACCGAAACTGGCGGGTCTCCGTGCCTGCCGGTGGGGCCGCGTTCGTCTTCACTGTGCTGATCGCGCAGTTCAACCCCAACCAGGGCGATCTGCTGCTCCAGGTTGTCGGGCTGGCGATGCTGGGCGCCGCCGGCGCGATCGGCGGAACCGCGTATCGCAACTTCATGGACACGATGCAGCGGCAATCGACGGAGCTCAAGCAGAAGCATCGAGCGTTCCTGGCCGCCACTTCCGACATCGACTCGGTCGCTCGCGCGGGTGACATGGCCGCGATCACCGCGAGCATCGCGCAGCAGCTCGGCGCGGACTTCGCGTGCTGCTACCTGGTTTCGAGCGATTCCCGCCAGTTCGTGCCGCAATCTCCGGGCGTTGGCCTGGACGGTCTTCATCCTGCGGCCATCAATCGCCACGCGAATGGAAGCGGCCCGCTGCTGGCAGCCATCGAGTCGGGCAAGACATTCACTGGACAGGGCAACGGAATGTTGAAGGAGCTGTTCAGCTACCTGCCGGAGGACCTGCACGTGAGGAGCGCACTCGCGGCGCCGATGCCGATCGGCGACCGGGTCGGCGGGTTCATCCTGCTCGGCAGCAAGGCCGCCGCGTTCAACGACGACGACAGGAGACTCGCCACCACATTGACGCTCCGCGCTGGGTCAGAGCTTGCCAGCGCTCACGCCGTGGCGCTGTCGCAGAAGGAGTCGGCGCGGTACTCGCTGATGAACGAGCTCGTCAAGGAGGCCTCAGGCAAAACCATGCAGGAGGTGCTCGACCTCGTGCTCGAGCGTGGCAAAGAGGTCATCAAGTACGACGCCGGACGCGCCGTCATTTTTCAAGCCGACGAGAGCCTGGAAGAGCCGCTGACCAGGGTGCACGCCGGCGAGACGGTGTTGCGCAACGCCGTGACCGAAGAGCAGCACACCTTCAGCGGGCTTCGCCTCCAGACGCATGCCATCACCGTGAATGAGGCACTTACTCCGATCCGGGGCAAGACTGGCGTGATCGGTGCGCTGTGCCTGGGCCGGGGCGGCACGTCGAGCTTCAGCCAGCACGACATAGGCGCCCTGGACGAGCTGGGGTCCATGGCCGGGGTGGCGGTGGAGAACTCGCGCATCCTCCAGGTCGTGACGGGCCAGGCTTCCCGCCTCGACACCGCGCTCGACGCGCTCGGTGAGGTCTCGCAGGCGCTTACCACCGTGACCGAAGGCGCCGCGGTGCTCGAGCGGAAGACGCTGGAGACCGCGGTGCGGGTGACCATGGGGACGGCCGGGCTGCTCACCCGCCGTACCGAAGCCGGGTTGCAGACGGTGATCATGTCGCTCGGGTTTCCGGCTGAGGTGGATGGCATGGAGTTCCAGAACGGCCAGGGCCTGGTGGGGGCAGTGATGCTCAGCCTCCACCCCACCGCGGTGGCCGACCTCGACGCAAATGTCGATATGCAGGCGCCACCGGCCCTCCGCGCGCATGGGTTGCAGGCCGCCATCTGCGCCCCGATGATCGAGGAGGGCCGCCTGTGGGGCACCCTCTCGGTTTTCGATCACAAGAAGCGCGAGTGGACGGTGGACGACCAGCGCGTCCTGGCGACGCTGGGCAACCAGGGCGTCGTCGCGGTGCGCAACGCGGAGCTGTACGAGAAGCACGAGCGCAGCATCTGGGAGCTGCGCAACCTTCAGGAGGCGCTCCAGGCCGCAACCTCGACGCTCGACCTGAGCCAGGTCCTGCAGCAGGTGCTGGCTGGGGCGGCGAAGGCGTCGTCGGCTCAGATCGGATGTCTCGCGCTGGAGGACGGCGGCAAGCTGGTGTTGAGGGGAGGTTTTGGGACCGACCATGTCACCGCGGAGAGGCTCGCCCTCGGGCTGGGGGGCGATATCTGCCGCCAGGTGATGGGGTCGGGTGAAGCGGTGATGGAGTCGATGCAGCGCCCATCGGCGGACGAGAGCCCGCTCAACCCGCGCGCGGTGCTGTGCGTGCCCATCACCCTGCGGGGCAAGCCGTTCGGCGTGGTGTTCCTCGCCAACTATCAGGTGGGGCACGCCTTCACCGCGGACCATCGGAGTCTGGTCACCGAGCTCGCGGCGCAGGCGGCGGTCGCGATCGACAACGCGCGGCTGTTCAAGGATCGCGAGGAGGTCATCCTGGCCTCGCTCGAGGCCCTGGCGAATGCGGTGGACGCTCGGGATCCTTACACCGCGGGTCACTCGGAGAGGGTGACGCAGTACTCGCTGATGATCGCGCGGCAGATGGGTTATGCGCCGAAGGAGCAGGCCGCTTGGGTGCGCCTGGAGAGGGGCGGGCGGCTGCACGACATCGGGAAGATCGGGGTGCCGGACGCGGTCTTGCAGAAGGCGGGGAAGCTCACCGAGTCGGAGTTCGAGAAGATGAAGAGCCACACCGTGGTGGGGTTCAACATCCTGTCTGGGCTTCGCATGCTCACCGATGAGCTGGTCATCGTGCGGTCGCATCACGAGCGGTTCGATGGGAAGGGGTACCCGGATCGCAAGAAGGGGGATGAGCTGCCGATGTTTGCGTGGATCGTTTCCGCGGCGGACGCGATCGACGCGATGACCTCGGACCGGCCGTACCGGCGCGCGATGCCGATGCAGGTGGCGGTGGAGCAGGTGCGGGCCGGGGCGGGGACGCATTTCCACCCTGACGTGGCGGAGGCGGTGATGGATGCGGTCGCTTCGGGGGCGCTCAAGTTGATTCCCCAGACGTCGATGCATCCGGACGCGCCGAAGATCGGGGCGTTCGAGAACCCAACGGCCTGAATCCCCGGATAGTCCGGACTGTCCTGCGTTTGCGTCGCACTTGATGTGGCTTCGTCCGGACCATCCGATGGTCTGTTGCTATTAACAGGCCCGGTTGTCTTAGAGCGCCCCGGGACTGATGCTCGAAGCCATGGCCACCAGATCGCTACCTCAGGTCGAGCTGCGACACGGCCCGTTCACGGTCGAGGATGCCAGGCAATTCGGCATGCGCTGGGACGATCTCCAGACAAAGTTCTGGACGCGCTTGAGTCGTGGCCAGTATGCCTGGGTCGGCCTCCGGCAGGATTGGGAGCTGAAGATGCGAGCAGTCGCGCAGCGTTTGCCGGCCGAGTACGCATTCTCAGGGCTCACCGCGGCCTGGCTCTTGGGCCTTGACGTAGCGTGGTGCGAACCCATAGAGGCAACTATCGGACGTGACGTCCCGGTTCGGGCTCGGGCTGGAGTGAGGCTGAGACGTGCGGCGCTCCCTGAGTCGGAGGTGATCATTCGGCATCGGTTCCGGACTACGTCCGCAATGCGGACGGCATGTGATCTGGGGAGCCGTTCCGACGCTGTTGAGTCAGTCGTTGCGATTGACATGGCCGTTCGTGCGGGCCTGGTCACGGTGCCCCAGCTCGCTAGTCACATAGAGGAGCACGCCGGGGCGAAAGGAATAAAGAGGTTGCGGCGTGCCGTACGAATGGCCGATCCGCGAGCCGAGTCACCGATGGAGACGCGCGTCCGGATAGCGTTGATCAGAGCAAAAGCTGCCGCATCCTTCGGTTCAGGTCAAGCTTCGAGACGCAGCCGGGAACTTCGTAGGGCGCGCGGATCTGTATTACCCGGACCGCAGGTTGGTCATCGAGTACGACGGTGAGAACCACAAAGACCGGATGGTTGCCGACATGCGCCGGCAGAATGCGCTTGTGAACGCCGGCTATCACCTGCTCCGCTTCACCGCCGCCGACCTTCGAGCGCCGCGATCAGTGGT